>NZ_CWKH01000001.1:1200000-2400000 GCF_001245615.1 Mycolicibacterium neworleansense
GGGACTTGGCATCCCGCCTGATCACGTCACGATCGTCTTGCGGGAAAGCGCTGTCGAGAACTGGGGAATTCGTGGTGGGCAGGCGGCCTGCGATGTCGATCTGGGCTTCGACGTCAACGTGTGACCGGATTCTCGGTGCGTCCGATGCCGGGTACGAACCGCCCGACGGTAGCGCAATAGTCCCCGTAGGCCTCGCCATGGGTGCGCCGCAGGTAGGGCTCTTCGACGGCCCGGACCTGCAATTCGATCGTGGCCCACAGCACGATGAAGGCAGACAACGCGATCGGATTGGGCGTCATGACGGTGATGCCACCGGCGAAGACGACCATGGCGGTGAAGATCGGGTTGCGCACCGTTCCGAACACCCCGTGGCGCACCAATGCGGTCGTCTCGCCGGGATCGACTCCGATTCGCCAGGATTCACCCATGTCCAGCTGGGCATACAGGGTGGCGGCGATTCCGGTGACGGCCAGGACCGTCCCAAGCGCCTGAATCCAGGGATTCTGTAGGGCGGCAACCGGGGTCAGGAATCCGAGCAGCTGTGCCGCCGGCGCGGCGACCCCGACGATGATCGCCATGATGAATCCGACGCCGGCCCACCATTCCAGCGATCCGGGCTTTCCATGAATGCCCCGGAATCCGGTCGATCCACTCCGGCGGTACCGAATCCAGCTGCGCCAGCCGAATGCCAGCACCCCGAATATCAGGTAGAGAATCAGTGCGGTCACGGCCATGGTCACCATCTCCTCAACGGGTCAGTCACTGCAGCAAGGGTGAGAGCTTTCGCCTCCGGCGTCGGTATCGGGGCGGGCAGGACCGCAGCAGGTTTGGCCCCGCCACGCTTGGCGCCCTTCCTTGATGGCCACACCGGCGAGGATCAGCGCGGCGACCGGGTCGGCCCAACTCCAGCCGAACAGGCTGTTGAGGACCAGGCCGGCGAGCACCACGGCGGATAGGTAGGTGCACAGCAGCGTCTGTTTGGAATCGGCCACCGCTGACCGGGATCCGAGCTCACGGCCGGCACGGCGTTGCGCCCACGACAATAACGGCATGACGATCAGGCTGGCCGCGGTCAGTGCGATGCCGATTGATGAGTGCCGTGCCTCGGCTGCTCCGGTGAGCGCTCGGATTGATTCGACGGTGACGTAGCCGGCCAGGGCGAAAAACGACATCGCGATGATCCGCAATGCGGTCTTTTCGCGGGCATCCGGGTTCGGTCCCGAGAACTGCCAAGCGACGGCGGCGGCCGAGGACACCTCGATCACAGAATCGAGTCCGAAGCCGATCAACGCGGTCGAGGACACCCTGGCACCTTCGGCGATTGCGATGATCGCCTCGACCACGTTGTAGGTGATGGTGCCCGCGACGAACAGTTGGATCCGCCGATGCAGCACTGCGCGTCGCGCCTGGGTCAGCGCAACGGTGGGATGCCGGAGGCCAGAGGCCATCAGCAGCACCCCTGGGCCGCGGCATCTGGGCAGTGCTCAGATTCGGCGGCGAGCACCACATTCAGGAGGTCGTTCAAAGCATGGGCGAGCTTGGCGTCGGCGAGCTCGTAGCGGGTGCGCCGTCCTTCTGGAACAGCCACGACCAATCCGCAACCACGCAGGCAAGCAAGGTGATTGGACATGCTCTGCCGGGATACCCCTGCTGCGGCGGCCAGGTCGGCCGGGTATGCGGGGGAGTCTTTCAGGGCAATCAGGATCTTCGATCGGGTCTGATCCGACAGGGCGTGACCGAACCGCGCGAGTACCGCTACCTGCGTGAGAGTCTCCACTCGACCGACAGTACATCGATTCGTGTATTCACAAAAGACTGAACTGTCATGTGCATTGTCCACCGGTCCTCGTCTGATGACCGGCCAGATTTCTTCACCGACGCCGCGGGGCCATAAGGGGTATGTCCGCCGACGAACTCATCGGCATGGGCCTTACGACGGTCGTGAGGATCGCGACTAGATCGCCCCTGGCGTGCCGGGCGGGCTCATCGACCCGTCGACATTCGGCACCATCGCCGGGGCCGGTATCCCGCCTTCTGCCGCGTTGTCCCCGGGTATTCCGTCATCCGGAACCTGGTCGTACATGCCGCCGAAGCAGGACGGATTCCACCCTTCGGTCGCGCACGCCGGATCATCCGGACTCATCGGCTCAAGGGCCGCGGCTGCGCCGGGGACTGCCGAGGCAACGGACACCACTGCCGCTGGAAGGCCCGCCCCCAACAGGGACACTCCAGCGATTGCCCCCACCATGGCTCTGCTCAGCACGTTTCGCATCTCGAAAGCCGTCATCTGCCGCTCCTTCACACGAGACTCACACGAGTCGGCTCAGCGTTTGCCGTTACCGAACCGATACCGCCCATGCTCGCAGTTCGGCGGGTATTGCGGAGCGAAAACGGTACTTCGCTGACAGAAACTTCGATGCCGCCTGAAGTTTGACGTGCAGGTCAAAAACGAAGGCGTACCAGTGATCTTGTTCCAGCGACGCGGGACAGGCCGGCGGCCTCCACGGAGGCCGCCGGCCGACCACTACGGCCTCAGTAATCCCAGACCGCCGGCACGCACCGGAAGACGTCACCGGCGGTGGCCACGTGGCACACGGACGGGAACGGCAGGTGGGTGGCCACCAGCGACTCGCCGGTCGCCGCCAGCTCACGCAAGAGCTGGATACGGACCCGAGCGGCCTCCTCGGGGTCGTGTTCGAATCCGTTCTGCCACTCCGGATTATCGAATCCGGGTGCGAATACGGCGTCGCCGGCGAACGTCAGCTTCTCGCCGCGCGATTCCAGACGGACCACGCTGTGGCCGGGGGTGTGACCGCCGGTGCGCGAGATGAGCACGCCCGGTGCCACCTCGTACTCGGTCTCGAATGTCTTCAGCTGGCCCCGGTATTCGTCGAGGAACTGCGTCGCGACCCGGCGAAGCACATCCGGAATCGGCTGCGGCATGACGGTGTGGGAGAAATCGGGCGCCTCCCAGAACTCTGCCTCGGCGGTCGCGGCGTGAACCCGCAGGTCCGGACAGAGGCGTTCCTTGAGCCCCGTGGTGATCAACCCGCCGACGTGGTCCATGTGCATGTGGGTGAGCACCACGTCTGTCACGGAAGCCAGATCCACACCGGCCGCCTCGAGTCGCTGGACCGTGTTGCCGGCCCGTGGGAAGTCTGGGAACTCCAGCCCCAACCCGGCGTCGACGAGGATGGTCCGATCGCCGCTGCGCACGACGACCACGTTCAGTGGCCAATCGACCACCTCGGGCGGCAGGAAATTGTCGCCCAACCAGCCTGCCAGTTCGGCCGGTTCTACATTCGTGGCCAACGTCGAGGCGGTGATGGGCAAGACTCCGTCGCTGATCACCAGCACCTCGATGTCGCCCACCTGCTGCGCGTAGCGCGACGGAACCAACTCGTCGACAGCCTGGCTGCCAAGATGGGAAATGCTGTCCAAGCTCATGTGTTCTCCTCCTGAGGGCTGGGGAAATTAACCTGTCGTTCCGCAGAACGCCCTCGGGTCGCCGGAACTATCCAGCGTGACGATTTTCCGAGCTGATGGCCGGCCGCCTGCTCCGGATACGCATGTTCAGCAGCGATTTTGGTGCATCGCCGGGTTATCCGGGCAGTGGGAGCCGGAGAACATCGGGACGGTAGGGTCCGGACTAGATCGTCCGAGATAGGGTCGGCCGATGACCTCGGTCAGGCAGTTCCAAGTCACGTTCGACTGCGCAGATCCGGAGCGTGTCGCACGCTTCTGGTGCGAAACGTTGGGATATATCGTGCCGCCGCCACCGCCCGGGTTTGACACATGGGCGGATTTCGATGCAACCCTGCCGCCGGACCGGCAAGGGTCGATGTTCGCGTGCGTGGATCCCTCAGGCGTCGGCCCGCGATTGTTCTTCCAACGCGTTCCCGAAGGGAAGGCGGTCAAGAACCGGGTCCACCTCGATGTGCGGGTGGGTACCGGACTGTTCGGTGAAGAACGCCTGGAGGCCCTCGAGGCCGAGTGCCGGCGACTGGTCGCCCTCGGCGCGGTGCGTGTGCGATTGCTGCCTGCCGACGACATCAACGAGTCGTGCATTGTTATGCAGGACGTCGAGGGCAACGAGTTCTGTCTGGACTGACCGCCACGCAGTCATTGCGGAGCCACGATCGGTGGGAGGGCATCGACGACCGGCGTGTTCTGCGCTGCGGCCACCCACCACTTGTCGCCGTGCTGCACCAAGACATACATCGCCATCTCACTGAAACCGCCGTCCAGCGCACTGCGGCGAATCTGGGCCACCACCAGGCCTGGTGCGGGACAGGTGACCTGCGCAAGCTCGAAGCGCGATGCCGGCACGACGGGGGGACCGCTCATCATCCGCCGATGGATCGGGTTGAGATTCGAATAGTCCTTGAGCACCATGCCTTTTGGTGTTCCCCATAGGATGTCGGCTGCGAACATGCTGTCGTACACGTCGGCGTCTCCGGTGTCGCCGCCGCGCTGGAGATGATCGATCAGATCTCGCACCGCCTGGGTGCCGGCCGCGATGGGGTTGTTCAGATGTGGCCGTGGGGTCGTCATATCCCGACCGTAAGATCCCAAGCGCACTTGAGGTCAAGGCGTTTCCTCGGTGCGACGCTCAGGCTGGTCGATCTGTTCGCGGAGGATGTCGCCGTGGCCCGCATGCCTGGCGAATTCCTGGATCATGGCGAGCAGGGTCCATCGCATGCTGACCACCCCTTCGCGGGGCATCTCGGTGGTGTCGTCGAGGCCGAAGCGGGAGGCGATCTCACGGGATCGCTGGCTGGCGCGCTCGAACTCGGTGATGACATCGGCCAGTGACTCGTCGTCGGCGACGGCGAAGGTGCCCTCGTCACGGTTGGAGTAGCCGTCGCATTCGGATTCATCGAGTCCCGCCCAAAGGCGTTGGAACCAGATGCGTTCCGCCGCCGCGGCGTGCTTGATCAAAGAGATCGGTGTGGTCAACGACGTGACGAGCCGGCGGCGGGCATCGGCCTCAGACAGGCCTTGTGCGGTGTCGATGAGTGCCGCGCGGTTGTGGTCGAGCATGTTCTCGATGATCGAACGTTCTGTGCCGGTAGTAATTCGGTCGATACTCATGGTTGTTCGCTCCGTTCTGGGCTAGGGGTGCGCCGATGAACACCGGGGCGGGAATGGAGGCGTCCGGTGCGTCAGAAAACGACCGGGTAACGGGGGAGACGCCCGCCGGACAGAGGGCGGTCGGAGAGAGGACCTGGCGTCTCACGTAAGTATGGCGCAGATCTTGATTTCAGACCGAAAAACGTTTGGACAGCATTCGGCTGAGGTTGATAGCGTGCGACAGGCCGTGACATCACGCGAGGAGGTGAGACCCATGATCGCAGCAACCATGTGGGTGCTCCCACTCGTGCTCACGGTCGGGCATTGACGTAGGTGTCGCCGGGAGCGCCTGAAACACGGCACTTCTGAGAGGCAACACCATGTACTTCACCTCTGAGACATCGGCGAGCGGTGTCACTGAACGCAGTTTCATTCTGGATGAGATCACCGGCGTGCTCTGGTCGCCGACAGTCGGAACGGTCGGCTCGCCGCTACTGCTGTTGGGGCACTCGGGCGGCATGCACAAGAAGGCGCCGGGGTTGGTGGCCACTGCACTGCACAGCGTGACCCGCCATGGGTTCGCCGTCGTGGCCATCGACGCTCCAGGTCATGGAGACCGGGCGCGCAATCCTGAGGATCAACGGTGGAACGCGGCGATCCATCGGGCTCGGGAGGCCCGCCGGCCGATCGCCCCGATTGTCACCGAATACAGCATGTCGCTGGCCGAGCGTGCGGTACCGGAATGGAAGGCAACGCTGGACGCCCTGCAGGCATTGCCCGATGTTGGCGCCGGAGTTCCGATCGGCTACGGCGGTGTCTCGCTGGGCGTCGTGACCGGATTGCTGTTGACGGCGGTCGAAGCCCGGATCGCTGCCGTCAGCTTCGGCGCAGCCTTCGTGGACGACGACGCACTTCTCGAGGCGGCTCGAAAGATCACCGTTCCGGTCGAGTACCGGATACCGTGGGAAGCCGAGGAATTCGACCGGACCTCTGGGCTCGCATTGTTCGACGCCTTTGCTTCCAAAGAGAAAGCCCTCCACGCCCGTTCAGGCAGGCATCACCCGACGCCGGACTACGAGCGTGACAGTTCGGCGCAGTTCTTCGCCCGCCATCTGCTCCGCGCCGCCGACACGTTCAGCTCCGGAGCGGACCCTGGGTGAAACGGGCGAGTTGATCGGCGACGGTGCCCCAACCCTCGGCGAAGCCGAGTTCGACATGGCGGTTCTTGGCGGCCGGGTCACCGTGGCGCGCCACGATGCGGTAGTCGGTTCCGTCCGCGTGGTCCCGCAAGGTGATTTCGGCCGTCATCGCGATGGGCGCGGGGTTCGCTGGGCGCCACCGGCTGTCGACGGCGTTGGTGAACACCAAGCGCTCGAACTCGTCGACAAGCAGGAAGCACGCATCCAGATGCGGCACGAATTCGCCGCCGTCCTCACTCATCCGCGTGACAAACGCGCCACCTGGCCGGACCTCCAACCGCTCCACGCGGCACAGCATCGGCGCCGGGATCCACCACTGCGCCAAGCTGTCCGGATCGGTCCATGCGTTCCACACTGCCTTGCGTGGCGCGCGGATGATGCGCTCGATGCTGAGGTCGAGATCAGGATTCATGTGATGTGCCTTTCGTGGGCTTGGTGACGAACTGTTCCAGGCGGTCGGTGCGTTCCTCCCAAACGCTCCGCTGCTCGGTCAGCCAGTCTTCGACGACCGCGAGCCGTTCCCGGTTGAGCTTGCAGGTGCGCACGCGGCCGACCTTCGCCGTGTGGATCAGGCCGGTCGATTCGAGCATCCGCACGTGCTTCATGAAGGACGGGAGCGTCATGGTGGCTTCAACGGCCAGATCGCCGACACTCGCCGGCCCGCGCCCGAGCTGGTGGATCACCGCCCTCCTGGTCGGGTCTGCAAGTGCCAGGAAGACGTCGTCGAGGTCGACCGCATACTGTGCCACAAGGCTAAGTATCTATCAGGACGATACTTAGCGCAAGGGCTAAGTATCTATCGCAGTCGCACGCGCGTGCTGCACGTGCTATCACTCACCGGCGAGTCGGTTCAACCGCGAATCTGCTTGCTTCAGGGCCGCTTCGGTGGTGTGCAATCGTCGCTGCAGCGCACGGGCCGACTGCTCCGCATCATTCAGTTGCGTGGCGGCGGTCTCGATGTCGCGCTCGGCGGCGGCGAGGGTCTCGAGCAGTTTCTCGTAGCGCCTGCGTGCGGTGTTTACCTCGCGCCGGCGTTCGGCCACGGCGGCGAGCGCATCGTCATGTGCGGCCCGCGCGGCGTCGACTTCGGCCGCGGCAGTTTCGCGTCCGCGCCGGGCCTCATCGATCGCGCCGGTGTCCGGAGGCGTCGGCTTCTTCTTCGACGGCGGTGACGAAGTCCGCGGCACCGACCCGTTGGCCGACCGGGCGCGTGCGCCCACCGCGGACGACGCTCCGAAGTCACCGAAGCCCGACCACTCTTCCGGCTTGGAAAGTCGGCCCAAGCGGGTGGCGACGTCGGGATCGGCGACCGCGGCCTGCAGCGTGGCGGTGACGTCGTCGCGCATCGCCGGCGTCGGATCCTGGCGGGCCGCGGCGAACCCGGCGCGGGCCAGTTCCTGCACCAGCCGACGCTGCACCGCGGACAACTCGCGGATCCGCTGTCCGTCCATGGCGGCATGCGCGTCGCGCAACTCGTCATGCAGCTCTGTCAATCGCTGCCGCATCGTCTCGTCGGTCAGCGCGAGGAGGTTCACCACCCACGCGGCCGTCGTCGGACGTCGTGCAGCGGCGATCACCTTGGCTGCGTCCGCGTCACCACGCTTCCTCGCGGCCGCCACGAACTCATTGCGGCGGGCGGTGAATTCATCCGGACGCACGCGGTAGAGCGCGTCGAGGTCGTCTTCGACGGTCATCGCTGCGACCGCTTGACGAGGTAAGCCACCCGCTGATATTCGCAGATCACGGAGCTATGTGAGGTGCAACGCGACGAGGTTAGTCCGTCCAGACCACCTTGTCGGTGCCACCGGCATCCCGATAGACAACGCTGTCGGGCGCTGTGCCGCTCCGTACGTCGAAGTACACCCGCCCGGATGTCTGGGTGCCCATGGCGATCGGCTGGTTGGGCAGACCGTCTGTCTGGTTGCCCTTCATGTTCGCGTAGGTGGAACTGTTGACTGCCCGCGCGTTGAAATCTGCGATGTTGGGCGTGGGAAAGCCACTCACAGCTCGGGCCGTGACATCCGAGTACCAGATGCCGTCGTTGTGGCCACTGGGTTGCAAGTTACTCACGGTGTAGTCGATGGCGCCACCGGGACTGGGAACCTCTGCGGTCTGGCCGAACTGCAGGGCTTCCGGATCGGCGAATGCCGTCGGCGCCAACACTCCGGCTGCTGCGATGCCCGCGGCCGCCACCGTCGATTTCAATGCGATCTTCGTGAATGCCACGTCAAACTCCCTTCGCCATGTCCTGACTCGCAGGAGTGGCTACTTTCTTGCATTCGACGGGTTAGCCATCCTCGGCGATCTCAAACCTGCTGGTCGATTCCTCGGTCGACGGTCGCCAAGGTGAGGGCTCGAACAATGCTGTGGCGGCCGAGGTCGACCTTGAAGGCGTTTTGCGTGAGCGGTTGGGCATCATCCATCGCGATGGTTGCGGCGGTGTGGAACGCCTGTGCGTCGGGCCGTTGCCCGATCAGGCTTGATTCGGACGCATACAGTCGCCAGGGTTTGGCCGCTACACCACCCAGGGCGAGGGCAGCGCCGATGATCACACCGTCCTCGATGCGCAGGCCTGCGGCGGCGGAGACGAGCGCGAAGGCATAGCTGTGCCGGTCACGAACCTTCAAGTACCAACAGTGATCGTTGAAATCCGACGGCGGCAGTTCGATCCCGAGGATCAGCTCGTGCGGTTGCAGCGTGTTGTCGATCTCGGGCGTCTGGCCTGGGAGCGCGAAGAACTGGCCGATCGGAATGCGGCGTCGTCCCGTCGAGTCCTGCACGTGCACGACCGCGTCCAGCATGGCGAAGGCCACCGCCATGTCAGACGGGTGGATCGCCACGCAGTGGTCACTGGCGCCGAAAATGGCGTGCTCACGGTGAAACCCGTTGATTGCGGCGCAACCGCTTCCTGGTTTGCGCTTGTTGCACTCGGAGAAGGCAGTCTGCATGAAGTAGGGGCATCGGGTGCGCTGCAACAGATTTCCACCTGTCGTGGCCATGTTGCGCAATTGTGTGGTGGCTCCGCTGAGGATGGCGTGCGACACCACCGGGTAGTGCGTGCGGATGAGGTGGTGGTTGGCCAGCGCGCTGTTGGTCACGCCGGCTTCGATGAACACCCCGCCGGTGTCGGTGGTGGTGATCGACGTCATCGCGAGTCGGCGAAGGTCGATCAACGCGGTGGGTTGCTCGACGCCGGTCTTCATTAGATCGAAGAGGTTCGTTCCGCCGGCAAAGTACGTGGCGCCGTCCGTGGCCGCGTCGATGGCGTCGTCGACGGATTCGGCATGCCGAAAGTCGAAAGCCTTCATGCCGACTCGCCGTGGGCGGCGCTTTCGATAGCGTCGACGATGTTGGCGTACGCACCGCACCGGCAGATGTTTCCTGCCATGCGTTCCCGGATTTCGTCCTTGGTCAACCGCGAGCAGCCGGCCAGAACGTCGTTCCTGGTGCCATCGAAGGTCACCATACTGAGATCGCCGCGCCGGTGCTCGGCCAGCATTGCGTGGGCTGACGATATCTGACCGGGAGTGCAGTAGCCGCACTGAAATCCGTCGCACTCAAGGAACGCTTGTTGCAGCGGGTGCAGGTCGTCGCCGTCAGCGATTCCTTCGATGGTCAGGACGTCGGATCCGTCGACAGATGCGGCCAGTGTCAGGCAGCTGACCACGCGTTCGCCGTTGACCGAAACCGTGCAGGCTCCGCACAAGCCTTGGTCGCACCCCTTTTTGGTGCCGGTCAGATACAGCCGCTCCCGCAGCAGGTCGAGCAGGCTGGAGCGCACGTCGACGGTGATGCTGTGGATTGTTCCGTTGATGCGCAGACGCAGATCGTATTGGTTGGTCACGCTGGGTTCCGTTTCAGCAATACAGATCTCGCCGTTGTTCACGACCCGACCTTCGGTGGCTGATAGGGCGCCATGAGATCCTCCAGGATGATGGGCAGGTCGCGTATCCGCTTGCCTGTGGCGTGGTGGATGGCATTGGCGATGGCGGCCGGCACGCCGCAGGTGCCGATCTCACCGATGCCGCGCACACCGATCGGATCCAGCGCGTAGTCGGGATGCTCGAGGAAGGAGATGTCGAATTCGGGGCGGTCGGCATGCGTGGGCAGGTAATACTCGCCGATCGGCAGTGCGGACGCCTCGTCGTAGGGAACGTGTTCCATCAGTGCCATGCCGAGGCCAAACGTGATGCCGCCCATCACCTGGCTGCGAGCCAGCTTCGGGTTGAGCACCCGACCGCAATCCATCACGGCGACCCAGCGGACGACGCTGGCCCGTCCGATGTCTTCGTCGACCTCGACCTCGCAGAAATGCGCGCCGAACGACTGGACCGTGTGTGTTTCCTGACCACCGGCATCACTGCTGGTCGAAAAGCTCAACTGGTCGCGGTAAGCCGCTGCGGCGGCGGGGCTCAGGGCGGTGATGTCCACGGTCGCGGGGTCGGTGCCGAAGTATGGCGAACCACGGTCGGCAGTCAGGGCGGCGATGAACCGGTGCTTCCATTCGCCGCCGGCGGCGAACACCGCGGAGCCCACCGTGGCAGTCGTCTGGGATGCGCCGCTGTAGGGCGCTGAAGGGAACGACGAATCACCCGACATGAAGCTCACGCGGTCCATGGCGAGGCCGGTCGCGTCGGCGGCCACCTGCGTCATCACGGTGCGCACACCAGTACCGATTTCATGGGTAGCCGACGAGAAGTGCACGAATCCATCCGCGTCGGTGTCGACCCGGCATCCGGCCGGCATTCGGCGCCCGGGATAGGTCGCCGTGGCCATTCCCCAACCGATTTGGACTCCCCGGCGCCGCATCGCCCGCGGCGCGGCCGCGCGATCGTGCCACCCGAATCGTTGTGCACCCGCCTCGTAGCACTGCAACAGATGCTTGCCCGACCAGGGCTTCCCACTGGCCTGGTCGATGTCGGCGTGATTGCGGATCCGGAGTTCCAGAGGATCGACTCCGCTACGTTCGGCAAGTTCGTCAATGGCCACTTCGAGGGCGAACAAACCCGGCGCCTCACCTGGGCCACGCATGAAACACGGAGTGGGGGCATTGATCCGGGCCGCGCGGTGCGACACCACCAGATGCGGTGAGGTGTAGAGGAACCTAGTGGAAATGCCTGCGGGCTCGCAGAAGTGGGCCACCGTGGACGTCTCGGTCACGGTGTGATGTTCGGTGCTGAGAATCTGGGCGTTCTGATCGGCGATGAGGGTGACGTCTTGCTCGGTGCGCGGGCGATGTCCGGTGGAGGTGAACATCTGGTCGCGGGTGAGCACCAGCTTGACGGGCCGGCCGACGGCCCGGCTGGCGACAGCGCAAAGGACGACGTGCATCCACAGGAAGCTCTTGGACCCGAATGCGCCCCCCACCAATGGCGAAAGGATGCGGATCCGGTCCTCGGCAATGCCCAGATACGCTGCCAGCGTCGCCTGTTCGCCCGCGATCCATCGGGTGCTGTCGTGCACGGTCAGGTGATCACCGTCCCACTGCGCGATGGTCGACGACAGCTCGATCGGGTAATGCGCATTCATCGGTGTCGTGTAGCGAGCATCGACGCGATTGGCCGCCGCGCCCTCGCGAGGTGTCTCGCCCCGATGGTCCTGCAGTTTCTCTTCTTCCAGTTTCACGAAGTGATCCGGAAGATAGCTGCCATGGCGGATCTGGCCGTCCTTCCTGTCCGGGATGGTCGGCTGCTCGAGCACTGCGCGGGCCGTCATCTGCGCCGGAAGCACCTCGTAGTCCACGGCGAACTGAGAGGCCGCCTCCATGGCGTTCTCCAGTGAGTCGGCGACCAACAACGCCAGGTGCTGACCGACGTACTGCACGGTCAGATCGGAAAGCGGCGGCCGTCGCTCCAACGGTAGATCAAAGGTGAGCTCGCGCGGCAATTGCTGTAGCACAGGGCAATTCAGCGGCGTGAGGACGTGCAGAACACCAGGTGCCCGATTGACTCGGTCCGTGGTGTGGCGCAGCGATTGCTCGATGACGTGCCCGTGCGGGATCTGCGTCTGCACCAGGACCGCATGCACCAAGCCGGGGATGACAACGTCGGCGGCGTAGCGAGCCTGCCCGGTCACCTTGTCGACTCCTTCGACACGGCTCACCGGCTCTCCCATGGTGCCTCCATCATGTCTCATCGCTCGTTGTCGCGCATGCCACGCAGGGCTCATGTGAAGGCACGGCTGTATTGGGGCGGGTAGGGCAGGACCACGCCGGTACGCCGGGCCGCGTCGCGGACCCAGTTCGGGTTGCGCAACAGGGCTCGCGCCACGAAGATGGCATCGGCTTCGCCACCGGAGATGATCGCTTCAGCCTGTTCGGCTTCGGTGATCAACCCAACCGATGTCGTCGCGATGTCCGCCTCGGCCCGCACCCGCTTGGCGAACGGCACCTGGTAGCCCGGAAACACCGGGATCCTGGCGTCGGGAACGGCTCCCCCGGAGGAGACATCGACCAGGTCGACACCTGCCGTCTTCAACTCGGCGGCCAGCACGACGGTGTCCTCGACAGTCCATCCGGGACGCGGGTCGTCGGTGTCACCGGCAAGCCAGTCGGTCGCCGACACTCGGAAGAACAGCGGCAGGTGGTCGGGCCAGGCCTCCCGTACCGCGGCGGCCACCTCCAGGGCAAATCGCATCCGATTACCGAGCGTCCCGCCGTACTCGTCGGTGCGCACGTTCGCTTGCGGTGACAGAAACTGGTGGATGAGATAGCCATGCGCCCCGTGGATTTCGAGGACCCGGAACCCCGCGGCGACCGCCCTGCGGGCAGCGTCGGCGAAGGCCGTCACGATGCGTCCGATCTCAGCGCGGCTCAGTTCGCCGGGGACAGGGTGGCGGCCGAAGGCTATCGGACTGGGACCCACTGTCGTCCAGGGCTCGGGTTGGCGGGCCGGGTCGGGCCATGGGCGGCCGGTGGATCCCTTCCGGCCGGCGTGCACGATCTGGATTCCGGGGACGGCGCCGTGGCCGGAGATGAACCCGGTCAATCGCCGAAATCCGGGCACCTGTGCGTCGTTCCACAATCCGAGGTCATAGATGCTACTGCGGCCGACCGGGTTGACGGCGGTGGCCTCGACCATCGCCAGCGCGACCCCGCCGATCGCGCGGGCACCGAAATGTTGCAGATGCCAATCGGTGGGAGTGCCGGCCTCGGGTCCGTCGACGACCGCCGCGAACTGCATCATCGGCGACATCCACGCCCGGTGGGCGAACGTGACATCGCGCAGGGTCAGGGGACTGAAGAGACCGGGCATCAGTTCATCCCCAGAAACGCTCGCGCCGCTCGCGCCAATGCGTTCTCGTCGGGGCCGTGTTTGACCGCGAACCGTACGGGTTCGGCCTCGGCCATGTCGAACGGGTAGTCACTGCCGCACACGACCTTGTCTTTCCCGGCAATCTCGCAGAGCAGCTCGAGCTGGGGTGCGTCATGGGTGACCGTGTCGAAGTAGAGGTCCCGGATCACCGCGGAGGGCAGCCGGGTGCATCCCGCTCGCACGTCGGCGCGGGCGCGCCAGCCGTGATCCCAGCGGCCGAGCAATCCCGGGGCGCAGCCACCGCCGTGCAGGAAGCAGATGCGCAGGGCCGGCAGCTCATCCTTGAGTCCGCTGAGGATCAGATTCGCGACGGCGGTGGCGGTTTCGACGGGGTTCCCGATGAGATTGGCCAGGTAGTAGTCCGCCCATTCCGGTCGCCCGATCTGCATTGGGTGGACCAGTACGGAAAGGTCGAGGCGGGCCGCCTCGGAAACGATGTGCCGCAGTATCCCGTGGTGCAGCGATCCACCGTCGACCACCGGAGGGATGGCGACCCCGGCGATGCCGTCAGCGTCACGCAGGGCGGTGAGCTGGGTGGTCACCAGTTCCGGTGTGCCCAGGCTGACGATACCCAGGCCCAGCAGCTTTCCGTCCGCGCGGCTCACGACATCGGCCAGCGACGTGTTGAAGGCCCGGGCGTAGTCGGTGCCTGCCGCGTCGTCGGTGAGCGGAAAGGCGAACGGTGGCGCTGAGAGCACCCGCACCGCGACCCCGGCACGTGCCATGTCCTCGATGATGGCGGCCTCGTCGCTCATCGCCTCGGTGGCGATCGACAACGGCAGGTCACCAAGATACAGCTGGCCTTCGCGATCGTTCATCGGTCCGTACGGTGCGCCGGCCGGCAACCCGAACAGATCGCGCGGGAGCCAATGGGCGTGGACGTCGATGACGCCCTGCGGGTGTGTGCCGGCGCTCATCGTGCGATGTCCAACACGGTGTTGTCGCTGTCCAGGTGCTCGACAGTGGTGAAGACCAGCTCGGAGTCCCCGATGTTCTCGATGTCGTGCAAAAGGAATTCGCCTGCTCCGAAATGGAAGTGGCGGGTCTCGCCGGCCTGATAGGAGACCTCACGGATGGAACCGTCGTGGGTGTGCTGGCGGCTGCGGCCGGCATTGATCGCGGTCCAGAAGTAATCGAGAACGTGGCGGTGCGCATGCCAGCGCTCACCGGGCGCCAACCGGATTTCCCACACCCGCACGCGCGAATCCTCGCTGAGCAGACGGGATCCGACGTGGCCGTCGAATGCGTGATCGGTGAACTCCGTCTTGAGCCAATCGGGCCAGCTTTCGAAGTCGGTGGCCACCAATTCACCGGCCAGCGGCAGGTCGGTCAGGTAGTTGTCTTCGTTCATCGTCGAGTTCCTCTCGTAGTGAAGGGTTTCAGTGCCCGGGCCCATACAGGCCGAATCGCAGATCCGGATCGCCGGGCGTCCAGGTGTTGCGGAACTGGGAGCGTTCGCCCATGTCGACGACTCGGCGTAGGAGCGTGTCGCTGAGCTGCAGCTGAGCCGGCTCCCACTTCGACAGAGCTGAGGTGATGTCGCCCGGTGAAGTGGACAAGGCGTCGGCCAGGGCCCAGGCGTCAGCGGTGGCCTTGGCGGTTCCCGCCGCGGCGTGTGGCCGCGATGCACACGCGGCATCTCCGATCAGCGCGGCCCGGCCGAGCGCCATCCGCGAGGACCGCACGTCCGACAACACCTGCAGATAGGGCTGGGCGGTGGCGGCGACCACCTCGGCCACCGCGGGGGCCAGCTGACGGCCGGCCGCCGCGCGCAGTTCGGTGACGAAGCGGTCCTGCACCTGTCCGGGGTGCACGGACACCGATCCGGTGAATCCCCGCTTGTCGGTGAGCAGTTCAGTGAGCTCGGGGCCGGCCGAAGCGTTGCGGTACCAGACGTAGTTCATCAGACGGTCGGCTTCGTCGAGGCTGTCCTCGCCGGGTATCGGGTACATGGTGATGTGGGAATTCGGGATAACGGTGTAGGTGATGGCGTCGCTGAGGGTTTCGCGTGTCTGCGCACTGAGTTCTGACAGCGCAACAGTGCCCCGCCAGCCGACATATCCCGAATACGCGAGTTTGGCGTCAGGGTCGAACGATTCGCGTGCCGGCGAGCTGATGCCGTCGGCGAACACCACGAGGTCGGCGCGGGCTTTTGTTCCGCTGACGAACCGCACGGTCACCGTGTCGGCATCCTGGTCGAAGCCGCAGGCGAACTCGCCGTAGTGGTAGTGCTCGGTGCCGAAGTCGGCAAGCAGAGCCCGGTAGAACGTGCCCCACGAAGTGTAGGTCCATACCGCGCGTTCGCGGTGGATGACCGCTCCGCTGGGGTCGAGGTACTGCACGTAGTCGGTGGCGGTGTGCAGGTCGGCCAGTTTCTGGTGGCTGCGTTCGGCGAACCAGCGCACGGTATCGGGTTGTAGGACGATGCCGCTGCCGCGGCCGTCCAGGGGAACCGGCGTGCGTTCGTAGACGTCGACGTGGAATCCCAGGTCGCGCAACAGCAGGGCCGTCGTCAGCCCTCCGATGGATCCTCCGACAACGATCGCCGACGCATTGGCGTATTCGGTCATGACGCGCTCTTCTCGCTCAATGGAATGTCTTGGACGGCGTTGTGGTCGACCGGCATTGGTTCCCCGCGGGTTTCGCGCGCGAAAGCAAGACCGATGACGGCGATCAGACCGATCGCAGACACCGATGCCGTGGCGATGCCGAGGTTTCCGCCGAACCACGAGGCGGCGATTACCCCTGCGGTGAAAGGCCCCAGCGCGGTGATGTAGCGGCCCACGCTGTTGCAGATCGCCAGTGCGGTGGCGCGCACACTGGGCGGGAAGAGTTCTGGGCCGTAGATGAAGGTGCCCGACAGTGCGCCGAACAAGCCGAAGCCCAGAAGAGGCATCGCCACGAGCATTTCGGTGTAGCTGCGGTCGAACGGGAACGCCCAGGCGATCGCGGCGGCCGAGACTACGAAGCTGATCAGGAAGGCTTTCTTCCGTCCGATGGCGTCAGCCACGAAACCCCATGCGGCATAACCGATGATGCCGCCGGCATTGAACAGCATGGCCGCCGCCGCGACCCGGTGGTCGGCTACCGCCCGGTCAAGGCTGGCGGCGGTGGTCATCTGCCGGATGATCTGCGGGTACCAGGTCGATACGCTCCAGAACGAGATGAGCGCTCCGGTAGCCAGCGCGGTGCACACCAGCATGGGGTGCAGCAGCGGGGGAGTGAACAGGCGCCGCAGCACGAATCGATCGTGGTCATGGTTTCGGCCGAGCGCTTTCCGTTCCTTTCTGGCTTGCAGATGGGCGCCGATCTCGGGCGGCTCGGGTACGTAGCGGCGGATGAACCAGACCACCAGGGCCGGGATGCCTGCCAGCAGCATCATGGCGCGCCAGCCGTGGTCGCCGAGCAGCGCGTACGCGGCGGCTGCCATGAAGAACCCGGCCGCGTACCCGGCCATCATGACTCCACCCGCACGGGCCCGGAAGCGGTTGCGCCAGGATTCGGCGATCAGTGCCGCGCCTACGGGTGCCTCGACGCCCGAGCCGAGGCCCGCGATAAAGCGCAGAATGCCGAGTTGCCACCAGGTTTCGGCGAACACCGCCAGAGCGCTGAAGACGGCGTAGGTAAGGATGCCGACCGACAGCACCCGAGTGCGACCGAAGTAGTCGGCGAGCATGCCGAACAGGATGCCTCCGGTGGCCCAGCCGGTGAGGAACAGCGCCACGGTCAGCCCACCGTAGAAGCCGATTGCCGCTCCGTCGGTGCCGATCCCGCTGTTGGGAAGCAGTTCGTTCATGGCCGGACCGAGTACGAGCACGTAGAGGCTGCCTGCAAAGCCGTCGAGTCCCCACCCCAAGGTGGTGCCCGCCAGAACGAGCCATTGTGTCCGGGTGATGTCCTGATGCCAACGTCCTGTGGACATGGATGTGCCTTTCGAGGGTTCGGGGGATGGGTCAGTTGAGGCGGCTCTGCGGCTGGTCGCCGTACCAGTCGACGTGGTCGGCCGCGGTGCGCACCACGATGGTCTTGACCCAGGAGAAATCCTCGAATGATTCTGTGCCGGCGTCTTTTCCGGATCCGGACTCCTTGATGCCGCCCCAGGGCAGCGACGGTTCGAGGCGGTGGTGGTCATTGACCCACACCATGCCCGCGTTGATCTGGGCTGCGACCCGGTGTGCCCGACTCACGTCGGTGGTCCACAAGCCGGCGCCGAGCCCGTAGGGGTTGTCGTTGGCCATGCGGACGGCGTCGCGCTCGTCATCGAAGGGTATGACCACCGCCACCGGGCCGAAGATCTCTTCACGCGCGACGATCATGGTCATGGTGGCTTCCGCGAGCACGGTGGGAGACAAGAAGTATCCGTGGTCGAACGGGCTTGGCAGAGAAGGTGTCCGGCCACCGGCCTTGAGGGTGGCGCCCTCATCGAGCCCGGTCTGGATCAGGGCCGCCACCTTGTCCCGCTGGCGGGCGCTGATGAGTGGTCCCATCTGCGTGGCGGGCAATGCCGGATCACCGAGCCTGATCGCCTGTGCACGGGCTGCGAGGGCATCGACGAATTCGTCATAGATGCCGCGCTGCACCAGGAATCGGGAACCGGCCACGCACGACTGGCCGGCCGCGACGAACGCCGCGAATGCCGCGCCCTCCGCGGCGATGGCGGGGTCGATGTCGTCGAACAGCAGCACCGGCGTCTTGCCGCCGAGTTCGGCCGTGATGCGGGCGAATCGCGACGCCGTCGCGACCGCCGCCGAGCGGCCGGCCTCGGTGCCACCGGTGAGGGTGATCTTGGCGATATCAGGATGATGGGTCAGGCGCTGCCCGGCCGCGCGGGCACCTGTGACGACGTTCAGCACACCGTCGGGCAATCCCGCCTCGGCGAGGATGTCGGCGAGGGCCAGGGTGGTCAGCGGGGTCAGCTCGGATGGCTTGACCACCACGGTGTTTCCGTTGGCCAGCGCCGCTGACAGGCTGCGGGCCAGGATGAGCATCGGATGGTTGAACGGGGTGACGATGCCACACACGCCGAGTGGCAGCCGTTGCTGATAGGAGAGGTAAGGGCCATCCCCGGGAAGAACGGCCTGGCGCTGAGCCGCCAACAGCCCGGCGTTGTACCGAAACCATTCCGGTACCCGGGACAACTGGGCCCGGGTCTCGGTGATCGGTCGGCCATTGTTGCGGGTTTCGAGGCTGTAGAGCGTCTCACTGGAGTTCTCGATGGCATCGGCGATGCGCAGCAGGAGTCTGGCGCGGTCGCTGCGGACCATGCTCGGCCACGGCCCGGCCTCGAATGCCCTTCGCGCGGCGGCAACTGCGGCGTCCACTTCGCGCTCGCCCTGTTCTGGGAGCGTGGCGATGACCTCGCCGGTGGCGGGGTTGAGAATGTCCCGGAACTGACCGGGCTGAACGGCCGAAGCCGGGGCGGGCGATGTGCTCTCCAGTGAGACGTGGGTCATGGAACATGAGTGTCGTCACACCGGCGCAGGCGTTCAATGTTTGGCAAGACATATTTGTTCGATATTTATGTCTCGCTTGACACCTCCGTGTGCGGCACACTGATCGTGTGGCTTCCCCGACGGACAATCAACGGCCCGGTGCGGAACTGGTGACGTGGCTGGCAGCGCTACGGACCCTCAGTGCTCAGGCCTGTGCCGATACCGATCTGCGGGAGGTGCTCTGTCTGGTTGCCGACACAGCGCGGACTCTGCTGGGTTTCGACTTCTGCGGCGTCCTCATCCCCGATGCGAATGGTGATCGGCTGATGGTGCAGGGATTTAGCGGCTTGTCGGAGGAGTACGTCGAACGGGTCAATTCCGACAGGCCGATCCGGCTCGACAGCGGATCGCCCTCGAGCCGGGCATTCCATCGCGGCGAACCCGTGTCCATCCGGGACGTCCGAGGCGAGCCTGAGTTCGCGCTCTGGGCCGGCGTCGCGCAAGAACAGGGATACCGTGCCATCGTCGCGGTACCGCTGGTGGCCGGCGCTGGCGTGCTGGGAACCCTCAACGGCTACTACGCCTCAGTGCACACGTTCACCCGGTATGAGATCGAGCGGCTGATCCTGTTGGCCAACCATGCCGCGATCGCAGTCACTTCCGCTCGCCGTCTCGACGAGTTGCGCACGCTCACGGGCTCATTGCGTGAACAACGCGACGCGTTGGCACGATCAGAACAGATCCACGAGCGCCTGTTGACGGTTACATTGCGTTCCGGCGGGATCACTGGGATCGCTGCCGCGCTGAGTGATCTCATCGGCCGGCCGGTGCTGATCGATGACGGGCGCCAAGCTGAGCTGGCCCGCGCCGGGGAGGGTATCGAATTTCCCACTCCCGCAGCACGTTCGGCATCGGCCGAATGCATGTCCACGGAGGCCTCGGCGACCGTCGAGGCGGTTGCCGCGGCCGACGGCGGTTCCAGCGGGTGGCTTTTTGCACCCGTGCGGTTGGGTACTGAGGTGGCCGCGCGGATCTGGTTCCCCGGCGAAGTCGAAACGCTTGACCCACTCCAGATTCGGGCCGTCGAACACGCGTCCATCGTGGTGTCGGTCGAGCTGCTGCGGGAACAGACGGCCTCCGAGGTGGAAAGTCGGCTTCGTGGGGAGTTGCTGACCGATGTGTTGTCCAGCAGCGGGTCCCTGTCCGATGCATTGTTGACCCGTGCCCGGCGGCTGGGGCACGACCTCAGCGTGTCTCACGTCGCGATCGTGGCAACACTGGCCGGGCCCACAGAAGTGGCCACCCGCCGTGCGTGGCAGCGTGCGCTGACGGCCGTGACAGAGTTGAGCTCGTCGTACCGGCCGAAGCCATTGGTGGCGATGCACGGCGGCATGCTTGTCGCGCTGTGGCCACGGGTGGCCGACACGAGCGAACCGCCCGGCGTCATCGTCCAGCGAGCGATCGCCCAAGTGTCACAAGAGATCACGGCCACTGCCGCCGCCGCTGCTTCCTGCGCCGACAACGTCGGCGAGGCCTACCGCATTGCCAAGGGAGCGTTGGATATTGCGCTGCAGGGCGGCAGATCCGGCGCCACGGTCACCCTCGAGGATCTCGGTATCGTCGGTCTGCTGCTCCAACTGAACGATCCGGCCAAACTCGCGGCGTTCGCTGCTCGCACGCTCAAACCGGTCATCGACTATGACGCGAACCATCGCACCGAGCTGATGACGACATTGCGGAGCTACTTCGCGAACAGACAGGACCGCAACGCGACCGCCACGACGCTGCTGATCCATTCCAACACCGTCGCGCAACGGCTGCGACGCATCGAGCAGTTGTGCGAGGTCAACCTTGCCGATCCGGTGACCACCATGGAGTTTTCGTCTGCGCTGATGGTCCACGACGTCGCCACGCGAAACTGATCGACGAGAAGCCACCCCTTTTCGTCGGGGCTGGATTCGCGGCAGAGGACCCATTCTTCGCACCCATTCCGATTGTCGCTGGCAAACAGAGCATCAGGCATCGGTCATGCCTGTACGGGCTCGCGGAAATCGCGGACTTACCGCGGGTTTTGCGTGATTCCGAATGTTCCAATACAGTTCTCGGCTAATTACTACGGTGACGTAGTAGCAGGCAAGGTGGCACAGCTCACATTCCGGCAACTGGGGTGGTAGTTGCCACGAATACGACGTGTTTGCGGCCGGATGCTTCCAGCATCGCCGAGGCTGTAATTGATGCAGCAAACTCTTGCTCGCGCGCATCTGGTCGAGTGGTGCTTGTCTCCGCGTAGTGACCAATGCGCAGTTCAACCCTGTTTTTCGCGCCGGCAGGCGGGGCTGGAGGGGGCTTCCGTGCCCGGCACACGGACCCACAAGTTCAAATCCCCCCACAGAGGAGAGCAAGACCATGCCGAAAGCCGACCGATCATTGGGGACGTTCGGAAAACCGAGACACGTAAAGAAGATCACCGTCACGCTTCTCGTCGCTACGGGCCTGGGAGGTGGCGTCACGCTGCTTTCTCAGCCCGTGGACCCGCATCCAGCGGTCGCAATCGAGCAACGGCCCGCGGCAGACACAATCCCCAAAAACGTCGCGGCCGTTGTGCCCACGCCGGTCCTCGTGACCAAAGACTCCAACGCCCAGGACATCGTCAAGGCCATCGTGAGCCAAGGCCGGGCCGCCAGGTTGAGCGAAGACCAGATCAAGACCGTCATCGCCACGGCGAAAATCGAATCCAGCTTCCGCCCGACCGCGTCCGGCGGAGTCCAGGCCTACGGCAGTCGGGGGACCGCAGCCGATGAGGTCATCGGCCTGTTCCAGGAGAAGGCCAGCTTCGGTTCCGTGGCCGACCGTCAAGACCCCAACAAGGCGATTTCCCGGTTCATTACGCGATTCTCCGAGGCGTACAAAAAATACGGCATCACCGGCGACACCGTGCTGGCGGCCACGCTCGCGCAGAACCCGCAACTGCTCAAGTACCACGGCGGGGTAGGTACCCACTACTACAACACCGTCAAGGCGGCGATGAGCGCCGCTGCCGACTTGTACCGTCGCGCCGCCGGCGCACCGCTGCCACCACCGATGACCTGATACGAGCCGGTTGGGGACTCGGCTCACCAGAGTTCAGACACGGCCTGTGAACGCACGGAGTGTCTGCACGGTGGCATCGGGTCCGGTCATCGTTATTTCGCCTGCTGCCGGACGCCCCGACAGCCATCGGATCAGGTCCGGGGGAGAACCGCCGAGCATGACCTTGGGACCCCGCTTCGGCCCGGCCGACCAGTGGCAGTGGCCGTCGTTGGTGCCGACAGTTACCCGCACCCCGGCGGGCAGTTTCTTGAGTTGATATCGCAACACCAAGGGGACGGCCTCGGCCAGTGCCGCCGGTACGGAGTGGACTCCGTTGTGGCAGCGGATGAGATCGTCGTGATGCGTCCAGTACTCGAACAGGGTCAGTGGGGCCACGAGCGGCCGTAGCAGCAGCGGCGGCACGGGCTGACGCAGCCGGTTGACCAGCGCGGTAAACCCGTGGCGTCGCTCCATACGCATTGCCTTGTCGACGAGTCTCGGCGTAGCCGGGACCGAAAGCCCACCTGCGACGAGGGACCGAGCGACAAAGGTCGTCACACCGCCGAAGCGTTCCTCACCGACGAGGTGGGCCGCCAGGTCCAGCGCAGTCCACTCACCGCATCCGGTTGGGGCAGACGGCCCCACCTTGATCAGCAGATCCGCGAATGTCGCCCGTTCGGCTCTGACGTCCTCAGCGATCGTCACGTCCACAGTGTGACCGCAGGATCACCTCCTTCACGTCGTCGAGGCGAAAATCTCGCGACGGTTTCAGTTGGGCATAGGTACCGCAGCTTTGCCGGCGATGCGAGGGTCGTTGTCGATGGCGTGGCCTTAGTGTTTGCTGCTGTGGCCAGACTGGACAATCACGTGAAGCGCTGGAGCGCAGCGCTTCACGTAGCTCTGGCGGCGTTGGTCGTTGCTGCCTCCGGAATCGCCGGCATCCCGGCCGCTCATGCCGCCGCGGCCGCCGCGAGGCTGTCGGTGTCATCGACATGGCAGACCGGCTTCATCGCGCACTTCACCATCGTCAACGCGAGCACCGTGCCGATGACGGATTGGCGGCTCGAATTCGATTTGCCGGCAGGCGAATCTATCTCGCATACCTGGAGTAGCAACTTCACCCGCTACGGCACGCATTATGTTCTCACTCCAGCGAATTGGAACCGCATCATTGCGCCGGGTGGTTCGGCCACCGGCGGCATGAGAGGCGTGCTGTCCGGCTTCTACTCACCGCCCGCGAATTGCGTACTCAACGGGCAATATCCCTGCACCTAGGGCGAATGTGCGCCGAAGCCCGGCGGTTCCGGGACCTGCAGCGACGGCGTGTCGCATAGGTGAGGGGACCTCGGTCACCTCACGCTGCCGTTGTGATTCGGTTATAGTCCGGGCCGTGATAGGGGCCTCGATCACAAATTGGCCCACACCACAGAAAGACGCGAGAGGAAACCCATGAGGACGATCGCACGCCAAACCGCAGCTGTCGGCCTGTCCGCCGTCGTGCTGGTCGCCGTGGGCTGCAGCAATGGCAACAATGTCGACACCTCGATGCAGCCTCAAGTGGGGTTGATCGCCACCACCACGGCAGTAGCCCCGGCGCAGCCCGCCGAAGTGAAGCTCACCGGGGAGCGAGACGTCGAGGTCACGTTGACCGGCCCGATCGCCGCCAAGTACTCGTCGGCAACCGAAAATCAGAAGGCCGCCCTCGGCAAGCCGCTCACGGGTGATCGCAACGCCGGAGCACGGGAGAGTGGCGTGCTGTTCCAACAGTTCCAGGGCGGCGTGATCACCGCCAAGAACGCCGAGGCGGGAACGCCTGGATACATCACCTGGGGCAAGATCCGGGAGGCCTGGAACATCCCGCGCGACCCGGAAGGCGTCCCGGCGATCACCGGTGAGAACGGCTCGGTGGGGCCACTTGGCGCACCCACCAGCGATGAGACCGCCGACGGTGATTTGCTTGTCGAGACGTTCGAGCACGGCAAGGTTTCGTACAACACGAAGACCCACCAGGTCGAGGTGACGGTCAATGACAAGGTCGTACCGTCGGGGCTGTAGTCAGCCCGGACGGTAATGCGCCTCCGGGCCTTGCCCGGTGGCGTCGATTCCCCAATCTCTTTGTGACACCACTGACTTTGCACCGCAGTCGTGCCATGCGCATCTGCGGCTGAACGCGCGCGACGTTACGCCGGTTACTTCGATCTGCATGATGTGATGCGGGTCTCGTGACGGTGGCGATTTGATGTTTGCCGCACTGGGCGCCATCCAGTTGCAGTCGTCTCTGATTGTTTGCGAGAGTTCTGCTCGCTCACTCGCTGGCTGCTCTGTGCTCACCAACTGGCCGGCCGCGTCAACAAGTCGGAGGTTTGTGCGTGGCCTCATCCACCGCGGTATTGCGGACCCAGCCCGATCGGCGGTTCAAGCACTGGCGGTACGACCCGCCGTACAAGACGGCGTGCGTGGGGATGATCATCCTTCTGGTTGCGGTGCTGACGTTGACGTGGATGCAGTTCCGGGGCGCTTTCGAGGAGAAGACGCAGCTGACGGTGTTGTCCGGGCGGGCCGGTCTGTCGATGGATCCAGGGTCGAAGGTCACCTTCAACGGTGTGCCGATCGGCCGGCTGGCATCGGTGGACGTCATCACCGTCGACGACAGCCCGCAGGCCGAGCTGACCGTGGACGTCAAGCCGCAGTACCTGAAGCTGATCCCGCAGAACGTGACCGCCGAGCTGAAGGCCACCACGGTGTTCGGCAACAAATACATCTCGTTCGTGTCGCCGCCCAACCCGTCACCGCAGCGGATCTCGCCCGATACGCCGATCCGCGCCCAGGGTGTGACGACGGAGTTCAACACATTGTTCGAGACGATCACCGCGATCTCCGAGCAGATCGACCCGATCAAGCTGAACCAGACGCTGACGGCCACCGCCCAGGCGCTCGACGGCCTGGGCGACAAGTTCGGCCAGTCCATCGTCAACGGCAACGACATCCTGGCCGACCTGAACCCGCGGATGCCCGAGATCCGCCGCGACACAGCGGGTCTGGCCGACCTCGGCGAGGTGTATGCGAATGCGGGCCCGGACCTGTTCGACGGCCTGACCAACGCCGTCACCACCGCCCGCACGCTCAATGACCAGCGGGGCAATCTGGACCAGGCCCTGGTGGCCGCGGTCGGATTCGGCAACACCGGCGGCGACATCTTCGAGCGCGGCGGGCCGTACCTGGTCCGCGGTGCGCAGGATCTGGTGCCGGTCAGCGAAATGCTCGATCGCAACAGCCCGGCACTGGCGTGTTCGGTCCGCAACTATGCGCAGGCCGCGCCGAAGTTCGCCGACCAGACCCGCAACGGCTACGCACTTGAGCTGCACGACTTCCTGATCGGCGTGGGCAACCCGTACGTCTATCCCGACAACCTGCCGCGGGTCAACGCCAAGGGCGGGCCGGAAGGCCGGCCCGGCTGCTGGCAGCCGGTGACCAAGGACCTGTGGCCGGCCCCGTATCTGGTGATGGACACCGGCGCCTCGATCGCGCCCTATAACCACCTCGAACTCGGCCAGCCGCTGGTGACCGAATACGTGTGGGGCCGTCAGATCGGCGAAAACACCATCAACCCGTAGACGTCTGGACACAGGGGGTGGGACGCCTCTACCCCGGTAGGGAATTTTGACCGTGAGCCGTCAGGTCCGTCGACTAGTTTGACAGGGTGTCGTCCCCTACCTCAGATCCGCAAGTGCAGGAAATGCTCGATGAATTCGCACTGCGCAAGCTCGTGCACGGGTACTGCCGGGCGGTCGATCGCGGGGACATCGTCACGCTGCGGAGTCTGTATCACCAGGACGCGCAAGACGACCACGGTGCCTTCTCTTCGGGGTCAGTGGACGCTTTCCTGAAGACGCTCATCGATACCCGTCCGTATTTGAGGTCGATGCAACACCACATCACCACTACGAACTTCGCGATCAGTGGCGACCGCGCCGAGGGGGAGATCTACAGCATCGCCACCCACGCGTTCGTTGTCGGCGACGGCGAGACCGAGCTCGTCATCGGCGGTCGATATCTGGACAAGTACGAGAAGCGCAGGGGTGTATGGAAATTCACCGCCCGACAGATCGTCACCGATTGGGCACACGTACACAACCCATCGACCGTCGACATGAGCCATCCGATGACACGTGCCACGCCACTGGGTAGTCCGGGACCCGATGATCCGTCGTACGAGTTCTTCTCGATGCTCGGGCAGAACGCCCAACGGTAGCTCGCTTTTTGTCGCGGGCCGACCTATCCCAGGATCGCCCGCGCTGCGCGCTCTGCGATCAACATGACCGGCGCGTTGGTGTTGCCGGAAGTGATCGTGGGCATCGCCGAGGCATCGACCACGCGAAGGCCGGCGACGCGATACACGCGACAGTCGGTGTCGAGCACCGTGGAACCTGACCGCGGGAGACCTTGTGTGTCAAAGGCTCCCATCGTGCAGGTACCCACCGGGTGGAAGATCGTCGTGCCGAGTTCACCAGCGGCCTGCTGCAGGTCTTCGTCGCTCACCAGTTGCGGGCCGGGCAGCAACTCTTGCGGGCCATAGGGAGCCAGCGCCGGCGCAGCCATGATCTGCCGGGTCATCCGCAGGCCCTTCACAGCGATTTGACGGTCGGCGTCGGTGGACAGGTAATTGCACGAGATCTTCGGGTCGGTCAGCGGATCGGCACTGGCCAGGCGCACATGGCCACGCGAGCTGGGGCGCAGATTGCAGACGGAGGGGGTGATGGCTGCGTAACGGTGTAGCGGTTCGCCGAACTTGGGTAACGACAAGGGCTGCACATGCCACTCCAGATCGGGACTGGCCAGCGAGGGGTCGCTTTTCGCGAACGCCCCCAGCGTGGAGGGCGGCATGGTCATCGGTCCTGATCGCAGCGTCAGGTATTGAAGTCCCATGCCGCCACGGGTGATCCAGTTCCGGTACAGCGTGTTGACGGTGCGGGCGCCCTGGACCCGGTAGACCGTTCGCAGCTGCAAGTGGTCCTGGAGGTTTTCACCCACTCCAGGCAGATCGACGGCCACCGGCACCTGATGCTGGGCAAGCAGCCCTGCGGGGCCGAGTCCCGAGGCCTGCATCAGATGCGGCGAGCCAATCGCCCCAGCGCTGAGGATCACCTCCCGGCGGGCTCGGACCTCGACAATCTGGCCATCCTTGAGCAGCCGCAGGCCGGTGACCCGGTGCCGGGCCGTGGTCCACGCACCGCGCCGCTGATCGTCGCGGACCTGACTGTCCATCAGCAGTCCCAAAGCCTGGGTCTGGGTGTAGACGGTGAGGTTGGGGCGGTGGGCGATGGGGTGCAGGAAGGCATCGGCCATCGACCAGCGGCGGCCACGTCGCTGGTTCACGTGAAAGTAGGCGCTGCCGGAGTTGTCGCCCCGGTTGAATTCCTCGATCGGGGCGATGCCCATCTGGGCAGCGGCGGCCTGCCAGGCGTCCAAGATCTTCCAGCGCACTCGCGGCCGCTCGACGCGGATCTCTCCACCGGTGCCGTGCCAGGCGTCGGCTCCGCCGAAGTAGTCCTCCAACTCCTTGTAGATGGCGAGCGTCTCACCGGGACCGTCCGAGCCGCCCCACAACCAGCGGTCGTCACCGGTGGCCTGCGCCCACAGGGCGTAATCGCTTGCCTGACCGCGCATGTGGATCATGGCGTTGATCGATGAGCAGCCACCGATCACGCGACCGCGCGCATAGTGAATGCTGCGGCCGGCCAGTCCTGGATCGGCCTCGGTCGTGAAGCACCAGTCAGTGCGGGGGTTGGCGATTGTGTACAAATAGCCCACCGGCACCTTGATCCAGAACCAGTTGTCTTTGCCGCCGGCCTCGATCAAGAGCACACGGTGATCAGGGTTCGCGCTCAGCCGATTGGCGAGCAGGCAACCCGCACTGCCTGCTCCCACGATGATGAAATCGAATTCGGCGTCGGGGCTCATTCCGGAATCGTTCCTCCATGGCGTCGGGTGCGTGTCCTAGTGTGGCTGACCGTCGGGCGCCCACACGTTCCCATGCTGAACCCAGCTGAGAACAAAGTTGATTCGTTGTGAGTTCCCGGCGAGTAACCGTCCTGATCCAGATATGTCAATCGGGGGAGCGATCGCCCTGCTCATTGCGACGGCGCGCGGCCTCGATGATCTCGGGTGGGGCCGGCCGCTGCAACCAGGCCCGTATCCGCAACAAGCCACCGGCGATGATGCCGACGGCAAGGACCGCGACCAGGATCCAGAGCGCAGTGGACATATGGCCATTGTCCGCCTAGGCCCGCCGTGTTTGGGCCGATATCGCACTCACAGAGGCCGACACGTCCTGAGGTAACTGAGGAACGAGGCCTGCACGCCAGTCACGTGCGTTTCGCGCAGGATCTCGCTGGTGACCGCTTCGTTGCGGGACTTGAGGCGATGGAGGACGGTGGCCGTGTTCTTCGCGAGGCTTTGGTAGACGGCCAGATCTCCGAGAAGCTCTCTGTCGTTGACAGTTACGTGAAGTCTGGTGCCACGCCGGCTGTCGCCCAACTCATCGAGCTGGGCGAAGATCTGACTGTCTTCGGAGATGATGCCGGGGCTGCCCGCTGCGATGCTCTCGAAGACGGCGCTGCCGGTGAGCCAGGTGTAGAGACTGAAAAGTCCGCCGTAGGAGTAGCCGAAAAGACCGTGACCGCTTGCGGCTGTGTGATAGTCGTGTTCGATCCGCGGATGCAGCTCGGAAGTGAGGAAGCTCAGGAACACGTCGGCATGAGTGTCGCGTAATTCGGCCAGGTAGGCGTCGGATTCCTCTCGGGTCCTCGCGCCGGTCTCCAACCCCATCTCCACGGCATCGATGAGTTCCTTGGCGATGGGCTCGCCCGGTGGCACGAAGTCTCGGTTGCGCAGACGATCCCAGTCTTGTGCTTGCTCGCCCGCGTAGCCGACGCTGACTTGGATGTAGGGCTGGATCCGCTGCATCGGGTCCATCTGGGTGACGATGAGCGGAGCCGTCAGGCCCACAGCCCAGTTCCCGTCGAGCACGTACACAACAGGCACTCGCGCCACGGCGCGGTTGTAGCCGGGCGGCGTGGTCACCCACACGCCGTAGTCCTGCCCACCGCTGGATCGCATCTCGAAATAGTCGGTGTCGGCGAGACAGCCGTGCCACATGGAGCTCATCAAAGGTCCTTCGCAACTCAGCGGGCCTCGCAGCACGGCGCCCTCAGTGATGTTTATCCATTGGATAACCCTTATCCAATGGATAAACTGCGGGAGTGGCCCTGTCAAGCACGGAACTCAACGGCGGCGCACGCGACCGGCTCCTGGCTCGGCTTCTCGACGCCTTCGAGGGGGATCTTCCCTCGCCGGAGGTGTCGCTGCGGGAGGTCGCCACTCGAGCTGGGACCAGCCACGCCCTGCTGCGGTACCACTTCGGGTCACTCTCGGGCGTTTTGGCGGCCATGCTCACGGTGCAGCGATCTCGTGACAACGAGGCGCTTTTCAAGACCGCTGAGCAGGGCACCTTTGACGACCTCGTCGTGGCAATCTGGCGGACCTACACGCGCCCCGAGCAGCTGTCACGCATCCGCGGCTTCTTTCACGTCGCGGGGCTCGCCGCCTACAGTCCAGAAGACTTTCGTGAGTTCATCGTTTCGCTCGACGACCTGACCGCGACGCTGGCCTCACTCGCGGAACGCGACGGGCATGACACCAAGAAAGCGCAGGACATGGCCACCGTCGCCACTGCCGCGATTCGTGGCCTGCTCTTGCAGAAAGTTCTGACTCCGGCACTGCATTCCGAGGACACGATCAACTTGATCCTGCGTATGAGCCGAGCCGACGACTGAGCGCATCACAGAAGGTGATGTCCTCGACCGAGACCGAACGGGTTCGCACGCTTTTCGTTACTGACATACCGATGCCGCAAGATCGATGTGCACTTCGTCGCGCCACACCCGGCGAAGCGCGCACACGATCGGCCGCCGTCATCCGTTGTCCCGCCATATGAGCACCTGCTTGAGGGACGTGAGGTCGTAACCGTCATCTGCGGTGAGTTCTGTCTGGAACAACGTGACGCCGGCCTCGCGGAAAGCATCGGCGCTGTGGGCGTTCTGCCACAGCGTCGAGCGCTCGATGTCGGCGCCGTTGCGGCCGTACGTCGCTGCCAGCTCGTCGACTCGGTCGCTGGACTTGCGGAACGCGTCGAGGTCTTGGAATGCGTGCCAGATGTCGGCGTGCCGGGCAACGGCGGGCAGCGAGCGCTTGGGTCCCGTGCCACCGATGAGGATCGGCAACTTGCGCACGGGTGGCGGAATCAATGCAGCCAGCCGCTTCTCGATGCGGATCAGGCTCTCGTCGAACAGGTCGAAGCGGGAACCGAACGTGCCGAAGTCGTAACCGTAGGTGGTGTAGTCCTTTTCGTACCACCCCGCGCCGAGGCCGAGGATCAGGCGACCTCCGCTGATGTGGTCGACGGTGCGCGCCATGTCAGCGAGCAGGTCTGCGTTGCGGTAGCCGACGCCGGTGACGAGGAGCCCGATCTCGGCGTGTGAGGTGATCTCGCCCCACGATGCGAGCGCGGTCCAGCCCTCAAAGTTGGCGACGTCGGGCTGCTCGTCTGACAGGACGGGCTTGCCGTCGACGATGGCTTCCAGCGCCGGGCGGTGGAAGTGGTCGTAGCCGAAGATCACGTCGACGCCGAGGTCGTCGGCGGCCAGGACAGCGTCGCGCCATGTGCGGTAGTCGGGAGCTCCACCCGGCTGGATCTGTACGGCGACGCGGACGGGACGGGTCATGGATGCTCCTGAGTCAGGGAAAGGGCGACCCTTGAGCCAAGTTCACCGGGTGCGGTGTTTATTCCGGGACGGCACCTCAACGCGGTCTGTCGGTTGGGACCGCTCCGTATCGGCCCACTCATCCCAGGATCGCCCCGCGCCGCGCGTGTCAGTTGCGTCGGTGTCAGAGTGCGTCGTACACGGCGGCGATGAGCCGATAGGCACGGCGATCGCCGGCCAGCCAGTCGCGGCGCAGATTGGGCACGAAGGCGAAAGCGACCTTGTGTTCGGGATCTGCCAGTCCCACCGAGCCCCCGGCGCCCGGGTGACCGAAAACTGTCCGTTGCGCAGGTTCGGGCACCACGAAGTTCTGCGACGGCAGCATGTAGCCGAGCCCGAATGCACTTTCCAAACGCAGTACCCGGTCCTGGCCGCGCACGCGTTCTGTGATCGCCTCCCGCAGAGGACCCGGTGCGACCAGGGTTCCGCTGATCAGGTCGGCATAGAATTTGGCCAGATCACGAGCGGTGGTGACCAGGCCGGCCGCGGGCCAGCCGGCCGCCAATACTTCGGGATCGTTATAAGAGGCAACGGGATTCGATGATGCCCGGAGGAACAGCGATTCTGAATCGGCGAACGCGGCCACCATCTCGGCTACTGTGCCCTCCGGTATCGGCGGCGCGTTCTCGGCGCTCCAGACACGCTGCTCGCGCGGTGGTGAACTGATCCGGGCAGCCTCGCCCACCTCCGCACCGGAAGCGCCGATGAGCAGTCGATCGCCCAAGTGGCGCCGCGTGAACTCGCCGACTGTCATACCGGTGTGGCGGCGCACGAATTCGCCGACCAGCCAGCCGAAAGTCAAAGCGTGATAACCATGTTCGGTCCCGGGTTGCCAGAGGGGGGATTGGCGTGCCAACAGGTCGGCCATCGCCGCGGGATCCGCGGCTTCGGCCACCGAAACGGGGCGCTCCAAGACGGGCAACCCGGCCCGGTGGGCCATCAGGTCGCTCAGGGTGGTCTCGTGCTTGTCGTGTTGTGCGAATTCCGGCCACCAGGCACTCACCGGTTCGTCGGCGCCGTGGCCGCACTGCTGGGCGACCACGAGGGCCGCGGTCGCCGTTACTCCCTTGGTGCAGGAAAAGGCCGGACATGTGGTGTCGCGCGTCCATGGACGTCCCGTCCGTCTGTCGGCGATGCCTCCCCACAGATCGACCACCGCACGACCGTCGACGAATACCGCCACCGCGGCGCCGAGGTCGTCGCCATTGGCCAAGCCTGCGTCGAAGACGTCTTTCACTTCCGCAAACGCGGGGTCAACGTGCCCCGCTGCCGAGCTGGACATGCCCCGAATTAGAACACGTTCTAGTGCGGGCCGAGTGCGGATCCCGGAAGACCGAAGGTTTACTGCTCCCTGGCCCCGATCAGGGCTTCGGAGATCACGCCGGTCGCCTTCTTCAGTGCGGGAACGGCTCGAGCGACCAAGTCCTCACTGAAATGAGCCGACGGCCCGGAGATGCCGATTGCCATCGGAGTCGGAGCGCCGGGCACCGCCATCGCGACGGAGCGAACGCCAATCTCGAACTCCTCGTCGTCGATCGCATAGCCGTCCGCGCGCACGCGTTCGACGTTCGCGAACATCGCCGACAGGGTCGACGCACTGTTCTCCGTTGGTGCGGAAAGTCCAGACTGCGTGACCAGTTTCAGAATGCGCGCATCATCGAGTTCGCCCAAGACGGCCTTGCCCACGCCGGACGTGTGCAGCCCGACGCGCTTGCCGACCTCACTGTTCGTCTGCGTCAGCTTCGAGGGCACAACCTGCCCGGTGTAGATCACCATGTCGCCGTCGAGCACGGCGAGACTCGCCGTCTCCGACAGTTCGTCGACCAACGACTGCAGCACCGGAGCGGCGACCGCGCCCAACTGGCGGTTCGCCACTTCACCAAGCCGAATCAATCTCGGCCCCAGGGCGTAGCGGCGATTGGGCAGTTGGCGCACGTAGCCGATTCTGACCAGCGTGCGCAGGAGGCGGTGAATCGTCGGCGGTGGCAAGGGGGACTCCGCCGACAACTCCGTCAGCGAGCATTCGCCGCCCGCACGGCCGATCAATTCCATCAACTCGAACGCCCGCTCCACCGACTGCACGCCACCCGACTTGTCAGCCATACAGTCCACTCCCGGTCGATGATTTTCGTTCCATCCAACATGCACAGGATGATTTCCGCAATATGGAAAAAGTGTTTCGACGAGGAAACGCACATCGGGCGCCGATTACACTCGCGTTAAACTCCACAATGTGGAATTCTGGCCTTGAGGAACTTCCAAACAGGGAGGCACATCTGTGATACGTCGCCTCGACGATGCCGTGCTGGCCGACGTCGACCGCCACCTCTCGGCCGCCGATGCACAACTGGTGGACCGATACCCCGGTGACGACGGCCGTCGGCAGCCGGTCCACACGGTTTACATCCCGGGAAACCGGTACACGGCGACGATGCCCGCCGACTGGGGCTCCACCGCTCTGGCAGCCGCGAAGGACGCCGGAGGGCTCGACGCGGTGGCCGTACTCGTCGGTGCGAGCAGCGAGACCGGCTGCGACCCCGAGACTCTCGCCGCCCTCGTCGAGCACAAGCTCACCACAGAGCCGATCGAAGACCTCCGGATCGACTTCGAGGACGGCTACGGCACCTTCGACGACGCGACCGAGGACGCCGATGTCGCACAGGCGGTCTCTGCGCTGCGGAGCGCACTCGACGCCGGCACCTCGACGCCGTTCGTCGGCACCCGCTTCAAGTGCTTCGAAGCAGGCACCCGTGCGCGCGGACTGCGCACGCTCGACATGTTCGTGAGCGGACTCGTCGAGTCCGGCGGGCTGCCCGACGGCCTCACCCTCACCCTCCCCAAGGTGACGTCCGTCGACCAGGTCGAGGCGATGGTCGTGGTCGCGGGGGCACTCGAAGGTGCGAACGGACTTCCCGGCGGCCGCATCCGCTTCGAAGTGCAGGTCGAAACACCGCAGGCGATCCTCGGCGCCGATGGCCGCGCACCCGTCGCCCAGTTCATCCACGCCGGCCAGGGCCGCGTCAGCTCGCTGCACTACGGGACCTACGACTACTCGGCGTCCCTCGGTGTCGCCGCCGCGTATCAGTCGATGGAGCATCCGGCCGCGGACCACGCCAAGAACGTCATGCAGCTCGCTGTCGCAGGTACCGGGGTGCACTTGTCCGACGGCTCGACCAACATCCTCCCGGTCGGTGACCCCGTCAACGTCGCCATGGCGTGGAAGCTGCACGCGCGCCTGGTTCGGCGCCACCTGGAACGCGGCATCTACCAGGGCTGGGACATGCACCCCGCCCAACTCGTCACCCGATACCTCGCGACCTACGCGTTCTACCGTGGCGCCTTCGCGCCCGCTGCGTCGCGCCTGCGCAACTACGTCCACCGACTCGACTCGACCGTCATGGACGAGCCGGCCACCGCCCGCGCACTCGCCAACGTGATCCATCGTGGCAGCGTGTGCGGCGCCCTCACCGCCGACGAGATCGAGACCGCCACCGACCTACCCACGTCCACCGTGCGCGACATCGCGCTCGGCCGCACAACCAGGAGCAATCAGTGACCACTGCGTCGTACTACACGCCCCGCGGCGGCCTGCCCCCGCAGACCGATCTGCTGACCGACCGCGCCATCGTCACCGAGGCCTACACGGTGATCCCGCGCGGCGTCCTCTCGGACATCGTCACCTCGGTGTTGCCGGAGTGGACCGATACCCGCGCATGGATCATCAACCGGCCGGTCGCGGGGGGCGCGACGACGTATTACCAGGCGATCGTCGAGGTCAAGCCCGGCGGCGGGGCGCAGCGACCCGAGCCGCAACCCGAGGTGCAGAGCTTCCTGTTCGTCACCTCCGGTGCGCTCACCGTCGACGCGGCAGGTCAGTCGCAGACGCTCACCGAGGGTGGCTTTGCCTACCTTCCGGCAGGCACCGACTGGTCGGCGCACAACAACGGCGATGCCGACGCGACGTTCGTGTGGATACGCAAGCGCTATGAGGCCATCGAGGGCCACCCGGTGTCGGTCAAGTTCGGCAACGAGCAGGACATCGAACCGTCAGCCATGCCGGGGACCGACGGCAAATGGCGCACGACGCGCATGCTCGACCCGCAGGACCTCGGGTACGACATGCACGTCAACATCGTCACCTTCGAGCCCGGCGCGACCATTCCGTTTGCCGAGACCCACGTCATGGAACACGGCCTGCTGATGCTCGAAGGCAAGGCCGTCTATCACCTCAACGGAGACTGGGTGGAAGTTCAGGAAGGCGACTTCCTCTCGCTGCGCGCCTTCTGCCCGCAGGCGTGCTACGCGGGCGGGCCGTCCAACTTCCGGTACTTGCTGTACAAGGACGTCAACCGCCAGATCATGCTCTGACACGTCGAACCGGGCGCCTCTTCCGAGGCGCCCGGTCTCGTCTATGTCGTTGGCCTACAGCTCAAAAGGCCAGCCGATGACCTTTTTCTCGCGGGGAGTCGCGTAGGTGCGCACCTTCGACGTGGACAGCCCCATCCGGACCAGACCTTCGGCGATGGTGACCGCCGAGCGGACTCCGTCGACGATCGGGACGCCCGTTGCGGCCCTCACCTTCTCCTCGAGTTCGGCCATGCCGCCGCAGCCGAGGCAGATCACTTCGGCGTGGTCGTTCTCGACTGCCTCTCGCGCCTGGCGGACGATCGCCTCGACCGCACGGTCGGGATCCGACTCGAGTTCCAGCACACCGAGGCCGGATGCCCGCACCGACGCGCATCGTGCGTCGAGTCCCGCGAGTTTGAGACGGTCTTCGATCAGCGGAACGGTGCGGTCGAGCGTGGTGACGACCGAGTACTTGTGTCCCAGGTACATGGCTGTCGATGCGGCCGCTTCGGTGATGTCGACCACCGGGACGTCGAGCAGCTCCTGCAATCCTTCCCGGCCGTGCTCGCCGTAGCCGGCCTGGATCACCGCGTCGAACGGCTCGGGGTACGACGTGATCGCGTCCATGACCGCGATGGCCGCGAGATAGCTCTCGAAGTTTCCTTCGCACGAGTCCGCACCGAAACGTGGTGTGATTCCGACGATCTCGGTACCCGGCGATGCGACGCCACGCGCCGACTCGGCGATCGCATCGGTCATCGACACCGTGGTGTTGACGTTGGCTACGAGGATTCTCATGGTGGTCCCTACTAGTGCGTGCTGGCCACGGCGATCGGCTCGCCCGAGACATCGTTGAACGGCCCCCGGCGGTCTGCGACCACCAGGTACACGATCGCACCGAGTCCGGCGCCGATGAACCAGGAGAACTCCGAGACGACCTTGAACGCCGGAACGAACGCCAGCAGGAGGGCTACCACCGCCGTGATGACGAGGGCGATCACGGCACGCACGTTGACGCCCTTTGCGTAGTGGTACTCACCCTTGGCGTCGGTCGTGAACAGAGCTAAAACGTTGATGTTGGAACGACGCACCAGCCAGTAGTCGGCCATGATGATGCCGAACAGCGGCCCCAGAATGGCACCGAGGCCGCCGAGGAAGTAGTTGATGACGGCAGGGGAGTTGTACAGGTTCCACGGCAGGATCACCAGGCCGATGACGGCCGAGATGAATGCTGCGCGCCGGAAGTTCAGGTGCGATGGGAACAGGTTGTTGAGGGCATAGATGGGTGCGACGAAGTTGGCCATCATGTTCACGGCGACGGTCAGGATCAGCAGTGCGAGAGCCGCGAGCACCAACAGCATGGTGTTCGGGACTTCCTTGACGATGTCGGCGGGCGCGTCGATGATGCGTCCGTCGATGCGGAACTGAGCGCCGGCCAGGGTGATGACGATGCCGCCGAACACCAGCATGTTGAGCGGGATGCCCCAGAAGTTGCCTTTCACGATCGCCCGCTTCGACGTCGCGTTACGGGTGAAGTCGCAGAAGTTGAGGACGAAGGTGCCGTAGATCGCGACCCACAAGCTGGCGCCGCCGACGATCTTCAGCCACATGTCGGCACCGGTCAGCGAGTCGGGCGTCGTCCACGCGATGGACCAGTCGGCGTTGTTGAGCATCCAGACCGCGAGCGCGACCATGGTGATCAGGATGACCGGACCGGCGAACGCCTCGTACTTGCGGATCATTTCCATGCCGTAGCTGACGATTACCACCTGGATCACCCACAGCGCGACGAACGAGATCCAGCCGAGCGTCGACAACCCCAGGAAGCTGTTCGAGTCGAGGGTCTGTGCCGACGGGGCGAGCGCGATGATCAAGATGCGCAGCACCACGGACGCGAGGTAGGTCTGGATGCCGAACCATGCGATCGCCACTGCGCCACGGATGATGGCGGGGATCTGCGCGCCGCGGATGCCGAAGGCGATGCGGCTCATCACCGGGAACGGGACGCCGGTCTTTTCTCCCATGAACCCGGAAAGGCTCAGCAGCAAGAACAGGAAGGCGCCGCCAAGTCCGAGCGCCACCAGGATCTGCCACCCACCGAGGCCGAGGGCGAACAGCCCGATGGCGAACGAATAGTTGCCCAGGCTGTGCACGTCGTTGGCCCACAGCGTGAAGATGTTGTAGGCGCCCCACCGTCGGCCTTCGCGCTTGGTGGGCGCGAGGTCGGCGTTGTACAGATGCGGGCTCACGTCGGCGAACGGGGTTGCATCGGCGCGGTCGGAGTCGCCGATAAGCCCGGTGGACTCTGTGGTCATGGATACGCCTGTCACGGTCGGAGCGACGACGCTCAGCGTCGCCGCAAATATTCCACTATGTGGAAGTAATATTCCACGGGTTCAGTAAGTAAGTCGCATCCGCATACCACCTGTCAAGCTTTTGGCACGATTGACTGTGTCAACGCTCACATCTAGAGTCCACCGCAGTATGGAGTTTCGTTTCCACGATGAGGAATTATGCTCGTAGCATGGAAGAGCTGCCGATGACCGCCGACGCAGGGGAGCGGTCCAACCAACCCGATTTCGACCTGGTGGTCCGCGGCGAGCGCACGCTGACGACGGCGGGAATCGTCGCCCGCGAGATCGGTATCCGCGACGGTCGCGTCGTCGCGATCGAGCCGCTGGGGAGCGGCCTCACAGGCGCGGAGATCGTCGAACTCACCGACGAGCAGGTCATGATTCCCGGCTTGGTCGATACGCATGTGCACGTCAACGAACCGGGCCGCACCGAGTGGGAAGGGTTCGACTCCGCCACCCGCGCAGCGGCGGCCGGCGGTGTGACCACGCTGATCGACATGCCGCTGAACTCGATTCCGCCGACGGTCAACGTCGAAGCGCTGAATGCCAAGCGCGCGGCCGCATCGGGCAAGACCCACATCGACGTCGGTTTCTGGGGCGGTGCGATTCCGGGCAACACCGACGATCTGCGCGGGCTGCACGACGAAGGCGTGTTCGGCTTCAAATGCTTCCTGCTGCACTCCGGCGTCGACGAGTTCCCGCATCTCGACGCCGATGAGATGGAGAAGGACATGGCCGTACTGGTCGGCTTCGACTCCATGATGATCGTGCACGCCGAGGATTCCCGCGCGATCGATCATGCGCCGTCGGCCGAGGGGGACCGGTACGAACGCTTCCTGGCGTCACGGCCGCGCGGTGCCGAGAACGTGGCGATCGCCGAGGTGATCGAGCGAGCCCGGTGGACCGGGGCACGCGCGCACATTCTGCACCTGTCGTCCTCGGACGCCCTGCCGATGCTCGCGACGGCCAAACGCGATGGCGTCAGGATCTCTGTTGAGACGTGCCCGCACTACTTGACGCTGCTCGCCGAGGAGATCCCGAACGGCGCAACCGCATTCAAGTGCTGTCCGCCAATCCGCGAGGCGTCGAATCGGGAACTGCTGTGGCAGGGCTTGCTCGACGGCACGATCGACTGCATCGTCTCTGACCACTCGCCGTCGACGGTCGACCTCAAGGACGTCGAGAACGGCGACTTCGGTGTTGCCTGGGGCGGCGTCGCGTCACTGCAGCTGGGTCTGTCGTTGATCTGGACCGAGGCCAAGCGTCGCGGGATAGCCCTCACGCAGGTGATCGAGTGGATGGCGGCCAAACCCGCCGCGCTCGCCGGCCTGAACAACAAGGGCAAGATCGCGCTTGGCTACGACGCCGACTTCGCGATCTTCGAGCCTGAGTCTGCGCAGGTTGTCGACGTGCACAAGCTGCACCACAAGAACCCGATCAGCCCGTACGACGGACGTGCGCTCGCCGGTGTCGTGACGAGTACCTGGTTGCGCGGCAAGAAGATTGACTTCAAGACCGCACAGGGGCGGATGCTGCGCCGCGGCGGCGTGTAGCGCAAGGCAAAGTGAAACCGGGGCTCGGCAAGGGAAGGGCGACGGTTCCTCGGATGCAACATGCCGTGGTTCCACTGACGGTGCGCCGGGCGAGGGGATATCCGCTGTTCGACATATAAGCTGAGAGCGCGCGGTGTCTGGCAACAGCGCGAACACGATGGAGAATGCAGCGAGGTGAGTCGGCATTGCATAGAGGCTCGCAATGGTAGCTGTTTCGGCGCTGGTGCTTTCGGGTAAGGGCGGAACAGCGAAAACGCTATGGCAGATGATGCTGGCGGGGGAGGCCTCGCGGGCCGGGATCTCCGCGTTGTTGGTCGACGCAGACCCAGAACGAAATCTGTCTAATCACTTTGGAGTGTCGCAGCATTCGACCGGCTTGGGTTCAGTGCTTGAGGATGCTGATATCAGTTTTTGGGGGAATCCCGACAAGGGTGCGAAGCGACTCGATGAGGAGATCATTGAAACAAGATGGCCCGGCATCGATTTGCTACCCGCAGGGGCTTCCTTAGGCCGTGTTGCAGGCTTCGGCGCACCGGACACCGGATTGTTGCGGGCCATCTTTGACGCTGCCGGCATCTTTGGCCGCTATGAGGTGGTCTTGATCGACACCGGCGGCCGCACTGGCTCTCTGGAAGCCCTGGCAATGCATCTAGGTGATGTTGCGTACGCGCCGATCACTCCGACCCTTGATGCGGTACGCAAAGCCCGCGAGGCCCGCGACAGAGTTGAGCGTATCCAACGAACACATCCACTCAGGTGGTGCGGTGTAGTTCTATCCGGTTTCGACCGTAGAAACGGCATCGACCAGTCGATCAGGGAACGGGTACAGACGGAATTCGGCGACGAGGTCCGTGCTGAGCTGCCACGTCGGGCCGTTGTCAATGAGGCCTTTCAACTCGGAAACCGACTCGGTGATTGCTCCGACCCAATCGCGACGAATCTCGCGCGAATCTTCCGAGATTTCCTGGAACGCGACCTGCTGGGTCGAAACACGAGCGACCGGTGACTCCAGCGAAATAGGGTGGGGAACAACGGGATAACGAGTGTCGTGTGCCGTGTATGACTGATGACCCTTCGGTGGCGACTCAAGCCGAAACGATTGCGGCGCAGATGATCGCCATCCACGCTACGCCCAGTACCTGCAATACGCGGTCTTGCAGAACGATGTCTTCGGGCTCGCCGGCAATCGCTCTCATTAGGTAGGCCGACGAGATGATACAAATATCAACTACGGCTTGATGTTTGAGGCCGACGCAGTAGCCGAGCTGGATCGCCAGATAGACCACATTGGACATATCGCTCGCGATCGCGACGTGAACACCGAGGCCGACCGCATTCTTGCGCTGACCGGCCTGACGCCCCTTCTCGACCTGGAGGTCATCAATCCGGGGCAGGCCCTCGCCGCAATCGATCAGCATCTCGACGAACTCTTCACATCGTAGGGTTGTCGCCCGCTCGAGCTAGGCCAGGAACTTGATGGGCTCGGAGACCTGAGATGGCATATTCGGCTGGTACGGGCGCGAGTCGCGGAAACTCCCGGTATCCACGACCCGATCGCCCGTCTTTGCAGCACCGGGATTGCAGCCAACGTCAAGTCTAGAGAACAAGAAAGGAGGACGCATCGGAGTATTGCTCGGCAATGGAAAGGGGGATGTGGGACGGAAGAGGCGAATGCTCAGGTGGATGCGCAGAAGGTGGAATCGGCGCGGACTTCATCAGCACCGTTCGTCGCGGTGTCAGATGGTGTCGCGCTGTTGCGACAACAGTTCTTCCCAGTAAGGGATGCCGGGGTTGAGCCTGGCCGCGATCTCGTACACGTGCTGCTGGTCGCCCTCGTAATAGCCAGGAACTCGGCCATGCCCAGCTGGTAGCGCCCCAGAGGACAACCATTCGGTGAAGGTGTCGAACATCGTGGCCAGGTTCGAGAACGTTGCGGTGGGGATGTCGCCCAAGAAGTCGTTGATCACCCGGTGGTTGCCGTTCTCGTCGGCCTCGGTCTCAACCAGGAAGACGTTGCCGTCCTCTTGAAGAAATGGAAACGCGTCCTGCCACGGCGGTTCCGCGTAGTCATTCGATCGCCGGTAATCCCACTCTGCCAGCGCGTCTTCGAAGCTCAACAACCAGTAGATGCCGTAGAACGAGGGCTGGTCGAGCTCGTACTGGTATCCCGGGACCAGGTTGAACGCTCCGTAGAACTCGCATACATCCGGTGGTGGCTGGGGCAGACCGGCCCGGCCGAGCAGGTCTTCCATTCGTTGCGTCGAAAGGCCCGGACGAAGGTACCGGGTGAATTCGTCACCGCCCGCCGATAACAGCTCGAACAGCCGGGCGGCCGACTCAATTACTGCCACCGATTCAGGTTACGGGTCCGTGCTATGGCGTTCACTGCAATGGTTCGGGCGTGAAGGTGACGTCGACTCCGCCTACGGTCATCGTCACTTGACCTTCGATCACCATCACCTGCGCCGAGATCCGTCGATCGACAGTCTGGGCCAGTTGTTGCACCGGTGCGTGCGGTATCCGCACGACCGACAGGTTTGCCAGCCCCGCCACTTTGGGGCCGACGGTGCGCCACCAGGTGGTCACGCCGGCGGCGAACGGAAACAGCAGCACCTGGTCGGCCTGGCTCGCCGCCTTGCCCAACACGCGTTCGTCGGGCTGGCCGACATTGATCCACTCCACGATCCGGCCCGTGTAGTCGGCGAGCCGCAAGTCCGGTACGCCAGGGGTGGATAGGCCCGCGCCGAACGCCAACTCGGCGTCGACGTCGCTGAGTCGGTGTGCGCGTAGCCCAAACGCCAACAACCGCACCACCATCCGCTCATCGGTCTCACTGGGGTGACGGGCCACGGTCAGGATGTGATCGGCGTAGTAGCCGTGATCGACATCGGAGACGCCAAGTTCGACTTTGAACACTGTTGCAGAAAGAGCCACGTCATAGTGTCCACCCTGGTGGTGTTCCCCGGACAGTCGGGGGCGTCGGGGGATAAGTGCGCGCGCAGGTAGGAGATCGCCGCGATCAGGCGGCTTGGATCATCGCCGAACGCTGCCGCATAACGGATCGGGATTTACCCGCACGATCTGTTTTCGCGGTTTCAGCTCGCCGCACCCGTCGAGCGGCGAGCACCGGATCAACCCTCCGTCGAATGGGGCAGTGGCGCGAGGGGTGTCCGTAGTCTGGCAGGCAGTACCAACAAGTTAACATAATGTAGCTTATCGGTACATTACCGACCTGGTGATGATCGACTGTCGCTGGCGTACCGTCGATCTCTTCGCCTTGCCTGCGGAGTCGTTCCCGGCAAGGATCCGGTCGCGACGCGTCGACGCCTCGGATACGTACGCCGGTACTCACGTCGGTCTATCGGCGGTGACGGCCACTGACGCCCCTCGGCGCACTCCGGGTACGCCTCGAGTATTACGTCACAGTGACGATTATCCGCCTGATGCCTGTGTGTCATATTCAATTGCTGTGCAGGCACTTTGGGCTCGCGTCGGCCCGGAGTGAGGCTTCAGTGGCGGTCTCAAGTGCTTGCCCGGTGATAACGTCGTCAGTGACTGCAAGGGGCTGACGAGATGGCTGTTGGGGCGAGACGGGCTCGGTGGCGAGCTGCGCCACTCGTGGCGCTGATGGCTGCGGCGACGCTCGCGGCCGGCTGCTCGGCTGATCCAGGTCGACCGAGCGCGTCGGATGATCCTGTGACAACGCTGCCGATCCCGGCCAACATGCCACCGTTCCCATATCCGAGCGATATTCCACCGGTGCCGTTACCCGGCGCCGTGCCCACTGTCGAACTGCCCAGCGACATTCCGCGGGCTCAACTTCCGGCTGATGTACCCCAGGTCGAGTTGCCTTCTGCGATCCCCCGGGTCCAGTTGCCTTCTGCGATCCCTCCTATCCCCTTTCCGTGAAGGCGGCGAGAAGGGCGATATTCGTCACTGTGACGTATTGTGTTGTGGTGGAACGGATTTGGTGGGCGGCGTAGCTTCTACTCCGAGTCTGCAGCCAATTCTTCGTACAACCCTTCCAGGGCGGTGCGGTCGTCTTCGGAGCCGATATGCGCAGCAGTGAACCATCTTGTGTACTCGGCGATTTCGGAGAGCCGCCAGTCCAGTGCGAACAGCTCTAGCATCGCGGGGTCGGGTCGCAAGAGGTGGTGTGCCGCAGCGGGTAGGTCGGCATAGTCCCGTTCGGGCGGTGCAAGAGCCAGCGACTCCCAATCGACCAGCTGGACACCGTCGGCGGTCACCACCTGGTTGTCGTTGTGTGGCTCGCCATGTGTCGGCACCCATGCGTCGCGTCGGGAGCATGCTGTCTCCGCCAGCTCTAGGTAGCGCTCGGTCCAGCCCTGGATCGGTTCAATGTGCGAGGTAAGGGCCAGCCGCGCCTTCTCTGCCAGCGGGCCGCTCGTCCAGGGTTCGGCGGTGCGAGTTCGCAACTCTTCGGCGAACGAAAACCCGACCTGCGGGGTCCATGGCCGCAGCCCCTCAGGTGGAAGGGCGCTGTGCAGCGCATCCAGGGCCAGAACCACTTCGCGGACATGCTGGGGTTCGCGGGCCTGCACCTCGGTCGGGCTGCTGCCCTGCAGCCACGGCGTCACGCTGAGTGCACCACCCCTGACATCGACGGTGAACCGTCCAGACCGGGACGGCAGCGGTGCACACACCATGTTCAAACCAGCGGCGGCCAGGGCGGCGGCCCCGGCATAGGCAGCCTCAAGGGACGATCCGGTGTGTCGGGGTTCCAACTGGTCCAACGTCACGAACAACGTGGTGGCGCCGCCGATCACCCGCCAGTGGTGCGCACCGAAACCCCATGGCAAATAACGGATATCGGTGATCTCGGGCAACCAGTGTGCAGCGACCACATTGGCGATCGTCTCATCACCAATGGACTCGGGGCGGGATAGCACGGGCCGAATCCTAAGAGATTTGCGCCCGAACAAGAAAGGGAATTTGCGCTACCCGCACGGCCCGGGCCGGTCACGGGTCAGACACCAGAGTTCCCCGATACGGGGCAACCTCAGGCGCTCGGCCACACGCTGTGAGGACAGGTTGTCCGCGGAAGTGCTGTAGTACAGGTGCGGGACCCGGCCCGTGCAATGGGAGGCCCAGGCACTGACCACTGCTGCAGCCAAACCCCGGCCACGCGCACCCATCCATGTCCACACACCACCTCGATCTCGGCAGCGAGCGCATCCAGTGCAGCGGGCCCGAGTGACATGGCCGCAAGGTATCCAGGGATCCGATGGAATGTCGAGAGAATATTCTTGGCCAAAGAGCTTGCAGCCCGTGCATCTGTCAGGTAACTGAACCCGCCCAAGGCCGAGAAATCCGCGACAACAGCGGTGCCGCGATGAGTCTCGCTGCGCGGCAGAGTCTTACTAACATGACGATGACGACGAGAGTGTTGAGTGTGTCGGTTCCGGTGTCCGACCAGGACACCGCGCTGAAGTTCTACACCGAGGTGCTGGGGTGCGAACTCCGCACCGATATCGAGGTCTGGCCGGGTGCGCGCATGATCGAGGTCGTGCCGCCGGGCTCGGACGTCTCCCTGGTGCTCCTGCCGCACGACAGCCAGATCCCGATCGCGATCCGCCTGGGCACCACTGATGCTCAACAAGCCCACGACAGGGTCCGTGAGGCCGGGGTGACGCTGCACAACGAGGAGCTGGTCCGGATGGAGGGCATACCGGCGATGTTTTCCTTCACCGACCCCGACGGCAACGGCTTGGTCTACCTCGAGGACACAGGACCGACTCGCTGAACTGCCCGGAGGACCGCGATGGCGGACGCGCGATCCGTGCCCGGCAGCCGGATCCAGCGTTCAGGTACCCCGGGGCGACGCCGGTGCAAGGATGGCATTCATGACTGTGGTTCTCGTGCACGGTAATCCGGAGACGGACGCGATCTGGGGTCCACTTCTCGATGCGCTCGGTCGCGATGACGTGGTGCGGCTGTCGCCGCCGGGATTCGGTGCTCCACTCGCGGACGGCTTTTCGGCAACCTTTCTTGCCTACCGTGATTGGCTCGAAGGTGAGTTGGAGAACATCGACGAACCAGTCGATGTCGTCGGGCATGACTGGGGCGGCGGCCATGTGATGAGCGTCGTCATGCACCGGCCTGAACTGGTGCGCAGCTGGGCCACCGATGTCATCGGCGTCCTGGATCCCGACTACGTTTGGCACGACATGGCCCAGGTCTGGCAGACACCTGGAGAAGGCGAGGAGCTCGTCGACACCATGCTGGGCGGAACCATCGAGGATCGCGCCGCCCAGATGTCCGCGCTGGGCATACCGATCGACATCGCCACCTCGATTGCCGCTGAGCAAGGACCGGACATGGGGCGCGCGATCCTCTCGCTGTACCGCTCGGCCCGCCAACCCGCGATGGCGGAGGCCGGCCGAGCGCTGGAGAATGCTCGGGCCCGGCCGGGCCTTTCCCTGCTCGCCACCGACGATCCCTACATCGGCTCCGACGACATTCGACAGCGTGCGGCGACGCGGGCCGGTGCACGCACGGAGGTACTCGACGGACTGGGACATTGGTGGATGGTGCAGGACCCGGCTCGGGGCGCGGCAGCCCTCACCCGTTTCTGGGACAGTCTCGACTGATGCTGTTCGGGACGTCGCGGTCCTGACGAACATCTGTTCGCGCTCGAGTTGCCGTCCTTTGTAGGCTGCGAACATGCCGTTCAATGCCGGTGACGTCTTTGCCGGGTACACCATTCAGCGGCTCCTGGGCGCCGGTGGCATGGGCGAGGTCTACCTAGCCCAGCATCCTCGCCTTCCCCGTCTGGATGCACTCAAGATTCTTTCGGTGAGCACCACGCGCGATGACGAGTTCCGCGCACGGTTCAACCGGGAGGCGGAGTTGGCCGCATCGTTGTGGCATCCGCATATCGTCGGGGTGCACGACCGGGGCGAGTTCGGCGGCCGGCTGTGGATCTCGATGGACTACGTCGAAGGCACCGACGCCAAGCACTTGATCGAGCAGCACCCGTCTGGGATGCCCTTGCAGGATGTGGTGGAGATCGTCACGGCAGTCGCCGAAGCCCTCGACGTCGCGCATGAACGGAACCTGCTGCACCGCGACGTCAAACCGGCGAACATCCTGGTCACCACCCCGTCGGGAAGTGCCCGCCGACGCATATTGCTCACCGATTTCGGTATCGCCCGCGAAGCCGACGACGCAAATGGCCTCACGGAGACCGACGTGGCGATCGGTACCGTCGCGTACGTAGCGCCCGAGCAGCTCACTGGGAAGTCGCTCGATGGTCGGGCAGACCAGTACGCCCTGGCGGCGACCGCCTTCCATCTGTTGACCGGCTCGCCGCTCTTCGACGACACCAATCGCATCGTCCAGGCCGGCAACCACCTCTATACGCCGCCGCCCCGGCTGTCCGAGCGCCGTCGCGACCTCGCCCATCTGGACGCGGTGATGGCGAAGGCGCTGGCCAAGCAACCCGATAAGCGCTACGCGCGGTGCCTGGACTTCGCCCGGGCACTGGGCGGGAGCACGAATGTCTCGACCGCGCCCCAGCCGGTGCTGCCTGGTTCTGGTGTCCACACCGCCCCGCTGCAGATCCCCGACGTCCACGAGCCGAGCAGCTCACCGGAAACCAAGCGGTTGGCCATGCTGACGATCCTGGGCACCGCCCGCGGCGTACAGAAGACGCCGACCGGGCCTGACGGCGAGGAAGAGGTCTGGACGTTCCGCGTGGAGCGATACGAGTCGACCGGTGAAGCGCACACCGTCGTGCCGGTCGAGCTCCGCGGCAACTCCATTACGGGCGAACTCTCCGACGGGGACGTGGTGGAGGTCAGCGGCCCGTGGGACGACCGAACGCTGTTCGCCGACTCGGTGGTCAATCATTCGGCCGGCACCCGCGGACGCCGCCGGCGCAACTCGTTCGAAGTGAAGCCAGGCAACCGCCGCCGGGCTTTGACGTCCCGTCCGGTGCGCATCGTGCTGGTTTTGGCCGTGATCGCGGCGGTCGTTGCAACGTCTGTCCTTCTCATCCGCGGTTTGGGCTCGTCCGACCACAGCGCGCAGGGGCCGATCGTGAAGCCCGAGAGTGCGACGGTGTTCTCCCCCGGCGGCTCACCAGACCATCCGGATCAGGCGAGTCTGGCCATCGACGGCAACCCGGATACGTCGTGGTCTACCGACATCTATCAGGATGCCGCGCCGTTCCCGGCCTTCAAACAAGGCGTCGGCCTACTACTTCAGCTCCCCTCGCCGACCGCGCTGAACGAGGTGACGATCGATGTGCCCAGCACCGGAACAGAAGTCCAGATTCGTGCGGCAGACAGCGCCCACCCGAACAGCCTGTCCGAGACCACCGAGCTGACGCCGAACGTGGTGTTGCAGCCGGGCGACAACACCATCAGCGTCGACAACCAGACGGAAACATCCAATGTGCTGGTGTGGATTTCGAAGTTGGGCACCCTCGACGGGCAGAGCCGTACGAACATCTCGGAGATCACGCTACGGGCCGCTGGCGATTGATCCGCGGGCCGCGCGGATCCGATCGTCGGCGCCACCGAGCCCCGGCCCTTCCCCTCGTCGAAATGAATCGCGATCTAACGCTGGTACAACGGCGTAATGCGCGGGCTAACCACCTCTGAGCGAGTGGGCGCACCCTCCAGCGTCGAAAATTCGGCACAATCAGTTAATGTGAGGCTTATCGACGGGGGAAAACACGCAGCGCAGCATGCGTTTTCATCGGCGGGTTGGTGATCGGACTCCCCCCGTCCAGGTATCGCATCGCGTGCGCCTATCGGGCCGTACTCGCGGACCGATCGATCGTTCAAGTAGCGTCGAGTTCACGGCAGGTAAATACGAGGTCGAACTTGCCTATCCAGATCTCGTCACCATTGTTCAGGGGCGCAGACTCAACCCGGATCTGGTTGACGTAGACACCGTTGAGGCTTCCGGTGTCGATGACCCAGTAATGGCCGTCAACCCATCGGAACTCGGCGTGCCGGCGGCTGACAGTGACGTGATCGAGAAGGACTGTGCTGTCGGGATATCGGCCGGCAGTGGTGTATGGATGGGCGAGCGCGAATTTGGCACCAGAAGCCGCGCCGCGGACGATGGAGAGCACACCGGATCCGAGTTCGGCGTTGGTTGGCGCACAGTAGTGTGCGGTGGTTTGTGCAGCCGGGTCTTGTGGTGCGCGGCGCACGGCGACGGTGCGGGCGTTGTCGCCGTCATCCATGAGCGGTGGAGGAACTGTGACTGGCGGGCTCACTCAGGTTGTCCCCTAGCTGGTTTCACCCTCCAAGGGCGGAAGGCTGCCGCTGCAGCGAGGCACATGACGTGTGCCGCGACCTCCTTCTATACATATCGTTTGTGGGCCAGTTGGTTCCAGGGCCGAATGTCACTTCATCGGAAGTTCCAACACAACACGACCACCGTCCACAGTCCATGGGGAGATCTACCGCATGACACCTGCCGTAGGAGCACCGGGCGCAGTGTCGGTCCTCTGCCGTACCGCTGAACAGCCCCATGCTGTGGTCCTAGAATTTGAGTATGGGTGCAGCATCCAAAGACGGACCGGTCAAGAAGAAGTCGTCGCTCAGCGGCCAGAAGAAGCTCTCGAACAAGGTGTATGAGGCTGAATTGTTCCGCCTGCAAACTGAATTCGTGAAGGTCCAGGAGTGGGTCAGACATACCGGTGCGCGCATCGTGGTGATATTCGAAGGCCGCGACGCCGCGGGTAAAGGCGGCACCATCAAGCGGATCACCGAGTACCTCAGTCCGCGGATCGCGCGGGTGGCCGCGCTCCCGGCACCAACCGAGCGCGAACGGGGCGAGTGGTACTTCCAGCGATACATCGCGCACCTGCCCGCGAAGGGTGAGATCGTGCTGTTCGACCGCTCCTGGTACAACCGAGCAGGCGTCGAACAGGTCATGGGCTTTTGCACGCCGCAAGAGCATCAACTCTTCCTGCGCCAGACACCGATCTTTGAACAGATGCTGGTCGAAGACGGCATTCTGCTGCGCAAGTACTGGTTCTCGGTATCCAACGAAGAACAATTGCGACGGTTCAAGTCGAGACGGAACGACCCCGTCCGGCAGTGGAAGCTCTCGCCAATGGATCTGGAATCGGTGTACCGCTGGGAGGACTACTCGCGAGCCAAGGACCAGATGATGGTTCACACCGATACACCTCAAAGCCCGTGGTACATAGTCGAATCCGATATCAAGAAGCATGCGCGGCTCAATATGATGGCCCATCTGCTGTCCACCATCGATCATCATGACGTGGAGCGGTCGACAGTGACGCTCCCGGAACAGCCTGTGCAAGCAGCCGACTACCGACGGCCGTCTCGCGATTTGTCCCGATACGTCGACGATTACGTGGCGACTCTGACCGGGGACCGCGAGTAGCGCGGGCACACTACCGTCACGTGCACGTCGCTCGATGGCCGGTTCGACGTGGAGCCGCCTCCGACCCAGCAGACAGGCAGCACGCAATCACGGGACTTCTCACCGGCCTCAGGATGGTCCGGGGGCTACCCGGTCGAGACGGATTGTGAATCGTCGTTCAACCACAGCCCGGCCGGCATCCGCCAGGGTGAGATCGTGGCCGAAGGCGTATGCGCGCAAGCGCACCAAGGCATCCACGACCGTGATGCCCAACTGATTGGCAGTCAGTGCGATCGCCTGATGGACTTCCGAACGCCACAGAGCCGGCTCTTCTCCAGGATCGATGCCCACACCCAGCGGCGGAGTAATCCCGCTACGGATGTCGATCGCCAGTGCCAGCGCTGTGTCAGCGTACAGCAGGGCGTCGAGCAACTGCTGGTGCCCCAGATCGACCGGACTGTCATGGACGAGGTCAAAGACACCCAATGGAACTGCCCCCAATGCCAGCGGAAGGCTGAACATGGCCTGCACTCCCCGACCAACCGCCTCAGCGGCAAAAACCGGCCAGCGGTGCCTGCTTCTGAGGGAACTCAGATCCTCGGCGAGAATAGGCCATCCCGATTCCAGCGCATCAATGCCAGGCCCCTCGCCGACCTTGGCTTGCAGCTCTTCTAACTCACGAACTTGCTGACTGGTGGTAGACGCCAGCTCGAGCGTGGACCGGCCCGTAGTGAGCAGCAGGCTGGCACCGCTGACGCCGAGTTCACCGGCACAGACCGAACATGCCAGATGTGGCGACAGCGAGCCGGCCTCTTCCCGCGCACGACTTGTGAGCGATGTCCAAATCCGCACAACGTTAACTTTATGCATCGCAGCCCATTCCGATGTCGATACGTGGCCCGCACTAGACACCCTGGCCTGGTCCCAGCGGCCGAGGCGATGATTGACACTCCCACATCGGGGGTGTTCGCGACGTCGATTACGAAGGCGAGAGGACTTAAGTCCCCTCTAAAGTTTCGAACGTCCCGTATCACTGCAACGGGACGGTGTGCGTTTGATGCCCCGCCGCGGCACAGGAAATGGCCGACTAGAAGACTTAAGTCCCTATCCGCGGCCGCTGCGGGATGCCACCATCGTGCCATGGTCAATGTTCTCTCAGCCGGCTTGATCTCTGTCGCGGATCTCATCGGTGATTCAGTGGTTCGGGTGCCCTCCGACGCGACAGTCGCGACGGCAGCGGAGACCATGGCCGAGGCCGGAATCGGCGCGGTGGTGGTCGGCGACCAGGACCGGCCCGTGGCACTGGTGAGCGAACGTGACGCGATACGCGTCATCGCCGCCCATCGGGATCCAGCTTCGGTTCCCGCAATCGACGTGGCGAGCACGAATCTGGTCTGGTGCGAGGCTACCGATACCGTCGAACAAGTGGCCGTTCGGATGACCGACCGTCACATCCGGCACATCCTGGTAGAACGTGCTGGTGTGTTGGTGGGTATCGTCTCCGCCCGTGACCTGCTCGGTGTCTATGCGGCGGAGGCCAACCCCGTGGTGTGAGCTCGTCGGCTGAGTGGCGCATCGGTGCACGGCGTTGGATCTGGAACCGCCACTTTGCCTTTCGCACGCGGTCAGGTTGTTCTCAGCGTTGCCAGTGCGTGTATGAACAGATCGTTGGCCGGAGTCGGGTCGATGTCACGGAGTGGCTCGGCATTGATCTGGCCGGTGAGAGTGACGGTGACCGAGTGCAGATCGTCGAGCAGCGCTCGATAGACGTAGCGGACAGAGTCGATGCTGGGTCCGGTGCCGTCAGTGATGGTGTAGCGGACCCGCACGGCCTGGCTCGATTTCACTGCTACTCCCTCCGGGATCGGGGGTAATGCAACCGAGCCGGTGAAGCCCTGGATGAGGCCCGCCTTGTAGAACACCACCGCGTCGCAGTGTGCGGGCAAGTCTCGGACGGGTATCGGCTTCGGCGAGACCAAGGCGGTTACTTCCAGCAGGCGGTCCTGCGTTCTTCCGGTAAGGCTGTCGACGACAGCCCCTGTGGGTGGTGATTCGCCGCCGTTCCACTCGGCCGGGTTGGCGCAGTTTGCCGGGATGACGGTGGCGCCGTCCGTCAAGTTCTCCTGCCTACGAAAAGGCTGTTCGGTCACGTCAGTGGCATCGGCAAAGCCCAGCTGGAACCCAGAGGGGAACTGGGCAGCGAGATCCACCAACTTGATCAGCCACTGCCTGTCAATTGCCACGGACGTACCGCTGTTTTTGACATGGCTGTTCAGCTCCCAGCCCGCAAGTCCTGACAGCGGCGGGACGAGGATAGTCGCGGTGGCGAGCAGAACCCAACCTCTCCGAGACAAACGTGGCCGTTTCTCAGAGGCGGTATCGTCGCCTTCTGAACGGAGCGCGGAGTCGGAATCCGCTGTGTCAGACAATGTTTGTTCAGCCTCCTGTGGATATCTCGGCGGGTCTGAGGGCGTCCTTCATGGTGGATAGGACCGCGCGTGCCGGAGCGGTGGAACTGTCAACTGCGCCCGCACCGCTTGCCGCATGCCTTCTGACTACCCTCAGTGCGCGTAGGGGCGCCAGGGCCGAAAGTCCTGATCTGGCAATCACATACTGGAACGAAGCGCGGACGTCTCTGTTAGGAACAGGCCTCCCCGCAAAACCGAGCGATGACAAAAGTCCCTACCCGCGCCCCAACAGGACCCGTTAAATGAAACTGCAAGTAACAGGTACGGGCTCAGGAGGGACTTTGCCGAAGGACTCGAACGATCTGCGATTGCTGAAAGAACTGGAACCGGTGGCAGAGCGCCTGCTCAACAGGCATCTGTCGATGATGAAGGAATGGAGTCCGCACGACTACATTCCGTGGTCGGACGGCAAGAACTACTACGCCCTGGGTGGTCAGGATTGGCACCCGGACCAGTCTCAGTTGTCGGAGGTCGCCAGGCTCGCGATGGTGGTAAACCTGCTCACCGAAGACAACCTGCCCTCCTATCACCGCGAGATTGCGATGAATATGGGCATGGACGGCGCCTGGGGCCAGTGGGTCAACCGCTGGACGGCTGAAGAGAACCGGCACAGCATGGCGCTGCGCGACTACCTCGTGGTGACGCGAAACAGCGACCCGATCGAACTCGAAGAACTTCGCGTCGAGCAGATCACCCGCGGCTTCTCCCCCGGTCAGAACCAGCAGGGAAACCTGTTCGCCGACAGCCTCTTCGATTCCGTCCTATACGTGAGCTTCCAGGAACTGGCCACCCGGGTGTCACACCGCAACACCGGCAAGGCCTGCAATGACCCGATTGCCGATCAACTGCTGCAACGAGTTTCGGCCGACGAGAATCTGCACATGCTGTTCTACCGCGACGTCTCCGCGGCGGGGTTCGAACTCGCACCGAATCAGGCCATCGCTTCGGTGTACCGGATTCTCAACAACTTCACGATGCCGGGTTACACCATTCCAGCGTTTCGCCGCAAGGCTGTGACCATTGCGGTTGGTGGCATCTACGATCCGCGCGTCCACCTGGAGGAGATCGTGATGCCTCAGCTCAGGAAGTGGCGCATCTTCGAACGCGAGGATTTCACCGGCGACGGAGCGCGGGCGCGGGACGATCTGGGTGTCTTGGTCGAGAAGCTCGAAGAATCCTGCGTGAAGTTCGATGCGGCCAAGGAGCGCCGGCTCAGCCGTGCAGCTCGCCATGCCGAAAGACCGGCTTGACCGACGGTAGCGGGACAAGCATTGTGCAGGTTGGCTTGTGGGTGGGCCGGATCACCGGCAGTCGTCATTCCGGGTCACGGCGTCGACAGGGAACCGCCCCACGGCGTTCCCTGTGGCCGAACCTCAGAGTGAGTCTGCCGCGGCCCGCCCAGCCGTACGACCAGTGAACAGACAGCCACCGAGGAACGTCCCCTCCAGCGCGTTGTACCCGTGTAGCCCTCCGCCTCCGAAGCCGGCGACTTCACCGGCCGCATAGAGCCCGTCAATAGGTTGCCCGTCCAGTCCGAGCGCGCGTGAGCGAAGATCGGTTTGGATGCCGCCCAGCGTCTTTCGCGTCATGGTGTGCAGTTGCACGCCGATCAACGGCCCGGCCTTTGGGTCCAGGATCCGGTGCGGGACGGCGGTGCGGGTCAAACGATCTCCGGCATAACGTCGCGAATTGCGGATGCCTTGGACTTGTGCGTCTTTGCTGAACGGGTTGGCCACCTGCAGATCGCGCGCCTCGATTTGTGCCCGAACCAGAGAGGGGTCGATCAGGGGCTCATCGGTCATTCGGTTCATGGCCGCCACGAGCTGGTCGAGTGTCCTGGCCACCACGAAGTCTGGGCCATGACGCTTGAATGCCTCGACAGCCCTGGGTGCCCTGGTGTTGAGCAGGCGGTCTCGGACCACTGCCCCGACGCTCTTCTTGGTGATGTCGAGGTTCTGTTCGGAACCAGACAGCGCGAACTCTTCCTCGATGATCTTCTGGTTGAGTATGAACCACGAATGGTCGTAGGCGGCGATATCGGGATCCGTGCGCAGATGGCGCAGGGTGCCGAGGGTGTCGTAGCCCGGCAGATACGGTTCGGGCAGTCGTCGCCCCAGGGCATCGAACCACATCGACGACGGCCCGGGCAGAATGCGGATCGCGTGATGGGGCCAGACCGGACTCCAGTCGCGTACCCCTTCGGTGTAGTGCCACATGCGGTCGCGGTTGACCAGTCGCGCACCGGAATCGGCGGCAATGGTGAGCATGCGACCATCGACGTGGGCGGGAACACCGGTGATCATGTTCTTCGGTGGACTGCCAAGGGATTTTGGCCAGAACTGACGCACCATCTCCTGGTTCCCGCCGATACCGCCGGCCGCGAGGATGACCGCCGCGGCGGTGAGTTCGAACTCGCCATGCGGATCCCGATTTGTCGAGACGCCTCGAGGGGACGTGTCGGGCGCCAGCACTGTGCCACGCACGCCGACAACCGCTCCCGAGTTGACGAGTAGCTCATCGACACGGTGCCGGTGGTAAAACCTTACGTGTCTGTCGATCTCGGCCTGTCTGGCCAAGTTGACGAACGGTGCCACCAAACCAGGGCCGGCGCCCCAGACGATGTGAAATCGAGGCACCGAGTTGCCATGTCCACTGGCACACAGGTCGCCACGCTCCGCCCATCCCACGCTTGGCAGGAATCTCACACCGTGACTGGCCAGCCACGGCCGCAATTCCCCCGCGGCGAATTCCACATAGGCTCGGGCCCATCTGTTCGCCCAAAGATCCTGGTCGTCAAGACGATCGAACTGGGCACTGCCCTGCCAGTCCGCCCAGGCAAGCGCAACCGTGTCCCTCACTCTGAGACGCCGTTGCTCAGGACTGTCGACCAGAAAGATTCCACCCAGCGACCAGAAGGCTTGTCCACCCAAGTTGGCGGGTCCTTCCTGATCGACCAGGGCAACCTTCTTGCCCCGCCTGGTCAGTTCGTGGACAGCGGCCAGACCTGCTAAGCCAGCACCGATGACAATAACGTCTGCATCCACCGGACGTACCTTCCACACATCAATGCCACATAGGCCAAAAGGCGTTGGGACGGTGTTATTTTCGATCAGGTCTCAACGTTGCTTCCCGCTGAGCCCTCCGGTATCGCTTTTCAGCAACCGCAACTCGTCGTCCCACTTTCGATAACGCAGCCGCACCAACCACTGCTGCGTTAAGGACGCTGCCAGCCCAATCACGCCAATAGAAATCAGCCACACCGCAACTCCGATGGAAGCCGCGTCCACGCCGGCTTGCCAAGAAGGTGGTGGTGGGGGCACTTGCCGACCGGTGGAATCGACCAAGATATCGACCTGACTGCCCGCTTCCGCCGCGTGGCTCAGAAAGACTGAGCCAGAACGCTCTCCGAACGGGGTCGGCCAGCGAGCCGGTGTTTCGAACTGCCTTCCGGTCCTCCCGATCGCCTCCTTACTCGGGGCCGTCACGCGGGCCTGCACGGTGTGGCGAGACGCCGCCTGTTGGGCATACAGATGTGATCGGCTGTCATGGGCCGCGGTGCTGATCGCGCCAGTGATTGCCGTCGCAGTCAGAATCAGAATGATGACCACGACGGCGCCGACCGCCTCCGCCCGGTCAGTCAGCCGAATTATGGGATTGGCGCCCAGCGCCCGCACGATCCAACAACGTCCGGCGCCGAAGGTGAAGTGCATCAACAGAAACCTCCTTGTTTGAATCCCGCCTTCCATCGTGCTGAGGCCCGCCGCACGATGGACAGAGGACAAAGGCCGCTCCATACTCTGATTCTTGGGGACCTTCGGCGTCAGATCGATTACGAAAGACCCTATGCTGCATGGACTTTCTCCTCCAGAGCTCACCCTTTGACGACACGTCCCGATAGAGGACTTATGGCCCTTCCGTGCGGGGACCGAGCGAGAAACAGTGGATAGCCAACCGGACACCTTGCGGAAAGCGCCGCCAACTGCCTGATCCTGAGAACCGCCGATTCAGCCCTTCGTCGGTGCGTGGGTGTGGGTATAGAGAGGAGATCTGTCAGTGACTGCCGAAGCCCCTCCAATCGGAGAACTCCAGGCACGTCGTCCGTTTCCGGAACGGACAGGCCCCAAGGGCAACCTGATCTACAAACTCATCACCACGACCGATCACAAGCTGATCGGCATCATGTACTGCGTCACGTGTTTCACGTTCTTCGGGATCGGCGGCGTGATGGCGCTATTGATGCGCACCGAACTGACCGAACCCGGGATGCAGTTCTTATCCAATGAGCAGTTCAACCAGCTGTTCACCATGCACGGCACGGTGATGCTGCTGTTCTATGCCACCCCGATCGTGTTCGGGTTCGCCAACCTGGTGCTCCCGCTGCAGATCGGCGCGCCCGACGTGGCGTTCCCGCGGCTGAACGCCCTCTCATATTGGCTGTTCCTGTTCGGAGCGCTGATCGCCCTCGGCGGCTTCATCACCCCCGGTGGCGCAGCCGATTTCGGCTGGACCGCCTACACCCCGCTCAGCGACGCCATTCACTCCCCCGGCGCCGGAGCGGACCTGTGGATCCTGGGAATCGCCGTCGGTGGTCTGGGCACCATTCTCGGCGCGGTCAACATGATCACCACCGTGGTCTGCATGCGCGCCCCAGGTATGACGATGTTCCGGATGCCGATCTTCACCTGGAACATCCTGATCACCTCCATGCTGGTGGTGATCGTGTTCCCCCTGCTGACCGCCGCGATGTTCGGACTGGCCGCCGACCGCCGGCTCGGCGCCCACATCTACGACCCCGCCAACGGCGGCCTCATGCTGTTCCAACATCTGTTCTGGTTCTTCGGCCACCCCGAGGTCTACGTCCTGGCCCTGCCGTTCTTCGGTGTCGTATCCGAGATCATTCCGGTGTTCAGCCGCAAGCCGATCTTCGGTTACACCACACTGGTCTACGCCACCATCAGCATCGCCGCTCTGTCCGTGGCTGTTTGGGCGCACCACATGTACGCCACCGGCGCGGTCCTGCTGCCGTTCTTCTCCTTCATGACGTTCCTGATCGCGGTGCCGACCGGCATCAAGTTCTTCAACTGGGTGGGCACCATGTGGCGCGGCCAACTCACCTTCGAATCCCCGATGCTGTTCTCGATCGGCTTCCTGGTCACGTTCCTGCTGGGCGGTTTGTCCGGCGTGCTGCTGGCCAGCCCGCCGATCGACTTCCACGTCACCGAGAGCTATTTCGTCGTCGCGCACTTCCACTACACCCTGTTCGGCACCATCGTGTTCGCCACCTACGCCGGCGTGTACTTCTGGTTCCCGAAGATGACCGGACGTCTGCTCGATGAACGCCTGGCGAAAGTGCATTTCTGGCTGACCTTCATCGGCTTCCACCTCACCTTCCTGGTGCAGCACTGGGTCGGTGACGAGGGCATGCCGCGCCGCTACGCCGACTACCTGCCCACCGATGGGTTCACCACATTGAATGTGGTCTCCACCATCGGATCCTTCATCCTGGGCATCTCGGTACTGCCGTTTGTGTGGAACGTGTTCAAGAGCTGGCGCTACGGCGAACCCGTCACCGTCGACGACCCCTGGGGCCACGGCAACTCGCTGGAGTGGGCGACCTCCTGCCCGCCGCCGCGGCACAACTTCACCGAGCTGCCCCGCATCCGTTCGGAGCGCCCCGCATTCGAGTTGCACTACCCCCACATGGTCGAGCGGATGCGCCTCGAAGCCCACGTCGGCCACAACAACGAACCATGACCATGCCGAGCGCGGACGAGCCGCTACCGGAGCCTCTGGAAGCGATCAACTGGAACGCAGTCACCGACTACCGGGACATCGAAGTATGGAATCGGTTGACAGCCAACTTCTGGCTCCCCGAGAAAGTGCCATTGTCCAATGACCTGGCCAGCTGGAACAGCCTCAGTGAAGCCCAGCAACTGCTCACCATACGGGTATTCACCGGCCTCACGCTGCTCGACACCATGCAGGGAACCGTGGGATGCGTTGAAATGCTCGCAGATTCGCTGACCCCACACGAAGAGGCCGTCTATACGAACATGGCGTTCATGGAGTCGGTTCATGCCAAGAGTTACAGCTCCATCTTCTCCACCCTGTGCTCCACACGCGAGATCTCCGATGCGTTCGCGTGGTCACGCAGCAATATCTACCTACAGCGCAAGGCTCATATCGTCCACGACTACTACCGCGGCAACGACCCGCTGAAAAAGAAGATCAGCTCGGTCATGCTGGAGTCGTTCATGTTCTACAGCGGCTTCTACTTGCCGCTGTATTGGGCAGCACACTCGATCCTGCCCAATACCGCCGACATCATCCGGTTGATCATTCGCGACGAGGCCGTGCACGGGCACTACATCGGCTACAAGTTCCAACGCGGATTTCACTACGAAACGACCGCGCGGCAAAACGAATTGCGCGAGTTCGCCTACGCCATGCTCACCGAGCTCTACGACAACGAAACTGACTACGCCCGCTATCTCTACGACCCGCTGGGCATGACAGATCCAGTGCTGCCCTATATGCGCTACAACGCCAACAAAGCCCTCGCCAACCTTGGCTTCGACCCATTGTTCGCGCGCGCCGACAGCCAGGCTCCCGTGGAGATCCTGTCCGCGCTCGACCCCGGGGCAGCCGAGAACCACGACTTCTTCTCTGGCAGCGGCAACGCGTACGTCATCGGAACCGCGGTCACGACCACCGACGACGACTGGAACTGGTAGTTCCACATCGAGGGTCTTTCTGCTCTAGCAGCCGGCAGCGGATCGGTGGATCGTCCAAGTGACACCGCTCATTTGACGACGGTGCCGGAAGAGGGATAGTCCTATGGGCCTTTCGTATTGCATTGTCGGTGGCGGAATCTCGGGTCTGGTAGCCGCCTACCGGCTTCGAAGGTCCGCCGGTCCGGACGCGTCGATCACGTTGTTCGACGGCGCTGATCGGCTCGGCGGCGTACTGCGCACCGTGCGTCTTGGCGGGCAACCATTCGACATCGGCGCCGAGGCCTTCATCACCCGCAGGCCGGAAATGCCGGCTCTGCTGGCCGAGCTCGGGCTGGCCGATCGCCAGATCCAGACCACTGGTGCGCAGCCGTCGCTCTACAGCTGTGGGCAGTTGCACCCGTTGCCGCAGGGCGCAGTGCAAGGGATCCCGACGTTGGCATCGTCGATGCTCGACCTGGTGGACAACGCATCGATCGCTCAAGTTCTCGACGAACGCATCCGCCCGCTGACCTGGAACGTCGGCGCTGATCCGACCGTCGCGGAACTGGTCGGCGATCGGTTCGGGCAGCAGGTCGTAACCAGGTCGGTGGACCCCCTGCTGGCCGGTGTGTATGCGGGATCGGCGGCGAGCATTGGCTTGCGCGCGGCTGCCCCGGCCGTGGCTGTCGCGCTCGATCGCGGCGCGACGAGCTTGACCGAGGCGGTGCGCAGGGCATTGCCAGCCCCGGTTTTCGGGTCGGCCTTCGGTGCGGTGCGGGGTGGCTACTCAGTGCTGGTCGACGAACTACGTCACCGGGCCGGTGCCCATTGGATTCAGAAGGGTGTCCAGCGAATCGACAGCACCACCGGTGGCTGGGAGGTGATCGATGAAGAAGGTGGCTACTGGCCGGCCGATGCAGTCGTGATTGCTGTTCCGGCGCCACGCCTGCCCTCACTGATCGAGCACCTCGCGCCGCACAGCGCGGCAGCTGCGCGCCGCATACCCGTCGCCTCGGTGGCCGTTGTAGGGCTGGCTCTTCCAGCGGGCACACCGCTGCCCCAGCAGTCGGGGGTCTTGGCGGCCAGCGGAGAAAAGCTGCGCTGTAAGGCGATCACCCTGTCGTCGCGGAAATGGGGCCGGTGCGGCGATGTAGAACTGGTCCGGCTGTCGTTCGGCCGACTGGGCGACGAACTGGCCCGCAACGCCACTGACGACGACCTGCTGTCCTGGGCACAACAGGATCTGGTCACCCTCTTCGGCATTGCCGTGGAGCCCGTGGACTCTCACGTGCATCGCTGGATGGACGCGATCCCGCAGTACCAGCCGGGCCACCGAGGGGTGATCACCGAGCTACGGGCTGGGCTGCCGCCAACGCTGGTGGTGGCAGGCGCATACCTGGATGGAGTCGGGGTTCCAGCGTGTGTCGGGACGGCTACCCGCGCGGCCGAGTCACTGCTGACCGCCTGCGCGACACGGTAGGCGTGCCGCCTTGCGATCGAGGAGGCACGCTCCGAAAGGTGGTCAGTCAGTCGACCGGGTACGGGGGCTGGTCGCTAGCTCGTGGCCCTTGGTGGTCAGGCATTTGCCGTTGTCCAGGTTCCACTGCCAGCCGTGCAGGTTGCAGGTGAGGGTGTTGCCCTCCACCACACCGAATTTGGACAGGTCGGCTTTCAGGTGTGGGCATCGGCGCTGGATCTGGTAGCCGTCCAGGGTGATCGACGAGGAATCGTCGTGGGCCTCGGCGAACCAGCCGTCGGCGTAGGCGATGCGTTCATCGGTCAGGCACTTGAAGAAGGTGTACAGGTACTCGTTGTAGCCGCCGACGCGCCAGGCTTTGAACCGGGTGGACAGGAAGATGGTGTTGACCCAGTCCGGCTCGTTGTCGCGCAGCACGGTGCGCACCAGCTCGGGCGGGATGGCGAATCCGTAGCGGAACTTCTCGTCCGCGATAGGTTCGCGCACAAGACGTTTCGGGAAATCCAGGACCACGGTCTCGGTGTGGTCGGGCCCGGACAGGCGCAGTTCCACCGGGTAACCGATACCGTCGCAGATCTGGTCGGTCTGGCTCATGATCGGCTCGAACAACGCCCGCAGCCCGGGCAGCAGGGATTCCCCGGCCGCGGGCGCCCATGACGCCTTCTGCGCGGCCAGCACCGGGGCCATCCGCGCGGCGTACTCTTCGATGTAGGCGGCTTTGCCGGTGGTGAAGATCGTCTCCGGATCCGGCACCGGATGCGTCAGCGAATCCAGTTGCGAGCCGGTGAAATCCGCGGTGCTGCCCGGGATCATCAGCAGGCCGCCGTCATGGCCGTGGCGCCGCATCTGATCGAGGAACACCACCTGGTCGGGGAAGATGTTGGCCGGGTCGCCGTGGTCGTCGTTGAGATCACGCAGCTCGGCATCCAAAAAGCACGGCGGCCCGGCCGACGGGATCACCCACGTCGCACCGACCTGCGCGATGTACTGGCGGCACCGGTCCATCTGGCGCTGGCGCTTTTGGACGCCGAAGGCCTCCTTGGCGCGGGCCGGCATGTCATAGACCATCGGATACCAGATGGCGCCCGAGTACTGCAGCATGTGCACGTCGATCTGACCGAAATCGGTGTGCAGCATGTCCAGATCCACTGGGCGCGCGTCGTTCATGTTGACGGCAACGGCTTGGTCTACCTCGAGGACACAGGACCGACTCGCTGATCGGTCCGTCGGCCGGTGCGCGCAGGGCGATGATCATCACGTCCAGCTCGCCCTTGGGGCCGCGCACGGTGTGCTTGACCGAATCGGTGGTCTCGAAGAACCGGTGAAAGCCCAGCGCCTGCAGTTCGCGCTGCAAATCCGGCACCGGGAAGTCGGGCAGCAGCACCACCGCGTCCTTGTTGACGTGGCGGCTCAAATTCTGCGGGTCGAAGTGATCCTTGTGCAGGTGCGACACGTAGAGGTAGTCGACGTCGCCGAGGGTGTCCCAGTCCAGTCCGCTGTTGTCGGGGAACGGGAACCACGAGGCAAAATAGGCGGGGTTGACCCAGGGGTCGCACAGAATGCTGCCAGCCTTGGTCTCGATCAGGAAGCCGGCATGCCCGACGCTGGTGACCTGCACAAACAACCTTTCGATGGAATCAGAAACGAAATGGACCGGTGCCCAATAGGGTTTCGCTGTGCGGCGTCAGTGGCCGCCGTAGTCGACTTGCCAGTGCTTGATGAGCGTCGAGAGGATCGAAGCCTTCCGCGAGATTCAGATTGGCCATGGCTGAGGGCTCCCCACATTCCACATTCTCGGGCTCTGCGATGTAGCAGCGCACCATCACTATTGCCCTGGGCACCTGTCCACAAAAGGGCCTTTAGTCCCTAGCTCCATGTTCGAACCATGAATCGTATTGCATGCCAACAAAGTTCATCCTGGCTGCGGCTGATCCGTATGCACGCCAATAGGGACAGCCCGATGCGGCGGACCGCGCCGGGGTCGCATCGGGACGGCCCAAACTAGGGACCTTCGTCCCTATTCGACCGCTTCGGCCTGCCCTTAGTGTAGCAATCCAGCGAATTAAGGAACGTGTTCTCGTTTCCCGTTAGGTGGCTGGAGGTAACGGATTGTCCAACGATTCGACTGGTGCCGCGGTGCGTGAGATCGATGTCGGGACGGCTCCGACGCGATTTGCCCGGGGCTGGCATTGTCTGGGCATGCTGTCAGAGTTCGTTGACGGAAAGCCGCACTCGATCAACGCATTCGGAACGAAGTTGGTGGTCTTCGCCGACAGTGAGGGCGCGGTGCACGTGCTTGACGCGTACTGCCGACATCTCGGTGGCGACCTCTCGCAAGGCGAGATCAAAGGTGATGCCGTTGCGTGCCCGTTCCACGACTGGAGGTGGGCCGGCAATGGCCGCTGTACACAGGTCCCGTATGCGAAGCGCGCTCCCCGACTTGCTCGTACACGTGTGTGGATATCGAGTATCCGTGCAGGTCTCTTGTTCGTCTGGCATGACCCAGAGGGCGGTGCACCGTCGCCGCATCTGGACATCCCCGACATTCCTGAGTTTCGTGACGACGGCTGGACGGAATGGTCTTGGCGCACTGAGCTCATCGGCTCGAACTGTCGAGAGATTGTCGACAACATCGTCGACATGGCGCATTTTTACTACATCCATTTCGGCTTTCCGACCTATTTCAAGAACGTGTTCGAAGGCCAGGTGGCGTCGCAGTACCTTCGGACAATCGGCAGGCCCGACGTCAACCTGGGCGGTTCGCACTATGCCGGCGAGCAGATCCTCGATTCCGAGGCGTCCTACTTCGGGCCGTCGTTCATGATCAACCGCCTGCACAACAGCTACAGCGGGTACGAAGTTGAAGCGATCCTGGTCAACTGCCACTACCCCGTGACGCCGGATTCCTTTGTGCTGCAATGGGGAATCATGGTATGTCGCCCGCAAGGCCTGAGCGACGAGGCCACCGACATGCTGTTGCGGGCGTTCACCGATGGTGTCAGCCGTGGCTTTCTGCAAGACGTCGAGATATGGAAGAACAAGACGCGTATCGACAATCCACTTCTGGTGGAGGAGGACGGTCCGGTCTATCAGCTGCGACGGTGGTACGAGCAGTTCTATGTCGACGCCGCCGACGTCACCGCGGACATGACCGATCGCTTCGAGTACGAGGTGGATACCACGGCCGCCAACGAGTACTGGCGCCAAGAAGTCGCGGAGAACCTCCGGCAGCAAGAAACCCTGACCCCGGTCGACACAGACCTCGGTCTCAATCAGCGCAGCGTTGGGAAGGCAGTTCAGTGACTTCTGTTCAGCAAGGTACTACCCGGGCGGTTCACGACACCCGAACAGTTCTGGCGGGCGTCGACGAGTTGTTGCCGCTGCTGCGCGAGCGGGCCCAGTCCACCGAGGATTTGCGGGCGATCCCCGACGAGTCCCTGACAGCGCTCGAGGACATCGGGTTCTTCACCCTGCTGCAGCCCGAGCAGTGGGGCGGTCTGCAGTGCGACCCCACCATCTACTGCGAGGCAGTGCGCCGGCTGGCCAGCGCCTGTGGTTCGACCGGCTGGGTGGCGGGTGTGCTGGCCGTGCACAACTGGCACCTGGCGCTGTTCGATCAGCAGGCCCAGGAAGACGTCTGGGGTGACGACCCGTCCGCACGCGTGTCCTCGTCGTACGCCCCGATGGGTGCGGCCCATGCCATCGACGGGGGCTATCTGGTGTCGGGATCATGGCAGTGGTCGTCAGGAAGTGCGCACGCCACCTGGGCCTTCGTCGGTGGCCCGGTCATCAAGGACGGCCGGCCGGTCGATTTCGGCAGCTTCCTGATCCCGCGGACCGACTACCAGATCGACGACGTCTGGAACGTCGTCGGCCTGCGCGGCACCGGCAGCAACACCGTCGTGGTCAAGGACGTGTTCGTGCCCAAGCACCGCTTCCTGTCCTACAAGGCCATGAATGACGGCACCGCCGGCGGGTATCGGACCAACACCGCCCCGGTCTACAAGATGCCTTGGGGCACAATTCATCCCACCACCATCTCGGCCCCGATCGTGGGTATGGCCTACGGCGCCTACGACGCCCACGTCGAGCACCAGGGCAAGCGTGTCCGCGCCGCCTTCGCCGGCGAGAAGGCCAAGGACGATCCGTTCGCCAAGATCCGGATCGCCGAGGCCGCCAGCGACATCGACGCCGCCTGGCGCCAGCTGTCGGGCAACGTTGCCGACGAGTACGCGCTGCTGGTCGCCGGTGAGGAGATCCCGTTCGAGCTGCGCGCCCGCGCCCGTCGCGACCAGGTGCGTGCCACCGGCCGCGCGATCGCCTCGATCGACCGGCTCTTCGAGGCCTCGGGTGCCACCGCGCTGTCCAACGACGCTCCGGTACAGCGGTTCTGGCGTGACGCACACGCCGGCCGGGTGCACGCGGCCAACGATCCCGAGCGCGCCTACCTGATCTTCGGCAACAACGAGTTCGGCCTGCCCCCGGCCGACACGATGGTCTGATACATGACCGCTACTCACAAGATCACGGAGAAGAGAATCCGGTCGTTGGGGTACCTGCGCATCGAGGCCACAGACATGGCGGCTTGGCGCGAGTACGGGTTGAAGGTGCTCGGCATGGTAGAGGGAGCGGGGCCTGCTGCGGGAGCACTGTATCTGCGGATGGACGACTTCCCTGCTCGACTGGTCATCATCCCGGGTGAGACTGACCGCCTGTTGTCGTGCGGTTGGGAGACTGCGAACGCCGAGGCCTTGCGCGACGTTCGGTCCCGCCTCGACTTCGAGGGCATTCCCTACCGTAAGGGGACAGCGGCCGAGCTCACCGATCGTCGCGTTCGGCTGTGAAGGATTGCAGGTCGACGACCTCGATTGGATTGTCCGGGAATCGACTGCCGTCAGCCTGTGGGGACACGACTTCGGCGTTGGATCCCAGCTGCGCTGACGCTGTTTGAACTCCCCCGGCTTCGCTACGTCGCCGAAGCGCCTCCCTCCCCGCTGGCCGGCGACAGTGCCATCAGTATGTCGCCGCGTTCATCGGCCGTCAGCCCTCCCCAGACCCCGTGCCGTTCGGCGAGTCTCAGCGATTGTCTGAGGCATGCACGCTTTACCGGACATGCTTGGCAGATCGCCTTGGCCTGGGCTACACGTCGTCGTCGCGCCGCGGCTCTTTCGCGATCGGGGCCATAGAACACCGTCGGGTCGGCGTCGCGGCAGCTGCCCCGTGAACGCCAATCCAGAGAGGCCGACTCAGCAATCGGCCGCTGGCAGGTGTTCATCGGACCAGCACGGTGAGGTGCGGGAAGGCGGGCCACAAATGCTCCTTTCGCGGCTACCGATCAGGTACAACGATTCGACCACCGCACACCTGCTGCCGCTAGGGACTGAAGTCCCCGGCCGGTGAGGGCATTTGTCAGGGCCTGATCTGGATCCCCGACAAGATGTGCTCCGAGTCCAGTTGGAATGTACGGTTTTGCGGTGTCACGCTCTGTGCAGCGACAATGACGACGGACATCTTGCCTTCGATGGGAACAGCGACGGCGATTGCCGTGGCACTTACTCTGTCAGCGGTGTAGGAGACTCTGCGGGCGGAGTATCCGCATACGGTCGCCGGGTGCTGCGAAATATTCTGGGCGCCAATATTTTCGAAGCCCGCGATGCTGTCGTTCAACATCTCGTCAGGCGTCTGATCTGGCTCTGTTGCCTCACCGGCGGCAACAGTGATCACAGGCACCCCGTTTCCATCGGCCAGTGCATTGTTGCGCAACACGAGCTTCATCGGCGGCTTGATGAAGTCCGGTTCTGATTCCCAATTGGGTGGCTGCGGAATCCGCATCGTCGGTTGCCCGGCGGCCAGGGAAACATCGATCCACCGGTCAGCCCTCACAATTGCGCAGTGTGCTGCCGCAGGCTGCGGCGTCGGTGTTCCTGTGGCTCCTTGGGCGGCCGCCGAAGTCGCTCGCTTGTTCTCCTCTGCGCTGCCGCAAGCGGCCAACAGCGCGGCGGCGACGGCGACCACAACGAGTGTGTGTCCGAGCAGCTGGGGACTACCTCGATGTGCCGCTGACCGCGAAACCGTCATCAGGTCCGAAAAACCTTTCACCGAACAGATCGGGTTTTCGTCGCAACCTTCTCGAACGCGAGATTCGGGTCGACCACGGGCCCGTTTCGTAGCATCGCCACGTCATGGAAGTAGTTCATCGACATCACCCACGGGCCCGTGACGCCGCGGCGAGGCATCTGACCCAGAGCTCGCTGCACGTACCCTGCCGAGAAGTCCAGCAACGGAAGAGTTTCCATCTCCGGATCAGCGACCGGCCACACCATGTCATAGCCGTGACCGTCCATGTGGCTCAGCAGCCGGCAGAAGTGCTCGCACAACAGGTCGATCTTGAGCGTCCACGACGAGTTGGTGTAGCCGAACGCGAGCACGAAGTTGGGAACGCCGGACAACATCATGCCCTTGTAGGCCACGGTCTTCGATATGTCGACCGGATCACCGTCAACCGTAAGGGTCATCCCGCCGAGCAGCTGGATGTTCAATCCGGTTGCGGTGACGATGATGTCGGCGTCGAGCTCGCGGCCGGACTCCAGCAGGATGCCCTTCTCGGTGAACGTCGCGATGCGGTCGGTGACCACCGAAGCACCGCCGTCACCGAGCGCGGCGAACAGGTCACCGTCAGGCACTGCGCACAACCGCTGGTCCCACGGGTTGTAGTGGGGGCTGAAATGCTCGTCCACCGGATACCCCGCGGGCAGCTTGGCGGCGTTGATCCAGCGGATCACAGCCCGGGCCGCCGTCGGGTACTTCTGGCAGAACGTGTAGACCCCACGCTGTTTGAGGATGTTCTTACGCCGGGTCAGCGCGTAGCCACGCTTGTCGCCCAGCAGCCGCTTGGCGGTGTTGGCGAACTTGTCCTTGGCCGGCACCGGCATCACGTAGGTCGGTGAGCGCTGCAACATGGTGACGTGGGCCGCGGTCCCCGCCATCGCCGGGACCAGCGTGACCGCGGTGGCACCGCTGCCGATCACGACGACCTTCTTGTCGGTGTAGTCGAGATCCTCGGGCCAGTGCTGGGGGTGCACGATGCGTCCGGTGAACCGCTCCTGGCCTTCGAAGCGCGGGGTGTAACCCTGGTCGTAGCGGTAGTAGCCGCCCCCGCAGAACAACCAGCTCGCCGAGATCTGCACGAATTCGGGATCCGCGCCCTCACCGTCGGTCCGCTCGATGTCCACCGTCCAGCTCGCCTGCACCGAATCCCAGGCCGCGCCCAACACCTTGTGGTGGAACCGGATGTGGCCGTCGATGCCGTTCTCGGCGACGGTCTCACGCAGGTAGGCCAGGATCTTGTCGGCGGTGGCGATGGCATGCTCGTCGCGCCACGGCTTGAACTCGTAGCCGAAGGTGTGCAGGTCCGAATCCGACCGGATGCCCGGGTAGCGGAACAGGTCCCACGTGCCGCCGGTGGCGCCACGGGCCTCCAGGATCGCGTAGCTGCGGCCCGGATGTTCACGCTGCAGGTAATAGGCGGCACCGATGCCGGAGATGCCGGCGCCGATGATCAGCACGTCGAGGTGTTCGATATCAGTCACAGCCAACCAAGCCTTTCGATGCACGGGTTTATCGATGCCGCAGTTCTTGTCGGGTCAGCGACGCTGCCGGCGGCTAGACGACGGAAAGCAGATGCTGACGTTGCGGTTCGCTGCGGTAGCGGCTCGGGGGCCCGTCGATCTTGCAGATCCGCCACATCAGCTTGGCGATCGGGTTCATCAGGCCGGTGTCGTGGCACAGCATGCGGACATCGCCGAACATGTCCCGCAGGATCTTGCGCGACTCGGGCGAACCGAAGAACAGGTCCTTGCGCACCGAGCGCGGGATGTCGAACTCCTTCCAGAACGCGCGCGGCGGCACGATGATCGCCGAGCACAGGATGCGCATGGTCAGCGGCACGAACAGCGACAGCAGCAGGCGCTGGTGGAAGCGAAGATTCGGCACCCGCTTGTGCAGGTACTGGTGCGCGAAGGACATGTGACGGGCCTCCTCGGCGACGTGAATCGCCATGACCCGCTCCATGATCGGATGCAGGGCCTTGCCCTCGCGCAGCACGTTCTTCTGCGTGTGGTCGATGGGCTCCTCGCCGGCGAGCACACCGAAGAAGAACGGGATCGGCAGCGGGCCCGCGGTCAACGGGATCAGCGGCTGCATCCACTTGAGCAGCCGCGGCATACCCGGCACGTCCATCCCGATCCGATTCACCATCTCCTGGAACATCAGATTGTGGTTGCACTCCTCAATGGATTCGTGCAGGCAGTACCGGTACTCCGGCGAGCCGTTGGGCACCCAGAACGAGTACTCCATCAGGCCGCGGATCAGGATGTTCTCGAACTGCTCACCAACCTTGGCGACATTGGCCTGGCGCCACATGCCGATCTCGATCTGCCGCTCCACCGGCTGCGCCTGGTACCACGCATGAGCGCCGATCGGGTCCGATTCGGGCAGGATCCAGCGCGGATCGTCTGCTTTGACAGCGAAAGCTGGTGTGTCCCACTCGATGTCCTTGTACGGGTTGAAGCTGCGACGCACCGACCCCTCCGACAGGGTCGCGAGCATATCGGCGTACTGCATGTCGTCGCTGACGTCCATGTTCTTGCGCCAACGCCTGATCATCCTGGTCCGAGCCATTGTCCAACCTCCCCTTCGGGGTTTACATACACCCGCTTCGTGTACACAAACGGTACCGGCGGTATCCCCATCTGCGGATAGGGCCAAAAGGCCCTATTGGTATGGACGAGAGGCGGCGGCGGTTCAATGCCAGGTGAAGGATTCACAGCGCTCCGGCGGACACCCCGCAGTTGGCCGCTAGCCACCCTGGGCACCCCCGGGTTGGGTCTATCCCAGAACTACGGCTAGACAACAAAATTCAGCAGGGACGAAGGCCCGTAACGATTTTGCGGTCCGTTGTTGTGATTCGAGACGCCCGTTCACCGAACAGGTCGTCGACGTTGAGGACCAAGGACTCTTCACCTCGTCCAGCCGGGTACTCCAATCTGGATGACGAGCCGGCCGGGAACGGGGACAACGGCGAGCAGCGTGGGCGTCATCGCTAAGTCCGCCAGCCAAATCGATATCAAGGAGTATCTATTGCCCTGGATCGCAAGCGCGGTTGAGAGTACCGCCAACGTTCTTGTCGGCATTGACGGATCGATGTCTGCCCTCGAAGCAGCCGCATGGGCGGCACGGGAGGCAGAACGACGGAGGATCCCGCTGCGGCTGGTACACATCGTCGATCCTGGTGAAGCAGAGATCGAACTAGGTCCTTGGTCGCAGCACAGGGTACTGAAGTACCTGGAATCCAGGGCCGTTGACTTTCTGGCCGAGGCTCGGCAGAAGGTAGGTGTGGCATGTCCGGAGGCAGCAGTTGAGACCACATGCATCACAGGCCGACCTCTGCCGACGCTGATTGCGTTGTCGCGAGAGGCGCTGCTGACGGTTGTGGGATCGAGCCGCGCCGATCCCCGGGGCGTCGTCCATGCCGGGTCGGTAGCGGTATCCGTGAGCGCTCACGGGTACGGTCCAGTGGTCGTTGTGCGCGGCACAGAGGACGATTCCCGAGAGCAACAGCGGCAGACGGTCGTAGTCGGTATCGACAGTTCCAACGCCGCCGAGAACGCAGCCCAGTGGGCTTTCGAGGAAGCGGCTCTGCGCGGCGCTGATCTCACGGCCGTCTTCAGCTGTGGTGAACTGCCCGGTAGCCTCACGGATCGGGCATCCGATCACCAATGGTGGCTGGAATATCAAGCCCGTCAGAAACAATCGCTGGTTGAGCGCATCGGGCAGTGGACCGAACGGTATCCCGAGGTTGTCGCCAATTGCGAAGTAGCAACTGGCCGGCCGGCGTGGGCGTTGATGCGTTGGGCGCACGATGCGAAACTGGTCGTCGTTGGCAGTCGCGGCCGAAGTGAATTTGTGGGTTCCGTCCTGGGATCGACCAGCCACACCCTCGTTCATCATGCACCGTGTCCGGTGATGATCGTGCCGTCGAGCGCCTCCTCGAACCGCAGTGGTCAGCCATAGACCCAGATGTCACCGATCATGCGGCCTCAGATGCGATTACCTCTCCCCTGTTGTCGCCTGCGTTCGCACGCCTTGAACGCTGTTGTGGTCAGCATCAGTGCACCGCCCGAAGATGCCGAGCAGCGCCACTATCAGTAGCAACCACACCCACATCGGTGCGCGGTATTGAGCCATCACACAGGCCTCTCGATCTCGGGAGAGCCCAGTTTGGCCTAGTCCAGTGGCATGTCGAAAGGGCCACAAGACCCTAGATCCGCCTACTACAGCTGTGAATGCAGGCGGGCCGTTGGTTCGTCGAGGAGTCCATCGCATCGGCGATGGTCGGCTTAGGGCCGAAAGTCCCTACATGAGTACCTCGCCCGTGAATTATCTTGGCGATGCTGCGGTTCCAATTGGTCAAGGGGGCACGACTGGGCCGAGGATCCGTTGTCCTCGACCTCCCTAGCAGTCGGTCGTGCTGCCGCAGCCGCCCCGCTGAACTTCCGCAGCGGGGCGTCCCCTGCCTTGGGCGATCGCTGCCGAGAACAAAAGTAGGGTCGAGAGACCCTAGGAGGGGCGGACCCATTCCGTCTAGCGTAGCTATTGCTGCGGGCGTGGCGGGCCACTTTGCTCACGTGGGCGTGCATCAAGGGCAGGTCCGCTACGTCCGCGGCTCGATCATGCCCAGGCGACCGTCATCCTGCACCGTGGCAGCGCGACCACGGCGTTACCCCTGCTGACGTCAAACATGTTGCCGCATTGTCAATCCCACGACCCGACCTCACTGAGTGTGGGACCTTCGCCTCTATTGCCGGAGGTCCTGTCGACGTACACAGAAGGGGTTGCGCAACCGAGGGTTGCGTCACAGAACAACAGACCGAAACACAGGGAAGGTCCGGAGATGACGAGTAGGCCAGGCCCGGCAACCAACGGCGACAGGCCCTCCTCCGACTGCACGATCACCGAAGAACGCCGCGGTGACATCAGCATCATCTCAGTTGCGGGAACTCTCGACGCTCTGACACTTCATCAGCTGGAAGCGGCGATGACCTGGCCGGCGACCAACACGCCCAAAGCCGTGGTTGTGGATCTCAGCGAGGTGGATTTTCTCGCCTCAGCCGGGATGGGGCTGCTCGTGTCCACACACAACGCCCTCGCCCCGGCGGTTCGGTTCGCTGTTGTGGCCAGCGGGCCGGCCACCGGGCGCCCGCTGGCCCTCGTTGGTATCACCAACATTATCGACGTGTATGCCACGCTTGCCGAGGCGCTCGTCGCCGTGGCGGAGCAGGTAGATTGACCGGGATAGATGGACGGGTCGATGTCACGGATGCCGTTGGGGCCGGGTGCTTTCGCAGGATTGGCATCCCCGCGACGCTGACGCACGTCGCACAACTGCGCTTCGAGTTCTCGGACTGGCTATGCAGAAACTTCGCATTGGCTCCGCAGAAGGCCAGCGATATCGTGCTCGCGGTACACGAAGCCTTGGCCAACGCCGCCGAGTTCGCATACATCACCAACGCGCAACATGGCGTGATGCATCTGCGGGCCGACTATAACCAGCCGGAGACTCTCACCGTCACGATCGCCGACGAAGGTCGTTGGCGTATAAGAGACCCCGCGACGGAACAGGACCCTACCCGTGGTCGTGGGATCTCATTGATGCGTGCACTTGCAGACCGTGCGGTGGTTGAGTCTGCGCCATCCGGCACCCAGGTTCGGTTGCAGTGGAACCACATCCGGGCAATCCCCCAGACGGAGGTTGATGCCTGGCAAACGAGTGATGGACCTCGGACTCACTGAGTGGCGGCCCGCCGGGGTCGAATGGTCAAGTGCCGCGTCATCTCGGTCCCCGCGCGACGCGAAGGACAGCATTTGGGGCGTCTGGCTGAGTTGACGGATACTAGTTGGGTGACAGCCCGCGATCCGAGGAGAACCATCCTGCAGCGCTTCCCGGTGCAGGGCAGGTTCAAAGACCGCCGCGTCATCGTGCGCTTCTTGGGAAACCCCAGCGCCACGTTCGCCGGGAGAATCGTGCGGTTCGACGTCGCAGATCCATTCGTGACCATCATCAAGCTCGACGACGGGCGGTACGTGCTGGCTACCGAATGTCTCTACTCCCTCGAGCAACCGACGATCTGACGACGGAATCCCCTACGGCAGGGAAACATTGGTCCACCGAGATAGGACTTTTGGCCCTGCTGAACACCATTCTTCCCGACCTATCATCAAGGCAGGGGCTACTCAACGATCCACAGCTCAACTTAGGGGCACAGGATGGTGGACAGCACAAACACATTCAGCCTTTTCGTTGCCGACGACGGCTCAGCGGGGGCCGCAGTCTCGCCATGGGAACGCCCCGCTGGGAATCCAGCGGGGCGGCTGCGACCACGGTGCGAAAGCACCGCACCCGACACGGCGAAGTCGCAGCGACACCGAGCGTAGGCAGGCGAACGTCGTTCTGGTAGAGCCTTTCGGCCCTATCGCTGTGGACGGTCCTGAGGCGGTGGCAGCTAGGCATAGCGGGTTTCATTGACGAATCGGTCGATGATCTCCCTCGCGGCAGCCGTGTGCTTGTGAGCCTGCTCCATGTCGGTATCGAACTCGGCCCGATAGCTGACAATGGCGCCGCCAATTGTCGACAGACAGATATGCGCTGCGTCATGTGCGTCGTCCGCAGCGGCGGTCAGTTCGGCGGTCAGCCTCACATCAGGTGTGGGAAGCTGGGCAGCAACGTCTACGGCAGCCACGTCATGCATCCGCTCGCACGCTGCCTCCAGCGCCGCAACGTCCGCCTGCTGTAACGCTTCCTGCGAATCATCCAGGGCGCTCTGAAAGGTGATGAAGTCCGTGCGACTGGCGATCCACCACTCGCGTATCGCGGCGTCTATTGACACACCCTGAACGGATCGCAGGTCCCCCCGTTCACGCACCCAGGCCGGGACCGTAATCGCCAGAGCAACAGTGACAACTCCTATTAGACCCAGCACCAGAATATTCCGGGTAGATAACCAATCCGACCGAACAGCGTCACGTTCGTTCGCCACAACTCCAGTGTCAGCGTGTGAGTTGTTCTGCGTCTAGGGGCTTTTGGCCCTCCTGGCAGAACTTCGGCAGTGTGCGGCAGTACGCCGAGCTCTCGGGGCTTTTGAACTTCTAACGAGGTGTCAAAGTGATTCTCCCCCTTATTGTTTCCTATCGCGTGTCGATGTGGGCTTCTCCTCGACAACCAGTCTGGAACGCCTGGAGTTACCCGAATACCCGACGGCTGAATGTCGACTGAGGACTTTCGACCATAGCCATGGCACTCTGCCGCCGGTAGGTTCTGCCTCCTGCATGAACGGGCTTCAGAAGGAGTTGTATGCACACGGAAGCAGCTACGGGTGGATCGGCTCAGACCGACAAGTTCCCGGACGTGCCTATCAGCAAGACCAGCGCGTTCTGGGTGCTGATCGCCGGGATTCTGGGCCTCGCGGCAGCGATGGCGTTGACCGTCGAAAGGATCGAGCTGCTGATCGACCCGTCCTACACGCCCTCGTGCAGCATCAACCCGGTGTTCTCTTGTGGCTCTGTGATGGTCACTTGGCAGGCATCAGTGCTCGGATTCGCCAACTCGCTGATCGGCGTGGTCGCATTCACCGTTACCGTCGTCACGGGTGTGCTCGCCGTCGGAGGAGTTCGGTTGCCCCGCTGGTACTGGGCGGGTCTGGCCGCAGGGACGGTCTTGGGGGCAATGTTCGTGCACTGGTTGATCTTTCAGAGCCTGTACCGCGTCGGAGCACTTTGCCCCTACTGCATGGTGGTCTGGTCGGTGACAATCCCGCTGCTGGTGGTGGTGTGTTCGATCGCGCTGCAACCGCTACGCCACAACGCGCCGGTCCGGGCGATCTACGGGTGGCGCTGGTCGATCGTGGCGCTCTGGTTCACGGCTATGGCGCTGTCGGTCTTGGTGCGGTTCTGGGACTACTGGTCAACACTGCTGTAGCCGCCCGGCGACTTCGTCACGGAATAGCCCAGGCAGGATGCTCAGGCCGCAGGAACCGCTTGGCGCGCCGGTTCGCTCCGGTAGCGCGATGCCGGACCGTCGATTCGCAGGACCCGCCAGAGGACCTTGGCGATCGGGTTCATCAGTCCCGTATCTACGGCAAGCATCCGCACATCGCCGTAGATCTCCCTGAGCATCGCCCTGGATTCCGGTGCCCGCCAGTAGATTTCCTTCTTCACTGATCGCGGGATGTCGAACTCGCGCCAGAAGGTGCGCGGAGGTTTGGCGATCAGCGATGCGGCCAGACGGAAGCTGAGCGGGTAGATGATCGACAGCCCGAACCGGTTGAGCCGCCGCATCTCCGGGATGCGCCGGCGCAGGAATTCATGGGCGAACGAGATGTGTCGGGCTTCCTCGGCGACATGGATCGCCATCACGCGTTCCATGACGGGGTGTATTGGTTTGCCCTCGCGCAGAATGGATTTCTGCATGTGGTCGATCGGCTCCTCGCCGCACAGCACCATCATGAAGAAGAACGCCGGCATCGGGCTCGCGAACAGCGGCGGCAACCAGTGCATCCAACGGAGCCACCGCACCAGACCCGGTACATCCACGCCCGCGTGATTCACCATCTCCTGGAACATCAGGGTGTGGTTGCACTCCTCGACCGCCTCGTGCAGGCAGTACCGGTATTCGGGGCTGCCGTTGGGCACCCAGAACGTGTAGTTCAGGATTCCCCGGATCAGCATGTTCTCGAACTGCAGGCCGGCCTTGGCGACATTGGCCTGACGCCACATGCCGATCGCGATCTGCTTCTCCAGCGGCTGCGATTGGTACCACGGACTCATTCCGATGGGGTCACTATCCGCCGCCAGCACCCAGCGCGGGTCGTTCTCGGTCACCTTGAACTCCGGCGAATCCCACGGAATGTCCAGGTACGGATTGAAGTTGCGCCGCACCGATCCGTCCGAGAGGGTTGCCAGCCTGGTGCAGTAATCCGCGTCGTCGCTGACGTCCATCCTCCCGCGCCACCGACGGACCGCCTTCGTTAATGCCATGACGTCGCTTCTCCTCGGCGATTGAGCACCGGCCCATTTATCGGGACAGCGAGTCCCATACGTTATCGGTATGAGACACCCTGTCCCATATAGCTGTCAAGGCGCGGCGCCGGACATCAACCGCGAATCTGCCCTGGTCGCAATCGACAAGTCACCGCGGACCGGCGGGACCAGACACGCTGTCGATCACTTTGGCAACTGTGGTCGCGGTCAACGCACAGGCCCTACGCCGAGCCGCGCCGTCGAGCATGTAATGAGCGTCTCGAAGCGGCGACTGAGGCTGCGCACCGCGTCCAACTCCGGGTTGCCATAATCGGTCGGGCCGGTGCCGAGGAAGGCGTACCTCGCGGGGTGATCGATCCGCCAGGTCAGCAGGGAGCCGGCGGTTCTGGTGACGATCTCGTCGATCGATCCCGTCGAGAAGTCCAGGTTCGCCGCGTACATCTGGAAGCACTGATGACAGCGCTATGGGAACTCAGTGTGTCACGGCCCGTCGACGGTGGCCTCGGGGAAATCACACCGGTTGGGCGCCCGGTTCGAGCAATCGCTTGGGGTGCATACCGTCGACCTGCCCGATGAACGGCGGATGGATGCTGTAGCCGAGCATCCGCCGAATGTCCTCGGAGACTGCGCGCACTGTATCCCGGGTCATCGACAAGGTGAACGCCTCCTGTGGACGCAGCCACGGCTCGCAGTATTGCGCCGTTACGGCCAAGCGGGCGTTCGTGGTTCGGTTGGCGCCGCCGCCGTGCCACAGGGTACCGAGGAAGAACACGCACGACCCAGCGCTCATCACCACCGGTTCACGTTCGGCGGGTTCGGGCAGCCGGTCGCCCCACTCGTGGCTACCCGCGACGATGTCGGTGGCGCCGTTGTCGGCGGTGAAGTCATCGATGGCCCAGATCGTGGCCGCACTCAACGCCTTTCGCGGCCTGGGCAGCGGGTAGAAGCCGTCGTCGGTGTGCAGGAACTGGGCCTGCTCCCCCGGCAGGATGTTGATCACCTGCAACATCGACAACAGATAGTTCGGCATCAGCAGCCGATCCAGCAGCGCCAGCACACGCGGATGATCAGCGATCCGGTCGCAACTGCGAGTCTTGTTCAACACGCTGTACACCCGCTGGGTGGTGTGACCTTCGAATCCGTTGCGGCCCTTTCGATCCAGTAACGGCTCGACATCCGCTCGGATCGTGTCGAGTTCGGCCGCGGCGAGCAGGTCGGGCAGGATCACGTACCCGTCGCGCAGCACGGCCTCCAGATCGGCCTCGGCGACCGCTGGGTCGACCTGCTCGCCACTACTGGGGGTGCGCCGATAGGTGCCCGCCAGGTCACCGGCCAATTCGGTCAACGATGTCACTTCGGTGCTCATACTCGCCCCTGCCCGAAACATAACTGACTTCTGTTATGGTTCGCACTATGGCACGGGCCCCGATCGGACGTCAACAGTTGCTCGACGCCGCCCGCGACGAACTCGTCCAAGGAAACGGTGTCTTCGAACTCAGCGGACTGACCCGCCGCGCCGGGCTCAGCACCGGTGCCCTTTACCACCACTTCGGGTCCAAGAGCGGACTTCTAACCGCGATCTACGACGGCTTCTACGACGGGCTGCGCCACGCTATCGCCGATGCCCATCTACCCGCCGGCGACTGGGCCACCCGCGAACGTGACCGCACCCACCGCTTCGTGGCCTACCACCTCGCCGACCCATTGGCGCCAATTCTGCTGAACCGCACCGCCAGTGACCCACAGTTGACCGAACTCGAAGCCGCCTACATCCGCGACCTGATCGACAACGCGGCCGCCAACGTCCGCCACGGCCAGCGTCTGGGTGAACTCCCGCCCGATCTGGACCCCGGCAGCGCCGGCGCTTACGTCATCGGGGGTCTACGCCACGGCATCGCTCAGCAACTCCGTGTCACTCCGACGCCGAACGCCGATGAGGCCACCCAGACGCTGTGGCACTTCACCGCTGCCGTCCTCGGCATCGTGTAGGGCGGCAATCCCAGTCAGCGCCGGTCATCTTGACCGCGTCCGGCGATGCGGCCCAAGGCGGAGATACCCGGGATATTCGTCAACATCCGGAACACATCGTTGCCCGTGTTGATCAACGCCTCGAGTTGTGGCAACAGGCGGTCCAACGTACGAAACATCGGATCGGCCGTGGCCATATACCGCTCGGTCCGGTCGATCGTGGTGTTGAGGCGTTCGGTCGCGACGGCGAGGTTCTCGAGCAGATCGGGCAGCTGGGCGACGAGTTGAGCCGACGCGGGCGGAATTCGCATCGCGCCGCTGGCAACCGCCTGCGCGGCTCCCACGGCGGACTGGGCAGTTTCGACCGCAGACTGAGCGGCCGACCTGAGATCACTGGGTTTGGGCACTTTCTGGCTACTCATATTGGCAACTGTGCCCCACATCGGCCGTACCGTCAGTCATATCCAGCAACAATGAGCCACGGTTGCCCCACCGTGATTGCCGAAGGGCACACTTGATCAACGGCACCGCGGCGCTCACGGCGCCGGCGACCGCCCGCAGCCCGGATGTCCGAACGGAAGGAACCCTCCATGAGCACAGCGCGGACCCCGATCGACCCGGACGCACCGGTGCTCGTGACCGGCGCCAGCGGCTACATCGGCAGCTGGATCGTCCGGTACCTGCTGGAAGCCGGCCGCACCGTCCACGGCACGGTGCGCAACCCGCAGAAGGCCTCCGGGTTGGAGCATCTGCACAAGCTGTCGGCTGACCATCCCGGCCGGCTGAAGCTGTTCAAGGCGGACCTGCTCGAGCCCGGCAGCTTCGACGAGGCGATGGCCGGGTGCGAGCTTGTCATGCACACCGCCTCGCCGTTCCTGCTCTCGGGCTTCACGGATGCGCAGGAGGCGCTGGTCCGCCCGGCGCTCGAGGGCACCCGCAACGTGTTGGATTCGGTCAACCGCACCGAGAGCGTCAAGCGTGTGGTGCTGACCAGCAGTGTGGTCGCGATCTACGGCGATGCCCGAGAATCATGCGACGTCCCCGGCGGCGTGTTCACCGACGAGCACTGGAACACCACGAGCAGCGTGGACCACCAGCCCTATCCCTACTCGAAGACGGTGGCCGAGCAGGAGGCCTGGCGTTATCAGAACGCACAGGAGCGCTGGGACATGGTCACCATCCATCCGGGCCTGGTGCTCGGCCCCGCCCTGACCAGCGCCAGCGATTCGGCCAGTCTGAGCACGATGAAGCAGTTCACCGACGGCAGCATGCTGGCCGGGGCTCCGGCGCTGACCATGGGCGTGGTGGACGTGCGCGAGGTCGCCGATGCCCACCTGCGTGCCGGGTTCACCCCGGAGGCCCACGGCCGCTACATCGTCAACGCCGATTCTCTGAGCCTGCTGCAGATCGGCAAGGTGCTGCGGCGCCGGTTCGGCCCCTTCTACCCGTTCCCGAGGATGACCGCCCCCAAGGTGCTTGTGAAGGCCATCGCACCGCTGGCCGGGCTGACTCGAGAGTTCGTGGACCGCAATGTGGGCTACCCGCTGCGATTCGACAACAGTCGCAGCCGCAACGAGCTGGGTCTGGCCTATCGGCCGGCCGAGCAGACCGTCACCGACCATTTCGAGCAGATGCTCGACGACGGCGTGGTCCGCCGCATGCCTGGCAGCTAGTCCGAGGGTTCGAGCGGAAGTCCGTACTGCACGGCAATTCCGGTGAGCAACATCGTCATTCGGTGTTGGAATGTTCCTTCACTGAACGGGTCGTAGCCGGACTGCGCGACCGCTCGCAACGTCGGATATTCGGACGCGGGCCGTTTGGCGATGAGCTTGAAGATCCGGGCCAGCCATGGCTGTCCGTTCTCGGCGTGAAGATGTTCGCGATGCGCCTCGGTGACACTGCCGATCGCCATCGCGCTCACCGCCGCCCACACGGCCATCGCGTCATCGGGTGCCAGGCCGTGCTCGGCCAGCGCCTCTACCGCGTCGCCGTTGCACTCCATCTCCATGTCGTCGCGCACCCCGCCGGTGACGAACTTCTCCACCAGCGCCGGCTGTGAGGCCAGCACCGTCCGGATGTAGGACGCGTAGCTGCGCATCCAGGTCGCCCAATGCTCGCCGGAGTACCGCGGTGGCGGCGAGTTCACCAGTGCGTTCTCTGCGACCATGCGCAGCAGATCGTCCTGGTTCTTCACATGGTGGTACAGCCCGGGAAGGCTGATCCCGAGGCGCTCGGCGACCCGCCGCATCGTGACGTTCTCACTGCCGATCTCCAGCACCGCCGCAACGATGGCGCCTTGGTCTATGCGCGGCGGCCGACCCCGGCGCGGGGTTAAGTCGTTGGAGGTCACGGAATCCTCCTACCAAGCGGGACATTAGCGATCCGGGGGTTGACGCTAATCGATGCGAGTTCTAAGAATCAATATGAAAACTCCGATGACTACGGGAGACACGAATTGACTGACGCCGCGCATCGCCAGAACCGCCAGATCCTGTTGCGGCGCCGCCCCGATGGTCTGGTCTCCCCCGACGACACCCAGATGGTGACCACACCCGCGCCCGTCCCCGCCGACGGTGAGGCGCTGCTGCGGACAACGTATATCGGCATCGACGCCGCGGCGCGCACGTGGCTGGACGGCGAGCCCGGTTATCTTCCGGCCCTCGAGCTGGGCGAGGTGGTACGCGTGGCAGGGATCGGCGAGGTCGTCGAAACACGTTGTGACGCCTACAAAGTAGGTGACATGGTCACCACCCTGACCGGACTGCAGGACTACGCGATCATCCGCGATGACCTGTTCAGCACGCCGGTGGTCGGTTACACCGATCCGCTTGCCGTGATGTCGATCTACGGCCCGACGGGCGCGACGGCTTACTTCGGGATGAAAGGCGTCGGCAATCCGCAAGCCGGCGAGACCGTCGTCGTCTCGGCAGCCGCGGGCGCCACCGGGTCGGTGGCCGGCCAGATCGCCAAGATCGCCGGCGCCCGGGTGGTCGGGATCGCGGGCGGCCCCGAAAAATGCCGGGTCGTGGTCGAGGAGTTCGGCTTCGACGCCTGCGTCGACTACAAGGCCGGCGACCTGACCGCCGCGCTCAAAGAAGCGTGCCCGGGCGGCATCAACGTCTACTTCGACAATGTCGGTGGCGAAGTTCTCAATGCCGTGCTGGCCAACCTTGCACACAGAGCGCGGGTGGTGATGTGCGGCATCATTTCGAGCTATTTGCACGGCGATCATCCGGGCCCGTCCAATTACGTGAACCTGCTGGCCACGGCCTCGACGATGCAGGGCTTCATCGCTCTCGAAGAGTGGGCACGCTTCGACGAGGCGTTCGCCGCACTGCAGAGTTGGGAAAAGGAAGGCCTGTTGGTGCACCGCGAAACCGTCTACGAGGGACTGGAATCCAGCATTGATGCCCTCAACGGTCTGTTCAACGGGGCCAATATCGGCAAGATGCTGGTGAAGATCAACGAACCCGGCGGAGCGTGACGGCAACGGCCGCGGTGAACAGAAACAAGACCCATGCTCACACCTTTTGACGACTACCCCATCCACTCGACGGCCGAGCCGGTCGCGACACCGGCCAGTGCCGATCCCAATCACTACGACCGGTACTGGTTCAACGGCCATCAGCGCGACGCGGAGTTCTACTTCGGCGCGGCGATGGGCCATTACCCCGTCCGTGGAATCATCGATGCCGCGTTCAGTCTCGTCAAAGACGGTGTGGAGCATTCGATCTTCGCTTCCGGGGCCATGCCGCTGGACCGGTCGGCGACCATCGGGCCGTTCCGCATCGAGGTCATCGAACCGTTGCGCACCATCCGCTACGTCGTCGACTCGAACGACCACAACATCGCCTGTGACCTGACGTTCCGAGCCACCACGGTGGCGATCGAGGAACCTCGACAAACGCGTCGGACCGCCGAAGGCGTCGTGCTGACCGACCACACCCGGCTGACGCAGTGGGGTACCTGGGAAGGGACCATCAGTGTCGACGGTGAGGACATCAAGGTCGACGCCGGTTCGGTGCCCGGCACCCGGGACCGCTCGTGGGGAGTTCGGCCGGTCGGCGAGCAGGTGCCGATGGTTCGTCAGCCGATGCCGTTCCAGGTTTTCTGGCTCTGGGCGCCTTTGCATTTCGGCGACAGATTCACCCACTACGCCTTTCACGAACACGAGGACGGCCGTCGGTGGTTGGAGACCGCCCAGATCCTCGATCCCTTACCGGCCGGTGTTTCCCCGTCCAGTCGAGCGGGCGTGCGTGAGTGCCACGACCTCGGCTATGACCTCGAGTGGGAACCGGGGCGACGTGAAATCCGGAGGGCGCACCTGTGGTTCACCGACCCGGTAGAGGGTGAGATTCACATCGAGGTGGAGAAGTTGTTCACCTTCCGCATGCGCGGGATCGGCTACTGGCATCCGTACTGGGGACACGGTTCCCACCACGGGCAGTTCGAGATCGGCCGGGAATCCATCCGTCTCGATGAGTTCGAGCCCACCGACTTCGCCTCGATCCACCTGCAGAACGTCGTCAAAGCCACGATGGGTGAGCGCACCGGCATCGGTGTCGTCGAGCAGATCGCCATCGGACCGCACGAGCCATCTCGGTTGAAGGGATTTCTCGACGGCTATCGAGCCTGAGCCGCGTAGTGCGTGACGTTAGCCGCTGCGCCTGTAACCAAAATGCAATCTCTGCAATGAATTACAGAAATGCAGTTTGTGACGGGTGAGGCAGACGCGAACACTGTGATGTACAGTACGTATCTACGTAGTATCTCAGTAGCATGTGTCGAGCCGGTTCTTGAACCGTCACGGCCGGCGCGAGGCGGAAAGGAAATGCGTGACAATGCCTTCCATTCCGCACGCAGACCGTTCCCGCTGGGATCGCCGAAGTCTCTTGCGCACCGGGGTATTGGCGGCCATCTCGCTCGTCTGCGTTGCAGCGCCACGCGCCTATGCAGAACCCAACGCCGGGCAGTGGGATCCCACGCTGCCCAACCTGCTCAGTGCGGGGGCACCCGGCGATCCGGTCGCCATTGCCAATGCCTCGTTGCAGGCCAGTGCGTTCGCGGCGCAGACGACCTTCGACATGGGCCGGAAGTTCCTCGGGAGCCTGGGACTTGCGCCCGCCGAAGCCGGTGCGGCCCCGACACTTCGCGGCAACCGTGTGTACGGCAGGCAGGCGGTCGAATACGTCATCCGGCGGGCCGGCACTCAACTCGGAGTGCCGTATTCCTGGGGCGGCGGAAGCTTGACCGGACCGACTCGAGGAGTCGATTCCGGTGCAGGCACCGTCGGTTTCGACTGCTCCGGACTCACCCGGTACGCGTTCGCCGGTGTCGGTGTGCTGCTCCCCCGCTATTCAGGCGACCAGTACACCGCGGGACGCCAGTTGCCGCCATCGCAGGCCAAGCGGGGCGACCTCCTGTTCTGGGGGCCGGGCGGCGGACAACATGAAGCGCTCTACCTCGGCGGCGGTCAGATGCTCGAGGCTCAGCAGACGGGTGTTCCGATCAAGATTTCTCCGGTCCGCACCGCCGGTATGACTCCCTATGTCACCCGCATCATCGAGTATTGACCCGTGCCCAGCCGACGAGTCCCGCTATGGCTCCTGGCCTGCGCCCTCGTTTTGGGCGTAGTTGCCGTGATCGCCGTCAAAACGCACGGCTTCGGCCTCGTGAAGTCCGCGGACCAGAAAGCCCAGGAACGTTGCGAAACCGATGTACGTGCCAAGCTGGCGTCCCCCGACACGGCCGAGCTGTCTCAGGTGCAGTCGCAGCGCGCCGACCTGGACCCAGACAGTCGGGACATGTTCGCGTTGACGACCAATGAACCGCTCAAGGGCATCGATCCTGCGCGCATCACCGTGTGGAATGTGTCCGGGATGGTCCAGGCGCAGACCGAGGTCGGCAGCGTGATCCACGACCCCTTCACGTGCCGGGCGTATTTCGTCGACGGCAACTTGGCGGACACGCTCGTCGTGTTCGACCGCGAACACTGACATCACCAGCAGAGCAGGCCAGAGGCTCCCAGCACGAACGTCGCGACGGGCGCGACGGCGATGACGGTGATGGCGCCGAGAAGGCCGGCGTGCGCACTGACCCGGGCCCACGCCGCGGGTGGCAGCGCAAGCCGTTCAGCACGGCTCAGCAGCGCCACGTCGGCGGCGCCGAGTGCCTGGGCCGGTGTGGCTCCGGCGAGCGCCATCAGTCCGCCCAGCAGCGTGTGCTGCCCGAACCGGCGCGCAGCGGCATCGTCGGCACACATCTCCAGTAGCCGCCCGACCTCAACAGCTCCGCGGGTCATCAGCGTGATCCTCGGGAAGACCATGGCCAGCCCGCGCAGCGCCGTGACGATCTTCAGATGATGACCATCCAGGTGCGCCCGCTCATGGGCGAGTACGGCAAGCAACTCCTCGGTACCCAGCGCGGCAATCGCACCGGTGGTGACCACGATCGCCGGAGGTGCGCCCGCCACGCAGTATGCGGTGGGCTTACCGGCGTCGACGATGAAGACATCCCGCTTGTCGGTGGGACGTCCGACCAGCCGCACAGCTTGCGCGTGGCTGTAGGCGTGGGCGTGCAGCCGACGAATGGTCCGTATCGCCTTTATCCCGACACCGATCACCGTCACCGTCAACACGACCGCGAGGACAGTCACCGTGGCCTGCGCCGCGAGACCCCGTCGGCCGGCGGCGATGTCGCAGAGGAACTGGACACAGGAAGCCAGGAAGGACCGGCGCCGCCCGTCGTGAAGTACCACGTCGACGATGATCAGCAACGGAATGACCATCCAGGTCGCCAACACGCTGACGATGGCGGTCAACCATGCCGCGACACCGAATCTGGGGGCCGACCCGCCGCGGGTGAGAGCACTGAGCAGCGCGGGCGCCACCAGCACCATCACCACGCTGTAGATCAGCAGGCCCGCGGCGATGCTCACTGCTTCTTCGCCTTTGTGGAGCGTCTGGCCAGCGTGCGCAGCGCGGCGCGCAGTCGATCGGAGTCCTGCGGGTCGATCTGTTCGATGAAGTAGCTGAGCACCAGGTCAGAACGACCGCCGCCGTCGAGTGCCTCGCGCATCAATTGAGCGGTGTGTTGCTCGCGGTTCAGCCGCGGCCAGTACCGATAGGCTCGCCCGTCGCGGTCGCGTTCCAGCCAGCCCTTCGTATGCAGGTTGTCCATCGTCGACATGACGGTGGTGTAGGCGATTCGGCGCTCCCCCGCGAGTTCGTCGAACACCTCGCGCACCGTGACTGCTGCATCGCCGCGATTCCAGATCCGATCCATGATGTCGGCTTCGAGTTCGCCGAACCCTCGTACGCGCACTACATCCCTCCACGTTCGGTGATGCGAGCGTACCCCCCGGCGCGGGCTGACAGGGGTCTCGACGCGGCCACGCTATCTACTACCTAGGCTAGTACGTAGTACTTCCGCGCTGTGCGCTTCGTCACGCGGTGTAGCCGAGAGTCGTCATCATCCCGCCCTCTTGGTGATAGGTGTTGTGACAGTGCAGCATCCACACGCCGGGGTTGTCGGCCGTGAAGACCACCCGTTGCCGCTGCATCGGCAACACGATGAGGGTGTCCTTGCGGGCACCTGGGCGTCCGTCGTCACTCAGCACCTGAAACGTGTGCCCGTGCAGGTGCATCGGATGCCACATCATCGACGAGTTGCGGAATGTCATTGCCACCCGCTGCCCTTCGCGCACCTTCAAAGGCTGGGTGTGCGCGAACGAACGGCCGTTGATCGTCCACTCGTAGGTCGCCATCGAGCCGCCGAGCTCGACCGGAAGCTCGGCTTCCGGTCGAGCGGCGTCGAAGGTGGCCTCCGGTGATGCGGTGAACGACCGCACCGTGCCGAGCCGGCCCCGCAACTCCGGTGGCGCATAGTCGGGCGGCGGGGTGGACCCGTCCGCGGTCACCAGTAGTGCGCGCGTCGACGCACCCTTCCCCTCGGCGGCGGCAACCAACGGAAATACCCCGTCTTGCGCCGTGACCACCACGTCGTACCGCTCCCCCATCCCGATCAGCACCGCGTCCACCTCGGTGGGAACCACCGGGAAGCCGTCGGTGTGAGTGACAGTCATCCGGTGACCGGCCAGCGCGACCCGGAACGCGGTATCAGAGCCGGCGTTGATCAATCGGATCCGCACCCGCTGGCCGGGGCGGACCCGGAAGCTGTTCGGGTTCTGAGCATTACGGCCATTGACCACGTACAGCGGATAGTTGACGTCGCCGGCATCGCCGCCTAGTGGCGAACCGTCACGGCCGCCCATCGAACCCATCTCCGCATCGTGGTCCATGCCGGGCATACCGCCCATACCGGGCATGTCGTGCCCGCCGCCAGAACGTATCCGGAGCCGGTCGTAGATCTGGGCAGGGCTTGGCCCGACGTCATCGGTCCAGTCGTCGAGCATCACCACCCATTCCGCGTCGTAACCGCCCGGCTCATCCGGGTCATCAACGATCAGCGGGAAGTACAGTCCGGTGTCCGCATCGAGCCCGGTGTGAGGATGCGCCCAGTACGTCCCCGGGTGAGGTACGGAGAACCGGTAGGTGAAATCGCTGCCGTCGGCAATGTCCGGAGTAGCCGGCGCCGCCCCGTCCATGTCGTTGCGCAGCGCCAGGCCATGCCAGTGCACCGAAGTCGAATGGCCGAGCCTGTTGCGTACCGTGACCTCCACTTCATCACCGACCGAGGCCCGCAGCAGCGGCCCCGGCACGATGTCGTTGTAGGCGATGGTGTCGGCGATCGTGCCACCGAGGTCCACGCGTGTGCGCTGGGCGGTCAAGGTGGTAGAGACCGTGCGACCGCTATGGGGCCGACGCGCCTCCGCCGCGGCGATAGCATCCTGGGAGTCAACGCGGGTGGGGGTGGCGCCCGGGTCGCGCTGACACCCTGCGAGGGCCGTCGCGCTCAGGGCGACGGATGCCGCGAGGAATCCGCGGCGGCCGAACCGGTGCAAGTTGGCGATCTCAGACATGCCTTCCACCCTGAGCACGGAGATCGGTGAATCGGTATGAGTTGTGTGAAGGTTCGTTGAAGAATCTGGGCGTTTCAGCGGTCACACGTCAGGTCGACATACACAGTCGGGGCGATGCTCTGTTGCGGACGCGTTCGTACCCCGACCAGTGGATTCTGGGACAGCGAGGATTTGCGCCCGGGGCGTACCGCGTTGACGGTGCATCTGTTGAGCGGTCCATGACCGACCTTGCTCACCATGACCCGAAATCCCTGGGCCTGCAGCATCCCGATGGTCGTCTGAGCATCCGAGGTCCCGGTCGGAGCGGCCCCGGCAATGCTCGCGGATGTCATCATCACGGCGGCCGCAACTGCGAGAACCGCCATTCCTGAACGTAATAGGGGCATCGACGTTTCCTCTCTCGAGTCGATCGTGTGCGCCAAGCGTAAGTACGCGACGGCGACCCGCACCGAAACTCATACCGAATGCACAACGATCTACGTACCATCCTCGTATTGCCTGACTACGTACGCCCCAATCCAGCAGGTCAGCGCCACGACGGTTACACGTGTCGATGGTGAGCAATAGCAAGACCATCCGCGCTATCTACTATCCACGTACGTAGCTAGTAGACTGGGTCGCGTCATGTATCCGCCCTGGCGGGCGTGGTCATCAAGGACATCGCGTCGATGGAGGCCTCGTGCAGCAGCGCACCAGAAACCTGTGGATCACCTCGATCGCGGCGACCGTCATGGTCACCGCATCGAGCGTTACCGGCACTTCCGCCTGGGCGGAGCCCGTTGGCCCACCGCAGCCCGTCGACCCGGCGCCACACCTCGGCCCCGCCCAAATGCCTTGGCCGGCACCGTTCGGTCAGTCGGCCGGTGCCGACGTCCCGGCCGGCCAGAATCCGCTGCCGTTCATCGGTGAGCCGCCATTTGCGCCACCGACGTTCAATCCGGCCAACGGAGCAATGGTCGGTGTCGCCAAGCCGATCTACATCAACTTTCAGCGGCCGATCGCCGACCGTAAGATGGCCGAGGACGCAATCCACATCTCCTCCAACCCACCGGTGCCCGGCAAGTTCTACTGGATGAGCAACACCCAGGTGCGCTGGCGGCCAATTGATTTCTGGCCGGCAGGCACCGTGGTCAACATCGACGCCGCGGGCACGAAATCCAGTTTTCGGGTGGGCGATTCACTGGTGGCCACGATTGACGACGACACCCACCAGATGCAGGTCCACCGCAACGGCACGCTCGAAAAGACCTTCCCCGTCTCCCTGGGCAAGCCGGGTTACGAAACTCCCAACGGCACCTACTACGTACTGGAGAAGTTCTCCGACATCATCATGGATTCGTCCACCTACGGCGTTCCGGTGAACTCGCCCGAAGGCTACAAACTCAAAGTCCAAAACGCGGTCCGTCTCAGCAACACCGGGATTTTCGCGCACAGCGCCCCCTGGTCGGTCGCCGATCAGGGCAAGCGCAACGTCAGCCACGGCTGCCCCAATCTCAGCCCGGCGAACGCCCAATGGTTCTTCGACCACTTCGGCAGCGGCGATCCCGTCGTCGTCAAGAACTCCGTCGGCCTCTACAACCAGCCAGACGGCGCGCAGGACTGGCAGATCTGATTCGACTGCGTAAGACCCGGACGCAGTGCGTCAGCTCAGAAGTTGCCGTCCAGGAACTCGGCGTACGCCGGCAGATCGAGTTGGCCATGACCAGAGAGGCCGATCACGACCACCTGCTCGGCCGGGTCGTCGGCCACATGTGCGGCGGCGGCCGCGATCGCGTGCGTGGACTCGGGAGCGGGCACGATGCCCTGCGTCCGGGCGAACAGGACCCCTGCCGAGAACGCATCGTGCTGACCGATGGCAACACCTTCAACCAGTCCCAGCTCGACGGTGTGGCTCAGCGCCGGTGCCATCCCGTGATAGCGCAGGCCGCCCGAGTGGATGGGATCGGGCACGAAATCCATTCCAAGCGTGTGCATCTTGAGCAGCGGGGTAAGGCCTGCCACGTCGCCGTGGTCGTAGCGGTACTCACCCTGTGTGATCGACGGACAGGCGGACGGCTCCGCGGCCACGATCTTCGGGTTCGACCGCCCGTGGATCTTCTCACGCAGGAACGGGAATGCCAGGCCGGCAAGGTTGGACCCCCCTCCAGCGCAGCCGAAGACGACGTCGGCACCGTCCGGCTCGACCGCGGCGAGCTGCGCGACGGCCTCCAAACCGATCACGCTCTGATGCAGCACAACATGATTCAGCACGCTGCCCAGCGCATAGCGGGTGTCGGTGTTGGCAGCCGCCACCTCGACAGCCTCGCTCACCGCCATTCCGAGGCTGCCGGTGGTATCCGGGTTCGTCGCGAGAATCGCGCGACCCGACTCGGTCAGGTTCGACGGGCTCGAGTGCACAGTGCCGCCGTACGTTCGGATGAGATGGCCCCGGTAGGGCTTCGACTCATAGGACGCACGCACCTGCCACACCTCGACCTCGAGGCCGAACTGCGCTCCGGCAAAAGACAGTGCACTGCCCCACTGCCCAGCGCCGGTCTCGGTGGTGAGCTTCCGGACACCGTCGATGCTGTTGTAATAGGCCTGCGCCACAGCGGAGTTGGTCTTGTGGCTGCCGACCGGGCTGACGCCCTCGTACTTGACGTAGATGTGGGCACCGGTGTTGAGCGCCTGCTCGAAACGCCGGGCCCGGATCAACGGCGACGGCCGCCACATCGAGTAGATGTCACGCACCACCTCCGGGATCTCGATGTACGCCTCGGTGGACACCTCCTGCGCGATCAGTCCGCTGGGGAAGAGCGCCGCGAGATCGTCGGGGCGGACCGGCTGCTTGGTGCCGGGATGCAGGTGCGGCGGGATCGGCTGATCCAACTCGGCAGCCAGGTTGTACCAGTGCGTCGGCACCCCGACGGAAACCAGGTCCGGATGGGAAGCGTCAGCGTGCAGCGTCATGCCGACACTGTAGTCCGGCCCTACCGCATGCCCTCCACCAGTGCGTTCGGCACCGTGCAGCACGTCTAGTGAGCGCGCTCCGCGAGGTTGCGACGCACCGCAGTCACATGTCCGACTTCCGGATCGGCCACCGCGACGACGCGATCGAACTGTGTCACCGCGTCGTTCCAACTGCGAAACTTGGTGTCCCAGCCGAGGCCGTCGAGCCGCTCACACACTCCGCGGATGGTGTCATCCGGGACGTCGACCGAGGCCTGGCCGCCGACCAGGCTTCGCAGTCCGGCGTACGGCGAGCTGTCGGCATCCACCGCGTACCGGCTGACACCGAACTGGCTGCCCGGAGCGGAAAGATCGGTCAAGGCCACCACCACGTCATCGCGCGGCTCGGGCGGCAGATAGGCCAGCGCGCCCTCGTCGACCCACAGTGTTGGAATATGCGAGCGAAACCCACTGTCACACAAAGGCTTCGTCCAGTCCGACCGCAGATCGGCGGCGATGACGTGGCGGCGACACGAGGGAGTGACTTCGGCGGCGGCCAGAACCGGCTCTTTGAACTCGAACAGCTCAGGCAGGTCGATCTCGAAGACTGTGACGCTGTCCGGTAGATCCATCCGAAAGGCGCGGGTGTCCAAACCGGCACCGAGCATGACGATCTGCGTGATGCAGGCAGCGACGGCCTCCTTGATGCGGTCGTCCACCAGGCGGACTGCCACGGTGCGTCCCTCGTAGAACTGATCGGCGAGCTCCTCGAGGTATTCCCACCGCTGTGCGGGGAACCCGGCCCGAGCCGCATCGACAAATGCCTGTGCCAACGGGTCGCTGTACAGCCGATCTGGACGTCGGCTCTCCCGCGCCCGGATGACCGCAACCCCGATTGCGGTCAACGCAACACCGGCAAGCGGCACTGCAGGATTGATTTCCCCCACGATTCCCCCGAGTCTGTGTCGTCTCAGGACGCTAGGCGGCCCTATCTAAGTCGTCAAGAGATAGCAGATTTTCATTGCCGTCATTAGGTTTACGGCTCGCCGGTGTGGGATAGCCAACGTATCCGTGAGATTCATCCGCATACGGATTGGAGGTCTACGGCTATGAAGATCACCAAGATAGTCGCCGGTACAGCTATTGCAGGTGCGCTGGCGGCCGGAGCCGCCGGACTGAGTGCGGCCGGCGCGAGTGCGGCCCCACCGCAGGCACCCGCGCCAAACCAGCCGATGGTTGCGATGACCATTCCGGGTGGCCCGAATCCCGGTCCGCCGCCGGCGTGGGCACCGCCAACGCCGGCGCAGCCGACGTGGGGTGCCGGCAATCCCCAGGTGTGGGATGAAGGCTGGCAGCACTGGGGCGTCTGGATGAACGGCGTGTTCGTGCCGACGTTCTGACCCGATCTGGACCTCCGCCACCGTGGATCCGGTCCGCGGTGGCGGAGCTTTGAGAACCCAGACAGTGTTCCGCCGGCCGGGACTGGCGATGGGCCGGCGGGTGTCCCCCCGTAGGTTGGTCGGCATGACCGAGCTGGAACTGAGGGAGATCGAAACCGCCGCCGGAGCGTTGCGGTACTACGACACCGGCGAGGGACCGGCGCTGCTGTTCCTGCACGGCTCGGGCCCCGGCGTTACCGGTTGGCGCAATTTTCGCGGGATCCTGCCCACCTTCGCCCAGCAATTCCGTTGTCTGGTCTTGGAATTCCCAGGATTCGGGGTCACCGACGACCTCGGCGGCCATCCGATGATCACCGCGCAGGGTGTGGTGGGTCCGTTCCTCGACGCCCTGGGTGTCGACCGCGCGCACATCGTCGGAAACTCGATGGGCGGCGGGGTGGGAATCAACTTCGCCATCCGGCAGCCAGATCGCATCGGCAAGCTCGTCACCATCGGCGGTATCGGAACCAACGTCTTCAGCCCGGGGCCCAGTGAAGGTATCCGTCTACTGCAGGAGTTCACCGAAGACCCGACCCGCCAGCGCCTGATCGACTGGTTGAACTCGATGGTGTTCGATCCGGCGCTGGTCACCGAGGAACTCATCGAGCAGCGGTGGGAGCTGGCCACCGACCCCACGACACTGGCCGCGGCAAAACGGATGTACGGCAAGGCCGCGTTCGCGGGAATGATGGCCGCCATGCGGGCGTCCGATGCTCCGCTGCCGTGGGCGCAGATGCACAAGGTGGCCGCACCCACGCTGCTCACCTGGGGCCGCGATGACCGGGTCAGTCCGTTGGACATGGCGCTGATCCCCATGCGGACCATTCCGAACGCCGAGCTGCACGTGTTCCCCAACTGCGGACACTGGGCCATGATCGAGGCCAAAGAGGCCTTCGAGCAGACGGTGCTGGGGTTCTTGGCCCGCGCCTAGGTTTGCCGCCCACGCGGGTCCGCGGACTCCACGTGGGCCATCACCATCTCCAGGAACGGCCGGTACAGGTCCTCGGAATCGATGTGGCTGCCGAGCGTGATGCCCTCATTGGCGGCGATCAGCACCTTGGCCAGGAGGTCGGACCGTACCCGTAGGCGTCCACCGATCTTGTCCAGGTGAGCGTCGATGTAGTCGGCCAGCGAGCGCACGGTCTGCCGGCGCTGTGCGGCCACTCGATCGCGTGCTTCGGGATTGCGCAGTAGGAACAGCGTGAACTCGTAGCCGAGCGCCGCGCGGTCGGGTGCGCCGATGCTCAATTCCCGCCAGCGCTCGGCCAGCTTGCCGGCATCGAAGTCACTGACCGTCCGAAACGACTCGACGATGTCGGCGAAGCCGTCCAGGAAGCGCTGCAGCTGACGCTCCATGACGGCGAGGAACAGCTCCTCTTTTGTCCCGAAATGCGAGTAGATCGCCCCGCGGGTGTAACCGGCGGCGTCGGCGATGACCTCGAGGGCTGCTGCGCCAAAACCATCCCGCGCGACCACCTCTTCAGCCGCGTCCAGCAACAACGAGCGCGTGTGCTCCACCCGCTTCTGCCGGGTCCATCGTTGCGTCACGGGTCCCCCTCCCAAGAGGCGCAGCCGACATCATCAACCTGCACCGCACGCATGAAAATTCATCGTTGAATCTACGATACAGATATGTATATTAGTTGTGTGCGCCACGCCACATGAGTCGCTGGCCTGGCCTCTGCCGCTCCCCCAATGGATAAGGACCGCAATGGATCTCGTCGATCGAATCGCCAAACACCGCCGAATGGCCGAGAGCTACCGCGACAAGTACGTGCTGCGGAAGGTGCAGGAAGGCGAGAGCTACGACGAGTGGGAGTTCACCGACGACGCCGTGTACACCTCGCCCTACTTCGTGGCCGGCCAGGAACTCGTCCTCAAGGACGTGGCGACGTCATTCGACGTCGCGGCCACCGTCGAGGCCAAGGCGTACTCCGTGGTCTTCCCGGACTGGAAACCCGTCGACCACAAGTTCTGGCCCGCGGAGAACGGCCTGGTCATGCGGTACCGGTGGGAAGGCACGACGGCCGACGGCGAAACGATGGGCTTCTACTCGATCAGCTTCATCGACACCAACGATGACGGCCAGATCACCCATTGGTCGACCTACGTCAACGATGAGGAGTACGGCCCCTTCCTGGAAAAGGCCATCGGCGCCCGCGGTCCGTTCCACGGCGACGAATACATGGAGGCACTGGCCCGCCACTTCGAAAAGCACAACCTCACCTGGTGACTCAGGACCGGTTTTCATTTCGTTACGAATCACACAGCCCGGCCCCACACTGAGCACAGGGCAAACATATCGCGCCGAAATAGCTTTGCTCTCCGTGCGGCACCGTCGTCGCACTGGTCAGAAACGGAGTAGAGCAATGCGTTTCAAGAAATCCGTGGGCGTATCGGCGATGGCGGCAGGAATCGGGATCGCCGCGTTGCTGGGCGTCGGCATCGGTACCGCCGGCGCCGATCCGGGCCCGGGGTGCGATCGTCCCGGCGCACCATGCGAACATCGCGACGACCGGGGGCCGCAGCCCAACGATTGGCACGGCCGCGGCATCGACGCGGGGCGCCGCGATCATCAACCGTTCGAATGGAATGGGCAGCGTGTGACCCCGATGCCTGCCGGTGACGGCCGCGGGTGGGGCTTCTGGTTCCTCGGTACCTGGATTCCGCTGTAGCCGAAACGATTTCTGGTGGGGCACCATCCCCAAGTGCCCCACCAGATACCGGAACGAGTGTGCTCACCGTGGCGTCGAGCACACCGCCTTCACCGCACCGTCGATGGCTGTGGCCGCAGTCCAGCTCGCGTGATCTGGCGGCTCGAACTTCGGAAGCTTCGCCGCGTAATTGTCGATGTACCGAGATTGGGCCCGCAGCATGCCAGTCAGCAGCGGGTCCATCGACTTGTCCGCCAGACGACGTAGTTCGGCAGCCTCCTGCCGCATCACCGGGATGACGGCCAGCGTCACCGACCGCTGCTTGGGCGACCAGCGAGCGGCCGGCACCCGGTGATCGGTTTTGGCCCAGGCCTGCTGCTTCCCGTCGAACCCGGAGCTGGCCCGCTGCCACTGTGCGCACACCGGATCCGGCTTCGCCGCGGCAAAGGCCTGAGACGGCTTGGTACCCGGATCATCCGTCACCGACGCAACCACTTCTGCGGGAACAGGTTTCGCCGCACTGGACGGCGCTGGACCCACAGCGGCCGGCTCCGCCTCGTGCCGCGACAGCGTGACCGCCACGACGCCACCGACGAGCAACGCCGCGGCGGTGGTCACACCGATCACCGTCCGTGCCCGTGACTTTTTGGTCAGCCCCGAGCTCACCGGCCAGCGGCTGCCACCACCGGCACCTCGCAGAGCCACATTGAACGCCGCGTCCGGGCGGGCCCGGAGTTCGGCGACGGCCATCTCGACAGCGGCGGTAGGCGTGCCCAGATCCGTGAGCGACTTCACGAATCGGGCAACCGATACGAGATCGCGTCCGTAGAGATTCTCTTGCGGCTGCGCGGCCGGCAGGAACCGCTCGACCAAGTCCTCGCGCAGCTGCGACGCGCGCGCAACCTCTGCCGCCGTCAGCCACTGCCCTGGAACGTCTTCTGTCCCAATCCCGGCCATTCAGATGGTCCTTCCCGCGCACACCTGATGATTGGTACTCCATTCGACGTACCGGCGGCAACCGGGTGAGCCCCTCACCGCCGCCACGTTGCTGTCACAAGTTGGCCACCGGAAGGTCACGGCCGCCGAAGACGGATGCCGCACGGGATCGCCTGGCAAACAGTAGTTCTCGTCCAACTCGACATAGCCGCCCGCATCGCCAATAGTCCACGTTCAGTTCAGATGCCGGACGGTGATGGGGACGGTCCCCGACCAACCGTCGACTTGGCATGATGCAGGGTATGGATCAATACCGCCGCGGGGAGCTCGTGTTCGACGTGATCGATGACGGTCCGGCCGACGGTCCGGTGGTTGTGTTGCTGCACGGCTTCCCACAACAGAACAGCAGCTGGGAACCGATCATCTCGCTGCTCACCGCGGAGGGCTTCCGGTGTCTGGCGCCCAATCAGCGCGGCTACTCCGCCGGTGCCCGGCCGCTTCGCCGCCGCGACTACCGGGCGACGGAACTGGTCAAGGACACGCTTGCTCTGATCGATGCCAGTGGTTCCGACCGGGTGCACCTCGTCGGCCATGATTGGGGCGCCGCGGTGGCTTGGGGCCTGGCCTCCTACGCACCTGAGCGGCTGGCCTCGTTGTCGGCACTGTCGGTACCCCACCCGATCGCCTTCCTGCGGTCGATGTTGACCAGCCGGCAGGGACTGTATTCCTGGTACATGTACGTCAACCAATTCCCGTGGCTCGCCGAACGGTTGATGCTCGGGCGCGACGGTAGCGGAAAATCCATGGCCAAAGCCCTGATCCGTAGCGGGCTTCCACAGGAGGCAGCCGCGCGTGACGTGCGGTCCATGGCCGAAGCCGGGGCCCTGACCGCCGCTCTGAACTGGTACCGAGCCATGCCGATGAGTCGCCCGCGCTCGCGCTCGCGCTCGCGCGCCGGCGCGGCGCAGAAGGTCACGGTGCCGACTCTGTATGTGTGGAGTGACCGCGACATCGCGATCACCGCCAAACCGGCGCGCGACACCGCCAATTACGTGAGCGGTCCTTATCGATTCGAAACGATGCACGGAGCCTCACACTGGCTTCCGGAGGAGAAGCCGGCCGAAGTCGCTCGCATGTTGTTGGAGTGGTTCGCGGCCCATCCCATCTGAGCGGAGGACGAAGCGTGCTGACCCTGGGAGTTCTGCCCGGCGACGGTATCGGGCCCGAGATCGTGTCATCGGCCCGCCGGATCGCTGAACGGGCACTGAGAACTGTGTCCATCGATGTGCAGTGGCGTGAACTGCCCTTCGGACTCGCCGCGATATCCGAGTTCGGCACTCCGCTGCCCGAGGCGACTCTCACCGGCCTCGACGGCCTGCCCGGCTGGATCTTGGGCCCGCACGACAACGCGGGATACCCGGAACGATTCAAGGGGACGCTGTCGCCCGGCGGGGCCATCCGCAAGCACTTCAACCTGTTCGCGAACATCCGGCCTGCGCGCGCCCTGAGCGCCGCCGTCGCTGCCGTGTGTCCAGATCTCGACGTGGTGATCGTCAGGGAGAACACCGAGGGTTTCTACGCCGACCGCAACATGTACGACGGCGCAGGCGAATTCATGCCCACACCCGACGTCGCGCTGGCGGTCGCCGTCTTCACCCGGTCCGCCTGTGAACGGATCGCTCATCAGGCATTCCAGTTGGCCAGCGATCGGCGCAAGTCCGTCACCATCGCGCACAAGACGAACGTCCTGGCCAAGACCACCGGCCTGTTTCGCGACGTGTGTCTGACCGTCGCCGAGCGCTACCCCGATGTCGACGTGCGCGGTGAGCACATCGATGCTCTGGCGGCACGATTGGTGAGCCACCCCCGCGAGTTCGACGTGATCGTCGCCGAGAACATGTTCGGCGACATCCTCTCCGACCTCGCCGGCCAGCTGAGCGGCTCACTGGGAATGGCACCCTCCGTCAACGCGTCCCACACCCGCGCGATGGCCCAGGCTGCCCACGGGTCCGCGCCCGACATCGCCGGACGCGACATCGCCAACCCTGTCGCGATGATCCTGTCCACCGCGATGCTGTTGCGCTGGTTGACCGGACACGACGATGGCGCACCGGCACTCGGTGTGGCTGCTGATCGCATCGAGGACGCCGTCCGGCACACCCTCGATGCCGGCGTCGGCACGCCCGACATCGGGGGCACCGCCTCGACATCGTCATTCACCGAGCACGTACTGGCCGCGCTGCCGTGAACGCCTAGAACCGACGGTCTGACCGCGTCAGCGACCGATATGCACCGTAAAGCGCCAGCGCTACAACAAAATTGACAAAGTAGGCGATGTCGGCGCCGTGCCAGGCGGTGGCGACCGGCCCCTGGATCAACGTGGTGTTCATGAACGGCACCGCCACCGCGTATGCCACCAGGAAGGCGATCAGGGCGGCCACCGCGTCGCGGCGCCCGGTGGGCTCCGTACCAGGATCGATGGTGCTGCGCCCACGGGTACGGATCACCCAGTCCACCACAACCACGGCGACGAACGCCGGAATCCAGTAGCTGACCAAGAGCAGGACATCGGTGAACCGGGTCGCGGTATCGGCGGCATGCAGCCACAGGATCAAACCGAATGCCAACGCCGTCACGATGATCGCCGACAACGGCCGTCGTACCCGTACACCGATGGTCTGCAGCGCGAGGGAGCCGCTGTAGTCGTTCATCACTCCCGAGCCGATCGCCGCGAGCGCGATGACCGACAAGGCCAGGCCGCCGAGCAGGCCACCGCCCATGACGGCGTGAACTCCGGCGGCGGTGTGCTCACCGATGACGGAGGCGGCCGCGATTCCGATTGCCTGAACGAATATGTAGCCCAACACGATCCCGGCGAACGAGTATCCGAACACCTGCCACCGGGAAGAGTCGGCAGGCAGATACCGACTGAAATCGGCGGCGTAACTGGCCCAGGAGATTGCCAGACTCAGGGCGATCGTGACCTCGAAGACGAACGCCCCGGCCAGGTCGGCACCGGCCACCGACGGCGCCACCACGATGTCGTGGCCACCGACCAGTTTGACGGTGAAGACCGCGAACGTCAGGAACAGGATGACGGTCAACACCGCCTGCAGGCGATGGATCACCTCATAGCCGAAGAACCCGACGACGCCCTGTACGACCAGCACTATCAACACCGCGGCCCAGAACGGGATACCGAGCAGCGCCGCGAGGGCCTCCCCGCCGAAGAGGCCGACGAGCGCGTCCCAGGCGATCGACGATCCCCACTGCAGGATGCCCGGCACCACGACCAGGCCGCCAAATGCCATGCGCGCGTTGGGAAGCTGTCCGGTACCGGTGCGCGGGCCCCACGTCGACAGGTACGCGACAACGGCCGAACCCAAGACGGTGCCGATCACCATTGCCAGCAGACCCAGCCAGAAACCCAGTCCCAGGGTGATCGCCAGCGTCCCGGTGAAGACTCCGGTCATGTTGACCTGGGGCGCGAACCACACCGTGAACAGCCGGGCGGGATGTCCGTACCGCTGATCGGCCGTCAACGGTGCGATCCCGTGGGTCTCCACCGTCAGATCACCCGATCCGGCCGGGCGACGCCCGCTGAACGTGGACGCGGTGAGCGCACTGACTCCGAAAGCCATTCACCTATTCGACCACGCACCCGGTGCACGGGCACCTGCCCCACCATGGCCATAATCAAGAAACACAAAGATTAGCTATGGATCGGAGCGGGACGTGGCCAGGACCGAAAGTGACCGGTCCGCCTCCCCCGCGATCGCCGGAGCCCCACGGCGCCCCGGTGTGCTGATCGCCGGGCTGAGCCTGGTCGCCCTGACCGTCGCCATCCTGCAGACCGCGGTGGTCCCGATCCTCGGCATCATCGCCCAACAGTTGAACACCTCATCGGTGGCAGTCAGCTGGGCCGTCACCGCCAACCTGCTCGCGGCGGCTGCGTCGACCCCACTGATCGGCCGGCTGGCCGATCTCTACAGCAAGAAACGCGTCCTGCTCGGCGTGCTGCTGGTCGTGCTGACCGGATCGGTGCTGGCCGCGGTGACGGCGTCGGTGCCACTGCTGGTGGCGGCGCGCATTCTGCAGGGCGCCTCATACGCGCTCTACCCGATCAGCATCGCGATCCTGCGTGAAGAACTGGCCGAGGACCGGCTGGTCGGCGCGATGTCGGTGTTGTCCGGAACGCTGGGTTTCGGCGGTGGCGTCGGGCTCGTCGTCACCGGTCTGCTGATGTCGGGCGACGCCGGCTATCACCGGGTGTTCTGGCTCACCACCGCCTTCACCGCCGTCGTCATCCTGGTGGCGGTCGTGATCGTGCCCAACCGCCGGCCGGACGCCGGTGGCGCGATCGACTGGCTCGGCGCCGCCGGCCTCGCGATCGGACTGTCGTCGGTGCTGTTGGCGATCACCCAGGGCAACTCGTGGGGCTGGAGCCACCCGGGGACGATCGGCTTTCTGTGCGGGGGCATCGCCGTCCTGATCGGCTGGTGGTGGTGGGAGCGCCGGGCCGCCGATCCCCTCGTCTCCACCACGATGCTGGCCCGCCGGCCGATCCTGCTGACCAACCTGGCCACGATCCTGGTCGGAATGGGCCTGTACTTCGCCTTCCTCGGCCTCACCCAGTTCGTACAGATCTCGCGTCAGGCCGCCGGCTACGGGTTCGGCGCGAGCGTGCTGCAGGCCAGCGTCTACTTCCTGCTCCCCGGTGCGCTCACCGGTTTTTTGGTGGCACTCGTCAGCGGCCGGTACATCGACCGGTATGGCGCCCGCCGGGTGCTCGTGGTCGCTGCTGTCGCCGGTATCGCCGGGTTCGTCATGCTCGCCGTCGCGCATGACCGTCCCTGGCAGGTCGTGGTGGCCGGGGTGCTGGCCAACGCCTATATCAGCCTGGGATACGGCGCCTTGCCCGCGCTGGTGGTCAGTGAGGTCGACGGCAGCGAGACCGGCATCGCCACGAGCATGAACGCCATCGCGCGGACGATCGGCAGCTCCGTGGCCGCGGCCGTCGTCGCCGTGCTGCTCGGGCATCGCCTGGTGCCGTCGGAGGCCAGCTTCGTGACGATCTTTGTCGCCGGCGCCGTCACCGCCGCCCTGGCGATGGCCCTCATCGCGGTGTCCCGCGCGCCCGACCGCCACCGTGAGTCCGTGCAGACGCTGTCCGAGTCCCGCGCGATGAACCATGAGTGGGGCTGACCCCTGCAGTCGCCGGTTTCCCGCCGTGACAACCCGCTGAACTGCGAAACTTGACCCTGGCCAGTCAGCGCCCGTGCGAACCCGGAATCGACCACACCCGCCGTGGCCGATCGCCCGACACGCTATGGAATCACGCTGTCAAGCCGCTTCAAACGAAGGATTCCATTGAAAAATTGTTAATTCATTGCGGAATCCCTTGCGAAGGTCGGCTGAATCCGCGATTGTTTACCGACAGCTTCCAGGCTGCACCGGAGGAGGAGACCGCTGACCGGCCCAGATATCACCGCCGTCGACAAGTCGACGGGACCGGACGACGCGCCACGTAGTGGCACGCCCGTCATCGAGATCGACCACGTCACGAAACGGTTCGCCGACTACGTGGCCGTGGCCGACGCAGACTTCTCGATCGCGTCGGGCGAGTTCTTCTCGATGCTCGGCCCTTCGGGCTGCGGGAAGACCACCACCCTGCGCATGATCGCCGGATTCGAAAGCCCGACCGAGGGCGCGATCCGGCTCGAAGGCGTCGACGTCTCGCGCGTGCCACCGCACAAGCGCAACGTCAACACCGTCTTCCAGCACTACGCGCTGTTCCCGCACATGACCGTGTGGGACAACGTGGCCTATGGCCCGCGCAGCATGAAGAAGGAAAAGGCTGAGATCAAACGCAGCGTCGACGAGCTGCTGGAGATCGTGCGGCTCACCGACTTCGCCAAGCGCAAGCCGGGCCAGCTTTCCGGCGGGCAGCAGCAGCGCGTCGCGCTGGCCCGCGCGTTGGTCAATTACCCGAGTGCGCTGCTGCTCGACGAGCCACTCGGAGCCCTCGATCTCAAGCTGCGCCACGCGATGCAGTTCGAGCTCAAACGCATCCAGCGCGAGGTCGGCATCACGTTCATCTATGTGACCCACGATCAGGAAGAGGCGCTCACCATGAGCGACCGGATCGCGGTGATGAACAACGGGAACGTCGAGCAGATCGGCAGTCCCACCGAGATCTACGACCGTCCGTCGACCGTGTTCGTCGCCAGCTTCATCGGACAGGCCAATCTGTGGCCGGGCCGGCAGACCGGGCGCAGCAACCGCGACTTCGTCGAGGTCGAGGTGCTCGGAACCACGCTGAAGGCCAAGGCCGGCGACACCACGATCGAATCCGGCGGCCATGCCACCCTCATGATCCGCCCCGAACGGGTACGTGTGTCGTTGGACCAGCCGGTCGGTGACGTCGCGACCGTGCCCGCCACGGTCAAGGATCTGACCTTCCAGGGGCCGGTGTTGCGGCTTTCGCTTGCCGCACCGGACGATTCGACGATCATCGCCCATGTCGGGCCCGAGCAGGACCTGCCCTTGCTGCGCCCCGGTGACAAGGTGCACGTCAGCTGGTCGCCGGAAGCGTCGCGAGTACTTCCGGCAGCCGACATTCCCACCGCCGAAGACCTCGAAGAGATGCTCGACGACACGTAGACACGCTCCATGCCCCGCTCGAACCCCTGACATAGCCAAGCGCCCCAATTCACCGAAAGGTCGCCCATGCCTGACAACATCGACCCCCGACTGCTCGCCCGGCTGACCGCGAATCGCACATCGCGTCGTCGATTCCTCGGCGGCGGTGCAGCTGCCGCCGCCGCACTGGCACTGGGCCCCTCGGTCCTCGCCGCCTGTAGCTCCGGCGAGAAATCCAGTGCCCCAACCACTTCGGCTGTTCCCGATGACGGGTCGCCGGCCAGCGGCACCGTCCGCATCTCGAACTGGCCGTTGTACATGGCCGACGGGTTCGTCGCGGCCTTCCAGACCGCGACCGGTCTCACGGTGGACTACAAGGAAGACTTCAACGACAACGAGCAGTGGTTCGCCAAGGCGAAGGAACCGCTGTCGCGCAAGCAGGACATCGGCGCCGACCTCGTCGTTCCCACCGAGTTCATGGCGGTCCGGCTCGCCGGACTCAAGTGGCTCAACGAGATCAGCGAGTCCCGCGTCCCGAACAAGAAGAACCTGCGCCCGGATCTCCTCAACTCGAAGGCCGATCCCGGCCGCAAGTTCACCGCTCCGTACATGACCGGCATGGTCGGCCTCGCCTACAACCGGGCTGCCACCGGACGCGACATCACCAAGATCGACGATCTGTGGGATCCCGCCTTCAAGGGCCGGGTCAGCCTGTTGTCCGACGTCCAGGACGGGCTCGGCATGATCATGCAGTGGCAGGGCAACTCCGTCGAGAACCCCACCACCGAAGCCGTCACGAAGGCCGTCGATTTCATCCGCGAGCAGAAGGACAAGGGGCAGATCCGCCGGTTCACCGGCAACGACTACGCCGACGACCTCGCCGCGGGCAACATCGCTGTCGCCCAGGCATATTCGGGTGACGTCGTCCAGCTGCAGGCCGACAATCCGGATCTGAAGTTCATTGTGCCCGAGTCCGGCGGCGACTGGTTCATCGACACCATGGTGATCCCGTACACCACGCAGAACCAGAAAGCCGCCGAGGCCTGGATCGACTATGTGTACGACCGCGCCAACTACGCCAAGCTCATCGCGTTCACCCAGTTCGTGCCCGTGCTGTCGGACATGACCGACGAACTCGCCAAGATCGACCCGAAGGTCGCCGGCAACCCGCTGATCAACCCGCCGGCCGACATCCTGTCGAAGCTGAAGTCGTGGTCGGCACTCACCGACGAGCAGACCCAGGAGTTCAACACTCTCTACGCCGCAGTGACCGGAGGCTGACGCCGATGGCGGGTGTGGCCACAAGCAGCCGGCAGCGAAGCAAGATCGCTCCCTACCTGATGATCCTGCCGGCGTTGGTGTACCTCGGGATCTTCTTCGTGGTGCCGTTCTTCTCGCTGGCACGGACCTCGTTGTCGACGTCGGGCGGGTCGGTGTATCTGCCGACCCTGGAGTTCGATTGGAACTTCGGCAATTACACGCACGCGTTCAGCCTGTACCAGGATCAGATACTGCGATCATTCGGCTACGCGCTGGTGGCGACCGTCGTGTGCGCGGTGCTGGCGTTTCCGTTGGCCTACGTGATCGCGTTCAAGGCCGGCCGGTACAAGAACCTCATCCTCGGGCTGGTCATCCTGCCGTTCTTCGTGACCTTCCTGATCCGCACCATCGCCTGGAAGACGATCCTGGCCGATGACGGACTGGTGGTCAGTGCCCTCGGCTCGATCGGGCTGCTGCCCAGCGAGGGACGGCTGCTCTCGACGAGCTGGGCGGTGATCGGCGGCCTGGTCTACAACTGGATCATCTTCATGATCCTCCCGCTCTACGTGAGCCTGGAGAAGATCGATCCCCGCCTGATCGAGGCATCCAAGGACCTGTATTCGTCCAACCGGCGCAGCTTCACCAAAGTGATTCTGCCGCTGTCGATGCCGGGTGTGTTGGCCGGCAGCATGCTGGTGTTCATCCCGGCCGTCGGCGACTTCATCAACGCCGACTACCTGGGCAGTACCCAGACCAGCATGATCGGCAATGTGATCCAGAAGCAGTTCCTGGTGGTCAAGGATTACCCCGCGGCCGCGGCACTCAGCATGGTGCTGATGGCCATCATCCTGGTCGGCGTGCTGCTGTACACCCGAGCACTGGGCACGGAGGATCTGGTATGACAGCCACCGCGGTCGAGGCCGCCATCAACCCGGCCGAACCTCGAGTCGTCAAGGGCTCGCCCAGATGGGGCGACCTGGTACTGCGACTCGTGGCCGGCGTGGTGTTGTTGTATCTGTTCCTGCCGATCTTCGTGATCGTGCTGTTCTCGTTCAACAAGCCGGCCGGCAAGTTCAACTACACCTGGCAGGGTTTCACCCTCGACAACTGGGCGAACCCGTTCAAATACCCGGCGCTCACCGATGCCCTGAAGCTGAGCCTCAACGTCGCCGCGGTGTCCACGGCCGTTGCCCTGGTGTTGGGCACACTGGTGGCAATCGCGCTGGTGCGTCAACGCTTCCGCGGCCAGAAGGCGGTCGACACCTTCCTGGTGCTCCCGCTGACCGCCCCTGAGGTGGTCATGGGCGCGTCATTGCTGACGCTGTTCCTCGATTTGGGTTGGGCCACCGGCTACACCACGATTCTGCTGGCCCACATCGGCTTCCAGATCAGCTTCATCGCGATGACGGTGCGGGCCCGGGTGCGCGGCTTCGACTGGACTCTCGAAGATGCCTCGATGGATCTCGGCGCGAGTCCGACCCGGACGTTCTTCAAAGTGACTCTGCCGCTGATCGTTCCGGGCATCGTGGCCGCGGCGATGCTGTCGTTCGCGTTGTCGCTCGACGACTTCATCATCACCTACTTCGTCAGCGGCTCCACGGTCACCTATCCGCTGTACGTCAACGCGGCGGTCAAGGCTGCCGTACCGCCGCAGATCAACGTGTTGGCCACGGCCATCCTGGTGGTGAGTCTGCTGCTGCTCATGGCCGGAACGCTCTACCGGCGAAAGCGCATCGACGCCTGACGTCAGGGTGCGTCGAGTTGCACCGTGACGGCCACTTTGCCCTGGCCGTCACGGTGTGCGACGGCACGTCCCGTACGGTCGCCGCCGTCGAGGTTCAGCAAGGTGAGCTCGCCGCCCTCCCCGAGGAAGTTGCGCCACCAGTTCTTGCTGTCCGGCGCCATCACGTTGATGGTCACCTCGTTGTCGTCGCGCGTCACCGACACCGGAGTCTCGAAAGTGCGGCCCGACCGGCGCCCGGTGTACCGGATGACCACCACACCGTGGCCGATCCAGCTGCCGAGCACCGGAACTCGGGTGAGGCCGACCGCGACCGTATTGAACCACCGCGCGATCGGGGAATTGAAGATTCCACGTGACATTGGCGCCAGCGTAGCCCGATCAGCCGATCTCGGCAGGGACGGGCGTGGCACGCGCTCCGGTGCGCGCCGCGCCGATCCCGGCGGCCACCACCAGGCAGATGCCGAGCGCGGCGGCCGGCGCCGGAATCTGGTGCAGCAGGACGAAGCCGACCAGCATCGCGAACGCGGGTTCAAGCGCCATCAGCGTGCCGAACGCCGCGGTGCTCAGATACCGCAGCGCAGACATCTCCAGTGCGAACGGGACCACCGGCAACAGGATCGCCAGACCCACACCGATGAGCAGCAACTGTGGCGTCAGCTGGGGAAACACCGACGGCCCGACAACCGCTGAGCCGACCAGCCCGGCCACCGGCATGGACACCCCCAGACCCTTGATGCCGGCCACCTCGTCACCGACCCGTTGTGTCAGCAGGATGTAGCCGGCCCAGCACAGCGCCGCGCTCAGCGCGTAGAGCACACCGATGAGGTCGACGTCGCCCGTCCAGGGCTCGGTGAGCAGCACGACGCCGGTCGCCGCCAGCCCGGGCCACAGAATCCGGTTGCGCCCCTTCCCGTGCGCGACTGCCACCCCGAGCGGGCCCAGGAATTCCAGGGCGCTGGCCGTGCCGAGCGGGATACGGGACAGCGCCGCCATGAACAGCATCGTCACCCCGGCGGTGACCACACCGAGTGCGACACAGGTCCAGAATGCGGATCTGGTGAACGCCGAAGGCCTCGGTCGCACGATCACGAGCATCAGCACGCCGGCCCAAGCCAGACGCAGCCACGCGGCACCCTCGGCCCCGATGTCGTCGATCAGGCCGACAGCAACCGCCAGCCCGATCTGCACGCACAGCATCGAGGCCATCGCCATCAGCGCACCGGTGCGCGCGGGATGTGCGGCCTCGGTCACAAGTTGTTCCCCTTGGGGACAACGATGTTGGCCAGCACCATGCGGAGAAACGGCCGGTAGACCGCCTGATCGTCGAGCAAGCTGTTCAGCGTGACGCCATCATTGGCGGCCAGGATGACCCGGGCCAGATCCACCGCCGGAATGCTCACGTGGCCGCCCAACCGCGCAGCACCCTTGGAGATGTAGTCGGCGAGGGCACGAACCGTCTCCTCCCGCTGTGCGGCCACGCGCTCGCGTGCTTCGGGATTACGCAGCAGGAACAGCGTGTACTCCGAGCCCAGGACGGCCCGGTCCGGCCCCTCGGCGGTGACCAGGTCCCGCCAGCGGTCGCCGAGTTCGTCGGCGTCGAGATCGTCGAGCCGGTGAAACGTGGCGATGACATCGGCGAAGCCGTCGAGGAATTGTTGGCGCTGCCGTTCGACCACTGCCAGGAACAACTCGGCCTTGCTCCCGAAGTGGGAGTAGATGGCGCCGCGGGTGTATCCCCCGACCTCGGCGATGTCCTCGAGCGCTGCCCCGTCAAACCCCTTGCGCGCAAACACCTCCTCGGCAGCATCCAGCAGGACGTTGCGCGTGTGCTCCAAGCGGCGTTGCTTGGTCCAGCGTTCGGCCATCACCCCATCCTGTCAAAGGTCAGCGCAGTTGTGTCGACATGGTCCAGCCAGCAGTGGGACCAGTGCGCCACCGAGTGCCGGTGCGGCGGAACACACCTGCGCCGCCTCGGCCGAGACGGGTGGTCCACAGGCTCTCAGAGCCTGGCCTTGACGGCTCGTGCAGCAAAGCTGGGCGCACGTCACCTATTGCTCCACGCTTTCGGCCGTGAGCGCCACATCCCGTCTATATTCATTCTTGTATTGAATATACGTCTATGTATAGTAGTGATCGCAGTCACAGCCACTCACCGAGGCGCCGACAGAGCCGGGCGTCCCCGGCCGTCGGCGACACCTCACCGCCCACAATTCGATCGAGGAGGTCCTGCCCGTGCAGACAGCACGCCCCGGAGATTGGGTCGAGAACGCCACCTGCCTGGACGACATCGCACCCGATGCGTATCGGATGGAGATTCCGACGAGCCGTTACGTCGCGCCGGAATTCGTTGCCCAGGAGCGTGATTCGATCTGGAAGAAAGTCTGGCAGGTGGTAGGCCGAGCCGACGAGTTGATCAAGGCCGGCGACTGGAAGCAGTACCAGATCTTCGATCAGTCCTACCTCATCGTGCGGGGCAAGGACGACAGGATCCGGGGTTTCGTCAATGCCTGCCGCCATCGGGGCAATGTGCTGTGCCGCGAGGCGCGCGGAAACGCGAAGCGCGGCTTTCTGTGCCAGTACCACCTGTGGTCCTACGACCTGGACGGTCGCCTCAAGGGCATGTTGCGTGAAGCGCTGGCCGGGCCGATCGACAAGGACACCCACGGACTCATCGAGGTCTCGGTGGATACTTTCGCCGGATTCGTGTTCCTCAACCCGGATCCGGATGCGGCGCCCCTGGCGGACTTCATCGGCGACGAGGTCGCCACGATGCTGGCGCCCTACCACCTCGACGAGATGGTCACCGTGATGGACGTGACCGAGGCCATCGACTGCAACTGGAAGGTCGTCCTCGACGCCTTTCAGGAGGGCTATCACATCAACGGCATACACCCGCAACTGTTGCGAGTGATCAACATCGACCCCGCCACCAGTCGGTACCGGTTCTTCGAGCAGCACAGCGTGTCGATGGCACCGTTCGACGTCGTCGGCGCCACCCCGGAACAGCAGGTCGACGGCATCATGGACCTTCCCGAGACGTTCCCGTCCACTGTCGCGGTGATCCCCCGGTTCTCCGAACTCGTCGCCGAATACCGCGGCGACGACGGCACGTTGACATTCCCCGACGGGGTCACCGCCCGCACTCTGCTGCAGAGGGCGACGCGAGACACCTTGACCGCCATGGGACTTGACGTCAGCGGGCTGACAGATGCGCAGATGAGCGACAACCACGGCTGGGTATGGTTCCCGAACTTCTTCATGACCATCCGCGCCGGCGAAGCGCACATCATCATGTCACTGCCCCACCCCGACGGGGATCCCAACCGCTGCATCTGGCACGTCGCGAGCTACATGTGGTTGCCGGACGAGGCGAAAGCCGCCTTCACCGCTGAACCGATCGTCGTCGACGAGGCGGGCAGCTACAAGTATTTCGAAGCACTGCAACAAGATTACGAGCAGATGCCCCGCCAGCAGATCGGATTGCGCAATACCGCGCTCAAACACATGGCGTTGGTCAAGGAGGAAGTGGTGATCGCCCATTTCCATGCGGTCGTTGACAAGTACCTGGAGTCAGCCGGCACCCACTGATGATCGACCAGGTTGCGAAACATACTACAGAACAGGAGTTTTCGTTGAAGCATGTCAGTGAGGTGGTCCACGATCACAATGGGCGCAGCCGTGCGGCGGTGCAGTACGCGGTCACCACCAAGCAACTCGTGGACGCCGCCAAACAACCCGGCTTCGGGGTCGAGGGCTGGGCACCGCTGGCGGACCTGGTGGCCGTCGACGAGTTCGAGCGGGTCGGCAATTTCAAAGAGGTGATGAATTGGGAGCAGTACACCGACTTCCTCACCAACTGGGCCACCGCGTCGGAATGGGACGGCTTGTTCAAACGAGTCAGCGAGGTCGACGGCGTGGTGTTCCTCGAGCTCGAGGAACGCACCAAGATGGGTGATTTCGAGTCGGTGGTGAACTCGGTCTCGGTGTATGAGTTCACCACCGAGGACAAGATCCGTCACATCGACGTGTACCTGCAGATGGCGTTGCCGAACACCGAGATGCTGACGAGCTACGAGGGGGTCGAGATCGCGGACTGAGCAACCAGTGGAGTTTGCTCAGTGCTCACGGAACTGACACCTTCCGATGCCACGGTGACCAGGTGCGGAGCGAACCCGGCCAGGTGTCCACGGCCGAGCGGTTTCACCGGATCTGTGTCCAGGTGGTTCGGCGCCTGCCCGCGCCGCTGAATTCGCTCGTAGCGCCCACATTCCTCGGCTTCGTGGTGATCAACAGCTTCACCTTCGGCGTCGATCTGGCGATTCTGACGGTCCTGCACGGGGTGTTGCGGCTGCCTCTGCCACTCGCGGTCACCCTCGGGTATGCCGGAGCATTCGGCCTCGCGTATTACCTGAACCGGACACTGAACTTCCGCTCGCACGCTGCCGTCGGTCCTCAGCTCACGGTGTATGTGGTGGCGGTCGTGATCAACTACCTGGCGTTCATCCTCGGGGTATCCAGCGGGCTGGCGGCCCTCGGTGTCGAGTACCACCTGGCCCGGATCGTCGCAGGCGGCTGCGAGGCGGTCTTCATGTACAGCGCCATGCGGTGGGTCGTGTTTCGCCGCTGACGGCGCCCGTGCGTCAGCCGGCCAGAGATTCGGCGAGGTCGCGGTAGCCTGCTGCCCGGTGCGACTCGGGCAGCCGTGGACCACGTCCGAACAGCTTGTTGCGCAACGTGCCCTCCCCATAGGAGGTCTTGTACAGCCCGCGTCGCTGCAATTCCGGCACCACGTGATCGACGAAATCGACGAACGAACCGGGAGTGATCACGTTGGTCAGGTTGAAGCCGTCGACATCGGTCTCCTCGAACCACTCCTGCAGCTCGTCGGCGACTTTCGTGGGCGACCCGACGGTGAAGCCGCCCTCCGCGTCGATCGATTTCGAGTCGATGAAGTCACGCAATGTCCACTGTCCCTGACCGAACGTCTCCACCGAGGACTTCAGGAACTCATTGTCGGTCACCGCCACCGGATCATCGAGGTCGAAACGTGAGAGGTCCGTACCCAGCCACCCGGACCACAGCGCCAACGTCCCTTCCGGATCCGTATACCGCCGAAACTCGTCGTAGCGGGCTTGCGCGGCCTGTTCGGTCGCCCCGGTCACCACCACATGCCCGTTCACGATCTTGACGTCGTAGGGGTCACGGCCGGCCGCTGCCGCCCGGCTACGGATATCGGCCACCGCCTCGCGCAACAGGTCCTTGGTCGGCGCCCCGATGAAGATCACCTCTGCGTTCTCCGCCCCGAACTGGCGGCCACGATTCGACGCTCCGGCCTGATAGAGCACCGGGGTGCGCTGCGGCGACGGTTCGCACAGATGGATGCCGGGCACGCGAAAATGCTTGCCGTCATGGGCGATCGGGTGCACCTTGGCCGGATCGGCATAGGCCGGCCGTCCCGGCGCGGTGCCCACCGCATCGTCCTCCCACGAACCCTCCCACAACTTGTACAACACCTCGGTGTACTCATCGGCGATGTCGTAACGGTCGGCATGCGGGACGATGGTGTCCAGACCGTGGTTCCGCGCCGCACTCTCCAGGTACCCCGTGACGATGTTCCACCCGACCCGCCCTTTGGTCAGGTGATCCAGCGTGGACATCCGGCGGGCGAACGAGTACGGGTGCTCGAACGAGGTGGCTGCCGTGATGCCGAAGCCCAGATCGGTTGTCACAGTCGCCATTGCGGGCACCACAAGCAGCGGATCGTTCACCGGCACCTGGGCGCCTGCGCGCAGCGCGGCCGCCGGACCTCCCCCGTACACGTCGTAGATTCCGAGCACATCGGCGATGAACAGGCCGTCGAACAGGCCGCGCTCGAGCAACCTGGCCAGGTCCAGCCAGTAGCCGATGTCCTTGTAGCGCGCCGCCTGTGAGTCCGGGTGCCGCCAGGTACCGGCCACGATGTGGGCCACACAGTTCATATCGAACGCATTGAGCACGATCTGGCGTGTCACGGTAGACCTCCGGCAAACAGGGCACGGGCTGACGAATCTCCCGCGGGCGGCGAAACTATCCGCCAACCCGCACGCCGAAACAAGGGATCAAATCCGGTCGATCAAAACCGCGTTACGAATTCGGCCAGGACGTCGGTCACCGCGGCGATGGCGCTTCGTGAGATCACCTCGTAGCCGTGCGTACTGAGGGTGGGCAGGCACAACAGCCCGGCCTGGGGCGAGAGCCCGGAAGCTTTCGTGTGTGACGCATCAGACTCGAAGGCGCCGAGCACCGCGGCCTGTGGCGAATAACCGAGCTCCCGTGCGATTTCACACAGGCGATCGGCTACGCCTTTGTCATACACGCACTGCGCGTCGCTGTACGCCACTATCGGCCCGCCGGTAACCGTTGTGCCGTACTCCGCCTCGGTCGGTCCGACTTCCACCGCCAGCGTGAGATCCCCGGGCAGGGTCCGGCAGGCGTGGGCCGCTCCGACCCCGCCGACCTCTTCGTTCGTCGTGAAAACCAGGTACAGGTCGCCGGCCGGGCCCCGGCCGGTGTCACGCAGCCGGCGGGCGAGCAGGATCAGGGCGAGTACGGCGGCACGATCGTCCATGAAATAGCAGCCGACATACTCGCCCACCTCGATCAGTTCACGCTTGCTCCGATCGATGCAGACCCTGGTGCCCGGCCCGACCCCCGCCTTGGCCAACTGTTCGGGCTCCAGGCCGGTGAATACGTAGACGTCTGGCCAATCCAGCGCCTTGTCACCCTGGTCCGGCTTGGTCTGCCAGACGTGCTGGGTCTCCTGGGTGGTGTGCTCTGAGCCCAAAGCGAGGACTCCGCACAGGGTTTCGTCGTTGCCCAGAATCGCGACCGGGCCCAGACCGAAATTGGCCGGGTACATCGTGCCCAGCGGGGTCAGTCGCAGCGTGCCGTCCGGCTCGATTCGTTTGACGAGCATGGACAGTTCATCTAGGTGGGCCAGCACCCGGGTGGTCGCGGCGTCTTGCTCTGATCCTTTGATGAGCGCGACAAGGTTACCGGCGGCGTCGGTCGAGAGTCCGTCGACGAGGTGTTCCAATTCTCGGCGGCAGACCGCGCGAACCTGGTCTTCCTGGCCGCAGGGCCCGTATGCCGACAAGAGTTCCTGCAACAGCGCACGTTCGAACCCGTCATTCAGCTCGGCCACACCTGCTGGATTGCCGGCGGAGCCGAACTGGAAACCTCCCGGTCGCTCAGGTGATCACCGCGGCGCGGATCGCTCCGGGAACGGGTCGTTGGAGAAGTCGATCTGGGCTGCCGGATTGCTGATTGCGGTGACGAGGCCGGTGCCGAACGCCCCGGCACTGTCGAACAGCGTCGACGCGCCCACGGCGATGCCTTCGGCGGCCAGGTGTGAATCGGCCTGCACCCCGATCCACTCGTCGACGGGCAGCCGCGACAATGCCACCGTCAGGTCGCCGTTGATGTAGCCGACGCCGGCGGTGCCCAGGTTCGTCACCAGGCTGGTGCCCTCGGCCGCCATCGCCGCCCGCACGAACGGCGAGTTCGCTTGCCCCTGCACCACGGTGATGGTCCGGTTCATGAACCGCTTGCGGGACGCGTTCTGATGCTCGGCGATGGCGCGACTCCAACCGCCCGCGTCACTGCCCATATACGTCGTCCGGTCCTCGTCGAGTGCGGCCGGCGGTTCAAAGCCGGTCGCTGCGGACCATTCCTCACCACGCGGGGGTGCGCTCAACCGGTATTGCACCAGCGTGGCGCGTGCCACGGTCACGCCGTCCTGTACGAGCTCGCATTCAGAGTTGCGCACTCGCCGGCCATCGCGGACCAACGCCACCTTCGTGGTGGTCGGCACCCCGCGCGCGGCCTTGAACAAGTCGACCGTCAACCGGGCCGGCAGGAACTCGGGCAGGCCGAACGCCGACTCCAGCGCCCGTGCGGCCAAACCCACGAGCGCCGGGCCGTTGAGGTGGTCCTCACCCCAGTGGCTCTGCGCAAAGCGGGTCGGCTGGAACCGGTCCTGCTCGGACTGCACGAAATGGGCGTCAACCTCGGTCATCGGCGAATCGTCGCATATGGGCTAACTAAATTTGTCGGCGGGGATCACGAAGCGCTGCGGGCGCTCAACCACCGCTGCTGGAGCCGGATGAAATGAGCGTCGACGACGGCGCCGTGCCCGGGCACGAACACGGCGTCCTGCCCGCCCGCGGCCAGTACCGCCTCCAGCGTCGCCGGCCAGGCCGCGAGATCGGAATCGGCGTCGACGACCGGATCACCAGACTGCTCGATGAGGTCCCCGCAGAACACCACGGTGTGCTTGTCCGGCACGGTGACGATCAGGTCGTGGGTGGTGTGGCCCCGGCCGGGGCTGCAGATGCTCACGGTCCGGACACCGAGATCGATACGGCCGTCGCATAATTGGTGCGTGGCGACCGGCAGCCCCGTGATCGCCTGGTCGACCTCGTCGGCGGCTGCGCCATGGCTCACCGCGTCCGTGCGCAGATGCGTCCGGCCGGAGTCCATCGTGGCGGCAACTTCTGGTGCGCAATAGATTTCGGCATCTTTGAACCAGGAGCAGCCGAGGATGTGGTCAAAATGATTGTGGGTCAGGACGATATGGCCGACGCGCTGGCCCGTCAGCGCTTCGACATCGGCCTCGATGCCGCGAGCCTCGGCCAACGTGGTGCCCGAATCTATTAACAGGGCGTGCGTGCTGCCGCTGACCAGTCCGACCGTGACATCGAGAAACGGCAAGCGGGTGCGCCATATGCCCCCGCCCAACTGTTCCCAGTCGTAATTCACTGCCCACCGTCGATGCCGGCAATGTGTCGCACGCCTGCGAAGCTACTCCCATGCGCCGCCTCCTGTTCTGTGTTTGTGTCCTCGTCGCGATCGCCTGTGGCATCGCGATCCCGCCGGCGAGCGCAGCCTGCAGGGCCGTTACGGACTGCGACTTCGCCGAACGCATCGCGGCCGCAGACGCCTATCTTGCGACCCGTCCCGGCACCGTCGGATACGTGTTGCGCGACCGCGCCACCGGTGCCGTCTACCGGAACGCTCACGCCGGCGAACAGGTGTGGACGGCGTCCACGATCAAGCTCGGCATGGTGGTCGACCTACTGGCCAGGCAACGTGCCGGCACCGTGTCGCTGACCGATTCGGACCGCGCGTTGATGGCGGCCATGCTGCACTCATCCGACGACGACGCCGCCGACACCCTGTGGTCCCGGTACGGCGGCGCCGACCACCAAGCGTTCAACGCCGATTTCCCGGCCTACGGCCTGACGGGGCTACAACCGCAGCGCGGGTACAGCCGCATCTATCCGTACTGGGGCTTTCAGAAGGCCACCCCAGAGGATCTGGACCGCTTGATGGCGTACACGCTGACCAGCCTTCCCGCGGCCGAGACCGCAGGCATCGTGGATGCGCTCCAGCATGTGGACGCCAACCAGCAGTGGGGTGTCTGGGGCGCCGGACCGGAGATGGATCCCGGCAACAAGGACGGCTGGTCACTCGAACAGGGCGGCTGGGTCGTCAACAGCGTCGGTTTCGCCGGACCGCAGCAGCGCTACACCTTGGCCATCATGAACGCGCTCGGTGATCAGGGCGGCTATGACGACGGCGTTCAGACCACCACTCACCTCAGCGAACTGCTCCTGGCCGGGCGACGGTGAACTGACCGCACAGGTTTGCCGTAGCGGGCTGTGGGAACTCCTAGCCCATGTTGATCAGACGAATCGCCCGCCCCATGCTGTCTGCGACCTTCATCGCCCGAGGTGTTGACACCCTGCGCGACCCGAGCACCTCCACCGAGTCGACGCGCCGAACCCTGGGCGCCCTGAGCTCATTACCCGGTCCGGTCGGAGCCGAGGTACCGAACAATGCGAACACGGTCGCCCGCGTCAATGCCGCGGTCCAGATCGCAGGTGGGCTGCTGCTGGCGGCCGGGCGAGCGCCCCGGCTGACGGCGGCTGCCCTGGCTGTCACGATGATCCCGAACAGCATCGGTTCGCAGGCGTTCCTGAAGGATTCGGATCCAGAACAGGCCGCGCGGCATCGCCGCGAGTTGCTCACCGATGTGAGCCTGCTCGGCGGTCTGATCATCGCCGCGGCCGACACCGCCGGCAAACCGTCGCTGGCCTGGCGCGGACGCCGGGCCGCACGCCAGGTGTCGGCCAGCGTGGCCGCTGCCGTTCCGGGCGTGGCAGCCGGCGGTGACACCCTCGCCGACAGCGCGATCGCCGAGAAGATCGGCCACAGTCTGGCCGTCGGCGCCGAGCGGGGCCGCGAGCTGGCCGACGCGGCCGTGGAGCGGGCGTCCGAATTGGCCTCCGAGTTGGCCCAACTCGCGCGTGAACACGGACCTGAGGTTGCCGACGCCGCCCGGGCCCGGGCAGGTGAGTTCGCGCTCGTCGCCCGCGAACGTGCGCCCGAGCTCGCCGAGGCCGCCCGCGAACGCTCCGCTGCGCTGGCCGATCTCGCACGAACCCAACTCGACCAGCGCCGTGATCGGTAGCGTTATGGCATGAGCACGGGTGACTATCAACCGGAATTCGGTCAATACGGACAACCGGGTGGCTATCCGCCGCCCTATGGCGGACAGGTGCCGGGCGGCTATCCCCCGCCGTACGGCACGCAGACCCCGGGCGGCTTGGGGCGGCGCTTCTTCGCGCGGGTGATCGACGGCATCATCGTCGGGATCGTGGCGTTCTTCCTGTCGTTCATCACCGATTCGCTGTCGAATTACTGGGTCACGGGCCTGTTCAGCGGATTGCTGATGTTCGTCTACTTCGTCGGTCTCGAAGTGGCGACGGGCGCGACACCGGGCAAGAAGCTCCTCGGCCTGGCGGTGCACGGCGCGGGTAACACACCCAAGCCGACGGCCAAGGAGTCAGCGATTCGCAACGCGTTCACCCTGCTGCCGATCATCCCGTTCGTGGGCGGCTTCCTGGGCATCATCGCGATGATCGTCATCGCGGTGACCATCAGCGCCAGCCCGACCAAGCAGGGCAAGCACGACGAACTCGCCGGTGGCACGCAGGTGGTCCGAGGCTGAAAACCGTTGCGTGAGGTGCCTGTTGGCTCAGGCACCTCACGCAGGGGTTGGTGTTACCGGCTCAGATGACCAAACCGAGCAACAGCACGAACACCAGACCGGACACCGACAACACGGTCTCCATCAGAGACCAGGATTTGATGGTCTGACCGACGGTCATCCCGAAATACTCCTTCACGAGCCAGAATCCGGCGTCGTTGACATGTGAGAAGAACAGGGAGCCGGCGCCCACCGCGAGCACGACCAGCGACACCTCGCCGGAGCTCATCCCCTCGACCAACCCCAGCATCAGTGAGGACGCGGTGATGGTGGCCACCGTGGCCGAACCCGTCGCCAACCGGATCAGTACCGCCAACACCCAGGCCAGCAGTATCACCGAGAGATTCGCGCCCTTGGCCCATTCGGCGAGCAGGGTGCCGATCCCGGTGTCGACCAGAACCTGCTTGAACCCGCCACCGGCCGCGACGATCAGAATGATGCCGGCCACCGCGGGAAGCGAGGACTCAACGCATTTCACGATCTGGTCGCGGCTCATCTTCGCGCCGCCACCTAGGGTGAACATCCCGACGACCACCGCGATCAGCAACGCCATCAAAGGCTGGCCGAGGATGTCGAACGTCTGCCGCAGCAGATGCGACTTGTCGTCGACGAAGATGTCGACGAGCGCCTTGCCCATCATCAGTGCCACCGGCAGCAGAACGCTGAAAATCGTGACGCCGAAACTCGGCCGCGTCTTCGTCTCGGTGGCGGTCGCGGTGGCCTCGGAGCCCGCGGTGGCCTCGGAGCCCGCGGTCCGGCTGTCCGTGGCGTCGAAGCGGTCCGGGACCTCAAGGACGACCCAGCGTCCGGCCAACCTGCCGAACAACGGACCCGCCACCACGATGGTCGGGATGGCCACCAGCACCCCCAGCGCCAACGTGACACCGAGGTCGGCGTTGAGCAATGAGATGGCGGCGACCGGTCCCGGGTGCGGTGGGACGAACCCGTGCATGGCCGACAGGCCCGCCAGCGCGGGGATACCGACCGTGATCAAGGACAGTTGAGAACGACGGGCCACCAGGTAGATCACCGGCATCAACAACACCAGGCCGATTTCGAAGAACATCGGCAGACCGATGATCGCGCCCACCAACGCCATGGCCCACGGCAACATTCGCGGTGACGCATGCCCGACGATGGTGTCCACGATCTCGTCCGCGCCCCCGGAGTCGGCCAACAGCTTGGCGAACATCGCACCGAGCGCGATCAGTATCCCGACGCTGGCAGCAGTGGAACCGAAGCCGCTGGAGAACGAGGCGAGCACGTCGCTGACGTTCTCGCCCGCGGCCATGCCGACGGTCAGCGCGCCGAAGATCAGAGCCAGGAACGGATGCAGTTTGACCAGCGTGATGAGCACGACGATCAGGGCGATGCCGGCCAGCGCGGCCAGAACCAACTGCACGCCCCCCGCCACCGGTTCGACCAGTTCCGTCCCGGCTGCAAGATGAGTGAGCGCCGAGGTCATCGGTTCTCCTGTTCTTTTGTCTCAGTGTCGGATTGGGCCACATATTCATCGACGATGGCGTCGATGCTCTGATCCACGTCGATGGCGATACCGGCCTCATCCGGGCCGAGCGGCTCCAACGTCGCGAACTGGGAGTCCAATAGGGCCGCCGGCATGAAATGGCCCGGCCGGCTGGCCTGGCGTCGGCGGATCACCTCGGGTGATCCGCTCAGAAACAGGAACACGACATCTGGGCAGTGGCGCCGCAATTGGTCGCGGTACTTGTGTTTGAGGGCCGAGCAGCTCATCACGCCGCCGTTGTGGTGCTTGGCGAGCCATTCACCGATCGATTCCAGCCACGGGTAGCGATCGTCGTCGTCGAGCGCATGGCCTGCGGACATCTTGGCGATGTTGGCGGCGGGATGAAAGTCGTCGGCGTCGGCGAACGGCACCCTCAAGCGTTGTGCCAGTGCTGCGCCGACGGTCGACTTGCCCGACCCCGATACGCCCATGACCACCACTGGTGAACCCATACGACCGCCTCGTGCTGTGTGTCTGCCGTCACACAGCATGGCTTAAAAAGCATACTTTTGCAATACCCAGCTCATTACGTCTGTTCTTTAGTCCCTCACTGCCCAATATGACACGATGTAACCGTGTCCTCGCCATCAAACGTCGGAGCGTTGCACGCCAACCTGCTCGCCGCCCTCGGTACCGGAATCGTCTCGGGCGAGCTGGCCGCCGACCAGGTGCTGACGCTGGACCAGCTCAGCACCGAGCACGAGGTGTCTCGCAGCGTGGCGCGTGAGGTGATCCGGGTGCTGGAGTCGATGGGCATGGTGGAGTCGCGACGCCGCGTCGGAATCACGGTGCAGCCGTCGCGCAAGTGGAATGTGTTCGATCCCAGACTGATTCGGTGGCGCTTGCGCGCCGGAGACCGCGCTGCCCTGCTGGCGTCGCTGTCCGAGCTGCGGCGGGGCTTCGAACCGGCCGCCGCAGCACTTGCCGCCCGGCGGGCGAACCCTGACCAGTGCCGCATCATGGCCGCGGCCGTCTCCGACATGGTGGTGCACGGGCGGGCCGGGAACCTCGACGCATACCTGTTGGCGGACAAGGTTTTCCACCAGACACTCCTGGAAGCCAGCGGCAACGAGATGTTCCGCGCCCTCAACGACGTGGTGGCCGAGGTCCTTGCCGGGCGTACCCAGCACGGGCTGATGCCGGACTCCCCCAATCCTGCCGCCATCGAACTGCACGACGAGGTGGCCCGGGCCGTCCGGTTGCGCGACGAGGACGCGGCAGAGCGGGCCATGCGGGCGATCATCGACGAGGCGGCCACCGCGGTCACCAACAGTGACCGGCCCGGTGCTTAACTAGCGTCATGGGTCGTTCTCCCGCACTGGCGCGTCGTTTCTTCGATCGACTGGAACCGGTGCACGCGGTCACCTACTTCGCCCCGGAGCCGCGTGCGGCCCTCGACGCCCTGGGCTACCGCGGTTTCTGGATGGGCTATTTCGCCGCCCGCTCAGCCCCGCTTGGCATCGTGCCGGCGGAAGTCGTCGCCGCCGCGTTCTACAACTTCACCGCCGAGCGGGTCGCCAAGGCGCTCCCCGCGGCCTGGGACACGGCAAGTCCGGCAACGCTTTTGCAGGTCCGGTCGGACTCGGCGGTCGCGGCGCTGCGTCGATCCGGGGTGACCGACTCCGACTCGACCCGCCGGGCTGCCGAGCTGACCGCCAAGGCCGCCCGCACGGCCCCTCTCGACGGCCGTCCGCTATACGCGGCGAATCGGGCTTTGCCGTGGCCCGAGGAGCCGATCGCCGAACTCTGGCACGCCGTCACCCTGCTGCGCGAGCAGCGCGGTGATGCGCATATCGCGGTGCTGGTGGCCGAAGGGATCAGCGGCCGGGAATGCAATGTGCTGCACGCCGCGGCCGGCCGGGTGCCGCGCGAAATGATCATGCGTAGCCGCGATTACGACGAGGACCAGTGGGCGGGCTACGTGGAGCAGTTGCGCTCGCGTGGCTGGTTGGACGGTGCGGGCGAGCTCACCGACGCCGGCCGGGGCGTCAAGCAGGCCATCGAGGACCGGACCGATGCCCTGGCGCTCGGTGCGCTCGACGCGTTGAGCGACGAGGAGATCACCGAGCTGTTCCGGGTGCTGACGCCGATCACCCGGCAGGTGGTGGCCGCCGGCGATGTTCCGGCCGCCACGCCGATGGGGCTGAGTCGCGATGACCTCGAGGACGACAGCTCCCATCTGAGCTGAACCGGATCAGCGCGGCGCGTACATGATCAGCCCGACGCCGATCAGCGCCACGAGCGCACCGGCGACATCCCAGCGGTCCGGCCGGAAGCCGTCGGCAACCATGCCCCACAACAACGAACCGGCGATGAAGACCCCGCCGTAGGCGGCCAGGACGCGGCCGAAGTGGGCGTCGGGCTGGAAGGCGGCGACGAAACCGTAGGCACCCAGCGCGATCACCCCGGCACCGACCCACACCCAGCCGCGGTGCTCGCGCACGCCCTGCCACACCAGCCAGGCGCCGCCGATCTCCAGCACCGCGGCGAGGGCGAACAGCACGATCGATTTACCTACCATCACCACCTCAGCGTGCCGTGAGGGTGCGCAAATGTCGGGTTCTGCTCGGCGTGTCGCCGGCAGACGCGCACGCTCGCGGTGCTGGAGGTGCTGGAGGTGCTGGAAAACACGGTGGCGGGATAAGTGCGTGGGTTACGCGACGCCGAGGTAGGCGGCGCGAATGCTGTCGTCCGCCAACAGTTCCCGCGCGTCACCGGTGCGGGTGACGCTGCCGGTCTCCAGGATGTAGGCCCGGTCGGACCGGCTCAGTGCCTGCTGGGCGTTCTGCTCGACCAGCAGCACCGTGGTGCCCTGGGCGTTGATCTCGGAGATGATCTTGAAGATCTGCGAGATCACCATCGGCGCCAACCCCATCGACGGCTCGTCCAGCAGCAGCACCCTGGGCCGCGCCATCAACGCCCGGCCGATGGCCAACATCTGCTGCTCCCCACCGGAGAGCGTGCCGCCGACCTGGTACCGCCGTTCGGCCAGCCTCGGGAACGTCTCGAACACCCAGTCCAAGCGCTCGTCATGTTCGGCGCGGGTCGCGAATTTGCGCCCATAGCATCCCATCTCGAGGTTCTCCACCACCGTCATGCCGGGGAAGACCCCACGGCCCTCAGGCGCCTGGATCAGTCCGTCGATCACCCGCTGATGCGCCTTCACCCGGGTGATGTCACGGCCCTCGAACCAGACCGAACCCGAGGTCAGCGGTCGCAGACCCGAGATCGCCCGCATCATCGTGGTCTTGCCGGCCCCGTTGGACCCCAGCAGCGTGACCAACTCCCCCTCATGCACCACCAGCGAAACCCCGTGCAGCGCCTTGATCCGGCCGTAGTGCACCACCACGTCACGCACCTCGAGCAGCACCTCAGGGCCGGCCTCAGCCGAGTTCGTCATCGGGCACCCCCAGATAGGCAGCGATGACCTTCGGGTCCTCGCGGATTTCGTGCGGCAATCCGTCGGCGATCTTGCGGCCGAACTCCAGCACCACGATGCGGTCGGTCACGCCCATCACCAGACGCATGTCGTGTTCGATCAACAGCACGGTGTAGCCGTCGTCGCGGATCTTGCGGATCAACTCGATCAGCGAAGCCTTCTCGGCCGGATTGAACCCCGCCGCCGGTTCATCGAGGCACAGCAGCTTGGGCTCGGTGGCCAGGGCACGAGCGATCTCCAGGCGGCGCTGATCACCGTAGGGCAGGTTCTTGGCCTTCTCCTCGCCGCGGTGCGCGATCCCGACGAAGTGCAGCAACGCAGCGGCCCGTTCGATCGCCGACCGTTCCTCACGACGATGCCGCGGGGAGCGCGCCAAGGCGCCCGGCACCGAGGTCTTGTGCCGCGCATCGGTTCCCACCATGACGTTCTCCAGTGCGGTCATCTCGCCGAAGAGACGGATGTTCTGGAAGGTGCGGGCGATACCACGACGGGTGATCTGGTGACGCTTGATCCGGCCCAACGGGGCGCCGTCGAACACGACCGACCCCGCACTCGGCCGGTAGACACCCGTGATCGCGTTGAAGCACGTCGTCTTGCCCGCGCCGTTGGGTCCGATCAGGCCGAGGATCTCACCACGACGAATGTCGAAACTGACCGAGTCCAGGGCCACCAGGCCACCGAACTTGACCGTGAGATCCCGTGTCTCCAGCAGGGTCTCGCCCTCGGCTGCCTGGATGTCGCGGTGTACCCCGGCCAGCTCCTCGACGCTCTCGGTCACTCCGGGCATGGGCTCGCTCATCCCACCGGCTCCTTGTCCGTGCCACCGCGCAACAACTGTCGAGCCGATCTTCCATAGGTCAACAGCTGTTGGCGGACCGGGAACAGGCCCTGCGGCCGGAAGATCATCAGCACCACCAACGCCAGACCGAAGAACAGATACTTCAGGTCACCGAGGTTGATGCCGAGGAATTCCACACCCAGCAGCCGGTTGGGCAGATATACGACGATGAAGGCGCCGAAAATGACACCGAGCTTGTTGCCCTGCCCGCCGAGCACCACTGCACACAGGAACAGCATCGAGTTGATGATGTTGAACGTCGGCGGTGCGACGTACTGAACCTGGCCGGCATACAGCGCACCGGAGAGCCCGCCGATCGCGGCGCCGATGACGAACGCCCACAGCTTGAACCGGAAGGTGTTGACGCCCATGACTTCCGCGGCGTCCTCATCCTCACGGATCGCCACCCAGGCGCGTCCGACCCGGCTGCGCTCCAGATTGCCGACCAGCAGCAAGATGCCGATCATCAGGATCAGGCCCAGCCAGAACCACCAGGTGCCGTAGTTCGCCTCACCGGCCGAGTTGCCGCTGGAGAACACCCCGTTGGGCAACTCCTCGCTCTCCCCCAGCCGCGGATAGGCGACCTGGTTGAGCCCTCGCGAGCCGTTGGTGATGTCGGACAGGTTGTCGGCGAGCAGCCGGATGATCTCACCGAAGCCGAGCGTCACGATGGCCAGATAGTCGCCGCGCAATCGCAGGGTGGGCGTTCCGAGGATCAGCCCGGCCAGTGCGGTGACGGCCATCGCCAGCGGCACGCACGACAGCCAGGCCCAGTCCTTGCTGAAGAAGCCGTCGGGGCCCACCTTGTTCCACGGGCTGTCGGGACTGGTCAGCAGCGCCACCGTGTAGGCACCCACCGCGTAGAAGCCGACGTAACCGAGGTCGAGGAGGCCGGCCTGCCCGACCACGACGTTGAGGCCGATGGCGATGATGGCGACCATCGCGAACTGGGCCATGGTGCCACCGAAACTGATCCCCGGGGTGGCCAGGAAGCTCGGGGTGAACAGCGGCAGCAGGCCCAGCAGCGTGAATCCCACTATGCCGACAAGCCATTTGGCCATCCGCGGCAGAGTCGACCACGCTTCGCGGATGGCATCGCCGGGGGCCAGCAGCGTCTTGGTCACCGACCCGGCGGACTCTGAACCGTGATGCTCGCTCATACCCGCGCCTTCCCGAGGCTTTCACCGAGTATGCCGGTCGGCCGGAACAGCAGGACCAGCACCAGCAGGACGAACGCGACGACGTCGCGCCACTGCGTTCCGAACACCGCCTGCCCGTAGTTCTCCATGATGCCCAGCAGCAGGCCACCCAGCAGGGCGCCGCGCAGGTTGCCGATACCGCCGAGCACCGCCGCCGAGAAGGCCTTGATGCCGAGTAGGAATCCGCCCGAGTAGATGATGCCCTGCGGCACCTTCAACGTGTAGAGCAGCGCCGCGGCGCCCGCCAGCAGGCCGCCGATGAGGAAGGTCCGCATGATGATGCGCTCGCGCGAGACACCCATCAGCGTGGCGGTGGTCGGATCCTGTGCGACCGCCCGGATGCCGCGGCCGAACTTGGTGCGGTTGATCGCGATATCGGTCAGCAGCGCGAGGACCAGCGCGGCGCCCACGATCACCAGCGTCACATTCGACACCGAGGCACCGAAAATCGTGAACTGGGTTTTCGGCTGGACCAGGACGATGGGCTGTTGAGCGTTGCTGCCGCCGTACCCCTTCAACAGCTTCGGTAACACGAAGTGCACGAACTCCTGCAGCACGAACGACATACCGATGGCCGTGATGAGGAACGTCAGGGCGCGGGCGTTGCGTTTTCGCAGTGGCCGGTAGGCAATGAACTCCAGACCGACCGCCGCCGAGCCCGAGACGAGCATCGCGAACAACATGGCGATGCCGAGATACAGCACGGTCAGTGCCACGCCCTTGTTGTAGGCGTTGCCGCTCGGGGTGAACCCGAGGATCACGTCCAGACAAAAGTAGGCGCCGAACATGCCAAGCATGAAGATCTCGGAATGGGCGAAGTTGATCAGGCGCAGCACACCGAACACCAGGGTGTAGCCCACCGCCACCAGCGCATAGATCGCGCCCCAGGACAGGCCGTCGATGGTCAACTGCCAGAAGCCGTCTCGCAGGCCGTCCAGGTTGAAACTGATGTTGGCTGCCAGGCAGGCGGACTGCTCGACGCACTGGTGGATCATCCGGTGGCGGCTCCTGACTCCGTGATGTGAAGAGAAACGCGTCCGAGTCCGGGCTACGGTCTCGGACGCGTCTCGTCAGAGGACTACTTGACTTCGTACATCCAGATCAGGGTCGTGGTGAGCTCCCCCTTGTCCGTCCACTGGTACTTGCGGGCCACGCCCTGGCCCTCGTAATTGCGGACGAAGTCCAGCAGTGCCGGACGGGTGATGGCGCCGGAGTCGATGCCCTTGAGCAGGATGGTGCCCAGGTCATAGCCCTCGGTGCTGTAGGTGCCCGGGGCCTGACCGAACTTCTGCGTGTACTCGTCGGCGAACGATCCGGTGGCCGGGCCGCACGGGCAGGACAGCAACGCGCCCTTGGACGATTCACCGGCCTGGTCGACGAACTGCTGGTCCTTGGTGCCGTCGGCGCTGACGAAGGTCGCCGTCACACCGCCGTCCTTGAGCTGCTGCACGAACGGTGCGGCCTCGGAGTAGTACCCGCTGTAGAACACCGAATCCGGAGCGGCTCCCTTGATCTGGGTGACCGCGGCCGAGAACTCCTTGTCGCCCTTCTTCACCGAAATGTTGCACGACGAATCGGCCACCGGGCCAAGCGTTTCGCGTACCGCCTCGGCCAGGCCCAGCCCGTAGTCGGTGCTGTCGTCGACCACGCACACCTTCTTGTTGCCCAGCGTGTTCTTCAGGTAGTTGGCCACCGAGGGACCCTGGACGCCGTCGTTGGCCAGGCCGCGGAAGAACGTCCGCCACCCGTTCTCGCTCAACGTGACGTTGGTGGCCGATGCGGTCGCCGCGACCAGGCCGGCCTGGTTGAAGACGTCGCCGGTGGCCTTGGTCTCGCCGGAGAATGCCGGCCCGATCAGGCCGATGATGAACGCCTCGTCGACGATCTGCGGCGCCACACCGGTGGCCTTCTGCGGATCGCCTTCGGTGTCATAGCTCTTGAGTTGCACCTGGCAGCCGGAGTTGGCGGCGTTGTGCTTGTCGATCGCGAGCTGCACACCGTTCTTGATGTTGATACCCAGGGCGGCGTCCGGACCGTTGAGCGCACCCATCATGCCGATCATCACCGGCGGGCAGGTGGCCTTGCCGTCGCCTGCGGGGTCGGCGGGCGTGACTCCCTCGGCAGCCTTCACCTCGGCACCGTTCTCGTCGATCTGGACCTTCTCGACGATCTTCAAATCGGTCTGCGATGTCTCGCCTTCCGGCGAGGACTGGTTGCAACCGGCAATCGCCAGGGCAACCACACCCGCACTTCCGAGAGCAAATGCTTTCCGTGCCACGCGACCGCGCACGCTTCACCTCCGGGTCAGAGTTGTCAGCGGCACCGGCGCCCTGGCCCTGTGGGGGCTGGGCGCCGGAGCTTCGGGTAGAACATAGCCAACGACCGGCCCCGGTGCGGGATGTTGAGTGAATGGTTCTGCCGCGGATCCTGGCTGAACGCGGAATATCGGTCCGGGGGAAACGCACAATTAACAACCGGGCCCGCCGGTCAGCTCTCCTGAGCGGGTGCTTCCTCGGAATCCTCGAGCGTTTCCAGCACCACCTCGGCCACCCTTTTCATGGTGGTGCGGCGGTCCATCGCGGCCCGCTGGATCCACTTGAACGCCTCGGGCTCGGTCATCTGATGTTTGCTCTGCAGCAAACCCTTGGCCCGCTCCACCAATTTGCGGGTCTCCAGCCGGTCCCCCAGCGTCGCCACTTCGTTCTCCAGGGCGGCGATCTCGCTGAACCGGCTGACCGCCACCTCGATGGCCGGCACCAGGTCGGTGATGCTGAAGGGCTTGACCAGGTACGCCATCGCCCCGGCATCACGGGCCCGTTCGACCAGCTCGCGCTGGCTGAACGCGGTCAGGATGACGATCGGGGCGATGCGCTTGCTGGCGATCTCCGAGGCGGCGTCGATGCCATCGCGACGCGGCATCTTGACATCCATGATCACCAGGTCCGGGCGCAGCGACTCGGCAAGCTCGACGGCCTCCTGGCCGTCACCGGCTTCACCGACGACCTCGTAACCCTCTTCGCGCAGCATCTCGGCGAGATCGAGGCGGATGAGCGCTTCGTCCTCGGCGATGAGCACGCGGCGTGGTCTGTCAGCGTCGTTCGGTGACCCGGTCATGGGAGACATTGTGTCGTGGAGGCCGCCGTTCGGCGACCGCGGGGCCATCCTCTATGGTGGTAAGGCCGCAGTACAGATCGGCACGCCCTCGTATCCCAACTGGCAGAGGAAACGGATTCAAAACCCGTACAGTGTGAGTTCGAATCTCACCGAGGGCACCACCACACGCCAATCGGCTCCTGGCTGATCGGTGATCAGAAACCCGGGCGCCAATCACCACGTCCGTGCCAGTGCCCGCGGTCACGAGCCTCGCCGTCGAAGTAAAAGTCGTCATGGCACCGGTCGCCACCCCAGTTGAAACCCCATTCGGGGTGCCAGAACTCCCCCGGGCACCAGTGGTAATCCGGCGGCGGCGCCATGGGCGCCGCCTGCGCGACAGCTCCGCCCAGACCCGCGAGACCGATACCTGCGGCAAGTACCGCTGTCATTGCCGCAACACGTGCTTTCGTCTTCATGTTGTCAGGCCTATCACCCGACCCCCGGCCTACCGCTGCCAGAAGGCTTCGGGTCCGCTGTCGCTTCAAGGGCCTGCGTTCAGGGCCTTGACTTGTGCGTCAATCGTGCCCGTCTCACAGGTGACCGACGGTAGGTTGAGCCGTGCGTCGCGTGGCCGCCTGCAGTCGACACTGCGGCGGACGACAGGAGGATTCGTGAAAGCCGTTGCGAGAGTGGTGGGATTCGGGCTTGTCGAACTGATCGTGTTCGGCTTGGTGCTGTTCTCACTCGCCGGCACACTCGACTTCTGGCAAGCCTGGGCCTTCCTCGTCGTATTCGCCCTTTCGACATGGATTCCCAGCATCTTCTTGCAACGGACAAACCCCGAGGCACACCAACGGCGTAAGCACGCCGGACCGGCGGCGGAGACCCGAACGGTCCAGAAGATCCTCATAGCCGGCTGGTATCTGTCGCTGGCGGCCATGGTGGTGGTCAGCGCCCTGGACCATCGTTTCGATTGGTCGTCGGTACCAGCGGCGATCTGCGTGGCCGGTGATGTTCTGGTGGCCCTCGGACTGGGTGTCACGAGCCTGGTGGTCATCCAGAACAGCTTCGCGGCCTCCACCGTGCAGGTGGAGACTGGCCAGAAGCTCGCCTCCACCGGCCTGTACGGGTTGGTACGTCACCCCATGTACACCGGGAACGTGCTGACGATCGTCGGCTTCCCCCTCGCGCTCGGCTCCTACTGGGGGCTCCTGCCCGTGATACCGAGCCTCGTCGTGCTCGTCATCCGCATCCAGGATGAGGAAAAGCTGCTTGTCGAAGAGCTGGACGGCTACCGCGAATACGCCCAGAAAGCGCGCTACCGCCTGGTCCCCTATATGTGGTGACGACCGCCGGCCCGCACGGGTCGGCGCGGTCGCCGTTCACCGAACCGGTGCGTTTGCCAACTGCTGAGCCAAGCTGCGCACGGATGGCGCCTCGAACAGCGTGAGCATCGTGAGTTCGACGTCGAGGGCTCCGTTGATCGCGGCGATGGCGCGCATCGCAGAAATCGAATCGCCACCTGAATCGAAAAACGACTCCTCCACACCCACCCGGTCGACGCCCAGCACCTCGGCGTAGATGCTGGCCACGATCTGCTCGACCAAGGTGGCCGGGGGGCGATAGGAACCGTCGGCGTCACCGCCTTCGGGTGCGGGCACCGCGCCGCAGTCCGGCCGAGCCGATTCCGCCTTGCGCCCCCACTCGTCGAGCCGCCCGGTACTCGTCAGGAGATCCAGCGATGACACGCGGCGACCGGGGTGGGCGGTCATCCCCACCAATACCTTCTTGAACCGCTCCATCAGCGCATCTATCGTCTCGCGGTCGAATACATCGGTGTCGTATTGGACCCGCAGTTCCAACTCGCGACCAGGCCCGGCTTGTACCGCGATCGGGTAGTGGTAGAAGTCGCGGCTGCTGAAACCGGTGACCGCCAAACCCTCGTCACCTGGTGGCGTTCCGGTATCGGTCGGATAGTTCTCGTAGACGAAGACGGTGTCGAAGAGGCTGTCCTGGCCCGTCATGCGGTGAATGTCGCTGAGCGCCACGTGCTGATGATCGAGGGTGTCGTTGTGGGCACTCTGTAACTGATCCAGCAGATCGGCCGTGGTGGTGTCGGGGGTGAAGGTGGCCCGCACCGGCACAGTGTTGATCAGCAGACCGACCATCGAATCCGCGCCGTCCACCTCCGGTGGTCGACCAGAGACCACAGTTCCGAAGGCGACGTCGTGGTGACCGGTCAGCGAGCTGAGCAGCAGCGCCCACGCCCCCTGAAGCACGACGTTCACCGTGGTGTGATGCGAGCGAGCCAGCTTGGTGAGGGCGCGCGTGGTCTTGGCAGGCACCCGGTACACGTCGACACGTCGCTGCCCGAACCGCAGCTTCTGCGGTGGCCCGACGAGAATCGGGGTATCGAATCCGGCCAGCACCTCACGCCAAGCGGCATGGGCGGCATGGTGATCGCGTTCGGACAACCACGTCACATAGCTGCGGTACGGCGAGGCCGCGGGCAGCCGCAGCCCCTGGTAGCCGGCGAAGATCTCCTGCATCAGGATCGGCATCGACCAGCCGTCGAGCACGATGTGATGGTTGGTCACCACGAACCGGTGCCGGTCTTCCGCGATGCGGATGAGCGCGGTGCGGAAGGCGGGTTGATTCTCGAGGTCGCACACCGCGGCGCGTTCGGCGGCACAGATTTCCTCGATCTGTCCGTCGACGCCGATGCCGTCGCCGTTCAACTCGATATACCGCCAGGGCGCCACCGGGTCGGCGGGAATGACCTGCACCGGTTGCTCGAACTGCGAGCAGAAGCGGGCCGCCAGATGGGGATGGCGGCTCACCACCGTCTGCACGGCATCGCGCAGCCGGTGCACGTCGAGCGGACCACTCAATGCCAGGATCAGCTGGACCGCGTAGACGTCATCGCCGGAACAGTTCGCGACACTGGCGTGATATAGGAGCCCCTGCTGCAACGGCGTCAACAGAAGCACGTCGGCGATGGGGAATTCGCTGTGCAGTGCATCGATCTGCTGCTGGCCCAGCCGCGCCGGCGCGATGTCCGACGGGGTGAGCCCGCCGCCGCCCCGCCTCACGTGGGCGCAGATCCCTGCCAGGGCGTCGAACCACAACCGGCTGATCCGAGCGACAGCCGTCCGATCCAGGACGGTGGGCGCCCAAGTCCAGGTGGCGTTGAGGTGCGGGCCGCTGTCGGTGTCGATGGTGACCGCATTGAGCTCCACGGAATGGGCCAGCGCAACGGGCATCGCTCCGGCGGCGCCGGTCATCGACACGCCGTCCTCACTGAAACGCCACACGTCGCCGGACGCATACGCCGCCGGTGAGCCGAGTCGCCCGAGATAGTTGAACCCGATCACCGGATCGGACCCGGGCAGATCCACGGCAGGATTGAGGTAACGCAACAGACCGTAGGTCAGGCCGTCGGGCAGAGCACGGAGCTGCTCCTTGGCGTCCTTGATCACCGCGCCGAGCGCCGCATCGCCTGCCACCACCTGCGTCCAGCGCAAACCACCGACCCCCAGCGACACCGGGTACTTGGCGGTGAACCACCCGACCGTGCGGGAGAGGTCGACCTCTGGATCGTCGGGCCCGACCAGATTTTCCAGGTCCTCCTGGCGCCCATGGCTTTCCACATCGATGGCGATCGGCGCACCGCCGGTTCCGAGATATTGCGCCCAGGCCAAGGCGAACGCGATCAACAGGATCTCTTGCACCCCGGTATGAAAGGCCGCCGGAACGTCACCCAGCAGCATGTGGGTGGTCTCGGCATCCAGAAACTCCGACAGGTGTCCGGCGGTTGCGAACGTGTTTTCCGGGAGTCGCGGTGCCGGCAGAGCGGGTGGGATCGATGCCACCTGGCGCCACGTCTCCGCGTGGCAGACCACGTCGCGGTGGTGCGCATACTCCCCCAGCAGGTCCGCCCATCGCTTGAACGACGTTCCCGACGGCGGCAGCAGCACCAGCTGTCCGCCGCGGTGCTGAGTCCAAGCGATGTTGAGGTCCTCCAACACAATTCGCCACGACACGCCGTCGACCGCCATGTGGTGGGCGATCAACACCAGCTGGCTCGTGGAGTCCACCCACAACGCGCTCAGCATCACGCCGGCGGCAGGACTCAACCGTGACCGCGCCGCAACCAGCGCGTCCTCCGTCAACTGGTCGACGGTGTGCAGGTACTCGCGCGCATCCACCGCGTCCGGTTCGGGCACCGTCAACGCCCATCCACCGGTGCCGTCGTCCTCGGCACGCAGTCGGAGCATGCCATGCCGATCGAGCAAGGCCTGCAACAGGATTGCCACGTCGGCCGCGGAGGTACCGGCGGGCGCCTGCAACACCACCGTCTGATTGAACTCGTCGATCGGGGCGTCGGCACGTTCCAGCCCCTTCAGCCACCGCATGATCGGGGTCGCCACCACCGGCCCTAGACCTTCGTCGATCACGTCGCCGGTGCCGCCGGCCATCCTCACCACCCGCGCCAGCCGAGCGACGGTCTGCTGAACGAAGATGTCGCGTGGGCGCCCGGTCAGGCCGGCCGCATGGGCGCGCCAGATCACCTGAATGGCCGAAATGCTATCGCCGCCAAGGTCGAAGAACGAGTCGTCGACGCCGACCTGCTCCAGCCCCAGCACTTGGGCGAAGATGCCGGCCAGGAGCTCTTCGACGCCGGTGGCCGGGGCCCGGTAACGATCGACGTCCTGGTATTCCGGCGCAGGCAACGCACGAACGTCGAGTTTGCCGTTGACCGTCAGGGGCAGGGCCTCGATCTCCACCACTGCGGTCGGGACCATGTAGGACGGCAGTTTCTCCGCCAGCGCCGCACGCAACTCGGCAGGATCGGCGGTCCCGGTGACGTAACCGACCAGGCGTTTGTCCCCGGGACGGTCCTCCCGGGCGATCACCACCGCCTGTTCGACGCCGTCCAGAGCCGCCAGCGCGGACTGGATCTCGCCCAACTCGATCCGATAGCCGCGGATCTTGACCTGCTCGTCAGCACGACCCAGATACTGCAGTTCCCCGTCCGTGCGCCAGCACACGAGATCCCCGGTGCGATACATCCGCGCCCCCGGCGACCCGAACGGGCAGGCGATGAACCGCGTCGAAGTCAAGGGCGCCCGGCCTACATAGCCGGATCCCAAACCCGCACCGGCGACGTACAACTCGCCCACGACCCCGACCGGCACCGGACGCAACCAGCGATCGAGCACGACAAAGGCCAGATGCTTCAACGGCACACCGATCGGGCTGACGGCGACCTCCGCATCCGTTTCGGTGATCTCGCGGAACGAGGCGTGCACGGTGGTCTCGGTGATCCCGTACATGTTGATCAACCGCGGCAACACCGGATGGTCCTGAAACCACTCAGCCAGCCGGGTCGGGTCCAGTGCTTCACCGCCGAATACGACCAACTCCAGCTCGAGTTCAGAACCTGCGCCCGGCGCGAGTTCGTCCGCGGCTTGCAGCGCATAGAACGCCGACGGCGTCTGGCTCAACACGCTGACCTGCTCCGCGACCAGCAAGGCGTGGAGCTCTTCGGGCGAGCGCGCGACCGAATCGGACACCACCACCAGCCGTCCACCGTGCAACAGTGCGCCGAATATCTCCCACACCGAGAAGTCGAAAGCCAGCGAATGACTGTGCGCCCACACCTGGTCCGCCGACAATTCCAGATCGGCGTTCAGGGCCTGCAGCAATCGGGTCACGTTGTGGTGTGGGATCGCCACACCTTTCGGCACACCCGTGGTGCCCGAGGTGTAGATCAGATACGCGATATCGTCCGGTTCCGGCCCCGGCAGACCAGTATCGGGTTGGCCGGCCACCGCGGCATCGTCGAGGGCGATCACTGTCAATTCGTGCCCGGTCAGCCGATCGGCCAGATCCGCGGTGGTGACCGCGGCCACCGGCGCGGAGTCGGTGAGGATGAACTCCAATCGAGAATCGGGTACCGCGGGATCAATGGGCACATAGGCCGCACCGGCTTTGAGTACCGCGAAGATTGCGACGATCGCCTCGACCGACCGCGAGAACAGCAACGCCACCCGTTGTCCCGGACCCACGCCCTGCTCGACGAGCAGGTGCGCCAACCGATTCGCGGCCCGGTCGAGTTCTCCGTATGTGATATGGCTGCCGTCGGAACTGACTGCCACCGCACCGGGATCACGGGTCACCCGAGCGTCGAACACAGCCGATATCGACGCGTACCCTGCCGCCGGATGCATCAGAGTCGCCAGATTGCCCACCGCGTCCAGACGGGCCTGCTCGTCGGGAGCGAGCACATCGATCGCGGAGAGTCGCTGGGTCGGATCGGCAGCCATCGCCGCCAGGACCCGACGTAGCCGATTGATCAGGGCTTCGATGCTGGTGGCATCGAACACATCGGTACGGAACTCGACGGTGCCGGAAATACCTGCGGCCTCGCCGGTTTCCGTCCAGCGTTCGGCCAGCGACAACGACAGGTCCATCCGCGCGGTACGGGTGTCCAGCGGCAACTGGGTGACCTCTACATCCCCCAGCGACACTCCGCCGCCGGACTCACCTGTCTGTCCGGGGACGTTCTGCCAAGCCAACATCACCTGCACCAGCGGGTGATGAGTCAGCGAGCGGGTCGGATTGAGCCGCTCGACGAGCACCTCGAACGGCACGTCCTGATGCTCGAAGGCAGCGAGACTGCGTGCTCGAACCTGAGCCAGCACCTCTGCGACACTCGGATCGCCCGCCAGGTCAACGCGAAGCACCAATGTGTTGACGAAGAACCCGATCAGTTCGTCGAGGGCAGGGTCGCGCCGCCCGGCGATTGGGAAACCCACCGCCACATCGGAACTCGAGCTGAGTTTGGAAAGCAGCGTCAGCAGTGCCGCCTGAACCACCATGAATTTGGTCGCGTTGTGCTCGCGAGCCAGGCGCGCCACCTGCTGCTGCAGATCAGCAGGCCACTCAACATCGACGCGGTCGCCGTTCTGGTCGGCCACCAGGGGAAAGGGACGGTCGGTCGGCAATGCCAGGCGTTCAGGCATCCCGGCCAGGTTGTGCGCCCAGAATCTCAGTTGCTGGGAGATGCGGCTGTCGGTGTCCTCCAGATCGCCGAGTTGGGCACGCTGCCACAGCGTGTAATCCGCATATTGCACCGCCAATGGCTGCCAGTCCGGCGCCTGCCCTTCACACCGACTCGCGTAGGCCACCCCGAGATCGGCTACCAACGGAGTGATCGACCAACCGTCGGCAGCGATGTGATGCACCACCGCCACCAGCACATGCTCGTGGTCGGAAACCCGGAAAACCTTTGCTCGCAAGGGTATCTCGGCAGCGAGGTCGAAGCTGTGCCGCGCGGCGTCATCGACGGCCGCAGCCAACCTGCCGGCCGGCCATCCGACGGCGTCAACCACATCCCAGCCGAATTCGCTCTGTTCGGCGGGAACGATCAGCTGCTGGGGCGTCCCGTCGACCGTCGGAAACAACGTGCGCAAGCTCTCGTGACGATCCAAGAGATCCCCGAACGCCTCACCCAGCGCCTCGACGTCGAGGGGTCCGTCAAGGCGCAAACCCGCAGCCAGGTTGTACACCGGTGAGGGCCCGTTCAGTTGGTCGATGAACCACAACCGGCTTTGCGCAAACGACAGCGGCATCGCCGCCGGCCGCGGGCCGGCCAGCAACGGTTGACGCCGACCTTCACCATCACCGATGCGCAGCACCAACTGCGCCACGGTCGGAGCGTCGAACACGACACGCTCTTCAAGCCCAGTGTCCAGCGTACGGTTGATCGCCGCGACCAGGCGCATGGCCTGCAACGAATCCCCTCCGAGATCGAAGAAGGATTTGTCGGTGCTGACGCGGTCCAGGCCGAGGATCTGGGCGTAGATGCCGGCCAGGATCTCCTCGGTGGGTGTACTCGGGGCCCGGTAGCCATCGAGGTGCTGGTATTCCGGTGCCGGCAAAGCCTTCTTGTCGAGCTTGCCGTTGACCGTCAACGGCAACGCCGCCAACGCCACCACCGCAGCGGGCACCATATACGGCGGCAGCCTCTGCCCCAACGCCGCCCGCAACTCAGCAGGATCAGCACTGCCGGTGACATAGCCGACCAGACGCTTGATGCCCGGATGGTCCTCGCGGGCGATCACCACCGCCTGCTCGACACCGTCCAACCCCATCAACGCAGACTGAATCTCACCCAACTCGATCCGATAGCCGCGGATCTTGACCTGCTCATCGGCTCGGCCGAAATAACGCAACTGCCCCTCGGCGCCCCACGACACCAGATCGCCGGTGCGATACATCCGCATCCCCGCCGACCCCAACCGGCACGCAACAAACCGTGACGCGCTCAACCCAGGCCGACCCACATAGCCGTATCCCAAACCCGCACCAGCGACATACAACTCGCCCACCACACCCGCAGGCACCGCACGCAACCAGCCATCCAGCACAAAAAACGCCAGATCCGCCAACGGCACACCGATCGGGCTGACCGCGTTCCCGACATCGGCAGCGGTGATCTCCCGCACCGAGGCATGCACCGTCGTCTCGGTGATCCCGTACATATTGACCAACCGCGGCAGCCCCGCGTGCCGGTCCAACCATGGTGCAAGCCGCTGCGGCTCCAAGGCCTCGCCGCCGAACACGACGAGCTCGAGTGAGAGCTGGTGGTCAGCCCGGGCGCCGTCGACCGCGGCCAACGCATAGAACGCTGCCGGTGTCTGACTGAGCACACTCACCCGCTCGGCGACCAGCAACGCGTGGAACTCTTCGGCCGAGCGCGTCACCGATTCGGGCACCACCACCACCCGGCCGCCGTGCAGCAGTGCGCCGAAAATCTCCCACACCGAAAAGTCGAAAGCCAACGAATGACACTGCGTCCACACCTGACCCGCCGACAACTCCACATCACGATCGATCACATCCAGCAACCGCGCCACATTCCGATGCGCAACCGCCACACCCTTAGGCACACCCGTCGTCCCCGACGTGTAGATCAAATACGCAACATCATCGCCAGTTGGTTCGACGGGCGGTGGGCTGCCCGGCCGGCCGGCCGCAGCGGAGTCGTTGATATCGATCACCGTCAACCCGCGTCCGTCCAACCGACTCACCAGATCAGCGGTGGTGACCACAGCGATCGGAGCCGAGTCGGTGAGGACGAAATCCAAGCGCGCATCCGGCACCGAAGGATCAATCGGCACATACGCCGCACCGGTCTTCAGTACCGCCATGATCGCCACAACCGCCTCGACCGACCGCGCGAACAACAACGCCACCCGCAGCCCGGGACCTGCTCCCCACTCGACCAGCAGATGCGCCAACCGATTCGAAGCCGTGTCGAGTTCCCGATAGGTCAACGAACTGTCACCGAGGCTGACCGCCACCGCGTCCGGATGACGAGCCACCTGCTCAAGGAACAAGGCCGGGATCGACACCGACACCGGGACCGCCCCATTCAAGGCAGCCCGGTTACCCCACTCATCCAGCTCCTCGACGTCATCGTCATCGTCGAGATCCATCGACGACAATCGCCGGTTGGCGTCCGCAGTCACGATGGCTGAACCTCCCCGGTCATGGCCTCAAGTACCCGCTGGAAACGTCCGACCACCTTGTGCACCCGTTTCGCGGTGAACACGTCGGTATCGAATTCGACTCGCAGAACCAGTTCGGTGCCGGGCATGGCCTGCAGGGTCAGTGGGTAGTGGTTGTATTCGCGGCCGTTGACTTCGGTGATGGCCAACCCGTCGGGCATCGCCGCCGCGACCGACTCGACCGGATAGTTCTGGTAGACGAACAGGGTGTCGAACAGCTGATCGTGGCCGACAGCACGGTGGATCTCACTGAGCGCCAGATGCTGATGCTCGAGAGTGTCGCCGTGATGGCGTTGCAGTTCCTCGAGCAGCCCGGCGATGGTCGTGTCCGGCGTGATGGTCGCCCGAACCGGCACGGTGTTGATCAGCAGGCCCACCATCGAATCCGCGCCTGCCACCTCTGCCGACCGGCCCGAGACCGCGACGCCGAAGGCGACGTCATGCTGGCCGGTGAGCCACATGAGCACCTGCGCCCAGGCTGCCTGGAGCACGGTGTTGGCGGTGGTGTGCTGCGAGCGCGCGAGTTCGTTGACCGCCCTGGTGGTTTCGGCGGACAGCCGGAAGGATTCGGTGGCGCGTCGCCCTGGTGTCACCCGATTCGGTGCGACCAGAGTCGGTGTGGCGAAGCCGGCCAGAACCTCACGCCACGCGGTGTGAGCGGCATCGACGTCTCGATCGACCAGCCAGGTCACGAACCTGCGGTAGGACGCAGCGCCAGGAAGCCGCTGCCCGTAGTAGCCGGCGAAGATCTCCTGCAACAGGATGGGCAACGACCAGCCGTCGAGCACGATGTGGTGATAGGTCATGACGAACCGGTGCTCGTTGTGCGCGGACCGGATGAGCGCCGCACGGAACGCCGGTTGGTGGATCAGGTCGCAGACCAACGTGCGTTCGTCGGTACATAGCCGCTCTATCTGCATCTCGACATCGGAACCGGCCGTGCCCGTTTCCATTTCGAGGTACTGCCACGGCACGCTCGGGTCGGCCGGAATGATCTGGACGGGTTCGTCGAACCGCTTGTCGAACCGCGCGGCCAGGTTGGGGTGGCGCCTGACCACGGCCCGCACCGCCTCGCTCAGCCGATGTGGATCCAGGGGGCCGGTTATGGTGACGTCGAGTTGCATGGCGTAGACATCGTCATCGTTGGCGCGAGTTGCATTGGCCTGGAACAGGAGTCCCTGCTGGAGCGGCGTCAGTGGCAACACGTCGGCGATTCGGTGGTGCTCACTGAGTTCGTCGAGCTCTGGCTGAGTGAGGCGGGCGGGCAGGATGTCGGACGGAGTCAGACCGCCGCCGCCCCTGCGGATGTGCGCGCAGATACCGGTGAGCGCCTCGAACCACAGTTGGCTCAGCCGGCTGACCTGGGTCTCGTCGAAGGCTGAGGGTGCCCATGTCCACGTGGCGTGAATGCTTGGGCCGCTGTCGGTTTCAGCGGTGCTCGCATTCAGTTCCACGGTGTGCCCGAGCGGCATCGGGATGGCCGCAGCGACCGCGGCGATCTCCGCACCATCGCGGCTGACCTGCCACAGACCGGCAAGCTCGTCCGACTGTGCCGCGCCGGTCGCACCCAGCCTGCCGAGGTAGTTGAAACCGATGGTCGGTTCAGCCCCCGACAGGTCGGCGTCGGGGTTGAGGTAGCGAAGAAGCCCGTAGGTCATTCCGTCGGGCACACCGCGCAGCTGTTCCTTGGCGTCCTTGATCACACGGCCGAGTGCCGGAGCGCCGGCCTGCACGTCAGACCATTGCAGCCCGGCGATAGGCCCTCGGACATTCAGCGCCACCGGGTATTTGGTGGTGAACCAACCCACGGTTCGCGAGAGGTCGACGTTCCGGCCGTAAGGTCCACCCAATTCCTCGGTGCGGCCGTGGCCCTCGACATCGATGGCGACCGGCAAGGTGACTCCCAGGTACTCAGTCAATGCCAGCCCGTAGGCGATCAGCAGAATGTCTTGTACCCCAGCGTGGAACGCTGACGGAGCCTCACCGAGCAGCACGCGGGTCGTCTCGACGTCCAACGATGCGGTGAGGTGCCCGGCGGTCGCGTACGTGTCGCGTTCGGGCCTGACCTCGGGCAATGCGGAGGGGATCGCCAAGGCGCGCCGCCAGCTGTCGGCCTGGTCCACCACTGCCTTCGAGCGCGCATGTTCACCGAGCAGTTCGGTCCACTGCCCGAACGAAGTCCCGGTGATCGGCAATTCCACCGTCTGGCCCTGGCAGTGCTGCGCCCAGGCGATGTTGAGGTCTTCCAGCAGAATCCGCCAGGACACCGCATCGATCGCGAGGTGATGAATGGTCAACACCAATTGGCGGGTGGACACCACCCACAGGGCGCTGACCATCGCACCCCTACCCGGGTTCAACCGCGACCGGGCCCGCACCAACGCTTCTTCGGTCAGCACATCGACCGACTCCAGATGTGCTCGCACCGAGCCCGTCTCTGGGACTGCCAGCGACCAGCCTGCGGTCCCGTAATCGTCGGCGCGCAACCGCAGCATGGCATGCCGGTCCAGCAGCGCGGTCAAAAGCGTCTCGACGTCGGACACGGTCGCTCCCGGCGGTGCCTGGACGACCACCGTCTGGTTGAACTGGTCGACCGGGCCGCCGGCGCGATCGACCTCTTCCAGCCATCGCATGATCGGGGTCGCCCCAACCGGGCCTACGCCGTCGTCGACCGGACCGGCGTCATCACCGTCGACGCCTGCCACGAGAGCCAGTCGCGCCACCGTCTGTTCGACGAAAATGTCACGCGGCCTGCACACCACCCCGCACGCCCTGGCCCGAGCCACCACCTGCATCGACAGAATGCTGTCGCCGCCCAGGTCGAAGAACGAGTCGTCGACGCCGACCCGATCCAGCCCTAGCACCTGGGCATAGATGCCGGCCAGGACCTCCTCGACCGCGGTTTCCGGTGCACGGTAGTGCTCGGCGTCCTGGTATTCCGGTGCCGGCAAGGCCCGGGTGTCGAGTTTGCCGTTGACCGTCAACGGCAATGCGTCCAGGACCACGACCGCAGCCGGGACCATGTACTGCGGCAATCGATCGGCAAGGACGCTCCTGACGCCCGCCGGATCCACGGAACCGGTCCCGTCCGCAGTGACATAGCCGACCAGACGCTTGATGCCCGGATGGTCCTCGCGGGCGATCACCACCGCCTGTTCGACTCCGTCCAGCGCGCCCAACGCGGCCTGGACCTCGCCGAGTTCGATGCGATAACCACGAATCTTGACCTGGTCATCGGCACGACCCAGGTACTGAAGTTGCCCGTCAGCACGCCAGCTGACCAGGTCTCCGGTGCGATACATCCGCGTTGCGGGCTGGCCCGGCTCACCGAACGGGCACGCCACGAAACGCGCTGCGGTCAGTCCCGCGCGGCCCAGGTAACCGCACGCCACACCCTCACCGGCCACGTACAGTTCACCGACCACCCCGGCGGGCACCGGGCGCAACCACTCGTCGAGCACGAACAATGCCGACGTCGGGACGGGCGCCCCGATGGGCGCGGCCCCCGACCCAGCCGTCAGGGGTGCGCTCATCGACGCGTAAACCGTGATCTCCGTGGGGCCATAGGCATTGATCACCACTCGTCCTGGTGCCCAACGATCGACCACCTCTCCCGGACAGGCTTCACCGCCGAGCAGCAATGCGACCGACTCCAGGCCCTGCGGGGACAGCGCGCCGGCTGCCGACGGGGTCTGGGTGAGCACATTGACCCGTTCGCCGACCAGGAGAGCGTGGAAGTCTTCGGGTGAACTCACGACGGGCTCGGGCACGACGACCAGGCGTGCACCACCCAGCAGGGCAGCCCAGATCTCCCATACCGAGAAGTCGAACGCGTACGAATGACACTGCGTCCAAACCTGCTTCGCCGGCAGGTGCTCCGGCGTGGACCGCGCCAGGTGAGCGAGGTTGCGGTGGGTGACGGCCACGCCCTTGGGCAGTCCGGTCGTTCCCGAGGTGTAGATGAGATAGGCGATATCCCCGGGCGCCGGCGCCAGGTCCGCGGGCGCGCTGCCGGGTTGGTGAACAATCCCCGGGTCATCGACGTCGATCACCCGCAAGCCATGGCCGTCCAGCCGACCGGCCAGACCGGTGGTCGTGATCGCGGCGACCGGTGTGGCATCGGCGAGCATGAACTCGATTCGGGCCGCGGGCAGGGCAGGGTCGATCGCGAGATAGGCGGCTCCCGCTTTCAACACCGCCAACATCGCGACGATCGCGTCGGCCGAGCGCTCCAGCAGCAGGGCCACGCAGCAACCGGGCCCCGCACCTTGCTCGATGAGCAAGTGTGCCAACCGGTTTGCGGCCTCATCAAGCCCGCGATACGTCAGGTGCCTGCCGTCGAAGGTCACCGCGACGGCCTCCGGGTCCCGCGCCACCCAGGCTGCGAACAACCCCGGCACCGAAATCTGATCCGGGGATGGCAGCGCGGCATCCAGAGCGGCCCGGTTACCGAGCGCGTCGAGTTGTGCGTGTTCGACGGCATCGAGCAGATCGATCGAGGACAGGCGCCGGTCCGCGTCGGCGGTCATCGCCGACAACACCAGTTCGAAACGCTTGATCATCGTTTCGATGGTCGCGGGGTCGAACACGTCGGTGCGGAACTCCACGGTCCCAACGATTCCCGCCGGTGCACCGGCCGTGGTCCGCTGTTCCGCCAGAGAGAAGCTCAGGTCCATGCGTGCGGTGTGGGTCTCGGCCGGCATCTGGCTTACCTCCAGATCACCGAGCGCCAGGGCGTCGCCGGACTGGCCGGGGACGTTCTGCCAGCCCAGCGCCACCTGAATCAGGGGGTGGTGGGTCAGCGAACGGGCCGGATTGAGCCGCTCGACGAGTACCTCGAACGGGACGTCCTGATGGTCGTAGGCGGCCAAGCTACGGGACCGCACCTGCGCCAAGAGCTCGGCCACCGTCGGGTCGCCGGCCAGGTCGGCACGCAACACCAACGTGTTGACGAAGAACCCGATCAAATCGTCGAGGGCGGGATCACGGCGCCCGGCGATGGGGAAACCCACTGCCACATCGGAACTCCCGCTGAGTTTGGACAGCAGGGTCAGCAGCGCTGCCTGGATCACCATGAAGCTGGTCGCGTTGTGCTCGCGGGCGACCCGGGCGATCTGCTGCTGCAGTTCGGCCGGCCAGTCCAGCGAAACGACGGCGCCGCGCTGATCAGCGGCCGGCGGATAGGGCCGGTCCGTGGGCAATGCCACCCGTTCCGGCATGCCGGCCAACGCGTCCTGCCAATAGCTCAGCTGGGTGGCGATACGGCTCCGGCTGTCGTCGAAGTCACCGAACTGCGCGCGCTGCCACAGCGTGTAATCGACGTACTGAACGGCCAGATCGGCCCAGGCGGGGGCCTGCCCGGCGCTTCGGCCCGCGTAGGCCACTCCGAGGTCGGCCACCAGCGGGGTGAGAGACCAGGCGTCGGCGGCGATGTGGTGCACCACCGCCGCCAGCACGTGCTCGTCACCGGCGAGGCGGAAAAGCTCTGCCCGCAACGGTATTTCGTTGGACAGGTCAAACGTGTGACGAGCCGCCTCGCCGATCGCCTCGTGCAGCTGCTCCCCCGACCAATCGGTGGCATCGACGACGTCCCAGCCGAACTGCGCGTGCTCGATCGGCACCACCGACTGCCGCGGGATTCCATCGACTACGGGGAAGACGGTACGCAAGCTTTCGTGCCGGGCCACCACGTCGGCCAACGCGACGCCCAAGGCGTCGACATTCAACGCCCCACTGATCCGCAGTGCGGTGGCCATGTTGTAAACCGGTGAGGGGCCCTGCAATTGGTCCAGAAACCACAGCCGGGACTGCGCGAACGACAGCGGGATCACGGTGGGCCGCTGACCGGCCACGAGCGGATCCAGATGAGCCGCTGCGCCGCCGATCCGCGGGGCCAGTTGCGCCACCGTGGGCGCCTCGAACAGGACCCGGACCGAAAGACCTGTGTCGAGGGCCGCGTCGATGGCAGCGACCAGGCGCATCGCCGACAGCGAATCTCCACCCAGATCGAAGAACGAATCGTCGACCCCGACCCGCTCGACGCCCAGCATGGCGGCGTAGATACCGGTCAGGATCTCTTCGGTGACTGTTCCCGGCGCGCGGTAGCGGTCGATGTCCTGGTATTCGGGCGCGGGCAGGGCGCGGGTGTTCAGTTTGCCGTTGGAGGTCAACGGCAGCGTGGGCAACGAAACCACCGCGGCCGGAACCATGTAGGCCGGTAGCTGCTCGGCCAGCTGGGCGCGCAGCTTCGCCGGGTCCGCGGTCCCGGTTACGTAACCCACCAGTCGCTGGTCCCCCGGACGGTCGGTACGGGCGATCACCGCCGCCTGCTCGACGCCGTCCAGTCCGGCCAAGACCGACTGGATCTCGCCCAGCTCGATGCGATACCCGCGGATCTTGACCTGTTCATCGGCTCGGCCGACATAGCGCAACTGCCCATCGGGGTCCCAGCGCACCAGATCGCCGGTGCGATACATCCGCTGTCCCGGAGACCCGAACGGGCAAGCCACAAAACGCGAACCGGTCAGATCCGCCCGTCCCAGATAGCCGACACCGACGCCGCGGCCGGCCACATACAACTCGCCGACCACACCGGGCGGAACCTGGCGCAGCGCCCCGTCCAACACGAACAGCGCGGCGCCGGGCACAGGAGCGCCGATCGGTGGAGCCCCGGTCCCTACGCCCAAAGGTGCAGTCCGGGAGGCACATATCGTGGTCTCGGTCGGGCCATAGGCATTGACCATCACCCGGCCCGGCGCCCAGCGGTCCACCAACTCGGCCGGACAGGCCTCACCGGCCACCAACAACGACACCGCACCCAGCCCCTCGGGTGAGAGCATCGACACCGCCGACGGGGTCTGGCTCAAGACATCGACCTGTTCGGCAACGAGCAAGGTCTGCAGATCCTCCGGCGAGCGGGCCACCGACTCGGGCACAACCACCAGGCGCCCCCCGTGCAACAGTGCACCCCAGATCTCCTCGACCGAGGCATCGAAGGCGTAGGAATGCCACTGCGTCCACACCTGTCCCGCCAGGAAGGTGTCGCGCGACCCCAACAGTGCGGTCACGTTGCGGTGGGTGATCGCCACGCCTTTGGGAACACCGGTGGTGCCCGAGGTGTAGATGATGTAGGCGACATCGTCCTGGTGCGGCGCCGGCAATGCGGTGCCGGCAGCGCCATCGAGAGCCGGATCGCCGAGATCACCGACCTGGATGACCCGCAGATCGCACCCGGCCAGCCGATCGGCCAGGCCGGCGGTGACGATGGCGACCGCCGGCCCGGCATCGGCGAGCATGAATTCGATTCGCGCATCGGGCAACACGGGGTCGATCGGCAGATACGCGGCGCCGGCCTTGAGCACCCCCAGCATGGCCACGATCGCCTCCGCCGAGCGGTCCGACAGCAACGCCACGCAGGCACCCGGACCGACGCCGTGCGCGGTCAGCTCGTAGGCCAGCCGAGTTGCGGCCTCATCTAGTTCCAGATAGGTCATGCGGCTGCCCTCGAAGCTGACCGCCACCGCCTCGGGCACCCGGGCAACCTGTTCGGCGAACAGTGCCGGAACGGACATGCGGGACGACGCAGGCTCGGTGGTCTGCAGTACGGCCCGGTTGCCCCACCCGTCCAGGCGGGCGTGCTCGGCGTCGTCGAGCAGATCGAGAGACGAGAGTCGCTGGGCCGTATCGGCCGTCATCGCCGCCAGAACCCGCCGCCACCGGCCGATCAGAGCCTCGATGCTGGCGGCGTCGAACACGTCGGTGCGGAATTCCACCGCCCCGCCGATGCCCGCAGGCTCTCCCTCGGGGGTCCAGCGCTCCCCGAGGGAGAAGGTCAGATCCATGCGGGCGGTCTGGGTGTCGACCGGCAACGGGGTGACCCGAAGGTCCCCCAGGCTCAGCCCGCCGGCCGGGCCGGTGTCCTGCCAGGGCAGGTTCTGCCACGCCAGCGCCACCTGGACCAGCGGGTGATGACTCAGACTGCGAGTCGGGTTGAGCCGCTCCACCAGCACCTCGAACGGCACGTCCTGATGCTCGAAAGCGGCCAGGCTCCGGGCTCGCACCTGGGCCAGCAACTCCGCCACGGTGGGATCACCGGCCAGATCCACGCGGAGCACCAAGTTGTTGACGAAGAAGCCCACGAGCTCTTCGAGGACGGGGTCGCTGCGTCCGGCGATCGGGAATCCAACGGCGACATCGGAACTCGCACTCAACTTGGACAGCAGCACTGCAAGCGAGGCCTGCATCACCATGAAGTTCGTCGCACCGTTCTCACCGGCCACCGCACATACCTGCTGCTGCAGCTCGACCGGCCAGTCGACCGGCACCGTTGAGCCGCGCTGATCGGCAACCGGCGGGTAGGGACGGTCGGTGGGCAGCTCGATTCGTTCGGGCAGGCCCGCCAGGGCGTCTTCCCAGTAAGCCAACTGCGCGGCGATGGGACTGCCGGCGTCGTCGAAATCGCCCAACTGCTCGCGCTGCCACAACGTGTAGTCGACGTACTGCACCGCCAGCGGCTGCCAGTCGGGCGACTGTCCTGCGCACCGGCGCGCGTAGGCCACACTCAGATCACGCACCAGCGGGGCGAGGGACCAACCGTCGGCGGCGATATGGTGCACGACTGCCACCAGCACGTGATCGTCGTCAGAGACTCGGAACAGCTTTGCCCGCAAGGGGATTTCGGCCGCAAGGTCGAAGCTGTACCGGACTGTTTCCTCGATGGCGTCGGTCAGAGCGCTCTCGGGCCAGCCCGCGGCATCGACGACGGCCCAACCGAAGTCGGCCCGGTCGATGGGCGTGACCACCTGGCGAGGCGTTCCGTCGGGTGCATCGAACCGTGTGCGCAGGCTCTCGTGACGTGACACCACATCGGCCAGCGCCGCCCTGAGGGCTTCGGGATCGAGCCGTCCATGAAGACGCAGACCGACCGGCATGTTGTAGACAGGTGACGGCCCCTGCAACTGGTCGACGAACCACAATCGGTTCTGGGCGAACGACAGTGGGATCACCGCGGGGCGCTCAACGACCACCATCGGCGCCAGTCGGCGCTGGTGTTCACCGATACACAACGCCAGCTGCGCAACCGTGGGCGCTTCGAACACCGTCCGTACCGAAAGCTCGGTATCCAAGCTGGCATTGATCGCGGAAACCAGGCGCATCGTCGAGACGGAATCCCCGCCCAGATCGAAGAACGAGTCGTCGGCGCCGACCCGATCGACACCCAGCACCCGTGCGTAGATCCCGGCCAGGATCTCCTCGTCGGGACTGGCCGGCGCGCGGTAATGGTCGGCATCCCGATAGTCGGGCGCCGGGAGTGCCCGGGTGTCGAGCTTGCCGTTCACCGTCACCGGCAGTGCGGCGAGGGCCACCACCGAGGCCGGAACCATGTAGCCGGGCAGCCGTTCGGCCAGCGCGGCACGCGCTTTCACCGGATCGGCCGTCCCGGTGATGTAACCCACCAGGCGCTTGTCGCCCGGGTGATCCTCGCGGGCGATCACCGCCGCTTGGTCCACGCCCTCCAGCGCGGTCAGCGCAGACTGGATCTCTCCGAGTTCGATGCGGTAGCCGCGGACCTTGACCTGCTCATCGGCACGGCCGAAGTAATCCAGCTGCCCGTCGGCGCGCCACCGCACCAGATCGCCCGTGCGATACATCCGAGTACCGGGCTCCCCGAACGGACACGCCATGAAGCGCGACGCGGTCAGCCCCGACCGGCGCCAATACCCGATGCCGACCCCGGCGCCGGCCAGATACAACTCACCGACCACACCGGCCGGAACCGGACGCAGCCACTCGTCGAGCACGAAGAACGCCGCCCACGCGGTCGGCGCACCGATCGGCGGAGCTCCCGTCCCGGCAGCCAACGGAGCACTGGCACACAACCACATCGTGGTCTCGGTGGGTCCGTAGACGTTGACCATCACTCGTCCCGGCGCCCAGCGGTCCACCAGATCCGGCGGGCAGGGCTCAGCACCGATCACCAGCGCCGTGGCATCCAGGCCCGGCACGGGCAGCACCCCCACCGCTGACGGGGTCTGGGTCAACACCGTGACCTGTTCGCGCAGCAGGAGGGCGTGGAAGTCTTCCGGCGACCGGGTCACCGAGTCGGGCACCACCACGAGGCGCCCGCCGTGCAGCAACGCACCCCAGATCTCCCACACCGAGAAGTCGAACGCGTACGAGTGGAACTGCGTCCACACCTGTCCTGGCGTCAGCGGTATCCCGATCTCGAGCGAATCGAACAGTTGCGCCACGTTGCGCTGGGTGACCGCCACCCCCTTGGGCTGTCCGGTGGTCCCCGAGGTGTAGATGATGTGGGCCATGTCGTCGGGAGCGGGCGGCGCCAACGCCGTACCGGGCTGGTCGGCCACGCCGGTGTCCGCCACATCGAAGATCATCAGGCCGCGCCCGGCGAACCGGTCGGCCAACTCGGCGGTGGTGACCGCGGCGATCGGGGCGGAGTCGGTGAGCATGAACTCGACCCGGGTCTCCGGCAGCGCCGGGTCTATCGGCAGGTACGCCGCCCCGGCCTTGAGTACCGCCAAGATCGCGACGATGGCCTCGGCCGAACGGGGGAACATCAGGGCCACCCGCTCGCCGGGGCCCACCCCGTGACTGACGAGCAAGTGCGCCAAACGATTCGCGGACTCGTCGAGCTCCCGATACGTCAGCGAGTGATCCCCACAGACCAGCGCTACCGACTCCGGCGCCCGCGACACCTGCGCGGCGAACAGCTCCGGCACCGAGTCCGGCCGCGGCAAGTCGGACAACACCGCCCGGTTGCCCCAGCGCGCCAGGCGCGTGCGCTCAGACTCGTCGAGCAGGTCCACGGACGACAGCGAGCGACCCGGTTCGGCGGTCATCGCCTCCAGCACTGCCTCAACCCGTCTGGTGAGGGTCTCGATGTCGGCGCGTTCGAAGACGGCCGTGTCGTACTCGAGGCGCAGGCGCAGTTCGTCACCGGGTATGGCCTGCATCGTCAGCGGGTAGTCGGTGGACTCGTGGCTGGTTACCTCGGTGATCTCCAACCCGCCGTCGGCACCCGACAACGCGCTGGTGTCCACCGGGTAGTTCTCGAACACGAACAGCGTGTCGAACAGGCGGTCATGGTCGGTGATGCGGTGGATCTCGCCCAGTGAGAGGTGCTGGTGCTCAAGGGTCTTCGTTTGCGCACCTTGCAGCTGGTCGAGCAAATCGCTCGTGGTGGTCGTCGCGGCGATGTCGGCGCGCACGGGCACTGTGTTGATCAGCAGGCCCACCATCGACTCCGCGCCCACCACCTCGGCCGGGCGCCCCGAGACGACGGTGCCGAAGACGATATCGCGCTGGCCCGTCAGCGAATTCAGCAGTAGTGCCCAGGCGCCCTGCAGCACGATGTTGACGGTGGTCCGGTGCGAGCGCGCCAGTTCGTTGAGCGCACTGGTGGTTCGCGCCGACACCCGATGAGCCAGGACTCCTCGCTGCCCGAGCTCCGACTTCTGCGACGGGCCGACGAGGGTCGGGGTGTCAACGCCTTCCATCACCTCGCGCCAGGCGGCGCGGGCGGCCGGAAGGTCCCGATCCGCGAGCCAACTGATGAAGCTCCGATACGGCGTGGCCGCGGGCAACCGGTGTCCCTGGTAGCAGGCAAAGATCTCCTGCAGCAGGATCGGCAGCGACCAGCCGTCGAGCACGATGTGGTGGTTGGTGAGCACGACCCGGTGCCGGTTGTGTGCGGTGCGGATCATGGCCACCCGGAAGGCCGGCGGATGAGCCAGATCACAGACCGCCGCGCGTTCATCCGCACACACCTGCTGGATCTGCTCTTCGGTTGCCGCAGTGCCCAATTCGACATACCGCCAACCCGCGGTGGGGTCGGCCGGAATGATCTGCACGGGCTCGCCGAACTGTTCACAGAACCTGGCCGCCAGGTGCGGATGGCGGTTGGCCACGGATTGCACGGCATCCCGCAGTCGGTGCTCGTCGAGCACACCGGCAACGGTGATGTCCAACTGCACCACGTAAAGATCGTCGTCGGGACTCTGTGCGCTGGTGCTGTGAAAGACGAGCCCCTGCTGCAGTGCCGTCAGCGGCAGAATGTCGGCGATCCGGTGTTGCCGTGACAACTCGTCGATCTCGGACTGGACGAGCCGGGCCGGCGCGATGTCCGAAGGCGTCAGCCCGCCGCCACCGTTTCGCACGTGCTCGCAGATGCCGGCCAGGGCATCCAGCCACAGTTCGCTGAGCCTGGTGATCTGCTCGTCGTCGAAGATTGAGCGCGCCCAGGTCCAATTGGCCTGCAGCTGCGGTCCGCCATCGATGTCGAGGGTGCCGGCATTGAGTGCCACGGTGTGGGTCAACGGCATGGGTATCGCCGCGGCCGCCCCGATCGCCGACAGGCCATTCGCGGACATCCGCCACAGTTCATCGGTCCCCCCGGCGGATTCCCCGCCGAGGCGACCCAGGTAGTTGAAGCCGATCGTCGGGTCGGCCCCGTCGAGGTCAATGTCGGCGTTCAGATAACGCAGCAGGCCGTACGACAGTGGATCCGGGAGTGAACGGAGTTGCTCCTTCGCATCTTTGACCACCGCGCCCAACACGGCATCACCGCTCAGCACCTGGGACCAGGTCAGTCCCCCGAAGGCCAACGCCACCGGATATTTGGTGGTGAACCACCCGACCGTGCGCGACAGATCGACGTTCCGGTCGAGGGTTCGGCCCAATTCTTCATGACGCCCGTGACCTTCGACGTCGACGGCGATCGGCAGATCCGAAGTGCCCAAGGTCCCGGAAAATTCAGCCACGGCAAGCCCGAACGCGATCAGCAGTATGTCCTGTATCCCGGCGTGGAATGCCGTCGGCACCTCGCCGAGCAACATGCGGGTGGTCGCGGCATCGAGGGACACTGCCAACTGCCCGGCCGTCTCATAGGTGTCCGTGTCGGGGCGCACCGCCGGCAGCGTCGCAGGAGTCCCCGCCACCCGCCGCCACACCGGCGCCTGAGCCACAACTTCGGGGTGGACCGCGCGTGTCTCCAGCAGTTCGGCCCACCGCGCGAAGGACGTCCCGGCGGGCGGTAAATCCACCGGTTGTTCGCCGCGGCGTTGTGCCCAGGCGAAATTCAGATCCTCCAAGATGATTCGCCAGGACACCCCGTCGACAGCCTGGTGGTGGACGATCAGTACGAGCTCGCGCGTGGAGGTCACCCACAGTGCGCTCAGCATCACTCCGGCCGCCGGGCTGAGCCGCGACCTCGCCGCCACCAGCGCCTCGTCCGTCAGTGTGGGTACGGATCGCAGGCATCCGTTCGCGTCGACCGAGCCCGCCTCGGGCACCGCCAATGACCAGCCGGCCGCGGCGTCTTCGGTCCGCGCCCGCAGCATTCCGTGCCGATCGAGCAAGGCCTGCAACATGATTGCGACGTCGTCCTCAGCCACACCGTCAGGAGCCTGCAACAGCACTGCCTGGTTGAACTGGTCCACGGGTCCGTCGGAGCGCTGCACGTCGTTCAGCCACCGAATGATGGGAGTCGCCGGTACCGGCCCGACCCCTTCGTCGACCGGGCCACGGGAAGCGGCCGCCGTTGCCGCTACCCGCGCCAACCGGGCCACGGTCTGCTCCACGAAAACGTCGCGCGGGTGGCACACCAGTCCTGCCGCCCGGGCCCGGGCGACCACCTGCATCGACAAGATGCTGTCGCCACCGAGATCGAAGAACGAGTCGTCGACCCCGACGCGCTCCAGCCCGAGAACCTGGGCGTAGATACCAGTCAGAACCTCTTCCACCGCATCTGCCGGGGCGCGATACCCGTCCCCGGAGTCGTAATCGGGGGCAGGGAGTGCACGAGTGTCGAGTTTTCCGTTGACCGTCAACGGAATTGCAGGCAACACCGTGACTGCGGCGGGCACCATGTAGGCCGGCAGCCGCTGGGCCAGTTCGGCGCGGATCGCGGCCGGAGATGTGGTCCCGGTGATGTAGCCGACGAGGCGCTTGTCACCGGGACGGTCCTCGCGGGCGACCACCACCGCCTGCTCGACGCCGTCGAGTCCGGCCAAAGCGGCCTGGACTTCACCGAGTTCGATGCGATAACCGCGGATCTTGACCTGCTCGTCAGCGCGGCCCAGGTACTGCAACTGCCCGTCCGGACGCCAGTACACCAGATCTCCGGTGCGGTACATGCGTGTGCCGACCCCGCCGAACGGGCACGCGACAAATCGCGAGGCGCTCAACCCGGTTCGGCCCACGTAGCCGTATCCGAGGCCCGCACCTGCCACGTACAGCTCGCCGATGACTCCGGCAGGCACCGGACGAAGCCACTCATCGAGCACGAACAGTGCGGCACCCGGAACCGGTGTACCGATGGGGACGACGTCCGGGCGCTCCGGGTCGAACTTCAGTGGCGCACTGATCGCCACACACATGGTGGTCTCGGTGGGTCCGTAGGCGTTGATCATCACGCGACCGGGAGCCCACTGCTCGACCACCTCGGGTGAGCAGGCTTCTCCCACCACGACCAACGCCGTCGATTCCAAGCCGTCGGTCGGCAACATCTTGACCGCAGAGGGTGTCTGGGTGAGAATGTCGACCCGCTCGCGAACCAGCAAGGAATGGAAGTCGTGCGGGGACACCGCTATCTCCTCGGGTACGACCACCACGCGTCCGCCACGCAGCAGGGCGCCGAAGATCTCCCACACCGAGACGTCGAAGGCCAGGGAGTGACACTGGGGCCACACTCCAGGATGCGGCAGCCGGGCATCGAGGGAACCCAGCAGCTGGGTCACGTTCAGATGGGTGACCGCAACGCCTTTGGGAACACCGGTGGTGCCCGAGGTGTAGATCAGGTAGGCGATGTCGTCGGCGCCCGGCATCGGCAACGGACCCCCGCCGGGGACGAGGCCCCCGAGCTCGCCGACGTCGACGACCGCCACACCGCGATGCTGCACCCGGCCGGCGAGTTCCGCGGTGGTTACCACGGCAACCGGTGCGGCATCGGTCAGCACGAACTCCAGCCGGGTATCGGGCACGGCAGGATCGACAGGCAAATACGCCGCCCCGGTCTTGAGGACGGCCAGGATGGCGATGATCGCCTCGGCGGAACGGCTGAACAGCACCGCGACGCACTGTCCCGGGCCGGCACCGCGGGTGATCAGCAAGTGCGCCAACCGGTTCGCGGCGTCATCGAGTTCCCGGTAGGTCCACGAACGGTCTCCGCAGGAGACCGCCACCGTGTCGGGGGTGCGCCCGGCATGCTCGGCGAACAGCGCGGGGACCGAGACCGGTCTCGGCGCCGGACGGGTCAGCGTCTCGTGATTGCCCATTGCCGCGAGACGGGCGTGCTCGTCGTCGTCCAGCAGATCGACCGACGACAACCGCACCGTCGGGTCGGCGGTCATCACCGCCAGCACCCGCTGGAACCGGTCGATCAGCGCGGCGATGGTATCGGCGTCGAACACGTCGGTACGGAATTCCACCGCTCCGCCGATTCCGGCCGGCTCACCGGCCTCGGTCCGGCGTTCGGCCAGGGAGAAATTCAGATCCATTCGGGCGGTATGGGTGTCCACCGGGACCCGGGTGACCTGCGAATCACCGAACTTCAGTCCGACAGTTGAATCGTTGACGTCGTGCCCGGCCAGGTTCTGCCATGCCAGCGCCACCTGGATCAGCGGGTGGTGCGCCAGGGATCGAGCTGGATTCAGCCGCTCGACGAGCACCTCGAACGGCACATCCTGGTGATCGAATGCGGCCAGGCTGCGGGCGCGCACCTGGGCCAGTACCTCGGCCATCGTCGGGTCGCCGGCCAGGTCGACCCGCAGGACCAAGGTGTTGACGAAGAAGCCGACCAGGTCATCCAGCACGGGGTCGCGTCGTCCGGCGATCGGGAAACCCACCGCCACATCGGAACTGCCGCTGAGTCTGGAGAGCAGCGACAGCAACGCCGCTTGAACCACCATGAAGCTGGTCGCATTGTGCTCACGCGCTACGCGGGCAACCTGCTGCTGCAACTCCACCGGCCAGTCCACCGCGATCGTGGCACCCCGCTGGTCGGTGGTCAGCGGGTACGGCCTATCGGTGGGTAGGGCGAGACGCTCGGGCATACCGGCCAAGGCATCCTGCCAGTAGCTCAACTGGGTGGCGATGCGACTCTGGCTGTCGTCGAGGTCGCCGAGCTGCGCGTGCTGCCACAACGTGTAATCGGCGTACTGCACAGACAGGGGTGTCCATTCGGGAGCCCGCCCCGCGCAACGGCTGGCGTAAGCCGCCCCCAGGTCAGCCACCAGCGGCGTGATCGACCAGCCGTCGGCGGCGATATGGTGGACGACGGCGGTGAGCACGTGCTGGTCCTCCGCCAGGCGGAAAAGCCTTGCCCTCAGCGGAATCTCGCTGGACAGATCAAAAGTGTGCCGTGCCGTGGCCTCGAGCTCCGCGCTCAGCTGCGCCGGCGTCCACCCATTGGCATCGACGACATCCCAGCCGGGTTCGGCCCGCCCTGACGCGACCACCACCTGGCGTGGAACGCCGTCGGGAGCCACGAACAAGGTGCGCAGACTTTCGTGGCGAGCCACCACGTCGCCCAACGCCTCCTTCATGGCGTCGATGTCGAGCACACCGCTGATCCGGAAGGCGGCGGTCATGTTGTAAACCGCTGACGGACCCTGCAATTGGTCTAGGAACCACAAACGCGACTGGGCAAACGACAGTGGAACCACCGCGGGCCGCTCACCGGCCACCAACGGCTCCAACCGCGCCTCCTGCCCGCCGATGCCGAGCGCCAGCTGGGCCACGGACGGCGCGTCGAACAGGGACCGCACGGTGATGTGGGCATTCATCGATTTGTTGATCGCGGCGACCAAGCGCATCGCGGACAGCGAGTCCCCGCCCAGATCGAAGAACGAATCGTCGACACCCACCCGGTCCCGGCCGAGAACACGGGAGTAGATGTCGGTCAGGATCTCCTCGACCGGGTTGGCCGGGGCCCGATAGTGCTCGGCGCCGGCGTAGTCCGGCGCGGGCAGGGCGCGCCGGTCGAGTTTGCCATTGACGGTGAGCGGCATCGTCTCGATGACCACCACCACGGACGGGACCATGTAGCCAGGGAGTCGCTCCGCCAGCCGAGAGCGGAGCTGTCCCGGGTCGGCGGCACCGGTGACGTAACCGACCAGACGCTTGTCGCCCGGGGCATCCTCACGAACGACCACCACGGCTTGGATTACGCCGTCGAGGGCAGCCAGCGCGGCCTGGACCTCACCCAGTTCGATACGGTAGCCGCGGATCTTGACCTGTTCGTCGGCGCGACCCAGATACTGCATTTGACCGTCGCGGCCCCATCGCACCAGATCACCGGTGCGGTACATCCGGCTTCCGGGCGCACCGAACGGGCACGCCACGAACCGTGACGACGTCAGCCCCGACCGGCGCCAATACCCGGTTCCCACACCACGGCCGGCGATGTAGAGCTCACCGACCACTCCGGGCGGCACCGGACGTAGCCAACTGTCCAAGATGAACAACGCTCCCCCGGCGACCGGCGCGCCGATCGGCACCGCCGACCCCGTCGTCAGCGGCGCGCTGATCGACGCGTACACCGTGGCTTCGGTGGGACCGTAGGCGTTGATCATGACGCGGCCCGGCGCCCAGCGCTCCACCAGCTCGGGCGGGCAGGCCTCGCCTGCCACCACCAACACCACCGACTCAAGGCCCTGGGGCGCGATCATTCCCGCGGCCGACGGGGTTTGACTCAACACGGTGACGTGTTCAGCCGTCAGCAGATCATGGAAATCGTCGGGTGAAGCGGCGACCGACTCGGGCACCACCACCAGACGCGCGCCATGGAGCAACGCACCGAAGATCTCCCACACCGAGACGTCGAAGCTGTAGGAGTGCCACTGCGTCCACACCTGCCCCGGTCCCGACGGCACGTGGGCACCGAGTGATCCGAACAGGCCGGGAACGTTTCGGTGCTGGATGGCAACACCTTTGGGGACACCGGTGGTACCCGAGGTGTAAATGATGTACGCGATGTCATCGGGCGCCGGTCCCGACAGGGTCGTGCCCGGCTGAGCGCCCGCGACGGAGTCCGCGGTGGTCGCGATGTCGCCGATCTCGACGACCGGAATGTCGCACCCCTCGAGGCGGGACCGCTGTCGCGCCGTGGTGACCGCGACCACCGGCGCGGCGTCGGCGACCATGAAGTTGATCCGCGCAAGCGGTAGGGCCGGATCGACCGGCACGTAGGCCGCACCGGTTTTCAAGACGGCGAGTATGGCCACGATGGCTTCGGCCGACCGCGAGAACAGTAGCGCCACAGCCTCGCCCGGGCCCGCACCATGAGCGGACAACACGTGGGCGAAGCGATCTGCGGCCGCATCGAGCTCCCGGTAGGACATCGACCGGCCGCCGACGGTGACTGCCACCGCGTCTGGCGTACGGACCACCTGTCGGGCGAACAACGTCGGAATCGATTCCGCCGTTGCAGGTTTGACCAATGCCGCGTGGTGGCTCCACTCGTCGAGACGGGCGTGCGCAGCCGCGTCGAGCAGGTCGAACGACGACAACGGCCGCAGCGGATCCGCGGTCATCACTGCCAGAACCGCTTTCAGCTGTTCGACCAGGGCCTCGATGGCGTCGAATTCGAATACCTCGGTGTCGTATTCGACACGGAGCTGCATTTCGCGACCCGGCAGAACCTGCACTGCCAACGGGTAATGGTTCGATTCGCGGAAATCGAACCCGGTGACCGCCAAGCCGTCGACATTCGACAGAGCGTTGGTGTCGACCGGGTAGTTCTCGAAGACCAGAAGGGTGTCGAACAGTCTGTCCTGGCCGGTGATGCGGTGGATGTCGCTGAGCGCCACGTGTTGATGCTCGAGGGTGTCATTGTGGGCACCCTGCAGTTGATGCAACAGGTCTGCGGTGGTGGTGTCGGGGTGAAGGGTGGCCCGCACCGGAACCGTGTTGATCAGCAGGCCCACCATCGAGTCCGCGCCGACGAGCTCGGCAGGACGTCCGGAGACCGTCGTGCCGAAAGCGATGTCTTGCCGGCCGGTCAGCGAGCTGAGCAGCAGCGCCCACGCACCCTGCAGCACCACGTTGGTGGTGGTGTGATGCGAGCGGGCCAGATCGCCGAGCGCCCCCGTAATCTCGCCGGGCAGCCGGAAGGACCCAACACCTCGTTGCCCCAGACGATCTCGGTCAGCCGGACCGATCAACGTCGGCGTTTCCAACCCGGCCAGCATCTCACGCCACGCCGCGTGGGCACCGGCGCGATCACGTCCGGTGAGCCAGGTGACAAAACTGCGGTACGGCGCGGCCGCGGGCAATCGCTGCCCGCCGAGACCGGCGAAGATCTCCCGGAGCAAGATCGGCATCGACCAGCCATCGAGCACGATGTGGTGAGTGGTCAGCACGAACCGGTACTGATCGCCATCGACGTGAATGACGACAGCCCGGAAGGCGGGCTGGGTCTCGAGGTCGCAGACCGCGCTACGTTCGGCGGTGCGAATCCCCTCGATTTGGTCGTCGATTCCGATCCCGTTGGCGTCCAGTTCGATATAGCGCCAGGGCACCACGGGAACAGCGGGGATCACCTGCACCGGTTGCTCGAACTGTCTGCAGAATCGGGCGGCGAGCTGCGGATGTCTGCGGACCACGCTCTGCACCGCTTCGCCCAGCCGCTGCACATCGAGCCGGCCGCTCAGCGCGACATCCAGCTGCATCGCATACACGTCGTCGGAGCCCAGCGCCGTATCGGCGTGGTAGAGCAGTCCTTGCTGCAGAGGAGTCAGCGGCAGGATGTCGGCGATAGGTTGTTGCCGGCTCAGCTCGTCGATCTCGTCCTGGCTCAGCTCAGTGGGGGCGATATCTGACGGAGTCAGACCACCGCCACCGCTTCGCACGTGCGCGCAGATGCCGACCAGCGCCTCGAACCACAACCTGCTCAATCGGCCGACTTGCTCGCTGTCGAGAACAGAACTCGCCCACGTCCAGTCGGCGTTCAGCTGCAGGCCGGTGTCGGTATCGACGGTGGCTGCATTGAGTTCGATGGTGTGCCCAAGCGTCGTGGGCACCGCTGTGGCCGCGCGCGCCAACGACAGGCCCTCGGGTCGGATCTGCCAAAGATCGCCGGACGTATCGCCGGGAGTTCCACCCAGGCGGCCCAGATAGTTGAACGCGATCGCCGGGTCGGGTCCGGAAAGGTCCACGCCGCTGTTCAGGTAGCGCAGCAGACCGTAGGTCAGGCCGTCGGGCAGCGCGCGGAGCTGTTCTTTGGCGCCCTTGATCACCGCGCCGAGAGCCGCGTCACCGGCCACGACCTTGGCCCACGGCAGTTCACCGACGAGAAGGGCCACCGGGTACTTGGTGGTGAACCATCCGACCGTGCGTGACAAGTCGATTTGTCGATCGCCGGCTCCGCCCAATTCTTCGGTGCGACCGTGGCCCTCGACGTCAATGGTGATCTGGGCACCGTCGGCGCGCGAGAATTCCGCGACCGCAATCCCCAATGCGATCAACAGAATGTCTTGGGTGCCTGCGTGAAAGGCCGTAGGCACTTCACCTAGGAGCATCCGGGTGGTACCGGCGTCCAGCGTCATCGACAGCTGCCCGGCGGTCTGGTAGGTATCGACGCCGGATTGCGGGGCGGGCAGCACCGGCGGTCCGGCCGCAACCTGCAGCCAGGCCTGTGCCTGCTCCGTCGCTTGTGGGTGCTGCGCGAACTGGGTAAGCAGGCTCGCCCATCGGGCGAACGACGTGCCGGGCGGCGCCAGCGCTACCGGTTGCCCGCCGCGATACTGGGCCCAGGCGATGTTGAGGTCCTCCAACAGTATTCGCCAGGACACCCCGTCGACCGCCAGATGGTGAACGATCAACACCAGCTGACTCGTCGAAGCGACCCACAGCGCGCTGAGCATCGCCCCGGAGGCGGGTTCCAACGCTGACCTCGCCGCCACCAGCGCCTCATCGGACAGCACATCCACCGAACGTAGACACCCAGCGGCGTCGACCGCCCCCGCGTCGGGCACCGTCAGCGACCATCCGCCTGCGCCGTCGTCCTCGGCTCGCAGTCGGAGCATTCCGTGCCGATCGAGCAAGGCCTGCAACAGGATTACGACGTCAGCCGTGGTCGTGCCCGTCGGAGCTTGGAGCAGCACCGTCTGGTTGAACTGGCCGATCGGGCCGTCGGTGCGTTCCAGGCCCTTCAGCCACCGCATGATCGGGGTCGCCACCACGGGGCCGAGGCCCTCGTCCGCCGGTTCGTCGGCGGCACCGGTCACCTCGACTACCTGGGCCAGCCGGGCCACGGTCTGCTGGACGAAGATGTCTCGCGGGCGACACGTCAGGCCTGCGGCCCGCGCGCGGGAGGCCACCTGCATCGACAAGATGCTGTCGCCACCCAGTTCGAAGAAGGATTTGTCGGTGCTGACGCGGTCCAGGCCGAGGATCTGGGCGTAGATGCCGGCCAGGATCTCCTCGGTGGGTGTACTCGGGGCCCGGTAGCCATCGAGGTGCTGGTATTCCGGTGCCGGCAAAGCCTTCTTGTCGAGCTTGCCGTTGACCGTCAACGGCAACGCCGCCAACGCCACCACCGCAGCGGGCACCATATACGGCGGCAGCCTCTGCCCCAACGCCGCCCGCAACTCAGCAGGATCAGCACTGCCGGTGACATAGCCGACCAGCCGCTTGTCACCGGGACGGGCCTCGCGGGGGACCACCACCGCCTGCTCGACACCGTCCAACCCCATCAACGCAGACTGAATCTCACCCAACTCGATCCGATAGCCACGGATCTTGACCTGCTCATCGGCCCGACCCAGATACCGCAACTGCCCATCGGCGCCCCACGACACCAGATCCCCGGTGCGATACATCCGCATCCCCGCCGACACGGACACGCAACAAACCGTGACGCGCTCAACCCAGGCCGACCCACATAGCCGTATCCCAAACCCGCACCAGCGACATACAACTCGCCCACCACACCCGCAGGCACCGCACGCAACCAGCCATCCAGCACAAAAAACGCCAGATCCGCCAACGGCACACCGATCGGGCTGACCGCGTTCCCGACATCGGCAGCGGTGATCTCCCGCACCGAGGCATGCACCGTCGTCTCGGTGATCCCGTACATATTGATCAACCGCGGCAGCCCCGGATGCTCGGCCAACCACGGACTCAGACGCGACGGCTCCAGCGCCTCCCCGCCGAACACCACGACCTCCAGCGCCAGCCGATTCTCCGGCTGGACCGCATCCACCGCCTGCAACGCATAAAACGCCGACGGCGTCTGACTCAACACACTCACATGCTCAGCAACCAGCAACGCGTGGAACTCCTCAGCCGAACGCGTCACCGACTCAGACACCACCACCAACCGACCACCATGCAGCAGTGCGCCGAAAATCTCCCACACCGAGAAGTCGAAAGCCAACGAATGACACTGCGTCCACACCTGACCCGCCGACAACTCCACATCACGATCGATCGCATCCAGCAACCGCGCCACATTCCGATGCGCAACCGCCACACCCTTAGGCACACCCGTCGTCCCCGAGGTGTAAATCACATACGCAACATCGTCCGGCGACGGCCCCACTACCAACGCCGTAGCCGGCTGACTGTAGACCGCACGATCATCGACATCGATCACCGTCAACCCACACCCACCCAACCGATCAACCAAATCGGCCGTCGTCACCACGACCGCCGACCCAGAATCGGCCAACACGAAATCCAGCCGCGCATCAGGCACCGAAGGATCAATCGGCACATACGCCGCACCAGTTTTCAGCACCCCCAAGATCGCCACGACCGCCTCAACCGACCGCGCGAACAACAACGCCACCCGCTGCCCAGGCCCCACACCCCGCTCGATCAGCAGATGCGCCAACCGATTCGAAGCCGCATCCAACCCCCGATACGACATCGCACTAACACCAAAACTGACCGCCACCGCATCCGGATGACGAACCACCTGCTCAAGGAACAAGGCCGGGATCGACACCGGCACCGGGACCGCCCCATTCAAGGCAGCCCGATTACCCCACTCATCCAGCTCCTCGAGTTCACTGCGGACAGCGATCGAGGAAAGGGTTCGTCCCGGGTCCGCAGTCATCGAGGTCAGAACGCGTTCGAAGCGCTCAGCCAAGTCGCGGGAGTCGCAACCGGGGAAGAACTGCCCGACACCGGTCGTGCTGAGAAAGAGCTCCTCATCCTTCTGAAGGAAAACCAGGCCGAACTGATCCACCAGGCCGGTGTGCGTGACAGTTCCCACGGCGGGAGCACCATCGAACTCGGCCCTGGGAATAGTCGGAATGAAGTTGATGGCAGGGCGGACCGACGGCTGACCGGTGCCTCGGAATCTCGACTTGTTCTCGACCGCACGTAACGGGAATCGTTGATGGCGCAGCGCTTCTCGGATCCGCTGGTCGACATGTTCACACAGGCCCGCAACCGTGGACCGCGGTGGCGTGGCCAAGATCAAGGGCACAACCCCAGAGACCATCCCGGGCACCATCAGCGTCTCGGGACGCACCCGTCGACTGACCGGAAAGTCGAGTGTGACCTCGGATCCTCCGGTCTCGCCGTGCACCAGCAACGCGTATGCCGCGGTGATCACCGATGCGCGGCGTACCCCGAGAGTTTTGGCCAGATCGCGGGCCCTGGCCACGACAGAAGTTGCCAGTTGGACTGGCGCAGAAGGCTCATACTCGTCGGACCGGTTTGCGACTTCGACGACGACCCCGTGGCGGTGTTCATTCTCGGGGGGAACGTTCTTGGCCCAATAGGCTTCATCGTCGAGGTAATCACCGGTAGCCTCGTAATCCGACTCGCAATCGATCAGGCTCTTCAACGAGCCGAAGATCGCAGGTGGCATCGGTGCGGATTGGGCGATTGCTGTGTAGACAGCGGCAATCTGGTGGCAGACCAGGCCCATCCCGATTCCGTCGATCGCGATGTGGTGGCAGCACACAAAAAAGTAGAACTCGTCGGCGCGCGTCTGCAGCAACGCGAACTTGAACAGCGGGCCGCCGAGCGGCATCGGGGTCCGTCGGATCGATGACGCTACTCGGTAGGCGTCCAGCGCCGGATCCGACGAGTTCGTCAGGTCATGGCGAACAAGCTCGATATCCGGATGGTCAACTGGCGTCTGGAAGACCTGGCCGTCTACTTCGGAGAGGGTGATTCTGAGCGGTTCGGCCTCGTGCACCACGTGGCGAATCGCCCGTTCGAGCAGGCCATGCTCGATGACTCCGTCAATCCGCGCCAGCATGCCCAGCTGCCACTTGACGCCCGCGAGACCGGTTTCCTCCGAAAGCCAAATGTCCAGCTGGCCCCGCGTGAGCGGGAATCTCTCGTGATCACATTCCATCGGTCGCAGCCCGCCGACTACTGATCAACGGTCCGACCCTGTGCCAACCTCTCTCGCAGACTCTTCGGCCGAATGTCGGCCCATTGTTGCTCGATCCACTCCAGACACGCGGCGCGATTCGCCTCGCCGTAGACCACCCGCCATCCAGCTGGGACATCCGCGAAGGCCGGCCACAAGCTGTGTTGCTCCTCGTCGTTGATCAAGACGAAAAAACTGCCGTTGTCGTCGTCGAATGGATTGATACTCACCAGTTCTCCAAACCGTCTGGGCGAGTTAAATGGAACACGTTCTAAACCTAACCCAGACGGAGCCCGCGGCAGTCGATTTTAGGTAAATCGTCAATATTTGCTGCTCGACATCCAGCGCAAGCCGCTCGTTGCGGCGCTTCCCCGCGAGGCCATCGTTAACATGGCGAATTAGCCACCGAGCCTTGATGTACGCCTGGTAGAGAACGCGCCCGGGCAGTCGAAGCCAGCTGTTTCACCGATGGTGTCAGAGTGTGCCAAATTTGCTGCCGCATGCACGTCTTGCATCCGCCAAGAGTCGAGGTACCACCCAGGTGTCGGCTACGGCGCCTCGGCGATAACAAATTCAATCGATGTGAGCATGCTGTGCAGCCGCTTAGGACTCAGCCGGTAGAAGGCCGGAACGGTGCCCACTCGAATCGATTCTGGCCGCAGTCATCGGCACAACGTGTGCACCAGTCACCGCCGGCCGGCCTGGAGGGGCGGCGGTATCGCCGAAAGTGCCCCGCACCCCATCCGGCAACGTACGGTTGGGAGTTACCGTAGAGCCCAGAGCTGCGACCGCGGATCGGCCCGGAGCACAACTCCCCCGCGACCGGCGGTCAGCGTCGGTCGCAGCGCGAGGCCGTCATGTCGGAATCCGTAAACGTCGAGTAGCTAGGGATCACGTAGAAGTGAGCGATACCGCGAAATCCGCACTGCCGCCTGGTCCTCCGCTTCCGATGGTGGTGCAGTCCGCGTTGATGGCGGGTTACGGTTTGCGCTTCCTGCGCGGGTGCCAACGCCGTTACGGCAACATGTTCACGCTGCGTATTCCGCTGTCGGGCACGGTCGTGTACCTCGCGGATCCGGCTGACATCAAGACGGTGTACGCCGGCGATCCGAAGGTATTCCATTCCGGCGAAGCGCATTGGTTTTTTCGTGGACTTCTCGGCGACAGCTCGCTGTTTGTGCTCGACGAGGATGCACACCACATCTTGCGCCGCCTGACGATGCCGGCATTTCACCGTGATGCCGTGGCAAACCAGGCTTCTCAGATGACCGAGATCGCTGCCGCGAACATCGCCGGCTGGGAGGTCGGCAAGAGCTTCGCGGTATTACCCAAAACAACAGAGATCACGCTGGAGGTGATCCTGCGGACCGTCATCGGCGCCAGCGACCCGGCGCGACTGGCCGCGTTGCGCAGGGTCGTGCCGCGGCTCCTGTACATGAAGTCGTGGGAAACGCCGGCGATCACGAAACCCAGCCTGCGACGCCATCATCCGTGGCGCGGAGTGGGCCGGCGATTCGAGGAGACCGACGCCCTGCTCTACGCCGAGATCGCCGACCGCCGTGCCGACCCGAACCTCGCCGAACGCACCGACGTTCTGGCCATGCTGGTCCGCGCCACCGACGACGACGGTCGCGTGATGTCCGACAGCGAACTGCGTGACCAGCTGCTGACTGCGATCGCGGCCGGACACGAGACCACCGCGACAGCCCTGTCCTGGGCGCTGGAGCGGCTGACCCGCCACCCGGCGGCGTTGGCCAAGGCCGTCCAGGCCGCCGATGCCAGCGCAGCGGGCGATCCGGCCGGCGACGAGTACCTCGATGCGGTGGTCAAGGAGACGCTGCGGATTCGCCCGGTGCTGTTCAGCTCGGGGCGGGTGCTGAAGGAGCCGATAGAGGTGGGCGGCTACCGGCTTCCGGCCGGCATCATGGTCGACCCGGCGATCGGACTAGTGCACGCCAGCCCCGCGGTGTACCCGGATCCGGACAGGTTCGACCCGGATCGAATGCTCGGAACCACTCTCGGCCCAACCACCTGGCTGCCGTTCGGCGGCGGGAACCGTCGCTGCCTCGGTGCCACCTTTGCCATGGTCGAGATACGGCTCGTACTACGTGAGATTCTCCGCAGGGTCGAGTTGAGCACCACGACTGCAGCAGACGAGAAGCAGAGGCCGAAGCATGTCACCTTCGTGCCGCATCGCGGTGGGGTGATCCACGTTCGGGCGATCAGGGACACTCCACTCACATCACCGGCGTCGATGGCGCAGGCCCACTGTCCTGCCAACGTTCATGGCTCACCGAACTCGCAGTCGTAACGCACCGCGAGGTTGATTCGGCTTCTGTCAGGGGCGGCCGAGGGCGGCGAACTTCTCCACGAGGTCCGCGGTGGCCGTCACGCTTTCGGACGCCTTGGTCATGTGCGCGGCGACCTCTCGAGCGCGAACCGCATATTGCGGAGCGAGGATGGTGCGCAGGTCTGCGACCAGTGACTTTTCGGTGGTGGCCGAAAAGCGGCGGGCCGTACCCACATTCAGTCGTTTTACCCGTCTACCCCACAGTGTCTGATCGAGGTCCGTCGACAGGATCAACGTGGGAACTCCGGCACGCAGCCCTGCTGCCGTGGTGCCCAGTCCCCCGTGGTGCACGACTGCGCGGCAACCGGGAAAGGCGGTCGAGTAACTCATCGAGCCGACGACCTTGACGTGATCGGACTGCGGTACGTCGCTCAAGTCGGTTCCGGCAGCGCACACCAAGGCCCGTTCACGCAGCTGCGCGCAGGCGGAGCTGATCATGGCGAGAGTCTTGGCGCCCGATTCCATCGGCAAGCTGCCGAAACCGAAGAAGATCGGCGGTGTTCCCGCGGCGATCCAGGAGGCAACCTCCTCATCGGAATCGCCGGGCAGATCCATGGTCAAAGCCCCGACGAAGGGCCTTTGAGCAGACCATTGCGCCCATTCGGCGGCCAGGCCCGCGAAGCAGACTTCGTCGTAGCCCTGGATCTCCAGACATCCGCGTTCGGTGAGCCGCCATGGTGAGGGTGAGGTGGCCTTCGGCAGTGCCAGTTCACCGCGCTGTATGCCCTCGACCTTCTTCGCGTTGCGCCACGCGATCCATTCGGAAGCCTTCATCGCGCGACGGCCCAGCGGCGCCGGCAGATACGGTACGAACTGACCGTTGGCCCGCAACGGGAACAAGTGGAGGGTGGCCAACCGAATGTCGTAGTACTCAGCGACGTTGCCGGCGGCGTCTTCGAAGTTCACGCCGGTGAACAGCAGGTCAGCCCCCTCGGCGAGTGAGGTGAGGGTGGCGATGATGTCCTTCCAGCATTGGTGAAACGGCTCCACGACTTCGCGCCGCAACCTGATCAGTTCCCGGACTTTCCAGAAATTCCGAAAGAAATGGGTCCAGAAGTCGCGGTGCGCATCGAGCACCGCCTGCAGATCTGGCCCGTATGGAACGGCCGTCACCCCGGCCGCCTCGGCGAAGGAAACCAGGTCAGGGGGGACAGCCATCTGCACCTCGTGCCCGCGAACCCGCAGCTCACGGCCAACGGCCACCAAGGGCTCGATGTCACCACGGGTGCCGTAGCTCGCGAGCACGAATTTCATCGCAGATTCTGGCCTCTCACTTGCCTTGTGCGCGTGCGGAACGCCGGCGAGATCCTCGCCGGCGCCGTCACTACTTGCGCCACAACACAGCAGTCCCGTCGATGTCGACGATCTCGGCCGTAATCCCGTGCTCCGCCCGGTAGTCGGTGACGGCTTCCCGGCAGGGTTTCAGGTCGTGGTAATCGTCGATGATGCAGAAACCCTGTGGGGACAGCCGTGGGTAGAGCGCCTCGAGCGCCTGGATCGTGGACTCGTACAGATCGCCGTCGATCCGCAGGACCGCGATGCGATCGATCGGCGCATCGTGCAGCGTGTCCTTGAACCACCCGGCAAGAAAGCGGACCTGATCATCGAGCAGTCCGTAGCGCTGGAAGTTTGCCCTGACCTCCGTCTCGGGTACGCCCAGGATGCCTGCGAGGCTCTGAGTCCGCAGGCCTTTGTCCGCCTTGTAGTTCTCGGGGTCTGCGGGTGGCAGACCTTCGAACGAATCCGCCACCCAGACGCTTCGCGTCTGATCGCCATAGGCCGCCAGTACAGCCCTCATCAGGATGCAGGCCCCGCCTCGCCACACTCCGCATTCGATCAGGTCGCCCGGGATCTCCTCCGCCAGCACCGTCTCAACGCAATGCTGAAGGCTGGTGAGTCGCTTCATTCCGATCATCGTCTCGGCCTCCGCCGGCCAGTCGATACCCAAGTCTCGCTTGTGCTGAACGAGGGTGCTGCGATTCTCGTTCGGACTGGCAAGGGCAAGTCGATGCGCCCCGCCGCGAACCATCAGGCGATTGAGGGTCTTGAAGTAGAGCCGTCGCCGCAGTGTCCATTGCGCGGGCATTCGCTCGTGCATCCCGTACCTGGTGAGGTTGCCTCGGATCAGTTCGAGGTACAGAGATCGAACGTCGAGATCGGTCACGTGAAACGGGCCCCCAGCTTGTATTCCAGTCGGTTTCGCTGACTCTAGCCCCGAACGGGCATGGACTCGGCTCGGTTTGGTTGATTCAAATTCAATAGTTGACTCGGCGGGTGCTGCTCGATTGACGGGCCAAGGTCCGTCCGAGCTTTCCATCTGGCGCGAACAGCTGGATTGATTGCGGCAGAGCAGATTTCCAGCTGTCTGACGCCTCACATCGCCCGCAGGACGAACCCAGTCTGGTCGCCACGCTGCTGCCGGTTGAGCGATAACGCGCGTTTCTCCCACTCCCACAGCTGCTTGGGTCCAAACATTCGAAGAATCTTGGGATCGGTCACCGCAACGTCCCGTCGATAGGCTTCGCTGCCGAGGAACTGGCCCAAATTCGAATCATCAAACGTACGGACCACTCGCAGTCCAGCCCGCTCGGCTGCCATCGCCATTCCCTGCCGCGACGGTATGACCATGTGCCGGGGCGCATCGGCCTGCACCCAGTCCGCCCGGTAAGTTGCCCAGGCTTCTGACGAGGTCGTGGGCACACGAGCCAGACACATAGCTCCCGCAGCGAGCTTGTCGTAGGCAACCTTGAGCATTGCGACCGGATCGGGAACGTGCTCGAGGGAATGATTGAACATCACGAGGTCGAATCTGCCGTCGACCTCGCTCAAATCGCGCTTCATCAATGGCACACCTTCGGCAGACACCCCGTCTGCCACGATGAACGGATCCACACCGAGCAAATTATTGAATCCAATTCGACTCAAGCGGTCGAGCAGTCCACCGGTACCACAGCCGACATCCAGAATTCGTGCCTCACGCTTGACTTCAAGTTGAGCGAGCATCTTGACGACGTCTCCGCCGAGGAGCACGCGGAAGATCCCTTCGGACACCCGTGCCGTTATGAGGGCACTGAGCATCCGGTTGCCGCCGCCGCGCAGCTTGTACTCGTCGTGCTGGGTAACCAGCCATCGGAACGCAGTCGGCTCGGCCGACGCATTGTGAGAGTAGTAGTTTGGCGGATAATGGCGCATGAGTTCTTCGCCCTCGAGCGCATCATGGATCTGCAGGGTGTCGCACGCAGCGCAGCTGAAATACTCGAACAGTTCCCGAGTGCCGAACATCATCTCGCGAACTTCGATTGCCTGATGAGGACCGGTTGACCCGCATAGTCGGCAATCTCTGGTAACCGCGTTCACTCGGCCAACCTCAGAGATCTCCACGCCACCGGAGCAGGATAGCGTTTGCGGACGCTGCCCGTGCTGAAACCGCCATGCCGCTGGAGTCAGCATGCGGACGAAGTTTGCTCTGGCACGCCGACTTTGGCGCACGGTGAGCACTGTGAGCAACCAGGGTTTCAAAAGAGCGGACAGTTCCGGGCAACCGAGTTAGTGTTTCGGCGGTGTGGGGTTCGGTGCTTGCGCTAGGTGTTCTGGTTGGGCTGGATCCCATGCGACTCGGCATCACCCTTCTCGTGATCTCACGTCCGCGACCAGTGCAGAACCTGCTCATGTTCGGAGCCGGGTGCGTAACGGCATGCATTCCCACCTTGGTGATTCCGCTGACGCTGCTGCACCTCACGCCGATGTTCAAGTCCACGGCGGAATCGTGGGCCAAGAGCTCTACCGGCGGTTACATTCAAATCGGCATGGGTTCTGTCGCGCTGATGACGGCCACGGTGCTGACCGTGCACTTCTGGGCGCGCCGGCGGGTGGAAGTGCCGGCTCCGGAGGGTGGCGCGTCGACCCTGGTGTCGGACGCGAAGACGTCGACACCGGTCTCGCGGCTCCTGGCCCGCGCGCAGGATGCCCCGGCAGAGGGTGGGTCCTTCTTCCGGCGGTTGTTGCGGCGCGGCCATGATGCGTGGGAAGACGGTTCCTTGTGGGTCTCGTTCGTCATCGGCTTCTCGTTTGCCGGTACGCCGCCCGACGTGGCTCTGTTCCTGCTTGCGATCGTCGTGGTGTCGGGAGCTGCCGTGGGCACGCAGATCACCGCCACCATCGCGTTCGTGGTGGGGATGCTGGCCGTTGTCGAGATCGTCCTCATCAGTTATCTGGCCGCACCCTCGAAAACCGAAGCCATCGTGCAACGGCTGCACGATTGGGCCTGGGCGCATCATCGAAAGATCCTGGTGGCCATGTGCGTATTGGCCGGCGCAATGCTGATCTCCAAGGGCTTGAACAGCATCTGAGTCGTAGCTGCGAGCCATCTCCTCCGGTTGGCACCGGGTTAGGAGCGACTGGCTACCGCCACCGTCGGCCCCAATACCCGCCGAGTCCGAAACTCCACCGTGATGGACGGGTCGGCGTGACGGCCCAGCGCACGCAGCGCCGACGGGCTGTAGGCGCGGAGCGAGCTGATGAACCCGTCGTGTTGCAGCGGAGAGATCCTGACAAGCGGCAGCACCACCGCCAACAACGCGATGTGCAGGGGTGCGGGCGGTCGGGGAAGGTCGACTATCAGGAGCTTCTTCGCTGCGCGGGTACCTGCCGCGAACACTCGGGCCGCGAGCTCCGGAGGCAGATGGTGCAGCGACAACGCGAACACCGCGAGGTCGTAATAGCCCTCTGGAGCGTCGATTTCAGTGGCATCCATTTGCCGCACGGTGGCGCGTGGGTGACTGCCGAGGTCTCCCTCTGCCATATCTGCGACAAACGCCGGTTCGATGTCGGTGACCGTCATCTGGGCGGTGGGATGGCTGTCCAGCAGCTTGCGCGATAGACCGCCGAGGCCTGCACCGAGTTCGAGGATCCTCGGAGCGGGCACCTCAGCCACCTCGCGAAGCACCATCTGGGCGCATTTGTCGTGAATGCCGATCCGCCGCCGTCTCCCGGCGCGGTCGAGTGAATCCATGACTTTGCGTTTCAGATCGTCGACATCGTCCCGATCCAGGTACTCCAGCCGGTTGGTCTGCAAACGCCGGTCCAGCCAGGACGCATCAGGTCCGCCCCGGGGCATGTTCTCGATGTCGCGGATGCCGCTATCCACGGAGCCCAACTTGTCTGAGCTGCGCGAGCTTTTCCAGCAGGTCGGCGGCGGCCGCAGCGCTTTCGGCGGGCTTGGTCATCTGTGTGGCGACCTCGCGGGCACGGGTCGCATACCGCGGCTCGAGAATCGTGCGCAGGTCAGCCACCAACGACTTCTGGGTGGTAGCCGAAAGCCGCCGGGCGGTACCAACTTTCAGCTGTTTGATCCGCGCGCCCCACAGCGTCTGGTCCAGATCGGTTGAGAGGACCAAAGTGGGCACACCTGCGCGCAAACCCGCAGCGGTGGTACCCGCACCACCGTGGTGCACGACCGCCCGGCAGGCAGGAAAGGCGGCTGCGTAGTTCATGGTGTCCACGATTTTGACGTGGTCGAGGTGCGGGAGGTTGCTGAAGTCACTCGCGCCGGCGCACACCAACGCCCGCTCTCCAAGCTCGGCACATGCGGCACTGATCATCGCCAGCGTGTCAGCGCCTGAATCCACCGGCATGCTGCCGAAACCGAAGCAGATCGGCGGTGTGCCGGCAGCAATCCACGTGGCGATTTCGTCGTCGTTTTCCGTTGGCAGCTCCATCGTCAACGCACCGACAAAAGGCCTTTGGCCATCCCATTTCGCCCATTCGGCAGCAAGTCCCGGAAAGTAGATCTCGTCGTAGGCTTGGATTTCCAGCGAGCCGCGCTCGGCCACCCGCCACGCCGAAGGACCGGTGGCCTTGGGTAGACCCAGCTCGCGCCGCTGCGGATCCTCCAGGCGCTTCATCATGGGCCAACTCAGCCACTCCGACGCCCTCATCATCGTGCGGGCCAACCGCGCGGGTAGGGCCGGAACGAGCTGACCGTTGGGCCGCAACGGAAACACATGGAGCATGGCGAAAGGGATGTCGCATGCCTCCGCGACATTGCCCGCGGCCTCCTCGCCGATCACGCCGGTGAACAGCACATCCGCCCCGTCCGCCAACGACATCAGCGTCCTGCTGACTTCCTGCCAGTACTGGTCGAACAGATGCCATTCCTCGCGCAGCAACCCGACCAGATCGCCGACCCGCCAGAAGTTCTTCCAGAACTTGCGCAAGAAGCGGGCCCAGAAGTCACGGTTCAAGTCTTGCCACACCCGGACATCGGGCCCGCAGGCTATGGCCTCCGGACCGGCAGCCTCCACGAACTCAACCAGATCGGGCGAGACGGCCATCCGTACTTCGTGTCCGCGGCGCAGCAGCTCACGGCCGACCGCCACACCGGGCTCGACGTCACCACGAGTCCCGTAGAAAGCCAGCACAAATTTCATCGCGAAGACCTTGAGCCTTTCAAATTGTCGCGCCCGTAGGGCGCCCAGAGACATCGGTCATTATCCCGATCCCCTGCCCGTTCCGGTCCGAAACTGAAGAGGAACCTGTGCCAGGTTCAACCGAGATCAAATGGATCCATCCGTGATGGGCGTTGTCATCCCATGGCCGCACCAGGAGGCCTGCCGAGCCCCGAACCGCCCGCGGGCGGACCGAGGCCGGCTCATCGGACCGACCGTCGCGCGCACCTGTCCGGCAGTCAAACCGAAACGACGGCAAGTACTCTCAACGCACCGCAGGAAGTATCCGCAGCTGGTACTCCACGCACTGATCTCCGCTGGCCCGGCCGATCAAGATCGCCAGGGTTTCGAAAGCCACAAAATACAAACAACCAGCAGGTAGTGTCCCGGGCCGTGTGGGGCTCACTACTCGGGATGGCCGTTCTGATGGCGTTCAATCCCGCCCTGCTGGCCCTCATCCTCCTGGTGATCTCCCGTCCGCGTCCTGTGCAGAACCTGCTCGTCTGCTGGATCGGGTCCCTCACGACGAACATTCCGGCCCTGGTGATCCCGGTGCTGTTGCTGCACCGTGCGCCCATGTTCAGCCCTCAAGCCCCAGCCGCCAGCGCCGCGACCCGGCACATACAACTCGGCATGGGTGTGCTCGTGCTGTCGGTCGCCGGGCTGATCGCAGTACGTTTCTGGTTGGGTCGGCGAGCGCGGGTGCCGGCGCCGAGCGGCAACAGCTCGGGCCAGGTGCTGGAATCCGAGCGGCCGGCACCGATGTCTTCGCCGTTCGCGGCCCTGCAAGATGTGCCGGACGGCAAATCCGCAATTCGGCGGCTGTTCGGTCGCCTTCAAAGAGCTTGGGACAGTGGCGCTTTGTGGGTCGCTTTGGTCTGCGGCATGGGATTCTTGCCGGGATTCCCGTTGGTCCTGTTCGTGGCCACCACCGTCGCGTCCTCCGGGGCCTCGACGGGCACCCAGATCGTCGCCGTAATCCTGTTTGTCGTCGCGATGTTCACGGTTTTCGAGGTCGTCGTGGTCAGCTATCTGATCGCGCCGGTGCGCACCGAAGCGGTGTTGGGACCGGTGCACGACTGGGCGCTGGCCAACCGTCGCCAGGTGATGATCGGCATCTTCGTGATGATCGGGTTGCTGCAGGTGGTGAAGGGCTTGAACATCATCTGAGTTCGACGTCGGTCAAGAAGCCTTGGCGGCGAACCGTTCCAGAAGATCAGCGGTGTTGGCAACGCTTTCATCCGGTCTGGTCATCTGGGTGGCGACCTCACGTGCCCGGGCGACATACTGCGGATCAAGAATCGTGCGTAGGTCTGCGACGAGAGATTCGCTACTGACAGCCGATATACGCCGGCCCAGGCCAACTTTCAGCCTTTTGACCCGAGTTGCCCAGATCGCCTGATCGAGCGCCGTCCAGAACACCAGCATCGGTACACCGGCGCGCAGACCCGCCGACATGGTGCCCATGCCACCGTGGTGCACCAAGGCGCGGCAGGCTGGGAACACGGCGGCGAAGTTCATCGTGTCCACGACCTTGACCCGGTCGGAATCCGGGATCTGGCTGAAGTCGCTCGAACCGGCGCACACCAACGCCCGCTCTCCCAGCTCCGCGCAAGCGGTTTCGATCATGGCAAGGGTGTCTGAGGGAGATTTGACCGGTGTGCTGCCGAAGCTGAAGAAAATCGGCGGTGTTCCCGCGGCAATCCAGGCGGCGACGTCGTCATCGCCGGCCGTTGACAGCTGCATCGTCAGCGCTCCGACAAAGGGCCTTTGGCCATTCCATTTCGCCCATTCGGTGGCCAGTCCGGGAAAGCAGACCTGATCGTAAGCCTGAATCTCCAATGATCCGCGGTCGGCCATCCTCCGTGGTGAGGAGCCGGTGGCCTTGGGCAGACCCAGCTGCCGGCGCTGCGCATCGTCGAACTTCTTCACCCCGCGCCAGTTCGCCCACTCGTATGCCTTCAGCGCATAACGACCCAGCGTCGGTGGTAGGAATCCGAGCATCCGCCCGTTGGGACGAACAGGCGAGACGTGCACTGTCGCCAATGGAATGCCGTAGTACTCTGCAACATTGAGGGCCGGCGGCTCGAAATTCAGGAAAGTGATGAGTAGGTCGGCACCGTCGGCCAGCGACGTCAGCGTGGTGGAGATCTCCTCCCAGAACTGGACGACCGACTCCCCGATCTCGCGCATCTCGCGCCACAGTCTGGTCAGTTCTCCGACCTTCCAGAAGTTGCCGAAGAATCGGATCCAGAAGTCTCGGTGCGCATCCGCCCATACCGCCGTGTCCGGTCCGTAGGGAACTGTCGGAAGGCCGGCCGCCTCAGCGAAACCTACGAGGTCCGGTGATACCGCCAGCCGCACGTCGTGGCCGCGGCGCAGCAACTCGCAGCCGACCGCGACGCACGGCTCCACGTCTCCGCGAGTTCCATAGCTTGCCAGCACCAGCTTCATAGCGCTTCTTTCGACATGAGGTCTCCACTCGACCTGTTGCGAACAACGCTGCAGCGCCGGGTGTTCGGGGTCGAACCGTAAAGGCTACCCACGGTTTTACGCGCACGTCAGTGAATTTCCCCGGTCAGGCCGAAATCAGTCAGCGTGCGAGTGGCCAATTCACGCAATGCACACGTGGTGTTCTCGGCGCCAGGCTGATAAGCGCCCACGCTGATGAAAATCTTGCCGCTGATGCGTCCGGAAAGGATGACAGTGCGGCCGCCTGTTCGTTCGAGGAGCTGTCGCGATTCTCGTTGCCCAGTCGTGCGTGCGTTGGCGAAGGCAGCCAGCGTGCCATCGGCCTGACTGATCAGTGAGCTCAGATCGCCGAGATAAGAAGAGAACACTGCCTGGTCGGGATCGGCGGGCGCTCGGGCCACCATCTGTTTCAGCATCCGCTTCGGCACGAATGACGGCAGCCATAAGAGTTGCTTTGACTCGTCCGAGGTCTCTTTCAGAGTCCTGAGCGTCTGTTTGACGGCTGCCCGGATCTCGCTCAAATCGGTTGTGCACTGTGCCGGGTCGACCGTGACGCGCGCGTACGACAGTGCCATCGCCCGGGTGTCGTTCTCGTCCGCGCGGTCACTGATCGGGATCTGGAGTGTGACGGCGCCGTCCTCGGCGCGTACGCGCCCGATGTTCTGCCCGAACTTGGCCGCGAAAGCCGCTGCCAGAGTGTGGCTCGCTCCGCCCAGGGCGGTCGCTCGCGCGTCCCAGTCATTCAGGTCGACATAGATCGTGAGGGCCGGCACGAGGACGACCTCATCGGCTCCCTCGACCGAGGCCGGGCGCGGTGCCGACGAACGCTGACCTTCAACCGCCGTGCGCGTTTGCTTCCGGGCCGATTTCACCGCGCTGACAAGCGCTCGGGCGACATTCGGCACGTCCCGGGCTGTCTGTCGGACATCCTGGCCCAATGCGCGCAGTCGTGTCCGTGACAGTGGCGGAGGGTAGTCAAGATCGCGCGTTTTGCCCAGGACCCCTTCGACTATGACAAGGGCGAGCCCGAGGCCGTCGATCAAGTTGTGTGAAAGTACGAGGCTGACGGCGGTCGAGCCGTCGTCGAGGGGAAGGACGCCGATGTGCCAGCCCGGACCCGATTGTGCGTTGACGGGAAGTTGCGACCGTTCATCGACCCAATTGCCGAACTCGGTGCGCGGGCGGATCGTCTCGACGACGTCGACGTCCGACGGTCCACGATCGGCGACCCACCGATGCCGCGCGATCGGTAACGCCGGACGCTCGATGCGACGCCCCAACAACCCCCGGCCGAGATTGTGGTGGAACCGGCGCAACCCATCGAGATCGACAGGACGCTCATACAGCCAGGTGACCTGTATGACCACGTTCATGCCGGCAGCCTGATGCTCGGCCAACAGGGCTTCGTCTGCCAATGCGAGCCGATTATCCGGTCGTACAGGCGGTTTGGATGTGCGGCGGATGCTCATCAAGCCCAAGTTCCCCGGCGCCGGTGAGCCATCGCGACGACCTCGTAGCGAAACTTGAGGATGGAGGGCCTGATGAATCGGTTGAGCTTGTGCAGGCGAGCGGAATTCTCGAATACCTTCCGGAAACCCTGTTCGCTCGCCCGATATTCGGCATAGACCCGATCCAGCGCAGACTGATCCCAGGGTTCATCACGCGCCGCCGCGTGCAACGCCTCGTAGACGCCAGAAATCCAATCGGTGCCGAAGGTTTCGTCCACTGGGCCAGTACGCCGCTGGCGGTGAAGATCTGGTGTCAGGAACTCCTCGATGGCGCTCTCATCCCGCTTCTCCAGATCGATGCCGAGTGCTACCGAGATCCGTTTCACTTCCCGACGCCAATCCTCGAGGAGGTTGGCGTACTCGACGAACACGCGCGGCAGCTCGCGGGTGTCGCGCTCTGCCAGCAAGTTGAATTTCAGCCACAGCGCGCTGCCGAGTTCGGGCAGTGTGAGAAAGTCCGCCGCGCCCGATGCGATGACTTCCTGCGGCGGGCGCACCATGTTCACGACCGCGACGTCGAAGCCGGCCTGCCGCGCGGCCTCGAACCACAAGCCGGACAACAGCGTTATCTGCAGATCTTTGATGAGTACGAGCGGCGCGGCGGGCAGCGTGGCGAAGAACTGTCCGATCTTGTTGATGCAGGCGGCCTTCTGGCTTGCATCAAAGCCGCCTTCTTCTTGCAGACGCAGCGACGCGTCGAACACGGCGCTGCCGTGGCTACGCAAAATCGTGTTGTTGAGATGCAGGGACGCCCGCGGCTCCCAGTAACCGCGCGGGTTTCGCGGGTCGGCGCCGGACAATCCAGTCGGGAGCGTGGCACCGCACAACGACAGCACACGGGTAACAGCCGACGTACCAGATCGAGGCACGCCCAACACAAACAGGGCTACGGGACGGGCCGAAGATCCGCTGTGTCCGGCCGGGTTCACAGACACGGCTCCGGGTACGGTGCTGCGGACAGCTCAGGAGCGCGGCGGTCCGCGGCGAGGTTCGACGACGATGCGTTCGGGCATGTCCCTGCGGTGCCGTTCGCGGCGTGGTATCGGCTCTGAATCATGCCCGCAGAGTATTCGGATATGCGGGGTTGACGTCGTGAATTGCCATATGCCGCAAGATCTTCTGGCCGTCCCGCGCGGTCATGTGACGACACCCGGGCACCGGCCGACAACTGCCGACGGTCAGGCCCTGCGGGCAGATTCTCCGCCGGAAACCAACATGATGGCTCCCATCTCGGGATCAGAAGTTGTTGCAGGTGTTGAAAGCCTGCTCGATCGTGCCCAGGTACGGCTGAAAAATCGGAGCGTTGGCCACGTCCTGGGCTGTCCTCGCCCGCTTGTCCGGCGGGTCGGCGATGAATTGACGTAAGCCGCGCTGCAGGATCGGCGACTGGTCGAAGGCCTGACGGACCTGGGGATCTTGCGCATCGAGCGCCGACACCAACTGCGGGTAACTGCAGGTCGTGTTGATCGCGGAATCCAGGTTGGGCCCCGCGGATGCGACACCGGCGCCTGCGGTCAAGGACAATGCCAGCCCTCCGAGCCCGACAGCCAGTCTGGTCAGCGACGGACGGAACGTATACAAACTTCCTCCCTACCATTGCTCCCGACCCTTCCGACTGTAATCGGCTCGGGCCGATCTCACCCATGAATTGGCCAGTTCTGAATCAGCACGAAATTAGGCCTCCTGCTTGACCAGTGGGCCGGAAGGAAGCGTCACCGGGCCCAGGACCGCGCTGGCCGGCCGTTGCCGGACCCTCAGCGGCCACCAGAACCACCGCCCGAGCAACGCGGCGATCGCAGGTGTCATGAATGCACGTACCACCAGGGTGTCGAACAACAATCCCAGCCCGATGGTGGAACCGACCTGGCCGATGATGCGCAGGTCACTGACGACCATCGACAACATGGTGAACGCGAACACCAGACCTGCCGACGTCACCACCTTGCCCGTGCCGCCCATCGCCCGGATGATGCCCGTATTGATCCCGGCGCCGACTTCTTCCTTCATCCGCGATACCAGCAACAGGTTGTAATCGGAACCCACGGCCAAGAGGACGATCACAGACATGGCCAGAACCAGCCAGTGCAACTCGATGCCGAGGATGTGCTGCCAGACCAGCACCGACAAGCCGAAGGCCGCGCCCAGGGAAAGCGCCACGGTGCCGACGATCACCAGCGCAGCGACCAAACTCCGCGTCACGACCAGCATGATGCCGAAAATCAGACAGAGTGCCGCGACACCCGCAATCAGGAGATCGTATTTGGACCCGTCACGCAGGTCCTTGTATGTCGCAGCGGTTCCGGCCAGATGGATCGAGGCGTTCTCCAGCGGCGTCACCTTGATCGCTTCCTCGGCCGCCGTCCGCACCGCGTCGACCCGTGAGATGCCCTCGGGCGTTCCGGGATCACCGCGGTGCGTGAGGATCAGCCGTACCGCTTTGCCGTCCGGAGAGAAGAACAGACTCATCGCGCGTTGGAAGTCCTTGTTCTCGAACACTTCCGGAGGCAGATAAAAGGAATCGTCATTCTGGGCGCCGTCGTAGATCTTCCCCAACGCGGTGGCGTTCGACGTCGTGTCTTCCATGATCGCGATCATCCCGGACATGGTGCTGTGCATCGTCAGCATCATGGTCCGCATCGACTTCATGATCTCGATCATCGGCGGCAGTTGCGTGACGAGTTGCGCCTGTAGCCCGTCGACTCGCACCAAATTGTCGAGCAGTTTGTGCAGCTGAAGGCTGAGCCGGTCAGTGCCGTCGAGCGCGTCGAACACCGATCGGATGGCGAAACAAACGGGAATGTTGTAGCAGTGCGGTTCCCAATACAGATAGTTGCGGAGCGGCCGGTAGAAATCGTCGAAACTCGCAACAGTCGCCATCAACTGGTCGGTGAGATCGGCTGTTTCGCCGGTCAACTCGACCGTGTTGTGGGTGATCGAGCCGATCAACTTCATGAGGTTGTGGGTGCCCTGCATCTGGGTGATCATCCGCTGCATGTCGTCGGCCTGCTTCAACATGCCGTCCATGCGGTCTTTGGCAAACGGCACGATCTGACGGAGACCGGCGCTCTGGAGGCTGATCTGAAATGGGATCGACGTACGCTCGATCGGGCTGCCCTCTGGACGGGTGATGCTCTGTACCGTGGCGATTCCCGGGACCGCGAAGACCTGTTTGGCCAGTTTGTGCAGGACCAGAAAATCGGTCGGATTGCGCATGTCATGGTCTGCCTCGAGCATCAGGATGTCGGGCGTCATCCGCGACTCGGGGAAATGTCGCTCCGCGGCCGCATAACCCAGATTGGCCGGAATCTCCTGGGGCACATACAGGCGATCGTCGTAGCTGGTTTGGTACCCGGGCAGCGCCAACAGTCCGATGAACGCCACCGCGCAAGCCGCGGCGAGAATGGGCACCGGCCACCGAACGACCGCGGTGCCCACGCCGCGCCAACGGCGGACCATGAGCCGGCGCTTGGGTTCGAACAACCCGAAACGGCCACCGACGGCAATGACTGCCGGGACCAGCGTGACGGCCACCGCCACCGCGACTGCCATACCCACGGCGGAAGGAATGCCCATCGTCTCGAAGTAGGGCAACCGGGTGAAGCTCAGACAATAAAGGGCTCCGGCAATCGTCAAGCCCGAAGCCACAACGACTTTGGCGACGCTGCGGTAGGTGGTGTAGAACGCGGTCTCGCGGTCCTCCCCGGCTTGCCGCGCCTCGTGATATCGCCCGACGAAGAATATGCCGTAGTCCGTTCCGACCGCGATCCCGAGTGAGACCAGCAGATTGACCGCGAAGGTCGACAGCCCGATTACGTCGTGATCGCCCAGGAATGCGACGACTCCCCTGGCCGCCTGCACCTGAACGCCCACCATGACCAGCAGGAGAACGACGGTGATGATCGAGCGATACACGAACAGCAACATCGCGAAGATCACCACGAGGGTCACCAAGGTGATCCTGATGATCGACGTATCGCCGGCGTGGTTCATGTCCGTCACCAACGGCGCCGGACCGGTGACGTACGCCCTGACCCCCGGTGGCGCCGGTGTGCCGGCCACGATGTCCCGGACAGCTTGCACAGACTCGTTCGCCAGGGCCTGCCCCTGATTACCCGCGAGATTCACCTGCACATAAGCACTCAGATCATCGGCGCTCTGAACGCCCGCCGCGGTGAGCGAGTCCCCCCAGTAATCCTGGACGTGCTGCACATGCGTCGTATCGGCTCGCAACTGACGAATCAGGGCGTCGTAGTAGCCGTGTGCGTCTTCGCCGAGGGGCTTGTCTGCCTCCAAGACGATCATCGCGACGCTGTCGGAATCGGATTCCTTGAACACCTGACCCATACGCTGCATCGCCTGAAACGACGGCGCGTCTTTGGGAACCAGCGATACCGAACTTTCCCGCCCGACTTGTTCCAGCGAGGGAACAGCAAAGGTGAGGACGGCGGTGATCGCCAACCAGCCGAGGATGATCGGCACCGCCAGCCGATAGATCACCCGAGCGATCACCGGTGGTCGGTCGGTTCTGTGCCGTTCGCTCATGCGGCTTTCACCGCACAGGAGGAAGACGCTTTCATGTCAGTCAGCGCTCTTCCCTCTGCAGGATGGAACGCACAAGCTGGCCGCGGCCGGCTGTGCGCCGTGATGCACTGAGCGGCCGCGGGTGCACCCGCTGTGGCCACCAGAACCACCGCCCGAGCAGTGCGGCGATCGCCGGAGTCATGAATGCACGCACCACCAGGGTGTCGAACAGCAGCCCGACACCGATGGTGGCGCCCAGCTGCCCGATCGTGACGAGGTCGCTGACGACCATCGCCAGCATGGTGAACGCGAACACCAGGCCGGCTGCCGTCACCACCTTGCCGCTGCCGCCCATCGCCCGGATGATGCCTGTATTGATCCCGGCGCCGATTTCCTCTTTCATCCGCGACACCAGCAGCAGGTTGTAATCGGAACCCACTGCCAGAAGCACGATCACGGACATCGCCAGAACCACCCAGTTCAATGGCATACCGAGGATGTGCTGCCAGATGAGCACCGACAAGCCGAAGGCCGCGCCCAACGAAAGCGCCACCGTGCCAACGATCACGAGCGCGGCGATCAAACTCCGCGTCACGATCAGCATGATGCCGAAAATCAGACAGAGGGCTGCGACGGCAGCGATCAGCAGATCGTATTTGGACGCTTCCACAAGGTCTTTGACCGACGCCGCCGTGCCGGTGACATAGATCGTGGCATTTTGCAGCGGCGTGCCTTTGAGTGCTTCTTCGGCCGCGGTTTCGATCGGGCCGACCAGTGACATTCCCTCGGTCGTCGCCGGATCGCCCCGTTGCGATATCAGCATTCGAGCGGCTTTCCCATCCGGGGACAGGAAGATGTCCATGACGCGCCGGAAGTCCTTGTTCTCGAACACTTCCGGCGACAGATAGAAGGAATCGTCGTTCTGTGCGGCATCGAATGCCTTGCCCATGGCGGTGGCGTTGTTGGACGTCTCCTCCATTTGATCCATGATTCCGGACATGGTGCTGTGCATCGTCAGCATCATGGTTCGGGTGGATTCCATGGTCGAGATCATCACGGGGAACTGCTCGGCCAATTGCGGCAGGATCTCGTCGAGCCGATCCAGATTGGCAACCAGGTCAACCATCTTGACCGTGATCTGGTCAATACCGTCGAGCGTGTCGAAAACCGATCGTATCGACGAGCAGATCGGGATCGTGTAGCAGTGCGGCTCCCAATAGAAGTAATTGCGGATCGGTCTGAAGAAATCATCGAAATTCGCCACATGATCGCGCAATAGATTGGTTGTCTGTTGCAGCTCATGTGTATCGGCCACCATTTGGTGCGTCGTGGCGACCATCTCTTGCGTCAGCGCCTGCATGCGCTTGACGATGGCGATCGTTTTCTCCATGTCGGCGGCCTGCACCAGCAGATCGTCCATGCGGTTCTTCTGGAACGGCATCAGATGCGTCTGGGAGGCGTTGCTCATGCTGAGCATGAACGGAATCGTCGAGTGTTTGAGCGGCTCACCGCCGGGGCGGGTCGGCGCCTGGACGGTGGAAACGCCCGGCACGGACAACACGCCCTTGGCCAGCTTGTTCAGCACCAGGAAGTCGACCGGATTGCGCATGTCGTGGTCGGCCTCGATCAACAGGATGTCGGGGGCCATCATCAACGACTGGGGGAAGTGTCGAGTGGCCGCCGCATAACCCACATTGGCGGGGATATCTTGCGGGATGTACTTCTGGTCGTTGTAGCTGGGCTTGTAGGCGGGAAGCGCCAACAGTCCGATCAGCGAAACCGCACACGTCGCAACGAGTATGGGCCCGGGCCACCGAACGACCGCCGTACCGACCTTGCGCCAGCGGCGGACCGTGATCTTCCGCTTGGGCTCGAACAGGCCGAAACGGCTACCCACCGCGATGACCGCGGGAACGAGTGTCACGGCCACCGCGACGGCGGCGACCATGCCGACGGCGGTGGGAACGCCCAGGGTCTGGTAGACGGGCAGGCGCGTGAAGTGCAGACACAGAACCGCACCGGCGATGGTCAGACCGGAACCCACCACCACCTTCGCGACGCTGCGGAACGTCGTGTAGAACGCCGTCTCCTTGTCCTCCCCCGCCTGGCGCGCCTCCTGGTAGCGCCCGGTGAAGAAGATGCCGTAATCCGTTCCGGCCGCGATCGCGAGGGCGACCAGGAGGTTGACGACGAACGTGGTGATCCCGATGACCCCGAGGCTGCCGAGTAATGCGACAACCCCTCGGGCGACAGTCAATTCGATGGCGACGACCACCAGCATGAGAATGACCGAGATGACCGATCGATAGACGAGCAGCAACATCACGAAGATCACCGAGAAGGTCAGGGAGGTGACCAGCGCGACCGTCCGGTTGCCGGCGGGTCCCAGATCGGCGGCGAAAGCGGCGGGCCCGGTGACATACGCCTTGACCCCCTGCGGCGCCGGAATCCCCTCAACGATCGCCCGCATCGCCTCGAGGGATTTGATCGCCGTGATGTCCTGATTGGCGGTGAGCGTCACCTGTGCATAGGTGGCCTTGCCGTCGACGCTCTGCGCGGCGCCCTGGGTCAGCGGATCACCCCAGAAATCCTGGACATGCTCCACATGCCTTGTGTCGGCTTTCAACTGACGAACCATCTCGTCGTAGTAGCCGTGCGCCTCGTCACCGAGGGGTTGTTCGCCCTCCAGGACGATCATTGCGACAGCGTTCGAACCCGATTCGCCGAACAGCTCGCCCATCCGGTGCATCGCCTCGAACGACGGTGCCGCGGTGGGGTCCATCGCTACCGGGTGCTGTTTCTCCACCTGTTCGAGCGAGGGGACGGTGACACTCAGGATGACGGTGATCGCCAGCCACCCCAGGATGATCGGCACCGAGAGCCGGTGGACCATCCGCGCGATGAACGGCGGGCGCTCAGCTATCGGCAACGGCTCCGTTGCGGGTTCGCTGTCGGTACTCATGCAGCCTTCAGCACACAGAAGGTGAAGGCGCTGACCCCTTGCCGGACCTTCTCGTCTTTGACTTCATCGCCGACGAGGATGCGGCAACCGATGCTGTCGGTGTTGCCCTGCGCAGTGACGTTCCCCATCGCCGTCGCCTCGGAAATCGGGAACTCGACCGACCACGGCAGCGTCGCCTCCCTGACCACTCGCGGTTCGGCATCGGCATCGAAGTAACTGATCGTCGCTACCGTGCCTGGCGGCCCGAAGACCTCGTAGACCAGGTGTTTGGGGTCATGGGGCCGCTTTTCCTCGCGTTCGGCGCTGGTATACGCGGGGCGGCTCTGGCTGCCGAAGACACCGTGCAATCGCGACACAGTAAATCCGCCTGCAATTCCCACCACCACCAGCACTAGCGGAATCCACAGCCGCTTCAGGATCCTGAAAATCGCGCGTTCCTCCGACTGTCTCCCGTGTCGGCCCCCTGCCGGGTGCACAACATGCATTTGCAGATCGGATGCGAACAGTCGAGTCCCGAGTGCGGCGGCATCCCCGGCAACATTGTGCGCGAAGTCACCGCAAACGTACGGCGCGCCTCGATGAGCGCACCCGATCCCGAAGAGTAAACCATGCCGGTGCGTCAATATGGCGCAAACGAGTCAGTTCGCCGGAATCGGTTCAACGCCTTGACAATCCCTGTGACGCCCCACCCGCTGGCACACCAACCGGCGCCTCCGGTGAACACCGGCGTGCGGGGACCTCGGGGTCGCACCACGCCGCTCCGGAACTGGGAACTGGCTATGAATCTTCTATGAAAGGACCACGAAGTGCACCATTGCTGCGGTCGGCTCGGCGGATGCGACCTGGCGGGGATGAATCCATCCAGCGCACGCACCGGCACCGATCGCGCGCCCCGGAAACCAGGGTTCAGTCGCTACGAGTTTCCGACTGCGTTCAGGGCAGGAAACGGGCGATCTGTGGCGACGGCAGGGTCTGTGCGGCCCGGGCCTGGCGGAACCCGACCAGCCCGCCGGCCGCCGTCATCAACACCATGCCGCCCAGCCCCGGCAACACTGCGAACAACAGGTCGGACGTGCTGGCCGTACGCAGGTAGTCGGCGTAGCCGATCCGGAATGACTCCGGCACCGCGGGCACCGAAAGCGGCTGGGCGGCTGGAGGTTCGGACTGTGGCGCGGGAAGGCTCGGGCCGCTCGGAGCGGCGGGCGGGGCGCCCACCGGTGGAGCCGAGGGCACCGGGGCGGTGAGCACCGGAACGGCAGGGACGACCACGGGTACCGGAGCCACGGGAGCAACCGGTGCCGCGGGTGCCGCCGGAGCCGGGGCGGATGGAGCGGACGGCGCTTTTGGCGGGGCCGAGCGGATCACGATCTTGCGGCTACTCGGGGCGGTCGGCACGGGCGCGAGGTTGGGGGCCCGACCGATATTGCCGTTGGTGGGTGTTCCGCCGCCGCCTCCCCCACCGCCGGATACGACTGCCGTGGGAACCTCTGCGACCCCGCCGGTCACCGCAGCGGTGGGAGCCTGGGCCGCGCCGCCTGTCACGGTTGACGCAGTGGGGGCCTGCCCGGTCGCCGTGCCCGTCACGCCCACCGACTGCGGGGCCTGGTCCGTCGAGGACTGGCCGGCGCCCACTTTCGCCGTGGGACCGCTGGACGCCGGTGACCGGCTCGCACCGACCTTGGCCTTCGGCCCGGTGGACGCGTTGGGCCCGGTGAGGCCGCCACCGGAATTCTTCGCCCCACCGGTGCGCTGGTTGCCGATCTTGGCACTGTGGTCGGACTTCTTCTTTTCCTTGTGATCGAAGATGTCCAAGACGTCGAAGTCGATGCCGAACAGATCGGCCGAGGCCACCCCGGTGCCGAGCATCCCTGGCCCAACCACCATGGCGCCGCAAGCGATCGCACAGCCAGCTGCGGTGTTACGCATCCACGACCGGTCCACTACGAGATCCCCCCACAAGAGATCGGCGGCGCAACTGCCGCACTCAATGGAACAAGTTGCCATTGTGACATACCGACGTTTCGTCGGGTTTGCTGGACCATGCCAATGACAACGGCCCGGCCAATGTCGACCGGCCGGGCGGCGTGCGGCGATACGCTTTGTCCGTGGTGGTCGGCGAGTTCCGCCGCTCGGTGTGCATGCCCGAGATGGCGCTGAACAACCGCGTATCGGCCCGCACTCGGCACTACGCCGAGAGCGTGTCGAGCCGACTGCGCGTCCTGACCATTGCCACCTGGATCGCCGCCACCGTGTGTACGGGCTTCGGCATCTTCCAGTTGACGCTGGACGGACCGATGTGGCGATTCGGGTTCATCAACCTCGTTTCAGCAGGTCTGTTCCTCCTTGTGCCACTGCTGTACCGGTTCGGCGAGCTGATCGCACCCTTGACGTTTTTCCTGATCGCCTACGTATCGGTGTCCGTGATGTGCTTCGCCATCGGGACCGACTCGGGGCTTCAGTTCTATTTCGTGGTGGCGGCCGCGCTGGCGGTCCTGCTGCTGGGAATCGAGCGCATCGTGCTCGCGGCGTCGCTGTCGGCGATGGCCGTGGCCGCCACGATCGCGCTGGAGGTGTTCGGACCCGACGATCGCGGCCTGGGCCCAGCGTGGGCAATGACCGCGGGCTTCGTCATCTCCACGGTGTCCGCGGCGGTGATGGTGTTTGCCACGGTATGGATGTCGCTACGTGAGATCGCCCGCGCCGAGGAAGCCATGGAGGCCGAATATCAGCGGTCCGAGCAACTGCTGGCCAACATTCTGCCCACCACGATCGCCCAGCGGCTCAAGGAACCATCCCGCACCATCATCGCCGACGATTACGACGACGCCTCGATCCTGTTCGCCGACATCGCCGGCTACACAGAGCGGGCCAGTGACCTGACCCCGACCGACCTGGTGCGCTTCCTCGACCGCCTGTACACCGACCTCGATGCCCTGGTCGATCGGCACGGCTTGGAGAAGGTCAAGACCAGCGGTGACTCCTACATGGTCGTGGCCGGCGTACCCAAGCCGCGTACCGACCACATCGAGGCATTGGCGTGTCTGGCGCTCGACCTGGCCGATGCGGTCGCCGACCTCAAGGACCCGCGAGGACGCGCGGTTCCACTGCGGATCGGCCTGGCCGCCGGTCCCGTGGTGGCAGGAGTGGTCGGCGCTCGCAAGTTCTTCTACGACGTGTGGGGTGACGCGGTCAACGTCGCATCACGCATGGAGTCCACCGATATCGCCGGCCGGATTCAGGTGCCGCAGAACGTCTATGACCGGATCAGCCACGCTTTCGTGCTCGAGGAACGCGGCGACGTCGAGATCAAGGGCAAGGGGCTGATGCACACCTGGTACCTGGTGGGGCGCCGCGACGACGAGGAGGCGCGCGCCAGACTGGAGACTGCCAGTCCGGTGCGCACCGCCTCGGTCGTGCCGCCGGCCGGCGTCTAGACCTTGCGGTTCTCCGACTTGATCAGCCAGGCCAGTTTCTCCAGGCCGTCGATCAGCTGGTGCAGAATGTCGGCGGTGGTGGGGTCATGGGCATCGACTGCGTCGTGCACTCCGCGCAGGGTGCCGACCGTCGCGTAGATCCGCGTGGTGATCAGATCGACCACCTCGCCCGTGCTGCGCTCGTAGGCGGGGAAATCCGGAAGCGTCGTGCTCGCGACGACGGTGTCCGACCGTCCGTCAGGAACAGCATCCAGCGCGCGCATCCGCTCGGCGATGGTGTCGCTGCCCTCTCTGGCGAAATCGACCACCTCGTCGAGCTGCAGGTGCAGATCCCGGAAGTTCGTGCCGACGACGTTCCAATGCGCCTGCTTGCCCTGCAGGCCGAGCTCGATCAGGTCGACGAGGACCTGCTGAAGATGACCGCCGAGCTCCGGCGCGGCCTGGTAACCCTGGATATCCGATTCGTTTCGACGTGTACTCATGCCATGTGCAACAGCGCCTAAATTGGAATAAATCCAGATTAGCGATTGTGTGGTCACCCTCACACCGGATGTCGCTCGCTCACCTGGTCCTGCTGATTGAGCAGGCGTGCATACCCCGCGCCCATGCCCAGCAGCGCCAACCCGACGACGATGAACACGGCCACCCGGAACATCCCGTCGAGCGTTCCCAAGTCGAACAGGAACAGTTTGGCCATGGCGGCGACGACCAGTGCCATCCCGCCGCCGATCGGCAGCGACCGCTGCGCACGGGGGCGACGGGCCGCGTAGCCGAGCAGCCCGGCCGCCACCGCAATCCAGCAGATGGTTGCCGCCATGTGACCGCCGAAGAACCCGGCCCCGGTACCGCCCATGACGACACCGGCCGTGACAGTGAACGCCGTGACCGCATAGCCGGCTGCCACCGCCGCGGCCACCCACACCAGCCGGACCACCTCCTGATCCGCGTCACCGCCCACCGACCATGCCCACGAGATTGTGGCGGCCGCGGCGATCACCAGTACGCTGCCGACCAACACCGAAACCGTAACCCCGCCAGACGGTTTCGTCGCATGCACGAGAATGTCAGGGCTGGCGGAGTCAAAGTAGATCAGGCCACCGACCACGGCCAGGCCGACGGCGATCCACCGCGTCACCGCGCCTCGTCTTAATGAGACGGCGACCACCGGGCCCGGCCACCGGTCCGTCGAAGGCGACCAGCACGGCGATCAGCGCGGCAACCGCGGCGAGCACCGTCCACGCCTGGCGCACCACCGCGCTCAGCCCGGGTATGCGGTCACCTAGGGCCACGATCGCCACCAAAGCCGCGGCCAGCGCCGCCATCATGAGGGCTGCGAGAACACGGTCGACGGCGGCCGCCACGCTCAACAGCGGCAGCACGCCGCCCGCCGTGAGGACCGCCGTCGCCGCCGGCCTGGTGGTCCACCGCAGCACCAGCACCCCGCCCGCCAGCGCCAGCACAGCGGCAAGCCCGCAGGTCAGCCCGAGTACGACGTCATGCCGATCATCGAAGGAGGCCGCAGCCAGCGCGATCAACAACGGCAACGTCGCCGCCGCGGTGCGCGCGGCATACAGCCACAGCCAGTCCCGGCCGAACTGGACCGGCAGGGCGGCGGCCGACAGGGCCAGCATGAACCCGATGAGCAACAGGGTGACACCGTCGGTGACGACGGGCGCCAGGGCGATCAGCGGTATCAGGACCAGCAGGCCCAGCTGTTCGGAGTTCCAGCGCCGCGCCAACGTCAGGCCGCCGCCACCTATTGCCGCGGCCAGCGCCAGACCGACCGGCGCGGACACCCAGTCGTAGATCGTCGTCACGGCGATCACGTCGATGTATCCAGCGGCGATTCCGGTTGCGGCCAGGGCGATCGCACCGACGCGGCCGCCCGGGCGGCGGTAGAGCCACCACCCGGCACCGATCAGTCCGCCGGCCAGGACAGCGCCGGCCGCGACCCGGAATTCAGGTCGCAGAATGCCCGCTTGCGCCGCCAACACCAGTAGCAGCACCACTCCGGTGAGTGTCACGGTCACCCCGGCCACCGCGAGTGCCTTGCCGATCCAGCCCTCTGAACGTTCAGGACCGAGTGCGGGTGCGGGCCGGGGTGGCACGGAGACCGGCCCCGTGACCGACGGCCACGTCGTGGCCACCGCGGCAGGCGCAGGCAACGGAGGTGGCACCGGCGCCGGCGCCTGATCGACCATGCGGGCCAGCTCCCCCAGATCCGCTGACACCCGGTTCAAATACGCCGAGATCGCGGCCAGGTCGGAGGACATCCGGGCGATGACAACGCGATGAGGTTCGCTCATGCGGTCATCGTGGCAACAAAAAGGGCGGCCGTGATGAGTAGGACTACTCGTCGAGTCCGTGCTCGATGGCGTAGCGCGCCAACTCGACGCGGTTGGCGACCTGCAGCTTGCGGAACGTCGCCTGGACATGGTTTTCCACCGTCCGGTGGCTCAGCGAGAGGCGGGTGGCGATCTGCTTGGCCGTCAATCCTTTTGCCACGTAACGCAGCACCTCGGTCTCCCGCTCGGTCAGACTGGGAGTGGCCGGGCCGTCGTCCGGCCGTTGCGCGATCCGCCGGTATTCACCCAGGACCAGCCCGGCCAGCCCCGGGGTGAACACCGCACGCCCGTCCGCGGTGGCCCGCACCGCGTCGGTCAGCTCGGCTTTCGACGCACTCTTCACCAGATAGCCGGTGGCCCCGGCCTTCACCGCCTCCAGAACGTCGTCGCGCTCGTCGGAGGCCGAGAGCACCAGCACCCGCGACGACGGCGACACCGACAGCACCTCGGCGGTGGCTGTGGCACCGCTACCGTCGGACAGGCTCATGTCCATGACCACCACATCGGGCAGGACCACGCCGGCCCGCCTGCGCGCCGAAGCCACGCCATCGGCGGTGGCCACCACGTCGAACCCCTCGTCGGCGAGGTCACGGGCCACCGCGTCGCGCCAAATCGGGTGATCGTCGACGACCATCACGGTCAGTGCTGCCTCGGTCATCACTGCCCCTTCTCCATCGCGGTGCCACTCGGGCGGGGCAGCGTCAGCTCCCATTCCGTGCCGCAACCCGGTGCCGTGTGCAGCACGGCTTGTCCGCCCAGCCAATCCATGCGGCCCACAATTGATTTCGCGATACCCACATGGCCTTCGCCGACCGCCTCGGCCAGGCGCCCGTCGCCGATACCCACCCCGTCGTCACGGATGCTCACCGTCACCGAATCGCCCAGATCTTCCAACAGTACGAAGACCCGGGCGTCGGCACCGGCGTGTGCGGCCGCGTTGTCGAGGGCATTGCACGCCGCGGCGAACAACTCTTGGGCAGTTTCATGTTCGAGCAACACCGGCTCGGCCGGGAGGCTGACCGAGACCCGATCGGAGGCGCGGCTCCGCAGCAGCGCGCCGATGTCGGTCGCCCCGCCGGTGTGCACCTCCGGGTCGGGCGCGCTGACCAACCTGCGCAAGGCGCGCTCCTGCTCGCCCGCCAATTCAGCCAATTCGGCTGTCTCACCACCGATTTCGCGTCCGCGCCGGGATACCAAGGCCAGCACCTGAATGGCTCCGTCGTGCACGCGGCGTGACAACCGCTCCCGTTCCTCCAGCGACGCGGTCAGCCGCGCCGCGCGCTCCAACTCGGAGTGGGCACGGCGCGCGGTCTGGGCCGCCATCCCCACCGCGAGACCGACGGCCAATTCGATGACGATGGTGGCGTTGCGGCCCAGATTGACGCTGACGTAGCCCTTCAGCGCGGCCGCGGCGGCCATCACCGTCAGGCCGGCCGCCATACCTCCGACCGGGCCGAATTGCAGTGCGGCCGAAATGGTGGCATTCGTCGCCCACAACGTGGTGGGCCAGGACTGGTTGTCGGCGATCCAGTGGTCGGACGCCACCAGCTCGGTCGAGAGCATGAGCGCCAGGACCACCACGATCTCGGCGATCACCCACGCCGGGCGACGGCCGAAACCCTGCAGGTAGGCGATCGCGCACGCGATGCTCCAGGCGATCAGCACCGCACACAGCACGCCGGCCAGTACCGGACGCATCAGATCGTCGTTGATCGCGATCTGAAAACCCACTGCGTACAGACAGCTCAGCAGCCGGAAGATCTGCGCGGCACGCCACAACGGCGTGACCGGGTCCGGGCGGCGCTGCATGCGCCCAGCATAAAGTTGCCCAGCAGCGCCAGGGAGCACCGATCTGGCGCGTCGGGCTACCCGTCGCCCCGTGCCACGGGCCGGTCCGGATCAGAGGCCCACTCCGACCACGACCCGGGATACAGTGCCGCGTTCACGCCGGCGGCAGCCAGGGCAGCCACCGCCAGCGCCGCCGTCACCCCTGACCCGCAGTAGGCGCCGGCTTTGGCGCCACCGGCTATGCCAAGATCGGCGAGAAGCGCGTGAAGCCCGGCATCCGGGAGCAGTGTGCCGTCGGCGGAAAGCAACTGGGTGCTGGGCAGATTGACCGCCCCGGGGATGTGGCCGGCCACCGGGTCGACCGGTTCAGCGTCGCCGCGAAACCGTTCCGGCGCCCGCGCATCCAGCAGCACATCGACGCCCGACTGCGCCTGTTCGGCGGTCAGGGTGCGCAGTGCCCCGCGGTACAGGTCGTCGTGGATGACCTCGACATCACCGGGCCCGGGCGTGACCGGGCCGGATTGCAGAACCTCACCCGCCGCGGTCCAGGCCGGAAGACCTCCGTCGAGGATGCGGACGCCGTCGACCCCGGCCGCGGTCAACACCCACCAGGCCCGGGACGACCCGGCGCGGTTCCAGTCGTCGTAGACCACCGTCGGTACGCCCTTGCGCACGCCCCAACGGCGTGCGGCTGCCTGCAGGTCCGCCCCGGAGGGCAACGGATGGCGGCCACGGCCGGTGACCCGGTGATCGGACAGGTCGTCGTCCAGCGAGACGTAGACGGCGCCGGGAAGATGGCCGGTCAGGTACGCCTGTTCACCATCGGGCTCGGCCAATGACCAACGCACGTCCAACACGGTGACGGGACTCCCGGAGGCGATGTGCTCACGAAGTTCACCGGCAGTGACGAATACGCCATCTCGTGCGGAAGCCACGTAATCGAAGCTACATCACCTTCGACAGAAACTCCTTTGTGCGTGCGTGTTTGGGATTGGCCATCACCTCGCGCGGAGGACCGCTCTCCACGATCACGCCGCCGTCCATGAACACCAGCTTGTCGGCGACCTCACGGGCAAAACCCATTTCGTGAGTGACCACCACCATGGTCATGCCCTCGCCCGCCAGTTTCTTGATCACCGCCAGCACCTCACCGACCAGCTCGGGATCCAGTGCCGACGTCGGCTCGTCGAACAGCATCAGCTTGGGGTTCATCGCCAGTGCCCGGGCGATGGCCACCCGCTGCTGCTGTCCGCCCGACAGCTGGGCCGGATAGGCGTCGGCCTTGGCGGCCAACCCCACCTGGTCGAGCAGGTCCTTCGCCCGAGCCACCGCGGCTTCCTTTTTCACCTTCTTGACCCGGATGGGTGCCTCGATGATGTTCTCCAGCGCCGTACGGTGCGGGAACAGGTTGAAATGCTGGAACACCATGCCGATGTCGCGGCGTTGGCGAGCGGCGTCTCGCGGGGCCATCTCGTGCAGCTTGCCGCCGCGTTCGCGATAGCCGATCAGCTCCCCGTCGACGTAGAGCCGGCCGGCGTTGACCTGCTCGAGATGGTTGATGCACCGCAGGAACGTCGACTTGCCCGAGCCCGACGGACCGACCATGCACAAAACCTCACCCCTGCCGACGTCCAGGGTGACGCCCTTGAGGACGTGCAGGGCACCGAAGTTCTTGCACACGGTTTCGGCCCGCACCATCGGTTCGGCGGCAGCGGTCATGGATGCGGTTCTCCCATCTGCGCTTTGGCCAGAGCCTGAAGCTGTTTGGAGGTGAGCCTGCGCGACGCACCCCGCGAGAAGTGCCGCTCCAGGTAGTACTGCCCGACCATCAGGACGCTGGTGATCGCCAGGTACCAGGTGGAAGCCACCAGCAGCAGCGGAACCGGCTCGAACAATGCGACCCCGATATCTTTTGAGCGGCCGTACAACTCGAAGCTGTACGGCACGGCGGTGACCAGCGATGTGGTCTTGAGCATGCTGATGAACTCGTTGCCGGTCGGCGGGATGATGACGCGCATCGCCTGAGGAAGAACGGTGCGCCGCATCGTCATTCCCCACGACATGCCGAGCGCGACAGAGGCTTCGGTCTGGCCTTCGGGTACCGAGATCAGCCCGCCCCGGATGATCTCGGCCATATAGGCGGCCTCGTTCAGGCCCAGGCCGAGAACCGCCAGCCAGAACACATTCGGATCGGCCAGGCTGAACTCGAACAGCGTCGGACCCCACGGCACACCGAGCTGGATGTTCTTGTAGATCACCGGTACCAGGCCCCACAGCACCAACTGGACGTAGATCGGTGTGCCGCGGAAGATCCACAGATACGTCCAGGACACCGCCTTGAGCACCGGGTTCGGCGATAACCGCATCACCGCGAGAATCACGCCGAGCACCAGCGCCAAGACCATCGAGTAGATGGTCAGTTGCAGTGTGTTCCAGGCAGCTTCGGAAATCCGTTGGTCGAAGAGGTACTTGGCGTACGTCTGCCATCCGTATGCCTCGTTGGTGGCCGCGCCCCAGACGAACAGCCCGAGCAGGATGACAATGATCCCCGCCGCCACCCACCGCCACGGATGTCGCAGCGGGACCGCGTCGATGGCGGGCGGCGGCGACGCATCAGTCATCGGCGGCTCAGCTGACTGCACCGTTGATGACCGGCTTGTCGATCATCCCGTTCTCGGCACCCCAGTTGGTGGCCACCTGCTTGTACGCCCCGCTGTCGATGAGGTGCTGCAGTGCCTGCCTGAGGGATTCGGCCAGCGGCGAGCCCTTCTGCACGGCCCACCCGTAGGGAGCGGAATCGAAGATCTCCCCCGCGGCCTCCAACTTGCCGTCACTCTGCTTGATCGCGTAGGCCGTCACCGGCGAGTCCGCGGACATGGCGTCGGCCTGACCCAGCATGACCGCACTGGTGGCCGCGGTCTGGTCATCGAACTTGATGACATTGATCGTGGGCTTACCGGCCTCCAGGCACTTCTTGATGCGGGCCGGCATCTCTTCGGTGTCCTGCACGGTGGCCGTCTGCACCGCAACCTTCTTGCCGCAGGCGTCATCCGGGTTGATGCCCGCACCGACCTTCTGCGCCCACGCCGAGCCGGCCTTGAAGTAGGTGACGAAGTCGACCTGCTCCTCACGTTTCTTCGAGTCGGTGAACGAGGACATACCGACGTTGTAGTTGCCGCCCTGAACCGACGGAATGATCTTGTCGAACAGCGAGGCCCGGTACTCGGGAGTGAGGCCCAGCGTCGCGGCGATGGCATTCATCAAATCGACGTCGAAGCCGATGATCTTGCCGGCGGGGTCCTTGAATTCGTTCGGGGGGTACGACGGATCGGTGCCGATGATGAGCTTGCCGCTCGATTTGATCGGCTCCGGCAGGGTGTTGGCGATCGCGTCGACCTTCTCGGCCGACGCCGCGGTGGTCTCGGTAGCCGGCCCGCTGCTATCGGTGTTGGTGGCGCAGCCCGACATTGCCAGTGCGCCGCTGGCGGCGACCACCACCGCGAAACGCCACACCTTGCTTCGTCGGGGTTGACATCCAACTGTCACGATTGCCTCTTTTCTCTGTCTGCGGCTGTGGTCGGGCTATCCCAAATCGGAGACGTTAACGCCCTCCGGCCGGGGATGCAGCGCCGGTAACGGAACCTTAACGAGCATGCTTCGACGCCACAGCCGTACCGTAAAATCCGTGTTCAGGGCCGCTGTCTGTGCCACACTGCGACCATGGAAAGCACCGCTGCCCCAAGCTTGTTGCCGCACCTGTGGAAGACGGCGTTAGTCACCGGCATCCTCGCCATCCTCCTCGGCATCCTCGTATTCATCCGCCCCGGAGCGGCGATCTTCGTCACCGCCATTTTCTTCGGCGCCTATCTGTTGATCACCGGCATCTCACAGCTCGTACTGGCATTCAGCCTCCGTGCGTCCGTCGGCGGACGGGTGTTGCTGTTCATCGGCGGTGCCGCCGCGCTCGTCCTGGCCGTGCTGTGCTTCGTCAACCTACAGAATTCGGTCGATCTGCTGGCGATCTGGATCGGCGTCGGGTTCATCTTCCGCGGTGTCGCGACAACGATGTCGGCCATCGGAGACCCGTCGCTGCCCGGACGTATCTGGGAGATCATCGTCGGCATCATCAGCGTGATCGCCGGCATCATCATGTTCGTCGCCCCGCTGGAAGGTCTGGTCGCCCTGACTCAGGTCACCGGCATCATCCTGATCATCGTCGGCGTGTTCGAGGTGATCTCGGCGTTCGGCATCCGCAGCGACGCCAAGAAGCTCAAGGCCGCGTTCTCGCCGGAGGCGCCGGCGTCGTGACGTAGGACACCGGTCAGCGACGGCGGTTTCTACCCGAACATCTACTACACTCCGTCGTAGATTGGTCTGAGACCTCGGAAGTAGGACCAGATGGACGCTTTGGACGTATCGCGGTGGCAGTTCGGGATCACCACCGTCTACCACTTCATATTCGTTCCGCTGACCATCGGGTTGGCGCCACTCATCGCCGTCATGCAGACGGCGTGGGTGGTGACCGGCAACGACAGCTGGTATCGACTGACCCGCTTCTTCGGCAAACTGTTCCTGATCAACTTCGCCATCGGTGTGGCAACCGGCATCGTGCAGGAGTTCCAGTTCGGCATGAACTGGAGCGAGTACTCCCGATTCGTCGGTGACATCTTCGGCGCTCCGCTGGCATTCGAAGGCCTGGTCGCGTTCTTCGTCGAGTCCACCTTCATCGGCTTGTGGATCTTCGGTTGGACCCGGCTCCCCCGGGCGGTCCACCTGTTCTGCATCTGGATGGTGGCCTTCGCGGTCAACGCGTCAGCCTTCTTCATCATCGCGGCGAACTCGTTCATGCAGCACCCGGTCGGCGCCAAGTTCAACCCGGAGAGCGGCCGCGCGGAGCTGATCGATTTCGGCGCCCTGCTGACCAACAACACGGCGATCTGGGCGTTCATGCACGTCGTCGCCGGATCACTGCTCACCGCCGGCACCTTCGTCGCGGCCGTCAGCGCCTGGCTGATGGTGCGGGACCGGCGGCGCGCCGCCCGCGAAGAGAGCCTGGACACCCCGGCCGCCGAACCCACCGCGGACTCCGCGGGGATGTACCGGCCCGCCACCATTCTCGGCAGCGTCGTCGCACTGGCGGCCGTGGTGGTGCTGTTCTTCACCGGCGACGTCCAGGGCAAGCTGATGTTTGTCCAGCAGCCGATGAAAATGGCTTCGGCCGAATCACTCTGCGACACGCAGACCGACCCGGACTTCTCGGTCCTCACCGTCGGCACGCACAACAACTGCGCCAGCGTGACCCACGTGATCGAGGTGCCCTACGTCCTGCCCTTCCTGGCCGAAGGCAAGTTCAGCGGTGTGACTCTGGAGGGTGTCAATGACCTTCAGCGGCAATACGAATCAAAGTTCGGACCCGGCGATTACCGGCCCAACCTTTTCGTCACCTACTGGTCGTTCCGGGCCATGATCGGCCTGATGCTGGTGCCGCTGGCGTTCGCGCTGGTCGCCCTGTGGCTCACCCGGGGCCGCCGGCTGCCCGATCAGCGGTGGTTCGGCATTTTCGCGCTGATCACACTGCCGACACCATTCCTGGCCAACTCCGCGGGCTGGGTGTTCACCGAAATGGGACGTCAACCCTGGGTGGTGGTACCCAACCCGACCGGCGACCAGATGGTCCGGCTGACCGTGCAGCAAGGCGTGTCGGATCATTCGGCCGGCACGGTGTTTTTCTCGCTTGCGGTCTTCACCCTGCTCTACGGCGTCCTCGCGGTCGTCTGGTTCTGGCTGATGCGTCGCTATGTCACCGAAGGACCCCTGGAACACGACTCCGAACCGGCACCGCCCACGCCTCCCGGCGAGGACGAATCTGCCCCCTTGTCTTTCGCTTACTGAGAGGACTGATCGCAGATGGGACTCCAAGAGCTTTGGTTCATACTCATCGCCGTTCTGTTCCTCGGATTCGTGGTACTGGAAGGCTTTGACTTCGGCGTCGGCATGCTGATGGCGCCGCTGGCCAGCGCAGGCGAAGGCGATCCGGAAAGCCGGAGGCGCGCTGTGCTCAACACCATCGGACCGGTGTGGGATGCCAATGAGGTGTGGCTGATCACCGCGGGCGCCGCCATGTTCGCGGCGTTCCCGAACTGGTACGCCACTCTGTTCTCAGCGCTGTACCTACCGCTGCTGGCCATCCTGTTCGGCATGATCCTGCGCATCGTCGGCATCGAGTGGCGCGGCAAGATCGACGACACCAAGTGGCGCAAGTATGCGGACCTCGGCATCGCCGTCGGATCGTGGTTGCCCGCCATCCTGTGGGGTGTCGCCTTCGCAATCCTGGTGCGCGGCTTGCCGATCGACGCCGACCATCGCGTCGATGCCTCGATCGGCGACGTGCTCAACGCCTACACCCTGCTCGGTGGCCTGGCCACCGCATCGTTGTTCGCGTTCTACGGTTCGGTGTTCATCGCCCTCAAGACCGCCGGGCCCATACGCGATGACGCCTTCCGGTTCGCCCGGATACTGACTCTGCCGGTCATCCTGCTGGCCGGCGGGTTCGGGCTGTGGACGCAACTGGCTCACGGCAAGCCATGGACCTGGGCCGCGTTGGCGGTGGCGGTGATCGCGCTGCTCATCTCGGTGGCGCTGATGTGGTCGCGGTCGCGGGAAGGATGGGCGTTCGTCTCGACCGTGGTGGTCGTGGCGGCCGTCGTCGTCCTGCTGTTCGGAGTGATGTACCCGTACCTGCTGCCATCCACCCTCAATCCGGAATGGGGCGTGACGATCTACAACGGCTCGTCGACCCCGTACACCCTGAAGATCATGAGCTGGGCGTCGTTGACCTTGCTGCCGCTGGTCCTGGTGTACCAGGGCTGGACGTACTGGGTGTTCCGCAAGCGGATTTCGGCCGATCGCATCCCGGCCCCCATCGGGTTGTCGCGGCGGTCAGTCTGAATCTCTGGCGGGTACTGGGCATCCGCGGCGCCTCCGGGTCGACGGCGGCACTGCGGCGCCACCTCATGGCGACAGTGGCATGCGGGGTGACCATCAGCGCCTGCACCATTGCCGCAGCCGTGGTGCTGGCGCACATCGTCGCCGCGATCATCACCGACCCGGGCACAGCGACCCGCCACGGCGCGGCCCTGGCCGCGTTGTCGGCGCTGTGGGTGCTGCGGGCAGCCGCACACTGGCTGCAGGGCCGGCTGTCCCAGCGCGGCGCCACCGCGATCATCGGAGAGTTGTCCGGACAGGTGCTGCGGTCGGTAACCACCGCGCCGCCCAGGCAGTTGGCCGCTGACCGCGACGCCGCCGCGGCCGTGGTGACGCGGGGGCTCGACGGGCTGCGCCCCTATTTCACCGGCTATCTGCCCGCGGTGATGCAGGCGGCGATCCTCACCCCGGTGGCGGTGGTGGTGATGGCCTGTTACGACCTGCAGGCCGCAGCGATCGTCCTGATCGCACTACCCCTGATCCCCGTGTTCATGGTGCTGATCGGTCTGGTCACCGCCGAGCGGTCGGCGGCAGCACTGGCCGCGATGACCACATTGCAGGCCCGATTGCTCGATCTGGTGGCGGGGATTCCGACGCTGCGCGCGGTCGGCCGAGCCGGCGGATCGGTCCAGCGGATCTCCGAACTGGCTGCCGCCCATCGCCGTTCGGCGATGGCGACCCTGCGGATCGCCTTTCTTTCGTCGCTGGTGCTTGAACTGCTGGCCACACTCGGCGTGGCATTGGTGGCGGTCAGCGTCGGTGTGCGGCTGGTGTACGGCGAGGTGACCCTGACGGCGGGTTTGACCGTTCTGCTGCTGGCCCCCGAGGTGTTCTGGCCGCTGCGGCGGGTAGGCGCTGCGTTTCATGCCGCCCAAGACGGGAAAACGGCGGCAGCACAGGCTTTCCGGTTGTGCGAGGCGCGCTCACCGGCAGAAGGTGGTGTCCGGCTGTCGGATTCGGCACCGACGATCGTGCTCGACGATCTAGGACCGGCGATCGGACCCGGCCGGGTGACGATCCTGACGGGGCCCAACGGGGCGGGAAAATCCACTGCACTGCAGGCCATTCTCGGACTGACCACGCTGCCGTCGGGCCCGGTACGAATCGACGGTGTCGACGTCGGCGACCTGGACCTGACGGCGTGGTGGCACACCGTCGCCTGGCTCCCCCACCGCCCGGTTCTCATCCCGGGCACCGTCCGCGAGAACCTGGAGCTGCTCGGGCCGCTGGACGACCTGGACGGGGCCTGCCGCGCGGCCGGGTTCGACGATGTCCTCGCCGACCTTCCCGACGGCCTGGACACCCGGATCGGCCGCACCGGCGTCGGTCTGTCGCTGGGACAGAGGCAACGGCTGGGGCTCGCCCGCGCCCTCGGGTCGTCCGCGCATGTGCTGCTGCTCGACGAGCCCACCGCCCACTTGGACGCCGCCCTGGAACAGCGCGTCCTGCAGGCCGTGGTGGCGCGGGCACGAGCCGGCGCCACCGTGGTGGTGGTCGGGCACCGCGATCCGGTGTTGGCCATCGGCGATCAGGTGATCACGATTGGGGCCGTACATGTTCCGTCGTGACCCGCTTCTCCGGCTGACGCTGGAGCTGTTGCGGCCCCGGCTGGGCCGGCTGATCCTGGCGAGTGCCCTCGGAGTGCTCTCACTCGGCAGCGCGCTGGCCCTGGCCGGTGTTTCGGCGTGGTTGATCACCCGGGCCTGGCAGATGCCCCCGATCCTCGACCTCTCGGTGGCCGTGGTTGCGGTGCGCGCACTGGGTATCTCGCGCGGCGTCCTCGGCTACTGCCAGCGGCTGGCCGCCCACGACACGGCATTACGGGCCGCGGCCAACGCCCGGACCGGGCTGTACCGCAAACTCGCCACCGGACCCGAAGACGAGGCGACACGGTTGCCCAATGGCGAACTGGTGGCCCGCGTAGGCAGCTCCGTCGACGAGCTGTCCGATGTGGTGGTGCGCTCGGTGCTGCCGATCGTGGTGGCCGCGGTGCTCAGCTGCGCAGCCGTCGGCGTCATCGCCCTCATCTCACCGAGCGCGGCCGCGGTACTGGGACTGTGCCTGCTGATCGCCGGCGTGGCGGCCCCGGCGATCACCGCCCGCGCCGTGGCTGCCGCCGAATCGGTTGCGGTACAGCACCGTAGTGAACGCGACTCGGCGACCATGCTTGCCCTCGCGTACGCTCCGGAGTTGCGGGTGAGCGGACGGCTCGACGAGGTGATCGCCACCGCGGAGCGCCACCACCGCGACTGGGGGCATGCCGCCGACCGTGCCGCGGCCCCGGCGGCGCTGGCGGCAGCCATGCCCAGCATCGCCATCGGAGCCAGTGTGCTGGGCGCCGTCGTCGCAGGCATCGCGCTGGCTCCCACGACCGCACCGACCACGCTGGCCATCCTGATGTTGTTACCCCTGTCGGCCTTCGAGGCCACCACGGCGCTTCCCGACGCTGCCGTCGGTCTCACCAGAGCCCGCATCGCCGCCCGACGTCTCCTCGAGCTCACCGAGAGCGACCCAGCGGCCCGACGACGCCCCTCCGTTGCGCCCGTCGACATTCCGGCCACGGGCCGGCTCGCCGTCGTCGGCCCGAGCGGCTCCGGCAAGACCACACTGCTGATGGCGATGACCGAGCAGCTCAACGAAACTCCGGGGCGCGCAGCCTTTTTCGCCGAGGACGCACACGTCTTCGAAACCACGGTGCGGGACAACCTGCTGGTCGTCCGCGGGGACGCCACCGACGCCGAATTGCTCTCCGCGATCCGGCGTGTCGGCCTCACCGACTGGCTGGCCACACTGCCCGACGGGCTGTCGACCGTACTGGAGGGCGGCCACAACGCTCTATCGGCCGGGGAGCGCCGCCGGCTCTTACTGGCCAGGGTGCTGCTGTCGGATTTCTCCGTCGTTCTGCTCGACGAGCCCACCGAGAACCTCGACGCCGCCGATGGCCGGCGGATCCTCACCGAAATCCTCACTCCGGGCGATTGGTTCGCCGCCGAGCGCACCGTCGTCGTGGCCACCCACCATCTTCCGGACACTCTCGACTGCCCCGTCGTCCGCTGTCCGCAACCGGGCACCGCGATCGGCGAGTAGCCTCACAGACATGACCGACGAGCGATCAAACCCGCCCGGGTCTGACGAGCCGCAGCCGGCCGGACCTCCCCCGCCACCGGCGTACCCCTACGGGCCGCCACCGGGCGCGTATCCCGGTGCCTACCCGCCGCCGCCACCATACGGCGGATACCCCATGCAACCAGCCACGCGTGCCCCCGCCAACGGGCTGGGCATCGCGGCGCTCCTGCTCGCGATCTTCGGGCTGCTGCTCGTGTGGTCGGTGATCGGCGGACTGATATTCGGCATCACCGCGATCATTCTCGGAATACTGGCCCGCGGGCGGTGCAAGCGCGGAGAAGCCACCAACTCCGGCGTCGCCGTCTCCGGAATCGCGCTCGGCGCCATCGCATGCGTGTTGTCACTGGTGTTCGTCGGCATCTGGACCTACTTCGGCGCGCGATGGTTCGACGACGTCGGCGGCCGGGACTACGTGTCCTGCCTGCAGCAGGCCGGCGACGACACCGCGGCTCAGCAGCGCTGCGAGCAAGAGTTCGAGCGGCGGGTCGAGGATTCGTTCGGCGTGACGCCCACCCCTACCCGCTGAGCCGACTCACGGCTTGGCGGCGCCGGGGAAGTACTTGACGATGCCTTCCTGCACCACCGTGGCCAGCAACTGGCCCGAGGCATCGAAGAAGTGTCCGGTGCCGAGCCCACGGGACTCCGCTGCCACCGGCGACGTGGTGGAGTACAGCACCCACTCGTCGAACTTGATCGGCCGGTGGAACCACACCGAGTGATTCATCGTCACCGCGAAGATCCGGTCGAAGCCCCAGGACAAGCCGTGGGTGGTGATGATCGAATCGAGCACCGTGGTGTCCGACGAGTAGACCAGGGCCGCACCGTGCAGCACCGGATCGTCGGGCATCACCCCTTCGGTCTTGAGCCACACCCGGTTGTGGTCGAGCTTGCCGCCCTTGTCCCGCATCACCCAGGACGGGTCGTTGGTGTAGCGCCATTCGATCGGGCGCAACGCCTCGACGAACAACGGCACCGTCGTCTCGTAGCCGCGCAGCAGCTCGTCGATCTTGGGCAGTGTGTCGGGATGCGGAACCTCCGGCGCGGGCACACTGTGCTCCAGCCCGCGTCCGGCGTTCATGTAGGACAGCATCACGGTGGTCAGCAGGTTGCCGTCCTGCATGACATCGACCCGCCGGTTGGCGAACCGGCGCTCGTCACGCAGCGGCACGACGTGGAACTCCAGATCCTTCTCCGGATCGCCACCGGCGATGAAATGCGCGTTCAACGCACTCGGTGCGAGTTTGTGTTCCAACGTGCGGCCGCCGGCGACGAACGCCTGCGCGACCATCTGCCCGCCGAAGGTGCGTACCGGGTTCTTGCTCGGATGCGAGCCGATGAACAGGTTGTCATCGACGCGATTCAGATCGAGAACAGCCAGCAGCTCCTCGAAATCCGGGTGTGTCAAGAGATGCCTTTCGAGATCTATTGCAGGCGCTCTCCGGCCGAGGACCGCTAGACGTCGTCCTCCCCGATGCGGTGCACGTGGATCAGATTCGTGGAGCCTACTGTGCCCGGAGGAGCACCCGCGACGATGACCACCAGCTCGCCGCGCTTGTAGCGGCCCAGATCCAGCAGCGACTTGTCGACCTGACGGATCATGTCGTCCGTGCTGGCCATCTGCGGCACGATGAACGTCTCGGTGCCCCAGGTCAGGGCCAATTGGCTGCGCACCTCGGGCAGTGCAGTGAAAGCCAGGACCGGAAGCGGTGTGTGCAGCCGGGCCAGGCGCCGCACGGTATCCCCGGATTGGGTGAACGCCACCAGGGCCTTGGCGTCGAGGCGCTCACCGATGTCGCGGGCCGCGTAGGAGATCACACCGCGCTTGGTGCGGGGGGTGTGGGTCAGGGGCGGCACCGTCACCGAGTTGTCCTCGACCGCCTTGATGATGCGGGCCATCGTCTTGACGGCCTCCAGCGGGTACTTGCCGACCGAGGTCTCGCCGGAGAGCATCACCGCGTCCGCACCGTCGAGGACGGCGTTGGCGACGTCGGAGGCTTCGGCGCGAGTGGGCCGGGAACTGTCGATCATCGACTCCAGCATCTGGGTCGCGACGATGACGGGTTTGGCGTTCTCCCTGGCCATCTGGATGGCGCGCTTCTGGACCAGCGGCACTTCTTCCAGCGGCAGCTCGACGCCGAGGTCACCGCGGGCGACCATGATCGCGTCGAATGCCAGCACGATCGCCTCGAGGTTCTCGACCGCCTCGGGCTTCTCCAGCTTGGCGATCACCGGGACCCGGCGACCGACGCGGTCCATCACCTCGTGGACGAGCTCGACGTCAGCAGGTGACCGCACGAAGGACAACGCGACCAGATCCACGCCGAGCCGCAGCGCGAATTCGAGATCCTCGATGTCCTTCTCGGACAGCGCCGGAGCCGTCACGTTCATGCCGGGCAACGACATGCCCTTGTTGTTGCTCACCGGACCGCCCTCGGTGACCGTGCACACCACGTCGTTGCCGTCGATCTGGTCGACCTTCAGGCCGACATTGCCGTCGTCGACGAGGACCCTGTCCCCCGGCCGGGCATCCTCGGCCAACCGCTTGTAGGTGGTCGACACCCGGTCATGGGTGCCCTCACAGTCATCGACGGTGATCCGCACCGATTCTCCGGCCGCCCAGTAGGTCGGCCCCTCGGCGAAGCGGCCCAGCCGGATCTTGGGACCCTGCAGGTCAGCGAGCACGCCCACGGCGCGACCAGTGGCGTCCGATGCGGCCCGCACCCTCTTGTAGGCGGCTTCGTGGTCGGTGTAGTCACCGTGGCTGAAATTCAGCCGGGCGACGTCCATACCGGCCTCGACCAAGGCCCGCACCGTCTCATCCGTGCTGGTAGCGGGGCCAAGCGTACAAACGATCTTTCCGCGTCTGCTCACGTCATGCCAGTCTAGTTGATCGATTCAGACGACGCTTAGCGGGAGCGTCCCGGGCCGCACAGGAGCCGGCAGATCCGACTCGCCCATCAGGTAGGCGTCCACCGCATGCGCCGCGCTGCGGCCCTCTGCGATGGCCCACACCACCAGCGATGCGCCCCGGTGCGCGTCACCGCAGACGAACACCCCGGGCGCGTCGGTCTGCCAGTCCGAACCGCAAGACACCGTGCCGCGCCGGGTCAGGGTGAGGTTCAACCCGTCGAGCAGCGCCATGTGCTCGACACCCTCGAACCCGATCGCCAGCAGCGCCAGATCACAGGGAATCTGCAACGACTCGCCCACCGGGGTGATCTCGCGGCGGCCGTCGGCGTCCCGGGTCACCCGCACCTCGGCGATCTCGATGGCCCGCACGTGTCCGTTGTCGTCGCCGATGAACCGCTGCACGGCCACCTCGAATCGCCGCGCACCACCTTCGGCGTGAGCCGGGGAGGTCCGCAGCACCAGCGGCCATGTGGGCCACGGCGAGAGCTCGTCATCGCGGGTCTCGGGCGGCTCGGTGTTGTAGTCGAGCTGAGTCACCGAGGCCGCGCCCTGACGGTGCGCGGTGCCCAGGCAGTCGGCACCGGTGTCACCACCACCGATGATCACCACGTGCTTGCCCGCCGCCGAGATCGGCGTGGACGAGTCGCCCTCGCACTCCCGGTTGGCCGGCACCAGATGCTCCATGGCCAGGTGCACACCCTCGAGTTCGCGGCCGGGCACCTCGTTGTCGCGACCCCGCAGCGCGCCGACCGCCAGCACCACCGCCTGATGACGTTGGCGCAACTGCTCGACGGTCAGGTCCACACCGACCTCGCATTCGGTGACGAACCGCGTGCCCTCGGCCCGCATCTGGGCCAGGCGCTGATTCAGCACCGACTTCTCGAGCTTGTACTCGGGGATTCCGTAGCGCAGCAGACCACCCACCCGGTCATCGCGCTCGTAGACGGTGACCTCGTGGCCGGCGCGGGTGAGTTGTTGCGCGGCAGCCAGACCCGCCGGACCGGAGCCGACCACCGCGACGCTCTTTCCGGTGGAGATCGCCGCCGGCTGGGGTTCGACGGTGCCGTTCATCCAGGCGTGATCAGCGATCGTCTGCTCGATCCGCTTGATCGTCACACTGCCGCCGGTCTGCTCCTCGGCGATCGACAGCACACAGGCAGCCTCGCAGGGCGCCGGGCACAGCCGGCCGGTGAACTCCGGAAAGTTGTTGGTGGCGTGCAGACGATCACTGGCCGCGTCCCAGCGGCCACGCCGCACCAGGTCGTTCCATTCCGGGATCAGGTTGCCCAATGGACAGCCCGCCTTGCCGGAGTGGCAGAACGGTATTCCGCAGTCCATACAACGCCGCGCCTGCTGCGACACCTCGCCGGCACGTTCATTGGGATCCTCGCGCTCGTACACCTCGCGCCAGTCCCCCACCCGTTCCTCGACGGGCCGCTTGGCGGCCTCGATCTTGGGTACGCGAAGAAATCCGGTCGGATCAGCCACGGCTGGCCTCCATGATCGCGCTGTCCACATCGCGTCCTTCGGCCTTTGCCATCCGGGTCGCCTGCATGACACGCTCGTAGTCGGTGGGCATTACTTTGGTGAATTGCGCACTGCGCCTGGGCCAATCGGCCAGGATCGAGGCGGCCAGCGTGCTGCCGGTGTGCCGGGCATGGCAGGCCACCACATCGTGCAGCCAGGTCAGGTCCTCGGCTTCCAGCCGCTGTAGTTTCACCATCTCGGTGTTGACGCGGGCCGGGTCCAGGCCGAGCACATAGGCGATACCGCCCGACATACCCGCGGCCAGGTTGCGACCGGTCTTTCCCAGGATCACCACCCGGCCACCGGTCATGTACTCGCACGCGTGGTCACCCACGCCCTCGACGACGGCCAGTGCCCCCGAATTACGGGCGCAGAACCGCTCACCGACCCGGCCCCGCAGGAACACCTCACCCGAGGTGGCCCCGTAGAGCAGGGTATTGCCGGCGATGACGTTGTCCTCTGGCAGGAACAGCACATCGTCCGGTGGCCGCACGATGACCCGACCACCGGAAAGGCCTTTGCCCACATAGTCGTTGGCATCACCGATCAGTTCCAGTGTGACCCCGGGCGGCAGGAAAGCGCCGATGGACTGGCCGGCCGAACCGGTCAACGTGACGTGAATGGTGTTGTCGGGCAAGCCGGCCGCGCCGTAGCGGCGCGTGACCTCCGACCCCAGCAGGGTGCCCACCGTGCGGTTGACGTTGCGGACAGGTAGTTCCAGACGCACCGGATGGGCATCTTCCAAGGCACCCTCGGCAAGTTGGATCAGGGTCCGGTCGAGGGCCTGCTCGAGACCGTGATCCTGATCGCGGACCCGCCGCCGCTGCGTGAGCGCACTGCCGTCGGCATCAGTCGGGGACGCGAAGATCGGGCTGAGATCGAGCCCGCGGCTCTTCCAGTGCGCCACACCGGGAGCGGTGTCGAGTACCTCGGCGTGGCCGACCGCCTCGTCGATGCTGCGGAATCCCAGCTCGGCGAGGTAGCGGCGGATGTCCTCAGCGATGAATGTGAAGAAGTTCTCCACGAACTCGGGCTTGCCGTTGAACCGCGCCCGCAATTCCGGATTCTGTGTGGCCACGCCGACCGGACAGGTATCCAGATGACAGACCCGCATCATGATGCAGCCCGACACCACCAGCGGTGCGGTGGCGAACCCGAACTCCTCGGCGCCCAGCAGCGCCGCCACGATCACATCGCGGGCGCTGCGCATGCCGCCGTCGCACTGCACGGTGATCCGATCCCGCAAACCGTTGAGCACCAACGTCTGCTGCGTATCGGCCAGCCCGATCTCCCACGGCGCCCCGGCGTGCTTGAGCGAGGTCAGCGGCGCCGCACCGGTGCCGCCGTCATACCCCGAGATCAGCACCACGTCGGCATGCGCCTTGGACACGCCGGCCGCGACGGTTCCGACCCCGACACTGCTGACCAGCTTCACGTGGATCCGGGCATCGGCGTTGGCGTTCTTCAGATCGTGGATCAGCTGGGCCAGATCCTCGATCGAGTAGATGTCGTGGTGCGGCGGCGGGGAGATCAACCCCACGCCTGGTGTGGAGTGCCGCGTCTTGGCGATGTTGGGATACACCTTGTAGCCCGGAAGCTGACCGCCCTCACCGGGTTTGGCGCCCTGAGCCATCTTGATCTGGATGTCGGTGGCGTTGACCAGGTAATCACTGGTGACACCGAACCGGCCCGAGGCCACCTGTTTCACCGCACTGCGCCGCCGCGGATCGTAGAGCCGGTCGACGTCCTCCCCGCCTTCACCACTGTTCGACCGGCCACCGAGGTTGTTCATGGCGATCGCCATGGTCTCGTGGGCCTCCGCCGAAATGGAGCCGTAGCTCATGGCCCCGGTGTTGAACCGGGTCACGATCGACTCGACCGGTTCGACCTCGTCGAGCGGAACCGGGGGTCGCAGCCCCTTCTTCAACTCGAACAAGCCGCGCAGGGTCCCACCTTCCCGGGACAGGCGGTCGACCTCGTCGGAATACCGGGCGAAGATGTCACGACGCCCGGTGCGGGTCGAATGCTGCAGCAGGAAGACCACTTCCGGGGTGAACAGATGCAGCTCGCCCTCCCGGCGAAACGCATACTCACCGCCGACCTCCAGTCGCCGGTGCACCCGCTCGGTGGGGTTCTCCGGGTAGGCGCGCCGATGACGCAGCTTGACCTCCTCGGCCAGCACGTCCAGCCCGACACCGCCGAGCTGGCTGGTGGTGCCGGTGAAATAGGCGTCGACGACTTCACGGCTCAGCCCGATCGCCTCGAAAACCTGTGCGGCGGTGTAGGAGGCGACCGTGGAGATGCCCATCTTGCTCATCACCTTGACCACGCCCTTACCGAGCGCTTTGACGTAATTGCGCACGGCTTCGGCAGTTTCGATGCCGGTCAGCTCACCCTCGCGAATCAGATCCTCGATCGACTCGAACGCCAGATAGGGATTGACCGCGGCCGCGCCGTACCCGATGAGCATGGCGATGTGATGGACTTCGCGGGCATCGCCGCTTTCCACCACCAGCGCCACCTTGGTGCGCTCCTTGGTGCGGACCAGGTGATGATGTACCGCCGAAACTGCCAGCAGCGACGGGATCGGGGCCCTGGTGTGGTCCGAATCGCGGTCGGAGATCACCAGTGTGCGAGCGCCTTTGGCAATGGCCTCGGTGGCCCGCATCTGCAGGTCATCGAGCGCCTCGGCCAGGCCTTCCCCACCGCGTTCGACATCGTAGAGGGCACGCAACACCGTGGTACGCAGGCCCGGATGCTCGCCGTCGTCGTTGATGTGGACGATCTTGCCCAGCTCGTCGTTGTCGAGAACCGGCCAGCGCAACACGATTTGGCGACATGAGGCCGCCGACGGCTCCAGCAGATTCTCCTCGGGGCCCATCACCCGGGCCATCGAGGTAACTACCTCTTCGCGGATGGCGTCCAGCGGCGGGTTGGTCACCTGGGCAAACAGCTCGACGAAATAGTCGTAGAGCAGTCGTGAGCGCTTGGACAGCACCGCGACGGGAGTATCGGTGCCCATCGATCCCAGCGGCTCCCCGCCTGATGCGGCCATGGGTGTGAGCAGGATGCGCAGTTCCTCTTCGGTGTAACCGAAGGCGATCTGCCGGCGCACCACCGACTCGTGATTCGGCTGGATCCGGGAACGCTCCGGCAAGGTGCTGAGGTCCAGCAGTCCGGCGTGCAGCCACTCACCATAGGGTTCGGCCGCCGACAACTGCTCCTTGATCTCGTCGTCGCCGACGATGCGCCCGGCGGCGGTATCGACCAGGAACATCTTGCCCGGCTGCAGACGACCCTTGGCGACGATCTCGCCCGAGGGCACGTCCAGCACTCCGCTCTCACTGGCCAGGATGACCCGGTCGTCGACCGTGCGCCACCAGCGCCCCGGCCGTAAACCGTTGCGGTCCAACACCGCACCGACCACAGAACCGTCGGTGAAGGTGACGCAGGCCGGCCCGTCCCACGGTTCCATCAGCGAAGCGTGGAACTTCCAGAACGCACGCTCCGCGGCGTCCATGGTGGTGGCGTTCTCCCATGCCTCCGGGATCATCATCAGCACCGCGTGCGGCAGACTGCGCCCGCCCAGGTGAAGAAGCTCAAGCACCTCGTCGAAGGACGCCGAGTCAGACGCGTCCGGGGTGCAGATCGGAGACAACCGGCCCAGGTCACCGGGAATCCGGGCGCTGGCCAGAAGTGCCTCGCGGGCATGCATGCGGTTTCGGTTGCCGCGCACCGTGTTGATCTCCCCGTTGTGCGCGACGAACCGGAACGGATGCGCCAACGGCCATGACGGGAACGTATTCGTGGAGAATCGGCTGTGCACAATCGCGATCGCGCTCAGACAGCGCTCGTCGCGCAGATCCGGAAAGAACTGCGGCAGTTGCATTGTCGTCAGCATGCCCTTGTACACGATGGTCCGGCTGGACAGCGACGCGAAGTACACCGCGTCGGACTCCGTGCTCTGCTCGGCCCGCTTGCGCAACGGATACACCTTGCGATCGAGCTCGATCCCCCCGACCCGCACCCCACCGGCCTCCGGTGCAGCGACAAACAGCTGCGCCATGTGTGGCATACAGCCGAGCGCCGTCGTACCGATCTCCGCGCCAACAGGATCGACCGGCACCTCCCGCCAGCCCAACACCTGCAGGCCTTCCTCGACGGCCAACGCCTCGATGCGGGTGCGTGCGGCACTGCGCGCACCCTCATCCTGCGGCAGGAAACAGATCCCGGCCGCGAAGGTGTTGCTGCCGTCCTCGGCAGGCCCCGGCAAGGCGAAGTTGACCACCTCACGCAGCAGTTCGACCGGCAGCTGCAGCAGGATGCCGGCACCGTCGCCGCTGTTGGGTTCGGCCCCGGCCGCACCGCGGTGTTCGAGGTGCTCGAGCGCGGTCAGCCCGTCAGAGACGATGCCGTGAGAACGGCGGCCCTGGATATCGGTGATCATGGCCACGCCGCAGGAATCGGCCTCGTTGGCAGGGTCATAAAGCCCCTGCGCCTCTGGCAATGCCGAGAACAGCACTTGATCGCACCTCCGCAAGTCCGGAACATCCTGGTCCCGGGACTGCACCGGCCCGAATTTTCAGTGTATCAGCGCAGGTGGGCTACTACTGGCCGGTTAATGTCGGCACCAGGGGGAAGCCCGGCAGGTTCCGCACCACCGTCCAGGCCACGACGGCCACCACGATGGTCACCACCGCCTGCAGCGGAAACAGCGTCTTCCCCAGCCGCCACCGCACCAACATCCACAGGGCCAGGGCAGGCAGGCCGGCCAGGACGAAGACGTTGTCGACGACGGCGGCGCCCACATCGCCGTGCAGCAGGTCGTGGGTCATCCGCAGGCCGCCACAGGCCGGGCAGTTCCACCCGGTCAGAGCCTTGAACGGGCATCCGGGGAACAAAAACCCGGGTCGGTGCGGGTCAGCGACGCCGACATAGGTCAGGGCTCCGGCCCCGAGCAATCCCGCGGCCGCCAGCGAGTACCGTCCCGCCGCCGTGGCGGTGGGACCGCTACGTTCCATCGCGAAGCGGACGCCCGTACGGATCACGCACCTTGTCGGTGAGGATCAGGACCGCGTCGATGATCCCCCAGATGATGGCGCCGAGAGTGCAGGTGAGCAAACCCACGATCAACTGGATGACACCCAACTTGGTATCGCCGAGGTAGATACGCCCGATACCGACGAGGCCGAACAGCCCGAGCAACTGCAGCAGGCCCGCGATCACCTTGGACTTGTCGGAGAACGGCTCACCCGTGATCGGATGGCGGCCGTACGGCGCGCTCGGATCCCCGTAGGGCGACGGATACGGCGGGTAACCCGGCGGCGGTGGCGGATACCCCGCAGGCGGCGGAAAGCTCGCCGGCTGCGGGTCGTTCATCGGGTCTCCGGACTGCGACGGATCAGTCATACAGTCAGAATGCCAGAGCTCGAGCCCTTACCGGTTACGCCGGAACCAACGACGCACCCGGCCACCTTCCTTGGTCGGCTCATGCTCGACCGCGGTGGGCGTTGCGGGTTCGGCCTCGCCGGTGACATCCTCGGCTTCCACCTCGGAGTCGGGCTCAGCCTCATCCTCGGCCGGTTCGGAATCCTCGTCGACGACAACCTCATCGGCACCAGCGTCGTCAGCCGCCTCTTCGGCTTCGGCTTCGGGCTCCTCGGAAACGTCGGGCTCGACGGCAGCGTCACCGGAGTCTTGTTCGGCATCCTCGCCAGCAGCCACTTCCTCAGCGGCTTCCTCCGACTCGGAGTCCGTGACCTCGGACTCATCTTCGCCGGTGTCTTCCGACTCAACCGGCTCTGCAGCATCGTCGGCGGCATCGGTCGCGTCTGTCTCTGTCTCTGCCTCTTCCACGAGCTCGTCGGCAGATCCGTCGGCGCTCTCTTCGACGGCCACCTCGTCGGCCTCGGCGACGACTTCTTGTGCCTCGGCCTCGGTTTCAGCCTCTGGCTCTTCAGATTCCGCAGACTCAGCTTCGGCATCCTCTGCCGCTTCCTCAGATTCGGCCTCCGCCTCCGCTTCTGCGAGTTCCTCGGAGTCCTCGGCCTCGACGTTCTCTACCGAGGCTTCTTCCTCAACGTCCTCAACGGAGTCTGACGACTCAACAGACTCAGCACCTTCGGCTTCGTCCTCGGTGTCGGCTTCCTCAGATTCGGCATCCTCATCTGCGGCCACATCCTCGGCGGCTTCCTCGGATTCGGTTTCCGCCTCCGCTTCTGCGGGTGCCTCGACGTCCTCTACTGAGGCTTCATCCTCTGCCGCTTCCTCAGATTCTGCCTCCGCCTCCGCTTCTGCGGGTGCCTCGACGTCCTCGGCCTCGACGTCCTCTACCGAGGCTTCTTCCTCAACGTCCTCATCGGAGTCCGACGGCTCAACAGACTCAGCACCTTCGGCTTCGTCCTCGGTGTCGGATGCCTCAGACTCGGCATCCTCATCTGCGGCCACATCCTCGGCGGCTTCCTCGGATTCGGTTTCCGCCTCCGCTTCTGCGGGTGCCTCGACGTCCTCTACTGAGGCTTCATCCTCTGCCGCTTCCTCAGATTCTGCCTCCGCCTCCGCTTCTGCGGGTGCCTCGACGTCCTCTACCGAGGCTTCTTCCTCAACGTCCTCATCGGAGTCCGACGGCTCAACAGACTCTGCACCTTCGGCTTCGTCCTCGGTGTCGGATGCCTCAGACTCAGCCTCCGCCTCAGGCTCGGCCTCCTCTTCGAGGTCCTCTTCAGCTTCCTCAGGCTCAGTGGCGATCGCCTTCAGTTCGATTGCCGCCGCAGCCTCAGCTCCGTCGTCCTCACTGGCGCCGACCTCGTCCGGATGCATGTGGTCGGCGTCTTCGTCATCGTCTCGCCCGGCCACCGCAGCGGCCGCGACAACACCGGTGGTGGCGCCTGCGGTGACAAGCTCCTTGCCGAGCTCATCCAGCGCTGACTCGTCCTCGTACTCTTCCGGCTTGCCCGCCAAGGTCGCCGGATCTTCACGGCCCTTGGTCGCCAACATGATGTAGACGACCGCACCGATGAACACGAATGTCGAGGTGAAGGTGTTGACCCGGAAACCGGCAAATTCGGTCGCCGGGTCGGTGCGCATCAGTTCCACCACGAACCGGCCCACGCAATAGCCGGCCACGTAGAGAGCGAACAGCCGGCCGTGGCCGAGGTTGAACCTGCGGTCGGCCCAGATCAGGAGCGCGAAAATCAGGAGGTTCCACAGCAACTCGTAGAGGAACGTCGGATGAACCACCCGCAGGACCTCGCCCGTGGACACACCGTTGAGATCGTCGGGCACCCCGGCCGCGTTCAGCCGCCGGTAAATCTCCAGGCCCCACGGCAGCGTCGTGTCACCGCCGTACAACTCTTGATTGAAGTAGTTTCCGAGCCGGCCGATGGCCTGGGCCAGGATGATTCCGGGCGCGATGGCATCGCCGAAAGCCGGCAGCGGGATCCCCCGCGAACGGCAACCGATCCAGGCACCGACACCACCGAGCGCGACGGCGCCCCAGATACCGAGGCCGCCCTGCCAGACCTGGAAGGCGGCGCCGAGCCCTTTGCCGGAGGGGCCGAAGTATGTGGGCCAGTCCGTCAGGACGTGGTACAGCCGACCACCGACGAGGCCGAAAGGCACTGCCCACAAAGCGATGTCATAGATGACGCCGGCCTGGCCGCCTCGCGCCTGCCAGCGCCGGTCACCGATCACCAGCGCGGCGATGATGCCCACGATGATGCAGAGCGCGTACGCGCGGATCGGCACCGGGCCCAGATGCCAGACGCCCTGTGACGGGCTGGGCAAATACGCGAGCACGGTAGTGGTCAAGCTGAAATCCTCTGCCTAACGCCGTTGGCCAGTTCTTCGGTGAGGCGACGGACGGCGTCCAACCCCTCGCCCAGGGCCGACACCAGCGCCGACCCGACGATGACTCCGTCCGCGTACGCGCCGATCTCGGCGGCCTGCTCGCCCGAACGCACGCCCAACCCCACCCCGACGGGGATGTCGGACACTTCCTTGACGCGGCGCACCAATTCCGGCGCCATGTTCGAGACCACATCGCGTGCCCCGGTGACGCCCATGGTCGATGCGGCGTAGACGAAGCCCCGCGAAGCGTTCACCGTCGACGCGAGCCGCTCGGGCGTCGACGACGGTGCGACCAGGAAGATCCGGTCGAGATTGTGTTCCTCGGAAGCGGCGATCCAGTCGTCGGCTTCCTCGGGGATCAGGTCGGGAGTGATCAGGCCGTACCCACCGGCAGATGCCAGGTCGCGGGCGAACGTGTCAACACCCTTGCGCAGCACCGGGTTCCAGTAGGTCATCACAACCGCTCGGCCGCCGGCGTTGCTGATCGCCTCGACCGCGGCCAGGGTGTCGCGCACCCGCACACCACCGGCCAGCGCGGCCTCGGTGGCGGCGGCGATCGTCGGTCCGTCCATGCCGGGATCCGAGTAGGGCACCCCGACTTCCACCAGGTCGCAACCGGATTCGACCATCGCCGTCATCGCCGCGATCGACTGCTGCACATCGGGGTACCCGGTCGGCAGGTAGCCGATCAGCGCGGCCCGGCCCTCGGCGCGGCAGCCGTCGAACAACTCCGCCAGCCGGCTCATCCCACGCTCCCCTCATCGAGCAGTCCGAACCATTTGGCCGCCGTTTCGACGTCCTTGTCGCCGCGCCCGGATAAGTTCACCACGATGATCGACGCACTGCCCAGTTCTGGCCCGAGTTTGAGTGCACCGGCCACCGCATGTGCCGATTCGATCGCCGGAATGATGCCCTCGCGCCGGCACAGCAGCGAGAACGCGTCCATCGCCTCGGTGTCGGTGACGGGGCGGTACTCGGCACGACCGATGTCCTTGAGGAAGGCATGTTCCGGCCCTACCCCCGGGTAGTCCAAACCAGCCGAGATGGAATGCGATTCGATGGTCTGGCCGTCCTCGTCCTGCAACAGGTAGGAGAACGAACCTTGGAAGGCGCCGGGCGAGCCACCGGTGAACGTCGCTGCGTGCCGGCCTGTTTCGACACCGTCGCCCGCGGCCTCGAAACCGACCAGCCGCACCGCCGGGTCATCGATGAAGGCGTGGAACACCCCGATGGCATTCGAGCCGCCGCCGACACACGCGGTCACCGCGTCGGGCAACCGACCGGCCTGATCGAGGATTTGCGCGCGGGCCTCCATGCCGATGATCCGTTGGAAGTCACGCACCATCAGCGGGAACGGATGCGGGCCGGCCGCCGTCCCGAAGCAGTAGTAGGTGTTGTCAGCGTTGGTGACCCAGTCCCGGAACGCCTCGTTGATCGCGTCCTTGAGGGTTTTGGAACCGGCCTCGACCGAGACCACGGTGGCTCCGAGCAGCCGCATCCGCGCGACGTTGAGGGCCTGGCGCGCGGTATCCACCGCGCCCATGTAGATGATGCATTCCAGGCCCAGCAGTGCGCATGCGGTGGCGGTGGCCACCCCGTGCTGGCCGGCACCGGTCTCGGCGATGACGCGGGTCTTGCCCATCTGTCGCGCCAGGAGCGCCTGCCCCAGCACATTGTTGATCTTGTGAGAACCGGTGTGGTTCAGGTCTTCTCGCTTGAGGAAGATGCGCGCGCCACCGGCATGCTCGGACAGTCGGGCCGCCTCGTACAGCGGTGACGGCCGGCCGCTGTAGTGCCGCTGCAGCCGATCGAGCTCGTCGAGGAACGTCTGGTCGCCGCGAGACTTTTCATACGCCGCGGTGACCTCTTCGATCACCGCCATCAGTGCCTCGGGAACCAACCGGCCGCCGTAGGAACCGAAATGCCCCCGTGCGTCAGGATCGTGAACGGTGGGTTCGGCGACGCCTGCGCTGGTACGGGGCAATTCGGGCCCCGCGAGATCCGCCATCAAAGTGCCTTTTCGTGCAAGCGGCTCATTGCCTGGTTCAGCGAGCCGGTTTCGGGCAGGACGGGTGCGTACCGGCGGTGACCAGATCGGCGACCGCGCTGCGGGGATCCCCGCTGGTCACCAGGCCTTCACCGACCAGCACGGCATCGGCACCCGCGCCGGCGTAGGCCAGCAGGTCAGCGGTTCCGCGAACACCGGACTCCGCGACCCGGATGACATTGCTGGGCAACCCAGGTGCGATCCGGGCAAAGCAGTCGCGATCGACTTCCAATGTCTTGAGGTCGCGGGCGTTGACACCGATCACCTTGGCCCCGGCCTGCAGCGCCCGGTCGGCCTCTTCTTCGGTGTGCACCTCGACCAGGGCCGTCATCCCGAGCGATTCGGTGCGCTCCAACAACGATTCGAGCACCGACTGCTCGAGCGCGGCCACGATCAGCAGGAGCAGGTCGGCGCCATGGGCCCGAGCCTCGTGGATCTGGTACGGCTTGACGATAAAGTCCTTGCGCAACACCGGGATTGACACCGCGGCGCGCACCGCGTCCAGGTCGGCAAGTGAGCCGTTGAACCTGCGCTGCTCGGTGAGAACGCTGATGATCCGCGCGCCACCGGCCTCGTAGGCCTGCGCCAGCTGCGCCGGATCGGCGATGTTGGCCAGCTCGCCGCGGGACGGGCTCGCGCGCTTCACCTCGGCGATCACGGCAATTCCCGGCTCCCGCAACGCAGCCATCACGTTGAGCGGCGGAGGTGCGTCCTGGGCCCGGGCCTTGATATCAGCCAGGCTGATAACGGCCTCGCGGGCGGCAACATCGGCGCGGACTCCCTCGATAATGGAGTCGAGCACTGTGGCCGAACTCATCGCCCGTCGGTTCCTTTCTGGTGCCTCCGGGCCGGTCCCGGTTGCCCTCCCTGGAAGGGTAGCCGTCGCCACACGTTCACCATTCACCGGCCCTTATTGTCTTTGATCGCCACCGTCACCGGTTGGATCCTGTCCCTCGTCCAGCGCGTCCCACAGCATTCGCTCCGACATCGGCTCATCACTGTTCTCGCTCTTGACCGCGTCACGACGGGCCGCCGGTGCCGCGTAGCGACCGGCAATGCCGCGTTTGGCGCTGTTGGCGGACCGCATGAGCAGCACCGCACCGGCCAGCGCACACACCGCGGCCACCAGAGTCAGCACTGCGCCGCCGTAGGAACGGCTGGTCGCCGTCAACTGCGCGAGCGGCACTTCTGCCAGGTCAGCGGCTCGAACCGCGACATCTTTGACCGCCCACAAGCTCATTCCCAGGTACCCCATGCCGGCACTGGCCACCGCGATCAGCAGGGCCAGCAATCGCAGCGGCCAGCCGTGCACGGCCAGCGCTGCGACCGCGGCGGCCAGCACCAGCAACGCCAGCGGGATCAACGCCGTCGACCAGTCCGCGCCGGTCAGTGTTGCGGTCTTGGGTTGGCCCAGCCCATCGAACGAGCTCACCTGGACCCAGGTCATCCGCGACGCCACCCACAGCACTACCGCGGCGACGACGAACAGCGCCTGCGCTGCCCGCGTCACGGCTCGGCCAATGTGTCGGCGGCGGCGATGGCGTTGAGCACGGCTTTGGCCTTGTTCGCCGACTCGTTGTACTCGTAGGGCCCGTTGGAATCGGCCACGACTCCCCCGCCCGCCTGCACGTAAGCCGTGCCGTTACGCATCAGCGCGGTGCGGATGGCGATCGCGAAGTCGGCGTTGCCCGCGAAGTCGAGGTAGCCCAGCACTCCGCCGTAGAGGCCACGCCGGGTCTTTTCGACCTCCTCGATCAGCTCCATGGCCCGCACCTTGGGCGCCCCCGACAGGGTGCCGGCCGGGAAACATGCCGTCACCGCGTCAAGCGCGGTCTTTCCCTCGGCCAGCTCGCCGGTCACCGTGGACACCAGGTGCATCACGTGGCTGTAGCGCTCGATGTGGCTGTAGTCCTCGACCCGAACCGTGCCCGGGCGGCACACCCGACCGAGGTCGTTGCGACCCAGATCGACCAGCATCAGGTGCTCGGCGCGTTCCTTCTCGTCGGCCAGCAGTTCCTTTTCCAGCAGCACATCTTCTTCCTCGGTGCTGCCGCGCCAGCGGGTACCGGCGATCGGGTGGGTGGTGGCCCGCCCGTCCTGCACCGTCACCAGTGCCTCGGGGCTGGAGCCGACAACCGAGAAGTCCAGTCCGCCATCGGCATCGGGGACATTGAGCAGGTACATGTACGGGCTGGGATTGGTCACCCGAAGCATCCGGTACACATCGAGAGGGTCGGCGGCGGTGTCCATCTCGAACCGCTGCGACGGCACCACCTGGAAGGCTTCACCTGCCTCGATGTCGCCGACGAGCTTCTCCACGATCGCGGTGTACTCCTCCACCGTGCGCTGCGCACGGTGCTCGGGTACTGGGCGGCTGAACGTGGCAACCGTCGACGGCAGCGGCTGGCCGAGGGCGGTGGTCATCACATCCAGCCGGGCGACCGCGTCGTCATATGCCTCGTCGACGCGCTCGTCGGTGCCGTTCCAGTTCACCGCATTGGCGATCAGGGTGATGGTGCCCTCGTGGTGGTCGACGGCGGCGATGTCGGTGGCCAGCAGCAGCACCATGTCGGGCAGGCCGAGATCGTCGACCGCGAGATCCGGGAGCCGCTCGAGGCGGCGCACCATGTCGTAGGCGAAATACCCCACCAATCCCGACGACAGCGGGGGCAGGTCGGGCACCGCCTCGGTCTGCAGCACATCCAGGGTGGCCCGCAGCGCCGCCAACGGCTCACCGCCGCTGGGCGCGTCCTTGGGCGCCGTTCCCAGCCATACCGCCTCGTTGTCGCGAATCGTCAGCGCCGAGGGCGCACCGGCGCCGATGAACGACCAGCGCGACCACGAGCGACCGTTTTCCGCCGACTCCAGCAGGAACGTGCCCGGACGGTTGGCAGCGAGCTTGCGGTACGCCGACAGCGGCGTCTCACTGTCGGCCAGCACCTTGCGGGTTACCGGGACCACACGGTGCTCGGCGGCCAGCGCCCGGAAATCCTCGCGCGACGTGGTGACGGCAAGCGAGGAGCCGGCGCCCGTGGACCCCGGCGCGTGGGTGGCTGTGGTTTGCACGAGAACAATTCTCCCAGATCGGGGCCGCGGTCCTGCCATGCAGACGGCGTAGCGTAGCCAGCCATGACATCCCTGAAGACGGGTGACACCGTCGCCGAGTTCGAACTGCCGGACCAGACCGGCACGATCCGGAGCCTGACCAGCCTGCTCGCCGACGGCCCAGTGGTGCTGTTCTTCTACCCGGCCGCCATGACTCCGGGATGCACCAAGGAGGCCTGCCACTTCCGGGATCTGGCGGCGGAGTTCACCGCTGCTGGCGCGAGCCGGGTCGGTATCAGTACCGACCCGGTCGCCAAGCAGGCCAAGTTCGCCGACATCCAGAACTTCGACTATCCGTTGCTGTCGGACGCTGACGGCAAGGTCGCCGCTCAGTTCGGGGTGAAACGTGGCCTGCTGGGCAAGCTCATGCCGGTCAAGCGGACCACGTTCGTCATCGACACCGATCGCACCGTTCTCGGGGTGATCTCCAGCGAGATCAGCATGGACACCCATGCCGACAAGGCGCTGGAGCTGCTCAAGGCGCGTTGATCGCCCGCAGCACCGCCGCCATCGAAGCGGCGAGCACCGAGTCGCTGCGGCCGCATGCCCAGCCAGCGCGGGCGGCCGACCGGTACTCCAGATAACTGACGGCGGTGCTGCCGATCGACTGCTGGGTCAGGCTCAGCACCTCGACGTGATGGCCGATCTCCTCGAGTGCGGCCCGCAGCGCGTCCACCGGTCCGATGCCGCGATGGCTGCTGGCCACCGTGCGCCCGTCGAGCACCAGGACCAGATCGGTGACCGCGGCCGCCCCGTCGCCGCCGGTATGCCAGTCCTTCAGCTGCACCGGGCCCGACGGGTCGAGGTACGTCGCCTCGAACAGATCGAACAGTTCGGCGGCGGTGACCTCGGAACCGCTTTCATCGGTGTGTTCCTGGACGTGGCGAGCGAAGTCGATCTGCAGCCGGCGCGGTAATTCCAACCCGTATTCGGTGGCCAGCAGGTAGGCGATGCCGCCCTTGCCGGACTGCGAGTTCACCCGGATCACCGCATCATAGGTCCGGCCGATATCGGCCGGATCGATCGGCAGATACGGTACCCGCCAATCGATTTCAGTTTCCGGCCGTCCGGTTGCCGCCGCGCGCCGGCGATGTTCGGCGAAACCCTTCTTGATCGCATCCTGGTGCGTCCCGGAGAACGCGGTGTGCACCATGTCCCCCACATAGGGATGGCGTTCGTGGATCGGCATGCGGGTGCAGTGCGTGACCGTTCGCGCGATCTCGTCGATGTCGGAGAAATCGATCATCGGATCGACCCCCTGGGCATGCAGATTCAGCGCCAGGGTGGCGATGTCCACATTGCCGGTGCGCTCCCCGTTGCCGAACACACATCCCTCCACCCGCTGTGCACCGGCCAGCACTGCCAGCTCGGCGCATGCGATGCCGGTCCCCCGGTCGTTGTGGGGATGCACCGACAGGATGACGCTGTCGCGGCGAGACACGTTGCGGTGCATGTACTCGATCTGGTCGGCATAGACATTCGGGGTGGCAACTTCGACGGTGGCCGGCAGATTGAGGATGACCGGACGTTCGGGCGTGGCCTGCCACAGCCCGGTCACCTCATCGCACAGATCCAGGACGTAGTCGGGCTCGGTGAGGTTGAACACCTCCGGTGAAAACTCGAACCGCACGTTGGCCATGCCGTCTGTGTATTCGAGGACGTCTTGTGCGCCGGCCAGGATCAGCTCCCGCAGTTCGGCTCGGTCCTTGCCCAGCACGACATCGCGCCAGGTCGGAGCGGTGGCGGTGTACATGTGGATGACGACGTCGTTGCCGATGCCGCGCACCGAATCCACGGTCCGTTCGATCAGGTCGCGGCGCGCCGGGACGAACACCACGATGGTGACGTCCGGCGGGGCGATGTCGGTTTCGGCCAGGAGCCGGACGAAGTCGAAGTCCGTCTGCGAGGCGGATGGATAGCCGACCTCGATCTCCTTGTAGCCCATGGCCACCAGCAACTCGAAGAAGCGGCGCTTGCGAGCCGGGTCCATCGGCTCGGCCAGAGCCTGATTGCCGTCGCGCAGGTCGACCGGCACCCACAGCGGGGCGGTCTGGATCCGGGCGGCGGGCCAATGGCGTTGCGTCAGAGGGACTTCGACGCGGTCGTAGACGGAGGCGTAGCGATGGGACGGCATCTGGGAGTGGCGCTGACGGTTCCAGGCCGGCGCGTGCACCGGGATCTCCCCGGCCGGGGTGTCGATGGTGGGAAAAGCAGAGGTAGTCATGAGAGCGCTTTCGGTCGGATTGAAGGTTCGACCGGCGCGACACAGCCCCACGGCAGGGGGCCGGTCGATTCAGGCCCCGCCGCGGCGGCTAAGGAGCAGAACGCGCGTCATGATGGGTAGACTATACACAACTCCTCAGACAAGTAGACAGGTTTCGATGACCTCCCGAGTTCAGCGTCACCCGCTGGCGACCCAGACCGCCCAGCTCCTCCTGACGCGCATCCGCCAGGGCGAATGGCCACTGGGCCATCGACTTCCCGGCGAGACCACCCTGGCGGCCCAGCTCGGGGTGGGCCGCTCCACCCTGCGCGAAGCGATCCGCGAACTGTCCGGCAAGGGGGTGCTGGAGAGCCGTCAAGGCGCCGGGGTGTTCGTCACCGCGCTGGATGCCGCCGAGGACTGGGACACCGTGCTGCGCCGCGCCACCATCGTGTCGGTGATCGAGGCCCGCATCGCCATCGAAGCCGAGGGCGCCGCGTTGGCCGCCACCCGGCGCACCCCCGCCGATCTGCGGGCCATCCGCCGCACCCTGGCCGCCCGCGGTGTGGTGGGACAGTCCGTACCAGATCATGTCGACGCGGATATGGCATTCCACCGCACGGTGATCGCCGCGGCGCACAACGAGGTGCTGATCCAGCTGTTCGACGCCTTCCTGCCCCGGTTGCGGCTGGCGATGATCGACATGCTCAAAATCCGGCCGATCGCGTCCGAACCCTGCGATCACGAACTGCACCAACAGCTGGCCGACGCGATCATCGCCCGCGATCCCGAGGGTGCCGCCGCCGCCAGCAGAACCCACCTGAGCTCATTGAAGGAGTCTTTCGCATGACCCCGGTCCTCGACATCGCCGATGTGACCTTCCGCCGCGACGGCAAGCAGATCATCGACGGCATCTCACTGACCGTGCGGGCTGGTGAGCACTGGGCCCTGCTGGGGCCCAACGGTGCCGGCAAGAGCACTCTGCTGGGTTTCTGTGCCGCCGTGACGTTTCCGACCACCGGGACCGTGCATGTGCTCGGCGGCCGGATGGGCCGCACCGATCTGGCGGTGCTGCGGCGATCGATCGGCCATGTGAATCCCCGGCACCGGCTGCAGTATCCGCTCACGGTGCGTGAGGTGGTGCTCACCGGCATCACCGCCACCATCGACATCGCGGCGCACTGGACGCCGACGGCTGAGCAGGCGCGCCGGGCCGATGAACTGATCGACACCGTGGGGCTGTCGCCCCGGGCCGACGCGATCTGGCCCACGCTGTCCCAGGGTGAGCGCGGCCGCACCTTGATCGCGCGGGCATTGATCGCCGACCCGCGGCTGCTCTTGTTGGACGAGCCCACCACCGGTCTCGACGTCGCGGCGCGCGAACAACTGCTGGAAACCCTTGACACACTGGACGACTCGCACCCCGAGATGGCCTCGATCCTGGTCACGCACCATCTCGAGGAACTTCCCACCAGCACCACGCACGCGCTGTTGATCTCGCAGGGGCGCACCGTGGCCAGCGGGCCGGCTCTGGACGTGGTCAACACCGATCACGTCAGCGAGGCCTTCGCGCATCCCGTGGTGGTCGGGTATCAGGACGGCCGCTGGAGCGCGCGCGCCAAGGCAAGCTCGCGGGTGCTCTAGGCCTGACGCTCAGGCTCCGACGGCATGTTGCGACGCCGCCGCGCCTCACGGTGCCGAGTGACCGGTGTGGTGTCGATGACGCGGTTGACCATGGTCGCCAGAAAACGCGAGGGCTGCAGCTCGGGCGGCACGGTGTCATGCCGGATCGCGATGTCCGGTAATGCCGCCATTGCCTCGTCGACGGCAGCGGTAGCGACATCCACGATCTCGAACAGGGTGTCCGGCTCGGCCTTCTCGATGCTGTCGACTTCCTCGTCGGCGGCCTCGGTGACCTCGGAGTCGTAGTCGATCATCACCAGCGCCACGGCGTGATAGGCATCGTCCTCGGTGCCGAGCTTGCCCAGCAGGTCGATCAGCCACTCGGCCTTGTCCGGTTCGGTGCTCAGGATCGTCGAGCGCAGGCCGTAGACGAACCCGAGCGCCGACAACGGGTGGCGCAGTCGCAGGTTCTTGGCATCGCCGTAGCTTTCCTCGACCCGGTTGGCGGCGTTCTTGCCGAAGCTGGAGTCCATGCGTTTGGTGCTGATCAGCAATTCCGGACCGGTGTCCCAGTCCGACATCACCACGTCGACCTGCTTCATGTAGTGCTTGCCCAGCACACTGGCGCTCGACGCGGCAACGCCTTTCATCGACCGCTTCAGGCGTTGCTCGATGAGGTGGCGTTCCTTTTGCGGCAACGCCTCCAGGAGACTGGCGATGGCGCTGGGCATGATCCGCGGATCGGTGGCCCTGGGCCACACCGCGTCCGGATCGAATCCGGCGCGCCGCAACTCATACGCCAACCACACATCGAGAGCCAGTGCCGGGACCCCGGTGGTCGACGGGGCATCCAGGTACAACGGCACCCCGAGCAGTTTGCGCAGCACCCGAAAATCGGGAACGAAACTCAACTCGCCGGCCACCCGGGCCCAGGGATTGGTGTGCACGCCCGCCGGTGCCGCGTCGGCCACAATGCGGTCGAAGATGGCCCACGCAGTGGCTTTGGTCGATGGTTCAGCGGGCACGCCGAGACCTTACCGTCCGGCGTGTCGCCAATGAATCGCGCGCCGTCCGAACGGGTTCCAGGACGATTCGAGTTGCCAGCCCCAGGGCGTCGTCGACAACGTGAGTCGCCTCGAGCAACTTGCCACGCTCCAGCAGCGCCGCGACGCGCCGCCGCACCGCACGCAACTCGTCGGCGCGGGCGGCCACCAGATCGGGCGACGGGACCAGCCAGCGGTCGGCCTCGCGAGGTTCGATCTTGAGGATGCCGCCACCGTACGAGCGGCCGACGATCTCGGCGTGCAGCACCGTCACCGAGTTCAGGGCCGCCAGTCCCAGCAGGTCACGCCCGAGCGTGCGCACCTCGTCGCGCAGGTACACGCCGTGCACCGAGTTGAGGTGGTGCGCCTTGGCTCGATTGGTGACCAACCGCGGGGTGTCGGCATTCATGCAGGTCAGCAGCAGGTCAGCCGGATTCACCAGGGGCACCTGATACCAGGGCCGGCGCACCCGGCACTTATAAGCCAGATGCACACCGGCGGCGTGACCGGCGTCGATGTAGCGCTGAGCCGCAGCAGATGGGTTCCCGGCCGGACGGAACAGGTGGATCGACCGCCCGTCCTCCCCCAGCCTGGCCAACTGCTCGGCGGACAGGGTCAGGCCGCGCAGGTGAGCGCTGCCGGGTGGGGATAGCGGCAGTAGATCGGTGCGGCGCAGTCCGAGTGCCTGCACCCGTTCTGGGGACAGCGCGAAGAAGCTGTTGTTGCCGGTCACCATGCCCAGCGTGGTGTCACCCCAGGTTTCCAGCATCGAGAAGTGACCGTCGTCGTGCAGGCCGTGGATGGTATCCACCGGCGCGTTGCCGATCAGGCCGCTGACCCACTTGTCGGCGGGATCGCGTGGCGACCAACGCCGTTGTGCAAGTTCAGATGTCAGCGAAGCCGCATTGCGAGCCCGATGGATGATCGCGTGCCCACACGGCCCGCCACCGTAGCCATCGGCGAGCAACAGCACCACGTCGGCTTCGGCTTCGGGGAACACCTGCTCGTCGAACATCACCAACTCGACACTGGCGAAGCGGTCGAACAAGAACTTCCGCACGGCCGCCGCGTAGTTCACACTCAGCAGCTCGGCAGGCAGCACCAGCGCCAGGCGGCCGCCCGGCTTGAGAAACAGCGCGGCGTGCACGGTGAACGCCGCCCAACTCGATGCCAGCCCCGACAGCGTGACCCCGGCCTTGAGCGCGGCCCGGCGCGACTGTGCCCGGGTGGCGCCCCGGAACTCCTGATAGCGGATGTAGGGCGGGTTGCCGATCACCGCCGTGTACGCGGCCCGCGGCTCGACGGCGAAGAAATCCGCGGTCCGGATCTGCGCCCGGCCTCCTGCCTCGGTCACGCGGCGGCGCGCCATAGCCGCGCTGGACCGGTGGATCTCGATGCCGTGCAGCTCGGGGTCTTCGGCACCGAGATCCTGCAGCCGGCGGGTGGCCGCAATCAGAAATGCCGCGTCCCCGGCCGAGGGCTCCAGAATCCGCTCATCAGCCGATCGCACAGCCCACTGCGCGAGGTAGTCGGTGATCTGTGCCGGCGTGAAGAAGGCACCGCGCGCTTTGCGGGCTTCGGCAGAATCGCCGTCGGCGCGCACTCCGGTGTCGGTCACCCCGCCATTGTCATCGACACCACCGACAAGCCCGGGGACCGCAACGCCGCGGCTAGTCCTCAGCCGCCAGCAACTGGTCGGCGTCGAAGCACGTGTGAGCGCCGGTGTGGCACGCTGCCCCCGTCTGATCGACTTCCAGCAGCACGGTGTCGCCGTCGCAGTCCAGGCGAACGGAGTGCACATACTGGGTGTGCCCAGAGGTCAGGCCTTTGACCCACTGCTCGCCGCGGGACCGCGAAAAATAGGTGGCCTCACGGGTTTCCAGGGTGCGGGCCAGCGCGTCGTCGTCCATCCAGGCGACCATGAGCACCTGACCCGTGGAGCGTTCCTGCGCCACCGCACTGAACAAGCCTTCGGCGTTGCGCTTCAACCGCGACGCGATGGCTGGGTCGAGAGCGCTCATCGGACGGTGATCCCTTCAGCCGCCATCGCAGCCTTCACCTGACCGATCGTCAGCTCCCGGAAGTGGAACACGCTGGCGGCCAGCACCGCATCGGCGCCGGCCTGCACCGCCGGTGCGAAATCACCCACTGCACCGGCACCACCGCTGGCGATCACCGGGACGGCCACCGCCGCCCGCACCGCGCGCAGCATCGGCAGGTCGAACCCGGCCTTGGTGCCGTCGCGGTCCATCGAGTTGAGCAGGATCTCGCCTACGCCGAGTTCGGCGCCGCGCGCCGCCCACTCGATCGCATCGATGCCGGCGCCGCGGCGCCCACCGTGAGTGGTCACCTCCCACCCCGACGGGGTGGGCTGATCGCCGGCCGGCACGGTGCGCGCGTCGACGCTGAGCACGATGCACTGGGAACCGAACTGCCGCGCCAGCTCGGCCAGCAGTTCGGGCCGGGCGATCGCCGCGGTGTTGACCGACACCTTGTCCGCGCCGGCGCGCAGCAGCACGTCGACGTCGTCGACGGAGCGGACGCCACCACCGACGGTCAGCGGGATGAACACCTGTTCGGCGGTGCGCTTGACCACCTCGAGCATGGTGGACCGGCCCGAGGAGGACGCGGTGACGTCGAGGAACGTCAGCTCGTCGGCGCCCTCGGCGTCGTACGCGGCCGCGAGTTCGACGGGATCCCCCGCATCGCGCAGGTTCTCGAAGTTGACCCCCTTGACCACCCGGCCGGCGTCGACGTCGAGGCACGGGATGATCCTCGTTGCGACATCACTGATGGTGCTCACAGGTAGTCCTCCGGTTTGCCAGCGGATTTCACGATTTCCAGCATGCGTTCGTGCACACCGGGCGCGGCGGCCAGGGCCGACTTCGATTCCGACGTCCACGGATCACCGGCCAGGTCCGTCACGATGCCGCCCGCGGCGCGTACCAGGGCCACACCCGCGGCGTGGTCCCAGATGTGGTGCCCGAAACTGATGGCCCCGCCCAGGATCCCGGCCGCCACGTAGGCGAGGTCCACCCCGGTGGCGCCGTGCATCCGCACCCGCGAGCACACCCGGCTCAGATTGGACAGCACCTCGACCCGGTAGCGGCCGGGGAACCGGCCCCGCGAGTCGATGTTGAAGGTCTGGATACCGACGATCGAATCGGTCAGGGTGGGTGACCCCAGCGCCGGCAGCTCGGTGCCGTTGTCGCGCACCGGACCTCCGACCAGCGCCGAGTACCGCTGCCCGGTGAACGGCAACCAGGTCAGGCCGGCCACCGGCTCACCGTCGGCCAGCAGCCCGAGCAGGATGGCCGCCATCGGTGACCCGGCCGCATAGTTGAACGTGCCGTCGATCGGGTCGAGCACCCACACCAGCGGCGAATCGATCGGCTCGCCGCCGAATTCCTCACCGTGGACCCCGATCCCGGTGGCTTCGGTCAGCGCCCGCACCACCTGCCGCTCGATCGCGAGATCGACCTCGGTGGCGAAGTCGTTGCCCTGCTTACTCACCGCGGAATCAGCGCGGTGCCCGGCGATGAACGGCACCGACGCGGCGTCGAGAATCTCTGTCGCCGCGTCTACCAGTGCGGCCAACTTCGACGGGTCCAGGGCAGCCACCTCGCTTATCCGCTGACCGCGGCCAGTGCCTGCGGCAAGGTGAATCGTTCGGCGTAGAGCGCTTTTCCGACGATCGCGCCTTCGACTCCGTGGCCGGTCAAGGTGGCGATCGCCCGCAGATCGTCGAGGCTGGAGACCCCGCCCGAGGCGATCACGGGGGCGTCGGTGCGGTCGGCCACAGACGCCAGCAGTTCCAGGTTGGGGCCCGTGAGGGTGCCGTCCTTGGTGACGTCGGTGACGACGTAGCGCGAGCAGCCTTCGCGGTCAAGGCGGTCCAGGACCTCCCACAGGTCCCCGCCATCGGTTTCCCAGCCGCGGCCGCGCAGTCGCCAGCTGTCGTTCTCGAACTGCACGTCCAGCCCGACGGCCACCCGGTCGCCGTACTCGGCGATGGCACGGCGGCACCACTCGGGGCTTTCCAGCGCTGCGGTGCCGATGTTCACCCGGGCGCAGCCGGTGTCCATGGCGGCCTTCAGCGAGTCGTCATCACGGATACCGCCGGACAGTTCGACTTTCACGTCGAGCTTGCCGACCAGATCCGCCAGCAGCTCGCGATTGCTGCCCCGCCCGAAGGCGGCGTCCAGGTCCACCAGGTGGATCCACTCGGCACCGTCACGCTGCCAGGCCTCCGCGGCCTCCAGCGCCGAACCGTAGTCGGTCTCGCTGCCTGCCTTGCCCTGCACCAGACGCACCGCTTTGCCGTCCACCACGTCGACAGCCGGCAACAGAATCAAACTCACAGTCCCTCAACCCAATTCGCGAGAAGCGTCGCACCGGCGTCGCCGCTCTTCTCCGGATGAAATTGCGTGGCGGACAACGCGCCGTCTTCGACGGCGGCGATGAACGGCACGTGGTGCGTCGCCCAGGTCACCAGTGCGTCCGGATTACCGGACCACTCCTGAGCGGCGTACGAATGCACGAAATAGAAACGCGTAGTGGCGTCGAGCCCCTTGAACAGGGTGCTGCCGGCTGGCGCGTCGATGACGTTCCAGCCCATGTGCGGGATCACCGGGGCATCCAGCCGGGTCACCGATCCGGGCCACTGCCCGCATCCGGTGGACTCCGTCCCGAACTCCACTCCGCGGGCGAACAGGATCTGCATGCCGACGCACACGCCCAGCACCGGGCGCCCGTGCTGTAGGCGGTCGGCGATGATCTTCTCGCCGCCGATCGCCCGGAGCCCGGTCATGCAGGCCTCGAACGCACCGACACCGGGTACCACCAGTCCGTCGGCCGCCGCAGCAGCACCCGGATCGGCCGTCACCTCGACATCGGCACCGACGCGTTCCAGCGCCCGCTGGGCCGAGCGCAGATTGCCCGATCCGTAATCGAGAACAATGACTTTCTTGGTCACAGAGTGCCTTTGGTCGACGGAACGCCGGTCACCCGGGCGTCGTACTCGACGGCCTGGCGCAGCGCGCGAGCCACCGCCTTGTACTGGGCCTCGGTGATGTGGTGCGGATCGCGGCCGTACAACGTGCGCACGTGCAGGGCGATCCGGGCGTTGAACGCCAGCGATTCGAAGACGTGCCGGTTGATCACCGTGTGGTACGGCGCGCTGGACCCGGCGATGGTGAACTCCACCATGAACTCGGGCTCCCCGGTGTGCACGAAGTACGGACGACCGGACACGTCGACCGCTGCGTGGGCAAGGGACTCGTCCATCGGGATGAAGGCGTCGCCGAACCGGCGGATGCCCTTCTTGTCGCCGAGGGCCTCGCCCAACGCCTGCCCCAGCACGATCGCGGTGTCCTCGATCGTGTGGTGACCCTCGATCTCGATGTCGCCCTTGGCGTGCACGGTGAGATCGAAGCTGGCGTGGGTCCCCAGCGCGGTGAGCATGTGGTCGAAGAACGGGACACCGGTGTCGATGTCGACGACACCGCTGCCGTCGAGGTCGATTTCGACGACGATGTCGGATTCCCTGGTCTTACGTTCGACCTTCGCGCGACGGGTCACGATGCTCCTACCGGGCTGTTGGCGGGCTGAAGTTCGGTGGCGGCCAGATCGGCACTGGCGGCCAGGAACGCGTCGTTCTCCTCGGCCAGACCGATCGTGGTGCGCAGGAATCCGGGGATGCCGACGTCGCGGATCAGGATTCCCTTGTCCAGATAACGCTGCCAGCTGGCCGGGGCGTCGCGGAATTGCCCGAACAACACGAAATTCGCGTCGCTGGGGATCACGCGGTAGCCGAGGCGGGCCAGCTCGGCGCTCACCCGGTCGCGTTCGGCAGCCAGGGTCGCCACGCTCCCCAAGGTGTCATCGGCGTGACGCAGTGCCGCGCAGGCGGCGGCCTGGGTGAGCACCGACAGGTGATACGGCAGGCGCACCAACAGCAGCGCATCGATCACCGCGGGGGCAGCCGCCAGGTAACCGAGTCGGCCACCGGCGAAGGCGAACGCCTTGCTCATGGTGCGGGTGACGATGAGTTTGGCGGGAAAATCGTCGATCAGGGTGACCGCGCTGGGCTGCGTGGAGAACTCGCCGTAGGCCTCGTCGACGATCAGGATGCCACCAGGCATCGCGTCCAACAGCCGACGCAGGTCCTCGACCGAAACACTCTGGCCCGACGGGTTGTTGGGGCTCGCCACGAACACCACGTCCGGTGTGCGCTCCTTGACCGCGGCCACAGCCGCGTCTACGTCAAGCCCGAAATCCGCGGCCCGCGCCGTCTGCAGCCACTCGGTCTGGGTGCCGTCGGAGATGATCGGGTGCATCGAGTACGACGGCACGAAGCCGATGGCGGTCCGTCCCGGTCCGCCGAAGGCCTGCAGCAGCTGCTGCAGGATCTCGTTGGAACCGTTTGCCGCCCAGAGATTGTCGACGGTGAGCTGCACGCCGGTGGCCGCGGTGAGGTAGGCCGCCAGGTCGGTCCGCAATGCCACCGCGTCCCGGTCAGGATAGCGGTGCAGCTCGGTGGCGACCTCGCGGACCGACGCGGCGACGTCGTCGATCAGGGCCTGAGTCGGCGGATGCGGATTCTCGTTGGTGTTGAGCCGCACCGGCACCACCAACTGCGGCGCCCCGTAAGGCGATTTCCCGCGCAGGTTCTCGCGCAGCGGCAGATCGGCCAGCGTCACATCCTGTGCGCCCATTACCGCTCGAACCTCCGTCGTACCGCCTCGCCGTGCGAGGGCAGGTTTTCCGCCTTGGACAAGGTGATGACATGCCCGGAAACGTCTTTGAGTGCGGCCTCGTCGTACTCGACGACGTGGATACCGCGCAGGAACGTCTGCACGGACAGGCCGCTGGAATGCCGGGCACAGCCCGCGGTCGGCAGCACGTGGTTGGAACCGGCGCAGTAGTCACCGAGGCTGACCGGCGACCAGGCGCCGACGAAAATTGCTCCGGCAGCACGGATCCGGCCGGCAACACCGGGCGCGTCCGCGGTCTGGATCTCCAGGTGCTCGGCCGCATAGGCGTTGACCACCCGAACGCCGGCATCGATGTCGTCGACGAGCACGATCGCGGACTGCTTGCCCGAGAGCGCCACTCGGACCCGCTCGACATGCACCGTGGTCTCCAGCTGACGCGTGAGCTCGCGGTCAGTGGCCTCGGCCAGCGCCTCGCTGTTGGTGACCAACACGCTGGCCGCCATCTCGTCGTGTTCGGCCTGGCTGATCAGGTCGGCGGCGACGTGCACCGGATCGGCCGTGTCGTCTGCCAGGATCGCGATCTCCGTCGGACCGGCCTCGGCGTCAATGCCCACCTGCGAGCGGCAGATGCGCTTGGCGGCGGTCACATAGATGTTGCCTGGGCCGGTGATCATGTCGACCGGAGCCAACTCGGCACCATCGGTGTCGGTGCCGCCGTAGGCCAGCAGCGCCACTGCTTGCGCGCCACCGACGGCCCACACCTCGTCGACGCCCAACAGCGCCGCGGCGGCCAGGATGGTCGGGTGCGGCAGTCCGTCGAACTCCGCCTGCGGCGGGCTGGCGATCACCAGCGAGTCGACGCCTGCGGTCTGGGCAGGCACCACGTTCATCACGACGCTCGACGGGTAGACCGCGTTGCCGCCGGGTACGTACAGCCCGACGCGCTCGACCGGTACCCAGCGTTCGGTGACGGTGGCACCGGGGGCCAGCGTGGTGGTGGTGTCCGTGCGGCGCTGATCGGCGTGCACCGGGCGAGCCCGGTCGATCGCGACCTGCAGGGCCGCGCGTACGTCAGGGTCGAGGTCGGCCAGGGCGGACGCGAGCCGGGCCGCGGGCACCCGGACGGCAGCGGGGCGGATGCCGTCGAAGGTATGGCCGTAATCCAGCGCGGCCTCCGCGCCGCGCTCGGCGACGGCCTCCACGATCGGGCGGACCTTGGGCACCACTGCGTCCACATCGACTCCGCCGCGGGGCAGCGCAGATCGCAACTGCGCAGCGCTCAGCACACGGTCACGCAGGTCGATTCGGGACATCTGAAACTCGGCCATCAGTTCAATTGTCCCTGATCAGTCCAGTTGATAAAAATCCGTCGCCCACTGCGCCCGGCCCGGCCCGCCGTAGGGTGGTCCCAGACTGCCGAATGGAGCCCCAGATGTCCGCGAAAGACCACCCGAACAACGCCCCCGGCGTTCCGATGCTCGTGCCGCCCGCGCTCGAGCGGTTCCAGATCAAGTACATCAACCCGGCCCTGAGGCCGTTCTCCAAACGCCTCCCCGGATTCACCGTGATCAAGCACCGGGGCCGTACCTCCGGTACGCCGTACGAGACCATCGTCACCAGCTACCGCAAGGGCAATACGCTGGCGGTTCTGCTGGCCCACGGAAAGACCAACTGGGTGAAGAACGTCCTGGCCGCCGGTGAGGCCGACGTGCACCTGTTCCGCGGGGACATCAAGATCACCAATCCCCGGGTGCTGCCCGCCGGCACTGACGACCCGACGCTCCCCCGGATCGCCCGGATGGGCGCCCGCCGGACCGGCGTCTTCGTCGCAGATATCGTTTGACACGTTCGCCAGACTGCATACATGACCTGGCAGATCTGGCTCGCGTTTCTCGGTGCGTCGATCGCCATCAGCGTCTCGCCCGGAGCCGGAGCCATCCAATCGATGGCCACCGGCCTGACCCATGGGGTACGCCGTGGGTTCTGGAGCGTGCTCGGACTCCAGATCGGACTGCTCGCCCAACTGGTGTTGGTCGCCGTCGGGCTGGGTGCCGTAGTCGCCAAATCGATGCTGGCCTTCCACATCGTGAAATGGATCGGCGTCGCGTACCTGGTGTATCTGGCGGTCCAGCAGTGGCGTAGTGCCTCGCAGGACCTACGTGATCGGATGAGCGGCGGCGCGAGCGAGCGGAGCCGGCTGGCCCTGGTGGTCCGCGGGTTCCTGGTGAACACCACCAATCCGAAGGGCCTGGTGTTCCTGGTCGCGGTGCTGCCGCAGTTCGTGGTCCCGACGGCGCCGCTGCTGCCTCAGTACCTGGCGATCGGGGCGACGATGGTCGCGGTCGACATCGTCGTGATGACCCTCTACACCGGACTGGCCGCCCGGATGCTCAACTGGCTGCAGACACCTCGGCAGCAGACCATCCTCGGCCGGGTGTTCTCCGGGCTGTTCGCCACCGCCGCCGTGGTGCTCTCGCTGGTGCGCCGCGGCGCGACTGCCTAGCCGCCCGACCTGTTCTCCAGCGCGGCTTTGATGATCGGCGCGGCCTGCTCCATGGCCGCCCGCAGCGGACCGGCGGCATCATGTGGCAGGACGTCGCGGACCCACAGGAAGCGGCTGCGGTTCGGGCCTGCGGCCAGCACCTGCATCACGGCGTTGTCGTGCTCGGGCCGCGCGGTGTCCCCGATCAGCGAATAGGCGATTCGACGGGCTGGATCGTCGTGGCTGACCAGGCGCTCGCGCGCGATGAAGCCATCCGCGAACGTCACCACCCGAACATCACCGTCGGCCTCGCTGGACACCACGAAACCCGGCGCCATGCGCACCGGGCCCTGTGCCCAGTCGCCGATCACCTGCCACACGCGGGCAGTGTCGGCCGCAATGTCTAATTCGATCCGGATCGATGCCATGCCACCAGTCTGGTCGCCGGCAGTCTCGGTGTCTTGAACATTCTTGCGACCCGGCGGCGGTCGGGCTGTTTCCCCTCGCGACCGCGCTCGGGGTCTCGCCCTACCGGCTGAGCCGCAGTTTGCGCCAGCACACCGGGCGAACTCCGGCCGCGGTACGGAGCGAATTGCGCCGCGGGGCAACGATTTAGGTGTCGAGACCGATGTCGAGCACCTGCACCGAATGGGTGAGCGCCCCGATCGCGAGGTAGTCGACGCCGGTGCCTGCGTAATCGGCGGCGCTGTCCAGCGTCAGGCCACCGGAGGATTCCAGCAGCGTCTTGGGAGAGCGGGTGTCGCGGCGCTGCACCGCGATCTGGGTCTGCCAGACCGGAAAGTTGTCCAGCAGCACCAATTCCACGTCGGCCGAGAGCACCTCGTCGAGTTGTTCGAGCGAATCGACCTCGACCTCGCACGGCAGGTCCGGCGCCTCGGCCCGGACCGCCTTGAGCGCTGCCAGCACCGACCCGGCCGCAGCGACGTGGTTGTCCTTGATCAGGGCCGCGTCGCCAAGACCCATCCGGTGATTGACACCGCCTCCGACGCGCACCGCGTACTTCTGCAGGGCGCGCAGGCCCGGCAGTGTCTTTCGGGTGTCGCGGATCTTCGCGTTGGTTCCGGCCACCGCGTCGACCCAGGCGGCCGTCGCGGTGGCGATGCCCGAGAGGTGACACATCAGGTTGAGCAGCGTGCGTTCGGCGGTCAGCAGTCCACGGGTCGGCGCCTCGACGGTGAGGATCGCCGAGCGGGCGTCCAGCCGGGCACCGTCCTCGACGCGATTGATCACGCGGTAGCTGTCGGCGCCGAGCACCTCGTCGAGCACCATCAGCGCGATGTCGACACCCGCGGCCACACCCGGCTCGCGGTTGACCACCGAGGCGGTGGTCATCGCATCGGCACCGACGGTCGCGATGGTGGTGACGTCCGGGCCGTAACGCAGGTCCTCTTCCAGCGCCCGTGTGATGGTGGCGCGTGCCTCGGCCAGCTCGATATCCGAAAGTGCCATCAGCACACCACCGGTGCGGTGTCGAGGGCGGGACGGCCGGCTTCGGCACGAATCGTCACGGAATGCTCCTGAGCAGGGTCGGTTTCGGGGTGGTCACCACGATGGTGGCAGCCCCGGCTTTCAGTGCGGGCCAGGGCCGCGACGGCAATCGCGCGAGCGGTAATGGTGAGGGCCGCGTCTTCGAAGCTCTCACGGCTGGCGGGCTGCACAGCTCGCGCATGGGCCAGAACAGCTTCGAGGCGACGCAGTCCATCGGCATCGCGGACCACCGAGGCGTATTCGGACATGTTGCGCTGCAAGATTTCTCGGCTCACCGTATCTTGACGGCGGTCCTGCGGTACCTGTGCGCGCACCGAACCTGCCGCGCCGGCGTGCTCGGCAGCAGCCTGGCCGGCACGCCTACCGACAACCAGCCCTTCGAGCAGGCTGTTCGAGGCCAGTCGGTTGGCGCCGTGCATCCCCGTCCGGGCCACCTCGCCCGCGGCGAAGAGACCAGGTAGTTCGGTGCCGCCGTGCACGTCGGTGAGCACGCCGCCGCAGCTGTAATGGGCGCCGGGCACCACCGGAATGGGCTGACGGGTGGGGTCGACACCGGCCTCCGCACACGCGGCCGCCACCGTGGGAAACCGATCGGCGAACTGCGCCACGCCACGCGCGTCGAGGTATACGCACGGATCACCGGTGGCGCTCAGCCGGGAATTGATGGCCGCAGCCACCACATCACGCGGGGCCAGGTCCCCCATGGGATGGACCCCTTCGGTCACCGAGTTACCCTGCGCGTCAATGAGAACGGCGCCCTCACCACGCAGCGCCTCGGTGATGAGCGGACGCCGTCCACCACCGCCCGCGGCGTACAACATGGTCGGGTGGAACTGGACGAACTCGATGTCCCGGACCGGGACACCGGCCCACAACGCCAGGGCGATGCCGTCGCCAGTCGAGCCACTGGGGTTCGTGGTGGCGGCATAGACGTGACCGAGCCCGCCGGTGGCCAGGATGACCGAGGGCGCGTGGATGATGCCCAAACCGTCCTCGTTACGGACCAGCACCCCCGTCACGGCGGCGTCGTCGCGCAGGACCTCTAGCGCCACGTGGTCGCGGCGGATGTCGAGGGTGGCCGCCGCGGAGTCGAGCGCGCGCTGGACCTCGGCACCGGTCGCATCACCGCCGGCGTGAATGATGCGGCGCCGGGTATGCCCGCCCTCGCGGGTCAGTGCCCAGCGCCCAGGAGCTGCCTCGTCGAACCGTGCGCCGTCGGCGACCAGATCGGCCACCGCGTCATAGCCGCCCGCGACAATGGAGCGCACCGCATCGGGGTCACACAGTCCGCCGCCGGCGGCGATGGTGTCGTTGACATGCGCCTCGACCGAGTCGTCCGTGTCGGGCAGGACCACGGCGATGCCGCCCTGGGCGTAGAAGGTCGCGGTTTCGCGGGCCTTGCTCAGCACCACCACCCGGCGGCCGCGGCGGTGTGCGGCCAGTGCCGCCACCAGGCCCGCGACGCCGGTGCCGACGACGACGACGTCAGCTCGCTGCTGCCACAGTGTCGAACTGCCGCAGGCGAAGCGGCTCGATCCCCGGGCGCTGCCCGTCGGGGTCATTCGCCGCCGCCGGGCTGACCAATCGCGATCATCCGCTGCACGCTGGCACGGCCCAGGCGGGCGGTTTCGGGGTCGACGTGCACCTCGTCGGCGCCTTCGATCAGGCACCGCAGCAGCGCGGCCGGAGTGATCATCTTCATGTAGGTGCACGACGCGCGATCGTTGACCGCCAGGAAGTCGACGTCGGGCGCGGCCCGGCGCAACTGGTGCAGCATGCCGACCTCGGTCGCGACGAGAACCTGCCGCGCCCGGGTCTCGCGGGCCGCGTCGAGCATGCCGCCGGTGGACAGGATCTTCACCCGCTCCTCAGGCACCGCGCCCTCACCGGCCAGGTAAAGCGCCGACGTGGCGCAGCCGCATTCCGGGTGTACGAAGAGTTCGGCGTCGGGGTGCGACCGGGCCTGGTCGGCCAGCTCGTCACCGTTGATCCCGGCGTGCACGTGGCATTCGCCGGCCCAGACGTGCAGGTTCTTGCGACCGGTGACGCGCCGGACGTGCGCTCCCAGGAACTGGTCCGGGCAGAACAGCACCTCGCGGTCCTCGGGGATCGAGGCCACCACCTCGACCGCGTTCGAGGAGGTGCAGCAGATGTCGGTCAGCGCCTTCACCGCGGCGGTGGTGTTCACGTAGGAGACGACGACCGCACCGGGGTGCTCGTCCTTCCACGCCTGCAGTTCGTCGGCGGTGATCGAGTCGGCCAATGAGCAACCGGCCCGCTGATCCGGGATCAGCACCGTCTTGTCCGGGCTGAGGATCTTGGCCGTCTCGGCCATGAAGTGCACCCCGCAGAACACGATGGTGTCCTCGGGGGCCTCGGCGGCGATGCGCGAGAGCGCCAGTGAATCGCCGACATGGTCAGCGACATCCTGAATGGCCGGCAGCTGGTAGTTGTGCGCCAGCAGCGTCGCACCGCGCAGGTCGACCAGACGACGGATCTCGGCGGCCCACTGCTCGTCGCCGTCAACGCCGGAATAGCCACCGGGCCCATCGACGATCTGATCTGCCAAGCCCCCCGTGAGGGTGCCATTGAGAGCGGTCACGCCGACCTCCTCCACTACGTCAGGTTTTCGACTTATAATCGAAAACATGCCACATGGTAACACCGCGCACGAAGTACTCGCCGTTGTGTTCCAGGTTCGCGGCCTCGACACCCGCCAGCCCGCCCTCAACGTGCTGCTCTGGCAGCGCGCGCTGGATCCCGAGCGGGGCAAGTGGTCCTTACCGGGCGGCCGGCTGGATGACGACGAGGATCTGACCAGCTCAGTGCGGCGACAGCTGGCCGAGAAGGTCGATCTGCGCGAGCTGGCCCATTTGGAGCAACTGGCGGTGTTCTCCGACCCCCATCGGGTCCCGGGCATGCGCACCATCGCGTCCACATTCCTGGGCCTGGTCCCCTCCCCCTCCACCCCAACCCTGCCGCCGGACACCCGCTGGCATCCGGTCAGCGACCTGCCCCCGATGGCCTTCGACCACGCCCCGATGGTCGAACACGCGCGCACCCGGCTGGCAGCCAAGCTTTCGTACACCAACATCGGATTCGCTCTGGCGCCAAAGGAATTCGCGCTCTCGACACTGCGCGACATCTACAGCGCCGCGCTCGACTACCAAGTCGACGCCACAAACCTGCAGCGCGTGCTGGAACGTCGCAAGGTCATCACCCGCACCGGAACCACCGCCCGATCCGGCCGCAGCGGCGGGCGCCCCGCCGCGCTGTACCGCTTCACCGACTCCCGGTACCGCGTGACCGACGAATTCGCCGCGCTGCGCCCTCCTGGGTGAGTCGACTGGATTCTTAGACCCTTCTTAAGTAAGAATGCCCGGATGGACTTGGGCAGTACGGCCAGCGTCTCGGCAGCCGAATGGATCGGTCGAGCACCTCACGAGCATCTCGACCCGGCCGCTCGACCCGTACTCCCCCACAAGGACGCGTTCTACGTCCCGCCTGCTGGATTCCAGCACGCCGAACCGGGCACCGTCCTACGCAGCCGCGATGTCGAGCTGGCCTTTCTGGGCCTCATCCCGCAGCGCCTGCACGCCACCCAACTGCTGTACCGCTCGACTGACCGCAACGGCGTCCCCGAAGCCGCCGCCACCACCGTCATCGTCCCTGCCGACGCCGCGCCGGACTGTCCGGTCGTGTCCTACCAGTGCGCGATCGACGCCATCTCGGGCCGGTGCTTCCCCTCCTACGCGCTGCGCCACCACGCCAAGGCCACCGGATCCCTGGCCCAACTGGAATTTCTGCTGATCTCGGCCGCGCTGGCCGAGGGCTGGGCGGTCTCGGTCCCCGACCACGAGGGCGTCGGCGGCATGTGGGGTGCGCCCTATGAGCCCGGCTACCGCGTCCTCGACGGCCTGCGTGCCGCGCTCAACGCCGAGCACCTGCCACTGTCACCCGACGCGCGCATCGGCCTGTGGGGATACTCCGGCGGCGGCCTGGCCAGTGCCTGGGCCGCCGAGATGGCCGACAGCTACGCGCCCGAACTCAACATCGTCGGCGCCGTACTCGGCTCCCCCGTCGGCGATCTCGGAAACACCTTCCGCCGGCTCAACGGCACCGTGTTCTCGGGGCTTCCCGCCCTGGTGGTGGCCGCCCTCTCCGACATCTACCCCAACCTGAACCGGGTCATCGCCGAGCACGCCACCGTTGAGGGACGCAAGCTCCTCGACCGCCTGCACCGGATGACCACCGTCGAAGCCATCGTGCGGATGTTCCGCACCGACATGGCCGATCTCGTCGACATGCCGCTGGAACAGATCCTCGACGGCCCCGAGGTCAGTGAGGTGTTCCACGACACCAAACTCGGTGTGGCCGCACCAGTTCCGCCCGTGCTGATCGTCCAGGCCGTGCACGACGAGATCATCTCGGTCGATGACATCGACGAACTTGCCGACACCTATCTTGCCGGCGGCGCCGACGTGACCTATCACCGCGACATGTTCAGCGAGCATCTGCTGTTGCACCCGTTCTCGGCGCCGATGGCGTTGCGCTGGCTGACCGACCGATTCGCCGGTCGTCCGCTGACCGCCAACATCGTGCGGTCCAAGTGGCCGACGCTGCTCAACCCCATCACGTACATGGGCATGGCGCGACTGGCCGGAATCGCCACCAAAGTCGCCCTGGGCCGGACGGTCCACCGCCGCCCACTCTGACCAGCCACGCGCTGGCACAATGGGGGTAGATGCGATATTTCCGTCAACTCCCGACGGTGGCCCTGCGCGACAGCGTCGACCACCTGTGGTGCATTGCGGACGGACCCACATACCCCACCGAGCGCATCCTGCCCACCGGCACCACCGAGCTCGTCATCAACCTGGGCCCTGACGTCGTCGCCATAACGAACCATCATGGCTCACAACGCTTTTCAGGAGCCGTCATCTGCGGCCCTTATTCCCTGCCCTTCGACATCGACGCACGCGAGCACACCGCGATGCTGGGCGTGCATTTCAAACCGGGAGGGGTGGGCACTGCCCTCGCACTATCACCGCGCGAACTCGTCGGCTCCCACGTCGGCCTGGACACGTTGTGGAACGGCGCGGCCGCCGACCTCCGGGGCGAGATCTGCGAGGCGGAATCGGTCAGGGCACGCTTTGCCATCGTCGAACGCGCACTGCTGACCCGATCACCCGCCGGCCGCGAACTGAGCCGCGAAGTCGCCTTCGCCGTGCAGGCGCTCAGCCTGGACCACCGTCAACCTTCGATCGAATCACTGGCGCGCGAAGTCGGTTTCAGCCATCGCAGACTGATCCAGCTGTTCACCACCCAAGTCGGAATGCCACCCAAACGGTTCGCCCGCCTGCAACGGTTCCGGCACGCACACGACGCCGTCTCGTCGACACCGACACCGCCGCACTGGCCGACCTTCGCCATCGAGCACGGCTACTCCGACCAGTCCCACATGATCCGGGAGTTCCAGGAATTCTCCGGGATGACCCCCGTCCAGCAACTACGCCGAACCGTGTACGTCGCGAAAGACGACCACATCGCACTCGAACCGTAGGTCAATTTTGTTCAATACTTCCACCGCGGAACTCGGCACACTGCGGTCATGTCTGGACACATCACCTACCGAACCGGCGCGCTCCGCTACCAGGTCACCGACGTCGACCGCGCGGTCGCTTTCTATACGGAGCACCTGGGGTTCCACGTCGCCTTACAGGGCGGACCGGCATTCGCGTCCGTGGCCAACGGCAATCTCACCCTTTTCCTGAGCGGACCGGGCAGCTCAGGGGCGCGTCAGCTGCCCGACGGCAGCACGCAGGCACCCGGGGGGTTCAATCGACTCGTGCTGGAGGTCGACGATCTCGACGCGGCGATCACCGAACTGCGCGAAGCCGACGTCGCGTTCCGCAACACCGTGGAGACGGGGCCCGGCGGGCGGCAGATCCAGATCAATGATCCCGACGGCAACCCCATCGAGATCTTCGAACCGGCAGCCGTCAAACCCCCGGCGAACTGATCCGTCACGACCAAAACTGCTGCGATCAGGAGGCCCGCCGCGCCCCTACGATCGCTATAGCCGCAGTCGTCGCGACGGAAGGATGGGCGTGTATCCGCCTGCAGACCAAGCTGACTCAGGTCCGCAGTACCCGCCCTGGTACTCGCCCTATCCGCAGTACCAGCAGCACCACAGCCATCCCGCCTACCCGCACCATCCGCAATCGGGCTATCCGTCCGGGGCGCCCATCCCGCCAACGCCGTGGCAGGCTGGTCCACCACCGCCCCGACCGGCACCACCGAATTATTTGGGCGTCGGCCTGGCCCTCGGCATGGGGATCTTGACCATCGCCCTCGTCATGGGCTACTTGCTTTTCGCGGCCTCCAAGGGAGGTGACTACTTCGCCAACGGCGCCCGCCGCAACCCGCATCTGAAACCACGGCAGTAGGGCAGGGTTCGGATCAAGCCCCTGGCGTACTGACCGCCGGCGGGATCACCGGATAGGTCGGCGTCTGCACCGGCGGCCAGGCGCCCAAATCATCGCGCGCCGTGGACACCGCGATCAGCGCGTAGGCCATCGCCGCCATGGCCGCGGGAAACAAGATCGTTCCGGCGATCTGCAGCGACGTGTGCCCGAAGAAGACCGATGCCGCTTGCACCACATAGTGCACGCGGTGTTCCGGGGTCACGGGAGCGGCCGCAATATCGAGCGAACCGAACCGCCAATAGGCAAGCGCGGTACCGACACCCGCACCCACCGCCGTGGCCAACGCGCACCCGGCCGCCAGCGCGGCGGCCAGCACCGGCCCGCGATGCGGGGTCCACTGCCAAACCGCCACCGCGGCGACGACACCCAGGACGACGAGCAGGCCCACGAACATGAACGCCGAGGTGAAAAAGTGGTCGGATTCGCCGCCCAGATAGGCGTGCACCCGTTCACCGCTACGGGTCAACGCCACCACGCCGTGTACCCCCGGAGCCAGGAAAGCCCACAGCGCGCCGAGCACGGCACCGGCTACGGCCAGGGCGGCAATGACGATCAGCACTGCCCGGCCACGCGAAACCCGCGGCGCCCCAGGGATATCGGCGTATGCCAGGCCGGCGGGCGCGCTCTGCTCTTCGCCCGAGAGGCTCATCTGTGCCCTCTGCTCTTCGCCCGAGAGGCTCATCTGTGCCCTCTGCTCTTCGCCCGAGAGGCTCATCGCCGCGTATCCAGGTCCGTGGAATCCACCTGCCCATGCCGCGAGCACTTCGCCCACCACCCGGTCGGGCGCACCTGGACGATCATCCGGCGGCCGCACTCGGCGCAGAACCGGGGCGGCTCCAGGCCGAGCTGTGCCGCGGTCGGCAGCACGCTGCCCTCCGCCGCGTCAGCCTGGACCCCGGTGTAGACGTTGTACAGCCCGGCGCCGACGGGCGCGGGCAGAGCCGGCGTTTCTGCCATCTCGGAGATCACCACACCCCTGTTCTACAGGCTGGCGTTGAGGGCCTTGATCGGCATCTGCAGATCATCGAGCAATTCGAGATCCGACTCGGCCGGGCGGCCCAGCGTGGTCAGGTAATTGCCGACGATGACGGCATTGATACCGCCCAGGATGCCCTGCTTGGCACCGAGGTCACCCAGGGTGATCTCGCGGCCACCGGCGAACCGCAGCATGGTGCGCGGCAGCGCCAGCCGGAACGCCGCCACTGCCTTGAGCGCCTCGGCCGCCGGCAGCACCTCGAGATCGCCGAACGGCGTGCCCGGGCGCGGGTTGAGGAAGTTCAGCGGCACCTCGTGCGGGTTCAGCTCGGCCAGGTTGGCGGCGAACTCGGCGCGCTGCTCCAGGGTCTCCCCCATACCGAGGATGCCACCGCAGCAGACCTCCATGCCGGCCTCGCGCACCATCTCCAACGTGCCCCAGCGCTCCTCCCACGAGTGGGTGGTGACGACATTGGGGAAGAACGACTGGGCCGTCTCCAGGTTGTGGTTGTAGCGGTGCACGCCCATGTCCTTGAGGCGGTCCACCTGCTCCTGGGTCAGCATGCCCAGCGAGCAGGCGATCTGAATGTCGACCTCGTTGCGGATCGCCTCGATGCCCGCGGCCACCTGGGCCAGCAGCCGCTCATCTGGGCCGCGCACCGCGGCCACGATGCAGAACTCGGTGGCGCCGGTCTTGGCGGTCTGCTTGGCGGCCTCGACCAGGCTCGGGATGTCCAGCCAGGCGCTGCGCACCGGAGACGCGAACAGACCCGACTGCGAGCAGAAGTGGCAGTCCTCCGGGCAGCCGCCCGTCTTGAGGCTGATGATGCCCTCGACCTCGACCTCGGGGCCGCACCACTTCATCCGGACCTCGTGGGCCAGGGCCAGCAGCTCCTCGAGCTTGTCGTCGGGCAGCTGCAGCACCTGCAGTGTCTGATCCTGGTCGAGGCCGACGCCACGCTCCAGCACCTGCTCGCGAGCTACGCCCAGTACATCTACGGCTGCCTGCGTCACGAAACGTCCTCCTGTGGATCATGTGGCCGGTCGAGCCGACACTTGAACACCGTTCAGGCTAGGGTAACGGTGTGCAACTCCACAAACCCGACGTGGTGGATGCGGCGACGGCCATCCTGGACAACTACGGCATCGCCGACCTGACGATGCGGCGCCTGGCCCGTGAGCTCAATGTCAGCCCGGGGGCGCTGTACTGGCACTTCGCCAACAAACAGGAACTGCTCGGCGCCGTCGCCGACCGCATCCTGCAACCCGTCCGCGTCGAGGGCACCGCAACAGCCTGGCCGGGCCGGATCCACCAGACCTGCGCGGCGTTGCGTGATGCACTGCTGTCGCACACCGACGGTGCCGAGCTCGTCTCGTCCAGTTTTGCCGCCGGCCAGTCCCAGATCGTCGGCGAGATCGTGGCGCAGCTCGCCGATGCGGCCCAGCGGGCCGGCGTCATGTCGCCTGATGACGAGTTGGCCGCCCGCACGGTGCTCTACTACGTGCTGGGCTTCACGGCAGACGAACAATCCCGGCTGCAGTGGGACGCGGCGGGTGCTCTGACCGACGAGCAGTCGGTGCTCAATCGCGACACGTCACGTCAGTTCGCCTTCGGCCTGCAACTGCTCGTCGACGGGTTGGCAGTCCGCGGCGCCAGCACGCTCAGCGCCGGCCGCGACATCGGGCAGGGATGATCGCCGCCCGATCAGCCGATCGGGTGTTCGGTGCGCTTGTCGCCGTCCCAATGTCGTAGGCCCGTCACCCGTCCGACGATCTCGGCCGGACGTCCGGCGATGCGCATCGCGGTGGCGAGCCGCCCCGGAGCGACTCGCCGGGCCAGGGTCACGTGCGGCGTCCACTGCCCCGGTTCGGCGTGCGGCATCGGGGCCGGATCCATGAACGGCAGACACAGCCGGTGGGCATCGGCCTGCACCGTGAGCAGCTCGGCAGTCGGAACCAGCAGCCGCGCCAGCACCCCGGCCGAACGGCCGAAGATCAGCGTCGCCCCGATCCGGCACGGCAACGGGAATCGGTCGACGAGCACACCCAGTTCCTCCTCGGCCCGGGCATCGATGCGCTGGGCCACCGTCAGCGTGGCATGCGGCCGGCTGGCCGGTGCCTGGCTGGGAATATCCGCGTCGCGCAGCGCATCCCAGATTCCGCGGACGGCGGCTTCAGTGTCCGGGTCGAAAACCAGCTCGACGGAATGCACCATGTCAGATCAGGCCGGTCAGCCAGTCTCGGTCGAAGGCGTTGGCACACAGTGCCTCGAACTCCTCGGCAGTCCCGCCGCCGGCACCGGCCGGCAGTACCGCGCGGACGGGCGCCAGCCGCGCCAGCGCCTCCCGGTTGCCCAACTCCGCCACGCCGGGGTTCTCCGGCCACGCGCCAATCACCAGGCCGGCGCACGGAATCCCTTGCCCGGAAAGCGATTCCAAGGTCAAAGCGGTGTGGTTGAGTGTTCCCAAGCCCGGGGACACCACGACCAGAACGGCCGCCGACAGATCGGCGGCCAGGTCACGCACCGTGACGCCGTCAGCGCCCAGTTCGACGAGGAGACCACCGGCTCCTTCGACCACGGTCAGCCCGCCGGGAATCTCGGCACCGCGCACCGCCTCCACCAACTCGGTACGGGTCGGCAACGCACACCCGGCCCGGTGCGCAGCGGCCACCGGGGCCAGCGGCTCCGGATACCGCCATCCGCCGTGCAGGTTGTCCGCCCCGGACAACCGGTTCACCTCACCGAGGTCGTTGTCTCCGTCGATGGTTCCGGTCTGCACCGGCTTGCACACCGCGACGTCGAGACCGGCGAGGCGGGCCGCACACGCCAGCGCGGCGGTCGTCACCGTCTTGCCGACACCGGTGTCGGTGCCGGTGACGACCAACGTGCTCACAACCGGGCCTTCGACAGCACCTCGGTCAACACCTGCCGGGCCAGGCCCATCTCGTCGGCGGTCAACGAGGCCCGCGCGGTCAAGCGCAGTCGTGAGGTGCCTTCAGGGACCGTCGGCGGACGGAAGCAGCCCACGCGGACGCCACGGTCCAGGCAGGCCGCGGCTGCCGCCACCGCCACCTCCGGATCGCCGAGGATCACCGAGACGACCGCGGATTCGGGTACAGCGGCGTCCCCGGAGATCCGGGCCAGTTCAGCGGCATGGTGCAACACGGCTTGGGCTCGCTGCGGTTCGGCGATCAACACCCGCAGCGCGGCCCACGCCGCGCCGACGGCCGCCGGGGCCAGCCCCGTGTCGAAGATGAACGGGCGGGCCGCATCGATCAGGTGGGCGCGGATCGGCTCCGGGCCGAGCACGACCCCGCCCTGGCTGCCGAGGGCCTTGGACAGCGTCGTCGTCATCACGACGTCCGGCGCCCCGGCCAGCCCGACCTCGTAGAGCAGGCCCTGCCCGCCCGGGCCGCGCACACCGAGCCCGTGTGCCTCGTCGACGAGCATCAGCGCGCCGTGCCGGCGACACACCGCGTGCAGCTCACGCAGCGGCGCCAGTGCCCCGTCGGTGCTGAACACGGATTCGGTCAGCACCACCGCGCGCTCCTCGGTGCGCGCCGACAACGCGGCATCGACCGCGTCCACGTCACGGTGCGGGGTGACGTGGACCCGGGCACGCGACAACCGGCAGGCATCGACCAGGGACGCGTGGGTGAGTGCGTCGGAAACCAGCAGCGAGCCCGGTCCCGACAGTGCGACGACGGCGCCGAGGTTGGCGGTGTAGCCCGAGGAGAAGACCAACGCCGACTCGGCCCCGACGAACGTCGCCAGGGCGGTCTCGAACCCCTCGTGCAGTTCGGTGTTACCGGTGACCAGCCGGGATCCCCCGGCGCCGGCACCCCAGGTCCGCAGCGCTTCGATGCCGCCGTCGAGCACCTGCGGGTGCTGCGACAACCCGAGGTAATCGTTGGAGGCCAGGTCCAGCTCGGTGGCCACGGCGGGCCGGGTGCGCAGCTCGCGACGCAGTCCGGCCTGCCGGCGCTGCTGCTCGACGTCGGCGAGCCAGGCCAGCGGTGAAAGCTCCGTGCGCGTCACGTGGTGCTCCTCAATGCCGATCCTCGGCCTTGAACACGTCGGCGGTGCCGACCCTTGAACACCGTTCAGGTTAGTGCACGCGCCACGCCGACCATGCCCGCGGTGATCTGTTCGACCTCCGCGCGCGTGCAGATGAAGGGCGGCATCGCATAGATCAGCTTGCCGAACGGGCGCAGCCAGACGCCGTGACTCAACGCAGCCAGGGTGGCCACGCGCATGTCCACCGGCTCGCTCATCTCGATCACGCCGATCGCACCGAGCACCCGGACATCGGCTACTCCGGGCAGCGAGCGGGCCGGCTCAAGACCTTCCCGCAATCCCTCTTCGATCGCGGCCACCCGGGCCGGCCAATCACCACTGATCAGCAATTCCACCGCGGCAACGCCGACCGCGCAGGCCAGCGCGTTGGCCATGAACGTCGGTCCGTGCATGAGGGCGCCGGGCTCCCCCTCGCTGATCGTCCGCGCGACCTCGCGCGTGCACAGTGTGGCCGCCAGCGTGATGTAACCGCCGGTGAGCGCCTTGCCCACACACATGATGTCGGGGCTGATCCCGGCATGTTCGGCGGCGAACAGCTTGCCGGTGCGGCCGAATCCGGTGGCGATCTCATCGAAGATCAGCAACACATCGTGGCGGTCGCAGATCGCGCGCAGGTCAGACAGGTAGCGCGCATCGTGAAAGCGCATGCCCCCGGCGCCCTGCACCATGGGTTCAACGATCACCGCGGCGAGCTCGTGGGCATGCTCGGCCAGCTGCCGTTCGAACGCCTCGCTATAGGCCGGTTGATAGTCGGCCGGCACGGGCGGTGCGAAAATTTGGGGCACCAGAACGTCGGTCCACAGCGAATGCATGCCGCCGTCGGGATCGCACACGCTCATCGGGGTGAACGTGTCGCCGTGATAGCCGCCGCGCCATGTCATCAGGCGGTGCTTGGCGCCCTTGCCGAGGCTGCGCCAATATTGCAGCGCCATCTTCACCGCCACCTCGACGGACACCGACCCGGAATCGCTGAAGAAGACGGTCTCCAAGCCCTCGGGGGTGAGTTCGACCAGCAGTTGGGCCAGCCGTGCGGCCGGTTCATGCGTCAGACCGCCGAACATGACGTGATTCATGGTGGCGAGCTGGTCATTGATCGCACGGTCCAGCACCGGGTGCCCGTGACCGTGCACGGCCGTCCACCACGACGCCATCGCATCGATCACCTCGATCGTTGCGCCGTCGGTAGGGTCGATCACAGACAGCCACGCGCCTTTGGCACCGACCGCCACTACCGGCGGAAGCGCCGCGGAGCCCATGGCGCTGTAGGGGTGCCAGATGTGGGCCGCGTCGATGGCATTGATCTGCGCTGGGGTCAGCTCAGCCACAGTCGGGCAGCCTAGCCCTTTGCTCACAGACTGTGACGCACGCATCCGAAATGTGAGCGGCAGACCGATGTTAGGTAAATTGGCCTCGACCATGGAAACCCTTGACGCCCCCCGGACGGAGCCCGGCACCGAATCCGGTTCCGTTCCACGCGCAGTCATGGGTACCCGTGCATCGGGTTTCTACCGCCATGATCTGGATGGACTGCGCGGCGTCGCCATCGCCCTCGTGGCGATGTTCCACATCTGGTTCGGTCGGGTTTCCGGTGGTGTCGACGTATTCCTGGCGCTGTCCGGATTCTTCTTCGGCGGCAAGATCCTGCGGATCGCACTGAACCCAGAGGCGCCGCTGTGGCCGCTTCCCGAAGTGGTCCGACTGATTCGACGCCTGCTTCCCGCGCTCGTCGTCGTGCTTGCCGCGGCCGCGGTGCTGACCATCCTCGTGCAGCCGGAAACCCGCTGGGAAACATTTGCTGACCAAAGCCTGGCAAGCCTGGGTTATTACCAGAACTGGGAGCTGGCCAACACCGCCGCGGACTACCTTCGCGCCGGTGAGGCGGTCAGCCCGCTGCAGCACATCTGGTCGATGTCGGTGCAGGGACAGTTCTATCTGGCGTTTCTGCTGCTGGTCTTCGGGTTCGCTTTTCTCGGCCGCCGGCTGTTCGGCCGCCACCTGCGTACCGCGTTCATCGTTTTACTGAGCGCACTGACCATCGCGTCCTTCGTGTACGCGATCATCGCCCACAACAACGACCAGGCCACGGCCTACTACAACAGCTTCGCTCGTGGCTGGGAGCTGCTGATCGGCGCACTTGCCGGCGCACTGGTCCCGGCGGTGCGGTGGCCGATGTGGCTGCGCACCATCCTGGCGACCGTCTCGCTGGCCGCGATCCTGTCGTGCGGCTGGTGGATCGACGGCGTCAAGGAATTTCCCGGGCCGTGGACATTGGTTCCGGTCGGCGCCACGATCATCTTCATCCTGACCGCCGCCAACCAAGCCGACGATCCGACCGCGGGCCAGCGGCTGCCCGCACCCAACCGGATGCTGGCGACGAAGCCTTTCGTATCACTGGGCTCGATGGCCTACTCGCTGTATCTGTGGCACTGGCCCCTGCTGATCTTCTGGCTGTCCTACTCGGGCCACTCACACGCGAACTTCCTCGAGGGCACGATCGTGCTGCTCGTTTCAGGCGTTCTGGCGTGGCTCACCACCCGCTACATCGAAGAGCCCCTGCGCTCGCAGAAGGCCAAGGCCACCACCACCGCGGCTCCGGTTCCGCTGCGGGTGCGCCTGCGGCGGCCGACCATCGTTCTCGGTTCCATCGTCGGTCTTCTCGGTATCGCACTGACGGCCACCTCGTTCACCTGGCGTGAGCATGTCACCGTGCAGCGGGCCAACGGCAAGGAACTGTCCGGACTGTCGGCCCGCGACTATCCGGGTGCACGCGCACTGCTCGACCACGCGCGCGTCCCCAAACTGCCGATGCGCCCCACCGTGCTCGAGGCCAAGGACGATCTGCCCGCATCCACGACCGACGGCTGCATCAGCGATTTCGGCAACACCGACATCATCAACTGCACGTACGGCGACAAGAACGCGACGCGCACCATCGCAGTCGCCGGCGGATCGCACGCCGAGCACTGGATCACCGCACTGGACCTGCTGGGCCGCCGGCACAACTTCAAAGTGGTCACCTACCTCAAGATGGGTTGCCCCCTGACCACCGAGGAAACGCCGCTCGTGATGGGCGACAACCGCCCGTATCCGAAATGTCATGAGTGGAACGAAAAGGTGATGTCGCAGCTCATCACCGACCGTCCCGACTTCGTCTTCACCACCTCGACTCGGCCCTGGAACATCAAGCCGGGAGACGTGATGCCCGGCACCTACATCGGAATCTGGGAAACCTTCTCCAAGAACAACATTCCGGTCCTGGCTATGCGCGACACCCCATGGCTGACCCGCAACGGCGAGCCCTACTTCCCATACGATTGCCTGGCCAACGGCGGCGATTCCATCTCCTGCGGCATCGAGCGGTCCAAGGTACTCTCCGACCACAACCCCACGCTGGATTTCGTCGGGAGGTTTCCTCTGCTCAAGCCACTCGACATGAGCGATGCGGTGTGCCGTAAGGACTATTGCCGCGTGGTGGAGGGAAATGTGTTGCTGTACCACGATTCTCATCACATCTCCACGACGTACATGCGGACCATGACAGGTGAACTGGGCCGTCAGATGGCGGCGGCCACCGGTTGGTGGTGAAACCATGCCGCCGTCGTCCGCAGTGCCTCCGTCTTCCGCCCCTACGCCGATGTCGACTGTCTGGCCCGGCGAGCCGTATCCCCTTGGCGCGACCTATGACGGTGCGGGGACCAACTTCTCGTTGTTCTCCGAAGTAGCCGAGCGTGTCGAACTGTGCCTGATCGCCAAGGACGGCACCGAGCAACGGATCAATCTCGAAGAGGTCGACGGGTACGTCTGGCACGCCTATCTGCCGACGGTGACACCCGGCCAGCGCTACGGGTATCGGGTGCACGGCCCGTGGGATCCCGGCAGCGGGCACCGGTGCGACCCCAGCAAGCTGCTGTTGGACCCGTACGGCAAGTCGTTCCACGGCGACTTCGACTTCAGCCAGGCCCTTTTCTCCTACGATCTGACGGCCGACCCGCCCGGCACCGGAACGCCGCCACAGGTCGACTCCCTGGGCCACACCATGACGAGCGTGGTCATCAACCCGTTCTTCCAGTGGGGTTCGGACCGCGCACCCAAGACGCCGTATCACGACACGGTGATCTACGAGGCACATGTCAAGGGAATGACCCAGACCCACCCGGGTATCCCGGAGGAACTTCGGGGCACCTACGCGGGCCTGAGCCATCCGGTGGTGATCGAGTACCTCCAGTCGCTGAACGTCACCGCGATCGAGCTGATGCCGGTACACCAGTTCATGCACGATCACCGGCTTCTGGACCTCGGGCTGCGAAACTACTGGGGCTACAACACGGTCGGCTTCTTCGCTCCGCACTTCCAGTACGCGGCCACCCGGCACGCCGGCGGCGCCGTCGCCGAGTTCAAGACCATGGTCAAGGCGTTCCACGACGCCGGCATCGAGGTCATCCTGGATGTGGTCTACAACCACACCGCAGAAGGCAACCACCTCGGCCCGACCATCAACTTCCGCGGCATCGACAACGCCGCCTACTACCGGCTGCTCGACGGACAACCCGAGTACTACAAGGACTTCACCGGGACCGGAAACAGCCTGAACGCCCGGCATCCCCACACGCTGCAACTGATCATGGACTCGCTGCGCTACTGGGTGCTGGAGATGCACGTCGACGGCTTCCGGTTCGACCTGGCCTCCACGCTGGCCCGCGAATTCTATGACGTGGACCGGCTTTCAGCCTTCTTCGATCTGGTCCAGCAGGACCCGGTGGTCAGCCAGGTGAAGCTGATCGCCGAACCGTGGGACATCGGCGAGGGCGGCTACCAGGTCGGCAACTTCCCAGGTTTGTGGACCGAATGGAACGGGAAGTATCGCGATACTGTGCGCGATTACTGGCGGGGCGAGCCCGCAACCCTCGGCGAGTTCGCCTCCCGGCTGACCGGCTCCTCGGATCTGTACGAAGCCACCGGCCGACGTCCCGGTGCCAGCATCAACTTTGTGACCTGCCACGACGGATTCACCCTCAACGATCTGGTGTCCTACAACGAGAAGCACAACGAGGCCAACGGTGAGGACAACCGAGACGGCGAGAGTCACAACCGTTCGTGGAACTGCGGGGTCGAGGGACCGACCGACGACCCGGAGATCCTGGCCCTGCGCGCAAAACAGATGCGGAACATCATGGGAACGCTGATGCTCTCCCAGGGCACCCCGATGATCGCTCACGGCGACGAGATCGGGCGGACCCAATTGGGCAACAACAATGTGTACTGCCAGGATTCCGAACTGTCGTGGATGGACTGGTCCCTGCTCGAATCCAACGCCGACCACCTCGAATTCACCCGGAAGGTGCTGGCTTTCCGTAAGCGCCACCCGGCGTTTCGGCGCCGCCGGTTCTTCGAGGGCAAGCCGATCCGCAGCGGGGATCAGGTCCGCGACATCGCCTGGCTCACCCCCGGGGGTACCGAGATGACCCCGGAGGACTGGGGCACCGGGCTGGGCACCTGCGTCGCGGTGTTCCTCAACGGCGAGTCCATCCCGGCACCCAACGCCCGCGGTGAGCGCGTCGTCGACGACACCTTCCTGTTGTGCTTCAACGCCAATGACCATGAGCAGGATTTCGTCACCCCGAACGGCGATTACGCCGCCGAATGGACCGGGGACCTCGACACCGCCAGTCCGACGGGCGATTCGGATCTGGTCGTCGCCGCGGGCGAGAAGATCTCGCTGCAAGCCCGCTCACTGCTCGTCCTGCGCAAGACGGCCTGACATGCCCAGCCAGGTCCTGTCCACGTATCGGCTCCAGATGCGTGGGGACTGCTGCACATTCGATGACGCGGTGAACCTGCTCGACTATCTGGACGAGCTGGGCGTTTCGCATCTGTACCTGTCGCCGATCCTGACCGCCTCGCATGGGTCCACTCATGGCTACGACGTCACCGATCCCACCACGGTGTCGGCCGCACTCGGGGGCCCGGACGGGCTGCGCCGACTCTCGCAGGCTGCCCGGTCCCGTGGCATGGGGTTGATCGTGGACATCGTGCCCAATCACGTCGGTGTCGCCCAGCCTGAGCAGAACCGCTGGTGGTGGGACCTGCTGACGCACGGCCGGGCCTCCGCCTATGCCGACTACTTCGACATCGACTGGGATCTCGACGGCGGGCGGATCGTGTTGCCGGTGCTGGGTTCCGACGACGACGTCGCCGATCTGGCGGTCGACGGGGAGCTGCTGCGACTGGGTGACCTCGTCTTCCCCGTCGCACCCGGCACCGGGGGCGGCACCGGCGCCCAGGTACATGATCGTCAGCACTACCGACTGACGGGGTGGCGCAACGGAATCTGCGGTTACCGGCGCTTCTTCTCGATCACGTCGCTGGCCGCGCTGCGGCAGGAGGACCGTGCCGTGTTCGACGCCAGCCACGCCGAGATCAAACGCTGGTTCGATGAGGGCCTGGTGGACGGCCTGCGCATCGACCATCCGGACGGATTGTCCGACCCCGCAGGCTATCTGCGGTGGTTGCGTGAGCTCACCGGCCCCGGCGCCTGGATCGTGGTGGAGAAGATCCTGGCCGCCGATGAGAGCCTCGACGCGTCGCTGCCCGTCGACGGCACCACCGGGTACGACGCACTGCGCGAGATCGGTGGACTGTTCGTCGCCCCGTCCGGAAAGGTCAGGCTCACCGCAGTCAGCGGGCCCCCGGACCCAGACGCCGAACGGACGCTCAAGACCGCGGCCGTCACCCACACCCTGGCCAGCGAACTGAGCCGGTTGTGCCGTGCAGTCACGGCGGTGACCGGACAGCACGACGAACAGCTCCCGACCGCCGTGGCAGCGCTGATCAGCAGGATCGGCGTGTACCGCAGTGACTATCCGGCCCTGGCGACGATCCTGCCGGTGGCCTTCCAGGAAACAGCTTGTGCGGCGCCGGAACTCACCGACGCCCTGAGCGCTTTCTCGGTAGCCCTGTCCACCAGCGCCGAGGTGGTGTCGCGGTTCAACCAGTTGTGCGGCGCGGCGACGGCCAAAGCGGTCGAGGACTGCCTGTTCTACCGCGACGCCCGCCTGGTGTCCCTCAACGAGGTCGGCGGTGCACCCGAGTTGTTCGGGGTGTCGGCAGCCGAGTTCCACCAACGGACGACGACACGCGGCCGCGCCTGGCCGGCAGCGATGACGACCTTGTCGACCCACGACACCAAACGGGGTGAGGATGTCCGCGCCCGCATCGGGGTGTTGTCCCAGGTGCCCGTCACATGGGCGGACTCGGTCGAGCGGTGGGCAACGCTGACCACTCCCCCTGATCGGGAGACGGCGCTGTTCCTGTGGCAGAACATCTTCGGCGTCTGGCCCGTCGACGGCAACGTCACCGACGAGCTTCGTGTCCGGCTGCACTCCTACACCGAGAAGGCCATCCGGGAGGCCGCCACCCGCACCTCCTGGCATGACCCCAGCGTGGAGTTCGAAGACGAGGTGCACGGTTGGCTGGACCGGGTACTGGACGAACCGGTCGCTGCCGAACTGACAGCGCTGGTGAGCCGGCTCGACGCACACGCCCGAAACGACAGCCTTGGGCAGAAATTGATCCAGCTGACCGCCCCCGGGGTGCCCGATGTGTACCAAGGCACCGAATCTACGGAGGACAGCCTGGTCGATCCGGACAACCGGCGCCCGGTCGACCATGCCGCGCTCCATGATGCGTTGGCCCGTGGTGACGATGACAAACTGCGGGTCACCAAGGCGGCGTTGACACTGCGTCGCGCCAGGCCGGATACCTTCCTCTCCGGCGACTACACACCACTGCCGGCCACCGGTAGCACAGCGGCACACCTGGTGTCATTCCTGCGGGGAGAAGATGTGGTGGTGGCCGCGTGCAGGTGGACCGTGGAATTGGCCGAAACCGGCTGGGCCGATACGGTATTAGCGTTGCCCGACGGCCAGTGGACGGACCGCCTCAGCGGCCGGCGCTGGGCCGGTGCGGTGCCGGTGGCCGGGCTGCTCGCCGATTCGCCGGTGGCGCTGCTGGAGCGCACCGATGACTGAATTCGCTGTGTGGGCGCCCATACCGGACCGCATGCGGGTCGAGGTGGACGGAACACTGCACGAGATGACCCGCTCCGCCGACGGCTGGTGGCGCGCTGAGATCAGCTGCGGTACCGACGCCCGGTACGGGTTCGTTCTCGACGAGGACGACACGGTTCTGCCGGACCCCCGCTCAGCACGTCAGCCCGATGGCGTCCACGGACGCTCGCAATTGTGGCAGCCGGCACCGGATGCGTGGACCGACGCCGACTGGGCGGGCCGGTCCATCTGCGGTGGGGTGATCTACGAACTTCACACCGGAACATTCACTCCTGAGGGCACATTCGATGCCGCGATCGGCAAGCTGGACCATCTGGTCGAGCTCGGTGTCGATTTCGTCGAGTTGATGCCGGTCAACGCCTTCAACGGCATCCACGGCTGGGGTTACGACGGTGTGCTGTGGTATGCGGTGCACGAACCGTACGGCGGCCCGGACGGGCTGATCCGGTTCATCGACGCCTGCCACGCACGCGGACTCGGCGTGCTGATCGACACGGTGTTCAATCACCTGGGCCCGTCCGGCAACTATCTGCCGCGGTTCGGTCCGTATCTGTCCTCAGGCCAGAATCCGTGGGGCAGTTCGATCAACCTGTCCGACGCCGACGCCGACGAGGTCCGCACGTACATCATCGACTGCGCGCTGCGCTGGATGCGTGACTTCCGCGCCGACGGCCTGCGACTGGACGCCGTTCATGCGCTGGTGGACACCACGGCGATCCATCTACTGGAGGAACTGGCAGCCGACACCGGTGCGCTTTCCGAAGAACTCGGCCGCCCGCTGTCGCTGATCGCCGAAAGCGATCTCAACGACCCCCGGCTCATCACGCCGCGCGACCGTGGCGGCTACGGCCTGACCGCCCAGTGGGACGACGACATCCATCACGCCATCCATACCGCGGTCTCAGGTGAACGGCAGGGCTACTACGCCGATTTCGGATCGCTGGCCACACTGGCGCAGACGCTGAAGCACGGGTATTTCCATGCCGGTACCTATTCGTCGTTCCGTCATCGCAGACATGGTCGCCCATTGGACACCGCCAGCATTCCGGCCACGCGACTGCTGGCCTACACCCTGACCCACGACCAAGTCGGCAACCGCGCCGTCGGGGACCGGCCGTCGCAACGCCTGACATCGGGCCAACTGGCGGTCAAGGCCGCGCTCGCTCTCGGATCGCCCTATACGGCAATGCTTTTCATGGGCGAAGAATGGGGATCCTCCTCGCCCTTCCAGTTCTTCAGTTCGCATCCCGAGCCGGAACTGGCACGCGCCACCGCCGAGGGTCGCAAGGCCGAGTTCGCCGCGCACGGCTGGGATGCCGACGAGATCCCCGATCCGCAGGACCCCCAGACATTCCTGCGGTCCAAACTGAACTGGGGCGAGATCTCCGACGGCGATCACGACCGGCTGCACCGCACGTATCGGCAGCTCATCGCGTTGCGGCGCACCGAACCCGACCTGGCCGATCCGTGGCTGGACCACATGGCGATCGACTTCGACGAGGACCAGCGCTGGATCGTTCTGCACCGCGGCTCCCTGTCCATCGCCTGCAATCTGGGCACCGAGGAGGTGTCGGTTCCGGTGACCGGGGAACTCGTCGCGGCCTGGGAAGATCCCGACATCGGTTCCGCCGCCACCACATTGGCCGGCCACTCTTTCGCCGTTCTGCGCACCGAGCCCGTTCAGTAGTCCTTCCGCACGCATGTGGTGTCCGAATCTACGGGGGCGCCAAGCGAATTCGTGGGCCGCAATTCGGCGAGCGTGCGCCCAGACTCGTCGACCAGCACTGAGCGAGCCTCGCCCGGCTCGAACGCATGCCGCTCCCCCCACTGGCGCAGCGCCACCACGACGGCAAACAGATCACGGCCAGCCTGGGTGAGCGTGTACACCTGCCGCCGGCCCGATGCTGCCGTTTCCCGGTCGAGGATGTCGCGCTCCACAAGCCGGCGCAGTCGGTCGGTGAGGATGTTGCGCGCGATGCCGGTGCGCTGCTGAAAGTCAGTGAAGGCTCGCGCTCCGTCCATGGCGTCGCGGACTATGAGCAGGCTCCAGCGATCCCCCACCAGGTCGAGCGTGCGCGCCACCGGACAGGTGGGGTCAGTCCAGGTCACGTCATCACGGCGGGTTAGCTCGTCCATCACCCTCCCTGAAGAGTTGCCGTTTGAAACCATTCTGCCGTAGCGTGTTTTTGGTTGCAATATGCAACCAATTGATCGGAGCGGACATGGAACTGACCCTCAGCCTGCGGATGTTCTTCGCCACCGTGTGTGCGGTGGCCGTTGCGACGATCTACGCCGCACAGCCCGTCCTCGCCGGCATCGGCGCCGACCTCGGGCTGCCGGCGGCCGAGCTGGGTTGGATCGTCACGGCCGGACAACTCGGATATCTCGTCGGGCTGGTCATCCTCGTCCCGATCGGCGACATCCTCGACCGGCGCCGGCTGATCAGCGCGCACCTGTTGCTCGCTGCGGTCGGGGTGACACTGGCAGCGGCCGCCACGCAGACCTGGCTGCTGCTCACCGGATTGGCGGTGGCCGGCCTGTTCGCCGTCGTCGTGCAGACCTCCGTTGCCTACGCCTCGGCCCTGTCGTCTGCGGAACAGCGCGGTCGCACCCTCGGTGTGGTGACCTCTGGGGTTGTCATCGGAATCCTCGGTTCACGCGTGGCGGCAGGCGCGCTTGCCACCGCATGGGGGTGGCGCAGTGTGTATGCCGGGCTGGCGGTGCTGCTGGTGGCCCTGGCCTTCTTGGTCCCGAAACTCCTACCGCCTGATCCACGACGCGAATCCCCTGCCTACGCCGAAGTTTTGACGTCGATGACCGGCCTGTTCGGCGACCGGCTCTTCGTCTCACGCGGGCTGATCGCGTTCTTTCTGTTCGCATCGTTCGGGACGCTGTGGAGCGGCTTGGCCCTGCCCCTCACGGCGGACCCGTGGCATCTGAGCACGGCACAGGTCGGCCTCTTCGGAATCGCCGGACTGGCCGGCGCGCTCGGTGCGGCTCGGGCGGGACGCTGGGCCGACAACGGGTTCGCGAGTGCCGTCACGGGCGCGGCGCTCGTGCTCCTTGCCGCGTCATGGCTGGCCATCGGACACGCCTCGTGGTCCCTCGCCCTCGTCGCCGGGGGTGTCATCGCTCTCGACTTCGCCGTACAAGCGGTCCATGTGAGCAATCAGCATCTGCTCACGACTGCCTATCCGCACCGCACCAGCAGCGTCATCGGCGGCTACATGTTCTTCTACTCGCTGGGCTCCGCACTCGGCGCCGTCGCCACGACCGCGGTGTTCTCCGCTGCGGGATGGGCGGGCTCCAGTGCCCTCGGCGCCTCGTTCGCGGCGTGTGCGCTGGTCGTCTGGGCAGTCAGCCGAGCGGCCCACCGAAAAGGCGAACCTGGTTCACGCCGTCCGTCGCCGGCTGCGTGCGCCGCAGTCGCAGAAAGAACTTCTTGCCGCGGGTGATCAGGTCAGATACCGGTAGGTCGGGGAGCCCGGTTCGAGCAGTTCGACGTGAATATCGGAATCCTCCATGCGGGCCAGCAGACCCTCCAGGTCCGTCGCGGCACTCAACTCGACCCCGCACAGCGCCTCCCCGGTCTCCCGGTTGTTGCGCTTGACGTACTCGAACAGGGTGATGTCGTCGCCGGGCCCGAGAACCTCATCGAGGAAACGCCGCAGTGCCCCGGGCTCCTGCGGGAAGTCCACCAGGAAGTAGTGCTTGAGGCCCAGGTGCACCAGTGACCGCTCGACCACCTCGTTGTAGCGGGAGACGTCGTTGTTTCCGCCGGAGATCAGGCACACCACGGTGGACCCGGGCTCGATGTCGGCCTCCAGCAATGCCGTCACCGACAGCGCACCGGCGGGCTCGGCGATGATTCCGTCGTTCTGGTACAGGTCGAGCATCGCGGTACAGACTGCGCCCTCGTCGACCGTGGTGAAGGCGACCATGTCACCGGCGGCGGCCAGCGCGGCGTACGGCAGCGCTCCGGCCCGCGCCACTGCCGCACCGTCGACGAACTGATCAACGTGCTCGAGGGTCACCGGTTCACCCGCCGCCAATGCGGCGATCATCGACGCGGCCCCCGCCGGCTCCACGCCGAGCACCGATGTGCCGGAGGCGCGCTCGGCGAGATATGTGGTGATTCCGGCGATGCAGCCGCCACCGCCGACGGGGACGATCACGAGCTCCGGCTCCTGGTCGAGCTGTTCGAGGAGCTCGGCGGCGATGGTGCCCTGGCCTGCCATCGTGCGCACGTCGTCGTATGGCGGCACGAGCGTGGCCCCGGTGCGGGCGACATCCTCCAGCGCCGCGGCGGCGGCCAGGTCGTAGGTCGACCCGACCGCGATCAACTCGATGAACTCCCGGCCGTGGTAGCGGATCCGGTCCCGCTTCTGCTTGGGGGTCTTGGCCGGCACATAGACGCGGCCATGGGTTCGCATCGACCGGCACGCCATGGCGAAGCCCTGGGCGTGGTTGCCTGCCGACGAACACACCACACCGGCGGCCAGTTCCTCGGGCGAGAGCTGGGCCATCAGGTTGAACGCCCCGCGCGCCTTGTAGGACCGCACCGCTTGCAGGTCCTCACGCTTGAGGTAGACGTTGGCGCCGGTCGCTTCCGAAAGGCGCTCGTTGAACTGCAGCGGGCTGCGGGTGACCACCCCGGAAATTCGCTTCGCGGCCTCGTCGATGTCGGCCGCGGTCAGGGGCGCGGCCAGCGGGGACACTCGGGAGCCTTTGCTCAAATCGGCAGTCACCGTTCAATGGTGCCACTGGCCAGCGGTTTCACTGCACCTGGGTAGGTGAGGGCGCCGAGATCGCGGTGCCGGCATCCCCGCACCGGCCGCATTCACGGCGTGTGGTTGAACAAACTCCGAACTGGGAAAACAAGCACCGTGCGGCACATTCAGCGCAAGGTGCAGCGAGCGGGAGCGCGCACCTTGATGGCCCTGGGGCTGGTTGCCTCCGCGTGTGCGACGCCGACCGGCAGCCCGGCCGATGCCCATACCGCGCGGGTGGTGATCAACAACCAGGAAATGCCGACGACCTACACGGTGCAATGCACGCAACTGTCCTGGCTGTGGACCATCGAAACGGTGCCGCAGGAACCGGGCTTCACCGCGATCGTCCAGACCGGGGGCACCGTCGAGCCCAAGGTCATGCGGATCCAGGGCCTGACCGGTTTCACCGGTAGCGCGCAGGCGCAAGCGCCGGACACCCAGGCCAGTATCGAGGGCACCACCTTCCACCTGAGCGGCACAGCGCACGGCTCCTTCGCCGATCGCCCCACCAAACCGGCCGACGTCCAGTACCGGGTGGAAGCCCACTGCTGATCGACCGAGCAGAACGACACGCCTCATCCCAGGTTTCGGCTGGCCGAAATCATTGTTGCGAGCTATCGTCAACATATGACCACCGCCGGGAACTTTCGTAGCGTCACCTCCCGGGCCGATCACCAGGTCGACATCGCCGGGGTGCCCTGGCCGACCTACAAGCTGATCGCCCTGGCGATCGGTGCCTTGGTGCTCGTGGTCGTAGGCGCGGCCACGATGAGTGCGGCACCGGCCGTACTGTCGTCCGCCGCGGTCACTCTTCTGGTGTGGCTCGGACTGGGCCGCATGTCACCCTCTGATCACTGACCTTCGAGCAGCCTCCGCAGCGTCTCCAGGTCGGCCGTCACCGCGGCGACATCCGCCTCCAGCTGTTCATCGGTCATCCCCGGCCGTTGCCGGACTGTGAACACCACTTCACACGCCGTGGCGTCCAACCCGGCTGGAATGACCCTCATCGGGTTGTAGACGGCCTCTCCTGAGGGCAGGCGCACCACGTGATCGAGAACGCCGAGTGTGTTGGTCGGCGTGAATTCGACTGTGACCTCACCCATCGGCGAATCCGCCACCCATCCGCGCGAGGTGAGGCGCAGTCCGCCCTCGGCCAGTCCCGCGGCCCACGTGACCAACTGCCGCGGGTCGCCCGCATACGCGTATACCGCGTCAGGGGCGACATCGATCCAGACGCTCACATGCCTGCTACGCATGGTTCCACCGTAGGCCGCCCGCAACTCACTGCGCACCCCGGCGCACCGCGCGGACGAGGTGAAACCTGTGATCGCAAGGGCGGTAAACGTTTTCGCCGATCTGTTCAGTCGCGCACCGGGTGTACGGTCGGGCTTGTGGGTATTGCGACGGCGGGCCTGACGCCGGTAGAGGAAACGGCATTCCTGACCCTGTACGCCCGGGCGCTCGACAGCCGGTGGGCCCGCCCGATCCTCGGTGACACGATGGCCGACGAGACCGTCGGCCAACTCGACTACGACTTCGCCGGCTTCGGGGTGCAGACCAGCGTGGTGTGCCAGACAGCGCTGCGCGCCAAGATGCTCGACGACCGGGTGCGTGCATTCGTGACACGCCATCCCGACGCCGTCGTGGTCGATCTCGGCGGCGGTCTCGACAGCGGCGTACACCGCGTCGCGCCGCCGGCCATGGTCGACTGGTACAACGTGGACCTGCCGGGAGTCAGCGAACTTCGCGAGCGCGTGATCCCGCCGCTCCCCCAGGCACACATCGTCGCCGCATCGTTGGCCGACCCGGATTGGACCGACCCGATTCCCGCCGATCGCCCGACCATGTTGGTGGCCGACGGGTTGTTCGCATTCCTCACCGAACCGGTGATCGTCGGCATCTTTCGCCGAATCACCGAGCACTTCACTTCCGGCGAACTGGCGTTCAACGATTACGGCCGCATCGGCTGGATGAGCCGGGCCGCGCTCAAGTTCTTTCCGGCCAAGATGTTCAAGGACGTCGGAAGTCAGTGGGGCTACCCGGGTTTCAAAGACGCCCACCACCCCGAGACCTGGAACCCGCGGCTGCAACTGGTCGAGGAATCCAGCCTCACCCACGAACCAGAGGTCGACCTCTTTCCCGGCGCGCTGCGGATCGCCACACGAGCCAGCGGGCTCAGCAAGGCCACGGCCCGCAAGGCGCGCATCCTGCGTTACCGCTTCTGACCCAGTCGTGCGTCAGGCGGGCAGTTCGTGATGAATGCCGCAGGTACACAATTCGATTGACGGACACGTGCAGCGCATACCCCACTCGATGATGGCCCGCGCCTGCGCCAGCGACTCCAGTTGTGCATCGATCTCGGCCAGTTTGGTCTGTGCCAGTTCCCGGGCCACGGGCCGGCCCGGGGTGTCGTCTTCGAGCAGCAACCCGATCTCGGTCAACGAGAATCCGGCAGCCTTGCACAGTCTGATCACCTCCAGCCGCATCAGGACCGACTCTTCATAACGGCGCTGCCCGCCCACGCGCCGCGGTGCAGGCAACAGCCCGACCTGTTCGTAGTAACGCAGCGCGGTCTGGGCGATACCGCTCCGCTGCGTGACATCTCCGATGGTCAGCGTCGTGCCCATCTGCCCTCCTCGTCGAGCTTGACTTAGAGTCAACTCTAAGTCGTTGACTGGACGCATGCCACAAACCGACACCACCCTTGACACCCTCGGCCGCTCCCAGTACGCCCTGCTGCGCACCTTCCGCCGGGACGGGACCGCCGTAGACACCCCGATCTGGTTCATCCTCGATGGCCGAACGGCCCTGTTCCGCACCAAGATCGGACCGAAAACCCGCAGGGTCACCGCCCGGCCCGATGTCGAACTGGTGGTCTGTGACTACAAGGGCCGTGCCACCGGTTCCGACTGGCTGACCGGCACGGCCACCGTCCTGGACGGCGAGCGAGCCCAATCGGCCAACCGGGCCCTGCACCGACGCTACGGATGGCAGTGGAACATCATGCCGCTGCTGAAGATCCCCGGCGTCACCAACGTGCACAGCGACCTCCCCTTGCGGGAAAAGCTGCGACGGGCACGCAATCGGGCGCTGTGGCCCGACAGTGCCATCGTCAGTGTGGAACTGGCCGCTACCCCAGGCAGCCGGGACCGAGCAACGCCTTGAGGTCACCCATCAAGGCCGAGGACGGGGTCACCCGCAGCGACTGATCCAGCTCCAGGGTGGTGATCCGCTCACCGCTGATCAGCCGGAGATGCACCTGCGAGGTGCCGGGATGATTGGCCAGGACCTGCTTGAGCGCACTCACCTTGTCGATCGTGCACTGACGGGTGGGCAGGCTGACCGCCAGCGGGCGGTCAGCTTGCGCACTGCTGAAGTCGGGCACCACCAGTTCGTGGGCGATCAGCGAGATCCGGTCATCGCGCGCGGCCACTTTCGCCTTGACCAGCACCACGACGTCATCGGCGATCTCGTGGCCGAACAGCGAGTACGTCTGCGGGAAGAACAGCACCTCGATACCACCGGTGAGATCTTCCAATTGAGCTGATGCCCAGGGCAAGCCGTTCTTGTTCACGCGACGGTTGACCGAGGCCAGGATGCCGCCGACCACCACCTGCGCATCGTTGGCGATGTCGCCGTCGAGAATTGCCGGGATCTGGGTGTCGACCTGGTTGGCCAGCAGGTGGGCTACTCCGTTGAGCGGGTGGCCGGACACGTACAGGCCCAGCATCTCCCGTTCGAGGGCGAGCTTGTGCTTGTCCTCCCACTCCTCCTCGGGCACCTTGATGGTGAACACCGCATCCGTGCCGCCACCGTCGTCGGCACCGCCGAACAGGTCGAACTGGCCCATGGCCTCGGCCTTCTTGGTGCCGAGCACCGAGTCGACGGCGTCGGTGTGGACCAGGAATAGCCCCTTGCGGGGGTGGCCCAGCGAATCGAACGCGCCGGCCTTCACCAATGACTCGGTGACCTTCTTGTTGCAGGCCGCGATATCGATCTTGTTCAGATAATCCGAGAAGTCGGCGTACTTGCCCTTCTCGGTTCGGGTACTGATAAGCGAAGCAACGACATTCGCACCGACGTTGCGGATCGCACCCAGACCGAACCGGATGTCGTCGCCGACCGAGGCGAAGTTCTGCACCGACTCGTTGACGTCGGGCGGCAGCACCGTGATACCCAGCCGCCGGCAGTCGGCCAGATACACCGCGGCCTTGTCCTTGTCGTCACCGACCGAGGTGAGCAGGCCGGCCATGTACTCGGCGGGGTAGTTGGCCTTGAGGTAGGCCGTCCAGTACGACACCAGGCCGTAACCGGCCGCGTGCGATTTGTTGAACGCGTAGCCGGCGAACGGAAGAATGGTGTCCCACAACGCTTTCACCGCAGCCTCGGAGAACCCGTTGGCGGTCATGCCTTCCTTGAAGCCCTTGTACTCGGCCTCGAGCACCTCAAGCTTCTTCTTACCCATGGCCTTTCGGAGCGCATCGGCCTTACCCATGGTGTAGGAAGCGACCTTCTGCGCGATGAACATGATCTGCTCTTGGTAGACGATCAGGCCGTAAGTCTCGGCCAGGATGTCCTTGAGCGGTTCCTCGAGCTCGGGATGGATCGGTTTGATCGCCTGACGGCCGTTCTTACGGTCGGCGTAATCGTTGTGGGCGTTCATGCCCATCGGGCCGGGGCGGTACAGCGCCAGCACCGCCACGATGTCGTTGAATCCGGTGGGCTGCATGCGGCGCAGCAGGTCACGCATCGCGCTGCCGTCGAGCTGGAACACGCCCAATGTGTCGCCGCGGCCGAGCAGCTCGTAGGCGGCCGGATCGTCGAACGGCAGCGTGTCCAGGTCCAGGTCGATCCCCCGGTTGGCCTTGATGTTCTCCAGGCAGTCACCGATGATCGTCAGGTTCCGCAGGCCCAGGAAGTCCATCTTCAGCAGACCGATGGCCTCGCACGACGGATAGTCCCAACCGGTGATGACCGCCCCGTCCTGGGGCCGCTTCCACAGCGGGATCGCGTCGATGAGCGGCTCGGAGCTCATGATCACCGCGCAGGCGTGGACACCCGCGTTGCGGACCAGACCCTCCAGACCGCGTGCGGTCTCGAAAATGGTCCGCACATCGGGGTCGGTGTCGATCAGGGTGCGGACCTCGGCGGCTTCCTTGTACCGCTCGTGGTTGGGATCGGTGATCCCCGAGACCGGGATGTCCTTGGCCATGATGGGCGGCGGCAGCGCCTTCGTGATCCGGTCGGCGATCGCGAAACCGGGCTGGCCGTAATGCACGCGGGCCGAATCCTTCAGCGCCGCTTTGGTTTTGATGGTGCCGAAGGTGATGACCTGGGCCACCCGGTCGCTGCCCCACTTGTTGGCCGCATACCGCAGCATCTCGCCGCGGCGGCGGTCGTCGAAGTCGATGTCGATATCGGGGGCGGACGGACGTTCCGGGTTGAGGAAGCGCTCGAACAGCAGACCGTGCGGGATCGGGTCGATGTTGGTGATGCCCAGCGCGTAGGCCACCAGCGAACCGGCCGCGGATCCGCGGCCCGGCCCCACCCGGATCCCGACCGAGCGGGCGTAGTTGATCAGGTCGGCCACGATCAGGAAGTAGGAGGGAAAACCCTTCTCGCAGATGACCTTGATCTCGTAGGCCGCGCGGTCCGTGTACTCGGCCGGCACCGCCGCGCCGCGGAACCTGCGCTCCAGCCCGGCCTGCACCTCGTGGGTCAGCCATGAGTTCTGGTCATGGCCGTCGGGCACCGGGAACACCGGCATGCGGTCGGTGGGTGTCCAGACGTCGGCGTAGGACTGCACCCGCTCACCGATGAGGACCGTGGAATCGCAGGCACCCGGCACCTGCGAGTCCCACAGTGCGCGCATCTCCTCGGCTGACTTCAGGTAGTAGCCGTCGCCGTCGAACTTGAACCGGTTCGGATCCGACAGGGTCTTGCCGGTCTGGATGCACAGCAGCGCCTCGTGGTTCTGCGAGGCCTCACGGGTGACGTAGTGGCAGTCGTTGGTCGCCAGCGGCGGGATGTTGAGCTTCTGCCCGATCTCCAGCAGGCCCTCGCGGACGCGGCGCTCGATGTCGAGGCCGTGGTCCATGAGCTCGAGGAAGAAGTTCTCGGGACCGAAGATCTCGCGCCATTTGGCGGCCGCTTCCAGCGCCTCCTGACGATGGCCCAGCCGCAGCCTGGTCTGCACCTCACCGGACGGGCAACCGGTGGTCGCGATGATGCCGGCGGCGTGTTCGGCGATGATCTCGGCGTCCATGCGCGACCATTTGCCGAGCTGACCCTCGAACGAGGCCAGCGACGACAGCTTGAACAGGTTGCGCAGACCGGTCGCGTTCTCCGCGACCATCGTCATGTGGGTGTAGGCACCGCTACCCGAGACGTCGTCGCTCTTCTGGCTCGGGTCACCCCACTGGACGCGCTTGGTCTCGAACCGCGACGCGGGCGCGATATACGCCTCGATACCGATGATCGGTTTGATCCCGGCCTTGGTCGCCGAGTTGTAGAACTCGCTGGCGCCGAACATGTTGCCGTGGTCGGTCATGCCGATCGCCGGCATGCCCAGACGCTGCGCCTCGGCCAGCATCGGGGTGATCTTCGCGGCGCCGTCCAGCATCGAGTACTCGGTGTGGTTGTGCAGGTGCACGAAGGACCCAGAAGATGAACCGCTCATAGGGATGCCAGTCTATGGCGCCCCACCGACACCGCCGCGCGTGTCGCTACGCGTGTCTCTGCCGGCGAGTCAGAGATCACGGTCGGAGACAGACAGCAAGCCGTCACCAATCAGCACATGCAGTTGCTTAGCTATCGCCGGGACATCGACGGGCCGACGCTGCCAACCGCTGTAGGCGCCCACCCCCCACAGCATCGAGTACAGCAGTTCGACCAGTGTGGCCCGCTCGGTGTGCGGCGGCAGCTCGCGTCGCGCAACCGCATCGTCGATCAGTTCACCGAGGAAACCGCGGGTGGCCGCGACGGTGGCGGCGGGCAGATCCGGGTGGCGGTACGCCTCCAGCCGCGCGTTGACCAGGAACCCCACCACTGCACAGTCCCGTTGCCACACCGCCACCACGGCATCGATGTACGCACGCAGCCGATCCAGTGTTCCGTCATGCTGTTTCGCGACGTGAATGCACGAGATGACAGCGTCGTGCGCCTGGTTGAGCAGTGCCCCGTACAGCTCCTCGCGACTGGCGAAATAATAGTTCAGCGTCGGACGGCTCAGCCCGCTCCGATTGGCGATCTCCTGGAATGTGGCCGCGGCGTAACCACGCTCGTTGATGACTTCATAGGCCGCTTGCACGATGCGTTCCCGGGTTTGCGCAGCGTCGGCACCAACCGGTCGACCCGGCCCCCGACGGCCGCCCCGAGTTCTCCCACGCGGAGTCATCTAGCAAACACTATTGCATTGCCATAAGGGCGTCAAAAGCCCCTACCGCAAATCGCGCTGACAGCGCCGGTCAGGACAGCCGGCGGATGCGGCCGGTCAGGTGGCTGCGCACCGCCTCATCGGAGGTCAACTCGATTGCGCGCCGATACGCCGCCGCTGCCTCCTCGGCCCGTCCCGCCTCGGCGAGCAGATGGCCGCGGGTGACCCACGCCGGCTGGAACACGTCGGCGGACCGGTCCGTGATCGCGTTCAGGGCGCGCAATCCAGCGTCGGCGCCATCGATTTCGCCGTCGAGAGCCGCCAGGGCGACGGCGGCGCCCAGTGATGGCCCCACCCGCATCAGCGCCCGGTACAACTTGCGCACTGCCTGACGGTCGACGCCGGCGGCGCAGTGCGCCGACTGAATCGCCGCCTCGTACTGGAACCGGCCCGGCCGTCTCGAGCGGTGGGCCTGGGCGAGCAGGCGCTCGCCCCGCGCCAGCAACCCGGTGTCCCACCGGCCGCGGTCCTGATCGTCGAGAGCAACGAAATTGCCGCTACGGTCGAAGCGTGCCGGACGCCGCGCCTCGCACAGGCAGATCAAGGCGGCCAGGCCGAGCGCTTCCGGCTCCTCGGGCAGCAACTCGACGAGTACCAGGGCCAGATGCAGGGCCTCCGATGCCAGCGAATCGATGACCGGCCGCTGCGGCACCGACAGCCAGTCGATCGAATACGCGCCGTAGACCGCCTCGAGTACCTCAGGCAGTCGCGTGGCGAGGTCGGCGCGCTCGGGCAGGGTGAACGGGATACCCGTGTCGCGGATGCGTTTCTTGGCCCGCACCAGCCGCTGCGCCATCGTCGCCGGGGCGACGGCGAATGCGGCGGCGATGGCGGCCGCGTCCACGCCCAGTACCGTCTGCAACATCAACGGGGTACGGATGTCGACGGCGATGGCCGGGTGCGCGCACACCAGCATGAGCTCGAGCCGACGATCGGGAATCTCCGCCGCTTCAGCTCCCCCTTCGACGACGTCGTAATCATCGGTCAACGGCCCAGTCAGCCGATGAGCCGGTGATTTCCACATGTCCCGCAGTCGATTACGCGCCACAGTGAGCAACCACGCCTCTGGATTGCCCGGGATGCCGTCTTGCGGCCAGCGCTGCAGCGCGCGCTCCATCGCGTCGGCCAGCGCGTCCTCGGCCGCGGCGATGTCGCGACACTGTGCGGCCAGCAGCGCGAGCAGCCGGCCGTACGACCGGCCGGCCACGTGCGTGAGCCGCTCCCCGGCCGGCGTGTTCAGGGCGTGTACCAGCCCTGGCCCCGGCCGTAGGTCACCGCGACAGGTCTGACCTCGATCGAGCCCCACGCCGCGGCCGGACATTTCGCCGCCCAGGCCAGTGCCGCGTCGAGGTCGGGCACCTCGATCACGAACACCCCACCCAGCCGTTCCCTGGTGTCGGCGAACGGGCCGTCCTGGATCTCCGGCGTGCCGCCGCGAGCGGTGTAGGTCGTTGTCGCCGACGCCGACTGGAGCACCTGCGTACCGATGAGCACACCGGCCGCATCCAGATCATCGGCATATCGGGCGAACGCGGCCTGGGCCGGCTTCATGTCCTCCTCGCTCAGGCCCGCCTCCGGCCCCTCCTGGTAATGCATGAGTAGGCAGTACTGCACGGTGTCCTCCTGGTTGTCATTTCCAGCCTGTCACCGTGATGACGATTCCGGTTCCACCCGATCGACAATGTCGGCCACCGCATCAGAGGGTTTTCTGCGCAGCGCGCTGAACGTCATGATCACCAGCGCCGCCCAGATCAGGGCGAAACCGACCCACCGGCCCGGAGGCATCGGCTCATGGCCGATGAACACACCCCAGGCCATCTGCAGCCCCGGATTCAGATAGAACAACAAGCCCAACGTCACCATCGGGAGCCGCTGCGCGGCCGCGGCGAACAGCAGCAACGGCACGGCGGTCACCGGTCCGGCCAGCAGCAACAGCACCGCGTGCCAGGGGCCGTGGCTGAGGAAGTTGCCGCGGCCCAGCACCTCCAGCGTGATCACGTAGCCGGCGGCCAGAGGAAGCGCCACCAACGTTTCCACGGCCACGCTCACCCGCGGATCGGCCTGAACCACCTTCTTCACCAGCCCGTATACCCCGAATGACAGCGCCAGGATGACCGCGATGTACGGCGGTGCCCCCAACTCGACCGTCAGGATGACCACCGCGACGAGGGCGAGCGCCAGGGCGACCGCCTGCCATCGATTGATCCGCTCACGGAACACCAGCACGCCCAGCAGCACGCTGACCAACGGGTTGATGAAGTAGCCGAGCGCGGCATCCACCACGTGGCCGGTGGTGACGGCGTAGATGTAGGTGCCCCAGTTGATCGAGATCAGGGCCGCCGCCGCAATCAATTGCAGCCACGTCCGAAGCGTCAACCGGCGTAGATCGCCCAGCCGACGGGCCACCGCCAGCACCAGCAGCAGGAACAGCGCGCTCCACACGATGCGGTGGGCCAGCACCTCCGGCGCCCCGGCCGGCAGCAACAGCAGGAAGAACCCGGGGCACAAGCCCCACCAGATGTAGGCACCCGCACCGTAGAGCACCCCCGAGCTGGCTCCACTCACCGGCTGCGGAGGTGCCTGCACACCCACGGCTAGTGGCGGCGCAGGACGTCGAGGGCGGACTGCAGGTCGGCCGGGTACGGGCTGGTGATCTCGACCCGCCGCCCGTCAGCCGGATGGGCGAAGGCCAGGGACCGGGCATGCAACCACTGACGTTCCAGCCCAAGCTTTTTCGCCAGTGTGGGATCGGCACCGTAGGTCATGTCGCCGCAACACGGGTGGTGCAGCGCGGCGAAGTGCACACGGATCTGGTGGGTCCGGCCGGTCTCCAGCTCGATGTCGAGCAGGCTGGCGGCCTGGAACGCCTCAAGCGTGTCGTAATGGGTGATGCTGTGCCGACCGCCCTCGACGACGGCGAACTTCCAGTCGTGGCCGCGGTGCCGCCCGATCGGGGCGTCGATGGTGCCGCTGGACGGATCCGGGTGGCCCTGCACCAGCGCGTGGTAGCGCTTTTCCACGGTGCGCTGCTTGAACGCCCGCTTGAGCACCGTGTACGCCCGCTCGGAAAGCGCCACCACCATGACGCCGGAGGTGCCGACATCGAGTCGGTGCACGATGCCCTGGCGTTCGTGGATGCCCGATGTGCTGATCCGGAACCCCGCGGCGGCCAGGCCGCCCAGCACGGTCGGACCGTGCCAGCCGACCGTGGCGTGCGCGGCGACCCCCGGCGGCTTGTCCACCGCCACGATGTCGTCGTCGGCGTAGAGGATGTCCATGCCCTCGATGTCGACCGGGGTGTTCTCGACCGGTGCCGGCGCCTCGGGCAGGCGAACCTCCAGCCACGCCCCGGCGACCAGCTTGTCGGACTTCGCCGCGGGCGCGCCGTCGATGTCGACACCGCCGTCCTCGGCCATGGCGGCCACGGCCGTCCGCGACAGCCCGAGCAGCCGGGCCAGGCCGGCGTCGACTCGCATTCCAGCCAGGCCCTCGGGCACCGGCATCGACCGAGTGGTCACTATGACGTCTCGGCCTGGGGACCGACCGTGCTCGACTCGCCGGATGCGGTCTCCGGCTCGGCGTCACCGGCCTCTTCGGCCTTGGTGTCCTGCGCCGGGGTGTCGGCAGCGTCGGATTTCACGTTCTCCGGTTCGGAATCGTCGAGACGCCGGCGCCCGACGGTATCGAAGTCAAAGCCGAACAACGACAACGCCACCAACAGGATCGCGCCACCGACCACCGCCGGATCGGCCACGTTGAACACCGGCCACCATCCGACCGAGAAGAAGTCGACCACGTGACCGCGCAGCGGTCCGGGCGCACGGAAGAACCGGTCGATCAGGTTTCCGGTCGCACCGCCCAAAATCATGCCCAGGCCGATCGCCCACCACGGGGAGACCAGCCGGCGACCCATCCATACGATGCCGATCACCACGCCGGTCGCGATGAGGGTCAACACCCAGGTGTATCCGGTTGCCATCGAGAACGCCGCTCCGGAGTTGCGCACCAGCGTCCAGGTAACGGTGTCACCGATGATCGAGACGGGCTGGCCGGGCGTGAGCAGGCGCACCGCGAGCACCTTGGTCACCACGTCGACGAGCAGCACCACAGCAGCGACGGCGAGCAGCAGACGCAGCCGCCGCCGAGGCGGAGCAGCGGTTACAGAGGACGGCTTCGCATCCTCGGTCGCGTCGGTTACCGGCTCTGCCGGGCCTGACGTTTCATCAGTCACTTACCCATCATCCCAAACAGTCGATGCGGGACAATCCGGACCGTGATCCAGACCCAGAAGCCGCCCGCGCGCATCGTCGTCATCACCACCGGCGGCACCATCTCGACCAGTACCGACGAAGCCGGAATCAGACGACCGACGCGCACAGGAGCAGAGCTGACGGCCGGGCTGGCCGTTGAGGCGCAGGTCGACATCGTCGACGCGATGGCCACTGACAGCGCGCTGTTCACGCCCGCCGACTGGGACACGATCGCGGGCGCGGCCCGCACCGCGGCAGTGTCTGCCGACGGCGTGGTCATCACCCACGGAACTGACACCATGGAGGAAACCGCGCTGTGGCTGGGACTCACCTACGGCGGGGCTGTGCCCGTGGTGCTGACCGGGTCGCAACGCAGCGCTGATGCGCCAGACAGTGACGGGCCTGCCAACCTGCGCGATGCCATCACGGTCGCGGCCGACCCGCAGGCCCGCGACCTCGGGGTGGCGGTGACCTTCGCCGGCACGGTGTGGCGACCGCTGGGCCTGCGCAAGCGTCACACCCAGGAGTTGAACGCCTTCACCGGCACCGCGCTCGGGACGGTTTCCGACAGGGGGTGTGCGATCACCGCATCCGGAGGACGTGCCTTCCTCGGTGAATTGTCCGCGGTGTCGGCGCCGCGGGTCGACATCGTCACCGCCTATCCGGGAGCCGATACGACGACGCTGGACGCCTGCGTCGCCGCCGGTGCCCGCGGCATCGTGCTCGCGGGGGTGGGATCGGGCAACGCCGGGGCCGCGCTGATCGACGGGATACGCAGGCACAGCCGCGACGGTGTGGTCATCGGCGTCTCGACCCGGGTTCCCGAAGGCCCCGTCGCCGCACAGTACGGACCGGGCCGGCGGCTCGTGGACGCCGGCGCCGTGGTGTTGCCCCGGCTGCGGCCGCCCCAGGCCCGGGTCTTGCTGATGGCGGCTTTGGCCGCGGCCCGACCGGTTGTCGAGGTCGTCGACGCCTGGGGTTGACGGCCCATGGTCAAATAGAGAACGTGCGTTTCCACATTGCGGCGGCAGCTGCCGCCGGCCTATTGGCACTCGGCCCGTTGCCGACGGCACAGGCTCTGCCATCGCCACCCGGCGTCGAGGAGATCGACGGTTATCCGATCGCTGAGGGCAACTACACCTCGCCCACCGACTACTACGGGCTGTTCTTCCGAACTCCCGACGGTCGGTACTGCGGGATCCGTCCCAACCGGGGTCCGGTCGGCTGCGACGCGGTACCCGGGGACGCTCCGGCAGGAACGAACCAGACCTTCGCCGAAAGCGGCGCACCCGCCGCGTACCGCTACTCGGGAACCGCGTCCTTCACCCGAGATGCCGTCGATGTCCTACCCGTTGGGCACCGGCTCGAGAACTGGGGCGCCAGTTGCGGTATCGGGCAACAGGGCACGGTGATTTGCAAAACCTCGGGCCGGCATGGCTTTTCGCTGGACGCCGCTTCCGGAGTGCTCTGGTAGGCGCCCGCGGGGTTGACGGCCTCGGTTGAATGGAACCCATGCGCCACGTCTGGGCAGTCGCCGCGGCCGGCCTGCTGCTGGTCGGCCCGGGACCGAGGGCTGCGGCCGCGCCGCCGCCGGGTGCCGACGACATCGACAGCTATCCCCTCGCGCAAGGTCACTACAGCTCGCCCACCGACTTCTACGGCGTGTTCTTCCGGACCCCGGACGGTCGCCATTGCGGAATCGGACCCAACGGCGGACCGGTGGGCTGCGACGCCGTGCCGATCGACGCACCGGCGGGCACCAACCAGATCCTGGTCAACAGCGGCGCACCCGCCTCCTACCGGCACTCCGACACCGCCTCGTTCACCCGCGAGGTCGACGTCCTACCCGAAGGCCATCGCCTCGAAAACTGGGGCGCCAGTTGCGGAGTCGGCTATCAGGGCACGGTGACGTGCAAGACCTACGGCGAGCACGGCTTCGTCCTCAACGCCACCTACGGCGTGCTCTGGTAGTCGGGCAGTCCGCTCAGGTAGTCGCCCCAGTCCAGGCTGTCGACCGGATCGGCCCGGCGAAAACCCGGTGTGTCGTCGGGAAAGGTGCGCGCCGGGCCCGGTCCGCTGGCCCGGGTCTCGAAACGCACGGTCATCACCCCGTGCCCGGCGCCCTGGATCCAGCCGTGGCCGTGCTCGGGATGCGTCACATCGTCGCCGACGCGCCAGCCGGTTTGGGTGGCCTGCGCCGCCTCGGTGGTCTGGTGGTGCGAGTCGGCGATGTCGTCGAGCTGCTCCAGATCCGGGAACAAGGATTCCTGCCTGCTGTCGGAAAGCCCCGAAAAGCCCACACCGACAAGGCGAATGGGTCCGATCTCAACAGGATCGAGCAGGAGCCGGCGGGCGGTGCCGATCAGCGTGGCCGCCTCGGTGGTGGCGTAGGCCAGGGTGGCCGAGCGGGTCAGGGTGCTCATGTCGGACTTCTTCAGCTTGACGGTGACGGTCCGGGCGCCGCGGCCGTCCTTCTCCAGACGCCGGTGCGCGTGTTCGCCGATGGGACCGATCGCATCCTGCAGCTGACGCAGGGTGGTGAGGTCCTCGGGAAAGGTCGACTCGGCGCTGATCTGCTTGGCCTCGGCGCGCTCGGCCACCGGGCGGTCGTCGATTCCGCGGGCCAGCCGATGCAACGCGGTGCCCACCGCGGAGCCGAGCACGCTGGCGGCTTCGGCATCCGACAACGCGGCCAGCGCGCCCACCGTCTCGATGCCCAACCGGTGCAGCTTCTCCTCGGCCACCGGTCCGATCCCCCACAACTTGCGCACCGGCAGTCCGTTGAGCAACGACTCCTCCTCGTCGCGGCGGACGACCCGGATCCCGTCTGGCTTGGCCAGTCCGGAGGCGATCTTGGCGATCTGCTTACCCGAGCCGGCCCCGACGGAGGCCACCAGCCCGGTCTGCTCGCGCACCTTGGCCCGTAGCTGCTGGCAGAACTCTCCGACTTCGGCCGCGGTGGCGCCGACCAGCTCGGCCGGTTCACCGAATGCCTCGTCGAAAGACAGCTGCTCGAGCACCGGAACGACGCTGCGCACGGTGTCCAGGGCGCGGCGGCTGGCTACGCCGTAGACCGCACCGCGGGGCGGCAGCACCACCGCAGGTGCGCCGACGAGCCGGCGGGCCTGATGCATCGGCATCGCCGAACGCGCGCCGTAGCGGCGGGCCTCATAGCTGGCCCCGGCCACCACGCCGCGCCCGCCCAGGCCGCCGACCAGCACAGGCCTGCCGCGCAGCGTGGGGCGGGTCAGCTGTTCGACGGATGCGAAGAACGCATCCATGTCGAGGTGCAGAACCCAGCGTCCGCCCGCGCCCATAACCTCGGCGGCGTTCATACCTGCAGATGCTATGGCGCTAGCCTGACGTGCATGGAGCCGGTTGACGTACCGATCAGGGACGACTCGATCCGCCTGGGGCAGTTCCTCAAGCTGGCATCGCTCATCGACAGCGGCGCCGACGCCAAGGCCGTCATCGCCGACGGGCTGGTCAGCGTCAACGGCGAGGTCGAGCTGCGACGCGGCCGCCAACTGCGCCCGGGAGACACCGTCTCGCTCGGCGACGGGTCCGCGCGGGTCACCCAAGGCTGAACCTGCCGGGTCACGCTTTCACGATGGTGACCCGGACTCCGTCCCCGATCTCGGCACCATCGGCGACGTCACCGAAGTCGAAACTGGTGGCCAGGATTTCACCGGCGATGAGATCCCGGTGGGTGCGTGCCCACGGCTCATACTGCGCCGGCACCGACATCTGCACGACAATGCGGTCGGACACCTCCAGGCCACTCGACTTACGCAGTTCCTGCAGTTCGCGGATCCGGTCCTTGGCCCAGCCCTCGGCCTCCAGCTCCTCGGTGACCGTACCGTCCAGTACCACCAGGCCCGCACCGTCGGGCAGCGCCGCGGTCCATTCCGGATCCGCCGCAACAAGTTTGGCAGTGTATTCCTCCGGCTGCAGCACCACCGGGCCGGCGGTCAGGGTCCCGTCGGGGTTGACGACGCCCTCCCCTGCCTTGACGGCCTTGATCGCCGCCTGCACGTCCTTGCCGATCCGGGGGCCGGCGACGCGGGCATTGACCGCGAGGTCGAACTTGCCGTAGGTGTCGATATCGTCGGTCAGCTCGACGGCCTTGACGTTGAGCTCGTCGGCGATCAGATCTGCGAAGGGCGCCAGACTGTCCGGACCTTCCACCGCCACAGTCAGTTTCGGCAGTGGCAGGCGCACCCGCAGCTTCTTGGCCTTACGCAACGAAGACCCGACCGAGCACACCTCGCGCACCTGGTCCATGGCGGCCACCAGATCGGCGTCCTTGGGCACCACGTCGGCATCCGGCCAGTCGGTCAGATGCACCGAGCGCTCGCCCGTCAGGCCCCGCCAGATGACCTCGGTGGCCAACGGCAGCAGCGGTGCGGCCAGTCTGCAGGTGACCTCAAGGACGGTGTGCAGCGTGTCGATCGCATCGGCGTCCTCTTCCCAGAAACGCGAACGTGACCGGCGCACATACCAGTTCGTCAACGCCTCGGTGAACTGCCGCAACTCGTCGCACGCGCCGGAGATGTCGCAGGTATCCAGCGCGACGGTGAGATCGTCACGCAACTGGGCCAGCTTGGCCAGGATGTAGCGGTCCAGCACGTTGTCGGAATCGGTGCGCCACGTGCCCTTCTTCGGCGCGTACAGCGCCAGGAAGCTGTAGGCGTTCCACAACGGCAGCAGCACCTGCCGCACACCTTCGCGGATGCCCTGTTCGGTGACGATCAGGTTGCCGCCGCGCAGGATCGGCGAGGCCATCAGGAACCAGCGCATGGCGTCGGATCCGTCGCGGTCGAACACCTCGCTGACGTCGGGATAGTTGCGCAACGACTTGCTCATCTTCGCACCGTCGTTGCCGAGCACGATCCCGTGCGCCACACAGGTTTTGAAGGCCGGCTTGTCGAACAGCGCGGTGGCCAGCACGTGCATGGTGTAGAACCAGCCGCGGGTCTGGCCGATGTACTCGACGATGAAATCACCCGGAAAGTGGGCGTCGACACCATCGTGGCCGTCGAACCACTCTCGGTTGTCGAACGGGTAGTGCACCTGCGCGTACGGCATCGACCCGGAGTCGAACCACACGTCGAACACGTCCTCGATCCGTCGCATGGTGGACTTGCCGGTCGGGTCGTCGGGGTTCGGCCGCGTCAATTCGTCGATGAACGGCCGGTGCAGATCGGTCGGCCGCACCCCGAAATCGCGCTCGAGCTCGTCGAGGCTGCCGTACACGTCGATCCGCGGATAGGCCGGATCATCAGACTTCCACACCGGAATCGGGCTGCCCCAGTATCGGTTTCGCGACACCGACCAGTCGCGCGCATTCGACAGCCATTTGCCGAACTGCCCGTCCTTGACGTGCTCGGGATACCAGGTGATCTGCTGGTTGAGCTCGACCATCCGGTCCCGGAACTCGGTGACCTTGATGAACCACGACGACACCGCGCGGTAGATCAGCGGGTTCCGGCACCGCCAGCAGTGCGGGTAGGAGTGCTCGTAGGTTTCATGGCGCAGCAGCACCGCACCGTTGGCCGCCGCCGGTCCGTCACCATTCTTGAGGTCACGAATGATTTGGGAGTTGGCCTCGAAGACATGCTGGCCGGCGTAATCGGGCACGGTCGCGTCGAAGCGGCCCTTCGAATCCACCGGGGTGACCGCGACGATGTCCGCGGTGTCGGCAGTGGCCTTGTCGTCCTCACCGTAGGCGGGCGCCATGTGCACGATGCCGGTGCCGTCTTCGGTGCTGACGAAATCGGCGGCCAGCACCTGGAACGAGTTGGGCGCGTCCATGAAGTAGGTGAAGGGCGGCAGGTAGTGCGTCCCGAGCAGATCGCGCCCGGTGTAGCCGCCGAGAACCTCGGGTTCCTCCCCCAGTTCGCGTGCGTAGGCCGCGAGCCGGGCCTGGGCCAGGACGTAGCGCCGCCCGTCGGAGCCCTGCACCAGGACGTAGTCGATGTCGGGGTTGACGGCGACGGCCTGGTTGGACGGCAACGTCCACGGCGTCGTGGTCCAGATCAACAGGTGCGCACCCTTGAGGGGGCCGTCGGTCACCGTGAAGCCCACGGTCAGCGCCGGATCCTGGCGACTCTGGTAGACGTCGTCGTCCATCCGCAGCTCGTGGTTGGACAGCGGGGTCTCGTCGTTCCAGCAGTACGGCAGCACGCGGTTGCCCTCGTAGGCCAGGCCCTTGTCCCACAGCTGCTTGAAGGCCCAGATCACCGACTCCATGAAGGTCGGGTCCAGGGTCTTGTAGTCGTTGTCGAAGTCCACCCACCGGGCCTGACGGGTGACGTAGGCCTGCCACTCGTCGGTGTATTTCAGCACCGAGGCGCGGCAGGCCGCGTTGAACTTCTCGATGCCCATCTCTTCGATCTGCGCCTTGTCGGCGATACCGAGCTGGCGCTGCACCTCGAGCTCGGCGGGCAGGCCGTGGGTGTCCCAGCCGAACCTGCGCTCCACCTTGTAACCGCGCATCGTCCGGTAGCGCGGCACGATGTCCTTGACGTAGCCGGTCAGCAGGTGACCGTAGTGCGGCAGACCGTTGGCGAACGGCGGCCCGTCGTAGAACACGTATTCCTCGGCGCCTTCACGACGGGCGACGCTGGCCCGGAAGGTGCCGTCGGCTGCCCAGTAGTCGAGCACCTCGAGTTCCCGCTCCGGGAAGTTGGGTGCCGCCGGCTTGGGGTACCCGGCCGACGTTGAAGACTCCGATTGGGCAGTCACTGACGCGTCTCCTGTGCCTATGACGTGGCCGTCGGGCCACATCGGGGCTCCCTTCGGGGAGCCGGTGTGTCCAGGCACGGGGACGACGTCGCACGGGTGCGCAAGCGCCGCGGTACCACCCCGCTTGCGCGCTGCACGCAGCGCGCCGCTCAACTTTCGGGCGATCACGGGCCCATCCGTTCGGTTCTACTGGGCTACGCCGAATCCGAACATTCGAATAGCGCAACTGTTCTTCCGAAGACTCCCCGGTGATGGCCGGATCAACGCCGATTGACCCAGTCTAATGAGCGCCGCAAATCGGCCGAAATCAGACCTAACCGGAAGTGACCTCGATCAGGGCCAGCGGAAACTGCTCGGCCAACTCGTCGACCGTGCACCGGTCGAACCTGCGGCTGTCGAACCGCCAATCCAGGCGCATGGTGGTCGCGGTGTCGCACCGGACCTGCAGCGCCAACGGATGCTCGGACTGTCCGGCCCTCGGGCCGGCGCCGTAGGCGAAGCTCACGTCGGCCGATGGGTGGTCGCCGATGTCGGCGCCCGGCCGCGCCGCAACGAGCAGTTCGGCCCCCGACAGGCCACGGTCAGCCATGCAGGGCACGCCGACCCGGCGGAACCCGGCCCGCTCGGGACCGCTCACGATGTCGACGACCAGCAGGCCCTCTCCGATCGTGCGGGCGACCGTGCGGCCGAGGGCGGCCAGCAGCAACTGTTCGGCGCCGCAGCCCATCGCGGCCTGGGCTCCGTGCAGTTCCGCGGACAGCACGTCGTCCAACGAACTGGACACGGTTGCCATGTCCGAGGCGACGGGTGGACCGACCGTGGCATAGTCGGCGATCCACGAACCGGTGCCATATGCGTCGTGCAGAACGGAAACAGACATATCTGTAACGTTAGCCAGAGAGTCCCAAAAATGGGAGAGCTGTGCCAAAAGTCTGACATCCCTGTCAATAACGCGATTGCTGGCTGCGCTGCGGTTCGCTGTGACCAATCGTGGGTTCACGGTCTATGGTGTTGAAATGCCGCGAACCGACGAGAACGGCAGGCAACTCAAGGCCCTGCTCGACTATCTGCTGGACGGCGAGGTCGACGCCAAGGCTGTGTACAGCGCTCTGGGGGTCTCCAGCAGCACGTACTACCGGCGGGTCAAAGAAGCCGACTATCCCAACGCTGAGGAGCTGCGGCAGGTAGCTGACCGCTTCCATCTCAGCTATCCCGACCTGCAGATCCGGTTCGGGCTGATGAGTCGCCAGGAAGTCTGGCACTACATGGAGTCTTCGCCGGTGACGGTGGCTCCGGTGGACACCGCCACCCGGGTCCGGCCCGCCGTGCACCGGCCGAAGCGGCTGTCCGAACTGACCCCACGACCCGACGCGCCCCCGCTCTAAGAGCCGGCGCGCCTGCTATCCGCTACACCGTTCGAGGCAAAATCTCATGTCCGTCGCCACACTCATCGCAATCACATTGGCCTGCATCGCGTGGAGCCTGTGGATCCGGAGAGTCACCTGGTCCTGCCGGTGGGAAGTGGCCGCCACCCTGAACATCGCACTGCAGGGCATGGCAGTGCTGCTGATGTCACCGTGGGCCTCGGAAACCATCGGCCAGGTTCTGTACGAGCTGACCGGCAAGTGGAACGTCGAGGACTACATCGGGCACGACTGCTACATCGTGGCGGCGTCGGCCATCGTCTACAACTCCCTGGGCCGCCTGCAGGACGACAACGCCATGCAGCGCTCGTTCAAGCAGTACGTCGAGCGCCCGGCCACCATCTGCATCCCGGTCCTGCTGGCCACGTTCTCGATGGGCAACGGTGCCGCGGTGTACCGGGCCGACTTCTTCCAGGTACCCACGGACTTCTGGCTGAGCGCGTACTGGATCCTGCTGTGCGGCACCTTGATCTACCTGTTGGGCTACGGGGCCCGCGCCATGCTCGTGCTGCGGCGGGATCCCAAGTCCCGCCGGATCGCCAACATCTACCTGTTCGCCTCGGTGAGCGGGATGCTCGCCTGCACCACCCGGATCGTCACCTCGCTGGTGCCGGCCCTGCAACCGATCGAAAACGGCCGCCTGGTATGGGTTTTCGCCTGCGCCTGCGGCGCGATATTCGCGCTCGCATCGGCGCATTCGTGGCGGATCAAGACCCGCTGGCTGGTCCCCAGCCGGCACTGACCCGTCCGTCGCCGGTCCGGCCGGACGACTAGACCGTTACGCCGGCATCTCGCGTGTCGGACGATTCGGCATCATCGGCGCGGGTGTCACCGGTCTGCTTGTCGCCGTCGGCTTCCCGCTCCCCCGCGTCGGCCTCGGCCCGGCTGTGGTATCGGGGTTTGGACGGCCACCAGTTGAGCTTCCCGATCAGCACGGCCGCTGCGGGCACGGTGATCGTGCGCACCAGGAACGTGTCGAGCAGGAGCCCGACACCGATGATGAAGCCGATCTCGACGATGCTGGCGATGCTGCTGACCGTCAATGCCAGCATCGAGGCGGCGAAGATCAGACCGGCCGAGGTGATCACCCCGCCGGTCGCCCCCACCGTCCGGATCACCCCCGACCTGATACCCAACCGGGATTCTTCGCGGATCCGCGAGATGAGCAGCAGGTTGTAGTCGGCGCCCACGGCGACCAGAACCAGGAACGCCATTCCCGGAACACTCCACGACAGTTCGCGCCCCAGAATGAACTGGAACAACACGACGCCGATTCCCAGCGCCGAAAGGTACGACAGCACCACCGAGAGCACCAGATACAGCGGTGCCACCACGGCCCGCAGCAGCGCCACCAGGATCAGGAACACCACGATCAAGGTGATGCACACGATGTAGCGGATGTCGGCGTTGTAGAAACCGCGGATGTCACGGTTGACCGCCGAGAAACCGACCATCGAGATCTCGGCGTCGGACAAGGTCGTGTTCGGCTTCGCACTGTTGGCGGTCGCGATGATCTGATCGATCTGATCCATCGCCCCGCTGCCGAAGGGGTTCAGTGCCGTCTGCACGAGGTAGCGCACCGTGTGGCCGTCATCCGACACGAACAGCTTCGCCGCCTTCTCGAACTCAGCCTGGGTGAGTATCTCGGGCGGGATGTAAAAGCCCGACATCGGCGGATTCGCCGCGTCCCGCTTCATCCCGAGCAGGAAGCCCGATGCCTGGTCCAGGCCGCCGCCCATCGTGCGGGTCTGGTCGACGAGCAGCTGCACGCCGTCTGCGAGCTGACGGCTCGAGTCCGCCAGGAGATTGGCTCCCTCGACCGCGGTGTTGATCTGCTGCTGCAGCCCTTGCGGATCGTTCATCCCCAGCTGCTGGAGTGCGGTGGTCGCCGTGCTCATCGTCGACTCGAGCTGGCGGATCGTGTCGTCGAGGGTGCTGCTGCCTTCCGTGGACTCGAGCTGTCGGCTGAGGTCGGTGATCGTGTTGGCGGTGCCGTCGTCATAGGCAGCAACCACGCGCTGCAGATCCGCGCGCGAGGAAACACAGGACGGGTCGATATTGCAGGCCGGACTGACGTTGAGGGCATCGACGGCCGGCTTCGCCCAGTCGCGGATGGCCTTGGCCTGGCTCACGTTCTTCCGCAGCGCGTCCCCGAGCGACCGCATGTTGCCGACGAGAGTCGACGTGGAGTCGACATCGGTGAGGGTTTTGGAGCCGCCGAAGCGCTTCTGCATCTCCGTCAGCGCGCCCACGAGACCGCGAACCGAGCCGATCGCACCGACCACCTGGGTCCGCACCTGGCCCAAGACGTCGGCGAGTTGATGTGCGCCCCCGCTCAGCTTGTCGAGGTTCTCGTTGTTGTTCTCGATGAGGTTGGACGCGTCGCGCAGCTTGCCGCCGACCTCGCCGGCCTGGTAGGTGGCCTTCGCCTGTTCGAGCACCTCACCGGTCGGCCTGGTGATGCCGCGCACCACGTCGATGTCGGGCAGCTGGCTGACCCGCTGGGCCATCTGCTCCATGTCGGCGAGCGCCTTGGGGGTGCGCAGATCCTGGGGAGATTGGATCAGGATGAACTGCTGCAAGGTCTGGCTGATGGGGAAATGCTTGTCCATCGCCTCGTAGCCGCGGTTGCTCGCCGAGTCGGCCGGCAGCGCTTTTCGGTCGTCGTAGTTGAACTTGACCATCGCCGCACACGCGGCCAGCGCAACCAGAATGACCAGGCTGCCGGCGAGGTGCGCGAACGGCCGGCGTACGACGTGGATGCCCGACCTGCGCCAGAACCGGCCGGTCACATCCCGACGGGGATTGATCCAGCCACGGCGCCCGGCCAGCGTGATCAAGGAGGGAAGCAGGGTCACCGATGCCAGGAAGCCGATGAAGACCGTCACCGCCAGCGCCGGACCGACAGTCGAAAAGGCACCCAGTGTGGTGAACATCAGGCCAAGGAACGTGATCGCGACAGTCGCCGCCGATCCGGCTATCACCTCACCGATCGAGGTCAGCGCACTGGCGATGGCCACGTCGGAACTCATTCCGCCGCGCAGCAGTTCCTGGTACCGGCTGAACAGGAACACCGCGTAGTCCGTCCCGGCGCCCATCAGCATGCCGGTCATCAGCACGATCGTCTGGGGCCCGAGTCCGAGTCCCAGTTCGCCGAGGCCGGCGACCACCTGTTGCGCGACGACCATCGACACTCCGATGGTGATCAGCGGGATGAGCATCGCGACGAGATTCCGGTAGACGATGATCAAGATCGTCAGCACCATCAGCACGGTGGCGATCTCGATGACGTGCTGATCTCGCGCACCGATCTTGTCGATGTCGTCGAACGTGGCTGCCGCGCCGACGACGTTCACCTGCAGCGTGGAATTCTGCGTGGCCTCGTTGACCGTCTTGATCGCGCTCCGATAGGCCTCCTGCCCGGGTCCGGTCCCCATCGTTCCGGCCAGGCTCAGCGGCAACGTCCAGGCCTTCTGATCCTTGCTGGTCATGGCTTGGCGCAACTCGGGAATGTCCACGAAGTTCTGCGTGGACATCACGCTGGCGCTGTTGGCCTTCAGTTGTTCCACGAGATGCCGGTATGTTTCTTCGTCGGCCGCGGACAAACCGTTCTCGTTGCTCAGTACGACAACCGCGAAATTGCCCGCGTCCGCCTCGTGGAACGCGTCCTTCATCTTCTGTCCGGCGACCAGCACCGGGGCATCCGCCGGCAGGAAATCCGGCGGGTTTCGCTGCGCCACCTCGGTCAGGGGCGCGATACCCAAAAACAGCGACACGGCGAGCAGCAACCATCCGAGGATGACTGCCACGGGGTGCCGAACAACCAGCCGACCAATGCCCGGGAAACTCACGCGAGCGAACGCGCCGCTGACCTTGGCGCGGCTGAACATCCCAACAGGCTACACGGCTGAAACAGGCAAACAACGGCTACAAATGGTAGCTGGTATAGCAACCGCTGAAGGCTGCAGCGATGCCATGTAGAGCTGGAAATCCCCGCGGCGATGGCAAAATCGCCGAACAGCATTCGCCCGCAGAGGGCCAAGGGCCGCTCCCCTTCGTGCCCGGCCGGACCGTACGGAGCACAGCAGCAAGTGATCTGAACCTGGCAGGCCATGACCACCGCGCAACCGTTAGCGTGTAGCGGAATCGAGGCGTCCGGCGCCTGAAACCGACAGCGGGGTGGCCAGTGAAGTTTGTCGTGGCAGTCCACGGGACTCGAGGCGACATCGAGCCGTGCGCCGCCGTCGGTCTGGCCCTGCGCGATCGCGGCCACGAGGTGCGGATGGCCGTGCCGCCCAATCTCATCGAATTCGTCGAGAAGGTTGGCCTGGCGCCGGCAGCGGCCTATGGGGTCGATTCCCAGAAGCAGCTCGACAACGACGTGTTCCGCAACTTCTGGAAGCCGCAGAACCCCGTCACCGCCCTGCGCGAAGGCATTGCCTACATCGCCGAAGGCTGGGCGGACATGAACGCGGCACTGACCCCGCTGGCGCACGGTGCGGACCTGATCCTGACCGGGACCACGTACCAGGAAGTCGCCGCCAATGTCGCCGAACACCATGGCATTCCGTTGGCCGCCCTGCACTATTTCCCGGCCCGCCCCAACAGTCAGATCGTCCCGGTGCCGGCACCGAAATGGTTGATCAAATCGGGGTTCGCCGGCCTCGAATGGGCCCTGTGGCGCCTGTCCAAGAAAGCCGAGGACACGCAACGACGAGAGCTGGGCCTGCCGCCGGCGCGAGTCCGTTCGGCCCGGCGCGTTGTCGAGAGCGGCGCCCTTGAGATCCAGGCGTACGACGGGCTGGTGTTCCCGGGTCTGTCAGCCGAATGGGGTGACACCCGTCCGCTGGTCGGCACGATCACCATGGGCCTGGGCACCGACAACGACGACGAGGTGGCGTCGTGGATCGGCCGCGGGAAGCCGCCCATCTACTTCGGATTCGGCAGCATGCCTGTCGAGAATCCGGCCGCGGCGGTCGAGATGATCTCCGGTGTGTGCGCCGAACTGGGGCAGCGCGCGCTGATCAGCTCGGGCGTGTGGGACCTCCCCGACATCTGCCAACCCGATCACGTCAAGGTGGTGGGCGCGGTCAACCACGCCGCGGTCTTCCCGCTCTGCCGGGCCGTCGTGCACCACGGCGGCTCGGGCACCACCGCGGCAGGTCTTCGTGCGGGTGTGCCGGCCCTGATCCTGTGGGTCGCGGCCGATCAACCGATCTTCGCCCGCCAGATCAAGCGGCTCAAAGTCGGGTCTGCGCAGCGCTTCTCCAGTGTCAACGCCAAGTCGCTGCGAACGGGGCTGCAGACGATCCTGCGACCGGAATTCGCTGCCCGCGCGCGTACCCTGGGCGCAGGCATGACAACCCCGGACGTCAGCGTCGCGACGGCGGCACGCCTGCTCGAAGAGTCCGCCGCCGCGGGCCACCGGTAAGGTCGTCTGGCATGTGGACCACCGTTCTGGCACTTGCCATCGCGGTGAACTTCGACCCGACCCGAATCGGTTTCATCCTCGTCGTACTGAGCCGTCCGCGGCCGATCCTCCAACTCGCGGCCTACCTCAGCGGTGGCATACTGATGAGCGCCGCAGTCGCGATCCTCGTGGTGTTCGTGGTCCACCACGGATTGTTCAGCATTCCCGAGATCGACGGCGCCACAGTACAACTCGTGGTGGGCGTATTGGCACTGCTGCTCGCGGCATTCTTGGCCACCAACCTCTCGGTCGGCAGCCTGTCACGCAAGGCAGTGCCGGTCGGCGCCGCGGACCCGGAGCCCACCGACGACGGCCCGGGCAGCGCGGCCGGTACCCCCGGCTGGCTCAAGCGCAGATCGCTGGGCACCTCCCCCTGGGTGTCGGGGGTGATGGGGGTCAGCACCGCACTGCCGTCGGTGGAGTACATGGCATTGCTCGTGGTCATCGCGGCGTCGAGCGTGTCCACCTGGGCGAAAGCACTGACCATCGGGGGCTATCTGCTGGTCGCCAATGTGGTGTCGGCAGTGCCGCTGGTCAGTTACGCCGTTGCACCGCAGCAGACCCAATCCACGCTCGCATCGTTCCAGCGCTGGATCCGCGCCCGCCGTCGCCGGGATTTCGCCCTCGTGCTCGCCATCGCGGGGTGCGTGCTGATCGCCATCGGATTTGCCGGGCGCTGACCGCTATTCGACTACTCCGGCCAGGCCGAAATCGTCCAGACCCGACCGCACGGTCGCGCGCAGGGCATCTTTGCTGTTGACGCCACCGACCGTCCACGCGCCGACGCTGATGAAGATCCGTCCGTTCACCCGTCCCGACACCAGCGAGAGATATCCGCCGATCCGGTTGAGCACGCGAGTGGTGATCTGCGGCTCGAGGAGACGCAGCGAGACGAGATCCGCGTCGGTCCCGTCGGGACGGTTCATCGCCGGATCCAGCTCCCCGATGTTGGAACAGCCGATCGGATTGTCGACGGACACCACCATCGCCTCGAGCCTGCGGACCAGAGCCCTCGGCGTGAGCGGCGTCAGCGGCAACGGCGCGAGCAGCCGGGCCGACAGTTCCGCCGACTCGGCGAGGGCCGACTTCATCGCGCTACGGACCGCGCCGAGATCGGTGGTGACCGTGCCCGGATCGGCCCGCATCTTCGCCGCGATCAACGCGTTGGCACGCGTGTCACCGGGAGTGCGCTCGCTGACCGGCCACGACAGCGCGACCGTTCCGTCGGCGCCGCCACGCCCCAACTTCTCCCCCAGCCGCGCGGCCAAACCGGCGAACAACGAATTGCTCGTGCCGCCAAGCCGTCTCGCGCGGTCGTCCCACTGCTCCAGATCGATGAACACGGCGACAGTCGGGGCCACCACCGGGATGTCATCTCCCGCCGGCGGGTCGTCGGCGGCGGTCTTGAACGAGGATGCCAGGTCCGCGCGCTCGGCGCGGGCCACCCGCACGGCCGCAACCGCGGCCCTGCCGATCTCGGGCACCGACCGGAACGCGGCTCGGGCATCGTCGGCCAGCAACTGCCTGCGCGACCGCGATCCCGGCGCGGGATAACCCAATTCGCGGTTGACGCCGGTGACCGCCTCGGCGACCGACATCGTCATGGCCTGACCGTCGACCACCGAATGCGACGCCACCAGGGACACCGCCGCGCCACCGTCGCTGAACGGCTGTACACCGAGGTGCCACGCCGGCCCGAGCTCGGGATCGATCGGGCGCCGGATCCTGTCGTCGGCCCACGCCCATACGTCGGAACGTTGGCATGGGCGCGCCGAGACTTCGACGTCGGCCGGCCCTGCCGATGCGACCCACCGGTGTCGCCCGAACGGCAATGGAGACCGCTCGATGCGCCGACCGAGCAGGCCGTCGGCCAAGTTGCGCTGGAACCGGCGGATTCCATCCAGATCGACCGGGCGGTCGTAGATCCACGTGTATTGCATGAGGGGTCCACGATCCAGTGCCCGCAGGCTCAGAAACGAGGCCTGATCGATATAGGCGAGTCGACAATCCACGTGCGTCGCTTACCCCGCGTTACGCCGGCTGCAGGGCTTCGTCAAGCCGGTTGAACTCGCCGTTTCGGTACTGCTCCACACACGAAGCGCGCCGGATCTTGCCGCTGGTGGTGATCGGAATGGCACCCCGGGGCACCAGCACGAGGTCGGCGGCGCTCAGCCCGTAGGCCTGCGAAATCGCAGATGCCACATCACGTTTGATGGACAACAGATTCTCCGCGACCGCTTCTTCGGTGTCCCCGCGCTTCTTGACCTCGATGATCGCGACCAGCTGCTCGGTGCGGTCCTCCTCCACCCCGATCGCCGCGACACGGCCGCCGGTGATCTCCTGGATCGTGGCTTCGATGTCGTCGGGGTAGTGGTTGCGCCCCCGGACGATCAGCAGATCCTTGATGCGCCCGATGATGAACAGCTCGCCGTCGGAGATGAAGCCGAGGTCGCCGGTGCGCAGCCACGGCCCTTCCGGTGTACCCGCCGACGGACCGGCCAGGGTGGCGCCAAAGGTGTACTCCGTCTGCTCGGGCTTCTCCCAGTAGCCGAGGCAGTTGTTCTCGCCATGCGACCAGATCTCGCCGATTGCCCCGGCCTGAACCTCCAGGCGCGTTTCGGGATCCACGATGCGCACCACCGGAGATTCCGGAGTGCCGTACCCGACGAGCTGAGTGCCCGCCCCGGTCTCGCACCGCTCGGCGTGCCCAGCCGACAGTTTCTCCGTCTCGAAGGCCACCACGCTGGGCGGACCGGGCTCGCCGGTGGCGACGTACAGCGTCGCCTCGGCCAGGCCGTAGGACGGGCGCAGCACATCCTCGGAGAAGTTGAACTTGCCGAACCGCTGCGCGAACCGCTTCAGGGTCGCCTCGTGCACCCGCTCGGCGCCACTCCACACGGCGATCACACCACCGAGGTCGATCCCGGCGAGGTCCTCGTCCGAGGTCCGTCCGACAGCCAGCTCAAAGGCGAAGTTGGGTCCGGCGGTGACCACCCGCGGGTAGCTACCCATCAGCTGGATCCAGCGGGCCGGGCGCGCCAGGAAGGCGAACGGCGTGGTGAACACCGTGTGCCAGCCGCCCAGGATCGGTGCCACCACCCCGAGCATGAGGCCCATGTCGTGATAGAAGGGCAGCCACGACACCACATTGGTGCCCGGCGGCGGGACCTTGCCGAAGTGCGGGAAGAAATCGCACATCATCTGTTCGAAGTTGGCGGTGAGGTTGCGGTTGGTCACCATCACACCGGCCGGGGTGCGGGTGGATCCCGATGTGTACTGCAGGTGGGCGGTCGCCGGCCGGGCCTCGCGACTGCTGATCGCCTTCACCCGCGCGTCGAGATCGAGCGTGTCGACCGAGATCACCGCGGGCGCCGCCGAATCACCCTGCGCGACAGCGTATTCAGTGACCGCCGCGGTGGACGGCGAGGTGGTCAGCACGACCGACGGCCGGCAATCGCTGAGCACCGCGGACACCCGCTCGTCGTGCACTCCGCCCATCGGCACCGAGAGCGGCACCGCGATGAACCCGGCCTGCAACGACGCCAGGAAGGAGATGACGTACTCCAGCCCCTGCGGGGCGAGGATCACCGCGCGGTCGCCGACCGAGCCGTTCTGCCGAAGCACATGTGCCAGCCCCCGCACCTTGCGGTACAGCTGCGACCAGGTCAGGGTGACGGGCACGCCCTCGGGATCGTGGTCGTAATCCACGTACGTGTAGGCGTTGTCGTCGGGTTGCAGGCTGGCACGCTCCTGCAGCACCCCGATCAGCGTCGTGTCGGTCATCGATTCAGCCTTTCTCAGCCGTTCCAGTCAATCTCGCCGGTGAGATCGAACTCGGCCAGGGTTTTAGCCGTCAACTCGGCCAACCTGGCCTTCGAATTCTGTTCGCCCGCTTGATATCCGGTGATCCCAATGGAGACCTTGCCGCCGACGCGGGAGGACACCAGCACCAGCTGACCGTCGGCATCCTCCAGTTCCTGACGGGTGGTTCCCTGGTCGACACCTCGGAACACGATGTATTCGGCTTCCGTGCCGTCCACCCGAGTCACGTCCGACACAAGGTCACCGAGATTCGAGCAGGACACCGGGAGGTCGCCGTTTCCGATGAAGCCGTCGGCAACCTTCTTCAGGAATCCCTTGGGCACCAGCGGGGTCAGCGGTAGGAGTTGAAGGGTCTCGTCGGGCTCGTCGCGCAGCGTTTTGAACGCCTCACGGATGACGCCACGGGCACCCGACTGATCGGTGGTCACCGTCATCGGGTCCACCCGCGCGGTCGCCAGGGACATCGCGTTGGCGCGGGTGTCGCCGTCCGTGCGATCGTTGACCGCGATCAGCAGCGTGACGTCGCCATCGGGCCCGCAGCGCCCCATCCGCTCACCGAGCTTGGCTGCGAAACTCGCGAGCATCGAATAGCTGTTCCCGCCAACCGCTTCCGCACGCGCATTCCAGTCCGCAAGATCGACGAACACCGAGATCGCGGGCAGCACCATGGTCGTGTCACCGTCGGGCACCACGCGGACCGGTTTGACGGCCGCACCCGCGGCGGCATCGGGGTTCGGCTTGCGCAGGAGCCTCACCGCGACGGCGGCCGTGCGGGCCACCTCGGGAATGTCCGAAACGGTCTGGCGGGCGTCGCGCACGATCGCACGCAGCCTGCTGCGCGACTTCGGCGGCGGATAGCCGAGATCGGATTGCCGGCCGGCGATCGCATCGGCGACCACCATCACTCCCCCCACCCCGTCACCGAGGCAGTGCGAGACCACCACGGTGACCGCGGTCGAGCCGTCGGTCACCGGCAGCACACCCATGTGCCACCCCGGCCCGTGTTCGGGATCGATCGGCAGCTGTGCACGCTCGTCGAGCCAGTCGCCGATCTCGGCTCGGGACCGCGGCTCGTCGACATCCAGTGGTGCCTGGGGTCCGAGCGCGGACACCCAGCGGTACCGGCCGAAAGGCAAGGGCGAACGCTCGATACGACGGCCGAACAGACCCCCGCCGAAAGTCTGATGGAAGCGCCGGAGCCCGTCGAAGTCGATCGGATGGTCGTACACCCACGTGCACTGCATGACCTGCACGCGGCCCGTGGCACGCATGGTGCGCACCGCGGCCTCGTCCCACAGCGACAACCGGTTGTCCGGACGGTCGGCGGGCGAGCTGAATCGCTTTGACAGAGAGAGGGATCGGGACATCATCGCTACTCGATCACGCCGCTGAGGTCGAAGTCCGCCAGCGTCTTGGCCACCAGCTCATGCAGCCACGGCGTGGAATTCTCCGAACCCGGCTGATAGGCGACGACGCTGAGTGAAACCTTGGCGTCGACCTGGCAGGCGACCACCGTGAGCAACCCACGGCGCTGTTCGAGGGCCCCCCGGGTGGCGTACCGGTCGATCCCCCGGAAGTAGAGGTAATCGGCCTCGGTACCGTCGGCCATGGCCACCGCTGCCGGGACCTCACCCATGTTCGAGCACGACACCGGCAGGTCGGCGGCGAATCCGAACACCATGTCAGCCATCTTGCGCACCACCCGTTTCGGGATGAACGGTGTCAGCGGCAGCAACTGCAGGGTCTCGTCGGGGACGTCGCGCGCGGTGGCCAGGCCGGCTTTGATCGCGGCACGGGCGTCGGAGAGATCGGTGGTCACCCGCTCCGGGTCGATGGACACATTGACGAGTCGCACGGCGTTGGCCCGCATGTCGACCGCGCCCAGGGTGCGGTCATTCTGCGGAATGTTCAGGGTGACCGCGCCGTCCTCTTCGCGCACCCGCCCCATTGCCTCGGCAAGCCTGGCCGCCACGCCGGCAACCAGCGAATAACTGTTTCCACCAAGAGTTTTCGCACGAAGAAGCCAATCCTCGGCGTTGATGTAGGCGGTGACGGCCGGCATGTAGACGCGCTCGTCGGCGCCGGCCACCTCACGCGGCCGGGCCGCACCCGAACGCGAGATGTCACCGCGCCGCCGCCGGGCCAATTTGGCCGCGGCCACCACGGTGCGAGCCACCTCGGGGGTGCCGCGCAGCGTTTCACCCAGATCCGATCGGATCGCCCGCCACCGGGTCCGCGACGACGGGGCGGGATGGTCGAAATCAGTCTTGTTGCCGTACACCGCATCCAGGATCGTCAGGATGCCGCCGCCGCCATCGCCCAGACAGTGCGAGCCCACCAGGCAGATCGCGGTCGAACCGTCGGTCATGGGCAGCACGCCCATGTGCCAGCCGGGGCCGTGCTCGGGATCCAGCGGCATCGCCGCCCGCTCGTCCACCCAGCCGCCGAGTTCGGCGCGGGTCCGGGGCTCGGCGATGTCGAGTTCAGCCTGGGGCCCAGGTGCCGAGACCCACCTGTGCCGACCGAACGGCAGCGGTGAGCGCTCGATTCGTCTGCCGAAAACACCATGGCCGATGCCCTCGAAGAACCGCCGGACTCCGTCGTAGTCGATCGGCCGTTCGTAGATCCACACACATTGCATGACGGCTTCTTGACCCGTGGCACGCAGGCCGAGAAACATCGCCTGATCCGTGAACGACAGCCGATCCTCTGATCGCGTGATGGTGTCCGTCATCCCCCAGCAACCTCCAACATGTCTGTGTTCAAGCCGTTTTCAGACCGAGGGCCGCTCCACCGCCGACCTCGCCCGCGGTAACCACCACGTCGTGCCCATCCACCACACGCAGGTAGGCAGCCTTCATGACTTCCAGGTAGCGCAGCACCGATTCCCGCGCCACCGGGTTGCTGGGGAAGGCGGCGGTGACCGTCGTGCGGTCTTCGACCCGGTTCACCCACATGCCGACCTGGAAGGCCGACCGGGAATCGCTGTAGAGCGTGCCGTTGAGTCGCTGCCATTCCGCGATGACGCCCGGTGAGAGCAGACCGGCATCCAGGTACGACAGCATCGGCACACCGGGATCCGGGGTGCGGATGCCGCTGTCCGGGCCCGCCAACTCCAACACTCGCTCGAACGGGACGTGTGCCAAATCCATGCCGCCGTCGAACGACTGCTGGGCAACCCGTGCCGCGGCGCTGAACGACGGCGTGGGCACCTCGACCGTGATCGGCACCAGACCGGTGAACCAACCGGTGGTCATGAATTCGTCCTCGCTGCGCCGCGTCGTGGTCGGTGTGATGACCCGGTAGGTGTCCTCACCGGTCAGCGCATACTGCGCCAGTGCGCCGCAAGCGAATACACCACCACTGAACCGCGCGCCGGCGGCGATGCACGCCTGCTCGAACCGGTCACCCTGCTCCTTGTCGAGCAGTTGGACGGTGATGACATCACCCGTGTGGGGCAGCGACGGATCCCCCAGCGGGAACGGGAACCGCGGCAGGGTTCCGTCGTTGGCCTTCAGGAACGTCATCCAGTTCCGCACTTCCGGCGAGTTCGCATCGAGCTCGGCGGTGTACTTGCGTTGCTCGCGGCAGTACCGGTCGTAGCTGCCGGCGTCGGGCAGTTGCAGCGGTGCGGCCCCGTGGACCAGTGCCTGGTACATCATGTGGATCTCGACGAAGGCCAGACCCATGAACATCGCATCGGTGTGGACATGGTCGACGCTGATGTACATGGTGAAATGGCTGTCCCGCTGGATGATTCCGAATCGGAAGCAATCCCACTGCCACGGGCCGGGCGTGGCGAGAATGTGCTCACGCCATTGGTCGGCCGACATCTCACCGTGCTTGGTGGGCACGAACTTGATATCGCGGGGGTTGCTCACGGTGCGCCGACGAATCGAACCGTCGTCGACGTACTCGAACCAGCTGTGGAAGGTGTCGTGCCGGCGCAGGTACGCGTTGATCACGTGCGACATCGCACGGATATCGCAGCGGCCCGGGACATCCCAGGCCGGGATGTTGAGCCTGGCCATGTCGGTGCCCTGAGACACGTGCTTGCGGAACGCCAGTAGGTGCTGCTCCTGCTGATAGCTCACCGGCACATCACTGACCGGAGCTTCAGAAACCTTGGCCACCGATGCCTGCGATGGACTCCACGACACCACTTCGCCGGGATCCCCCGACCAATCGTGAATGGGTTTCATCGCAACCACTGAGCATCTCCTGTCTTGATGACCACGCTGGACGGCGTCGCGCTCCCCATCCTCACGACGGAACCGACACGGGCGAATCCGGAGCCAGTGCGTCGCAGAGGCGTTCGGCGAGAACCCTGATGGTGCTGATGTCGGTCGCGCCGACCCGAATACCTGTCTCGGCCTCGATCCGCGTGCGGACCTCCAGGGTCCCGAGCGAGTCGAGACCGTATTCGGCCAGCGGGCGGTCCGGGTCCACGGACCGGCGCAGGATCGTGCTGATCTGCTCGGCGATCATCTTGCGCATCCGGGTCTGCCACTCGGCCGGCGGAAGGGCGCGCAGCTCGGACAGGAAAGCGCTACCACCCGCGCCACCGCGTGCGCCCGCCGAGGATGCGAACGCCTCGGCGAACCGGCTCGTCTGCGCGAACGCGGTGAGCCACGGCGTCCCGAGCACCGGAGCGTATCCGCTGTATGCCCGGTTGTGGCGCAGCAACGTCGTGAACGCGTAAGCCCCTTCTTCTGGCGAGATCGCCGCACCGGAACCCTCGGCCAGACCGGTGCCACGACCGATCTCCGACCAGGGTCCCCATCCGATCGCCAGTGCGGGCAGCCCCTGGCTGCGCCGCCAATGGGTGAATGCATCCAGCCAACTGTTGGCCGCGGCGTACGCGCCCTGCCCCGGCGAGCCGACCAGAGCCGCTGCCGAGGAGAACGAGCAGAACCAGTCCAATGACTGGCCGAGGGTGGCCCGGTGCAGGTTCCAGGCACCGTAAACCTTTGGCGCCCAGTCTCGTTCGACCAGATCATCGGTGATGTTGGCCAGTACGGCGTCTTCGACCACGGCCGCCCCGTGCAGCACGCCACGCAACGGCAGCCCCGTCGCGCACGCCACTTCCACGAGCCGGACGGCGGTTTCGGGATCGGCGATGTCGCCCAGTTCGACGGCGACTTCGGTCCCGGCACTGCGTATCCGGTCGATGACGGCCAGGGCAGCCGTGGACGGCGCGGATCGACCGTTGAGCACGATCCGGCCACAGCCGGCCGTCGCGAGCGTCTCGGCGAGGAACAATCCGAGACCGCCCAGGCCGCCCGTGACGACATAGGCACCGTCCGACCGGAAGGCGGGTGCCTCTTCCGGCGGGACCACCGCCGGGATCTGGCCGCCTTCTGGGATGTCGAGCACCAGCTTGCCGGTGTGCTCGGCCGCTCCCATCACGCGAATCGCGGTGGCACCGTCCTGCAGGGGGTAATGGGTCGTCTGCGGCAGCGGCAGCGTTCCGTCGGCGATGCGGCCGTAGCAGACCTCCAGCAGGCGCCGGACGGTATCGGGTTCGGTCAACGCCAGCAAGGCCAGGTCGACGGCATAGAACGACAGGTTGCGGCGGAACGGGAAGAGCCCCATCCGGGTGTCGCCGTAGATGTCACGCTTGCCGATCTCGACAAACCGTCCGCCGAAGGACAGCAGTTCCAGTCCGGCCCGCTGGGCCGCGCCGGTGAGCGAGTTCAGCACGATGTCCACGCCGTAACCGTCGGTGTCCCGGCGGATCTCGTCGGCGAAATCGGTGCTACGCGAGTCGTAGACATGCTCGATTCCCATGTCGCGCAGCACATTCCGTCGCGCTTCACTGCCCGCGGTCGCGAAGATCTCGGCTCCTACCGCACGCGCGATGGCGATCGCGGCCTGCCCCACACCGCCGGTGGCGGAATGGATCAGTACCTTGTCGCCGGCCGAGATCCGGGCCAGATCGTGTAGGCCGTACCAGGCGGTGGCATGTGCACTGGGCACCGCCGCGGCCCGGTCCATCGGCACCCCCGGGGGCAGCGTCACGGCCATGTTGGCATCGCATGTGACGAACGTCGACCAGGCACCATCGGCCGAGATGCCACCCACTTGGTCACCGACCTGGTGGGTGACCACACCGGCGCCCACCGCGGTGACCACACCGGCGAAGTCGGCGCCGAGTTTCGGCAGCCGCCCTTCGAAGCTGGGGTACCGCCCGAAAGCCACCAGCACATCAGCGAAGTTCAGGTTCGACGCGGTGACCGATACCTCGATCTGCCCGGGCCCCGGGGCCACGCGTTCGAAGGCAGCGAGTTCCAGCGACTGGATGTCACCAGGGGTCCGGATCTGCAACCGCATGCCCTCGCGGGCCGGGTTGACCACGGTGGTCCGTCGTTCCTCCGGCTGCAGCGGGCCCGGGATCAGCCGTGCCACATACCAATTGCCACCTCGCCAGGCGGTTTCGTCCTCGTCGGAGCCAACCAGCAGTTGAGCCACGATCCGCGCCGCGTCGGTGTAGTCGTCGACGTCGATCTGACTGGCCCGCAGCCGCGGATGCTCCATGCCGATCACCCGGATGAGACCGCGCAGTCCCGCTTCCTCCAGGTTGGCGGAGTCCTCTGCCAGCACCGTCTGGGCGTTGCGGGTCAACACGTGCAACCTCGGCGGTTCGCCGTGGACCTCGGGCAGTTCGCGCGCGATGTGCACCAGGTGCCGCACATTGTCGCCGCCGCGGCTGCCCGACTGTTCGTCGGTGATGCCGTTGCGCGGCGCGGTCACCACCAGGACGTCGCTGAACGGCCGTGCGGCAAGGTGCTCGCGCAGCCGCTCGGCGCGTGCGGCGTGATCAGACCGCTGCGGCCAAGCCATGGTCGTGACATCGACCTCGTGTGCCTTCAACGTGTCGGCCAGCCTGGTCGCCAGGAGATCGGCGGCGTCGGACGTGCTGATCAGCAGCCAGCGGCCCGGGTCGCGGAAGTCCGCTTCCGGCAATTCCTGCTGTCGCCACTCGATCGCCAGCAGTCGTTCGTTGAGCGTGCGCTCACGCTGCCCACTGGCCGAAACGCCTGTGCCCAAACGCAATCCGCCGATACTCAGCAGGGCGGTTCCCTGCTCGTCGAGCAGGTCGATGTCGACGGCCACTCCCGTCGGCGTGATCTCGGCGAACCGCGCCAGGCAGTACTGGACATTGCGGGTCGACCCGTAGGCCCGAAGGTGTCGCACCCCCAGCGGCAGCATCAGCGCACCGGTCAGGTCACCGCGCAGATGTGGATGCGCGCCGACAGCCTGGAAGCAGGCATCGAGCAGCGCCGGATGGATGCCGTACATGCCCTGTTGCGAACGGATCGAGCCGGGCAACGCGACCTCGGCGAGCACCGTGTCGACGGACTCCCCGTCCGGCGCACCGACATACGCGGCAACCAGGCCGGAGAAGGCGGGGCCGTATTGGATCCCACGCTCGGTGAAGCCGGCCCGCATCTCGGCACCCTCCACCCGCTGCGGGTGGGTGTCGAACAGTGCGGCGATGTCATAGGCCGGCGGCACTGCGGCGTCGTCACTGCGCTGCACCCGAGCGCCGGCGCGCCGGACACGCTCGCCCTCATGCAGCGTTTCCACCGCGAAATCGGCGGACGCGGCCCCCGTTACGGTCGCCGACGCCGACACCAGACTCTGCTCCTCGAGCAGCAGCATCTGATCGAACGTGATGTCGCGCAGTTCTGCCGCGTCACCGAATACGGCCCGTCCGGCCGCCAGTGCCATCTCGCAGTACACCGCGCCCGGCAAGGCCGCGACGTTGTGCACCTGATGATCACCGAGCCACGGCTGCGTGTCCGTGCCGACATCGGCCTGCCACACATGGCGTTCGGGTTCTTCGGCCAGCCGCACGTGCGCTCCGAGCAGCGGATGGACCGCGAGGACGGCGCCACCGGGGGCCAGCTCGTTGGGATCACGGACGAGCATCAACTGCTGCCGGTTCCAAGTGGGCAATGGCGCGTCGACGAGCCGGCCCTGCGGGCACAACACCCCGAAGTCGACCTGTGCGCCGGCACTGTGCAGGTCGGCCACCGCGCCGAGCAGGCCGCCGGGGAGAATCTGTTCGCGGCGCAGCGTGGCCAGGGCCACGTGCGGGATGTCGAGCGTGCGGGCGGTCTGATCCACGGCGTGGGTCAGCAGCGGATGCGGCGCGAGCTCGGTGAACACCCGGAACCCGTCCTCCAGCGCAGCCTGTACAGCCGCGGCGAACCGGACGGTGTGCCGCAGGTTGTCCACCCAGTAATCGGCATCCCAGTCGGCCAGATCACGGGGGTCGTACAGGGTGGCCGAGTAGTACGGAATGGTGGGCTCAGCCGGGTCGAGGTCGGCAAGCTCATCGGCGAGCTCGTCCAGGATCGGGTCGACCTGGGGAGTGTGGGACGCCACGTCGACCGCGACCTCGCGGGCCATGATGTCGCGGCCCTCCCACTCGGCGATCAGCGCGCGGATCGATTCCTTCGCGCCACCGACGACCGTCGAGTTGGGCGATGCCACCACCGCGAGCACCACGTCGTTGATGCCGCGGGCGGCCAACTCCGACAGCACCTGCTGGGCCGGCAGCTCGACCGACGCCATCGCACCGGCACCGGCGAGGGTCGCCATCAGCCGCGAGCGCCGGCAGATCACCTTCACGCCGTCGTCGAGCGACAGCACCCCTGACACGACCGCGGCGGCAACCTCGCCCATCGAGTGTCCGATCACGGCACCGGGTTCGGCACCGTGGGCGCGCAGCGTCGCCGCCAGCGCGATCTGGACGGCGAACACCGTGGGCTGCACCCGGTCGATACCGGTCACCACGTCGGTTGCCGTCATCGCCTCGGTCACGGAGAACCCGGACTCGCGCTCGATGAGTGGTTCGATCTCGGCGACGGCAGCGGCGAACGCCGGTTCGGACGCCAGCAGCCCGGCTCCCATTCCGGCCCACTGGGATCCCTGGCCGGAGAACACCCAGACCGGGCCGCGATCGTCCTGCGCCACCGCGGGCTCGTAGGGCACCTCGCCGCCGGCGATCTCGCGCAGTCCCGCGATGAGGCTGACCCGGTCGTCGGCGAGCACCGCGGTGCGCACCGGCCGGTGCGCCCTCCTACGCGACAGCGTGTAGGCCAGATCGGTCAAGTCGACGTCGGCCCGGTCGGCCAGCCAGTCAGCCAGCCGTCCCGCGGTCTCCCGAAGCGCCTCGGCAGACGTGGCCGAGAGTGCGAACAGTGAGGAACCGGCGCCGCCCCGAGGCTCTGCGTCCCCGTCGGCGGCCGGCGCCTGCTCCAGTACGGCGTGCACGTTGGTACCGGACAACCCGTAGGACGACACCGCGGCCCGACGGGGGTGTTGCCCGGTGACCGGCCAGTCGACCGTTTCCTTCGGGACGAACAGGTCGGTGTCGATGCGCGCCATCTCGTCAGGCAGGCGGGTGAAGTGCAGGTTGGGCGGGACGACGCCGTGCTGCAACGCAAGTACGGCCTTCATCAGGCCGACCGCACCCGAGGCCGATTGACTGTGGCCGAAGTTGGTCTTGGACGAGCCGAGCGCACACGGTGCGGCCGTGCCGTACACCGACGCCAGGCTTGCGAACTCGATCGGGTCACCGACCGGAGTACCGGTGCCGTGCGCCTCCACCAGGCCGACGGTGGCCGGGTCGACCGAAGCTGCGGCCAGCGCCGACCGGTACACGGCCTCCTGGGCATCGCGCGACGGGGTGGCGATGTTGACCGTGCGCCCGTCCTGATTCGCTGCGGTACCGCGGATGACGGCCAGCACGCGATCGCCGTCGCGTTCGGCATCGGTCAACCGCTTGAGCATCACGACCGCGGACGCCTCGCCGGCCACGAATCCGTCGGCCGCCGCGTCGAACGCATGGCAATGCCCGGTCGGCGACAACATGCCCTGCGCCGAACCCGATGCCAGCTTGCGGGGCTCGAGCACGATGCAGACACCACCGGCCAGAGCCACGTCGCTTTCGCCGTCATGCAGGCTGCGGCAGGCGTTGTGCACGGCCAGCAGACCCGATGAGCAGGCCGAGTCCACCGAGTAGGCGGGCCCGTGCGCGCCCAGGTGGTAGGCGATCCGGCCGGAGGCCAGGCTGAAGTTGTTGCCGGTGAACCCGTAGGGCCCCTCGATCGAGTGGGCGTCGGCGGCCAGCAGTTGGTAATCGCCATGGGTCAGACCCATGAACACACCCGTCAGCGAACCGGACAGCGTCGCCGGGTCGATGCCGGCATGTTCGATGGCTTCCCAGGCGGTTTCCAGGAGCAGGCGGTGCTGCGGGTCGATCGCAGTGGCCTCGCGCTCGCTGATACCGAAGAACCCGGCATCGAAACCGGCCACGTCGTCGAGGAATGCGCCCCACTTCGACACGGAACGGCCGGGCACGCCGGGTTCCGGGTCGTAGAACTCCTGTGCGTCCCATCGGTCGGCCGGCACCTCGGTGACGAGGTCGTCGCCCTGCAAAAGCGCAGCCCACAGCTGTTCAGGCGATTCGATCTGGCCCGGGAGCCGGCAGCCCATGCCGATGACGGCAATAGGGGTTACTGGAGTCTCGGCCAAGTCGGCTCAACCTCTCTCGATGTGATCGATGAGCAAAGCTCCGATCAACGTACTAAGACTGTGGAAAAGAATGTGTGCCACGTCGTCATCGACGCACGGTACCGAATCCGCATATCCGGCTCGAGTCGTTGCCAACGAAGTTCCGTAGCCTAGCGCCTGGGCCAGGCTAGATGTTGGAAACATGTGATCGCAAAAATGCTCCCATGTTCGCTGCGCCGGTCATGTTATTGAAAAATGGCAGGGTCCGCCAAATTGGCCAGCGAGGCCGAGCCGCGCCGCCCCAAATGGCGAAAAACGTCCCAATGATGTTGTCTCTCAACATATTCGGCACAACACGCTCGCAGCACGCGTCGGTGGTACTAATTATTCCGCTAACTAATCCAAACGCCATATCGGCGCCGTCGATCGCTTTCCCCAGGTTGTCCATAGTTGGAAAACGGTGTTCAGAATCAGTCCCACAGTTAATTCATAGGTTGCCGAGAAATCGTTAGCTGGCAACCGGCACGCAAACTACCGAATCCGTACTTGAACAGAATTCACGTTCCGGTCCGCCACGGTCAGATAATGGTACGAATGTGTACCCGAAAGACGCATCAGCTAATGGTTGTTGTTGACATCGCAACGTAATGACCAGCGGAGATCACGATCGACACGGCCTACGGCGCAACTCCGGATGGCAGGACCACCCCCACGCAGGTCGCCATGTCGCCACGAGCTGAGATTCAGGCCACGGCCGCACGATCACGTGAGGAGACCCACAACGCCCGCCGGAAGCAAACCGACCAGGGTTAACGGCGGAGATGCGCTGCAACTCCAGGAATAGTGACCCAATAATGGGACATGATGTGATGTATATCACTGCAGCTAGAACGCTTGCAGGCCGGTCCTTCGGCCCGGACGGCCCCACCGCAACGAAGAAAGCCGACCTGACGGCATCCGTCAGGTCGGCTCGGTTCGACAGTTGGTGAACTACCCCGCGGCGGGCTTCGGTACGCCGTGTGGCGACGCACCGAGATCGGGCACAGCGACGTAGCCGCGCTCCCGGGCGCGAGCCACATCCTTACGAATCAATGCGTTCAGACCGACGAAGGCAGCCATGTCCAACACCATGGGGGTCAACAACCGGTTGTGGACGAATCCGATCGCCAGCCCGCTGGCCGGGTCCGCCCAGCCAACCGACCCACCGAGGCCGACGTGACCGAACCCAGGCATGACCCCGAACGGAACCGAGTGATACCCGAGATGGAAGCCGAGTGGCACCCCCAGATTTCGGTCCGGGCGAATGCCCGATGGGCCGGTCAGCCCGGCCACGGTGCGCTCGGACAGGTATTCCACGCCCTTGATGCGCCCTCGATTGGCGATGGCGCCGTACATTCTGGCCAGGCCGCGGGCCGTCGCAACACCATTGACCGCAGGTGCCTCGGAGTCCAGGAACGGGGTCTGTCCCTGAACCAGCGACATCACGCCGGGGAAGTACATGGAGCCGAAAGCGCCCGAGAAGTTCAACGCGGCGACCCGCGGCGCCACGAAGTCGAACACGTGGTTGGGCCAGCTGCGTTGCGGCCCCAGAATCTGGGCGACCCGCGTGGGCGCGTCCACCGGTGGACGTCCCAGGTGCAGACCATCAGTTCCCAACGGTTCGGCCAGCTCCACCCGGAACAATTCACGCATGCCCTGTCCGGTCACCGCGCGAGCCAGACCCGACAACAACCAGCCGTACGTCAACGCGTGATACGCCGGCTTGCCGAACAGGAGTGAGTTCACCGACGCCTCGGCGACCCGGCTCTCCATCACCAGGTGATCCAGCAGATCGGCTTTGCTGACGCCATTGAGCTGAGAGAGCCCCGCCTCGTGGGCCATCACCTGACGCACCGTGATTGCGGATTTGCCGTTGGCCCCGAATTCAGGCCAATAGGCGCTCACCGGGGCGTCGTATTCGAGCAGGCCACGGTCGACGAGACGATGGATGACCGTCGAGGCCATGCCCTTCGTCGCCGAGAACACCATCGCGGCCGTATCGGCCGTCCAATATTGCGTCCCTGCGCGATCCGAGTAGCCCGTCCAGACGTCGACGACCGGCTCTCCGTCCTGGAGAACCACCAGCGCTCCACCGCCGTACTTCCGGCCTGGGAACAGCTTCGAGAACCCGCGGACCGTACAGGAGAAGTTCCTGTCCGCCGCGCCTTGGACGCCGTGTGGGAGCGCCTCGTCGCGCCTCCCGTTGTGATCGGTCACACACTTGAATTTACCTGGACCCCCGGCAAATTCCACCAGCGTTACCGACCTGTTAGCCGGGTTCGGCCGCCAACGTCACGGGGTCGGCTTGTCGTCCACCTTGAAGTCGATATTGACGTTGTCGGACTCGACAGCCTTGACCGTCGCCGTGACGCCGTACTTGGTGCCGTCCTTGGCCGTCAGCACACAATGCTGGGTCGCCCCGACCCTGCCAGGAATGCCATTTTCGCAGGTCACCGACTTGGCTTTGCGCTTGGCTGCGGCCTCCAGCTTCTCCTTCGCCAGCGTCTGCAGCTTGGCCTTGGCCACCGTGGGCGGCGAACCGGCCGACCCTCCGCCACCGCATCCGGTCAACACCGCACCGCCGAGCATCACCGCGGCCACGAGCACACGCAGTTTCACCTTCACGTCCCTCATCTCCGGGTCAGCCCAGCCTTTCGCTTCCGTGTCGCTGCGAACAGCCTAAGTGCGGCAAGGTCGGCGTCAGTCGGCCGCGTCGAGAATTTCCTGGGCAGCCAGCGCCGGTGTCAGTTCGCCCTCGCGCACCCGGCGCTCCACCTCGTCGCGGATGCTGCGCACGCCCGGATGCGACATCACCCGGTCCAGCACAGTGTCCCGCACCATCGACCAGGTCCAGTCCACCTGCTGCGCGCGGCGCCGGGCCTCGAACTCCCCCGCCTCGGTGAGCACCTCGCGATGTTTGAGCACTGTGCCCCACAACTCGGCAAGTCCGTGACCCTCGATCGCGCTCATCGTGAGAACCGGTGGGCGCCATAGCGTTTCGCGCGGGTAGATGAGACGGATGGCGCCGGTCAATTCGCGGGCCGCCGCCTTGGCCTCGATCGCGTGCTCACCGTCGGCCTTGTTGACCACGATGACGTCGGCCAGTTCCAGCACACCCTTCTTGATGCCCTGCAACTGGTCACCGGTCCGGGCCAGGGTGAGGAAGACGAAGGTGTCGACCATGTTCGACACCGTGACCTCGGACTGCCCCACCCCCACCGTCTCGACCAGGATGACGTCGTAACCCGCCGCCTCCAGCAACACGATGGTCTCGCGGGTGGCCTTGGCCACCCCGCCGAGCGTTCCCGACGTCGGCGACGGCCGGATATAGGCATCCGGATGGACCGCCAGTTGGGCCATCCGGGTCTTGTCGCCCAGGATCGATCCGCCGGTCCGGGTCGACGACGGGTCCACCGCCAGCACCGCAACCCGGTGGCCGGCCTCGATGAGGTACATGCCCAGGGCTTCGATAGTCGTCGACTTGCCGACACCCGGCACCCCGGTGATTCCGACGTGCTGGGCTTTGCCGGCATCTGGCATGAGCTCCAGCAGCAACTGCTGAGCCCGATCGCGATGGTCGGCCCGGGTGGACTCGACCATCGTGATGGCTCGTGCCAGCGCGGCGCGGTCGCCGCGGCGAATGGCGGCCGCCAGTTCGGGAACTGAACTCATATCCCGGGTCGCTCCGCTCCTGCCCTCCGGATGACAGCCACCCCTAGCTCAGCTGGTAACCGAGCCGGTCTGCCAGCTTCTGCAGCAGGCCGATGGCGGCATCGGCGATCACGGTGCCCGGCGGGAAGATCGCGTTCGCGCCGGCCTCGTACAGCTCGTCGAAATCCCCGGGCGGGATGACCCCGCCGACGACGATCATGATGTCGGGGCGACCCACCTCGGCCAGCGCGTCACGCAGCGCCGGCACCAGGGTGAGATGCCCCGCGGCCAGCGAGGACACCCCGACCACATGCACGTCGTTGTCGGCGGCCTGACGGGCCACCTCCTCCGGGGTGGAGAACAGCGAGCCCACGTCGACGTCGAAGCCGATGTCGGCGAATGCCGTCGCGATCACCTTCTGCCCACGGTCGTGCCCGTCCTGGCCCATCTTGGCCACCAGGATGCGTGGCCGACGGCCGTCGGCTTCGGCGAACTTGTTCACCAGCTCCGTCGCGGTAGACATTCCGCCGACCTTTCCAGCTCCCCCTATTTCGTCGCGGTAGACGCCCGAAATCGTACGGATCTCGGCCTGATGCCGCCCGTAGACCTTCTCCAGCGCGTCAGAGATCTCGCCGAGGGTGGCCTTGGCGCGCGCGGCGTTGATGGCCAGGGCCAACAGGTTGTTGCCCAGCCCGTCCTCGCCCGCGGAGCCGGTGGCCTCGGCGGCGCGAGTCAGCTCGGCCAATGCGGCTTGCGTCGCCGACTCGTCGCGGTCGGCCCGCAGTTGCTGCAGCTTGGCCAGCTGCTCTGCCCGCACGCGGCTGTTCTCGACCTTGAGGACCTCGATCTCCTGGTCCTCGTCGACCTGGTACTTGTTCACGCCGATCAGCGGCTGGGCACCGGAATCGATGCGCGCCTGGGTCCGCGCGGCCGCCTCTTCGATGCGCAGCTTGGGGATGCCGTCGCTGATCGCCTGCGCCATGCCGCCGTGTTCGGCGACCTCCCTGATGTGCGCACGGGCTCGGTCGGCCAGCTGGTGGGTCAGCCACTCGACGTAGTACGAACCGCCCCACGGATCGATCGGCCGCGTGGTGCCCGACTCCTGCTGCAGCAGGAGCTGGGTGTTGCGGGCGATGCGCGCCGAGAAGTCGGTGGGCAGCGCGAGCGCCTCATCGAGCGCGTTGGTGTGCAGCGACTGGGTGTGGCCCTGGGTGGCCGCCATCGCCTCGATACAGGTGCGGGCCACGTTGTTGAACACGTCCTGCGCGGTCAGCGACCAACCCGAAGTTTGCGAGTGGGTCCGCAAGGACAGCGATTTGTCGCTCTTGGGATCGAACTGGGCCACCAGTTCGCTCCACAGCAGGCGGCCGGCCCGCAGCTTGGCGACCTCCATGAAGAAGTTCATCCCGATGCCCCAGAAGAAGGACAGGCGGGGTGCGAACTTGTCGATGTCCAGCCCGGCGTCCAGGCCGGCCTTGATGTACTCGACACCGTCGGCCAGCGTGTAGGCGAGCTCCAGATCGGCTGTGGCCCCGGCCTCTTGGATGTGATAGCCGGAGATCGAGATCGAGTTGAACTTCGGCATCTTGGCGCTGGTGTAGGCGAAGATATCCGAGATGATCCGCATCGACGGCTTGGGCGGATAGATGTAGGTGTTGCGGACCATGAACTCTTTGAGGATGTCGTTCTGGATGGTCCCGGCGAGCTTCTCCGGGGGCACACCCTGTTCCTCTGCGGCGACGACGTACAGCGCCAGGATCGGCAGCACCGCGCCGTTCATCGTCATCGACACCGACACGGTCGACAGGTCGATGCCGTCGAACAGCTGGCGCATGTCGAGGATGGAATCGATTGCCACGCCGGCCATTCCGACGTCACCCTGGACGCGCGGGTGATCCGAGTCGTACCCGCGGTGGGTGGCCAGGTCGAAGGCCACCGACAGGCCCTTCTGGCCGGCCGCCAGGTTGCGCCGGTAGAAGGCGTTGGATTCGGCGGCGGTGGAGAACCCGGCGTACTGGCGGATGGTCCACGGCTGATTGACGTACATCGTCGGGTAAGGCCCACGCACGAAAGGCGGCGCGCCGGGGAAGCTGTCGAGCGGGTAGCCGGCTTCGGCCACCGCGTCCCGGTCGGCAGCGATGTACACCGGCTTGACGTCGATGCCCTCCGGCGTGGTCCAGGTCAGCTGGTCAGCCGTATAGCCGTGCGCGGCGGCGGCGGCCTCGACCTGCCCGGCCACCGCTTCCGGGGTCACCGGCTGGGCCGGGCTGTCCCCGCGCAGCGGTACGTCGGCGAAACTACGGATCTCTGATCCTGTTGTGGCAGTCATCTCAGGCCCCCAGTCCGGTGAGGAGGTTCGACAATGCTTCGACCGCATCGATCTTGGCGGTCAGGTACCCGTCGGGTTTCGAATCGGCTTCGGCGACGGCCTTTTCCGGTCCGGCCAGGAGCACCTGACCAACACCGGCGGCACGCGCCGCCGCCACCGCGCCGGAAGCCTCCGTGCCGTAACGGGCATCGGTCCCGCACAGCACCGCCACCGCCGGAGCGCCGGCATCGGCCACCGCTGCGGCGATCCCGGCCGCGTCCACGGTCCCGGGGTTGATCGCCTCGATCCCGCCGGAAGCCAACAGGTTCGAGGCGAAGGTGGTGCGGATGTTGTGCTCGGCCAACGGGCCCAGCGGCAGCAGCAGGACCTTGGGCCGGGCGCCGTTGGCCGCGAGGTACGCGTCCGAGCGGTCGCGCAGCGCCTCGAAACCGGCCGCGTACCGAGCGATCGACGACGGCGAAGTTCCCTGCGGGAGCGGCTTTTCATCGAGGTTCGGGAACTCGTTGACACCGGTGATCGCGGTGCGACGGTGTGCGATGTCGTCACGGCGGCGCGTCGCGACCTCATCGATCTGGGCGGCGATGTGATCGCGTGCCCCGACGAATCCACCGCGCGCCTCGATGTCCTGGAAGTGCGCCCAGGCCTGTTCGGCGAGTTGGGCGGTGAGGTCCTCGACGAACCACGACCCACCGGCCGGGTCGAGCACCTGACCGATGTGCGACTCCTCCAGCAGCAACAACTGGGTGTTGCGGGCGATGCGGCGCGCGAAGCTCGTCGACGTCCCCTCCAGGCCGTCCGGAATGGCTGCGTCGAAAGGCAGCACCTGGACGGTGTCGGCGCCCCCGACGCCCGCCGAGAAAGCCGCCAACGTGGTGCGCAGCATGTTCACCCAGGGATCACGCTGGGTCATCATCGGCAGGGAGGTCACGGCGTGGATCCGGGCGGCTCCAGCCTCGGGCGCCCCGACCACCTCGGCGACCCGGGCCCACAGCTGACGCGCGACGCGCAGCTTGGCGATCGTCATGAACTGATCGTCATCAGCGGCGTAGCGGAAGCTGATCTGCCGCAACGCATCCGATGTGGCCACGCCGCCGTCATTGAGGATGCGCAGGTAGGCGACCGCCGCGGCGATCGAACCTGCGACCTCCCAGGCCGCGCTGGCGCCGCGGTTGTGGAATGCCGGTCCGTCGACGGTGATCGCGCGAACTCCGCCGGCATGGCCGGTGAGCTTGGCGACGGCGGCGAGTAAGTCCGAGTCATCGGCCGTGGCTGAATTGTCGGCTCCGCCGACGGCGGGCTGCCCGGACAGCGGCGCGGTCAGCGGATCGGCGCCCAGATCGATCGACAGCCGCGAGCGCTGGTCGTCGTCAAGGTCTTTCAGCAGGGGCAGCACCGCATCGGCGATGGCGGTCAGGTCGGTTCCGGCGCTTTCCAGGATCACCGGCACCAGGTCCAGGAACACACCGTCCAACAGACGGTCCAGCTCACCCAGCGAAATACCGTCCTCGCCGCCGACCCGCAGGGCCAGCGCGCTGGCGCCCTCGGTCAAGGCCACCAGTACCGCGCCGTTGACCGTGCCCACGGCGGTGCCTGCGACGGCTGGGAAGCTCTCGACGACCTTCCAGCCGGACTTCACGTCACGAAGGGCGTCGCCGCCGCGCACGAATGGCCACTGCCCCGGCAGGGTGGATTCCGGACGGGCGTCCAGGCTCGTGTAGAGCGGCCGGATGGCGAAACCCTCGTAGGTCTGCGAATCCAGCAGGCGCTCCGGCTCGGCGGGCAGATCGGCAACATCTCGCCGACTGCTCTTGGCCAGCACACCGGCGACCGCCGTCCGCCACTGCTGACGGTCCGACTCGACCGCACTAGTCCCCTGTAACGACACCCGCATCTCCTGTTATCGCAGCGTGTGACCTACCCACTTGACCCTCAGGCTAAATGATCGCCATCACGGCGCTGACCGCTGGTGGGCGGACTCGCGGTTACACCCAGCGGTGTTCCCCGCCGCCGGGACGTACTGTTGTAAAACGTGAAACCCGTCGTCAGAACCCTGCGCGTGGTACGCGCCGCGGTGATCGCGACGGCTTCCCAGTTGCCACCTCGGCGGATCGTGGGCCTGCTGACGGGCATTGTGATTCTTGTCGCAGTTGCCGTACTGGTTCCGTTGCCGACAGCCATGCAGATGCGGGACTGGGCCACCTCGGTGGGCCCATGGTTCCCCCTCGCGTTCCTCGGCGCCCACATCGTGGTGACGGTCTTCCCGTTCCCGCGCACCGCCTTCACGCTGGCCGCAGGTCTGTTGTTCGGTCCGGTACTGGGCATAGCGATCGCGGTGGTCGCCAGTGCGGTCAGTGCCGTGCTCGCGCTGTTCCTGATCCGCGCGGCCGGCTGGCAGCTCAATCGTCTGGTCCCACATCCTCGGGTCGACTCGCTGGACACCCGGCTTCGGCGGCGGGGCTGGCCGGTGGTGCTGTCGATGCGGTTGATCCCGGCGGTGCCGTTCTCGGTGCTGAACTACGCCGCGGGCGCCTCGGCGGTGCGGGTGGTCCCCTACACGTTGGCGACGCTGGTCGGGCTGTTCCCCGGCACGGCGGCGGTCGTCATCCTGGGCGATGCGCTGACCGGCAACATCAGCCCGGCGCTGATCCTGGTGTCGCTGGGCACCGCCGCGCTCGGCGTGGCCGGGCTGATCTACGAGGTACGTCTCCACCGCCGCGACCACCACCGCGAGCGTGCGCGTCTGCAGGCCGACACACCGCAATCGGTGGGCATTTCACGCACGCTCACCGAGCCCTGAACGGAGCAGGAGGAGACACCACATGAGCGCACTGTCCGGCTTCGGTGCCCGCCTCCTGCGCAACCGCGGTCTCGTACGAGCCCCGATCTGGCTCTACCGGATCCGGGCCGGGGCGCTGCTCGGCACCAGAATGATGATGCTCGAGCACATCGGCCGCACCTCCGGTGAACGCCGCTACGTGGTGCTCGAAGTCGTCGACCGCCCCAGTCCCGACGCCGTCATCGTCGCCTCCGGTTTCGGCGCGAAAGCCCAGTGGTTCCGCAATATCTCGGTCAATCCCCAGGTTCGGGTGTGGCTCGGCAGCCACCGGCCGGTGGCCGGCGTGGCCCACGTCATCGACCAGGACCGCACCGACCGGGTTCTGACCGACTACCGGCAGCGCCACCCCGCCACCTGGCAGCAGTTCAAGCTCGTCCTCGAAGACACGCTCGGCCAACCGATCACCGACACCGGCGCCCCGCTGCCGATGGTCGAGATCCGGTTACAGCCGCAACGCTGACGCCCGCCGGCCCTATTGCGCCCGGTGCGCGCCTCCCTCGAGTTCGGTGGGCGGAGGCTGCGGCGGGTTCGGCAACGACGCCTGTTGCGGCCCGGCGTTCAGCGGCGGCGTCGTGGCGCGCGCCTCGGCCTCGGCCTTGGCCACGGCCTGGGCGATCGCCGGATCGGTCTCGGTGGAGAACCATTCGGCGACCTCGTCGCTGTCGTCCTCGGGCTTGGGCAGATCCTCGTCGACCGGCGACGGCGTGTACCGGAACACCCCGTCCTCGCCGGGCGCGCCGAGCAGCTTGGTGAAGCCCTGCAACGCCGAACCGAAGTCGCTGGGCACCAGCCAGACCTTGTTCGCCTCCCCCTTGGCCATCTGAGGCAGCGTCTGCAGGTACTGGTACGCCAGCATTTCCGGGGTGGGCCGCCCGGCCTTGATCGCGGCGAAGGTCTTCTCGATGGCCTTGGCCTGCCCCTGCGCCTGCAGGTACTGAGCCGCCCGCTCACCCTGAGCCCGCAACATCCGCGACTGCCGGTCGGCCTCGGCGGCCAGGATCGCGGCCTGCTTGGCCCCCTCGGCCGCCAGGATCTGCGACTGCTTCTGGCCTTCGGCCTGTTTGATCGACGACTCCCGCACGCCCTCTGCGGTCAGGATCATCGCGCGCTTGTCGCGGTCGGCCTTCATCTGCTTTTCCATCGACTCCTGGATGGAGGGCGGCGGGTCGATGCTGCGCAATTCGACCCGTGCCACCCGCAGCCCCCAGCGACCGGTCGCCTCGTCCAGCACGCCCCGCAACTGAGCGTTGATCGAGTCGCGTGAGGTCAGCGTCTGCTCCAGCGTCATGCCACCGACGACGTTGCGCAGCGTGGTGGTGGTCAGCTGCTCCACACCGACGATGTAGTTGCTGATCTGGTACACCGCCGCTTGCGGGTTGGTGACCTGGAAATAGACCACGGTGTCGATGTTGAGGGTCAGGTTGTCCTCGGTGATCACCGGTTGCGGCGGGAACGACACCACCCGCTCGCGCAGGTCCACCCGCGCACGGATCCGGTCGATGAACGGCACCAGCAACGTCAGCTGACCGCTGACCGTGCGGCTGTACCGGCCGAGACGCTCGATCACCGCGGCCTCGGCCTGGGGAATGAGCGCAACCGATTTGGCCACGACGATGATCGCGAAAACCACCAGCACAAGCAGCAAGACCAGCCCGGCTACGGCACCTTCCATGGTGAATCCTCCCTGGTACTACGTCGACTCGAAGAGGCACTACATCGTTTTGAAGACCACCGCGGTGGCGCCGTCGATCCTCACCACGGTCACATGATCACCCGGTTCGTATACATCGTGGTCGTTGAGGGGCCGCGCCGTCCAGACTTCTCCGTCGAGCTTGACCTGACCCTCGTGCTGAGCCACCCGGTCCAGCACCAGCGCGGACTTACCCTCCAACGCCTTGACGGGCTCGGGAAGCCCTCGCCCGGCCTCGAACCGGCGCCGCAGCGCGGGCCGGACCAGCACCAGCAAAAGCACCGACACCACGAGGAACACCACGCCGTCCGCCCACAGCGGCAGGTCGAACAGCCAACTCGATCCGCTCGCGGCCAGGGCACCACCGGCCAGCATGAGCAGGAACATGTCGCCGGTCAGGGCCTCCGCCCCGGCGAGTCCCAGCGCCAGGATGAGCCAGATCAGCGGTAGCGGCATGCGCTCACCCTAGCGAATCAGGCCCGATCGGCGGCCGACAATTACACTGCCAGGATCATGTGGTGTCCAAGTGCAACGCTTTCGATGTGGGCCAACGCCTGGCTTGCCGGCGCGGCCGCGCCTGACGACGTCCTCGACGCGTTATCCCAGTGGGCTCCAATGCATTCTGTGACCGCGTATGACTCGCAGGCCGCGGTCCGCACCGGCCTGCCCTGGCCGGAGTTGGAGGACTCCGGCTCGGTGTCCTTGCTTCAGACCCTGCGCACCGCCGTCGGCAGGTCCGGTACCAGGCCCTCGATCAGGGTGGCCCTGCCGGTCCCCGGCGACGTCCGCGGATTGCCCGCCGGCTCGCAGTTCCAGCGGGATGCGCTCACGGTCGGCGAAGCCGTGCTGGTGACCCACGACGAGTTGGACGGCGTCGGACTGGTGCCCGAGTTCGAGTACTTCGAATTCGATGACGTGGAAACCGAATCCACGTTCGAACCCGAACCGCGGGCGCTGTCGTGGACGGTGTACTCGCTGCCCGTCCTGCCACCGCCGCAACACCACGACCTCGGTGCGGCCGAGTACGAGTTGCGGTCGGCGGTGCGCTCGGCAGCCGACACCCTGGTCGCGCTGCGGGCCGGTGTCGGTGTCGACATCGACGACCCCCGCGGCATGGTGGAAGACATCCTCGAAGCCGGCCGGATGCACCCGATCCCCGACCACGCCCCGACCCGGGCGGTGCGGGTGCTGGAGAACGCCGCGCACGTGGAGGCGATCATCACGGTGAGCTCGGGCCTGATGCCGATCGGCCTACAGAGTTCCTCAGAGGTACAGATCGCCGGCGACGCCATGCGGCCGCTGGCCCAGGTGGTGCGCTCGGCCCGACTGGCCGCCCTCGAGGCGATCCTGCAATCTGCTTGGCGGGACTAGCTTTTCACCAGACCCGAACGGTTCACCGGCTAGGACGGCGTGCCACAGCAGCCCGGTGAGCACGGCGCACCGTTGATGCTGAATCCGTAGCCGGGGGCCGGCTCCGGACCGACCACCCGCAGCGGCTGCGCACCGGTGCGCAACTCCTCGATCAGCCCGGCGGCCAACCGGGCGAAACGCTCATCGGCATTCGGGGTACTGGCCCGCGCGAAGGCGATACCGGCCTGCTCGGCCTGCTGCCGCAACTCGTAATCGAGATCCCACACCACCTCGATGTGGTCGGCGACGAAGCCGATCGGGCAGACGATGACCGCCCGGGTCCCCTTCTGCCCCAAGGCCGTCAGATGATCGGCGATGTCGGGCTCCAGCCACGGGATCCGGGGCGGGCCCGACCGCGACTGCCACACCTGGTCGAAATCGGCATAGCCCGCGGCGGCGGCCACGAGCCGTGTCGCGTAGCCGACCTGCCGACTGTAGAGCCTCGGACCGTGCCGCTCATCGGCAGCGATCGGAATCGAGTGCGCGGTGAACACCAACCGGGCCTCGTCGCGCAGTTCGGCAGGCAGGGTGGCGGCCGCTTCGGCGATCGCCTCGGCGAACATCTCCACCAGCAACGGATGGTCGAAGTACTGCCGCAGTTTGACCAGCTCCGGCGCGTCGTCACCCACCGCGGCGCGGGCACGGGCGATGTCCTCGACGTACTGCGTGCAGCTGGAATAGCCGCCCCAGGCCGATGTGGTGAACACCGCAGCCCGCCGAATCCCGTTGTCGCGCATCTGCGCAACCGTGTCCTCGACGTACGGTGCCCAGTTCCGGTTTCCGAAGTACACCGGAAGGTCGGGCAGCTGCACCCGCAACTGCTCGATCAGGGCCCGGTTGATGCCGTTGATCGGCGATACCCCGCCGAAATGCAGGTAATGCTCGGCGACGTCGGCCAACCGCTCGGCCGGGATGCCGCGCCCCCGGGTCACGTTCTCCAGGAACGGCATCACCTGCTCGGGCGCCTCCGGCCCCCCGAAGGACAGCAGCAGAACCGCGTCGAAGCCGGCTTCATCGACCGCCATCTTCTCGCCTCTCTATACGGCGAAACCGCATTCCAGCAGGAATCGTGCGCGGGCACACCTGCTGGAATGCGGTTTCGGCGAAAAACAAAGTCAGAGCAGCTGGGTGCTGGCGCCGCCGTCGGCGTAGATGATGGTGCCGGTGGTGGCAGGCAGCCAGTCGGACAGCAACGCGCACACCGTCTTGGCGACCGGCGTCGGATCCTTCATGTTCCAGCCGATCGGCGCGCGCTGATCCCAGCCCTCTTCGAGGAGCTGCATCTGCTGGCCGGCCTCGTCGCCCAGCGCGCCGCCGACAATGGCACTCATGGCCAGGGTCCGAATCGGGCCTGCGGCAACGAGGTTCGACCGCACGCCGAACTTGCCCGCCTCCCGCGCCACGAACCGGTTGACTGATTCCAGTGCGCTCTTGGCCACCGTCATCCAGTTGTAGGCGGGCATGGCGCGGGTCGGGTCGAAGTCCATGCCGACGATGCCGCCGCCTTCGTTCATGACCGGCAGCAGCGCCTTGGCCAGCGAGGCGTACGAGTAGGCCGAGATGTGGATGCCCTTGGCGACGTCCTCGTAGGGGGCGTCGAAGAACGGGTTGACGCCCATGCCGCTCTGCGGCATGAAGCCGATCGAGTGCACCACGCCGTCGAGCTTGTTGCCCGCACCGATGACTTCGGTGACCCGGTCGGCCAGGCTCGCCAGATGCTCCTCGTTCTGCACGTCGAGCTCCAGCAGCGGCGCCGGCTTGGGCAACCGGTCGGCGATGCGCTGGATCAGCTTCATCCGGTCGAACCCGGTGAGCACCAGCTCAGCACCGGCCTCCTGGGCCACCTTGGCGATGTGGAACGCGATCGACGAGTCCGTGATGATCCCGGTGACGAGGATCCGCTTGCCTTCGAGCAAACCTGCCATTGTCCTGACTCCTACTTTGGTGAAGAGTTATGCGAAAGTTGTTGTGATCCAGCGCTTTTGGATCAGTGCCCCATGCCCATGCCGCCGTCGACGGGAATCACCGCGCCGGCGATGTAGCTGGCGTCCTCGGAGGCCAGGAAGCTGACCGCACCGGCGACCTCCTCGGCGGTACCGACCCGCTTGGCCGGAATGAACTCCAGGGCACCGGCCTGGATCCGCTCGTCGAGCGCCCGGGTCATCTCGGTGTCGATGTAGCCGGGGGCCACGACGTTCGCGGTGACGCCGGCCTTGGACAGTTCACGGGAGATCGAGCGGGCCATGCCGATCAGGCCGGCCTTGGCGGCCGCGTAGTTGGCCTGGTTGCCGATGCCCCACATACCCGAGACCGAGCCGATGAAGATGATCCGGCCGAAGCGCTTGCGCTGCATGCTGCGGGAGGCGCGCTGGGCCACCCGGAACGCCCCGGTCAGGTTGGCGTTGATGACGTTCTCGAACCGCTCCTCGGTCATCCGCATGAGGAACGCATCCTGCGAGATGCCGGCGTTGGACACCAGGACCTCGACCGGCCCCTGGTGCTCCTCGACCTCTTTGAACGCGCGGTCGACGGCGTCGTTGTCGGTGACGTCGCACACGACGCCAAACAGTCCCTCTGGCGCTCCGGAGCCGCGGTGGGTGACCGCCACCTTGTGCCCGTCGGCGGCCAGCCGCTGTGCGATCGCCAGGCCGATCCCCCGGTTACCACCGGTGACCAGAACGGAGCGGGGAACGAAAGCCGGTCGACCGCCGGGTTCTGCGGTGGCGGTTTCGGTGTCGGCGTTCGAGACAGCAGCGTCACTCATGCCCGTCAACTTATCTCCTCAACGGCAGGGTCTGAAAATCGCATCACCCGCGCTGAGCATGCCCGGCGGGCACCGGACAGGCGCCTACCCGGGCAGTCTGCGGTTGATCACCAGCGCCGCCACACCCGCGACGGCCAGCACCAACGCACCGAGCCGCAGCCAGCCGAGGCTGGCATCGCCCTTGATGGTCTCGTAGCCGATCTGCTGCTGCAGCGAGGTGAACACCTGCTTGAGCTGTTCCAGGCTGGACGCGGTGAAGGCGTCACCGCCGGACAACTTGGCGATCTTGCCGAGCATCTCGTCGTCGACCGGCACCGGCTGGCGCTGATCGTTGATCTCGACGTAGCCGTACGGCGTACCGAAGGACACCGTGGAGATCGGTACCCCCTGGTCCTTGGCGGTGCGCGCCGCGGTGTAGGCGCCCTTGGGGTTGTCCGGGTTGGACGGCACGGTCTCCTTGCCGTCGGACATCAGCACGATGCGCGCCGGCGGCTTCTCGTCGCCGCCGCCGATCACCGCACCGACCGTGGCGATGGCCTGCAGCGCGGTGAAGATGCCCTCACCGGTGGCAGTCCGGTCGGCCAGCTGCAGCTTGTCCAGGCCGTTCTTGGTGGCCTCGCGGTTGGTGGTCGGCTGCACCAGCACGGTGGCCGTGCCGGCGTAGGCGATCAGGCCGAGGTTGATCCCCGGGGTGAGCTGATCGGCGAACTGCTTGGCGGCTTCCTGCGCGGCGGCCAGACGGCTCGGCGCGACGTCGGTGGCACGCATCGACTGCGACACGTCGATCACCAGCATCACCACGGCACGGTTGCGCGGAATCCGCACATCGTGAGTCGGACCGGCCATTGCCACCGTCAACAGGACGAGCGAGATCGCCAGCAGCGCCGCCGGCAGATGCCGCCAGCGGGTCGGCTGTTTGGGCGCCACACTTTCGAGCAGCTCCATGTTGGCGAACCGCAGGACCCGCTGCTTCCGTGCGCGCTGCACGATGACGTAGAACGCCACCAGGCCCAGCACCACGAACAGGAACAGGAACCACCATGCGTGGGCGAAGCCCGTCAGGCTCATCGGACCGAGAATCGGTAAAGTCATGTGCTAGAAGTCATTTCGGTTTGTTTGCTCACAAGCTTCTTCTACCGGTCAAGCGCTCATCGGCCGGCCAGGGCGCCGCGCCGCCGGGTCGCCACAAACCGCACCACATCGGCGATCCAGTCCCGGTCGGTGCGCAGGCTCAGCAGCGGTGCATCGCAGCGCCGCAACGTACGGGCCACTTCCGCCCGGTGAGCCGCGGCCGCCCGCTCGAAATCGCTGCGCAGTTGCTCGTCGATGGTGAATTCGCGGGTGGCACCGGTCTCGGTGTCCTGCAGCACCACATCGCCGACCGCGGGCAGTTCGACGTCGCGCGGGTCGAGGATCTCGATGCCCAACACCTCGTGACGACCGGCGATGGCCCGCAGCGGGCGCATCCAGTTGATCGGCCCGAGGAAGTCGCTGATGATCACTGCCATGCCGCGTCGGCGCTCCGGACGACGCAGGGCGTCGATGGCAGCGGCCAGGTCGCCCCGCACCCCGGTCGGGGCCTTCGGCGTGGTGGCGATCGCGCGCAGCAGCTCCTGCTCGTGCACCCGCCCGCTCAATGCCGGAACCCGGCGCATGGTGTCGCCGTTGGCGATGATGGCGCCGATCCGATTGCCGCCCCCGCTGTTGAGGAACGCGATCGCGGCCGCGGCCGCCACCGCCAGATCACGTTTCTCGCAGCCGGTGGTACCGAAGTCCAGGCTGGCCGACATGTCGACGACCAGCCAGGTCTCCAGTTCGCGGTCGGCGATCATCTGCCGCACGTGAGGTGTCTGGGTCCGGGCCGTCACCGACCAGTCCATCCGGCGCACGTCGTCGCCGGGCTGGTAGATCCGTGAGTCTCCCGGCTCTGATCCCGGACCCGGGATCAGGCCGAGGTGGTCCCCGTGCAGAACTCCGTCGAGCTTGCGCCGCACCGTCAGCTCAAGCTTGCGCAGCGCCGCCGTCAATGCCGGGTCCCGGATCTCCCCGCGCTTCAGAGACGGCAGGTCGACGGTGCGCCGGGAAGTGGTCACCGACCACCCGCCGCGCCGGCGGCGGCGGGAACGGCGGGCGGAACCGAATGTCCTTGCTGCGGAAGCGCATTCACCTGAGGCAGGGCCACGGTCTGCAGGATCCGGTTGACCACGGTCTCGGCCGATACTTCGTCGGCCAGCGCGTCGTAGGTCAGCACCAGCCGGTGCCGCAGCACATCGGGGATCACCTCGACGACGTCCTGCGGGATGACGTAGTCACGGCCGCGGACCAGTGCCAGCGCCCGCGCGGCCGAGATGATGCCGAGTGAGGCACGCGGCGAGGCACCGTAGGCGATCCACGCCTTGGCATCGGGCATGCCGAACTTCTCGGGCTCACGGGTCGCGGTGACGATCCGCACCACGTAGTCCACCAGCGCGTGGTGCACGAAGGTGTTGGCCGCCAACTCCTGCAACCGAAGCAGGTCGCCGGTGTTGAGGATCTGCTTGGGCTCCGGCGGCTTGACGCCCATCCGGTAGATGATCTCGCGCTCTTCCTCCGGCGTCGGGTAGTCGACGTTGAGCTTGAACAGGAAGCGGTCGCGCTGGGCTTCGGGCAGCGCGTAGACGCCTTCCTGCTCGATCGGGTTCTGGGTGGCCATCACCAGGAACGGGCTGGGCAGCGGGAAGGTCTTGCCGCCGATGGAGATCTTGCGCTCGGCCATCACCTCAAGGAGGGCGGACTGCACCTTCGCCGGCGCGCGGTTGATCTCGTCGGCGAGCAGGAAGTTGACCACCACCGGGCCGAGCTCGATGTCGAAGTCTTCCTTGCCCTGCCGGTAGATGCGAGTGCCGATGATGTCGGTGGGCACCAGGTCAGGGGTGAACTGGATGCGGGCGAAGGTGCCGCCGACGACCTTGGCGAACGTCTCGACAGCCAGCGTCTTGGCCACACCGGGCACACCTTCGAGCAGCACGTGGCCCTTGGCGAGCAGTCCGACGAGCATTCGCTCGACGAGCTGGTCCTGGCCGACGATGATCCGCTTGACCTCGAAGATGGCACGTTCCAGGGTGTGCACCTCGGCCTGCAGGCTGCCGTTGGTCGGGGCCTGCGAGGCAGCCGGCGCGGCGTGGGAGCCGGCCGACCCGGGCGGAAAGCCCGGCGCCGGGCTCGAACCGGGATAACCTCCGGCGCCCTGCGGCGGTCCACTCGGTGACGTCATCAACTTCCTCCCACGGTATTCGACTACAAACGCTGGTCTTGCCTGTTGTTCATCGGGCAATCGGGTGCCCGCCGTCAACTATTCCAGGCACTTCGAGATCCGTCGACGCTGCCCGGAAGAGTTCAGCTTCCCCTCAGGATTCGATGATGCGGGCCGCATAGGGCTGGATGCCCGCGGTGCGGACCGGGCTCACGGTCACTTTTTCCGCGCTGCCCGACGCCTCCAGCATCTTGCCGCCGCCCAGGTACATCGCCACGTGCTGACTGCCGCCCGGCCCCCAGAACAGGAGGTCACCACGCTTTGCCTGGGCGACCGGCACCTTGCGGCCGGTGTTGTACTGGTCTCCGGAGTACTTGGGGATCTGCACCCCGACCCCGGCGAACGCGTATCGGGTGAAGCCCGAGCAGTCGTAACCGATCTTGCCGGCGTCGTAGTCCACACCCGGGCCCGGGCCGTTCAGCTTGCCGCCGCCCCACGAGTAGGGCACGCCCATCTGGGAACCACCGCGGCGGATCACATACTCGATGGCCTGTGGACCGCGGACCCGACCACCGGGGAATGCCGAGGCCGCCTGCTTCGGCGCCAGCCCGATACTCTGCAGGAACTGCTGGCCGAGGTTCTGGGTGGTCTGCAGCGCGATCTGGCTGACCTGGAACGACGCGTTGGCGATCGCCACCGGGTCGCCGGGGGCACCGGAACTGACGATCTTCGGGAGAGTCGGATCCCACTGCCCGTCGTCAGGCGCGGCACTGGCCGGGGCCACCAGACCGATCGCCGCGAACGCAGTTGCGGCGATCAGGATCAGACACCGTAAGACGAAGAAGCGCAAGGTATTCCCATCAGTATTCGATCATTCGGGTGACATACGGCGTCATGCCGCTGGTGCGTACCGGCGAGACCTTGACGTGCGACCCGGTGTAGGGCGCCTCAAGCATCTGGCCGTTGCCGAGGTACATCGCGACGTGCTGACTTGCGTTGGGGCCGTAGAAGATCATGTCGCCACGGCGCATCTGCGAGGACGGGACTTTGCGTCCCGCGTTGTACTGCGACCCGGAGTAGTGCTCCAACTTGATGCCGACACCGGCGAACATGTAGAGCATCAGCCCCGAGCAGTCGAAACCGACGGTGTTCGCGCCCGAATCGATGCCGCGGCTCGGCCCGGCGGCGTTGCCGCCACCCCAGGAGTAGGGCACGCCCATCTGCGATCCGCCACGCTGGATCACGTACTCGACGGCCTGACGGCCGTACACGCGCGGGATCGCACCGTTGGTGTAGCCGGTCGGCGTCGGCAGGATGCCCAGCTTCTGCAGGAACTGGCGCCCCATGTTCTGGGTGACCTGCGCCGAGGTCGACGAGATGCCCAGAATCGTATTGATGATCGCGATGGGGTCACCGCTGACGAACGCGCTCGGAATCGCCGGGAGCGTGGGATCCCATGCGGTGTCCCAGTTCTGGCCCGCTCGAACGGGCTCGCCCGGAGCCCGATCCCAGTCCCCCGCCGCCGCTTGTGGCGCCGGTCCCTGCGCCGGCGCGGCGGGAGCGGCCGGAGCCGACGCCTTGTGCACCTGATCGAGCTGGGCCTGGGCTGACGCTCGTTCGGCGGTCAACCGTTGCAGGTCCGCCTGTTGAGCGCTGAACGTCTGCTGCGCCTGCTGCAGCGCCGCGACCGCGTTGTCCTGACTGGTCTGAGCATTGACGGTGGCCTGATCGGCATTCTGCTTGGCCAAGCGAGCGGCCGACTCCCGGTTGACCTGCTCGGTGCGGGCCCGTTGCAGATCACTGATCACCTTGTCGGTGCTGGCGGCCAGGGTCTGGCCGGTCGCCGCGGTGCTGACGATGTCGGCGGGGTCCGCCGCGGTCAGATACGAGCTCGACGGCCCGTTGACGTAGGTGGCCGCGGCGAAGGTGTCGAACCTTTTCTGCGCCTCGGTGATCGCGGCATTGGCATCGGCGATGCCTTGCTGACTCGCGTCGACTTCCTGCTGCGCGGTGATCGCCGCGTCACGGGCGCCCTGCACGTCGACGATCGCCTTGTTGACGGCTTCCTGTTGAGTCTGGATCGCCGCACCCAGCTCCTGCAGCTTCTGGTCGGCGTTGGCCACCGCGGCGACGAGGCTTGCGACCTGATCGGGTCCACCGGGATCAGCCGCGGCCGGGACACCGCCGGACAGCGCCGTGGCCAGCAGCATCGCAGCGGTCAGCGGCACGGCCCAGAAACGGCCGGACAACCGCGCGCGTGAAGCCCCAACTGCTCCTCGCGTGCGCGGGACGCCAACGGTGCGTCTCATTCGACTCAAGTCTCCTATGGCTCAACGCGGCGTACCGGCGTTTGCTCGGGCCGTTGCACAGAAGTCACATCAAGCACAACTGCAACAATGGGTACCGATTGCACCGTACGTCACATCTGAAGCCAAAGAAACTTTAGTCACAAATTACAAGAATGTAATTGCGAATAGTGTGACCAATTAGTGATATTGGACGTTATTCCGAACTAATGTTCGACGAGGTTTTCAGGCGCCGCCGAAGGGCCGCTCGTGGCCCCTGACCCGGCCAGTTGTTTGCTGCGGCGCTGCAGAACCCGAGTCAGCGCAGCCGCTGCGGCCACGCCGAGAGTCAGCGCGATCGTGAGTGCGGTCCAAGGGAAATCGGGGGTCGAAATCTCGCCGACGAAATTCTTCGCCGACAACACCGGATTACCCGTCTTGGCCACATCCTGTCCGGCTTCCAAAGTCACCCGGTCGATTGTCGGGCTGTACGTACCGGCGAACGACGGGCTCAGCGCAAGCACGGTCGAACCCGGATTGGCAGTCCCCACCTCGGTGGCGATATCGCGCAGGGGCGTGTCGATCCCCGGGTTGTTCGGCAGCACCACGATCTTGAGGTCGACGCCGCCCTGGCGAGCATCGCTGACGACCTGGCGCAGGGCCTCCACGTCGGCGTCGGGTGCGCTCACCCCGTCGTCTCGGACGTCGGCCTGCACGGCCGCCATGCACTTGGCCACGCCCTCGGGTTGCGCCGGATCGATCCCGACGGTCTCGCACACCTCGACCGGGATATAGGCCGGCAGGAACGGGATGACATGGGGTCCGGTCACGTCAGCACGGTACGCCGCGATCATCCGCCGCTGCGAAGCGACACCGGAATTGTCACCGCATCGACCGCCGATCGTCACAGTGCGAGGTCAGAGCGGAGGCCGCCCAGCCGGATTCACACCGACCGGGCGAACGGGGTAGCAACGCGCACGCGACCAGGGAAGACTGGACCCCGGCCCGCTGGGCCTTGCAGGACAAGCGTACTGTTAACATCGGAACGCCGCCGACACAGCCCGTCGCGGTGAGATCTAGCCGGGAGTTGATGTGAGCAGCGAGAATACGGAAAATTCGTCCCTTAACTCATTTGGTGCCCGCGACACATTGACTGTCGGGGACCAGAACTACGAGATCTACCGCCTCGACGCGGTACCCGGTACCGAAAAGCTCCCGTACAGCCTCAAGGTACTTGCGGAGAACCTGTTGCGCACCGAGGACGGCGCCAACATCACCAAGGAGCACATCGAGGCCATCGCCAACTGGGATCCCTCGGCCGAGCCGAGCATCGAGATCCAGTTCACCCCGGCCCGTGTGCTGATGCAGGACTTCACCGGCGTGCCGTGCATCGTCGACCTGGCCACCATGCGCGAGGCCGTGGCTGCCCTCGGCGGCGACCCGGACAAGGTCAACCCACTCTCCCCCGCCGAGATGGTCATCGACCACTCCGTCATCCTCGACGTCTTCGGCAACGCCGGCGCCTTCGAGCGCAACGTCGAACTCGAATACGAGCGCAACTCCGAGCGCTACCAGTTCCTGCGCTGGGGCCAGGGCGCGTTCGACGACTTCAAGGTCGTCCCCCCGGGCACCGGCATCGTGCACCAGGTCAACATCGAGTACCTGGCCCGCGTCGTGATGACCCGCAACGGCGTCGCGTACCCCGACACCTGTGTGGGCACCGACAGCCACACCACCATGGAGAACGGCCTGGGCGTGCTGGGCTGGGGCGTCGGCGGTATCGAGGCCGAGGCCGCCATGCTGGGCCAGCCCGTCTCGATGCTCATCCCGCGCGTCGTCGGCTTCAAGCTGACCGGTGAGATCAAGCCCGGTGTCACCGCCACCGACGTCGTGCTCACCGTCACCGACATGCTGCGCCGCCACGGTGTGGTCGGCAAGTTCGTCGAGTTCTACGGCAAGGGCGTGGCCGAGGTGCCGCTGGCCAACCGCGCCACCCTGGGCAACATGAGCCCCGAGTTCGGTTCCACCGCAGCGATCTTCCCGATCGACGAAGAGACCATCAACTACCTGCGACTGACCGGGCGCAGCGAGCAGCAGCTGGCGCTCGTCGAGGCCTACGCCAAGACGCAGGGCATGTGGCACAACCCCGATCACGAGCCCGCCTTCTCCGAATACCTCGAGCTGGACCTGTCCACCGTGGTGCCGTCGATCTCCGGCCCGAAGCGCCCCCAGGACCGCATCGAGCTGTCGGACGCCAAGAACGCATTCCGCAAGGACATCCACAACTACGTCGAGGAGAACCTCCCGACGCCGCACACCCAGCTCGACGAGGCGGTCGAGGAGTCGTTCCCGGCTTCCGACCCCGCCAAGCTGTCGTTCGCCGACGACGGTGCCGTCGACGTGCGCCCGTCGGCCGCCAACGGCGCGGAGGGCCGGCCGACCAAGCCCGTCACCGTGCGCTCCGACGAGCGCGGCGATTTCGTGCTGGACCACGGCGCGGTCGTGGTCGCGGGCATCACGTCCTGCACCAACACCTCGAACCCGTCGGTCATGCTCGGCGCGGCACTGCTGGCCAAGAAGGCCGTCGAGAAGGGCCTGAGCACCAAGCCGTGGGTCAAGACCAACATGGCGCCGGGCTCGCAGGTGGTCACGGACTACTACAACAAGGCCAACCTGTGGCCGTACCTGGAGAAGCTGGGCTACTACCTGGGCGGCTATGGCTGCACCACCTGCATCGGCAACACCGGTCCGCTGCCCGACGAGATCTCGAAGGCCATCAACGACAACGACCTTTCGGTGACCGCGGTGCTCTCGGGTAACCGCAACTTCGAGGGCCGCATCTCCCCCGACGTCAAGATGAACTACCTGGCGTCCCCGCCGCTGGTGATCGCCTACGGCATCGCGGGCACCATGGACTTCGATTTCGAGACCGACCCGCTCGGTCAGGACCAGGACGGCAACGACGTCTTCCTCAAGGACATCTGGCCGTCGGCCACCGAAATCGAGGAGACCATCGCGTCCTCGATCAACCGGGAGATGTTCACCGACTCCTACGCCGACGTGTTCAAGGGCGATGACCGCTGGCGTTCGCTGGCCACCCCGGAGGGCAACACCTTCGAGTGGGACGACGCTTCCACCTATGTGCGCAAGGCCCCGTACTTCGACGGCATGCCCGCCGAGCCGGAGCCGGTCAGCGACATCAAGGGCGCCAGAGTCCTTGCCCTGCTGGGCGATTCGGTGACCACCGACCACATCAGCCCGGCCGGTTCGATCAAGCCGGGCACCCCGGCCGCGCAGTACCTCGATGCCAATGGCGTTGAGCGCAAGGACTACAACTCGCTGGGGTCGCGACGCGGCAACCACGAGGTGATGATCCGCGGCACCTTCGCCAACATCCGGCTGCGCAACCAGCTGCTCGACGATGTGTCCGGCGGTTACACGCGTGACTTCACCCAGCCGGATGGCCCGCAGGCGTTCATCTACGACGCCTCGGTCAACTACAAGAAGGCCGGCATCCCGCTGGTCGTCCTGGGCGGCAAGGAATACGGGTCGGGCAGCTCGCGTGACTGGGCGGCCAAGGGAACGGTGCTGCTGGGTGTGAAGGCCGTCATCACCGAGTCTTTCGAGCGCATCCACCGGTCGAACTTGATCGGCATGGGCGTCATCCCGCTGCAGTTCCCGGCCGGTGAGTCGGCCGCGAGCCTCAAGCTCGACGGCACCGAGACCTACGACATCACCGGTATCGAGGCGCTCAACGAGGGCAAGACGCCGAAGACCGTGCATGTGACAGCCACGAAGGAAGACGGCAGCAAGGTGGAGTTCGACGCGGTCGTGCGCATCGACACCCCCGGTGAGGCCGACTACTACCGCAACGGTGGCATCCTGCAGTACGTGCTGCGCAACATGCTGAAGTCGAAGTAATCCTGACCGGATACATCGAAGCGGAGATGGTCTCACGCCGACGAGCGCTTGCGCGAGGAGTGTGGGTTAAGTGCCACGGGTAACGGACGACCATCTCGCCGCCCGGCGCCGTCAGATCCTTGACGGCGCCAGGCGCTGCTTCGGTCAATACGGATATGAGAGTGCGACCGTGCGGCGGCTCGAAGAAACCATCGGGCTGTCGCGCGGCGCAATCTTTCACCACTTCAAGGACAAGGACACCTTGTTCTTCGAACTGGCCCGGGAGGATGCCGAGCGGATGGCCGATGTGGCCGCCCGCGAAGGACTGATCCAGGTGATGCGGAACATGCTCGCCGCACCGGAACAGTTCGACTGGCTTGCCACCCGGCTGGAAATCGCCCGAAAGTTACGCAACGATCCGGCGTTTCACCGAGGATGGGCGGAGCGGTCGGCCGAGTTGGATGCGGCCATCACCGAGCGCCTGCGCCGCCAGAAGCAGGCCGGACGACTGCGTGACGACGTGCCCAGCGCGGTCCTGCACATCTACCTCGACCTCGTACTCGACGGCCTGGTGGCCCGGATCGCCTCAGGCGAGGACCCGAAGAACCTGACCGCGGTGCTGGACCTGGTCGAGGACAGCGTGCGCCAGCAGCAGCCGGCGGAGAGCTGAAACCGGCGATCGCACAGCGGTTCTGCTCATGACACCCTGGACCGAGTTCGGTGGTTGGGGCCGCCACGGCTGCGCATCGTGGTTCCCGACTCGCGCAGCAAGCTGTGGATCGAACCGTAGGAACGCCCGGTCGTGGCCACCAACGTGCGAATGCTGGCACCCCCCTCGTACGCCTTACGAAGCTCTGCCAACAGTTCGCCGCGATTCTTGTTCATATCCCTCATCGACATCTCCCGCTCGTGATGTCCCGACGGGTACCCAGAGTAGAAACCACCGACACACCGATGGGCCGATTTGTCCAACGTCTTATATTGACGTTCTCGAAGATGTGGTGGGTCTTGAAGATTCGCGGTCAGGCGAGCTCGATGAGATCCCGGTATTCGTCGGACCAGAAGTCCTCGGTGCCGTCCGGCAGCAGCACCACTCGCTGCGGATCGAGGGCCTCGGCCGCACCCGGATCGTGGGTAACCAGCACCACCGCGCCCTGATAGCTGCGCAGCGCGTCGAGCACCTGCTCGCGTGAGGCGGGGTCGAGGTTGTTGGTCGGCTCGTCCAGCAACAACACGTTGGCGGTCGAGGCAACCAGACCGGCCAGGGCCAACCGGGTCTTCTCACCGCCGGACAACGTGCCGGCGGGCTGCTCCAGCTGCGGTCCGGTGAACATGAAGGCGCCCAACAGACCCCGCAGATCCTGCTCCCCGGTGTCCGGTGCGGCGTGGCGGATGTTCTCCCAGACGGTCGAGTCGTTGTCGAGGGTGTCGTGCTCCTGGGCGAAGTATCCGATCTTGCAGCCGTATCCGGGTTCGAGGGCACCGGCGTCGGCGGTCTCCGTGCCGGCGAGCAGGCGCAGCAGGGTCGTCTTGCCTGCACCGTTGAGGCCGAGCACCACCACGCGCGATCCTCGGTCGATGGCCAGGTCCACGCCGGTGAAGATCTCCAGCGACCCGTAGGTTTTCGTCAATCCCTTGGCCACCAACGGGGTCTTCCCGCACGGGGCCGGCGTGGGGAACTTGATGCGGGCCACCTTGTCGGCCACCCGCTCGGCATCGAGTTCGGCGATCATCCGCTCAGCTCGACGCAACATGTTCTGCGCGGCAACGGCTTTGGTGGCCTTGGCGCCCATCTTGGCGGCCTGGGCCCGCAGTGCGCCGGCTTTCTTCTCGGCGTTGGCACGTTCGCGGCGGCGGCGCTGTTCGTCGGTGGCGCGAGCGTCCAGGTACTTCTGCCAACCCATGTTGTAGACATCGGCCTCGCCCCGGACCGCGTCGAGGAACCACACGCGGTTGACCACGTCGGCGAGCAGGTCGACATCGTGGCTGATCACCACCAGGCCACCGGTGTGGTTCTGCAGGAAGCCCCTCAGCCATCCGATGGAGTCGGCGTCCAGGTGGTTGGTGGGCTCGTCGAGTAAGAGGGTCGTGCCAGAATTCCCAGCACCCGATCCTCCATCACTGGCCGCGAACAGGATGCGCGCCAGCTCCACGCGCCGGCGCTGGCCGCCGGACAGTGTGCGTAGTGGCTGGGTCAGGATGCGGTCCGGAAGCCCGAGGCTGGCGCAGATCCGGCCCGCCTCGCTCTCGGCGGCGTACCCGCCCAACGCGGCGAAGCGCTCCTCGAGCTGGCCGTACTTGCGCACCGCTTTGTCGCGGGCCGCGTCGTCGGCCACCTCGGCCATCAGCGCCTGCTGCTTCTCCAGGTCGGCCAGCAGGGTGTCCAGCCCACGGGCCGACAGCACCCGGTCGCGGGCCAGCACATCGAGATTGCCCTCGCGAGGGTCCTGGGGCAGGTAACCGATCTCACCCGTGCGTGAGATGGTGCCCGCGTAGGGTTCGCCCTCCCCCGCCAGAATGCGCATCGTGGTGGTCTTGCCCGCGCCGTTGCGTCCGACCAGACCGATCCGGTCGCCGGGCTGCACCCGCAGCGCTGAACCTTCGATGGACAGCAGCGTGCGCGCGCCGGCGCGGACCTCCAGGTCCGTTGCGGTGATCACGCTGCGGTCCTCCTAGAAACTCGTCGTATTACTTCTCGTCGGTAAAAATCGGTGGGCGCTTCTCGGCGCGCGCGGCAACCGCTTCCTCAAAGTTTGCGGTGAGCAGGCGCACGAAGAGTTGTCCCAGGCCTTCAGCCTGCATGTGCCCCTCCAGGCTAGCGGCGTCCAGTCCACTCCAAAGTGTGCGCTTGGTCAACTCGATACCCGGCCGGGAGAACGCCGCCATGCGGTCGGCCATCGCGTAACAGGTGTCCAGGAGCGCCTCCTCGGCCACCACATTGGACACCAGGCCGATGCGTTCGGCCTCCTGCGCATCGACGTCGCGGCCGGTCAGCATGATCTCGAACGCGCGTGAGGCCCCGATGGCCCGCGGTAGCAGATAGGACAACCCCAGCTCACTGGCGGTAAGCCCGTTGTTGATCCCGGCCGCCCGGAAGTACGCGCCCTCGGCGGCCACCCGGACGTCACAGGCCAGGGCCAGGCACAGGCCGCCCCCGATGGCCGCGCCGTTCACCGCGGCGATCACCGGCTGGTGCAGCCGGCGTAGGGCGAGAATCACATCGTCGAGGATCTCCATCGACCGCAGCGCGTACGTCGGCCTGGTCAGCCCGGCGACGTGGGGCACCGACCCGGCCGACTTGTGGTCGGCACCGGACGAGAAGCCGCGACCGGCCCCGGTCAGCACCACCACGCGCACGCTGTTGTCGTTGCGCAGCTCTTCGAGGACTCCCTTGAGCGGCACCATGACGTCGAACGCCATCGAGTTCATCCGCTCGGGACGGTTGAGGGTCACCAGGGCAACGTCCGGTCGGGGACGGTCGACCAGGACGAATTCGTTCTGCGCAGTCACGGACAGCACGCTATCGCGTGCCGCCCATCACATTTGTTCGGCGTCGCCCTGGGCGGCCTGCTCTTTCATGGCCGCGTCGATGTCGAATTCCTTGATCTTCTGGACCAGATCCTCCAGCGCTGCCGGCGGCAGGGCTCCGGCCTGGTTGAAGACCAACTTGCCCTTCTTGAACGCCATCAGGGTGGGGATCGACCGGATGTCGGCCGCCGCGGCGAGCGCCTGCTCGGCCTCGGTGTCCACCTTGGCGAAGACGACGTCGGGGTGCTGCTCGGAGGCAGCCTTGAACGTCGGCGCAAATGCGCGGCACGGCCCACACCACGACGCCCAGAAATCCACCAGCACGATCTCGTTGCCGTTGACGATGTCATTGAACTGATCTGCGGTGATGTCTTGCGTACTCACACTTTTCCTAACGTCGGGGCTTGACGGCCTGTTCCCACCATATGGGCAACGCGAGCCGGCAGCAGGCTTTCGGCGGGTCCGCGACCGCCGAAAGCCGCCGCAGGACCCACGGCCGTCAGGCCGGCACGTCCCGCTGGCACGGGCGTCCCGACTCGAATCGCCAGATGGCGTGGTCGAGTTCGATCACACCCCAACCGCCCGCTTCAGCCGTCGCACGCACCAATTCCGCGGCCCGGGCCGCATCGACCGGACCGACTGCCCGGCAGACGTAGCCGAGCACCATGCGGTCAGCCTTCACACCGGGGATCTGCGCCAAGATCTGGGCGTACTCCCAGGTGATTCCGGACCGCTGCCCGGGCACGGCACACCACGCCGCCTTGATCTTTGCGCGTCGGGCTTCATCCTCGACCGCGGCCCGCAGGTCGTGGGCGGTCCGAATCCCCAGTGCGACAAGCACTTGCGCGGCCTGGGCGATGGCGATCGATTTCAGTGGCGCGCCGGCCGCGGTCGAGGTGGGCCGACGGTTCCCGATCTGCGACGCCCACGCGTCGGGCCCGCCCAACTCGGCGATGTTCTGCAGAAGCTCGGTGACACCGTCGGTCTCGGCATCCGCGCCCTGGGCCGCACGGTATCCCCGGTACCGGGCGATGATCTTCTCCACCGTGGCGTACCGCGCCCCGGTCGAGTAGATCGAATCGATCACGCACTGCGCCAACGAATCCGGGTAGCCGCGCGGGCTGAACCAGCGCTGCGGATCACCGAGATCGCGTACACATGCGGCGTGCAATGTGGCGACGTCTGAACTCATCTCAAGGCCTTCCGACTGTCCGGGAACGCCATCCGTTCCTCATGAGCCGGAAGCTAGCGACCTGGGCCGACAAGTTGTCGGAACTGCGGCGAAGTTATCCACAGGCCTGCCGGACATTGGCCAGCAGCTGAGCCTGTCGCTTCGGCCACCAGAACACCTCCGCGGCCAGAGCCGCCAGGTAGACGACCGACACCACGACGTTGCCGACCGATCCGAATGCGGCGTCCCACAACGCACTTGCCGCCGCGACGACGAGTACCAACGGCAACAGCCAGCGAAACGGGCGGGCCGCCTCGGCGGCCGCGTGCACTCCCCGGCCGTAGTCGCGGGCGGCTTCGACCCACCGCGGATCGTCGATAGGTTGCCCGGCGCGGGCAGCGCGCACGATCGCCACCCGGTCGGGGCCGGTCAGCTGCTTCGACATCGGCCAGTACCGTGCCATCCGACGCGCCATGAAGGTGCCGTAGAAGGTCCCGACGATCACGAGGACCAAGACAGCAGACACCCAGAAACCGGAGTCCAGCCAGGCGAGCAGGCCCAACACCAGGCCCACGCCGACACCGACGATCAGCGCCCGGCCGGCGAAGCCACTACGCCATACGAACGGCGGGACCGTGATCACACGGTCATTGTGCGGTGTCTGTCGTGAATCAGACGGTGAAACCGAGGGCTCGCAGCTGTTCGCGGCCGTCGTCGGTGATCTTGTCCGGGCCCCACGGCGGGTTCCAGACCCAGTTGATCTTGATCTCGTTGACCAGGCCGGCGCCCACCAGGGCGGTACGTGACTGATCCTCGATCACGTCGGTCAGCGGACACGCCGCCGAGGTGAGCGTCATGTCGATCAGTGCGACGGCACCCTCATCACCCTGCTCGACGTTGAGTCCGTACACCAGCCCGAGGTCGACGACGTTGATCCCGAGCTCGGGATCAACCACGTCGCGCATGGCCTCCTCGACGTCGGCGAGCAGTTCGTCAGAAGCGGTGTCACTCATCGCTTGTCCTCCAGGTCATTGCCGGCCTGCACCAGCGCGTCTTTGAAAGCCATCCAGCCCAGCAGGGCGCACTTCACCCGCGCCGGGTACTTGGCGACACCGGCGAACGCGATGCCGTCACCGAGTACATCTTCGTCCCCCTCGACGTTGCCGCGCGAGGAAATCATCTCGGTGAATGCCTCGACCGTCTTGAGCGCGTCGCCGACACTCTGGCCGATGACCTGGTCGGTGAGCACCGAGGTGGCGGCCTGGCTGATCGAACAACCCTGGCCGTCGTACGAGATGTCCGTCACCGTGTCGGCGTCGTCGGAGAGCGTGACCCGCAAGGTCACCTCGTCACCACAGGTCGGATTGACGTGATGTACCTCGGCGGCGAACGGCTCCCGCAGTCCGCGGTTATGCGGATGCTTGTAGTGATCCAGGATCACTTCCTGGTACATCTGTTCCATTTTCACGAGAAGAACTCCACAGCGCGTTTGACGCCGGCCACCAGGCGGTCGACCTCGTCGAGCGTGTTGTACACCGCGAAGGACGCACGGGCGGTGGCGGCAATCCCGAAGTGACGGTGCAGCGGCCAGGCGCAATGGTGCCCGACACGTACCGCGACACCCTCGTCGTCGAGCACCTGCCCGACGTCGTGGGCGTGGATGCCGTCCACCACGAAGCTGACCGGGGACCCGCGATGTTCCGTCGTCGCCGGACCGATGATCCGGACCTGGGGAAGCCCGGACAGCCCTTCCAGCGCGGCCGCGACCAACTCGGCCTCGTGCTCCTCGACGGCGGCCATCCCGATCTCGCTCAAATACCTTGCCGCAGCGGCCAATCCGACCACCTGTGAGGTCATCGGGGTGCCGGCCTCGAAGCGCTGCGGCGCCGGCGCATAGGTGGTCTGCTCCATCGTGACGGTCTCGATCATGGAACCGCCGGTGATGAACGGCGGCATCGCGTTCAGCAGATCGCGCCGGCCGTAGAGCACACCGATACCGGTGGGCCCGAGCATCTTGTGACCCGAGAATGCCGCGAAATCGACGTCGAGCGCATGGAAATCGACCGGCTGATGCGGCACCGACTGGCACGCATCGAGGACGGTGAGCGCGCCGACCGCCTTGGCCCGCGACACCAGCTCGCCCACCGGGGCCACCGCACCGGTGACGTTCGAATGATGGCTGAAAGCCACCACTTTCACCCGGTCGTCGAGTTGCAATGGATCCAGGTCGATCCGGCCGTCATCGGTGACCGAGTACCACTTCAGCGTGGCACCGGTGCGCTGAGCCAGCTCCTGCCACGGAATCAGATTCGCGTGGTGTTCCAGCTCAGTCGTGACGATGACGTCGCCGGGGCCGACGGCATGCTCGAACCGCTTGTCCCCCAGCACATACGACACCAGGTTGATCGACTCGGTGGCGTTCTTGGTGAACACCAGCTCGTCGGGTTCGGCGCCGACGAACGCCGCGATATCCGCGCGGCCCTGCTCGTAGGCGTCGGTCGCCTCTTCCATCAACTGGTGTGCACCGCGGTGCACAGCCCCGTTGGAGGTGGTCAGGAACGCACGTTCGGCGTCGAGGACCTGCAGCGGCTTTTGTGACGTCGCCCCGGAATCCAGATACGCCAACTGTTGTCCACCGCGCATCACCCGATTCAGGATCGGGAAATCAGCACGGATCCTGGCCAGCCCGGCTTGGTCCAAAGTCGCCGCCGAGATGGTCATGTCAGGCTCCGACGGCTTGGGTGAAGCGCACGTATCCGTTCTCTTCGAGCTCGTCGGCGAGTTCCGGCCCACCCGATTCCACGATGCGACCGCCGACGAACACGTGCACGAACTGCGGCTGGATGTAGCGCAGGATCCGGGTGTAGTGGGTGATCAGCAGGACGCCGCCGTGCTCGGCCTCGGCGTAGCGGTTCACGCCCTCGCTCACGATGCGCAGCGCGTCGACGTCCAGGCCCGAGTCGGTCTCGTCGAGGATCGCGATCTTCGGCTTGAGCAGGCCCAGCTGCAGGATTTCGTGGCGCTTCTTCTCACCACCGGAGAAACCCTCGTTGACGCTGCGCTCACCGAACGCCGGGTCGATCTCGAGCTCGTCCATCGCGGCCTTGACTTCCTTGACCCAGTGGCGCAGCTTGGGCGCCTCGCCGCGGACCGCGGTGGCGGCCGTGCGCAGGAAGTTCGACATCGACACCCCGGGCACCTCGACCGGGTATTGCATGGCCAGGAAGAGGCCCGCGCGTGCCCGCTCGTCGATGCTCATCTCGAGGACGTCCTGCCCGTCGAGGGTGATCGAACCGGAGGTGACGGTGTATTTGGGGTGGCCGGCGATCGCGTAGGACAGCGTCGACTTTCCCGAGCCGTTGGGGCCCATGACCGCATGGGTCTCCCCCGACTTCACGGTCAGGTCGACACCCTTGAGGATCGGGATCTCGGTGTTCTCAGCGCCTTCGGCGGCGTTGACCGAGACGTGCAGGTCCTTGATTTCCAGAGTGGTCATGACTAGTTAGCTTTCGATTCGGTAATGGCAAGTTCTTTTTCGATGGCGGCGGTCAAACGCTCGCGCACCTCGGGGACAGCGATCTTGGCGATGATCTCGTTGAAGAATCCGCGCACGACCAGGCGGCGGGCCTGATCCTCGGGAATACCGCGGGCGCGCAGGTAGAACAACTGCTCGTCATCGAAACGCCCGGTGGCACTGGCGTGCCCGGCGCCGACGATCTCGCCGGTCTCGATTTCGAGGTTGGGCACCGAATCGGCGCGGGCCCCGTCGGTGAGCACCAGATTGCGGTTCACCTCGAACGTGTCGGTACCGGTGGCTTCTGCCCGGATCAACACGTCGCCGATCCACACCGTGTGCGCGTCGGGCTTCTTGGAGTCCGGATCACCCTGCAACGCGCCCTTGTAGAGGACGTCGGACTTACAGTGCGGCTGGGAATGGTCGACCAGCAACCGTGACTCGAAGAACTGGCCGTCGTCGGCGAAGTAGGTGCCGAGCATCTTGGCGTCGCCGCCGGGGCCGCTGAACCGCACGGTGGCCGAGGTACGGACCACATCGCCACCGAGGGTGACGTTGACGTGGCCGAGCACCGCGTCCTTGCCGAGCTTGGCGTGGTGGGAGCTGACATGCACCATGTCGTCGGCCCAGTCGGCGATCCAGATCAATCCGAGGCCGGCCGAATCGCCGACGATGATCTCGACGTTGTCGGCGTAGGTTCCGCTGCCGCGCAGGTCGACCACCACGATCGCCCGGGACAGTTCCTCGACGCGGATCTGCAGGTGTCCGTAGCCCACGGTGTCCGCACCGGGTCCGTCGATCACGATCTCGATGGGCTCGGCCACCTCGGTTTCCCGCTTGACGGTCACCACGGTGGCGGTCTCGAACGACGAGTAGGCCTGGGCGGCAACCCGATCGGTGGGCGTACCGCCCTCGCCGAGCCGCTTGTCGTCGCGGCCGACGGTCTCGACGGTCACGCCGGGCCGCTCGCTCACGGTGACTCCGGCGCTGCCATTGGCCACGGCCGAGCCGTCGTGCAGGCCGCGCAACCGCTTGAGCGGGGTGAACCGCCACAGCTCGTCGCGGCCGCCGGGCACCTCGAAGGCGTTCACATCGAAGGACGAGAACAACTCACCCTTGTTGACGGCCACACTCTCGGCCGCTTCAGTCAGATTGGACCCCACTTAACCGACCGCGCCTTCCATCTGCAGCTCGATGAGCCGGTTGAGCTCGAGCGCGTATTCCATGGGCAGTTCCTTGGCGATGGGCTCGACGAAGCCGCGCACCACCATCGCCATCGCCTCGTCCTCGGTCAGGCCACGGCTCATCAGGTAGAAGAGCTGATCCTCGCTGACCTTGGACACCGTGGCCTCGTGCCCCATCGTGACGTCGTCCTCGCGGATGTCGACGTAGGGGTAGGTATCGCTGCGGCTGATCGTATCGACCAGCAGCGCATCGCATTTCACGCTCGAGCGGCTGCCGTGCGCACCCTTGTTGACCTGGACCAGGCCGCGGTAAGACGCGCGGCCGCCGCCGCGGGCCACCGACTTGGACACGATGTTGGACGACGTGTGCGGCGCCAGGTGCAGCATCTTGGCGCCGGTGTCCTGGTGCTGGCCCTCACCGGCGAACGCCACCGAGAGCACCTCGCCCTTGGCGTGCTCACCGGTCATCCAGACCGCGGGGTACTTCATGGTGACCTTGGAACCGATGTTGCCGTCGATCCACTCCATGGTGGCGCCGGCCTCGGCCCGCGCCCGCTTGGTGACCAGGTTGTAGACGTTGTTCGACCAGTTCTGGATCGTGGTGTAGCGCACCCGTGCACCGGGCTTGACGACGATCTCGACGACTGCGGAGTGCAGCGAGTCGGACTTGTAGATCGGCGCGGTACAACCCTCGACGTAGTGCACGTAGGAGCCCTCGTCGGCGATGATCAGCGTCCGCTCGAACTGGCCCATGTTCTCGGTGTTGATCCGGAAGTACGCCTGCAGCGGGATGTCGACGTGCACGCCCGGGGGCACGTAGATGAACGAACCACCCGACCACACCGCGGTGTTCAGCGCGGAGAACTTGTTGTCGCCGGCCGGGATCACCGTGCCGAAGTACTTCTGGAAGATCTCCGGGTGCTCACGCAGGCCCGAGTCGGTGTCGAGGAAGATCACGCCGAGCGCCTCGAGGTCCTCGCGGATCTGGTGGTACACCACCTCGGACTCGTACTGTGCGGCCACACCGGCAACCAGGCGCTGCTTCTCGGCTTCCGGAATGCCGAGGCGGTCATAGGTATTGCGAATGTCCTCGGGCAGTTCCTCCCAGGAAGCCGCCTGCTTCTCGGTGGAGCGCACGAAGTACTTGATGTTGTCGAAGTCGATGCCCTCGAGGTTGGAGCCCCAGTGCGGCATGGGCTTCTTGTCGAAGGTGCGCAGCGCCCGCAGGCGGGTCTCCAGCATCCATTCCGGCTCGTTCTTCTTGGCCGAGATGTCACGCACGACGGCTTCAGACAGGCCGCGCTGCGCACTTGCGCCTGCGACGTCCGAGTCCGACCAGCCGTAGCCGTATTTGCCCAGTGACGCGATGGTCTCTTCCTGGGTCAATGGCGTTTCGGGCGTGATGGTCATTTCGCCGCTCCTTGTTTGATCGTTGCGGTCGTCCGGGCGCGGGCTGTGCTCCGAACCTTCTCTGTGCTGTCTGTGTTCACTTTGTGTTCGATGCCGTCGGCATCGAGTGGGACGTGAGTGGTGCAGGCGCAGTCACCGTTGACGATGGTGGCCAGCCGTTGTACGTGGGTGCCAAGGATCTCGGCGAACGCCTCGTTCTCCGTCTCGCAGAACTCCGGAAACTCTTCGGCGACATGCGATACCGGGCAGTGATGCTGGCAGATCTGCACCCCGTGAATCGGGCCGTCCACCGGCGTCGTGGTGGTGGCATACCCGGCCCTGCTCAACGCGTCGGCGACCCGCTCGGCGGTGTCGCAGACCCCGCCGGACCCCTCGGTGACCCCGGCCAGGATGGTGTCCATCCGGCGGCGCGCGAAAGTCCGCACGGCGTCCTTGCCGCCGATCTCACGCAACTGCCGAATCGCGGCAACCGCCAGATCGTCATAGGTGTGGCCGAGCTTGGCCCGCCCCGCCGCCGTCAACCGGTAGCGCTTGGCCGGCCGACCCCGGCCGTTGTGCTGCCACGCGGCAGCGGCACTGGCCTGAGCATCACCAGCGTCGATCAGGGCATCGAGGTGACGACGCACGCCGGCGGCCGAAATGCCGAGGCGTTCGCCGATCTGCCCGGCCGTGATGGGCCCTTCGAGCAACAGGTGGATGATCGCGCGCCGGGTGTGCCCGTCAGAGGCCGGCACCACGTCGGCAACCGGCTTCGGCACACTCACCGAAGCAGGGCTCGACACAGAGCCCGGAGCCGTCCGACGCATTTTCACAACACCATTGTGACGGAATTCCCCGCGCGGTTCTAGCAAGGGCACCCTTACGTGACCTGGGCCACCGTTGCCCGGCGAAGGCCGCCTCCGCCGACGGTTACGCTGCCCTGATGGCAAGCCGCCTGTCGACCTTCAGCTCATCGATCGCCCGGTGGCACGGCGATGAACGGACCGTCGGGTCTCCACTCAACCCCGCCGAGGTCGTCGCACAGCGCCGAACCCGGCTGTTCGGGGCCACCGGAACCGTACTGATGGCGATCGGAGCCCTCGGCGCCGGCGCCCGACCCGTCGTGCAGGACCCGACCTTCGGGGTGCGGCTGCTCAACCTGCCGTCGCGCATCCAGACCGTCTCGCTGACGATGACCACGACCGGCGCGGTGATGATGGCGCTGGCCTGGCTCATGCTCGGGCGCTTCGCGCTCGGACCGCGCCGGATGTCACGCAGCCAGCTCGACCGCACGCTGCTGCTGTGGGCCATCCCCCTGTTGATCGCGCCGCCGATGTACAGCAAGGACGTCTACTCGTATTTGGCCCAGAGCGAGATCGGGTACATCGGCCTGAACCCCTACAAGGTGGGTCCGGCCACCGGCCTCGGCCTTGACCACGTGTTCACACTGTCGGTACCGAGCCTGTGGCGCGAGACACCGGCCCCGTACGGGCCGCTCTTCCTGTGGATCGGCGAGAGCATCTCCGCATTGACCGGCGAGAACATCGTCGCCGCGGTGCTGTGCCACCGCGTCGTCGTGCTGCTCGGTGTCGGGCTCATCGTGTGGGCGACGCCACGGCTGGCCCGGCGCTGCGGCGTCGCCGAGGTCAGCGCGCTGTGGCTGGGCGCCTGTAACCCGCTGCTGTTCATGCACCTGGTCGCCGGGATCCACAACGAGGCGCTGATGCTCGGGCTGATGCTGGCAGGTACGGAATTCGCGCTGCGTGGCATCGACGCGGCGGCTCCGCTGCTTCCCCGGCCGCTGACCTGGCCGCACTCGCGCGAGGACTGGCAACACTGGTACCCCGCGGCGATGCTGCTGCTCGGCACCGTGTTGATCACGCTGTCGTCCCAGGTCAAGTTGCCGTCGCTGCTGGCGCTGGGTTTCGTGGCGATGGCCCTGGCCTGGCGCCTGGGCGGCACGATCAAGGCCTTCTTCGTGGCGAGCGTCCCACTCGGCGCGGTGTCGCTGGCGGTGATGGCGCTGATCGGCTGGGCCAGCGGCCTGGGCTTCGGCTGGCTGGGCACCCTCGGCACCGCCAACGTCGTGCGCAGCTGGATGTCGCCGCCGACCCTGGTGGCCCTGGGCACCGGCCAGGTCGGCATCCTGCTGGGCCTCGGTGATCACACCACCGCGGTGCTGGCCCTGACCCGCGCCATCGGTGTCTTCCTCATCGCGATCCTGGTCAGCTGGCTGCTGCTGGCGGTGCTGCGCGGCCGCCTGCATCCGGTGGGCGGTCTGGGTGTCGCCCTGGGCGGCACGATCCTGCTGTTCCCGGTGGTGCAACCGTGGTACCTGCTGTGGGCGGTGATCCCGTTGGCCGCGTGGGCAACCCGGCCGGGGTTCCGCGGCTCCACGATCGCGATCACCCTGGTCGTCGGTATCTTCGGTCCGACCGCCAACGGCGACCGGTTCACGTTGTTCCAGATCGTGATGGCAACCCTGGCCAGCACCGTGATCGTGTTGATCTTGATCGGCCTGACATGGCGCCGGCTGCCGTGGCGTGCGTCACCTCAGACGGACATAAGCCCACCACCGGCACGCACACAGTCCCCCGACGCCTACGCTGAATCCCCGTGACCTCGCGTTCTGATCATCCAGTGCTGCTCCGCGGCGTCAGCAAGCGCTACGGCGCGACGACGGCGGTGTCCAACCTGGACCTCGAGGTGCAGCGCGCCGAAGTGCTGGCGCTGCTCGGCCCGAACGGCGCGGGCAAAACCACCACTGTCGAGATGTGCGAGGGATTCATCCGCCCCGACGACGGTCGGGTCGAGATCCTCGGCCTGGACCCCATCGCGGACAACGCCCAGCTGCGCGAGCGGATCGGCGTGATGCTGCAGGGCGGCGGCGGATACCCGGCGGCGAAGGCCGGCGAGATGCTCGACCTGGTGGCCTCATACGCCGCCGATCCCCTCGACCCGGCCTGGCTGATGGACACGCTGGGCCTGACCGAATCCGCCCGGACCACCTACCGGCGCCTGTCGGGCGGCCAGCAACAGCGCCTGGCGCTGGCCTGCGCGGTGGTCGGCCGGCCCGAGCTGGTGTTCCTCGACGAGCCCACCGCCGGGATGGACGCCCACGCCCGAATTGTGGTGTGGGAGTTGATCGATGCATTGCGCCGCGACGGCGTGACGGTGGTGCTGACCACCCACCACCTCGCCGAGGCCGAGGAGCTCGCCGACCGGATCGTGATCATCGATCACGGCGTGGCGGTCGCCACCGGCACCCCGGCCGAGCTCACGCACAGCGGCGCGGAGAACCAGCTGCGGTTCAGCGCGCCGCGCAAGCTCGACCTGACCCTGCTGGCCGCCGCCCTGCCGGAGAACTACAAGGCCACCGAGACGGCCCCCGGCGAGTACCTGGTCGAGGGACACATCGACCCGCAGGTGCTGGCCACCGTGACGGCCTGGTGCGCCCGGCTCAACGTGCTGGCCACCGGCATGCGGGTGGAGCAGCGCAGCCTCGAAGATGTATTCCTCGACCTCACAGGACGGGAGCTGCGGTCATGACGAGCGCTCCGAACCGGTTCGCCCCGGGCACCTTCTCCCCGGATCCCCGCCCGGCCAAGGTGCCGGCCATGCTGGCCGCCCAATTCAAGCTGGAACTGAAGTTGCTGCTGCGCAACGGCGAACAGCTGCTGCTGACCATGTTCATCCCGATCACGCTGCTGGTCGGGATGACGCTGCTGCCGCTGGGCTCGTTCGGCGACGACCGGGCGGGAACCTTCACCCCCGCCATCATGGCCCTTGCCCTGATCTCCACGGCGTTCACCGGGCAGGCCATAGCGGTGGCGTTCGACCGCCGCTACGGCGCCCTGAAACGCCTCGGCGCCACCGCGCTCCCGGTGTGGGGGATCATCGCAGGCAAGTCTCTGGCAGTGGTGACCGTGGTGTTCTTGCAGGCAATCCTGTTGGGTGCCATCGGTTTTGCACTGGGTTGGCGACCTTCGGTGATCGGGTTGGCGCTCGGCGCGGTGATCATCGCGCTCGGCACTGCCACATTCGCCGCGTTGGGACTGCTGCTCGGCGGGACGCTCAAGGCCGAGATCGTGCTGGCCCTGGCGAACCTCCTGTGGTTCGTGTTCGCCGGCCTCGGCGCACTCACCCTGGAAGGCGGCCCGGTGCCGTCGGCGCTGCGCTGGGCCGCCCGGCTGACCCCGTCGGGAGCTCTCACCGAATCCCTGACCCAGGCCATGACGATGTCAGTGGACTGGTTCGGTGTGGCCGTGCTGGTGGTGTGGGGTGTCATCGCGGCAGTCTGCGCGCTGCGCTGGTTCCGCTTCACCTGATCCACCAGCCCTACTACGGGCTGTAGTTACTGATCAACTACGATCAGCCCGTGCCCGTCGGAACAGTTTTCCAGCGACTGGTCGATCTGCTGCCCATGCCCAGCCTGCGGGTCCAGCGCCTCATCGCGTTCCTGGTGATCCTCACCCAGGGCGGCATCTCGGTCACCGGGGCGATCGTCCGGGTCACCGCCTCCGGTCTGGGCTGCCCCACGTGGCCCCAGTGTTTCCCCGGCAGCTTCACACCCGTCCCACACGCCGAAGTCGCCGTCGTGCACCAGGTGGTCGAGTTCGGCAACCGGATGATCACCTTCCTCGTGGTGCTGACCGCCATCGCCGCCGTCCTGGCCGTGACCCGGGCGCGACGCCGCCGCGAGGTGCTGATCTACGCCTGGCTGATGCCGGCCTCCACCGTGGTCCAGGCCATCATCGGCGGCATCACGGTGCGGACCGGGTTGCTGTGGTGGACCGTGGCCATCCACCTGCTGGCCTCCATGGCGATGGTGTGGCTCTCGGTTCTGCTGTTCGTCAAGATCGGCCAGCCCGACGAGGGCGCGCCGACGGCGACCGTGCCGAAACCGTTGCGGCAGTTGACCGTCCTGAGCGCCGTCATCCTGGCCGCGGTCCTGGTGACGGGCACGCTGGTGACCGGCGCCGGCCCGCATGCCGGGGACAAGAGCCTCGATCGCGTGGTACCGCGGCTACAGGTCGAGATCACCACGCTCGTGCACATGCACTCGTCGCTGCTGGTCGCCTACCTGTCGCTCATCGTTGCGCTGGGGTTCGGCCTGACCGCGGTACGTGCCGGCCGCCCCGTCATGGTCCGGCTCGCCGTTCTGGTGGCACTGGTGTGCGCGCAAGGGCTCGTCGGGGTCGTGCAGTTCTACACCGGGGTGCCGGCGGTACTGGTCGCCGTGCACGTCGCCGGTGCGGCCGCCTGTACCGCGGCGACCGCAGCGCTGTGGGCATCGATGCGTGAACGGGTCCAGGCCGGGGCCTAGACCCGGCGCATCCTCGTCAGTGCGTCCACCCGGCCGCGGTCTGCGCGTCGAACGTCGCGTCGATCCGATCGAACCTACGGCGAATCGAAGTTCGTGACGCCTCGTGCGGCAACACATACAGGCGATCGGCGAGGACCGCCTCGGCCGTGAGCCGGGCGACCTCGTCGACGTCGAGTACGTCGTTGCCGGTGATGAGTTGGTCCTCGACCACCTGGCCGCGTGCCCGCGCCGACGTGGCAAGGAGGTTGGTGCCCACCATCATCGGGCACAGCACCGAAACCCCGATCCCGTTGTCGCCGACCTCACGGGCCAGCACCTCGGCCAGCGCGACCACACCGTATTTGGCCACGCAGTACGCGCCGAGCCCGACGTTGGGGACCAACCCGGCGAAGGACGCGGTGAACAACACGTGCCCGCCCTGGCCCTGCTCGATCAGCCGGGGCAAGAACGCCTCGACACCGTGAACCGGTCCCCACAGGTCGACATCGAGAATGAAATGCCAGTCGTCATGGGTCATCTGTGCAACCGGCCCGTCGACGGCCACGCCGGCGTTGTTGAACACCACGTGCACGGCGCCGAGCAACCGGAAGGCCTCGTCGGCGAGGTGGGTGACCTGGTCCAGTTCGCGGACATCGCACGGCACGCCGTGGGCGTCGTACCCCTCTGATCGCAATTGCGCGACAGCGCGACCGAGCGCCGTTTCGTCGTAGTCGGCCAGCACAATACGGGCGCCACGCATGGCGAACTGCCGCGCTGTCGCCAAGCCGATGCCGCTGGCCCCGCCGGTGACCACGGCGCCCCGCCCTTCAAAGGTGTCCACCCGGCCGACTCTAGGGCGGCTCTGTCGACCAGTTCGTCCAGTTCGTCAGAAACCCCGGTGCGACAGCGGGCCCAGCCCGAAGCGCTCCAGCGCGGCCTCCACACCGACGGCGAACTGCCGCTCGGCGTCCGCCCGATCGCGCGCACGGAGCTGGCGGAATCCCAGACCGGGTTCGACCAGTTCCAGCTCGAGCAGGCGGGGGTCCTCCGGTCCGCCGATCACATCGACGCGGGCGTACACCAGCTCCTCGGCGTCGAAATCGAACAGCCGGACCACCGCGTCGACCGCCTGGTGGCCGACCCGCCAGACTTCTTCGCCGGGATCGGCCGGCGACAGCGACTCCTGCGCATAGGTGCCAGTCTCCTCGAACTCGGGTGACTGCCCGGCCGGCGGCAGGATCGGCCCCTTGGTGAAGGCATGGGATTTCTTGCCGCCCAAGAACACCAGCGCGGTTTCGCCGTCGGAGATCCGCGCGTCGTACGGCTGCACCAGTACCGCGTGGCCACCGGCGTGCAGAGCCTCCGCGTGAGCCAGCGCCTCCGTGGCGTCGACGAACCGCTGGGCCCCGGCCGAGCCCGCCCCCACCGCGGGCTTCACCACCACCTCACCGTCGGGCACGCTGACCTTCTCTCCGACCGCGAAGTATCCGGTCGGCACCACGGGAACACCCATGCGGTGCAGATCGTCGAGGTAGCGCTTGTCGGTGTTCCACTGCACGATCTGCGCGGGGTTGATCAGGTGGCGCACCGACCGGGTCCAGGCCAGGAACTCATCGAGACGCTCGGCGTAGTCCCAGGTGGCCCGCAAGACCACCAGGTCGGCATCGAGGGTGGCCGGATCGTCCCAGGGCAGCCAGCGGGCATGCAGACCGCGGTTGCGCAGCGCCATCAGCAGGCCGGCGTCGTCACCGTCGCCTTCCGGCAATGCCGCACAACCAGCCAACACGATGCGGGGATGGAACACATCCGGACGGGCAAGCTTCACCCCCGCGATGATAGGTGTGGATGATGGATGGCGTGTATGCCATCGAAGTTGCCGAGACCGGCGGACCCGAAGTCCTGAGCTACGTCGAGCGGCCCGAGCCCGCCCCGGGCCCCGGCGAGGTACTGATCAAGGCCGAGGCCATCGGCGTCAACTTCATCGACACCTACTTCCGGTCCGGGCAGTATCCGCGGGACCTGCCGTTCATCGTCGGGTCGGAGGTCTGCGGCACCGTCGCCGCAGTCGGCGACGACGTGGCGGCACTGGCTGTCGGGGACCGCGTGGTGACCGCCAACGCGACCGGCGCCTACGCCGATTTCTGCGTCGCCCCGGCCGATTTCGTGGCCTATGTGCCCGACGGCGTAGCGCCCGACGCGATCGCGTCGGCGCTCCTGAAGGGTATGACCGCGCACTACCTGATCAAGTCCACCTACGCTGTGCAGCCCAACGACACCGTGCTGGTGCATGCCGGCGCCGGCGGCGTCGGCCTGATCCTCACCCAATGGGCCACAAGCATCGGCACCCGGGTGATCACCACCGCCTCGACACCGCAGAAAGCCGAACTGTCCCGCCAGGCCGGAGCCGTCGAGGTGCTCGACTATCCCGAAGACCCAGCTGAGTTCGGCGACAAGATCCGCGATCTCACCGGCGGCGCGGGTGTGGCCGCCGTCTATGACGGAGTCGGCGCATCGACGTTCGACGCGAGCCTGGCCAGCCTCGCGGTGCGCGGCACGCTGGCCCTGTTCGGTGCGGCCAGCGGACCGGTGCCGCCGGTGGATCCGCAGCGTCTCAACGCCGCCGGCTCGGTGTTCCTGACCCGGCCGACGCTGGCTCACCACACCCGCACGCCCGATGAATTCTCTTGGCGGGCAGGTGAATTGATCAATGCCATCGCAGACGGTTCGATCACCATCACCGTCGGCGGCCGGTACCCGCTGGCCGAGGCCGGCCAGGCCCACACCGACCTGCAGGGCCGCAAGACCGTCGGCTCGATCGTGCTGGTGCCCTAGACCGGCTGGATGTCCGGGAACGTCCAGGAGCCGTCGAGGATCTCAGGCCGCGGCCGGTACAGCCGGACGATGTAGTTCCAGCCCGCGGTGACCGGCAGCAGATTGGCTGCGCCGGTCCCACCGAACTGCACCGTGGTGGAACCGTCCGGGTCCTTGACCGCGGTGACATTGTTCACCGAGTAGGCGTTCTGCGGGTTCGCGGTGAAATAGCCGTCCTTGTTGTAGACCGTCACCGACCAGAATCCGTCCACCGGGACGTCTTTGACGGTCAGCCGGTGCACGGTGGTGCCGTCGTTCCCGGCCGGCACCACGGTGAGATACATCGCATCGCGCGCGGGGTTTCCGCCCCAGGCGAACGCCGAGCCGATGAGGTGACGCACCGGGTCCACCTCGTATTTGGCACCGAACATGGCCGTGCTGTCCGTCAGCGTGGTGGACAGTGTGATGAGCGCATCACGAACCGTCTTCTGGCTGACCGGATCCCACTGCGGAATCTCGAAGAACCCCGGATCCGCCTGGGACACGCCGATGGCGTCCTGTAGCGCATGCACCGCGGCCAGGTCGGCGGTATCGCCGGGGTCGACCAGGGTGCGGACTGCCACGATCGCATAGCGCGCATCGACGGAATCCCGGCTGAACGTCACCTCGGCCGGCGCATAGGCGACGTTGGTTGTGTAGTGATCCTCGCTGATGACCTGGAGCGACATGAACCGGCCCGCGCTGTCGGGAAGCGTGATCGTCACGGGCCCGCCGTCGAGATCGAACACCGCGGCCGAATACAGCGTGTCCCGGTTCTGCCGGATGACGATCTGGTGATCGACCGGGGTCAGATCACGGTTGTGGAAGAACTTCCCGAACCCACCGTCCTTCACGGCTCCGGCGAAGTACTGATCGGATTCGGCGCGCGCGAAGTTGTCAGGACTCACATGTTCGGTCATGACGACAACGCTGCCACACCAACGACGTTGGGGCGACGGTTCGCGGGGCTAGCGGCCGAAGATCGTCGGCAGCGCCAGCGCCGAGTCGATGGCCAGCGCGCAGAACACCACGGCCAGGTAGTTGTTCGACTGCAGGAACAACCGCAGCGGCTTGACCGGCTCCCCGCGCTTCACCCCGGAGTACAGCTGGTGGGCCATCACCAGGAACCACGCGCCGGCCAGCAGGGCCACAGCACCGTAGAGCCATCCGGTGGCCAGCGCCAGCACCAGCGTGGTGAGCACCGTCAGCCAGGTGTAGATCAAGATCTGGCGGGTGACCTCACGCTCAGTGGCCACGGCGGGCAGCATCGGCACGCCGGCCGCCTTGTAGTCGTCCTTGTACCGCATCGCCAGGGCCCAGGTGTGCGGCGGCGTCCAGAAGAAGATGATGAGGAACATCACCAACGCCGGCCACTGGATGGTCCCGGTCACCGCGGACCAGCCGATCATCACGGGCATGCAGCCGGCCGCCCCGCCCCACACGACGTTCTGCGAGGTGCGGCGTTTGAGCAGCAACGTGTAAACGAAGACGTAGAACGCGATCGTGGCCATGGCCAGCAACCCGGACAGCAGATTCGACGTCCACCACAGCCAGCCGAACGAAGTGACCGAGAGGACCAGACCGAAGATCAGCGCGTGCCGGGTCGGCACCGAAGCCTGAGCCAGCGGGCGACGGGCGGTCCGCTTCATCACCTTGTCGATGTCGGCGTCCACCACACAGTTGAGCGTGTTGGCACCGGCCGCCGCGAGCCCCCCGCCGATCAGGGTGTTGAGGATCAGCAGCGGGTCAATTGTGCCGCGGGCCGCCAATAGCATCGCCGGAATGGTGGTGACCAGCAACAACTCGATCACGCGCGGCTTGGTCAACGCCAAATACGACAGGAAGGTGGATCGTATTCGGCTCGGCGCCCCATTGATGAGCCGGCGCTCGCGAATGCTCACGCAAATAACTCCTCGGGTGGCGTCACGCGGCTTCTACTACACACGATGGTAGACCGCCGCCCGAACAGCTCGGCACCGCAGGGTCATGTTCGGCGGCAACACCGGGGTAAACGACGGGGTATCGGTGTGAGAACCAGTCTGCATCGGACGAGTCCGCCCCACTAGGGTGTTTGTCGTAGCAGCATGGCAACTGCGTGCACGTGCCGGCAGATTGAAGACGAGGAAGTGAGCTTAGTGACCACCGCCGAAGAGATCACCGCTCTCACCCAGCCCAACCACCCAGATGACTGGACCGAACTCGACAGCGTTGCGGTCGACACCGTCCGGGTGCTCGCGGCTGACGCGGTGCAGAAGGTCGGCAACGGCCACCCGGGGACAGCGATGAGCCTGGCACCGCTGGCCTACACGCTGTTCCAGCGGCAGCTGCGCCACGACCCCAGCGACACCGAGTGGATCGGCCGAGACCGCTTCGTGCTGTCTTGCGGGCATTCCAGCCTGACCCTGTACCTGCAGCTCTACCTCGGCGGCTTCGGCCTGGAGCTGGCCGACATCGAGGCACTGCGCACCTGGGGTTCACTGACGCCGGGCCATCCCGAGTACCACCACACCAAGGGCGTGGAGATCACCACCGGCCCGCTGGGCCAGGGTCTGGCCTCGGCGGTCGGAATGGCGATGGCCGCCCGTTACGAGCGCGGCCTGTTCGATCCCGACACCGCCCCGGGTGAGAGCCCGTTCGACCACTACATCTACGTGGTGGCCTCGGACGGTGACATCGAGGAAGGCGTCACCAGCGAAGCCTCGTCGCTCGCAGGCACCCAACAGCTCGGCAATCTCATCGTGTTCTGGGACGACAACAAGATCTCCATCGAGCACAACACCGACATCGCGTTGAGCGAGGACGTGCCCGCGCGCTACCGCGCCTACGGCTGGCACGTCCAGGAGGTCGAGGGCGGCGAGAACGTAGCCGGCATAGAAGAAGCCATCGCGGCCGCCAAGAAGGTCACCGACAAGCCGTCGTTCATCGCGCTGCGCACGATCATCGGCTACCCCGCCCCCACCAAGATGAACACCGGCGGCGTGCACGGTTCGGCACTGGGCGCCGACGAGGTGGCGGCCACCAAGAAGATCCTCGGCTTCGACCCGGACAAGAGCTTCGAGGTGCGCGACGACGTCATCGCCCACACCCGTGAGCTGGTGGCCCGCGGCAAGCAGGCACACGCCGATTGGCAGGTGGGCTTCGACGCCTGGGCCGAGCGTGAGCCCGAGCGCAAGCAGCTGCTGGACCGGCTGCTGGCACAGAAGCTCCCCGAGGGCTGGGACGCCGACCTGCCGCACTGGGACGTCGACTCCAAGCCGGTGGCCACCCGTGCCGCCTCCGGCGCCGTGCTGGCCGCCGTCGGGCAGACCCTTCCCGAGCTGTGGGGCGGGTCGGCCGACCTCGCCGGCAGCAACAACACCACGATCAAGGGCGCGAACTCGTTTGGGCCGCCCTCGATCTCGACCGAGGACTGGAACGCGACCTGGTACGGCCGCACCCTGCACTTCGGCATCCGTGAGCATGCGATGGGCGCGATCCTGTCCGGCATCGTGCTGCACGGCCCGACCCGGCCCTACGGCGGAACTTTCCTGCAGTTCTCGGATTACATGCGCCCGGCCGTGCGTTTGGCCTCATTGATGAACATCGATCCGATCTACGTGTGGACGCACGACTCGATCGGCCTCGGTGAGGACGGTCCGACCCACCAGCCGATCGAACACCTGGCGGCGCTGCGCGCGATCCCGAACCTGTCGGTGGTGCGACCGGGCGATCCGAACGAGACCGCCTATGCGTGGAAGACCGTGCTGGAGCGCACCGCCAGCACCGGCCCGGTGGGGTTGATCCTGACCCGGCAGGGCGTCCCGGTGATCGAGGGCACCAGCGCCGAAGGTGTGGCCCGCGGCGGCTATGTGCTCGGCGGCACCCCGGAGGACAACCCCGACGTGGTGATCATCGCCACGGGCTCCGAGCTTCAGCTCGCCGTCGCGGCGCAGAAGCTGCTGGCGGACAAGGACATCAACGCCAGCGTGGTGTCGATGCCGTGTGTCGAGTGGTTCGAATCGCAGCCCAAGGAGTACCGCGATTCGGTACTGCCACCGGCGGTTTCGGCCCGGGTGGCGGTCGAGGCCGCGGTGGCGCAGAGTTGGTACAAGCTGGTCGGAGACACCGGCGAGATCGTCTCGATCGAGCACTACGGTGCCTCCGCCGACGACAAGACGCTGTTCCGTGAGTTCGGTTTCACCCCCGAGGCCGTGGCGGCTGCGGCGGAACGATCCCTAGACAACTAGCGACGACTAGCAGGAGAAGGCGAATCATGACTCAGAACCCGAATCTCGCGGCGCTGAGTGCCGCGGGTGTGTCCGTCTGGCTCGACGATCTTTCGCGCGACCGATTGCAGACCGGCAATCTGCAGGAACTGATCGACACCCGCAGCGTGGTGGGGGTCACGACCAACCCGTCGATCTTCCAGGCCGCACTGTCGAAGGGCACCGCCTACGACGCGCAGGTCAAGGAACTCGCCGAGCGGGGCGCCGACGTCGACGCCACCATCCGCACGGTCACCACCGACGACGTCCGCAACGCCTGCGATGTCCTGGCCAAGCAGTATGAGGCCTCGGGCGGCATTGACGGCCGGGTGTCGATCGAGGTCGACCCGCGCCTGGCCCACGACACCGACAAGACGATCCTGCAGGCGATCGAGCTGTGGAAGATCGTCGACCGGCCCAACCTGCTGATCAAGATTCCGGCGACGCTCGCCGGGCTGCCCGCGATCACCGCGGTGATCGCCGAGGGTATCTCGGTCAACGTCACGCTGATCTTCTCGGTCGAGCGGCACCGCGCCGTGATGGACGCCTACCTGGCCGGCCTGGAGGCCGCCAAGGAAGCGGGCCACGATCTGTCCAAGATCCATTCCGTCGCATCGTTCTTCGTGTCCCGCGTGGACACTGAGATCGACAACCGGCTGGAGAAGATCGGCTCGGAGGATGCGTTGGCCCTGCGCGGCAAGGCCGGCGTGGCCAACTCGCGCCTGGCGTATGCGGCCTACGAGGAAGTCTTCGGCGGCGAGCGGTTCGCCGCACTCAAGGGTGAGGGGGCCCGCGTACAGCGCGTGCTGTGGGCGTCCACCGGCGTCAAGAACCCGGACTACCCCGATACGCTCTACGTCACCGAGTTGGTCGCGCCGCACACGGTCAACACGTTGCCGGAGAAGACGCTGGAGGCGGTCGCCGATCACGGCAAGATCGCCGGTGACACCATCACCGGGACTGCGGCGCCGTCGCAGGAGACCTTCGACAAACTCAGCGCCGTCGGCATCGACCTGGTCGATGTGTTCAAGGTGCTCGAAGACGAGGGTGTGGACAAGTTCGAGAAGTCGTGGCAGGAACTGCTCGACGCGACACAGGGCCAACTCGACGCCGCAAAGAAATGAGCCCGGCAAACGACAGGCCGGAGACCGCCTGGCGTAACCCGCTGCGGGACAAGCGCGACAAGCGCATGCCCCGCATCGCGGGGCCGTGTGCGGTGGTGATCTTCGGTGTGACCGGTGACCTGGCCCGCAAGAAGTTGATGCCGGCCATCTACGACCTGGCCAATCGCGGCCTGCTGCCGCCCAGCTTCGCGTTGGTCGGCTTCGCCCGCCGCGACTGGGCGGACGAGGATTTCGGCAAGATCGTCTACGACGCGGTCAAGCAGCATGCTCGCACCCCGTTCCGACAGGAAGTCTGGGACCGGTTGGCCGAGGGATTCCGGTTCGTCCAGGGCACTTTCGACGACGACGCGTCGTTCGAACGCCTCAAGGAAACCCTGCACAAACTCGATGTCGAGCGCGGAACGAGCGGCAATCACGCGTTCTACCTGTCGATCCCGCCGAAGTCGTTCCCCCAGGTCTGCGAGCAACTGTCCAAGTCAGGGCTGGCGGACAAGCCGGAGGGCAGCTGGAGCCGGGTGGTCATCGAGAAGCCGTTCGGCCACGACCTGAAGAGCGCCGAGGAACTCAACGGCGTCGTCAACAGTGTCTTCCCGGAGTCGTCGGTGTTCCGCATCGATCACTATCTGGGCAAGGAGACGGTGCAGAACATCCTGGCGCTGCGTTTTGCCAACGAGATGTTCGAGCCGGTGTTGAACTCGCACTACGTCGACAGCGTGCAGATCACGATGGCCGAGGACATCGGGCTCGGTGGGCGCGGGGGCTACTACGACGGTGTCGGCGCAGCGCGAGATGTCATCCAGAACCACCTGCTGCAGCTGCTGGCGCTGACGGCGATGGAAGAGCCGGTGAGCTTCTCCCCCGCTGAACTGCAGGCCGAGAAGATCAAGGTGCTCTCGGCGACCCGGCTGGCCGAGCCGCTGGACGAGACCACCTCACGTGGGCAGTACATCGCCGGCTGGCAGGGCGGCGAGAAGGTTGTCGGACTGCTGGACGAAGAAGGTTTCTCGAAGACCTCGACCACCGAGACTTTCGCAGCCATCACGCTGGACGTGGACACCCGCCGCTGGGCCGGTGTGCCGTTCTATCTCCGGACCGGAAAACGCTTGGGCCGCAGGGTCACCGAGATCGCGCTGTTGTTCAAGCGCGCACCGCACCTGCCCTTCGACGCCACGATGACCGACGAACTCGGGCAGAACGCCCTGGTGATCCGGGTCCAACCGGACGAGGGCATCACACTGCGGTTCGGGTCAAAAGTTCCGGGCCACATCATGGAGGTCCGCGATGTAAGCATGGACTTCTCCTACGGCTCGGCTTTCGCCGAGGAGTCGCCCGAGGCATATGAGCGCCTGATCCTCGATGTGCTGCTGGGTGAGCCATCGCTGTTCCCGGTCAATGCCGAAGTCGAATTGTCTTGGAAGATCTTGGATCCCGCACTGGAATACTGGGCCACCCACGGTAAGCCCGATCCGTATGAGTCGGGGACCTGGGGCCCCGACTCGGCGTTCGAGATGCTGCGCAGGTCTGGCCGGGAATGGAGGCGGCCGTGATTGTCGATCTGCCCGACACCAACACCGGCGCGATCAACAAGAAGATCGTCGCGATGCGTGAGGAGGGTGGCGCGATCACCCTCGGACGGGTGCTGACGCTGGTCATCGCACCCGATTCCGAAGCGCTGCTGGAAGAATCGATCGACGCGGCCAACGCAGCCAGTCGTGAGCATCCGTGTCGCGTGATCGTGGTCATTCCCGGGGACAGATTGACCACCGAGGCGCGACTGGACGCCCAGTTGCGGGTGGGCCGCGACGCCGGCGCCAACGAGGTTGTGGTGCTGCGACTGTCCGGTCCACTGGCCAACCATGCCAGCAGCGTTGTCACCCCATTTTTGTTGCCGGATACGCCGGTGGTGACCTGGTGGCCCGATCTCGCCCCCGCGGTGCCCGCACAGGATCCGTTGGGCAAGTTGGCAATTCGCCGAATCACCGACGCCACCAACGGCATCGATCCGCTGGCCTGCATCAAGAGCCGGCTCAACGGCTATACGGACGGTGACACCGATCTGGCCTGGAGCCGAGTCACCTATTGGCGTGCATTGCTCGCCGCGGCGATCGATCAGGCGCCCCACGAACCCATCACCTCGGCTCTGGTTTCGGGGCTGCGGGACGAACCGGCACTCGACATCCTGGCCGGCTGGCTGGCCAGCCGGATCGACGGACCGGTGACCCGCGCGGTCGGTGAATTGAAGGTCGAACTCGCCCGGCCGAGCGAGACCGTGACCCTGACTCGTCCCCAGACCGGCGTCACCGCCACATTGAGCCGCACCGGCAAGCCGGATGCATTGGTGCCGCTGGCCCGGCGTGAGGCCAAGGAGTGCCTGGCCGAGGATCTACGCCGGCTCGACGCCGACGAAATCTATTACGACGCCCTGCAGGGCATCGACAAGGTGACTTATGTCTGAACGCATCATCGAGACCTACGCCGACGCAGACCAATTGGCCACCGCGGCAGGAGCCCGGCTCGTCGGGGCGATCACGTCGGCCATCGCCACCCGCGGCGCGGCGGACATCGTGCTGACCGGCGGCACGGTAGGGATCGCGTTGCTGCGTCATGTCGCCGGGGCCGAGATCGATTGGTCCAACGTGCAGCTGTATTGGGGCGACGAACGCTACGTGCCCCAGGGCGACGCCGAACGCAACGATCAGCAGGCCCACGACGCGCTGCTGGAGAGCATCAACATTCCACCGGCCAACGTGCACCGGATGGCCACCAGCGACGGCGAGTTCGGCGACGCCATCGACGATGCCGCCGCCGCCTACGAACAGCAGCTGCCGGCACAGTTCGATGTGCATCTGCTGGGCATGGGCGGCGAGGGGCACATCAACTCGTTGTTCCCCGACACCCCGGCGGTCCGTGAAACCACCCGGCTGGTGGTCGCGGTGACCGACTCCCCCAAGCCACCGCCGCGTCGAATCAGCTTGACCCTGCCCGCGATTCAACGGTCGCGCGAAGTGTGGCTGGTGGTGTCCGGGGAGGCCAAGGCCGACGCGGTTGCCGCCGCAATCGGCGGTGCCGAGCCGGTCGACATCCCCGCCGCCGGCGCGATCGGCCTGGAGAAGACGGTGTGGCTGCTCGACGAGGCCGCCGCCGTCAAACTCTGAACCCACCGCCTAGTCGTCCGTGACACCGCCGTGCCGCTCGGTCGTCGCGTCGGCCAGCGCCTCGGCGTAACCGGCCAGATAGTCGGCCACCTGGTGGTGACGTGTCACCCGGTCGGCCGCAGCAGCGGCCGACCGGGTTCGGTGTTCACAGAATTGCCGCACAGCCATTCAGACGCGGTTCGTCCCCGTTCGGTTCCCTACCGGCCATACTGATCGGCATGGCAGACAAAGGTGACGGCCGCGCCCGCCCGAACTCCGGGCGGCAGAGAATCCGGACACTGACGCAGGCCGCGCTCAACGCCGACATGACGGTGGAGCAGGTCGACACGCTGCTCACCGACCTGAGTACCACGCTGGTCGACCTGAACAAATCGACCGGCGGCCTGGATGCCACGCTGGACCGGTTCAACCAGACCATCACCCGCATCGACGAGCTCGCGCCGCGCCTGATCGGCGTCGTCGAACGCCTGGAGTCGATCGTGGAGCGCGTCGAAGCCATCGTCGCGATCGGCGAGGCGGTGATGTCGCCACTGGCCGCCACGGAGAGCGCGGTGCGCGGCGTGATCAGCCGGGTTCGCAAGAGCGCAGGCCTGTAGAACCAGCGTCCTCGGTTACAGTGGTCGTCATGGGTGCCGGATTCGATCGCGCAGACGCACGCCCCGTGCACGCTGCCGCATCGTTCGCACCCAGTTTGCTGGCGTCGATCTGGAATCGCGCCCGTCTCGCGCCGCTGAAGAGGATCTCGGGTTAGCTCTCGCTGCCCATTTGATCCTTCTATCAGCTTCGAGGCGTCATGAAGCCGTCCCTTTGCGCCGTTGCGGCGTCGCTCTATCTGACCGAATACACGCTGTACTCCAACTCGTCATCGGCTGTGCTGCTGAACTCGGCGATCGCCGACCATTTCGGTATCCCGTTCTCAGCGGCCGCATATATCGGTGTGGCGTTCCTGGCCGGGTTCTGCCTGGCGTTGCTGCCCGCGGGCCTGCTGTCGCATCGCTACCCGCCTGCGGCGTTGTTCTTCGCCGGCTCGGCGGTGCTGGCTGTTCTCGGCATCGCCGCCGCGCTCAGCCCTCAGTTCTGGGTTCTCATCGCGCTGCGGTTCCTGCAGGGCATCGCCTCGGCGGTGGTCGCGCCCCAGATCTTCCGGATCATCCGCGCGCAGTTCTATCCGGACCATCATTCGGCGGTCTTGGGCGCCTGGGGGCTGGTGGTGTCGGCATCGGCGCTGTTCTCACCGCTGATCACCGCGCTACTCAACGATCTGTGGGGCTGGCGGTCGTTCCCGTACGAGACCGTGGTGACGACCCTCGCGGCAATGGTGCTGCTGACGCTGGCCCCCGCACGGCCGGACACCGCCGAGGAGGCTGCCATGACGGGGCGGGCGGCGATCCCGGTCGTCGGGCTCGCGGCGGTTCAGCTCGCGATCTTCCTGGCAATCGGCTCGTCGAGCGGACCGGGAACCAAGGTGGCTCTGCTGGTGGTGGCGATAGCGCTCGGGCTCGCGGTGATCGTTCTTCGTAGCCGGTCGCAGTCACATGTGCTCTCGGGGAGTCTGGTCGTGATCTTCGTCGCGGGGATCGCGACGAACGTGTTCACCCTGTCGGTGGTGTACGCGGTCCAACAGCTGCGCGGGTTGGATTCGTATGCCTCGGCGCTGTTTCTGTTGCCGATGGCGTTGCTCGCCGGTCTGATTCCGATGCTGAGGTTCGGCAGGCCCGGAGACAATCGGAAGAGCACCCGTCTGGTGTGCGTCGGCGCGGCGTTCCTGATCGTGGCCGGCCTGAGCCTGCCCGCGCAGCTACTGCTGGTCAGCGCCGCGTTGATGGGCGCCGCGATGGGGTTCCTGTGGAGCGCGCTGGCCGCCAATGTGCTGACCAATTCGACGGACATCCCCTTCGATTCCAGCCTGTACTACTACCTTCGTGCCCTGGGCGCCGCGATCGGGGTAGCCACTGGGGCGACGATGATCGACGGCCTGGGCACCGCGCTGTTCGGCGGGGCCGCCGTGCTGGTGACAGTGGCTGGATTGACGGCGGTGACGGCGGCCCGTTCGGCTTGGCGGGCAACACATTTGGTGCAGGTGCGATGATGAGCGACCTCACGTTCGGCTGGCCCACTCGCCAGCTCGTCGACGATCCTCGGCTGGCCTACAACAGCATCTCGAAAACCTACTGCCGGCTGATCTATGAGAGCCTGCTCGACATCGATCCGAACACCGGGGAACTGCTGCCGTGGCTGGCCACTTCGTGGCACTACCGCGACCCACTCACCCTGGATCTGACGATCCGCCCCGGCGCGGAGTTCTCCGACGGCACACTGCTCACATCGCAGGCCATCGCACAGAGCTTCTCCGACATCGCTGCCCTGCAGCAGATTTCACCGCGGCCGGCCGCGGTCGCGGCGCTGGCCGGACTGGACCGCATCGAGACCGGAATCGGTGTCGTGACGTTTCACTTCTCCTCGCACAACGCGGCATTCCCGCGGTGGCTGGCGAGTGTGAACCTGGCGATCAGAAGCCGGTCAGGGCGTGGCACCGGCCGGTGGGTTCAGAGCGGGGACGCGCTGACCGACCGGACACGTCGACTGGCATTCCGCCAGGGCGACACCGGCGACGTATACGCCGGACGGGTCGACGGCCATCGCGTCGTGGAGCTACGAAATCCCGGCCTCAGTTACGGGCTGTGCCCCAATGCGTCCCGCGGCCCGCTCACCGACCCGCGGGTTCGGCGGGCGCTGTCGTTGCTGATCGATCGCTCCGCACTGCAACCGATCCTGGATACCGACGGATACCCGGTCGCGTCGTCGGTACTCACACCGACCACCGCCGGCTACCGGGACTGTTCGGCCGAACTCGCCCACGATCCGGTGACTGCCCGGCGACTACTCATTGCCGCGGGCGTGCAACGACTTTCGGTCGAGGTGGTGTTCAACAGCACGTTCTCCCCTGTCGATGCCTCGATGTTGGCCGCCGTCGCCGCCCAGTGGGCCCAGTACGGCATCGAACTGGTCCTCGCCGATGTCGATTTCCCCGAGTTGCGTAACCGTCAGCTGTCGGGCGATTACGACGTCCGGTTCTTCTATTTCACCGGCAGTGACCCGGACCTGTTGCGCTACCAGTTCGCTGTGACGCAGCGGAACATGAACCGGCGCACCGGGCCCGACGATCTCGACACCCTGCTCGACGCCCAGCTCACCTGCGCGGACCCTGATGGTCGCAGCGAGCTGGTGCACGAGATCCAACGCCGCATCATCGACAGCGGCCTGTGGTTGCCGATCTGCGACGTCCGCACCGTCACCAGTTATCGACCGTCCGTGCTCTCGGGCGTCTACCTCGACGCCGAAGCCCTGGCCCGAATTCCCGGAACCTGAAAGGCACGTCATGGACATCGCCATCATCGGCGCCGGGCTCGGCGGCCTGGCCGCCGCCCTCGCGCTGCAGCACCACGGCCACCGTCCCGTCGTCTTCGACAAGACCCGCGCGCTCGGTGAGGTCGGCGGCCCGCTGGGCATCTCCCCGCAGACCCTGCGGCTGTTCGCACGGTGGAACATCATCGAGGCGTTCAACGGAATCTCCTCGGCCACCGGTTACTTCGAAAACCTCGACCAGAGCGGCCAGTTGGAGAAGATCACCGACTACGCGGGGGCACCCGAGGCCGGCGGCGAACACGGCCGCTTCGGCTACGCCGACACCGAGGTGTCCCCACGCACCGTGCACCGGGCCGACCTGCACGGTCTGCTGGTCGCCACGGTCGGCGCCGGCAATGTCCGGCTGCGCTCTCAATTGACGTCGATCACCGAGCGGGTCGACCATGTCGAGCTCACCTTCGCCAACGGCGAGGTGCGACGGGCCGGTTTGGTGATCGCGGCCGACGGCCTGCGCTCCACCGTACGGAAGATGTTCAGCGACGACGAGATCCACTACTGCGGCTCGGTGATCTTCCGGGCCGTCAGCCCCGCCGCATGCCTCGAGGTGCCCAACGACCGGCTCCGGTCCTGGCATTCGGCGGACTACGCCAAGCACGTCATCTCCATGCCGGTGCGGGCCGGCCGGCAGGTGGCGGTCGACGCCACTCTCGGGGTGGACGAGCCACCCCGGCACCTGTGGTCGGCTCGGGCCGACCTGGCGGCGCTGGCCTGCCAATTCGACGAGTTCGATCCGGCGGTGGGCCGGATGTTGCGCGCCGCGACGAGCCCGGTGTACATGCACCCGGTGTACGACCGAGATCCGATCGACCGGTGGACCAGCGCCCGTGTCGCGCTGCTCGGCGATGCGGCCCATCCGATGACACCGTTCGGCGGGCAGGGCGCCAACCAGGCCATCCAGGACGCCGCCGAACTGGCCGATCAGATCGCCACGGTGCGCGACGGCGACCACACGGCCGCGCTGCTGCGTTACCAACGCGTCAGAACCGCACAGACCGCCGAGATCCAGCGTGCCGCAAGGGGCTACGCCGACCGCCGGGCCAGGGTGTCACTGCGTCTCGCCGACATCTTGGTGAGCTGAACGTTGCGCGACTCAGCCGCTGTTGCGCAACGCGGTCGCCAGTCCGCTCATGGTGAGCAGGATTCCGCGCTGTACCAGTTCGTCGGTGTCCCCCGCGCGATACCGGCGCAGCAGCTCGACCTGAAGGTGATTGAGCGGTTCGAGATAGGGGAACCGGTTGAACACCGATCGGGCCAGGGCGGGGTTGTCGGCCAGCAGGTCGTCCTGACCGGTGATCAGCTTGTACATGGCGATGGTGCGGTCGTGCTCGGCGACGATCTTGTCGAACACCCTGGCGCGCAGTTCCGCGTCGTCGACCAACTCGGAATATCGTGCCGCCAGGCCCATGTCCGACTTGGCGAGCACCTGCGCCATGTTCGACAGCACCGTACGGAAGAACGGCCACCGCTCGTAGAGGTCCTGCAGCACGGAGACCCGGTTCTCGTCTTCGGCGATCCACTCCTCGAACGCCGTGCCGGTGCCGTACCAGCCCGGCAGCATCACCCGGGACTGGCTCCAGGCCAGTACCCACGGGATGGCCCGCAGATCGGCGATCGACGTGGTCGGCTTGCGTGAGCTGGGTCGGCTGCCGATGTTGAGCGCACCGATCTCACTGACCGGTGTCGACGCCTTGAAGTACTCGACGAATCCCGGTGTCTCGTGGACCAGTTCGGCATAGGCCCGCTGCGCCAGGGCGGCCAGCTCATCGAGCACCTGATAGGCCGGTTCGGCGTTTTCACCCAATCCCTCGACATCGAGCAGGGTGGATTCCAGGGTTGCCGCCAACAGCGTCTCCAGATTGCGGTGCGCGATGCGCGGTTCGGCGTACTTCGCCGCGATCACCTCGCCTTGTTCGGTGATCCGCAACGAGCCTTTCACCGCCCCGGGCGGCTGCGCCAGGATCGCGTCGTAGCTCGGTCCGCCGCCGCGGCCCACGGTTCCGCCCCGGCCGTGGAACAGGCGCAACCGAATTCCGGTCTTGCGCGCTGCCTCGACGAGGTCCAGCTCGGCCCGGTACAGCGCCCAGTTCGCCGCAAGGTAGCCGCCGTCCTTGTTGGAGTCCGAATAACCCAGCATCACCTCCTGATGCAGGCCGCGTGCCGAGATGATGCTGCGGTACACCGGCAGCGCCAGCGCCTCCTGCAGGATCGCCGACCCTCGCTGCAGATCGTCGATGGTTTCGAACAGCGGCACCACACCGACCGGCGCATACACCTCGCCCCCGTGAGCTGCACCCGAAACATCGAGCAGCCCAGCCTCTTTGAGCAGGATTGCGGCTTCGAGCAGATCGGACACCGACTGACACATGGAGATGATGTAGTTGGGCACCGCTGCCGGGCCGAAGACGGTGACCGCCCGCGCTGCCGCTCCGACGATGTCGAGTTCCTTGCGGGCCAACTCCGACAGTTCGGCGCCCTCACCGATCAACGGCCGACGCGTCGAGATTTCGGCGGCCAGCAGCTCCACCCGCTGCGATTCGGGCAGTGAGGCGTAATCGGGATGCACCCCGGCCCACGCCAACAGCTCGGCGACCACCTGCTCGTGCACCTCGGAGTTCTGCCGCATGTCCAGGCCGCACAGGTGGAACCCGAAGACGCGCACCGCTTCTCGTAGCCGGGCCAATCGGTCGTCGGCCAGCACCGCACTGCCATTGCCGCGCAGCGAGGCATCCACCGTGTCGAGGTCGGCCAGGAACTCCTCCGGGGTCTGATAGGCCTCCAACCCGAGGTCGAGCTCGTGTTCGGGTTGCTCGTCGAGGATTTCGCGGCCGGTGGCGGTCAGGCGGGCATGAATTACGCGCAGTGCCCGCCGGTACGGCTCGTCGGCACGGGCCGGCTCGTGACAGGCACCGGCCAGCACGGTCATACCCTCGCTGATCTTGACCAGCCGCGCCGACATCGACAGCTCTTCTTCCAGCGCGGTGATCTCGGTGAAGTAATGCGCGAACGCCACGTGGGCGGCCCGGCCGGTGGCCAGCCGCACCACGCCCGCGTCGACATTGGGGTTGCCGTCCCGATCACCGCCGATCCAGCTGCCCGGTCGCAGGATCGGGCGCTCCAACAGGTGCGCCTCCGGCCACCGGGCCTGCAGCGCGGTACGCACCTCGGCATTGACCTGGGGAATGACCTCGAAGAACGCGGCTGGGTAATACCGCAGGCCGGTTTCGATCTCGTCGGAGATCTTGAGTCGCGACAAGCGCACAAGGGCGGTTTGCCAGAGCGTGAGGATGTGGCGGCGCAACTCGGTCTCGATGTCGCGGCCATCGGCGGTACGGGTCTGGCCGTGCAGACGCAGCCGCATCAACTCGGTGACCCGGTGCTGAGTGTCGAACACGGTACGGCGCCGGGTTTCGGTCGGATGTGCCGTGATCACCGGTGCGACCAGGGCGCCGCTCAGTCCGTCCGCGACGGTGGCGGCGTCCAGGCCGGCCGACGAGATCGCCTGATCCAGCTTGCGGTAGGTGGCCGCCAGGCTGCTGTCCTGAGGGGGCTCCCCGGCCGCCTCGTGCATTGCCCGGCGCCGCTCGCGGTGGATGTCCTCGGCGACATTGGCCAGCAGCGCGAAGTGGGTGAACGCCCGGATGACCGGAATGGCTCGGCGGACGTCGATGCCGGAAAACAGTGCGGCCAACTCGGCCCGGTCGATTTCCGAGCGGCGGACCCGGAAGGATTCCACCCGGGCCCGCTCCACCAGGTCGAAGACCTCCGCACCGTTCTGCTCACGCACGGTGTCACCGAGGATCGCTCCGAGCAACCGGATGTCCTCACGCATCGGCTCAGTGGCCTCACGGCCCACGGGGGTGCGCTGGACCGCACCGATCGGGTCGAGCGCGGTGTCGGGACCGTCAGCCATGTCCCCCAGTATCGGGGCAGCCGCGGCGCACCGCATCGCAGCGACGGCAGGTGCCCGCTTGACTGGGCAACGACCGCGTGGCCGGATTCGCCGGATCTCTCGACGTCGCCGGCGGATACGGCGGAGCATGTTGTGAATCAGCTGTGACAGTTCCGGCAAACCCAGGAGGCCATCATGGCCAATATCAAACTTCCGCGACATAGCCGTTGGGGCCGGTTGGGTCAGGGCGCCCTTGTGGGCGCGACGTTGGGGCTCGGCGCGCTGGCGGCGCCCGTGTCGATCGCCGCGCCCGACGACGGCACCTGGGATGTCGAGGCGTACGACGCCTGCATGAGCAAAACAGTGCGAAACGCCGACCTGTGCTGCCTCGACTCGGGTGGCGTGCCCACCTCAGATCCCGAAGACACCCAGCCCGACGGGTCGCCCAACTGCTACGCGCCCCCGGCCCAGCCGGCCGGCGCCGAGCAGGGCACCGCACCGCGGACACCGCGCGGGATTATCGACACCCCGATAGACACCGCGACCGAAGTCGCCCCGGATGCCGGTCCGACCCGGCCGCTGCCGACCCTGATCGCTCCCGGCTGACCTGGTTGGCGGTACGGGCCGGACAGCCCGGGGTTAGCTGTACTTGATCAGCAGCGCCACGCCGACGATCGACACCAGCCAGATGCCGGTCACGAACAACGTCAGCCGGTCGAGGTTCTTCTCGACCACGGTGGAGCCGGACAGGCTGGACTGGACACCGCCACCGAACAGGGTGGACAGACCGCCACCTTTGGCGCGATGCAGCAGCACCAAGAGCACGACCAGCACGCTGGTCACGACCAGAGTGATCTGCAGAGCCAATTCCATGGCGGTAAGACTACCGGGTGCGGTGTCCGGCCCAGGTCCCCGGGGTTACGGCAGAGGTCCGCCCGCGGCGATGGCCGACAGCGTGGCGAACTGCTCACCGTCCAGCGACGCCCCACCGACCAGCGCGCCGTCGACGTCGCCCTGCGCCACGATCTCGCCGACGTTCTTGGCGTTGACCGACCCGCCGTAGAGCACGCGCACGCCCGCCGCGAGCTGTGGTGAGGACAGGTTGCCCAACTCGTCACGGATGGCCTTGCAGACCTCCTGGGCATCGGCCGCACTGGCCACCCGCCCGGTGCCGATCGCCCACACGGGCTCGTAGGCGATGACCGCCTGGCCGATCTGCTCCTTGCTCAGCCCGGCCAGCGAACCGCGCAGCGAGTTCACGTTGAACTCGACGTGATTGCCCGCCTCGCGCACCTCGAGCTGCTCACCGATGCAGATGATCGGGGTGATGCCGTGCTTGAACGCCGCAGCGGCCTTGGCGGCCACCACCTCGTCGGTCTCGCCGTGGTAGGTGCGCCGCTCGGAGTGCCCCACCACCACGAAGCTGCACCCGAGCTTGGCCAGGAACGCCCCGCTGATCTCACCGGTGTAGGCGCCCGAATCGTGCTTGGACACGTCCTGGGCTCCGTAGGTCAGCCGCAACTTGTCCCCGTCGACGAGGGTCTGCACGCTGCGCAGGTCGGTGAACGGCGGGATAACCGTGACGTCCACCTTGTCGAAGTACTTGTCCGGCAAGGCAAACGCGATCTTCTGCACCAGCGCGATGGCCTCGAAGTGGTTGAGGTTCATCTTCCAGTTGCCGGCGATGAGCGGCTTACGGGCCATGTTTCTACGACTCCAGTACTTCGATGCCGGGCAGGGTCTTGCCCTCTAGGTATTCCAGCGACGCGCCGCCACCGGTCGAGATGTGGGAGAAACCGTCCTCGGCCAGGCCGAGCTGACGCACGGCGGCCGCCGAGTCACCACCGCCGACGACGCTGAATGCGCCCTTCTCGGTGGCGCCGATGATCGCCTCGGCCACTCCGCGCGTGCCTTCGGCGAAGGCCGGGAACTCGAACACGCCCATGGGGCCGTTCCAGAACACGGTCTTGGCGTTGGACAGCAGTGCGGTGAACCGCTTGACCGACTCCGGACCGATGTCGAGGCCCATCTTGCCTTCGGGGATGCGGTCAGAGGCCACGGTCTCCGACTCGGCGTCGGCGGCGAACTTGTCGGCCACCACGATGTCCACCGGGAGATGGATCACGTCGGCGTAGGTGTCGAGCAGCCGCTTGCAGGTATCGATCATCTCCTCCTGCAGCAGTGAGGTACCTACCGAAACCCCTTGGGAGGCAAGGAAGGTGAAGCACATGCCACCACCGATGATGATGCTGTCGGCCTTGGTCGCGAGGTTCTCGATGACCGCGAGTTTGTCGGAGACCTTGGAGCCACCGAGCACGACGGCGTAGGGACGCTCAGTCGAGCTGGTCAGCTGCTCCAGCACCTTGACCTCGGCGTCCACCAGCGTGCCGGCGTAGTGCGGCAGCAAGGTGGCGATGTCGTAGACCGAGGCCTGCTTGCGGTGCACCACGCCGAAGCCGTCGGAGACGAAGGCACCCGGCGAGCCGTCGGCACCCTCGACCAGGGCGGCCAGCGCCTTGGCCAGCGCCAACCGCTCGGCGTCGTCCTTGCTGGTCTCCCGCGGGTCGAAGCGGATGTTCTCCAGCAGCAAGACGTCACCGTCGGTCAGGCCCTCGGCCCGGGCCAGGGCGTCGGTGCCGACCACGTCACCGGCCAGCTGCACGTGGCGACCGAGCTTCTCCCCCAGTGCCGCGGCGACCGGGGCCAGCGACAACTTCGAGTCCGGGGCGCCCTTGGGCCGGCCCAGATGAGCGATGACGACGACCTTGGCACCGGCCTCGGCCAGCGCTTTGAGCGTCGGCACCGAGGCGATGATGCGGCCGGGATCGGTGATATTGCCCTCGTCGTCGAGGGGGACGTTGAGGTCGGAGCGCACCAGGACGCCCCGCCCCTCCACACCTTCGGCCAACAGGTCAGCGAGTGTCTTGACAGTCATTGGTATTAGAGCGACTTCCCTACGAGTTCAACAAGATCGGCGAGGCGGTTGGAATATCCCCACTCGTTGTCATACCAGGAGACGACCTTGGCCTGGTTGTCGATGACCTTGGTCAGACCCGAGTCGAAGATCGAACTGTGCGGATCGGTGACGATGTCGCTCGACACGATAGGCGCGTCGTAGTACTTCATGATCCCCTTCATCGGTCCCTCCGCGGCGGCCTTCATCGCGGCGTTGATCTCGTCGGCGGAAGCCGACTTGGCCAGCTCGGCGGTCAGGTCGGTGACCGACCCCGTGGGAATCGGCACGCGCAGAGCGTAGCCGTCGAGCTTGCCCTTGAGTTCGGGCAGCACCAGACCGATGGCCTTGGCGGCACCGGTGGAGGTCGGGACGATGTTCAGCGCGGCAGCGCGAGCACGGCGCAAATCCTTGTGCGGACCGTCCTGCAGGTTCTGATCCTGGGTGTAGGCGTGGATGGTGGTCATCAGGCCCTTGACGATGCCGAACTCGTCGTTGAGGACCTTGGCCAGCGGGCCGAGACAGTTGGTGGTGCAGGAGGCGTTCGAGATGATGTTCTGGCTGCCGTCGTACTTGTCGTCGTTCACACCCAGCACGATGGTGATGTCCTCACCGGAGGCGGGCGCGGAGATGATGACCTTCTTGGCGCCCGCGTCCAGGTGACCCTGGGCCTTTTCGCGCTTGGTGAAGATGCCGGTCGACTCGACGACCACATCGACTCCGAGGTCGCCCCACGGCAGGGCTGCCGGACCTTCCTTTACTTCGAGGGCCTTGATCTTCTTGTCGCCGATGACGATGGTGTCTTCACCCTCGAGGCTGACGTCCTGCGGCAGACGGCCCAGGATTGAATCGAACTTCAGCAGGTGAGCCAGGGTGGCGTTGTCGGTGAGGTCGTTGACCGCCACGATCTCGATATCAGTGTTCTTGCCCTCGGCCTGCTGCGTTGCCAGGGCCCGGTAGAAGTTGCGCCCGATGCGGCCGAAGCCGTTAACGCCTACCCGGATAGTCACGTGATTCTCCCTACAGTTGCCGTTAACTGAACTGCCCGCCGCCAGCCTAGTGGCGTAAACGCCGTGCCGCGCGGTCCGGCCAGTGCATCAGATTTCGCGGTCGCGTAGGGCTAGTTGGTCGACTTCGTGCGGATCCTGACCCACCAGATCGGCGATCAGCCCGTCGTCCGACAAGTCCATCGGTTCGGAGTGTTTCCAGTCGTGATGGGCCACCTCGTTGAGGCGTTTGATGATGTGGTGATCGGTCACTTCGATGGCCAATTCGCGGCGGTGGTCGAAGCTGCCCGGAGAGAAGTTGATCGAGCCGACGATCGCCCGCTCGTGATCGGCGAGGATCATTTTCGCGTGCAGCTTCATGTGCTTGAGGCGGTGGATCTTGATGCCGACGTCATCGAGGATGCGCATCCCACTGACGCCTTCGAGCAGCTTGCCCGACTTGAGGTGGTGGGCCGCGCGGGCCATGACATGAACTTTCACTCCGCGGTGCGCCGCGCGCACCAACCGCTCGATGATCACCGGGTCCTGATAGCGCTCGTTCTGGACGAACAACGTGTGCTTGGCGGTGTCGATGAACTCGGCGATGCGATGCCTGCCGTTGGTGGGGCACCAGATCAGGTGCGCCCCACCGCCCGGATCGAAGTCCTCACGCGCCCAGTCGGCCTCGAAGCAGTCGATGATCTCGGCGACCTCGTAGGCGCTGGGAGTGACGACGGCGTAGTCCCGCGTCACGGTGAAGTTCTCCTCTGTCCAGTTCAGCGACTCGACGAAGGCGCGCTCGTCGTCGACGACCATGGATTTCTCGTGCGTCAGGTCGAAGGCGGGGTTGCTCTCACGGACCGCGATACCGAACCGCTGCAACGTCTCCCGCGCGACGTCGTTGTCGGTCTCGCCGTCGCGGCGCTCGGGGTTGAGCATGACCTTGACGTCGACGCCGCGCCGGTGGGCAGCCACCACCGCCTCCAACAGCGGCCGATGGCTGAAGGCGAACATCTTGATGCGCACCGACCGGGTGGACTCGCCGATCGCATCGATCACGGGCTTCGCGGAGTCGTCGGGCAGGATGATCAGCGAACGTGTCACGTTGTCTCGTCCTCGTATTGGATGCGGTGCAGTTCGGCATATCTGCCGCCGGCGGTGAGTAGTTCGGTGTGCGTCCCCTGCTCGACGACGCGGCCCTCCTCGAGCACGACGATCTTGTCCGCGTCACGAATCGTGCTGAGCCGGTGGGCGATCGTGATCACCGTGCGGTCCTTCATCAACCGTTGTAGCGCCGACATGACCAGGCGCTCGGATTCGGCGTCCAGTGCGGCGGTCGGCTCGTCGAGGATCAGGATCGGGCTGTCCCGGATGAGGGCGCGGGCGATGCCGATGCGCTGTCGCTGACCACCTGACAGGGTGAGCCCACGTTCCCCGACCGGGCTGTCGTACCCCTGCGGCATCTCGGAGATGAACTCGTGGGCGTTGGCCAGTTTGGCCATCTCGACGATCTCGTCGTGGTCGGCGTCGGGCCGGCCGAAGGCGATGTTGTCGCGGATGGTGCCCCGGAACAGGACGGTGTCCTGGAGGACGTAGGCGATCTGGCGGCGGAGCTCGTGAAGTTTGTAGTCGCGCAGATCTGTTCCGTCGATGCGGACGGTGCCCATGCTGGGGTCGTAGAACCGCGGAATCAGGCTGACCAGACTGGATTTGCCGCTTCCGGTGTGCCCGACGACCCCGACGAGCTGGCCCGGCTTCACCTCGAAGGTGACGTCGCGCAGCACGGGCGTCTCGCTGTCGTAGCTGAACGCCACCCGCTCGAAACTGATCGCGCCCTTGATGCGCGGTGCATCGATCGCGTCCGGCTTCTCCTCGACCGACGTCTCCGCGGTGAGCAGGGCGTTGACCCGGTCCACCCCGACCGAGGCCATGGCGATGGTGTTGGTGAGCTTGGCCAGATCCTGCACCGGCTTGAAGAACGAGGCCAGATAGGAGATGAAGACGGTCAACGTGCCCGCCGTCATCGCACCCGCGAGGATGAGCGCCGACCCGCGCCACAGCACCACCGCGGTGCAGGCGGCCACCACGACGCCGACGATGGGTGACACCACCGATTTCACGCGCCGCGCATTGAGGGCCGCATCGACAGCCTGCTGGCCGGCGGCCGCCAGCTCACGTTCCTGCATGTCCTCGCGATCGAAGGCCTTGACGACCCGGATGGACTGCAGGCCCTCCTCCGCGACCGCGACGATGTCGGATTCCCGTCTGCGCACCTCATGGGTCGCCGCCTTCACGGCCTTTCGGATCCGGGACACGAACAACAGGAGCAGGGGCGCCACGGCGAGCGCGATGAGCGTGAAATCCCACTGCAGCCACAACATCATGGCCAGCATCCCCACGATGGTCAGCAGGTCGGTTGCGATGCCCAGGGTCGAGGACGACGCGAAGCTCTGGATGGTGTCGACGTCGTCGGTGAGCGTGCTCAAGATGGGGCCGACGCGGTGGGTGTCGAAGTAGTTGAGCGACAACTGCTGCAGGTGGTGGTAGGCGCGGGTGCGCAGATCGTTGCCGATGCGCTGGCCGACGGTTTCGGTCAGGTAGTTGGAGATGTACGACGCGATCGCTGCCACCACGGCGATGACCAGGACCATGATCGCCGCGAGACCGGCGATGTGCATCTTGGTTTCGCCGCCCAGCAGCGGCTGCAGCAGGCCATGCAGCCAACCGGGCAGCGGGTGGTGACCGACCACGCTGTCCAGCACGACCTTCAACGGCCAGGGCGCGGCCAGGCCGGTGGCGATCTGGATCAGCAGGACCGCGAAGATTCCGGCGACCAGCAATCGGTACGGGCGGATCAGCTCAAGAATCAGTCGCATCGCGCCCGTCGCCTCGATTGTCGGTGTTGACGTCCAGTTTGTCGCCACACATTACAACGCCACGACGACGCCGGAGTGAACAAGTGGCCGACGGCCGGACGCCTCACGGCAAAGGCGGCGACGCGGTCACTGCGATGCGGACATCACCGGCGGCTTCTGCGTCGTGCGCTCGATGTCCGTTGCGTTGGCGTCACTTTCGCACCAGCCCGGCGGGCCGAACAGGTAACCCAGCCGGCCGCGCCAGGTCCGAGCCCGCCAGACGTCACCGACCATGGCCACGAACTCGTGGTAGTTGACCTTGATCGGGTTGTGGGTGTCGATGTTCTTGGTCAGCCCGTAGCGCACGGGTTCGCCCTCTTCCACGAAGGTGCCGAACATCCGGTCCCACAGGATGAAGATGCCGGCGTAGTTCTTGTCGAGGTAGGGATTGTTGGCGCCGTGGTGCACCCGATGATGCGACGGGGTGTTGAACACGTACTCGATCACGCGGGGAAGTCGGTCGATGCGCTCGGTGTGGATCGGGAACTGGTAGAGCAGCACGATCGCCTGTGACAGGAAGACCAGCCAGGCCGGGATGCCGATCAGGGCCAAACCCACGTACCCGATGGTGGCCAGAAACGACCCGGGAATCAGCCAGGACAACCGCATGGCGGTGGACAGGTTGAAGTACTGGCTGGAGTGGTGCACGTTGTGCGCCGCCCAGAACAGCCGAATCCGGTGGGACATCCGGTGTTGCAAGTAGTAGGCCAGGTCGGCCAGCACGATGGCCAGCACCCAGACCCACCAGTGCGAGGCCGACAGATGCAACGGCGTCACGGATGCGGCGATCGCGACCATGGGGACTGCGATGAACTTGTCGAGCGGTCGCAGCACCAGGCCCAGGGCGTAGATCGACAGGTTCGTTGCGCTGTCCCGCCACGAGATCGCGGGCCGGGTACGGGCGGCATCCTTGTCCTTGTCGAAGCGATAGCTCAGGAATTCGACCGCCATGAGGACGAAGAAGGCGGGCATCGCGTAGAGCCCGATCCGGATCGGATCCATCGGGGCTACCTCGTGTCTTTCTTGCGGTCTTTCTTGGGCATACCGGCCAGCTGCCAAGCCAGTGCCTGGCCGAACAGTTCCGCGGGTACGCGGTCGGCGTCGATCCGGCGCTGCCGGATCAGCCCCTGGAACAGCGCGAGAACCACCACGGCGAACCTCTCCACGGAGACGTTGTCGTCGATGTTGTTGCGCTCCAATGCATCGGTGAGGATCTCGCGCAGTGCGGCCAGCGTGCGGGCCGACCGACCCCGCAGAATCTGCATGGCATCGGGATTGCGCACGGCGTGCAGCCAGAACTCGGCCTGGATCGCCTCGAATTCGATGTCGTTGTCGGCGATTTCGACGAGCATCCGCCCCAGGGCGGTCAGCGGTCCCTCATCGGCGTTGCCGGAGATGGTCTGCACCACCTGGTCGAGCCGACCGGACGCACGTTCATTCATCAGCTCCGAGAACAACTCCTCCTTGCTGGAGAAGTTCGAATAGACGGCGCCGACCGAGTAACCCGCTGCCGCCGCGATCTCGTCCACCGACGCCGCGGCGTAACCCTTACGGGCGCAGGTTTGGGCGGCGGCGTCGAGTAGTGCCGCTCGAGTTCTCGCCTGGTTCTCGGCTCTCGTCAGCCGTACCGGCTTCGGTTCCTTGCCACTTCGATCGTCGCCCATATTTCAGATAGTAGCCGTTATCTGAAATTTCGGATAGTGCCCGCTATCCGAAATAGCGCCAGTCCCGTCAGCGGCCGGTCGGGGCAATCGGCGAGTGTCCTTCTTCGGGGTCCCGGTGTATGAGCCGCAGTGGCTCGTCGGCCGCCAAACAGTTGCTCGCGCCCATGATGAAGCGTTGAGCAAGGCTTACGGCGAACTCGTTGATCTCGCCAGGAAGCAACAGGGTCGCAATCAGGCACCGCCCCGAATTCAGGGACCGCTCGCAATCCTGACTCATGCTTGGCTACAACGGGATCCGGAAACCTCAGGTGACTGGGGCTGGGTCGCCGGTGTCCAATTCGATGCGAACGTAGCCATCATCAGCTACTCGGTGATACGTCCACACGCCTTGAGGATGGGACGTCGCCTGTCTCAGGCGTCGTCGAGTAGATCCGGGGTCACCGCCGACTCGGTGTCGGGAATCCCGTCCTGCTTGGCCTTGCGGTCGGCCATCGACAGCAGGCGCCGGATACGGCCGGCCACAGCATCTTTCGTCATCGGCGGGTCGGCGAGCCGGCCCAGCTCCTCCAGCGACGCCTGGCGGTGCTCGACCCGCAGCTTGCCCGCGGCGGCCAGGTGATCGCCGACCGGCGCAGGTTGGCGTCGTCGAAATTGGCCAGACGATTGGCGGTGGCGCGGACCTCACGGCGCATGCGCCGCTCCTCCCACGTCAACCGAGTGTCCTGGGCGCCCATCCGGGTCAGCAGGGCACCGATCGCCTCGCCGTCACGCACCACGACCCGGTCACTGCCGCGTACCTCGCGGGCCTTGGCGCTCACGCCGAGCCGACGCGCCGCACCGACGAGGGCGAGCGCCGCCTCCGGGCCCGGGCAGCTGACCTCCAGGGCCGACGACCGGCCCGGCTCGGTCAACGATCCGTGCGCGAGGAACGCCCCACGCCACGCGGCCTCGGCGTCACCGACGCTGCCGCCCACCACCTGGGCGGGCAGGCCCCGAACCGGGCGGCCGCGGAGATCGAGCAAGCCGGTCTGCCGGGCCAACGCCTCGCCATCGGCGGCCACTCGCACCACATAGCGGGTGTTCTTCCGGATTCCACTGGCCGACAGCACGTGCACCACGGCGTTGTACCCGTAGAGGTCGTAGATGTCCTTGCGTAGCCGGCGCGCGATGATCCCGAGGTCCACCTCGGCCTCGACCACCACCCGGCCGGCCACGATGTGCAGCCCGCCGGCAAAACGCAACAATGACGCCACCTCCGCGCGGCGAGCAGTCACCGAGTTGACTACCAGGCGGCTCAGCTCGTCCTTCACTTCGGCTGTCATCGCCACGGATTGTCCCCTCTCGGTGTATTCGGCGCCGGCTCCTGGTGCCCGACGTCGAGCGACCTCGCAGCGGGCGTGGGAACGGTGGGCTCCTGCACGGCCCGCCCTGGCGTCGACGCGCGTAACCGGACCCCCTCCAGCACCGCGGCCAACTTCGCCGGGTCATGTAAAGGTGTACCAGGTCTGGACACGTCAGCAAACTCAACTCTGGCGTTGAGGATGTTGGCGGTGCGGCTGAGTTGCTCCCGTTCACGGTCGCTCGGCACCCGGCTGGCATCGACGATGATGTCATGCACGCTGAAGTCCGGAGCATGCTGGGCCAGAACGTGGATGTGACGCTCCGCCGAGAACCCCGCCGTCTCCCCCGGCTCGGCCGCCAGGTTCAGCACGAGCGCACGGCGCGCCGTCGTCGCTCGCAGTGCGGCAGCCAACTGCGGCACCAGAACGTGGGGAATGACACTGGTGAACCACGACCCGGGCCCGAGCACCACGAGATCCGCGCTCATGATGGCCTCGACGGCCTGCCGGGTCGCCGGTGGATCACCCGGCAGCAGCCGGACCCGGCGTACCTTGCCCACCGTGGTGGCGATCGCCACCTGACCGCGGATCACCCGGCTCATCCGGGGATCGGACTCCAGGCCCGCGACGTCGGCCTCGATCTGCAGCGCGATCGGACACATCGGCAGCACCCGGCCCTTCACACCCAGGATCCGCCCCAGCTCGTCGAGCGCGGCAACCGGATCGGCCAGCACCTCGCTGAGACCCGCCAGCATCAGATTGCCGATCGGGTGACCGGCCAGCGCGCCACTCCCACCGAACCGGTGCTGGATGATGGTCGCCCACAAGCGGCCGTGCGGACTGTCGGAAGCCAAGGCCGCCAACGCCATTCGCAAGTCACCCGGCGGCACCACGTCGAGCTCGCTGCGCAACCGTCCCGACGAACCACCGTCGTCGGCCACCGTCACCACGGCCGTCACGTGTGGGCTGAGTCGCCGGGCCGCCGACAACGTGGCGTACAACCCATGCCCTCCACCGAGGGCGACGATGCGGGCCGTCATTCGCGACCCAAATCCCGGTGCAGCACGTGCACGGTGAGCCCGTCACCGCCCTGCAACCGCTCCGCCAGCGCCTCGGCGATCGCCACACTTCGATGTTTGCCGCCGGTACAGCCGATGGCGACGGTCATATAACGCTTCCCCTCCCGGCGGTATCCGGCGATCACCACGTCCAACAGCCGATGGTAGGTGTCCAGAAATTCTCTGGCCCCCGGTTGTCCCAGTACGTAGTCACGCACATCCGGGTGTTGGCCGCTGTGCGGGCGCAACTCGTCGACCCAGTGCGGATTCGGCAGGAACCGCACGTCCATCACCGTATCCGCATCCATCGGCAGTCCGTATTTATAGCCGAACGATTCGACGGTGACATTCGTATACGCGACGGTCTCACCGCCGAAGGCTCGCTCGATGCTCTCGCGCAGCGCCGGCACCGGCAGCGCGGAGGTGTCGATCACCAGATCAGCGGCCGCGCGCACCGGGGCCAGCAACGCCCGTTCGGCGGCAATCCCTTCCGCCAGGGTCTGTGTGCCCTGCAACGGGTGGCTGCGCCGGTTCTGCTCGTAGCGGCGCACCAAAATGTCGTCGGAAGCCTCCAGGAACAACACCCGGGGGGTGATGCTGCGCGCCGCCAATTCATTGCGCACCCAGTCGAGATCGCCGGTGAAGCCACGCGACCGCACATCCATCACCACCGCCAGCTGGGTAATCCGCGATCCGGCGGCCAATCCCAACTCGACCATGCGGGCGATCAGTTCCGGCGGCAGGTTGTCGGCCACATACCAGCCGAGGTCCTCCAACACTTTGGCAGCCGTGCCGCGCCCCGCCCCGGACAAGCCGGTGACCAGCACCACGTCGATACCCGAATCCGCGTCCGCACCACCCACGATGCCGCCCTCGCGCAGATGTTCGTTCATGCGCGATCCGCCTGGCTACTCATGTCCCCGTTACCCGTCATCCCGACACCCTGCGTCGATCATCCTCGATAACCGTTGCGGGCGTCCCTGAATCGCCCAGTCCGGCATTGTTCTCGCTTAGCGGATCATCACGTTCGGGTGAGGGCTGCTCTATTGGCGGCTCGCCGCCGGGCTCGATTGGCGGCTCGCCGCCGGGCTCGATTGGCGGCTCGCCGCCGAGCGCAGCCAGGACGGCCTTCGCCGTCGTCACACCGATCCCCGGCACCGCGGTGATCTCCTCGACGGTGGCGTCCTTGAGCCGCGCCACCGAACCGAAATGCGTCACCAACGCCTTGCGGCGCTGTTCGCCCAAGCCTCGCACCGAGTCGAGGGCCGAGGCGGTCATCCGCTTGGACCGCTTGCTGCGGTGGTAGCTGATGGCGAACCGGTGTGCCTCGTCGCGCACGCGCTGCAACAGATACAGCCCCTCACTGTTTCTCGGGAAGATGATCGGATCGGGCTCTGAGGGCACCCACACTTCCTCCAGCCGCTTGGCCAGCCCGATCACCGCGACGTCGGTGACGCCCAGCTCGTCGAGCACCGCTGCCGCCGCATTGACCTGAGGTGCACCACCGTCCACCACGAACAGGTTCGGTGGGTAGGCGAACCGGCGCGGACGTTGCTCGGTGGCCGGATCGGGCTGCGCATCACTCACGTGTCGCAGGAAACGCCTGCGGGTCACCTCGGCGATCGAGGCGACGTCGTCCGAGCGTCCCCCGCCGGCCGCCTCCCGGATCGCGTAATGCCGGTAGTCCGACTTACGCGGTAGCCCGTCCTCGAACACCACGAGCGAGGCGACCACGTCGGTGCCCTGCACATGGCTGATGTCCACGCATTCGATCCGCAGCGGCGCATCGGCCAGCCCGAGGGAATCCTGAATACTCTGCAGCGCTTCCGATCTCGCATTGAAGTCGCCGGCACGCTTGAGCTTGTGCTGGGCCAGCGCCTCGTGCGCGTTGCGCGCAACGGTCTCGGCCAGGGTGCGCTTGTCGCCGCGCACCGGCACCCGCAGGCTCACCCGCGAGCCGCGAAGCCCCGACAACCAGGCCGCCAGTTCATCGGCATTCGGCGGCAACACCGGCACCAGGACCTCGCGCGGCACCGGGTTGGTCGCCTCATCGGCGGCGCCGCCCAGTTCGGCCTGCTCACCGTAGAACTGAGTGAGGAACTGCTCGACGAGGTGCTCCTGCCCGGATTGTTCTGGGTCACCGGACTTCTCGACGATCCAGCCGCGCTGGCCCCGCACCCGGCCGCCCCGCACGTGGAACACCTGCACGGCCGCCTCGAGGTCGTCATCGGCGAACGCCACCACATCGGCATCGGTGCCGTCACCGAGCACGACGGCCTGCTTCTCCAGCGCACGCTTGAGCGCGGCGATGTCATCGCGAAGCCTGGCGGCCCGCTCGAAGTCCAACTCCTCGGCGGCCGCGGTCATCTGCTGCTCCATGTCGCGCGCCAGCCGGTCGGTCTTGCCGGCCAGGAAGTCGCAGAAGTCCAGCACGATGCGCCGGTGCTCCTCGGCACTGACCCGGCCGATGCACGGCGCCGAGCACTTGTCGATGTAGCCGAGCAGACATGGGCGGTCGATCTGCCTGTGCCGCTTGAATACTCCCGCAGAACAGGTTCTGGCCGGAAACACCCGGGTCAGTAGATCGAGGGTCTCCCGGATGGCCCACGCATGCGAGTACGGGCCGAAATAGCGCACCCCTTTGCGCCGCGGCCCGCGGTACACCATCAACCGCGGGTACTCCTCGTTGAGAGTGACCGCCAACACCGGGTACGTCTTGTCGTCGCGGTAGCGGATGTTGAAGCGTGGATCGAACTCCTTGATCCAGTTGTACTCCAGCTGCAGTGCCTCGACCTCGGTGGTGACCACCGTCCACTCGACACTGCCCGCCGTCATCACCATCTGGCGGGTACGCGGCGCCAGGCTCGCGATGTCGGCGAAGTACGACGTCAGCCGACTGCGCAGGCTCTTGGCTTTACCTACGTAGATGACCCGACCGTGCGGGTCCCGGAACCGGTACACGCCCGGCTCCACTGGTATCGATCCGGGCGCCGGCCGGTACGTCGCTGGATCGGGCACGGTTTCCAGGTTACTGCCGCGATCCGACGGAACTCCGCTACCGTCGAACTGTGCGGTTGCTGGCGTCCACGCGGTCGGTCATCGCGCTGCTCAGTGTCGTCGCCGTGATCCTTGCCGGGTGCGCCGATGGCAGTCGGCGCCCGGCGAGGACCGATGCCGGACCGTGCCAGATTGTGTCCAACGGCACCCCGCTCCCCAAACCCCCGCCGCCACCCACGGCCCAACCGCCCGCACCGCCGACGACCCGGGACCTGGCCACCCAACCCGAGATCGGCACCGGCTACCGCAGCGACATGACAGCCGTGGCCACCACGACCTACGCGGTGGCCACCGCCAATCCGCTGGCCACCGAGGCCGCCTGCAAGGTGCTGCGCGACGGCGGCACCGCGGCCGACGCACTGGTGACCGCACAGGCCGTGCTCGGCCTCGTCGAGCCCCAGTCCTCCGGGATCGGCGGCGGCGGTTTCCTGCTCTACTACGACGCGGCGGGCAATGCGGTGCGCGCCTATGACGGGCGTGAGACCGCACCGGCCGCGGCCACCGAGAACTACCTGCGGTGGGTGTCCGACACCGACCGCACCGCCCCCAAACCCGATGCCCGGGCGTCCGGCCGGTCCATCGGGGTTCCCGGGATCGTGCGGCTGCTCGACGACGTCCACCGCCAGTTCGGAAAGAAGGTCTGGCGCGACCTGTTCGACCCGGCCGTGTCGATGGCCGATCGGGGATTCGACATCAGCCCGCGTCTGGCCGCGGCCATCGATGACGCCGATGCCCAACTTCGCTCGGACCCCGCCGCCGCGGCCTACTTCCTCAATCCCGACGGCAGTCCCAAACCCGTGGGCACCCGGATGACCAACCCGGCCTATGCGAAAACCTTGGGCGCCATCGCATCCGAGGGTGCCCAGGCGTTCTACACCGGTGACATCGCCCGCGCCGTCGTGGCCGCCGTCACCGATCCGAGCGGCGGCCGGACCCCGGGTGCCCTGACGGAACAGGATCTTGCCGGTTACACCGTCAAACAACGCGACCCGGTGTGCACGACCTACCGGGGCCGCGAAGTCTGCGGGATGCCGCCGCCGTCATCGGGCGGCATCGCGGTGGCGGCCACCCTCGGCATGCTCGAGCACTTCCCGATGAGCGACTACAAGCCCGCCCGCGTCGACCGCAACGGCGGGCACCCGTCGGTCACCGGGGTACATCTCATCTCCGAGGCCGAACGCCTCGCCTATGCCGACCGAGACCGCTACGTCGCCGATACCGATTTCGTCCCGCTGCCCGGTGGCTCACCCGAGACCCTGCTGAGCGGCGCCTACCTGACCGGCCGGGCCGCCCTGATCTCCAGGTACCACACGATGGGCGTAGCCGCGCCCGGCGATTTCGCGCCCCCGATCACGGTCCCGCCTGCGCGCGAACACGGCACCAGCCAGATCAGCGTCATCGACAGCTTCGGCAATGCCGCCTCGCTGACCACCACGATCGAGTCGGCGTTCGGGTCGTTCCACATGGTCGACGGCTTCCTGCTCAACAACCAGCTCACCGACTTCTCGGCCGAGCCGATCAGCACCGAAGGCCTTCCCATACCCAACCGGATTCAGCCCGGCAAGCGCCCACGCAGCACCATGGCGCCCACCCTGGTGTTCGACAAGACCGGGCCACAACGAGGACGGCTGTATGCGGTGCTGGGCTCCCCCGGCGGGGCGGTGATCATCCAGTTCGTCGTGAAAACCCTTGTCGGCATCATGGATTGGAACCTGGACCCGCAGCAGGCGGTATCCATGATCGACTTCGGCGCGGCCAACACACCGGTGACCAACGTCGGCGGGGAACATCCGCTGGTCGATACGGTCGCCAATGGGGACCGTGATCAATTGGTCGAGGGCCTGCGGGCACTTGGACACCAGGTGTCGCTGGCCGATCAATCCAGTGGGCTCTCAGCCCTGGTGCGCACGTCGTCGGGCTGGATCGGGGGGGCCGCCCCCCCCCGTGAGGGCCTGGTGCTCGGCGATGCCGGCTGAACGTGGCTGTGTCAGACCAGCTTTGAGCGGTACCGGTCGATGAGGACCCGCACCTCGTCCATGGCCTCGACCGCACGCCCCTTGTCGATCGCCTGGATCGCCATCACCGGGATGTACTCGTCGTCGGGCAGGTCCAGCCGGGCCCATCGAGCGCCGGTCGGGAAGGACACGCCGAGCGCCTCGGACCAGGGAATCACCTTGAAGCTGACCAGATTACGGACCGCCACCCCCGCCGGGCCGACCCGCAGCCGGGGCCGCGCGAACATCAGCACCACTCCGGCGATGATCGCTCCGAGCAAGGCGATGGCCACCTGATCGGAGGTCTGGAACACCACCCCGGTGGATCCGACCTTCAGCAGGGCGCCGACCGCAACGTGCGCCAGAAAGATGATCAGGGCCGCGCCATAGGCGAAATACGGTGTCCGATAGGGCCGGATGTCGAGGTCCCAGGCTTGTTCAGTCATCTGAGCATCACGCGTTGGCACGCAGTTCCCGCAGTGTCAGCGCGGTGGACAGGGCTGCCGCCGCGGCCTGCGCGCCCTTGTCCTCGGTCGAATCCGGCAGACCGGCACGGTCGAGGGCTTGTGCCTCGTTGTCGGTGGTCAGCACACCGTTGGCCACCGGGGTGGACGCATCGAGCGACACCCGGGTCAAGCCCTGCGTCACCGCATCGCAAACGTAGTCGAAATGCGGGGTCTGGCCGCGGATGACCACACCCAGCGCCACCACCGCGTCATGGGTGACCGCCAATGCCTGTGCCACCACCGGGATTTCGATCGCTCCGAGCACACGCACCACGGTCGGCTCGGCGATGCCGGCCTCGACCGCGACCTTGCGCGCCCCGTCGAGCAGCGCATCGCAGATCTGGGTGTGCCAGGTGCTGGCCACAATCGCCAGCTTCACCTTCGAGGCGTCGATCTGGGGCAGATCAGGGACTCCGTGGCCGCTCACAGGCTCGGTCCGGAATCGGTCGCAGTGGGCGGCCGACGGTCACCGAGCAGGTACACCGCCTCGTCGTAATCGTCCATGCTCACCGCTTCGTCATAGTCTTCGAGGCCGACGAGGTCGTGGCCCATCCGGTCCCGCTTGGTCATCAGGTAGCGGATGTTCTCCGAGTTCGCGCGCACCGGCAGCGGCACCCGCTCGATGATGTGCAGCCCGTAGCCGTCCAGGCCCACTCGCTTGGCCGGGTTGTTGGTCAGCAGCCGCATGGACCGGATACCGAGGTCGACCAGGATCTGCGCGCCGATGCCGTAGTCACGCGCGTCGGCGGGCAGCCCGAGTTTCAGATTCGCGTCGACGGTGTCCTCACCGGCGTCCTGCAGCTGATAGGCCTGCAACTTGTGCATCAGACCGATGCCCCGGCCCTCGTGCCCGCGCATGTAGAGCACCACGCCGCGGCCTTCGCGGGCCACCATCGCCATGGCGGCATCGAGCTGCGGCCCGCAGTCGCAGCGCCGCGAGCCGAACACGTCACCGGTCAGGCACTCGGAGTGCACCCGGACCAGGACGTCGTGACCGTCGCTGGCCGGCCCGGAGATGTCACCGCGGACAAGCGCGACGTGCTCGACGTCCTCGTAGATGCTCTTGTAGCCGACCGCCACGAACTCACCGTGCCGGGTCGGGATCCGTGCCTCGGCGATGCGCTCGATGTGCTTCTCGTGCTTGCGGCGCCACTCGATCAGGTCGGCGATCGAGATCAGCGCCAGGTCGTGATCGTCAGCGAAGACGCGCAGCTCATCGGTGCGTGCCATGTCGCCTTCGTCCTTCTGGCTGACGATCTCGCAGATCGCGCCGGCAGGCTGCAGCCCGGCCAGGCGGGCCAGGTCGACGGCCGCCTCGGTGTGTCCGGGGCGGCGCAGCACCCCACCGTCCTTGGCGCGCAGCGGAACCACGTGGCCGGGCTTGGTGAAATCGTCGGCGACGGTGGTCGGATCGGCAAGGGCACGCATCGTGGTGGCCCGGTCGGATGCCGAAATGCCGGTTCCGACATCCTTTTTCGCGTCCACCGTGACGGTGTAGGCGGTGCCGTGCTTGTCCTGGTTGACCGCGTACATCGGCAACAGGCCCAGCCGGTCGCAGATCTCACCGTCCAGCGGCACGCACAGATAGCCCGAGGTGTAACGGACCATGAAGGCGACGAGTTCGGGAGTGGCCTTCTCGGCAGCGAAGATCAGATCGCCCTCGTTCTCGCGGTCCTCGTCGTCGATCACCACCACGGCTTTGCCCGCCGCGATATCGGCTATCGCCCTCTCGACGGAATCGAGCCTGGTCATCTGCGCCACCTTGCCTGTTCGAATGCCAGGTCCCAATGCGGGACCATGCCGACTCCAGTATGAACCACCGAAATCCAGCGGTTATTGCCAGCTCTTATTCACCGGGACCGGCCATCAGCCGTTCCACGTATTTGGCGATGATGTCCACCTCGAGATTGACCGTGGTCCCCACGGCCGCCTGGCCCAGCGTGGTGAGCTCGCGCGTAGTCGGGATCAGTGACACCTCGAACCAGTCGTCGGCCACCGCGGACACCGTCAGGGAGACTCCGTCGACCGTGATCGAGCCCTTCTCCACCACATAGCGCGACAGCGTGGTGGGCAGGCCGATGCGCACCACTTCCCAGTGGTCGAAGGGCGTGCGGGAGATCACAGTCCCGGTGCCGTCCACGTGGCCCTGCACGATGTGGCCTCCCAGGCGGCTGTTGACCGCGGCGGCGCGCTCCAGGTTGACCCGGCTGCCCACGCCGACCCCGCCCAGGCTCGACCGGTTGAGGGTCTCCCCCATGACGTCGGCGGTGAACGCGCCGTCGGGCAGGACGTCCACCACGGTCAGACAGACGCCGTTCACCGCGATCGAGTCGCCGTGGCCGGCGTCGGCGGTGACCACGGGGCCGCGGATGGTGAACCGGGCGGCATCCGTCAGCTCCGCCTTGTCGATCAGGACACCCAGCTCTTCAACGATTCCGGTGAACACGCCGACCAGAGTATTCGCCTCGACTGGGAGTTGGAGAAAACGCCCGGCCGCCACGAACCTCTACGATGCAGTCATGCAGACGCGCCCACGCTTCGCAGTCCAGTCCTTATTCGCAATCGTCTTCGCAGCGGCCGCCCTCGTCGCGGGCTGCTCGTCGGCTCCCGAGACGTCGAACGCCCCGCTGCCCGAGGCCGCCACGTTGCTGCAGGAATCTGCAGCCACCACCAAGGCCCAGCAGAGCGTGCATCTGCTGCTGACCGTGCAGGGCACGATCAAGGGCCTCCCCGTGGAGAAGCTCGACGGCGACCTGACCAACTCGCCCGCGGTGGCGGCACAGGGAACCGTGGATCTCGACGCCTTCGGCCAGAAGATCTCCGACGCGAAGTTCGTGGTCGCCGACGGGAACCTGTATGCCGCGCTGACGGCAGGCGATCCGCTGTCCGATTACGGACCTGCCGAAAAGATCTACGACGTGTCGACGATCTTGAACCCCGACCTGGGCCTGGCGAACGTGCTGTCGAACTTCACCGACCCCAAGGCGGACGGTCGCGAATCCATCGGCGGCACCGAGGGCGTCCGGGTGACCGGCACCGTCAGCGCCGACGCCGTCAACAAGATCGCCCCGCAGCTCAAGGCCGAGGGCCAGGTCCCGGCCACCGCGTGGATCTCCGAAGACGGCGACCACGCGCTGCTGCAGGCCAAGCTCGAACCCACCCCCGGCAACAGTGTCACCATGACCCTGTCTGACTGGGGCAAGCAGGTCACCGTCACCAAGCCCGCTTCCTGATGTCGGCCGCGGAGTCGGTGAAGACCGGCCGCAACCGCAACATCGCGATCAGCGCGGGCAGCCTGGCCGTGCTGCTCGGTGCCCTCGACACCTACGTCGTGGTCACCATCATGACCGACATCATGTCCGACGTCGGGATCGCGGTGAACAAGATCCAGCAGGTCACCCCGATCATCACCGGCTATCTGCTCGGCTACATCGCGGCCATGCCGCTGCTGGGCCGGGCCTCGGACCGGTTCGGGCGCAAGATGCTGATCCAGGCCGGTCTGGCTGGTTTCGCGGTCGGTTCGGTGATCACCGCACTGTCCGGCGACCTGACCACGCTGGTCATCGGCCGCGTCGTGCAGGGCACTGCCAGCGGAGCCCTGCTCCCGGTGACACTGGCGCTGGCCGCCGATCTGTGGGCCGCACGTAATCGAGCGGCAGTGCTGGGCGGTGTCGGTGCCGCGCAGGAGTTCGGCAGCGTCCTGGGCCCGCTCTACGGCATCGGCGCGGTGGCACTGTTCCACCATTGGCAGGCCGTTTTCTGGATCAACGTCCCGCTGGCCGTCATCGCCATGGTGATGATCCATTTCAGCCTGCCCGGCAAGGAGCCGAGCGAGCATCCCGAGAAGGTCGATGTCGTCGGCGGCCTCCTGCTGGCGATCGCGCTGGGCCTGGCTGTCGTCGGCCTCTACAACCCGGAACCGGACGGCAAGCAGGTGCTGCCCGAGTGGGGCCTGCCGGTCCTGATCGGCGCGCTGGTGGCCACCGTGGCGTTCTTCGTGTGGGAGAAGGTCGCCCGCACCCGGCTGATCGAGCCCGCGGGTGTGAAGTTCGTGCCGTTCCTCGCCGCGCTCGCCGCCTCGTTGTGTACCGGTGCCGCACTGATGGTGACGCTGGTCAACGTCGAACTGTTCGGTCAGGGCGTGCTCGGCAAGGACAAGTACGAAGCCGCCTTCCTGCTGCTGCGGTTCCTGATCGCCCTGCCGATCGGCGCGCTGCTGGGTGGCTGGATCGCCACCCGAATCGGGGACCGCATCGTCAGCTTCACCGGTCTGATGATCGCGGCCGGCGGCTTCTGGCTGATCACCCACTGGTCGATCAATGTGCTCGACAAGACCTACGACCTGATGCTGTTCCAGTTGCCGGTGCTCGACACCGATCTGGCGATCGTGGGTCTGGGGCTCGGGCTGGTGATCGCTCCGCTCACCTCGGCCACGCTGCGGGTCGTGCCTGCCGCACAGCACGGCATCGCCTCTGCGTTCGTGGTGGTGGCGCGGATGATCGGCATGCTGATCGGCATGGCGGGCCTGTCCGCCTGGGGTCTGTACCGCTTCAACCAGCACCTGGCGGGCCTGGCCGCCGCGGCCGCCAGCAGCGAAATGTCGCTGCAGGAGCGGCTGGCCTCTCAGGCGACCCGCTATCGCGAGGCGTACGTGTCGATGTACGGCGATATTTTCGGTATCACCGCGATCGTCTGCGTGGTGGGTGCGGTGCTCGGTCTGCTGATCGCCGCGCGTCATTTCCACGCCGACGAACTCGCCGGCCCTCCCGAGCATCTCGGAGTCAACGACGGCGGTGACGCGCCGACCGAGATGTTCGACCTTCCGACCCAGTCCCTGGGAGCCCAGCGCGTGGACGAGACGGTCCGGCTACCGCGGCAGCAGCCGCCGGGCCGGCACCGGTCCAGCTGACGGGATCAGCAGCGCTCGACCCCGGGGCGGAGCAAGCGTGGTGCCCGGCCGGCCTCTTCAACCGGCCGGCTGGGCAGCACGAGGCGCAGTGGGGCACGCACCAGCGCCCGAATCGTGCGGGGAGTCCACGGGGTGGTGGGGAGCCAGTCCTGCAGTGCAGTCATGCTCGCGTCCTTTGCTCGTGTTCACCGGGCGCAAATTCGGCAGTGAAACGCGCTTTGGTACGAGTGTACCGGTTAGCACCGTCAACGCTCGGCATTTCACCAGCTTAGCTTAGGTAAGCCTAACCTTGTCTGGCTACCTACTGCGAGCCTGCGATCAGTTGGGCACCAGACTCAGGCGAACATCCGGCCCGATGGCGGTGATGCCGTCGAACCGCCACCGCTGCGCGTGCACGATGCTGGGTACCCCGATGTCATCGACCGCCGTGATCGGCCCACCCAACAGGATCGGCGCGACGTAGGCCAGGATCCGGTTGACCACGCCGGCTCGCAGGAAGGCGCCGGCCAGGGTCGGTCCACCCTCCAGCAGCACATCGGTCCGGTCGCCCAGCGACCGCATCACCTCATGCGGATCGTGGGTGCGGATCAGCATGGTGCGCGAATCATCGTTGAGCACCTTGGCGTCCGACGACACGTCCCGCATACCGACCACGACCCGCAGGGGCTGATGGTCGGCCGGCGTGCCGTCGGCCAGGCGCGCCGTCAGCGTCGGATCGTCGACAAAGACAGTCCCGGTGCCGACCACGATCGCGTCGGCCGCGAACCGCTTGCGGTGGACGTCCGCGCGGGCGGCCTCGCTGGTGATCCACTGGCTGGAACCGTCGGCGGCGGCGCTGCGGCCGTCCACACTGGTGGCGAATTTCCATGTCACATGCGGCAATCCGGTGCGCTGCTTGTGCAGCCACTCGCGCAACGGCCCCTTTTCGACCTCATCGGCCAACACCCCGGCGCGTACCACCACACCGGCTTCGGCCAGCCGCTGAGCCCCGCCCTCGGCCACGGGGTTGGGGTCGGAAACCGCAAAGGCAACAGTCGAAATCCCGGCCGCCAGAAGCGCATCCACGCACGGCGGAGTCCGGCCGTGGTGATTGCACGGCTCCAGGGTGACCACAGCGGTGCCGCCCTTGGCCCGGTCCCCCGCTGCCTGCAACGCCATCACCTCGGCGTGCGGACCGCCGACAGGCTGTGTCCCGCCGACACCGGCGATCTGCCCGTCGCTGTCCAGGATCACCGCGCCGACCGGCGGATTGGGATAGGTCGAGCCCTTGACCTGTTCGGCTTGCTCGATGGCCAGCCGCATCGCGGCCTCTGGCGTCATAGCGTCAGATGTCTCGACGCGCTCGCAGCCTGCTGGCGCAGGGACTTCACCGCGGCGGCCGGATCGGCCGCGCTGTACACCGCCGAACCGGCGACGAAGCAGTCCACACCGGCCTCGGCGGCCTGCTCGATGGTGTCGGCGTTGATGCCGCCGTCGATCTCGACGACGATGGTCAGCTCACCGGCATCGACGAGCCGGCGCGCGGTGCTGACCTTGGCGAGCACCTCCGGGATGAACTTCTGCCCACCGAAACCGGGCTCCACCGACATCACCAGAAGGGTGTCGAATTCCTTGAGGATCTCCAGGTAGGGCTCCAGCGGGGTGCCCGGCTTCACCGACAGGCCGGCCTTGGCACCGGCAGCCCGGATATCGCGAGCCACACCGATCGGATTGTCGGTGGCTTCGGCGTGGAACGTGACGTTGTACGCACCGGCCTCGGCGTACGGCGGCGCCCAGCGTTCGGGTTGGTCGATCATCAGATGGCAGTCCATCGGGATGTCGGTCGCCTTGAGCAGGGACTCCACCACCGGCAGACCCAGCGTGAGGTTGGGCACGAAGTGGTTGTCCATGACGTCGACATGCAGCCAGTCGGCCCCGGCCACCGCGGCGACCTCATCGGACAGCCGCGCGAAGTCCGCGGACAGGATGGACGGGGCGATCAATGGAGTCTTGTGCTCCTCGCGTGCGCGGAGGTCTGCCATGGCGGTCAGCCTACTTTCAGGGCGGCGGCGAACATCGCATCGGTCCCGTGCCGGTGCGGCCACAGCTGGACGTGCGGTCCATCACCGAGATCCTCGGCCGGGGCAAACAGCTCCCGGGTGTCGAGTTGGGTCACCGGATGCCTGCGCACGGCGTCGGCCACCACACCGACCGTCTCGGCCAGGTGTGGTGAACAGGTCGCATAGAGGACGACGCCGCCGGGACGGGTCAGCGCGATGGCCGCGGCGAGCAGCTCGCGCTGCAGTTTCGCCAGCCCCGGGACGTCACCGGGCTGGCGTCGCCACCGCGCTTCGGGGCGGCGGCGCAACGCCCCCAGACCGGTGCAGGGGGCGTCGACCAGGACGCGGTCGAAGCCGGGTTCCAGGCCGGATTCCCGGCCGTCGACGCGTTGGACGTCGACGTCGAGCCCCCGGGTGTTCTCCTCGACCAGGTCAGCACGCCGCGGTGCGGGCTCGACCGCGGTGACCCGGGCGCCCGAAGCCGCACCGATGGAGGCCAGCAGCGCGGTCTTGCCGCCCGGGCCCGCGCACAGGTCGAGCCAGCGACCGTTGTCCGGGCCGTCGAGCTCGGCCAGGGTCAGCGCGCGGGCGACCAACTGGCTGCCCTCGTCCTGCACCTGGGCGGCTCCGTCGCGCACGGCCGCGATTTGCCCGGGGTCGCCACCGGACAGGTAGACGGCATAGGGCGAATACCGACCCACGGTGCCGTCCGCCGCCGCGGCCAGCTCGGCCGCGGTCAGCGCGGTGGGCCGGGCCGCCAGGTGCACCACCGGGCGCTCGTCGTCACTGGTCAGCAGGGCGTCGAGTTCCCCGGCCCGGGCGCCCAGCGCGTCGGTGAACGCCTGGGCGATCCAGCGCGGGTGGGCGTGGAGGAACGCGGCGTGCCCGACCGGGTCGGTGGCCGCAGGCGGGGCCAGCTGCTCCATCCATTCCTGCTCGGTGCTGCGCGAGACCGTCCGCAACACTCCGTTGACGAAACCGGCTCGGGCCGAGTCGAATTCGATTCCGGCCTGTTCCACGGTGGTGGACACCGCGGCGTGCGGCTCCACCCGGGTGCGCAGCAGCTGGTAGGTGCCGAGCCGCAGCAGGTCGAGCAGCACGGGGTCGATCCGATCGGGCGGTCGCCCGGCGGCCGCCTCGATGACGGCGTCGAGCAGCCCCTTGGTACGGCAGGCTCCGTAGGTGAGCTCGGTGGCGAACGCCGCATCACGGCCCTCGATCCCCCGTTCCCGCAGCAGGGCAGGCAGGGCCAGGTTGGCATACGAATCGCGCTCAGACACCGCACGCAGCACGTCGAAGGCCGCCCGGCGGGCGGGGTCGAGCGGGGTGCGACGGTGCTGCCGGTTGCGTTGCGGCGGGCGGTTCTGCCGGTTCGAGGGCCTGCTCATGATGCGCGCACCGAATCCTCCAGTCGTGCGCCGCGGGCCCAGTCGGCGGCGTTCATGAGTTTCTTTCCGGGCGGCTGGATCTGCCCCAGCCGGACCGGCCGCGACCCGGTACCGACCAGCACCGCGTTGCGCTCGACCCGAATGTCACCGGGCGCCAACACATCTTGCGAGTGCTCCACCGTGACCGGACCGACCTTGACGCGTAGGTCCCCGATCATCGTCCACGCACCGGGATTCGGCGTGACCGCACGAATCTGGCGGTCGACGACGTGGGCCGGCAGCTCCCAGCGAACGCGGGCCGACTCCACGGTGATCTTGGGCGCCAGGCTCACCCCGTCGGCCGGCTGCGGCACCGCGGTCAGGGCGCCCTCGGCGATACCGTCCAACGTCGACTCCAGCAGTGCGGCACCCGAATCAGCAAGCCGCCCAAGCAGTTCGCCGGCCGTATCGGTGTCACGCACCCGCTCGGTGACCACCCCGTAGACCGGGCCCGAGTCGAGCGCCGGCTCGATGAGGAACGTCGTGGCTCCGGTCACCTCGTCACCGGCGGCCAGCGAGGCCTGCACCGGTGCTGCCCCGCGCCAGGCCGGGAGCAACGAGAAGTGGAGATTGATCCAGCCATGCCGTGGCACCGCGAGCAGGCGTTCGCTCAGCAGTGCGCCGTAGGCCACGACGGCACAGCACTCAGGTGCCAGCTCGGACAGCTCGGCGATGAACTCATCGGAGTTGGGCCTGGCCGGCCGTAGGACCGGTATGTCGTGCTCGAGCGCCAGCTGCGCGACCGGTGACGGCGCGGGCTTACCGCGACGCCCGGCGGCGGCGTCGGGCCGGGTCAGCACCGCGACCACGTCGTGGCGAGGCGAGTCGATCAGCCGCTGCAACGACGGAAGGGCGGGCTCTGGAGTTCCGGCAAAGACAAGACGCACCGCACCAGTTTAGGGAGCCGGACCGCCGCTTCCCTAATGCGGCGAGCGGTAATACTCCCGCTCGGACACTCCGGCCAGCGGTGCCAGGTACACCCACGGAATGGTTCCCACGAGCCGGTTGAGGGTGGCCACCGCATCGTTGTAGTACTGGCGGGCGAACGCCAGCTTGTTCTCGGTGTCGGCCAGATTCTCCTGCAGATTCAGGAAGTTGTTCGACGAATTGAGTTGCGGATACGTCGATCCCACTGCCAGTACCCCCGACACGGCGGCATCGAGATTCCGTTCGGCGGCACTGCGCTGCTCTATCGAAGCACCACCGGTCGCCGAGGTCAGCGCCGCCTGCGCAGTACTTGCCCGGCCCAGGACCGCCGTCTCGTGTGTGGCGAACGTCGCCACCGCCTGCACCAGTGCCGGAATCAGCGCGGCCCGGCGGGTCAACTCGACGTCGATGCCGCTCAACGCCTCGGCGACGCGCACGTCGGCCGCCCGCAGCTTGTTGTAACCGACGACGAAGCCCACCAGGACCGCCACCGCCAGGACCAGCACCACGACCAACAGCAGTCTCACCACGAGCCGCCTCCTCCCCCTCCTCCGCCGCCACCGCCGCCGCCTCCACCAGACGACGATGACCCGCCGCTCGATGAGGAGGAGGACGACTGCGAGGCGGTGTACGCCCCGATCGATGACGATAGTGCCGATTCGAAACTGTCGAAGTCCGCTCCGCCGGATCCGCCGGTGAAACCGTGACTGTCGCCCGACGACGATGACGACGAGTTGTACCAATCCGGTTGGGGCGCAGGAGCCCCCACGGTGTCCTGATACTTCTTGGCCCACAGTGCGGCCGCACCACCGGCCACCGCGAACGGGATGTAGGCCAGGTAGAGGTCCTTGCGGGCGGAGAAGTCGAATCTGGTCTCGGCCGATTCGGTGGACAGCAGGCGGTGGAAACCCTCTGCCCGCGACCACAATTCCCGGCCGGCGGGAGTGCGGCGCGTACCGACACCGCCCCGCCAACCACGCAGCGAGCACAGGAAGAACACCGCGAAGGGCACACCCCACAACGTGATCCCGAACCAGAGGAAGAAGCCCGCCAGTGCGGCGAGGAATGCCACCACATTGGCGACGCGGACCCACAGTTCCTTGCCACGCCGGACCAGGAAACCTCCATCGAACGCCCACTTGCGGACGGCGACGGCCATATCCGTCTTGGCCTTGCTCAGCTTTTTGCCCGACGTCGCGGAGTTCTTCGCCGAGAACTCGGCGCCCACCGACATCACCTTCAGCGCCGCACCCACTTCGACGCCGACCGGATCGACTTCGCCCCAGTCCGCAGGCTTGGCGAGACCCCTGATCTTCCAGTGCTTGTCACTGACCTGCCGCAGCTCGATGAGCCCGCGCTCGGCGAGGTGGAACAGCGTTGCGCTCAGGCCGTTCTTGGGGACTGTCTCGGTGCGGATGAACTCGGTCTGCACCGGTCCGAGTCCTTCCGGCGGCGCGTACTGCACCGGGAATCCCGGTGACGGTTCGACCGTGGTGCGAGACCAGAAGTAGGCCAGCAGTCCCATCCCGGCGGTCAGCAGGGCGAACCAGAACAACGCGGTCACCGACCGGCCCAGGATCCGGTCCCAGGTATTGGGCCACGGCAGGGTGGTCTGCGGCGGTGTCACCACGTCGACGCCGGCCCGCAGCGTCACCGGTGTGTGGGGGTCCAGGCCGGTCGCCGTCAGGCGCACGGCGTTGCCCTCGGTGCGCAGATCCGCACACGCCCGGCCGACGCCGAAGCCGACGCTGCACCCGGCCCCGGTCACCTCGGCCGGCAGGGTGACCGAGATCTCGGCCCGCTCGATCGTGTTGTTCCACGCCGGGGCGACGACGTTCCAGTAGAACGCCGAGGGAGCATCGGGGTTACCGGTGTTCGCGGCGAACTGGCGCTCGGCGCCGGCGGTGCCCGGATCCAGGACACCGTCGATCGTGTAGCGGATCTCGAAGACGTGGCTGCCCCAGTCCAGGGTGGTGGCGGGGTCACCGATCTTGGCCACCCGGAACCGTTTGCCGCTCTCCCACAGCAGTTGGTAGGTCACCGGCGCGCCATCCATCGTGATCGACACGATCTCGGGCACCTGCCGAACGTGGGAATTGTTCTGATTGGCCACATCCCAGTAGCGGAAGATGCCGTGCCGTCCGCTGGGGAAGTCGCCGGTGACGGTCTCGACCGCGGACATCCGCCCGTCGGCGTCGACGGTGAAATCGGCCCGGTAGTCGGTGATCACCACCGGATCGGCCGGGCCTACCCCGACGCCCGACCCGGACCCGCCGGTGAACACCAGCGGCCACAGCAGGCCAAAGGCGATGAGCCCCAACGCAAACAACCACGAGCACACCCGGCGCATGGCAGCCTCCTGATTCGGCACTCACCGGCAACGGGTGAAGTATCCGCCCTAACCTATGTGCAACGGGTCGATTTGGATACGACATGGTTGCTGATCCTTGCGCGCACTGAGCACCGCGGTGGCCCGGCGCAGGGCGGCGGCCAACTCCAGTCCCCCGTCGCGGGGCACCCGGACCAGCATGCGGTTCACCTCGGCGTCGGACGCAAGCCCGGGTGGGCGGCGGGCGCCCACGGGTAGTTCCACCGGCCCGAGGATTTCCGCGACATCCGGTAGCCGTGCCGTTTCGAGCAGTGCCTCGACCGCCGTCGTCGTGCCGTCGATGGCTGCCATGTGCACCGCCGGCGGCAGGCCCACCTCACCGCGCCCGTCGAGTTCGGCGTCGGCGTGCCCCACCGGATCCCACCGGATGAGCGCCTGCACGGTGGAGATGGCCGACTCCGCCACCACGGCGACCACGCCACCGTCGGTGCGTGGCCGGACCAGGGCCGCCGCGGCCATCCACCGGCGCAGCGTGTCCTCGGCGGCGCGCAGGTCCTGCCGGCCCAGCAGCGCCCAGGCGTCGAGCAGCAGTGCCGCGCCGTAACCGCCTTCGGCGATCGGCTCGGCGCCGGGTGTGCTGACCACCAGGGCCGGGCCGGCCCCCACCGCACCGAGCACCGCGTCGCCGCCCGAGGTGATCACCGACGTGCCGGGAAACGCCCGGCCCAACTCTTCCGCGGTCCGGCGGGCACCCACCACGACCGCTCGCACCGCATCCGAACCACAACGCGCACAACGCAACGCGGGTTCGGCGCGGCCACACCACCGGCATTCCGCGGCGGCGCTCCCCCGGTCCGGCAGGGCCAGCGGGCCGGTGCAGTGCCTGCAGCGGGTCACGGCCCGGCACCGCGCGCAGGCCAGTGCCGGCACGTACCCGCGCCGCGGAACCTGGATGAGCACCGGATGTTCGGCCTGCAGCGCCGACCGGGCAGCCTGCAGCGCCATCGACGGCAGCCGGGCGGTGTGGGCGGCCGGATCGCGTTCCTGGGCGTACCCGCTGTCCTCCAGCGCGACCACCCGGGGTGCGGCGGCCCGGACCACCGGCCGGGGTGCCACCACGTCGTGCGCCCAGCGGGTCCGCACCAGGGCCTGCGCCTCGGCGGTCCGCGCGTAACCGCCGATGATCGCGGAGCACCGCAGCTGATGGGCGCGCAGCATGGCGACCTCGCGGGCATGCGGATAGGGGGCCCGCGGTTCGGCGAGGTTGTCGTCGCCGTCGTCCCACACCAGGACCAGCCCGAGGTTGGCCACCGGCGCGAATACCGCGCTGCGGGTGCCGATCACCAGTTGGGCCTGGCCCCGCAGCACCGCCAGCCAGCGGCGGTAGCGGGCCGAGGGGCCCAGCCCGGCCGACAACGCGACCACCCGCGACTCCGGTACCCGTTCGGCGGACGCGGCGTACAAGGCATCCACGTCACGCTGATCGGGCACCACCGCCACCACGCCCAGGCCCGCATTGACCGCCACCGCGGCCGCTTCAGCCAGCCGGTGCGCCCAGTTCTCCCCGGGCAAGGCCTGCCACACCGCTCGAGCCGCCCGGCCCTCGGCGACCGCGGTCAGGAACTGTTCGCCGCGACCGTAACGAGCCCAGGCGCTGGTATCGACGGGCCCGGTCGAGATCGGTTCCGGCTCGTCGGGAGTCTGCTTCTCGACCCTGGCATGGCGTGGCGGCACCGCCAGGCGCAAAACATCCGCGCGGGTGCCGGCGTAGCGCGCGGCGACCGCGTCGACGAGCCGACGGACCTCCGGGGTGAGCACCGGCTCGGGCGAGACCACCCGGTCGAGCCAGCCCAGCTTCCCGGTGTGGTCGGTATCGGATCGTCGCTCCAGCAGGTACGCGTCGACCAGCCTGCCGTTGAAGCGCACCCGGACTCGCACGCCGGGCTGGGCGTCGTCGGATTGCTCCTCGGACACCAGATAGTCGAACTCCCGGTCCAGGTGCGGGACCGTGAGAAGGGGAAGCACCCGCGCGATGGGCTCATGCTCGGCGGCGCGGCGGGTGATCGTCACTGCCCAGCTTTAGCAGACTTGTCTGACGCCCGGCCGAAGAACAGACCCGCCGTGATCAACAGCAGCGACGTCGCGTACGCCCACCAGATCGGCACGGCGAGCAGCTGATCGCCCCGCACGAACTGGCTGATGCCGATCATGGAGTCCGACACCGCGAAACACACGGCGCCGGCCGCGGTCCACGGTGTGGGCAGCCGGGCCAGCAACGCCGTGCACACCATGGCGCCGAGCACCCCGATGTAGGCGACCACCGGAACGGCCATACCCTGCTCGATGAGACGGGGCCAGAACCAGGTCAGCAGCGCCAGGCAGGCCAGGACGGTGAGCGCCACGGCGATCAGCCGCGGCGTCGATCGGCGCGCCAGTGGCACCAGCGCGCCCAGGAAGCACAGGTGCGCGACCAGGAACGCGGCCAGCCCCAGCACGAAGGACGGCTGCCACCACGGGATGGCGAGCAGGAAGTCACCGAGGGCGGAGAACACCAGCGCACCGACCAGCCAGCGGCGTTCCCGCACGATCGGGTGTGACCAAGCGGCTGCCGCCAGCAACAGCGCTGGCAGCGCCTTGACGGCGGGTTGGGCGAAGAACTGGCCGGTGAGGTCGGAACCGGCCGGCAGCCTCAAAGCCACCACGAGGAGAAACAGGCCGTAAGCCGCGCCGATGACCGCGGCGGTGCCCCACAACCACACCGTCCGGCGAGGTGCGTACGGTGGCGGAATGTCCGTTGCTGATGAGAAACCGGCTGTCGATGCCATTCTGCAGAAGGTACTGGAGGCAGTGCCGTTCCAACTATCCACTGACATCGGTGTCGAGGAGGCCCGACGCCAGTTCAGTGAGATTCCGCGGCTACCGGTCCATCCCGACGTGAAAACTGAGGACCGTGAGGTCCCCGGGCCGGCCGGCCCGGTCCCGGTGCGGATATACCGTCCACCTACCGCCGACGGCACGACGATGCCGGTCGTGGTGTTCATCCACGGTGGCGGCTGGGCGCTGGGTGACCTGGACAGTTACGACGGCACCGCGCGCCAGCATGCCGTGGCCGCCGACGCGGTCGTGGTGTCGGTGGACTACCGGCTGGCTCCGGAACACCCGTACCCCGCCGCGGTCGACGACGTGTGGGCGGTGACGCAGTGGGTCGCCGCCAATGCCGCCGAACTCGGCGTCGACGCCACCCGGATGGCTGTGGCCGGGGATTCGGCGGGCGGCAACCTGAGTGCGGTCGTGGCACTGCTGGCGCGTGACGCAGGCCTTCCCGGGCTGCTTTTCCAGTTGCTCTGGTACCCGGCCACGACGTGGGACACCAGCCTGCCGTCGTTCAAAGAGAACGCCACGGCGCCGATCCTCGGACTCGACGCCGTCACCGGGTTCTCCCGCTGGTACGCCGGTCACGTCGATCTGTCCGACCCGCCGGCCACGCTGGTGCCGGCCCGCGCGGCCGACCTGTCCGGCCTCGCACCGGCCTACATCGCGGTCGCCGGGCACGACCCGTTGCGCGATGACGGCATCCGCTACGCCGAATTGCTGGGTGCCGCAGGTGTGCCGGTGCAGCTGGACCACGCCGAGACTCTGGTGCACGGCTACCTCGGCTATGTCGGTGTGGTCCCGGCGACTACCGAGGCATTCGATAGGGCGATGGCCGCACTGCGGGAGGCACTGCACGGCTGACGCTGTTCGTCATCGAGATCGGCCACCTTGCGGCCGAGACCACGCACTGGGCGCCACGCCGTGCCAGCGTTTGAAGGCGTGGCAGAACGTCGAGGTCTCGGTGTAGCCGAGCCGGCGGGACACCTCATCGACGGTCAGCCCGACGTTGCACAGCAGGTCGCGGGCGAGCGCCGACCGCGCCTCGTTCACCAGCGCACGGAATGACGTGCCCTCCTCGGCCAACCGCCGTCGCAACGTGCGCGGATGCATGTCGAGCTCGGCAGCCACCTCGGGCAGGGCCGGGAACTGCCCGGAATCGCGAAAGAGCTTGCTGCGCACCACGGCAGTGATGCCGCGACGGTGCTCGTAACGCTGCATCAGCGCATCGCACTGGGCGATACACAGCTCAAGGGTGTAGGGATCGGCTTGCGGCAGCGGCTCGTCGAGCATGGCGCGGGGAAAGTGCAACCGGGAGTGGGCACGGCCGAACTCCACGTTCGGCAACGGCATCAACGTCAGGATCGGCTGGAGCACTTCCTCGTCGATCGACACTTCGGCCGATATCCGGTCGGCGTACTGCGCTACCACCGGATAGGCGAAACTGGCTGTGGTAGCGATGATTCCGGCGATGTCCCGTTCGATGAAGAAGTGCTGGACATCGCTGGGAAGGTGTCCTGCGTTGAGTTCCAGCACGCAGTCCTCGACGCCCTCGAACAACTGCAGATCGATCTGCAGGGTGGTCAGCGCGAAGTAACGCATCCCGATACTGAACAGTTCGCGCAGCGTCGCGCAGGACATGACCGCGAACCCGAACAGACCCATGTGCGTCAGGGCCGACCGGCCCCCGACGTCGATACCCAGTCCGGGCCCGTCGGGTAACTCGGCCTGCAGGTGACGAACGGCCAGGATCTCGTCGTGAGCGCTGATCACACCGTCGGGATCATCGAGATCCGCTGGGCTGACCCCGGTTCCGGCCAGGACCTGCCTGGCTGCCACGCCCCGTTCTCCGGCCACCTCGCACAGCACCCTGGTGGCGTGTATCGGATGGCAGACATCAGCCGACCACGTTGATCGTGAGATCGATCCTGACTTGGCCATTGGATCCGCCCTCAGCCGCTGTCCCAAAATCCCAACTCTGTGTCCGATAGTCCCATTCCTCGCCGGTTCTGTCACTCATACGCTGGATTCATGGCGGCGCCGGCGGCACGACTGAACACGTGGACGATGACCCGCGAGGCCATCACGGTCGGATTCAGCACCGACGGTGGCTTCCTGGCCCGGACCCAGGGCCGCAATATCACCCGGTTCCGTTGTGCAGGAAGACGTTTCGTTTCGATTGCACATCCCGATTACGTCGACCACGTTCTGCACCGAGCGCTCCTTCGCTACGTCAAATCCAACGAGTACGAGCCGATTCGGGCCGCGGCGGGCATCAACCTCCTGACGGACGAAGGCGACTCCTGGGCCGGCCACCGTGCCGCGCTGAACCCGACCTTCGCGCGCCGTCATCTCAACACGCTCGTCGACCTTATGATCGACCCGATCGAGCGGGCGACGAACGAGCTCACCGAACAGGGTGAGGGTGTGCAGTTCGACATGCACGCGGCCATGGTGGAAACCACCCTGCGAGTGGTCTCCAATGCGTTGTTCAGCCAAGACTTCGGCCCGATCGTGCACAGCATGCGAGATCTCACGACCCGGGGTCTGCGGCGCACCGAACTGCTCGGCAGGCTCGGACTGTTGGGCTTGCTGCGCCGCCCCTTCTACGACGCGATGGCATCGAGCACGTTCTCCGGAATCCGCCTGCCTCCGCCGCTGCGCGAAGGCCAGCGGATCGCCCTGGCCCTGGATGCCGCGGTGAACACCGTGCTCGACGATCGCATCGCCCACCCCACAGAGTCGGCCGACCTGCTCAACGTGTTGTTCGGCGCCGACGACGCGAGCTGGCCCCGCCAACGCGTCCGGGACGAGGCGCTGACCTTCATGCTCGCCGGGCACGAGACCACTGCCAACGCGATGTCGTGGTTCTGGTACCTGATGGCACTCCATCCCGACGCCCGCGACCGGATGCTGGCCGAGGTGGATGACGTGGTCGGGGCACGCCGTCCGACGGCCGCCGACCTGACCCGGTTGCCGTGGACCACCGCATGCCTGCAGGAGTCGCAGCGGTTCTACTCCGCGGTGTGGATCATCGCGCGCGAGGCCGTCGAGCCCGACGACATCGGCGGCCACCACATCCGCCCCGGTACAACCGTCATCATCCCGATCCACCAGATCCACCACGACGAGCGATGGTGGCCCGACCCGGAAACCTTCGACCCCAACCGATTCCTGGGCGAGACACCCAAGAATCGCCCACGTTCGGCCTACCTGCCGTTCGGCGGCGGACGCCGGATCTGCATCGGACAGAGTTTCGCCCTGATGGAGATGGTGCTGCTCGCCGCGATCATGAGCCAGCGCTTCGTGTTCGACCTCGACCCTGGTTACTCGGTGGAGTTGGAGGCTACGTTGACATTGAGACCCAAACACGGCGTCCACATGGTCGGACGCAGCCGGGAGGTGGCTTGATGCCCGACTTTCACACGCTCATCGTCGGCGCCGGATTTTCCGGCATCGGCGCCGCCATCGCCATGGACAAGGCCGGCCTGCACGACTACCTGATCCTGGAAGCAGGCGACGGAGCCGGCGGCACCTGGTTCTGGAACACCTATCCCGGTGTGGCCGTGGATATTCCGTCGTTCTCCTACCAGTTCTCCTTCGAGCAGTCACGACAATGGTCGCGTACCTACGCTCCCGGCAGCGAACTGCGCAACTATGCCGACAACTGCGTCGACAAATACGGCCTGCGGCCCCGGATCCGGTTCAACACCACCGTCACCCGCGCGGTCTTCGACGACGACGAGGACCTGTGGCGACTCGAGCTGGACTCCGGAGACACGCTCACGGCCCGGTTCCTGGTCAATGCCAGCGGTGTGCTGACCATCCCGAAGCTCCCCGAGATCGACGGCGTCGACTCCTTCGGTGGGGTCACCGTGCACACGGCCCGGTGGGACCACACCGTGGATCTGGCGGGCAAACGCGTCGCGATCATCGGCACCGGCGCCTCCGCCGTGCAGGTGATCCCCGAGATCGCGTCGAAGGTCAAGCAGCTCACCGTGTTTCAGCGCACCCCCATCTGGTGCTTCCCGAAGTTCGACGTGCCGATCCCGCCGATCGCACGCCGGCTGATGCGACTGCCCGGCGGCCGCACCCTGCACCGGCTGATCAGCCAGGCCTACGTGGAGTTCACGTTCCCGCTGGCCGCGCAGTACTTCACGATCAACCCGTTCGCCAAGCGTGCCGGCGCAGCCGGGCGGGCCTACCTCCGCCAACAGGTGCGCGATCCGGAAGTCCGCGACAAGCTCACACCGCGGTATGCGGTGGGATGTAAGCGGCCCGGCTTCCACAACACCTATCTGGCCACATTCAACCGGGACAACGTGCGACTGGTCACCGAACCGATCGACAAGATCACCGGTTCGGGTGTCGCGACCACCGATGGCGAGAGCCACGACGTCGACGTGCTCATCCTGGCCACCGGCTTCAAGGTGATGGACGTCGACGCACTGACCTTCGAGATCGTGGGGTCGGGCGGGCAGTCACTGAGCGAGTTCTGGAACGAGCACCGAATGCAGGCCTACGAGGGTGTCAGCGTTCCCGGGTTCGCGAACTTCTTCTCAGTGATGGGCCCGTACGGCTACGTCGGATCCTCGTATTTCGCATTGATCGAGGCGCAGACCCACCACCTGGTGCGCTGCATCGCCCAGGCCAACCGCCGCTCGGCCCGCCGCGTCGAGGTCCGCGCGGAGGCCAACGACCGGTATTTCGCCGAGATGATGCGTAAGCGTCACCGCCAGATCTTCTGGCAGGACAGCTGCAACCTGGCCAACAGCTATTACTTCGATCGCAACGGGGACGTGCCATTGCGGCCGGCCAGCACCTTGGAGGCCTACTGGCGCAGCCGCCGCTTCCCGCTGGAGGATTACGCGTTCAGTTCCTGACACCGGGAACACCCACCACAACGCTACGGTCGCTCCGCCCCGGCGATCACGACCATGGCGTTGATCTCGCGGCGATGCTGCCCGGGAAACACAACAGCCCCCGATCAGCGATCGGGGGCTGTTGGCAAGAAAAGCTAGACCGAGGCCTTCAGGTCGTCGACCTTGTTGAGCTGCTCCCAGGGCAGTTCGATGTCGGTGCGCCCGAAGTGGCCGTAGGCCGCGGTCTGGGCGTAGATCGGCCGCAGCAGGTCCAGGTCGCGGATGATCGCGCCGGGACGCAGATCGAACACGCTGCTGATGGCCTTCTCGATGCGGGCCGGGTCGACGGTCTCGGTGCCGAAGGTCTCGACGAACAGGCCGACCGGGGCCGCCTTGCCGATCGCGTAGGCCACCTGGACCTCGACCCGCTCCGCCAGGCCGGCGGCGACGACGTTCTTGGCCACCCAGCGCATCGCGTACGCGGCCGAACGGTCCACCTTTGACGGGTCCTTGCCGGAGAAGGCGCCGCCGCCGTGGCGGGCCCAGCCGCCGTAGGTGTCGACGATGATCTTGCGGCCAGTCAAGCCGGCGTCACCCATCGGCCCGCCGAGCACGAACTTGCCGGTCGGGTTGACCAGCAGGCGGAAGTCGGAGGTGTCCAGCGTCTCGTGGTTGAGATCGGCCAGCACCGTGTTGACGACCTTCTCGCGGATGTCCGGGGTCAGGGTGGCGTCGAGGTCGATGCCGTCGGCGTGCTGGGTGGACAACACCACGGTGTCCAGCCGCACCGGGGTCCGGCCGTCGTACTGGATGGTGACCTGGGTCTTGCCGTCCGGGCGCAGGTAGTCCAGCACGCCGTTCTTGCGGACCTCGGTCAGCCGCCGCGACAGCCGGTGGGCCAGCGCGATGGGCAGCGGCATCAGCTCGGGGGTGTCGCCGATGGCGTAGCCGAACATCAGGCCCTGGTCGCCGGCGCCCTGGGCGTCCAGCGGATCGGCCGCACCCTCGACGCGCGCCTCGTGGGCGGTGTCCACGCCCTGGGCGATGTCAGGCGACTGCGCGCCGATCGCGATGTTCACGCCGCACGAGGCACCGTCGAAACCCTTGGTCGACGAGTCGTAGCCGATCTCCAGGATGCGGTCGCGCACGATCTTCGGGATGTCGGCGTAGGCCGAGGTGGTGACCTCGCCGGCGACATGCACCTGGCCGGTGGTCACCAGGGTCTCGACTGCGACCCGCGACTTCGGATCCTGCTCCAGCAGCGCGTCGAGCACCGAGTCGCTGATCGCATCACAGATCTTGTCGGGGTGTCCTTCGGTTACCGACTCACTGGTAAACAGGCGACCTTGGCTCACGGTCTGCTTCCTTCCTTGACGATCTGAAAAGTTCTCAGTCTCAAAACTACTTAGTTAGGCGAATGATATCTAGGCCCTGTTGCACCCAAGCGCAGCGGACGCCGATGCGCAACCCTTATCCGCACCTTGATGCGTACGTCGGATCACCCGTCCTGCTTGCCCAGAAATGCCGCAATCGCGTCCACGATACGGGTGGCCATCAGAGTCTTCGAACCGTGCTCGAGCGCGACCTCGGCGCCGTCGGCACTCAGCAACCAGCCGTCGTTGTTGTCGACCTCGAACGCCCGGTTGTCCCCGACCGCGTTCACCACCAGCAGATCGCAGCCCTTGCGCTGGAGTTTGGCCCTGGCGTGAAACAGCACATCGCCGTTCGCGTCGCCGGTCTCGGCCGCGAAGCCCACGATGGCCCGCATGTTCGGCAACTGCCCCTCGGCGCGCGCCCGCACCGCCCCGGCGAGTACATCGTCATTGCGGACGAGGTCGATGGAGCTGGGCTCGGAGGCGCCGCCCTTCTTGATCTTGCTGGTGGCCACCTGTGCGGGCCGGAAGTCGGCGACGGCCGCTGCCATCACCAGAACATTGGACTCGGGGGCGTACTTGGACACCGCATCGCGCAGTTGCGCGGCCGAACCGATGTGCACGACATCGACGCCGGCCGGATCGACCAGACCCGCGGTGTTACCCGCGACGAGCGTCACGTCGGCGCCGCGCTGGGCCAGGACCCGGGCCACGGCATATCCCTGCTTGCCGGAGCTGCGGTTGCCGATGAACCGGACCGGATCGAGGGGTTCGCGGGTTCCGCCGGCCGTCACCAGCGCCTTGACACCGGCCAGGTCGTAGGGCAGGGCGTCGCCACGCTCAAGCAGGAGCTGCGCGAAGGTGGCGATCTCCTCGGCCTCGGGTAGCCGCCCCGCGCCGCTGTCGGCCCCGGTGAGCCGTCCCGACGCCGGTTCCAGCACCACGGCGCCGCGGCGGCGCAAAGTGGCCACATTGTCGACGGTGGCCGGGTGGAACCACATCTCGGTGTGCATCGCCGGGGCGAACAGCACCGGACATCGCGCCGTCAAGAGCGTCGCGGTCAGCAGATCGTCGGCCCGGCCGGCCACCGCACGGGCCAGCAGATCGGCGGTGGCGGGTGCGACGACGACCAGATCGGCCTCCTGGCCGATCCGGACGTGCGGTACCTCGTGGACATCGGTGAAGACACCGGTGTGCACCGGATTGCCCGACAGGGCTTCGAACGTGGCGGCGCCGATGAACCGCAGGGCCGACTCGGTGGGCAACACGCGCACCGAGTGTCCGGCCTCGGTGAGTTGACGGACCAGGGTGCACGCCTTGTAGGCGGCAATGCCGCCGGCCACACCGACGACGATTCGCTTACCCGCGCTCACGTGCCCGGCCCTGGCCTGGCTACTCGCCGCCCTCGGTGTGCTCAAGCAGGTCCTCGTGGATCTCCCGCATCGCGATCGACAGCGGCTTCTCCTGCAGACCAGGCTCGACCAGCGGACCGACGTACTCGAGAATGCCGTCACCCAGCTGGTTGTAGTAGTCGTTGATCTGACGCGCCCGCTTGGCGGCGTAGATCACCAGCGCGTACTTGCTCGACGCGCGGTCCAGCAACTCGTCGATGGGCGGGTTGGTGATGCCCAACGGCGTGTCGTAGGCGCTGGCGGCGGACGAATCGATACCCAAGTCGTCCGCAGCGGCCAGCTGCGCGTCGGCGTGCGGGGTGCTCACGAAAAAGTCTCCTGGCGGTTATGGCGAATACGTTTGGCGAACAGCGTGCTGGTGGCTCGCGGACCCGATCGCGTCGGTCCCGGCACGGTGAGTCATCGGCTGTGCACCAGCAAGGATACCAATTCCGCGCATGCGGTATCCAACTGGCGGTTCACCACCACCTGGTCAAAGTCGGATCGGGCGGCCATTTCGGCCCGCGCCGTCTCCAATCGCCTGGCCATCACCTCGGGTGTCTCGGTCCCGCGGCCGGACAGCCGGCTGACCAGTTCGTCCCAGCTCGGCGGCGCCAGGAACACCGATACCGCCTCTGGCATGGCCTGCTTGACGGCGCGCGCCCCGGCCAGATCGACCTCGATCAGCACCGGGCGCCCGGCGCGGGTGGCCTCACGCACCGGCTGGGCCGGCGTCCCCGAGCGCTGCAGACCGCCGTGGATTTCAGCCCATTCCAGCAGCTCACCGTCATCGATGAGCTGTTGGAAACGCTCTTTGGACACGAATGTGTAGTCGACTCCGTCGACTTCGCCCGGTCGCGGTGCCCTGGTCGTGACCGAGACGGAGAAATACAGGTCGGGAAGCCGCTCCCGCAGACAACGGACCACGGTGGACTTCCCGACAGCGGAGGGACCGGACAACACGACGACCGGAGCCGTCGCTGTGTGTTGTCCGGCCCCTCTACCAGCGCTCAATGCGGGCGTCTCTACTGGTCGAACTTCTCCAGGAGGGCCTTGCGCTGACGATCACCGAGGCCGCGCAGACGGCGCGTCGGGGCGATCTCCAGCTCGGTCATGATTTCCTGCGCCTTGACCTTGCCGACCTTGGGCAGGGCCTCCAGCAGCGCGGAGACCTTCATCTTGCCCAAGACCTCATCGGTCTCGGCGTCGGTGAGCACCTGCTTGAGGTTGGTGCCGCCGCGCTTGAGTCGATCTTTGAGCTCGGCTCGCGCTCGACGTGCGGCAGCAGCCTTCTCCAACGCTGCCGCGCGCTGTTCGTCGGTCAACTGGGGAAGGGCCACGGGTTCCTCCGTCTCCTGGCGATTCTTCTTCGGCCATCTCTTGTTTTGTACGGCTGGAGTGCAAACCAGCCAGCGACGACGAACCTACCCACGCTGGCTGACGAAAGCGAACGCCACCCCCTGGTTACGACGCCAAAAGCCCAGCGTGTAGTGCGCGCACGCGACCGCCGGTTTCCTCCCGAAAACGCCGTCTGGCATCGCCCGCGACACCGGTTCTGGCCGGATATTCCTGCATGTCAATGGTTTTCGAGCGATCGACAGCTAACTACTGAGGCATGTGGCACCGGTTCGGACGACCCCGCACCCGGTTACCGCCGGGTATTCGAGAAAATTTTCGCTGGTCACGGCGTGTCGGGCGTGTCGGAGGCGGTTACGCGCACGTCAAGCGAGTGCGTTTGACGGCGCCCAGCCGACGCCTAATTGCCACATAGCGATTACACAGCTTGGCTAAATAGCCTCCCCTGGTCGGGTATCCATGACCCCCGAAGGGAAGCTGGACATGAACATCAAGCGTCTGACCTGCGCTTCTGTCGCCGCCATCGCTCTCGGAACCGCCACTTTGGCGGCGGGAGCCGGCGTGGCAACCGCCGCACCCGGGCAGCCGTGTGGTTTCGGCAACTGCCAGGGCCCGGGCGGACCGGGTGGACCAGGTGGCCCTGGTGGGCCGGGCGGATCCGACCGTCCCGGTGGCCCAGGAGGCCCAGGAGGGCCCGAACACCCCGGCGGGCCGGGTGGACCAGGCAGACCGGGTGGACCCGACCGTCCCGGCGGCCCAGGAGGCCCTGACGGCCACGGCTGGCCGGGTGGCCCGGGCGGTCCGGGCGGACCCGACCGTCCCGGTGGACCCGGTGGGCCCGGCGGCGGCCCGTGGGACAACCCTCCCCCACCTCCGCCCGACCTGGCCTGGCGTGGAATCGACCAGGGCCGCTTCGATCACCAGCCGTTCAACTACAACGGGCACTGGGTTTCGCCGTTCTTCAACCCGCAGTTCAACAACTGGGGCTTCTGGCTGTTCGGTATCTGGATTCCGCTGTGACCGGCTGTGCCGCAATCGATCTGGCAGTCAGCTCAGCGATCTGATTCTTCTCGACCGCTATCGCGACCCGGGCATGGCTTTCCATGCCCGGGTCGCGATAGCGCGGCAACCACAAACCAGACGTGGAAAACGGCGCAGGCCCACGCGCACAACGGCCCACGCGACAGACCGCGGACGCCGTCAGGCCAGGTAGGCGACCTCGTCGCGCAGCCGTTCGGCCGCCGCCCGCAGATCGGACACCGCCGGGCCGGCCCGCAGCACCTCACGAGACACCGTGGGTAGCACCAAATGGGCCCCACCGAATCCCCCCAGCGCATCGGCACGCCCGCCCTGGGCCCCCACCCCGGGTACCAACACCGGTCCGCCCAGCGCACTGAGATCGGGCAGTTCGGTCACCGTCGCCCCGACCACCACACCCACCGAGCCGATGCGGCCGCCCGAGGCGCGATTGACCGCGGCCACATCATCGACGACGGATTGCGCCACGGTGCGTGACCCGGCCATGGCGCGCTGGACGCTCGCGCCCTCCGGGTTCGAGGTGGCGGCCAGCACGAACACCCCACGACCCTGGGCCTCGGCGACATCCAGCAGCGGCGTCAACGACCCGAAGCCCAGATACGGCGAGGCTGTCACGGCGTCGGCCGCCAGCGGTGAGTCACCAGCCCAGGCGGCGGCATAGGCGGCCATGGTGGAACCGATGTCCCCGCGCTTGGCATCGGCGAGCACCAACACCCCGGCCTCACGCAAGGCCGCCATCGTGCGCTCCAGTACCGCGAAACCGGCCGAACCATAGGCCTCGAAGAAGGCCACCTGAGGCTTGACCATCGCGAAATCGGCGAAGGCCGCCACACAGATGTCACTGAACGCGGCCAGACCGTCGACATCGGTGGAAAGGCCCCACGCCTTCAGCAACTCCGGGTGAGGGTCGATACCGGGACACAGCGGCCCCCGCCGCGACACCGCGCCGGCCAGCCGCTGCCCGAATGCCTCCATCGTCAGTGCGATTCCAGCTCGCTGTGCAGTTCCTGCAGTGACATCACGCCGATATCGCCCCGAATGCCGGCCTCGATGCCCTGAACCGCGGCCGAGGCGCCCTGCACCGTCGTCACGCACGGAATGTTCATCGACACGGCGGCCGATCGGATCTCGTATCCGTCCACCCGCGGCCCGGAGTTTCCGTACGGCGTGTTGATGACCATGTCGACCTCGCCGGCCTTGATCACGTCGACCGCGGACGGACGGTCGCCGCCACCACTGGGTTGCTCGGAGTGCTTACGCACCTCATCGCAGGGAATCCCGTTGCGGCGCAGCATCTCTGCGGTGCCCTCGGTGGCCAGCACCCGGAATCCGAGATCCGCCAGCCGCTTGACCGGGAACACCAGCGAGCGCTTGTCGCGGTTGGCCACCGACACGAAGACGGTGCCCGAGGCCGGCAGCGATCCGTAGGCCGCGGTCTGGCTCTTGGCGAAGGCGGTACCGAAGTCGTGGTCGATGCCCATCACCTCGCCGGTCGACTTCATCTCCGGTCCGAGCAGCGAGTCGACCTGGGCGCCGTCCGCCCGGCGGAACCGGTGGAACGGCAGCACCGCTTCCTTGACCGCCACCGGGGCGTTGCGGGCGATGGTGGCCCCGTCGCTGTTCTTGTTCAGCAGACCTTCGGCCCGCAGCTCGGCGATGGTGGCACCCAGCATCACCCGGGCACAGGCCTTGGCCAGCGGCACCGCGGTGGCCTTGGAGACGAACGGCACCGTACGGCTGGCGCGCGGGTTGGCCTCCAGCACGTAGAGCACGTCGTCCTTGAGCGCGTACTGGACGTTGAGCAGGCCGACCACGCCGATGCCGTGGGCGATGGCCTCGGTGGCCCGGCGCACCGATTCGATGTCGCTGCGGCCCAGGGTCACCGGGGGCAGCGCGCAGGCCGAGTCACCGGAGTGGATTCCGGCCTCCTCGATGTGCTCCATGATCCCGCCGATGTAGACCTCGTTGCCGTCGCACAGCGCGTCGACGTCGATCTCGATCGCGTCTTCCAGGAATCGGTCGACCAGCACCGGGTGCTCGGGTGACAGCTGGGTGGCGCGGGCGATGTAGCCCTCCAGGGTCGCCTCGTCGTACACGATCTCCATGCCGCGGCCACCCAGGACATAGGAGGGACGCACCAGCACGGGATAGCCGATGTCGGAGGCGATCCGCCGGGCCTGCTCAAAGCTGGTGGCGGTGCCGAAGCGGGGCGCGGGCAGGCCCGCGTTGACCAGGACCTCGCCGAAAAGCCCACGGTCCTCGGCCAGGTCGATGGCGTCAGGTCCGGTGCCCACGATCGGGACCCCGGCCTCTTCCAGGCGCTTGGCCAGGCCCAGCGGCGTCTGGCCGCCGAGTTGCACGATCACACCGACGACGCCGGGGCCGGACCCGTCCTCGCCCTTACCCGAGGCGTCCTCGGCGTAGTAGACCTCCAGCACGTCCTCGAACGTGAGGGGTTCGAAGTACAACCGGTCGGCGGTGTCGTAATCGGTGGACACCGTCTCGGGGTTGCAGTTGACCATCACCGTTTCGAACCCGACAGCACTCAGCGTCGTCGCGGCATGCACGCAGCTGTAATCGAATTCGATGCCCTGACCGATCCGGTTCGGACCGGAACCCAGGATCAGCACCTTGGGCTTCTCGGTCTGCGGGGCGACCTCGGTCTCGGCAGCGGGGTCGAGTTCGTAGCTGCTGTAGTGATACGGCGTCTTGGCGTCGAACTCGGCCGCGCAGGTGTCGACGGTCTTGTACACCGGGTGAATTCCGAGCCGGCGGCGCAGCGCGCGCACGCCCGACTCGCCGGCCAGTTCCGGTCGCAGCGCGGCGATCTGGCGATCGGAGAGCCCGCTGTTCTTCCCCCGCCGCAGCAGTTCGGCATCGAGCACCGGCGCTTCCAGCAGCTCGACGCGCAGCGCGACCAGACCGGCGATCTGCTCGACGAACCACGGGTCGACGCCGGAGGCCTCGGCCACCTGCTCGACGCTGGCGCCCAGGCGCAGCGCGTGCTCGATGTCGTAGAGCCTGCCGTCCACCGGCGTGCGCAGGCCGGTCAGCAGCTGCTCGACCGTCACATCAGGGTCCGGGCCCGTCCAGAACCCGGCCCGGCTGGTCTCCAGGGAGCGCATGACCTTGCCGAGGGCCTCGATGAAGTTGCGGCCCAACGACATCGCCTCACCAACCGACTTCATCGTGGTGGTCAGGGTGGCGTCGGCGCCGGGGAACTTCTCGAACGCGAACCGCGGGGCCTTGACCACGACGTAGTCCAGTGTGGGCTCGAAGCAGGCCGGGGTTTCTTTGGTGATGTCGTTGAGGATCTCGTCGAGGGTGTAGCCGATGGCCAGCTTTGCCGCGATCTTGGCGATCGGGAAGCCGGTGGCCTTCGACGCCAACGCCGAGGACCGCGACACGCGCGGGTTCATCTCGATGACGATCAGCCGGCCATCGCGCGGGTCGATCGCGAACTGGATGTTGCAGCCACCGGTGTCGACGCCGACCTCACGCAGGATCGCGATGCCCAGATCGCGCATCTTCTGGTATTCGCGGTCGGTCAGCGTCATCGCCGGTGCCACGGTCACCGAGTCGCCGGTGTGCACGCCCATCGGGTCGAAGTTCTCGATCGAGCAGACCACCACGACGTTGTCGCGGCTGTCGCGCATCAGCTCAAGCTCGAATTCCTTCCATCCGTAGATGGATTCCTCGATCAGCACGTTGGCCGAAGGCGAGGCGGCCAAGCCATCGCCGGCCATCCGCTCGACGTCCTCGGCCGAGTACGCCATGCCGGATCCCAGCCCACCCATGGTGAAGGACGGGCGGACGACGACGGGCAGTCCCAAGTCGGCGACCGTCTCACGGACCTCGTCCATGGTGTAACACACGCGGCTGCGGGCGGATTCACCGCCGACCTTGGCGACGATGTCCTTGAACTTCTGCCGGTCCTCGCCGCGCTGGATGGCTTCGAAGTCTGCGCCGATCAGCTCGACGCCGTAGCGCTCCAGCACGCCGTTCTCGTGCAGGGCCACCGCGGTGTTCAGCGCGGTCTGCCCGCCGAGGGTGGCCAGCACGGCGTCGATCTTGTTGCCGCGCTCGGCCTGTTGGACGATGACCTTTTCGACGAACTCCCAGGTGATCGGCTCGACGTAGGTGTTGTCGGCGTACTCGGGGTCGGTCATGATGGTCGCCGGGTTCGAGTTGACCAGGCTGACCTGGATGCCCTCGGAACGCAGCACCCGGCAGGCCTGGGTGCCCGAATAGTCGAATTCGCAGGCTTGGCCGATGACGATCGGGCCGGACCCGATCACCAGCACGTGGTTGAGGTCAGAGCGACGTGGCATCTACTTCTCTCCTGCCATCAGGTCGACGAACTGGTCGAACAGGTATTCCGCGTCGTGTGGTCCGGCCGCGGCCTCGGGGTGGTACTGGACTGAGAACGCCCGGCCGTCAGCCAGCCGGATGCCCTCCACCACACCGTCGTTGGCGCAGGTGTGGCTGACCTCGGCTGAGCCGAACGGGGTATCGAAAACCTCGCCCTTCTCTCCTTCTAATGCGAAGCCGTGGTTCTGGGCGGTGATCGCAACCCGCCCGGTGATGTGGTCGATCACCGGAATGTTGATGCCGCGGTGGCCGAACACCATCTTGTAGGTGGACCGGCCCAGCGCCCGGCCCAGGATCTGGTTGCCGAAGCAGATGCCGAACAACGGGATTCCGGCGCCGAGCACCTCGCGGGTCACCGCGACGATGTGATCGGCGGTGGCCGGGTCACCGGGACCGTTGGACAGGAACACCCCGTCCGGTTTGAGATCGGCGATCTGATCGAAGGTCACCGACGACGGCAGCACGTGGCTGCGGATGCCGCGACGGGCGAAGTTGCGCGGGGTGTTGGTCTTGATACCGAGATCAACCGCGGCAACCGTGAACCGGTGGCCGCCTTCGGGTTCCACGATGTAGGAGCTCTCGGTGGTGACCTGGCCGGCCAGGTCCGCACCCAGCATCGAGGGCTGGTCGAGAACACGGGCCACCAGCTCGTCGACCGGGGCCAAGGCGGCACCGGAGAACACTCCGGCCTTCATCGACCCGCGCGTACGCAGGTGGCGCACCACCGCCCGGGTGTCGATCCCGGCGATGCCCACGATGCCCTGCCGGATCAGCTCGTCGTCGAGGGTTCCGCTGGCGCGCCAGTTCGACGCGCGCGGCGAGGGATCACGCACGGCGTAGCCGGCCACCCAGATCTTGTCGCCGCGGCTTTCGCCGTCCTCGGTGTTCCAGCCGGTGTTACCGATCTGCGGTGCCGTGGCGACCACGATCTGGCCGTGGTAGCTCGGGTCGGTGAGCGTTTCCTGGTACCCCGACATGCCGGTGGAGAACACCGCCTCACCGAGGGTCTGGCCGACCGCCCCGAACGTCGTACCGGTGAAGACGCGCCCGTCCTCGAGTACCAGGACCGCCTTTTCGTTGCTCTTGTTACTCGTCATGCCTCTTCCTCCAGCCAGCGGTCGTACTCTGCGCGATTGTCGGCGCGGAACCCGGTGTCGATCTCGGTGCCCGAGGGCAGCCGCCATCTGATGGCCAGAATTCCGTCGTAAGTCAGTGCCTTGCCTGCGATTCCGCGTTCGGTTCTGACCGCGGTGATCGATTCGGCGGGAATCCAGATGGGCCCGGCGCCGCTGCGCTGCATCATGATTCCCTCGGGATAGCGGGTCAGCACCGCCTTGGTGCGAAAGCCCAGGTCGCCCGCGGCGACCTTGTCGTTCCAGTGCGGCACCAGCGTGGTGCCGACATACATCCCCTTGGTGGCCGGGATCGTCGCCGCGCCGACGGTGTCGGGCAGCGACGGCAACGTGCCGATCAGCTGAGCCTGGCGTTGTGCGCGGTGCAACCAGCCCCGCATCATCTGGCGGATCAGGAAGGCGATCAGCACGGCCAGCACGGCCGCCAGCACCAGTGACGCGATCAGCGTGGGAGTGTTCACCGTGTCGATCCCGACTTGCCGTCGAGCGCGGTGATCTTGCCGCGCAGCAGGGTCACGGTCACCGTCGCGGGCAGCGTCATCGATTCGAAAGGCGTGTTGTCCGAGCGGCTGGCCAGCTCGTCGCCTTCCACCGTCCAGGTCGCGTCGGGATCGATCACCGTGAGGTTGGCCGGCTCCCCCACTGCCAGCGGCCGGCCCTGATCGGGCAGCCCGACGATGGCGGCGGGGGCCTCGCTCATCACTTTGGCGACACCGCGCCAGGTCAGCAGGCCGGGCCGCACCATGGTCTCGGCCACCACCGACAGCGCGGTCTGCAGACCGAGCATGCCCGGCCGGGCCACCGAGAATTCGCAGCACTTCTCGTGGTCGGCGTGTGGTGCGTGGTCGGTGGCCACGCAGTCGATGACCCCGTCGGCCAGGGCCTGGCGCAGCGCCTCGGCATCACTGGATTCCCGCAGCGGCGGGTTGACCCGGTTGCGACCGTCGTAGCTGGCCAGCCGGGTGTCGTCGAGCAGCAGGTGGTGCGGAGTGACCTCGGCAGTGATCGAAATACCCTGCGCCTTGGCCCATTTCAGCAGTTCCACGGTTCCGGCAGTGGAGGCGTGGCAGATGTGTACTCGCGCCCCGGCATCGCGGGCCAGGATCGCGTCACGGGCGACGATCGACTCTTCTGCCGAGCGCGGCCAGCCCGCCAGACCGAGCTTGGCCGCGTTGGGCCCTTCGTGGGCAACGGCGCCGACGGTCAGGCGCGGCTCTTCGGCGTGCTGGGCGATGAGCACCCCGAGTCCGGTGGCGTATTCCAGGGCCCGCCGCATCACCAGCGGATCGTGCACGCACAGCCCGTCATCGGAGAACATCCGCACCTGGCCGACACCGTCGGCCATCAGGCCCATCTCGGTGAGCTGCTTGCCTTCCAGGCCGACGGTGACCGCGCCGACCGGGTGCACATCGACCAGGCCCACCTGCTGGCCGCGGTTCCACACGTGATCGGTGATCACCACGGAGTCGGCGACGGGGTCGGTGTTGGCCATCGCGAACACCGCGGTGTAGCCACCCAGAGCGGCTGCTGCTGAACCGGTTTCGATGTCCTCGGCGTATTCGCGGCCCGGCTCGCGGAGATGCGTGTGCAGGTCGACGAAACCGGGCAGCATCACCTGGCCGGTGGCGTCGATCACCTCGGCGCCCTCGGGAGCCTTGAGCGCGGAACCGATCTCGGCGATCTGTCCGTCGGCGACCAGCACGTCGACTGCGTCGCCCTCGCCGTAGAGGCGTACCCCGCGGATGAGGACCGGCGGATTCGAGCCTGCGATGTGTGTCGTCATACGCTGATCGCCTCCCGATCCGCGCCCACCAGCAGATGGAACAGCACCGCCATCCGCACGTGGACTCCGTTTGAAACCTGTTGCAGAACAGCCGATTGCGATGAATCGGCGACCGGAAACGCGATCTCCATGCCGCGCAGCATCGGCCCGGGGTGCAGCACCACGGCGTTACCCGGCAGCATGGCCTGGCGCTTCTCCGAGAGTCCGTAACGCACCGAGTACTCGCGGGCGGACGGGAAGAACGCACCGTTCATCCGCTCGGCCTGGACCCGCAGCATCAGCACCGCGTCGGCGGCGGGCAGCTCGGCGTCCAGATCGTGCGACACCGTGACCGGCCATCCGGACACCCCGACGGGCAACAGCGTCGGTGGCGCCACCAGCACCACCTCGGCGCCCAGGGTGGCCAGCAGCGACACGTTCGACCGGGCCACCCGGCTGTGCAGCACGTCGCCGACGATCACCACGCGCTTGCCCTCGATGGAACCGAGCCGCTGACGGATGGTCAGGGCGTCGAGCAGGGCCTGGGTCGGATGCTCATGGGTCCCGTCGCCGGCGTTGATCACGCTGGGGCCGGCGCCGCCGTCCTCGGCGGTCCACTCCGCGAGTTGTTGTGCCGCACCGGAAGCGGGGTGGCGGATGATCAGGGCGTCGGCGCCGGCGGCGCGCAGGGTCAGCGCGGTATCGCGCAGCGACTCCCCCTTGGCCACCGAGGATCCCGACGAGCTGACGTTGATCACGTCGGCGCTCATCCACTTACCCGCGACCTCGAACGACACTCGGGTCCTGGTGGAGTTCTCGTAGAACATGGTGATGATGGTGCGGCCGCGCAACGTGGGCAGCTTCTTGACCTCACGGCCCAGCAGCGCCTCGCGGAACCGGTCCGCGTCGTCGAGGATCGCCGTCGCGTCATCCCGGCTCAGATCCGCTGCCGACAAGAGATGACGTGTCGTCACTTCGAGATCACCACCCCATCACGGTCATCATCCTCGGACAGCAGCACATGGACACTCTCGGTGCGCGAGGTCGGCACGTTCTTGCCGACGTAATCGGCCCGGATCGGCAGCTCCCGGTGGCCACGGTCGACCAGCACCGCCAGCTGCACCACCCGCGGCCGGCCGATGTCGCGCAGCGCGTCCAGCGCCGAGCGCACCGACCGCCCCGAGTACAGGACGTCGTCGACGAGGATCACCACGGCGTCGTCGATGCCACCGGGCGGGATCGACGTGGTCGCCAGGGGCCGCGGCGGCTTGAAGTTGAGGTCATCGCGGTAGAGCGTGATGTCCAGCGCCCCGACGGGCAACGCCACATCGGCGAACTCGTCGATCTTGGCGGCCAGGCGCGTGGCCAGCGTCACGCCGCGAGTGGGGATGCCGAGGAGAACGACCCGCTCGCGTTCGGCGGGATCGTCGAGAGCGGTCTTCTCGATGATCTGATGTGCGATCCGGGAAATGGTGCGGCCGACGTCCGCCGCAGACAACAATTCCCGGTCGGTACCTGAAGAGCCCATGAGCTGACCCTGACCTCCTTCTCCGCCTCTCTGGACGGATCGTTAAAGGACGTCGAACTGCGGGGTAGCTTAGCAGGCCGCAAACCTGGAGCCCGCCACGGTCACCTCGCGGAGTCGCTCAGAACGGCGTCCAGTTCGGTTCCCTTTGTCTCGGGCAGCAGCACCGTCGAGATGATGCTGACGACCACGAAAACCGCCATCATCGCCCCGACGGCCCAGCTTCCCAGCGTGGCCACCAGGACTCCGGCGACCAGTGGCGGAATCGCCCCGCCCACGATGCCGGCCAGATTGAACGAGAGACCAGCGCCGGTGTAGCGGTAGCGGGTGGCGAAGATCTCAGGCAGGAAGGACCCGATGGGCCCGTAGGACAGGCCGAAGATGCAGAAGATGCCGGCGATCGCCACCGCGAAGCCCACCGGTGAACCGGAGTCGATCAGTGGCATCACCACGAATGCCCACGGCAGGGCGAGGGCGAACCCGGCAAGGATGACCCGTCGGCGGCCGTACCGGTCGCACAGCACCGCCGAGATCGCGGAGAAGATCATCAGGGAGATTCCGGCGAGCACACCGACCCCGAGGATCAGGCTGCGCGGATGCCCGATGCGGGTGCTGGCGTAGCTCATCAGATAGGTGCCGCCCAGGAAGCTCATGGTGAAGATGCCGACCATGCAGCCCGCCGCAAGCGCCACCTGCCGGGTCTGGGTGCGGAACAGTTCGCTCAACGGCGCCTTGGGCACGCCGCCGGTCACCTGCTCCCGGGCGAACACCGGCGTCTCGTCGATGCTCAGCCGCACATACAGCGCCACGACCAGCAGCACCGCGCTGAACAGGAACGGCAACCGCCAGGCCCATTCCAGGAACACCGCGCTCTTCTCGCCGATGGTCACGCTGACGGTGAAGACCACGAGATTGCTCACGGCCAGCCCGGCGCCGGCACCCAGTTGGGTGAACATCCCGTACATGCCGCGCTTCCCGACGGGCGCGTACTCGGCGCTCAGCAGCGCCGATCCGGCCCACTCCCCGCCGACGGCGAAGCCCTGCAGCAGCCGCAGGATCAGCAGGATGATCGGTGCGGCGATGCCGATCGTCGCCGCGCTGGGCACCAGCCCGACGCACACCGTCGACAGTCCCATGATCAACAGCGTCGCGATCAGGGTTTTCTTGCGGCCCAAGCGATCTCCGAAATGCCCGAATACCGCGGCGCCGATCGGTCGGGACAGGAAGGCGACCGCGAACGTGGCCAGCGACGAGATCGTCGCCATCGTCGGGCCCATGTTCGGGAAGAACACGTGGGGGAAGATCAGGGCCGCGGCGGTGCCGTAGATGTAGAAGTCGTAGAACTCGATCGCGGTGCCGACGAAGCTGGCGAACGCCACCCGCTTCATGGGGTTGGCCTCGGGAGTCGCGACGGAGCTCGGCTCGCCGTCGATCTGGTCCTGCTGGGTCATCTGCCTCTTCTCACGCCACGATCTTCGCCCGAGAAGTATCACCCACCCGCGGGTTCAGGCCATCTCGAATCCGTGATAACCCGCCACGGCCACCCCGTCACCGATCTGTTTGTAGACGCCGACACCGGCGACGAACGGCAGGAACACCCGCCGCTTACCGGGCACATTGGCGCCCATGTACCAGGAGGCGGCTTGCGGCAGCAGCGTGAGATCGGCCGTGTCGTTGGTGATGTTCACCCAGTTGTCCTCGGCCTCGCCGTCGGCTTCCATGCGGTTCAGACCGTGCTCACGCAGGTGTACCAGCGCCGTGCTGATCCACTCGACGTGGTACTCGATCGAGGTGAGCATGTTGGACAGCACCGAGGGACTCTGCGGCCCGGTGACGGTGAACAGGTTCGGGAACCCCGCCGACATCAACCCGAGATAGGTCCGCGGACCGGCCGCCCATTTCTCCCGCAGGGTGCGGGTGACGCCGTTCTCGTCGGTCGCCCGGATGTCGATCGCATTCAGCGCCCCGGTCATCGCGTCGAATCCGGTGGCCAGCACGATGACGTCGAGTTCGTGCTCGGTGTCACCGGCGAGGATGCCCCGTTCGGTGATCCGGTGGAGCGGCTCCGCGTTGAGGTCGACCAGCGTCACGTTGTCCCGGTTGTAGACCTCGTAATACCCGGTGTCGACACACAGCCGCTTCGCCGCGATCGGATAGCTGCGCGGCGTGAGCTTTTCGGCGAGCTGCGGATCGGTGACCTTCTGCCGGATCCGGTCCCGCACGTATTCGGCGGCGGTCTCGTTGGCCTCCGGATCCAGCAGCAGGTCGTAGAACGACTGCTGGAAGCAGAGCCCGCCGTCGTCCCAGCGCCGGGTGAGCTCGGCACGGGTGGCGTCGCTGTCCAGGTCGCCGAAGAACGGCGGCAGGCCGGCGCCGTCGCCGCATTGCGCGCCGCCCCGCGACGTCCGGCTGATCTCCCGGAAGTGTGGGTAGTGCTGTTTGACGTCGGCGAGTTCTGCAGCGATCGGACGGTTCTGCGCCGGGACGGCATACGGCGGTGTGCGCTGGAACACCGTCAGCGTCCCGACCACCGGTGCGATGGCGGTGATCGTCTGCACGCCAGAAGATCCCGTGCCGACGACAGCGACCCGTTTGCCCTGCAGGTCCGCTCCTGCGGCGGGCCAGTCCCATGTCCAGAGGATGTCACCGGCGAAGTCGTCCTGCCCGTCGAATGACGGCACCAGCGGTTTGGACAGACATCCGGTCGCCGCGATCACAAAACTCGCGGTGGTCCGGGTGCCGGCTTCGGTCGTGACGGTCCACTCGGTTGCGGCGTCATCGAACTCCATGGCGACAACGCGGGTGTCGAAGCTGATGTCACGACGGAGGTCGTAGCGGTCGGCGACATGTCTGGCATAGGCCAACAGCTCCGGCTGGGCGGCGTACCGCTCGGTCCAGTTCCACGACTGCTGCAACTCCGGGTCGAACGAGTAGGAGTACTCGATCGACTCGATATCGCAGCGGGCACCGGGATATCGGTTCCAGTACCAGGTCCCGCCGACCTCCGGGCCCGCCTCCAGGATGCGCGCCTCGAATCCGAGCTCGCGCAACTTGTACAGCTGGTAGAGACCGGCGAATCCGGCGCCGATGATGATCACGTCATGGTCTGCCATCGCTCACACCGCCTTCAGGTCGGTCCGGTACCCATCGACGAATGCCCGGATATGGTTGGCGACCAACGACATTCCGGCCTGATAGCCGGGCAGGATGTTGGCCATCTGGAAGTACCCGTGCATCTGACCGGCCGCTTCCTCGAGGGTCACGCTCACCCCGGCTTCGGCCAGCGCCGCCGCGTAGGCGACACCCTCGTCGTGCAGAGGGTCGTACTCCGCGACATAGACGAGGGCAGGCGGAAGGCCGGCGAGGCTGGGCGCCCGCAGCGGCGAGGCATCCGGGTTCGTCCGGGCGGCCGGATCGGAAAGGTAGTGCGCCCAGAACCAGATCATGGTGTCCCGGCTCAGCATCAGCTGATTTTCGGGCGCGACGTACGACGGTCGATCGAAGTCGCAGTCGGTGACCGGATAGATCAGGGCCTGGTAGTCGATCGTCGGACCCTGCCGGTCGCGGGCCCACCGGGCCATCACCGCGGCAATGTTGCCACCGGCACTGTCACCCGCCACGATCAGCGGGGCATCGGCGGGGGCGAACTCGGCTGAATGCGCTGCAGCCCAGAGCAATCCGATCCAGCTGTCTTCAAGGGCGGTCGGGAACGGATGCTCGGGAGCCTTGCGGTAGTTCACCAGGACCACCGTCGATTCGGTGAGGTTCGCCAGGTGCCGGGCCAGATGGTCGTACTGCAGATCGATATCCCCGATCACCCAGCCGCCGCCGTGGAAATAAACGATCACCGAACGGGATTGCCCGTCGGGGACGACGACCCGGACCCGAAACCGTCCCCCGTCCTCACCCTCGAGCTTCAGGTTGTGCACCGCGGCCACCTCGGGTCCGCGTCCGCTCATGCCGGCGAAGATCGGTCCGGCCATCCGCGCCATCGCCGGCGTGCCTTCGTGCATTGGCGGATCGCGCGTCTCGGCCAGTTGCGCCAGCAGTGCCTGTGTCACCGGTTCCAGTGGCATCCGATCACCGCTGGATCGACTTGATCTCGAGGAATTCCTCGAGCCCGTACAGTCCGGCCTCGCGCCCGTTACCCGACTGCTTGTATCCGCCGAAGGGGGCGTTGGCGTTGAAGGCGCCGGCGTTGATCTGCACCTGGCCGGCCCGGATCCGGCGCGCGATGTTCTCGGCACGTTCCGGCGAGGAGGACCAGACCGCGCCGGCCAGACCGTAGTCCGTGGCGTTGGCGATTCGCACCGCGTCGTCCTCGGAGTCGTAGGCCTCGATCGCCAGGACCGGGCCGAAGACCTCCTCGGCGTGGATGGTCATGTCCTCGGTGACATCCGAGAACACCGTCGGCCGCACGAACGCACCGGGAGCATCGGTGTCGGTTTCGCCGCCGGTGACCAGACGCGCCCCCTCGGCCAGCGCGGTGCGGATGTAGCCGAGCACCCGTTCCTGCTGGGCCCGGGATGACAGCGGACCCAGCGCGGTCCCCTCGTCGGTGGGATCACCCACCGGGAGCGCATCGGCGGCCGCCTTCGCGAGGGCCTCGACCTCGGCCAGGCGGTCGCGCGGGACGATCATGCGGGTAAGTGCCGAGCAGGTCTGCCCGGAGTTGAGCATCATGGTCCTGACCGATGCGGGCACCACCGATTCCAGGTCGGCGTCGTCGAGAATGATGTTGGGGCTCTTGCCGCCGAGCTCCAGCGAGACTCGCTTGACGGTGCGGGCGGCGACTTCCTGTACGCGCCGGCCGGCCCGCGTGGACCCGGTGAAGCTGACGATGTCGACGTCGCCGTGTCCGGCGATCGCCTCACCGACATCCGCCCCGGTGCCGAACACCAGGTTGAACACGCCTGGGGGAAGGCCGATCTCGTCGATGATCTCGGTCAGCGCGAGCGCACACAACGGGGTGATCTCGCTGGGTTTGACGACGACGGTGTTGCCGGCGGCCAGTCCGTAGGCGACCTTCAGGGCGATCTGGTGCAACGGGTAGTTCCAGGGTGTGATCGCACCCAGTACACCGAACGGTTCCCGCACGATCGTCGATCCCCGGTACTCGCTCTCGAACTCGTACTCACGCACGATGTTGGCGGCCTCGGCGAAACTGTTGAGCGGCAGCCCCAGCTGGATGGCCCGGGAAATCGAGATGGGACAACCCATTTCGGAGGAGATGGTGCGGGCGACGTCCTCCGACCGCTCGGCCAGCTTGCCGGCGATCGCGGTGAGGTAGTCAGCCCGCTCGCCCACCGGTGTGGCCGACCACGCCGGGAAGGCGGCACGGGCGGCCGCGACGGCGGCGTCGACGTCGGCCGCGGTGCCCGCCACCACTTCGGCGATCACCTCGTCGTTGGCCGGGTTGATGACGGGGATGCGGGTGGTGCCGCTCGACACCGCCCACTTGCCGTCGATGTAGTTGCTGTCCTGGATCTGCATCAATGCCCCCATGTCAGTAGTCGGTGTCGGAGTAGACGACGAGACCGCGAAGGTTCTTGCCGTCGAACATGTCCTGGTAGCCCTGGTTGATGTCCTCAAGGCGGTAGCGGGTGGTGACGAGCTCGTCGAGCTTGAGATTCCCGGAGCGGTAGAGGTCGAGCAGCTTGGGGATCTGGGTGCGAGGACCGACGCCGCCGAACACCGCACCTTGAACCCGCTTCTGCAGCAGGGTCAGCTCGAACAGGTTGAGGTCCACGGTCGACTGAGTGAAATCGCCCATGCCGGTGACAATTACCTGTCCACCCTTGCCGGTCAGGCTCAGCGCCTGCTGGATGTGTTCACCTTTGATCTCGCCGACCGTGATGATCGAGACCTGGGCCATCTTTCCCCACGTGAGGTCGGGCAGTTCGGCTGCGGCGTCCGCGACGGAGGCGAACGTGTGGGTGGCGCCGAACTCGAGCGCCTTCTTTCGCTTGAAGTCGACCGGGTCGATCGCCACCACGAACCGGGCACCCGCGAACCGCGCACCCTGCACGGCGTTGATGCCGACACCGCCGATGCCCATCACGACGACCGTGTCACCGGGATGGGTGGCGCCGATCTCGGTCGCCGAGCCCCAACCGGTGGAGACGCCGCAGCCCAGCAGCGCGGCCACCTCCAGCGGCACATCCTTCTCGATCTTGACCACCGACGCCTCGCTCACCGTGACGTACGGCGCGAAGGTGCCGAGCAGGCACATCTGGATGACCGGTTGACCGTCGCGGGTCACGCGGTAGGTCTTGTCGGACACCGCCTGTCCGGTGAGCAATCCGGCGCCCTCGTCACAGAGGTTCTGCAGACCGGTGGCGCACGATGGACATGTCCCGCATGCCGGTATGAAGGCGAGCACGACGTGATCACCCTCGGCCAGGCCGGTGACACCCGGGCCGACCTTGGTGATCACCCCGGCGCCTTCATGTCCGCCGAGAACCGGCATGAAGGGCACCGGGCTGCTGCCCGCGACGACGTGTGCGTCGGAATGGCACAGGCCCGACGCGGCCAGCCGCACCTGGACCTCGCCGGCAACCGGGTCTCCCAGCTCGACCTCACAGATCGTCCAGGGTGCGCCGATCTCCTCGACCACAGCAGCCTTTACTTTCACGAGTGCCTCTCTTTATGTGCCACCGGACACAGTTCGCGCCGAACTGAGATGTGAATCACTATTCGCACCGTAGAGCGGTCGCGGGCGCTTCGACAGGACCGCCCCGGCCACAACTCGACATTTCCGGCCATTTCGGCGGCTTCCGAGCGCATTGACCTGCCCTCGCAGGTCGGCAAAACTGGCCATCATGACGTCGGGCCTCGCTGAATTCGCAGATCAGAGCCAGCTGCCCGGCTCACCCGTGCTGCATTCCACCAACCGGGTCATAGCGGCCATGACCGACCCGTGGGATCACCCGCGTTCGGCGGTTTCCGTCGCGATCATGTGCGAGTGGGCGGCGCAGCGCCACATCTCCGCCGAGGCGCTGCTCGTGGGTTCGCATCTCGACATCGCCTCTTTGGGCGACGTCGACACCGTCGTCGAGGCCAGTCAGGAGCTGGCGGTGATCCGCAACCTGGCTGCCCTGGCCGGCGACCGCCCCGGGCTGGGCGTTCAGCTGGGCAGCCGCTACCACCTGACCGCGTACGGCTATCTGGGCTATCTCCTGACCGCATCGGCCAGCGTGCGGGACACGGTCCATCGCGGCCTCTACTACGCGATGCTGACGTTCGCGTTCTCGACGATGACCGCGCGCATCGACGACGACCGCTACATCCTGGCCTTCGAAGCCGACGACATGCCCGAGGGCATCCGGCGGTTCGTCGTCGAACGTGATCTGACCGCTGTCATGCAGATTCAGCGCGACACGTTCCCGGACCTCGATGCGGTACCGCTGCGCGAGATCAGGTTCGCCTTCGCCGATCCCCGACTGGCCGAGTCCGCCGAGGTCTACCGGGACTACTTCCGGGTTCCGGTGTCATTCGGCTGCGCCCGCAACGAAATCGTCTATGACGCAGGCTATCTGGATCTGGCACCGCCGATGGCGAACGCGCACACGACCCAGCTCATGGTCGCCGAGTGCGACCGAATCCGCGCGGAGCGGTTGCATCACACCGGTGTCGCCGCGCAGGTCCGCGCGCATCTGCTCGACCAGTCGTCTCTCGACCTCACGTTCGAAGACGTGGCGCTACACCTGCACTACGCCCCGCGGACATTGCGCCGTCACCTCGAACGGGAGGGCACCACTTACCGGGCGGTCCTCGACGAGGTGCGTCGCAGCGTCGCGGACAACCTTCTGCGCGACCGCAGGATCCCGCACTACGAGATCGCCAACCGGCTCGGGTACCAGGACTGGTCGAGTGTGGTCAGGGCCCGCCGGCGCTGGCGACGCGGGTGACGCCCGTAGGTAGCGCCGACCCTCGACTCCGCCGCTGGATAGGCTGGTCGGCGATGAATCTCGACGGCAATCAGACATCCATCCGGGAAGCGATCGACGCCGGGCTGCTCGCCGGCGCCGTCACGCTGGTGTGGCAGGCGGGCGAGGTACTCCAGGTCAATGCCCTGGGGCACCGCGACGTCGAGGCCGGCCTGCCGATGCAGCGCGACACCATCTTCCGGATCGCCTCCATGACAAAGCCCGTCACCGTGGCGGCGGCGATGGCCTTGGCCGAGGAGGGCAAGCTCGCGCTGAACGAGCCGGTGGCGAAATGGTTGCCGGAGCTGGCCGACATGCAGGTGCTGCGCGAGCCGCGCGGCCCGCTGGACCGCACCGAGCCCGCGCGCCGGCCCATCACCTTCGACGATCTGATGACCCACCGCAGCGGCCTGGCGTATGTGTTCTCGGTGCTGGGCCCGCTGGCGTCGGCCTACGGCAAGCTGTCGCTGCGTCAGGATCAGGACCGTTGGCTGGCCGATGTCGCCAAGCTGCCGTTGGCCCATCAGCCGGGCGAGCGGCTCACCTACAGTCACTCCACCGATGTGCTCGGTATCGCGCTGTCCCGGATCGAGGGCAAGCCGCTGTCCCAGGTGCTGGCCGAGCGCATCTTCGGACCGCTGGGCATGGTCGACACCGGCTTCTCCGTCGATGCGGCCGGCCGACGACGCGCCGCCACGATGTATGAGCTGACCGCCGACAACAAGCTGACCCACGACGTGATGGGACCGGCGCCGATCACCGATCCCCCGTTCTGCACCGGCGGGGCCGGATTGTTCTCCACCGCCGACGACTACCTGAAGTTCGCCCGGATGTTGTTGGCCGGCGGCACGATCGACGGGGTGCGGGTGCTTTCCGAGGAGTCGGTGCGGGTGATGCGCACCGACCGGCTCACCCCCGAACAGAAGCAGTTCCAGTTCCTCGGGGCCCCGTTCTGGATCGGCCGGGGCTTCGGCCTGAACCTGTCGGTGGTGACCGATCCGGCGAAATCGCGCCAGTTGTTCGGCCCGGGTGGACTGGGCACGTTCAGTTGGCCCGGCGCCTATGGCACCTGGTGGCAGGCCGACCCATCGGCGGATCTGATCCTGATCTACCTGGTGCAGAACCATCCGAACCTGTCGGTGGACGCGGCTGCCGTCAGTGGCAACACGTCGACGGCGAAACTTCAGACCGCACAGCCCAGATTCGTCCGGCGCACATATCAGGCGCTCGACATCTAGCTCCGCGCCGGCTTGCCGTTCGAGCCGGCACCGGTGCGCTTCTCGACCGAGTCCTCATCGGCCCTGCGCGGCGGCCAGTTTGGCTTCGGCGATCCGGTAGAGGCCGTCGAGTGCGGACTCTTCGATGCTGAGGTACTCACACACGACGTCGCGTGCGACACCGGCGTCGCGCAGCCGCAATGCCAGCGAGTACGGCAATGGCAGCTGCCGCAGCGCCCGTTCGTGTATCTCGCCCTCGTCGGCCATGCGATCCAGGATGCGACGCTCAAGTCTGGCCGGAGCGAGTACCCCGGTACTCGAATCAGCGGTGCCGTCGCGGGAGCAGGGCGATCAGCTCGGCCCGGGTCGACACACCGGTTTTCGCCATCGCCCGGTAGATGTGGCCCTCGACGGTGCGCACCGAGAGGTGCAGCCGCTCGGCGATCGCCCGGCTCGACAGCCCGGCCCCGATCAGCATGGCGATCTCACGTTCCCGGTCAGTCAGTGGCAGGCGTTCGGCGGCGGCGAGCAGCGCCGGGGTGGCCGCGCCGCGGCGCCGATAAGCCACCGCCGCGAGACCGGCAGCGTCAGCCGCCGCCACCAGATCGCCGAATTTCTCGAATTCGATTGAGACCTTTGCCAACCCGTCGCCGTCGTCGTGGATCAGGGCGCGGCACAGCGCGGCGGCGGCGCTGACCCGCGGTCCCTCGACCAGGCCGGTCAGCTCGTCGAGCCGGTGGGTGCGGGAGTGGTCGCCGAACTGTGCTGCGGTCTGCAGGCACAACACCTCGGCCGCCAGTTGCCCGTTGGCCCCGGCGGTGTCGGCGGCGGCGAGCGCGATGTCGACGGCCTCCGACACCGCACCCTGGGTGGCGGCCACCCATGCCCGCACCAGGCTGTGTTCGTAGGCGAGGTACTGCCAGCTGGCATGCCGGTATTCGTCGAGTTCGGCCACCGTGGTGTCGTCGGCCAGACCGCGGACCGCCAGCGCCGTGACACGCGGCAGGTGAAAGCGATAGCCGAACCCGTTCGACTCCCCTACGGCGCGCATCATCTTCACCACCGGATCCAGCAGCCCGGCAGCCGCGCCGAGCTCGCCCGCTCCGAAGGCGGCGCGACCTGCCAGCGCGAGCCCGAACAACTGTGCCGCACCCGGCCGCTCGGCGGCCCGACGGCTCAGCTGCTCGGCTTCCTGTTGCGCCTCACGAATCCGCCCGGCCAGCAGCAACGCACCGATGTGTGCATCGGCGATGACGAACCGCGTGTGCGCCGCATCGAAGGAATCATCCGTGATGCGGTAGCCGGCGCGGGCCGCCGCGACGGCATCGTCGGCCCGGCCGGAATCCCCGCAAGACGCGGCCACCGCCCATGCGGTCACCGCGCCCACGATGGCAGGCATCGCGTCGAGGTCCAGGCCACGAGAAGCCGTCCTGGCCCGCTCCGGATCACCGATCGCGGCCCAGTACACCGTGTAGAACGCGTCGATCGCGGCCCGGGCGGCCTCAGGGATGTCCACCGCCGCGGCGTCGACATGCCCTTTGGCGCCGTCCGGGTCGGCCAGCGACCAAAGCATGTTGGAGGCACGCAGGAAGGCGAGCCGGGCCCGCCCGTCGTCGGTCAGCTCGGTGGTGTCGATGGCGTCGAGTACCGCGTCCGATTCGGCTCCGCGGCTGAGCCACGACAAGGCATGGGCGCGAATGAAATTCGCCTCCGCGTCGGCGCCGGCCGAGATCGCGCCCTGGGCCAGCCGGTCGGCCAGCGCCAGATCCGACAGCCACACCGCGCCTTGTGCGGCGCGGGTCAACAACTCGGGGTCGAGCGGCAGATCCGAGTCCAGCATCAGCGTGGCCCGGCGTACCACCACCCGCATGGCATCGCGATCTTCCCGGTTACCGAGCGCGTCTGCCACCAGCCCCCGCAGCCGACGTAATCGAGTACCCGGCACCCGATTGCGTCGCACCTCGGCGTAGAGCGGATGGGCGACCCGGACCTCCCGGTCGGTGGAGTCGATGGTGATGAGTCCGCGGGACTCGGCCGCGGCCACCGAATCGGCATCGGTGATCGCCGTCAACCGATCCAGATGGATCGGCTCGGCCACCGCCAGGACGTCGACGACTTCGCTGACCTCGGGCGGTAGCGCGCCGATCCTTGTCTCGATCAGTTCGACGAGTCCGGGTGGCATCACCGGATCTCCCGTCCACCGCCAACTGCCATCCTGACAGGCGAGCCGTCCCTGGGTGACCTCCTGCTCGACGATGTTGCGCAGGTAGAGCACATTGCCGCGGGTCAGGCGCCACAACCGTTGCGCTGCCTCATGATCGAGTGGCCCGCCCAGCGCTGCGGTCAGCAAACGGGTCGATTCGTCGTGGGACAGCGGCTGCAGGTCCAGCCGCTCGAACCGGCCACGGTCGCAGGCTGTCTGAACCTCGGCCGGTACCGGTGCACCGGTACGCACGGTCAGCAGTAGCTTGGCAGCGCCGCGCTGCACGATCTGCTGCAGCACGAAACCCGACAATCCGTCGAGCAGGTGTGCATCGTCGACGCATACCAGCACCGGTTGACCGTTCGCGGCAGACGTCAGGCCGTCGATCACCCGGCCGACCAGTGCCACGCTGTCGGCATCCGAGGTACCCACCCACCGTGCGAACGTCCCCAGGGGCAGGGCTCGAGCCGCTGATGTGCCCACCGCCCAGCGGGTTTCGAGGCCGCCGGCGTCCGCGGTCGACAGCGCTTCGCGGGCGATGCGGCTCTTGCCGACCCCGGCGGTCCCGTATATCACGATCCCGGACAGTTCGGCGGAGGCCAGCGCGGCGTCGATCAGCCGGGTCTCCTCCAGCCGCCCCGTCAAAGGCCAGGCGAGTCGCACGCTTCGAGATTAAGCCGAGGTACGGTCGTTAGCAGCGGTAACGACGAACTTTGCCGTGACCGGAATTCGGGCCGCGTGCGGTCACCGGCCCGTCACGCCGTCGATCAGCTCGCGCAGGATGTCGGCGTGACCGGCGTGGCGGCCGGTCTCTTCGATCATGTGGGCCAGCGCCCAACGAACGCTGGCCGCCGGCCCCCGCCCCGGCCGCGATCGGGGAAGTGGCGCGGCGAGATCGGTGCAGCCGTCGAGCACGGTGTTGGCGTGCCCAACTGCTGTCCGATAGCGAGCCACCACATCGTCGATGCTGTCCGACGGTTCGACGACGAAGGTTGCCTGCCAGTCGGTGACGTCGTCGCCGAAAAAAATCCATCGTTCGACGTAGGTCAGGTGATTGAGCAGGCCGAGCAGCGTGGTTCCCGACGGCACAGAGAAGGTCCGTGCCATCGGTTCCGGCGCGTCGCCGACCTTCGCGGCGATCGACGTGCGCAGGTAATCGAGGAATCCCCGCAAGACCTCGGATTCGCTGTTCGCGGTCCGCGGCGGCGGATTGTCATGCCTGCGTTCCTGACTGGTCTGCACGGAGCCCAGTATCGGTGCAGCAGTGCGGTATGGCACGCAACCTTGCCGTTCTGGCAAGGTTTCGCTCAGCCTGCCAGGGCCTGACGGGCATACGCGCGCACGTCGGCGTCAGTGTCCTCCAACGCCGCCGTGAGGGCGTCACGGGCCGTCGACTCCGAGTCCGCCCACCGGCTCAGGCTCAGCACAGCGGCTTTGCGCACGTCCAGGTGCTGGTCGTCCAGCGCGCGCGACAGGGTCGGAACCGCCACCTCCGGCTGGGCCCCGGCCAGCGCCCGTGCCGCACCCTGCCGGATCTGCCAGGCCGACTCGGTGAATGCCTTCTCCACACTGACCACGTCGTCGTCGGTGCAGCCGACCGCGCCGAGCGAGGCCAGCGCCGCCGCCCGTACCAGAGGATCGGGGTCGTCCAGCGCCACGCGCACCGCATCCGCGCCCGCGCGCAGGGTCGCCAGACCGCCTACCGCGGCGATCCGCACTTCCCGGTTCTCGTCGACGGTTGCCGCTGCCACCCCGGTGTGGTCGTCGACCGACACCAGGGCCCGCACCGCCTCGATCCGCACCCGGTGATCGGCGTCAATCGAGGCGACCCGGTACGCGTCAGCGCTCCCGACGCGCCGCGAACTCAGCAGATACACCGTGACCGCGCGGACCACGGGGTCGGCGGAACCCAGCCGTTCGACGAAGGCGCCCGGGTCGGGCAGGACCTCGACGAGTTCACGTACCGCATCCGCGGTCTCGCGCCGCACCTCGGCGTCGGTATCGGCCAGCGCGGCCACCAGCACCGGCTGGTACCCGTCGGGCAGATGCTCGACGAGGGTGGCCACCGCGGTGCGTCGCACGCCGGCGTCCGGATCGGCGAGGTAGGCGCTCAGCTCCTCCAGCGAAGGCTCCTCCAACGCCAGTACCGCGGCGATCCGTGGTGACGGCGGTTGCGCGGACCCGGCCGCGCGGACCCGAGAACGTTCGGCGGCCGGAGCCCGGCCACCGTGCAGGTGTGGCTGTTCGACGGCGGTCACCGGATCCTGCGATGTCAGATGGTCGAGCTCGGGCACCGCGACGAAATACGGTGCCACCGGACGCTTGACGAACCGCATGGCGCCGTCGGCGTCCTTGTAGAGGTTGAGGTGGTAACGCCACTGCGTATCGTCACGCTGTGGCAGGTCGGCCCGCTCGTGGTACAGACCCCAGCGCGATTCGGTGCGGGTCAGCGAGGAACGGGCCGCCATCTCCGCGCAGTCGCGGATGAACGACACTTCGGCGGCGCGCATCAACTCGTGTGGCGTGCGCGCTCCGATCCCCTCGACCTCGGCAGCCATGCGTTCGAAGGTCTGCACCGCGATCGACAACTTGGTCGCGGTCTTCGGCGGTGCCACATAGTCGTTGACGAACCGCCTCAGCTTGAACTCGACCTGGGGCTGCGGCGGACCGTCCGGGTGCTGCAGCGGACGGTAGATGAGCTCGTGGGCCGCGGCCACCTGATCGGCCGGAAGCACCTGCGGGGCAGCCACTTCCGACAACGTCGAGGCGGCGTGCTCCCCGGCGAGATCGCCGTAGACGAATGCGCCGATCATGTAGTTGTGCGGGACGCACGCCAGGTCTCCGGCGGCGTACAGGCCGGGAACCGTGGTGCGGGCGTGCTCGTCCACCCACACCCCCGACGCGGAATGACCTGAGCACAAACCAATCTCGGAGATGTGCATCTCGATGTCATGGGTGCGGTAGTCATGCCCGCGGTTGGCGTGGAACGTGCCGCGGGTGGGCCGTTCGGTGGTATGCAGGATGTTCTCCAGCGTGGTCAGCGTCTCGTCGGGCAGGTGGCTGACCTTCAGGTAGATGGGCCCGCGGGCCGATTCGATCTCCTCCTTGACCTCGGCCATCATCTGCCCCGACCAGTAGTCGGAGTCGACGAACCGCTCCCCCAGCGCATTGACCTGATAACCGCCGAATGGGTTGGCCACATAGGCGCAGGCCGGGCCGTTGTAGTCCTTGATCAGCGGATTGACCTGGAAACACTCGATTCCCGACAGTTCGGCACCGGCGTGGTAGGCCATGGCATACCCGTCTCCGGCGTTGGTGGGGTTCTCGTAGGTGCCGTACAGGTACCCCGATGCGGGCAGACCGAGACGGCCGCACGCCCCGGTGGACAGGATCACGGCCTTGGCGGCGACGGTGACGAATTCGCCTGTACGGGTGTTGAATGCGGCCGCACCAACGGCCCGACCCTCATGGGTGAGCACGCGCACCGGCATGAGCCGGTTCTCGATGCGGATCTTCTCGCGCATCGAGCGTTGCCGCAGCACTCGGTACAGCGCCTTCTTGACGTCCTTGCCCTCGGGCATCGGCAGCACGTACGAGCCGGACCGGTGTACGCGCCGCACGGCGTACTCACCGTGCTCGTCCTTCTCGAACTTGACCCCGTACCGCTCCAGCCGCTGCACCATGGCGAATCCACGGGTTGCGGTCTGATAGACGGTGCGTTGGTTGACGATTCCGTCGTTGGCGCGGGTGATCTCGGCGACGTAGTCCTCCGGTTGGGCCTTACCCGGAATGACGGCGTTGTTCACGCCGTCCATGCCCATGGCCAGCGCACCGGAGTGCCGCACGTGGGCCTTCTCCAGCAGCAGCACCTGGGCACCGTTCTCGGCGGCGGTCAGCGCCGCCATGGTGCCCGCGGTCCCACCGCCGATCACCAGGACGTCGCAGTCGATCCGAAGCGCATCGTCGACGTGGGGAATGTCAGTCAGTTCGGTCACGGTTGCTCCAGGGCGGCGATGATCTCGGCGCGCAGCGCGGATCGTTCGGGATGGTCGGTTCTGGGCTGGCCCACCTCGATGAGGGCACGCAGCGGCTGCCCGGCGCGGCCGAGGACGGCAACCCGGTCGCCGAGCGTGAGCGCCTCGTCGACATCGTGGGTGACGAACACGATCGTCGTCGGATGAGCCTGCCAGGTGTCGATCAGCAACCGCTGCATGGCAGCCCGGGTCTGGGTGTCCAGGGCGGCGAACGGTTCGTCCATCATGACCGCGCGTGGTGCGCCGGCCAGGCCGCGGGCCAGCTGGACCCGCTGGCGCATACCGCCGGACAGGCTCTTCGGCAGGAAATCGGCGAACCCGGTCAGTCCGACCTCGTCGATCCAGCGATCGGCACGTTCGCGGTAACCATTGCGCGGCCCGCCGCGGCGTCCCGCCTTGGGCTCCCCGCGGAGTTGCAGGGCCAGTTCGATATTGGACCGCACCGTGCGCCACGGCAGCAGGGCACTGTCCTGGAACACCATGCCTCGGTCGCGGGAGGTGGTGGTGACCGGGTCGCCGTCGGCCAGGACCCGGCCGCCGTCGGGCCGCAGCAGTCCCGTCAACGCACGCAACAACGTGGACTTGCCGCAACCGGACGGACCGGTGAGCACCAGGATCTCGCCGGGCTCGACGGTGAGGCTCAGATTGTCGATCACCGGAGCGCCGGTGTAGGACAACCGGATTCGATCGAGTTCCAGCCGCATACCGCTGGTGGTCGCAGCGGTCATCGGTTCACCTCCTCACCGCGAGGCAACCAGCGGGTGGTACGGCGGCCGATCAGTTCCACCGCGGCGGCGGTCACGAAGCCCAGCACACCGATGGTGATGATGCCGACGAACACGTCGGGATAGTTCAGCACCGTATACGCCTGCCAGGTGCGGTATCCCACCCCGAGACGGCCCGAGATCATCTCGGCCGAGATCACGCAGATCCAGGCCACCCCCATGCCGACCGAGAGCCCGCCGAACAGCCCGGGCAGGATTCCGGGCAGCACCACCTGGCGCAGCACGTCGAGGCGCCCACCACCCAGGGTGCGCACCGAGTCCTCCCAGATGGTGGGCAGGGCGCGCACCGCGTGGCGCACGCTGACCATGATCGGGAAGTACGCGGCCAGGAACGTGATGAATACGATTCCGGCCTCATCGCTGGGGAACAGCAGGATCGCCACCGGCACCATGGCGATCGCCGGGATCGGCCGGGCCAGCTCGGTGAGCGGGCCGAAGATGTCGGCGAACAGAGCGGTGCGCCCAAGCAGGATTCCGGTGATGACGCCGACGACTGCGGCGATGCCGAACCCGGTGAGGATCCGGATCAGCGACTGGCCGAGGTCCAGCCAGTATTCCGGTGTGCCCAGCCGGTTCACCAGGGCCGCAGTGATTTCGGTGACGGTGGGCAGGGTGTCGAACCGCAGACCCAGCCGGACGTCGTTGGCGGTCAGGAGCTGCCACAGGACGACGGCACCGACCACCGACGCCAGCCGCAGCAGGCGGTGCGGCCAGACCGAGGGCGTGCGGCGGGTGTGCACCGCCTCCGGTGCGGCCGTCAGGTCATCGGCCGTGACCGGAGCGGTGTCGGTGGTGGTCATACCGCACCTGCCAGCGCCTGCCGATAGTCGACGACCGCCGCACCGGGATGCGTGGCCGTATAACGTTCGGCGCCGGCCTGGGTGCCGAACGGCAGGTACCCCTCGGCTCCCGGCCCGGGCAGGCGGACCCACACCGCCTTGTCTGCGAACCACCGGGTACCCAGTTCGGCGTCGCTGACGTAGGCGGCGCGAACCTTCTTGCCCTCGCCCTCGGCCTGCCGGATCGCCTTGAGCAGGCACACCGGCGTCACGGCCGCCGTGGTGGTGTCCGCCCCGTCGAGCCAGAGTTCGCCGGCCGTGGCGGGGTTGTCGACGGCGGTGTGGCACACCGGGTCGGTGCCGCTCAACGCCGACGGGTTGGCACCGGAACTCACGGCCTTGTCGTAGTCCTGTCCGCGCGCCGAGAACGCAGCCCGCAGCGGCCCGTCCTGTACAAATCCGGCTACGTCGAGATCGGCGAAGTTGTCGATCGACTTCAGGTAGGGCACATCACCTTTGAGCGCGTCGACCAGCGAAGGCTTGAGCGTGGTGTCGAATGATGTACCACCGGGCCCGTTGTACAGGTAGACGACCTCCTGCGGCAGTCCACTGCCCTCGGCCACGAGCCGGGCCGCCTCCAACGGTTTGGTGTTGAGGAAGTCGGTGGCGTCGAGCTGAGCCTGCAGGAAGGCGTCGAGCACTTCGGGATGCTCGGCCGCATAGGCGCGCCGCACCACCACACCGTGCAGGGTCGGATAGTTCAGTTCGGCACCGTCGAAGAGCAGCTTGGCCTTACCCTGGTGTACCAACAGCCCCGGCCACGCCACGAACTGCGAAAGTGCCTGTACCTGGCCGGATTCCAACGAGGACGCACCGACCTGCGGCTGCTGGTTGAGTACCTCGACCCCGGTCTTGGCGTCGATACCTGCCTTGCCGAGCGCTTGCACCAGCATGCCGTGGCCGGCTGATCCGACGCTGGCCGAGACCTTCTTGCCGGCCAAGTCGGTCAACGATTTCGCCGGCGAGTCAGGCGAGACCACAACCATGTTCAGCGCGCCTTTCGGGTTGTACCCGGTGACCGACACGATTTCGGTCTTGGCACGTTCGTTGGCCTGTGTCTTGGATCCGTTGATGAGCATCGGATAGTCGCCCATCGAGCCGATGTCGATCTTCTCGGCCACCATCTGCGCGGTGATCGGGGCGCCGGTGTCATAGTCCTGCCACGTGACGTTGTACTTCGTGCCGGTGCGGGTGGTGATGTCGTTCAGGCGCTGTTCCAGGTAACCCTGGGCGCGCAGCAACGTGCCGGCGGTGACGGTGTTGATGGTCTTGGACTGGTAGCCGACCACGACGTCGACGGTGTCGGCGGATTTGGTAGCCGAATCCAGAGAGCATCCGGCCGCCGCGAGGGTCAGGCCGGCGGTCAGGGCGATCAGGGCTGTTTTCACTTCGGTCCTCTAGCGGATGAGATAGGGCATGTTGACGGAGACGGCGCCGGTTGGGCAGCGAGCGGCGCACGGCCCGCAGTACCAGCACTCGTCGACGTGCATGTAGGCCTTGCCGTTGTCAGGGTTGATGGCCAGCGAATCAAGCGGGCACACGTCGACGCACAACGTGCAGCCCTGGATACACAGGGATTCGTCGATGGTCACCGGGACATCGGCGCGTTGATTGACCAATGTCATATGTTGCTCCCAATCATGTGTCTCGGATGAGGTTGCCGCGCATGGTGATTCGATCACCACGCATCCTGATGTACTCCAGGTCGACGGGTGTCCCGTCGTCCAGACTCGTCAGCCGCTCGGCCATCAGCAGCGCCGACCCGGCCGGCACCTGCAGCGTCGCGGCGGAATGCGGATCAGCCGAAACCGCTTCCAGGGCAAGGCCGGCCCCACCGAGGCGGCGCCCGCTGACCCGTTCGATGAGCGCGAAGATGTCGTTGCTTTCGAGCGGGTGCTCGATCACCTGCTCACCGATGTCGGGCGTCAGGTAGGTGAGGTCCAGCGACAGCGGCAGATCGGCGAGATAGCGCAGCCGCTCGATGAAGACCACCTGCGCACCGGGCTCCAGCGCCAGCTTGCGGGCCACCGCGGGCGGGGCGGACAGGCGCTGCACGGCGCGGACTTCGTTGCGGACATCGCCGTAGTCCTTGAAGGTCTCCTTCAGGCCCACCAGCGCATCGAGGCCGTGGTCGTACTTGCGGGCCGCCACGTGTGTGCCCACCTTGGTGCCACGGTCGATCAGGCCCTCGGACTTGAGGACTGCGAGAGCCTCACGGATCGTGTTGCGGGACACGAAGAATTCGGCGGCCAGCTCGCCCTCGGCCGGCAGGGCGTCGTCGTAGGTGCCCTCGTAGATCTGATGGCGCAGCACGTCGGCCACCTGGCGAGCCTGATCGGCACGCGCGCGGCGACTCGGCAGCGATACGGGATGGCCTTCGGGCTGGGACGACACGCACTCAAGGTAAGGGGCGATTCAGGGGTGCCGCAGTGCGGCGAAGTCACCGTTTACGCAGGTTAACCGATTGCGCCGCCGGCTGAGGTGCCGTACCTGGCGAAACCCCGGCGCCGACCGGCATTACGCCACCCCGGCCGCGACGAGAATTTACAAATCGCGGTGAGCGAAAGTCGCCGCGTGGGCCTGAAGAACTTTCGCCACTGTGGCCACATCGGCCCCAAACAGCGGTTTCCTGTCAGGGTATCGAACTAGTGTTCGAATCATGAAGGTCGGGTTGGCGCAGAACCGGGATGCGGTGCAGACCGCGCTGGCCGGCCACCTGGCTGCGACCTCGACGCTGGCTGACGTCGATTTCACCAGGTTCGGCACCGCCGAGTTGTTGGCGCTCCAGTCGGAACGCGAGCGCCAGGCCCGCACGCAGGCGATGATCGATCACCGGATCCAAGCCGCCCTGATGGGTCAGGCCGCCCCGCACGAGATCGGTGGCAAGTCCTGGAAGGACGTGCTGGCCACCCGGATGCGGATCAGCGGCAAGGAAGCCTCACGCCGCGTGGCCGCGGCCGCCGATCTGGGGCCGCGCTGTGCCATCGGCGGTGAGGTGTTGGAGCCGCTGCTGCCCGCGTGCGCCCAGGCGCTGCTGGCCGGCACGATCAACACCGAACACATCACGATCATCCGGGACACCGTGGCGAAGGCCGAAAAGTACGTCAACACCGCCGAACTCGGCCAGATCGAATCAGACCTGGTGGCCGCAGCGACCCGCGACACCCCCGAAACGCTCAAGGCAGCTGCCGACAAGCTGCTGTATCTGCTCAACCAGGACGGCGACGGGCCCGATGTCGCGGCACACCTGCGTGGGCTGCGGGTCGGCAAGCAGGACGCCGACGGCCTGGTGCACGTCGAGGGCTGGCTGGACCCCGAGGCCGCGTCGTATCTGACTACGGTCACGGGCGTGTGGGGCCGGCCGGGCATCAACAACCCCAACGATCCTGAGCCACTGCACAACCCCACGCCCAACCCGCTCGAGGCTCCAGTCGCCGATGTCGAAGTGCCCAAAGCCGATTCGCAGGGCCCCGACGCCTGCCACCAGCAGGCCGCCGCCGACCGTGACGCCCGGACCCAGGCGCAGCGCAATCACGACGCACTCAAGGTCGCGTTGCGCGAAGTTCTGATGTCCAAACGGCTCGGCCGGCATGGCGGGCTTCCGGTCACCGTGGTCGTGTCCACCACCTTGACCGAACTGGAGGCCGGCGCCGGAATCGCCGTCACCGGTGCGGGCATCCGGATGCCGATGAATGACCTGATCCGGTTGTCCTCCCACAGCTTTCACTACCTCACCGTGTACAAACACCACACCGCCGAACCGCTGTACATGGCCCGCACCCAAAGGTTGGCCACCAAAGCTCAACGACTGCTGCTCTATGACCGTGACCGCGGCTGCACCCGCCCGGGTTGCACCGCAGCGGCCGACTACTGCCAGGTTCACCACGCCGAAGCCGACTGGCAGCATGGCGGACAGACCGACGCCCCCGGCCTCGCCCTGAGCTGCGGACCTGACAACCGCCTCGTCGGGCTCGGCTGGACCACCAGTGTCGACCCCGACACCGGCCGCATCCACTGGCATCCACCGCCGCTGATGGACACCGGCCAAGGCACCGTCAACCACCACTTCCACCCCGAGGAACTATTGGTTCCTCCAGAGCCCTAGCTGTGAGCCAGCGTCCGGCTGACTGTCACCGGGATGCCATTGAGTGCACCATTGCCGGACGGCTCGTCGATGAAGTCCGGCAACGACAGGATGTTGGTGTTCACCCCGGGTGACGCGTTCGCGACGCCCAGCCGCGTGCCAGGCTGACCGTGACCCCAGCCGTGCGGCATCGACACCACGCCCGGCTTGATCGCATCGGTCACCTCGACCGGCACTACGATCTTGCCTGCGGTCGACGCCACTTCCGCGTTGTCGCCGTCGGAGATACCGCGCTCGGCGGCGTCGCGGCTGTGCATCAGCAGGGTGCACCGGTCCCGGCCCTTCATCAGCGAGCCGACGTTGTGCAACCAGGAGTTGTTGGAGCGCAGATGCCGCCGGCTCACCAGCACGAGGTCGTCGGGATTGCGTTCGAGCCGCTCGGCCAGCCGTGGCAGGTCGTCGAGCAGGTATTGCGGCGCCACCCGGATCTTCTTGTCCGCGGTGCCGAGCACTTCGGGTACGCGCGGCACCATCGGGCCGTAGTTGATGCCATCCGGGTGGGCCTTGAGCTTCTCCAGGGTCAGCCCGTCGGCGTTTTCGCCGTACCGGTCGCCGAATGAGGCGGTCCGCAGGGTCAGGTCGAGCATGCGCTCCGGGCCGCCGTGGTCGTAGTGCCGGCGAATCTCCGCGCCGTCCAGCCCCTGGGTGAAGCACAGGTAGTCGAACCAACCGTCGTCGAGCGCGGCGATGTCGACGTCCTCGGCGGGGGTGCCGGTGCACAGCCCGGTCAGCCGGATCAGGATCTCCCATTCCTCAGGCGCATCGGGATCCTCGCGGTGGAACACCGGTGGCGAGTACCGGGCGAAGCTGTTGATCGCCGCACCCAGCAGCAAGTCAGCGGAGTGCGCCTGCTCGAGCGCCGAAGCACCGGGCAGGATGACGTCGGCGTGCCGAGTGGTCTCGTTGAGCCACAGGTCAATTGAGATCATCGCGTCCAGTTGCGGCAGTGCCTCGTCGAGCTTGTCGCCGCCCGGGGTGGACAACACCGGATTGCCGGCCACCGTAATCAGCGCCTTGAGCTGCCCCTCGCCGGGCGTGACGATCTCTTCGAGCATGCACGACACCGGCACCTGGCCCAGCACCTCTTTGGCCCCGCGGACCCGGGTGCGGTAGCGGCCGAAGTTCGGGGCGCCGTCCTCCAGGCCCGGGATCGGCTGGCCGGTGACGGTCCAGGCGGTCGGGGTGGCGAACATCGCGCCGCCGGGGGTGTCGAAGTGGCCGGTGACGATGTTGACGACGTCGATCAGCCAGCTCGCCAGGCTGCCGAACTCCTGGTTACAGGTGCCGATCCGGCCGTAGACCACCGCACGCGGGGTGCCGGCCAGCTCGCGGGCCAGTGCCCGAATCCGCTCGGCATCGATACCCGTTGCGGCGGCGACTCTTTCGGGCGACCAGTCGGCGACGGCCCGCTCCAGCGCGGGGACCCCGTCGAGGTGCCGTTCCAGATCGCCGAGGTTGACCAGCCCTTCGTCGAAGACGGTGTGGATGATCCCGAGCAGCAGCGCCGCGTCGGTGCCGGGCGTGATCGGCAGCCACTCGTCGGCCTTGGCGGCGGTGGCGGTGCGCACCGGGTCGATGACGATCACCTTGCCGCGCTTACGGATACCGGCGATGATGCCCATCACGTCGGGGGCGGCCAGGAGCGAACCCTGGGAGGCCGCGGGGTTGGCCCCCATCACCACCAACAGGTCGGTGCGCTGGATGTCCGGCGTCGGGAAGGCCCACCAACTGCCGTACATCAGGTGCGACGACAGGTTCTTCGGCCACTGGTCGATCGTGCCCGGCGAGTAGGTGATCGGCATACCGGACAGGCCGAGCAGGATCGCCGAGTAGCGCGACAGCGAAAACGAGTGCGCCAGCGGGTTTCCGGTATAAGCCGCGACCGCGCCGATGCCGTACTTCTCGATGACGGGAGCGATCAGTTCGGTACAGCGACGGAACGCGGTGTCCCAATCGACCTCGCGCCACTGGCCGTCGACCTTGATCATCGGACGGCGGATCCGGTCCGGGTCCTCGTGCAGCGCGGCCAGCGACGCACCCTTCGGGCAGATGTGACCCGCGCTCCACTGATCGGACTTGTTCGGCCGAACGCTGGCCACCAAACCGGCGGAGACCTGAATCTCCAAGCCGCACATCGCCTCACACAGCGGGCAAGCGTGCAGGTGCAGGCCGTCCTCGCCGACGTCCGCGATCTTTCTCGGCTCGAGTCCCATCAGCGGCCTCCGAATGTCGGTACGGGTCCTCACACACGTAACAACATCGTGGCACCGAATGGCACCGGTGATCCCGGTGTTCGGGATACGCGTTCTACTGCTCGGGGCGGTCCTGAGTCGCGCCCTGCACGGCCGCAGCCGCGGCGCGGATCTGCGGCGTCACCAGCATCACCTGGCCGAGCACGCCGTTGACGAACCCGGGCGACTCGTCGGTGGACAGCTCCTTGGCCAGCTCGACGGCTTCGTCCACGGCCACGGGCTCGGGGACGTCCTCGGCGTGCAGCAGTTCCCACACCGCCACCCTCAGGATGGCCCGGTCCACGGCGGGCAGCCGCTCCAGCGTCCATCCCTGCAGATGCGCAGAGATCAGGTCGTCGATGTGGGCGGCGTGCTCGGTGACACCGCGTGCCACCGACACCGTGTAGGGGTTGAGCGGGGTGACGTCGGACTGGTCCTCGGCCAGGGCGGCTCGGCCATCGGCCACCGCCTCCGGCGTCAGACCGCGCGCCTCGGCCTCGAACAGCAGGTCCACGGCGCGCTTGCGGGCCTGGTGACGGCCCCGGTCGCCACGGCGGTCAGGCATGGTCAGCCATTCACGCGGCCGAGGTAGCTGCCGTCGCGGGTGTCGACCTTGAGTTTGTCGCCGGTGTTGATGAACAGCGGAACCTGGATCTCGGCGCCGGTCTCCATCGTGGCGGGCTTGGTGCCCGCGCTGGAACGGTCACCCTGCAATCCGGGCTCGGTGTGGGAAACCTCGAGCTCGACGGACACCGGCAGTTCCAGGTACAGCGGAACACCGTCGTGGAAGGCGATCTGCACCGGCAGGCTCTCCAGCAGGAAGTCGGCCAAGCGGCCGACGAGCGACTCGGACAACGGATGCTGGTTGAAGTCCTCGGAGTCCATGAAGACGAAGTCGTTGCCGTCGCGGTACAGGTAGGTGGCGTCGCGGCGATCCACGGTGGCGGTCTCCACCTTCACGCCCGCGTTGTAGGTCTTGTCGACGACCTTGCCGGACACCACGTTCTTCAGCTTCGTCCGCACGAAGGCCGGGCCCTTACCCGGCTTGACGTGCTGGAATTCGACGATCTGCCACAGCTGTCCGTCGATCTGCAGGACAAGCCCGTTCTTGAAGTCGGCAGTCGATGCCATGAGGGTGTAGCTCCTAAGCTTTTGTCACAAAATGGCCAGTTCCTTGGGGAACCGGGTAAGCAGGTCGGGTGCCGCCTCTCCGACGACCAGGGTGTCCTCGATCCGGACACCGCCGCGATCGGGCAAGTAGACACCTGGCTCAACGGTGACCGCAGAGCCAGCAAGCAGTGTACCGGCGGCAGCGGCATTGATTCCCGGCGCTTCGTGGATCTGCAGTCCGACGCCGTGCCCGAGGCCGTGGCCGAAGTTGTCGCCGTAGCCCGCATCGGCGATGACCTGGCGCGATGCGGCATCCACCGCACTCAGCGAGACACCGGGAGCCAGTGCGTCGCACCCCGCCTGCTGCGAGGTGGCCACCAGGCCATAGACGTCGCGCTGCCACTGCGCCGCCGGGCCCAGCACGAACGTGCGCGTCATGTCGGAGTGGTATCCCTCCACCAGGGCACCGAAATCGATCTTGACGAAGTCCCCCGCGGCCAGCACCGCATCCGTGGGCCGGTGGTGCGGGATGGCGGAGTTCGCGCCCGCCGCCACGATGGTCTCGAAGGACGGCCCGTCGGCACCGTGTTCGAGCATCAGGGCTTCCAGCTCGTTGCGCACCTCGCGCTCGGTGCGGCCGGGACGAAGGGCGCCACGCTCCAGCAGGTCCATCAGCGCCGCGTCGGCGGCCTCGCAGGCCAATCGCAGCATCGCGATCTCGCCGGCGTCCTTGACCTCGCGCAGGGCCTCCACGGTGCCCGCGGCGCGTACCCACTCGACCGTGTCGCCGGCGGCCTTCTTCAGGGCCGTGTAGGCGTCCACGGTCACCACGTGGCTCTCGAAACCCAGCCGCACGGCACCGGCGCGGGCGGCGCGCCCGGCCAGATGTGACCCGCAGGCCCGTTCGATGACCACCTCGGCGTCCGGTGACTGATGCGCGGCCTGCGTTCGGTAGCGCCCGTCGGTGGCCAGCACCGGAGTGGCGTCCTCGGCGAGGATCAGCAGGGCCGCGTTGGAACCGGTGAATCCGGACAGGTAACGCACGTTGACCAGGTCCGTTACCAACATCGCGTCCAGGCCCGCGTCGGCCAGCCGACGCCGCAACCGGTCCCTGCGCTGGGAAATAGTCACGGTCTGTGACGCTACTCGCTACAGTGTGCCCCCATGAGCAAGTGGTTACTGCGCGGAGTGGTGTTCGCAACAGCGATGGTCATCGTGCGCTTACTGCAGGGAGCACTGATCAACGCCTCGCCGGGTAATGCCACCTGGTGGAGCCTCGCGCTGGTCACGGTGTTCGGAATCGGAGTGCTGATCTGGGGCCTGTTCGACGGCAAGGCGGACGCACGTGCCAATCCGGATCCGGATCGTCGTGCCGACCTGGCGATGACCTGGCTGGTCGCCGGTCTGTTCGCCGGAATCGTCAGCGGTGCGGTGGCGTGGTTCATCGGGTTGTTCTACAAGAGCCTCTACACCGATGCACTGCTCAACGAGGTCACCACGTTCGCGGCGTTCACCGCCCTGCTGGTCTTCCTGCTCGGCGTGGCCGGCGTGACGGTTGGCCGCTGGTTGGTGGACCGCAAGGCCCCGCCGATGCCGCGCCAACGCCACCACGGCCTGGCCGCGGACGACCGCGCCGACACCGATGTGTTCGCCGCGGTGAGTGCCAACGGCGCCACCGAGCACCCCGAACAGCCCAAGCAGTAACCGCTCCCGCCCGCGAGGGCGGCCCACGGGTTTCAGGCGCCAGTGGCGCGGGCAGTCAGGCCCGCGCCACTTCTGCGTATGCGGCCGCCAACAGTGACGGATCCGGGCCCTCCAGGCGGCCCGGCTTGGCCAGCCCGTCGAGCACGACGAACCGCAGCACTCCCGAGCGGTTCTTCTTGTCGCCTGCCATGTAATCCATCAGCTGGGGCAGCGCGTCGCCGTCGTAGGTGACGGGAAGGCCGAGCGCGGTCAGTACCGTGCGGTGCCGGTCGGCGGTCTCGTCATCCAGACGCCCGGCCAGCCGGCCCAATTCGGCCGCGAACACCAAGCCCACCGACACCGCGGCGCCGTGGCGCCACTTGTAGCGTTCGCGACGCTCGATGGCATGGGCCAGGGTGTGGCCGTAGTTGAGGATCTCGCGCAGTTGCGACTCGCGTTCGTCAGCAGCAACCACCTCGGCCTTGACCGCGATCGCCCGGCGGATCAGTTCGGGCAGGACCGTGCCGGTGGGGTCGAGCGCAGCTTCCGGATCGGCCTCGATCAGATCGAGGATGACCGGATCGGCGATGAATCCGGCTTTCACTATCTCAGCCATCCCGGCGACAATCTCGTTGCGCGGCAACGTTTCCAGCGTCGCGAGGTCCACGAGCACCGCGGCGGGCTGATGGAAGGCGCCGACAAGGTTCTTGCCGGCATCGGTGTTGATGCCGGTCTTTCCGCCGACCGCGGCGTCCACCATGCCCAGCAGGGTGGTGGGGACGTGCACGATGTCGACACCTCGCAACCAAGTGGCCGCAGCAAAGCCGGCAACGTCGGTTGCCGCTCCCCCGCCCAGGCTGACGACAGCATCCTTGCGGCCGATACCGATGCGCCCCAGCACTTCCCAGATGAAGCCGACGACAGGCAGTTCCTTGCCCGCCTCGGCATCCGGAATCTCGATACGGTGGGCTTCAATTCCCTTGTCGGCCAAGTGTTGCCGCACGGCTTCGGCGGTCTGCGTCAGCACCGGCTGGTGCAGAATCGCCACCTTGTGCCGGCCCTCGAGGGTGTTGCCCAGTTCGCCGAGCAGTCCGGTTCCGATGATGACCGGGTAAGGCCGGTCCACCAGTACCTCGACGATTACGGGGTCAGTCATCATGTCGCTCCGCGTTGCGAGCGGCCAGGGCCGCTGGGGTGGGTATGGCTGTGGATTCGGCACCAGAAGCCGTGCCTGCGGGTTGGCTGCCCTTGGCCTCGGAACCGGAGGAGGACTGTGCGGAGGCCGTACCGCGCCGCCACGGCGGACGCCGTCGCCGCCGCTTGGCCGCCCGCGTCTGCTGGGCCTGTTTCTGAGGCTGTTTTTGGGTCGGGGGGTTTTCCAGTCGCGTGACGATCGTGCGGACCACCGCGCCGGGGTTGCGCCGGTTGGTGTTGATCCGCATGGTCGCCACCCGGCGGTACAGCGGCACCCGCTCGGACATCAGGGCACGAAACTTCTCGGCCCGGTCGGGCCCGGCCAACAGCGGCCGGACGGTGGAACCGCCTGTGCGGCGGACCCCCTCGGCCGCGCTGATCTCCAGATACACGACGGTGTGCCCGGCCAGTGCGGCACGAACGCCGGGGGTGGTGACCGCGCCGCCACCCAGGGACAGCACGCCATCGTGCGTGGCCAGCGCCGAGCGGATGACCTCCTCCTCGATGCGCCGGAACTCCGCCTCGCCGTCGGTGGCGAAGATGTCGGCGATCGTGCGGCCGGTGGTCTCCTCGATCGCGGCGTCGGTGTCGAGCATCGTCAGGTTCAGCGCCTTGGCCAGCCGGCGGCCGATCGTCGACTTGCCCGAACCCGGCAGGCCGATCAGTACCGCCCGTGGCGCCATCAGCCCAGGGCCTGCGCCGCCGGCTCGCGCTCGGCGACGGCCCGCAGGTAGGCGTCGATGTTGGCCCGGGTCTCGGTCAGCGAGTCCCCGCCGAACTTCTCCAGCACGGCGCGGGCGACCACGAGGGCGACCATGGTCTCCACCACCACACCGGCGGCTGGGACCGCACACACGTCGGACCGCTGGTGAATGGCGACGGCTTCTTCACCGGTGGCCATGTCGACGGTGGCCAGCGCGCGCGGCACGGTCGAGATCGGCTTCATCGCGGCGCGGACCCGCAGCGCCTGGCCGTTGGTCATGCCGCCTTCCAGGCCGCCGGCCCGGTTCGTCGAGCGCAGGACCCCGTCGGGGCCGGGGTACATCTCGTCGTGGGCGACGCTGCCGCGACGGCGCGCGGTCTCGAAGCCGTCGCCGATCTCCACGCCCTTGATCGCCTGGATACCCATCACCGCGGCAGCCAGCTGGCTGTCGAGCCGGTTGTCGCCGCTGGTGAACGAGCCCAACCCGATCGGCAGCCCTTCGACGATGACCTCGACCACACCGCCGAGGGTGTCGCCGTCCTTCTTGGCGGCCTCGATCTCGGCGATCATCGAGGATTCAGCGTCCTTGTCGAAGGCCCGCACCGGGCTGTCGTCGATGGCCTCCAGATCGGAGAACTGCGGCGGCGGGCCGTCATAGGGCTCGGACGCGCCGATGGAGATGACGTGCGAGACGACTTCGACACCGAGTGCGGCGCGCAGGAAGGCCCGGGCCACGGTGCCTGCCGCGACCCGCGCCGCGGTCTCGCGGGCACTGGCACGTTCCAGCACCGGGCGGGCATCATCGAAGCCGTATTTGAGCATGCCGGCGTAGTCGGCATGCCCCGGGCGGGGACGGGTCAGCGGGGCGTTACGCGCCACGTCGAGTTCGGTGGGGTCGACCGGGTCCGGGGACATCACGGTCTCCCACTTGGGCCACTCGGTGTTGCCGATCTCAATGGCGATCGGCCCGCCCAGGGTGGTGCCGTGACGCACCCCGGCCAGCATGGTGACCTGGTCCTGTTCGAACTTCATCCGGGCGCCCCGGCCGTAGCCGAGTCGACGACGCTTGAGCTGTGCCCCGATCTCCTCGGAGGTGATGGGCACGCCGGCAACCATCCCTTCGAGCATGGCCACCAGGGCGCGGCCGTGGGATTCACCAGCTGTGGTCCATCGCAACACGGCTGTCATTCTCCCACGTCGGGGTTTGCCTCCCGAAATCCGTGGTCGATCGTGCTGAACGTCGCCTTGTGTGCGAGTTTCGCGCGGCTTTTCGACCACGGGCCAACGCTCGCCCGTGGCTAGGCCAGAACGAGCGCCACCGCCGCGGCACTCGCGGCACACATCGACGGTCCGTGCGGCACGGTCCGCACCCCGCACGCGGCCGCGCCCAGTGCCAGGCAGGCGGTCAGCAGCGGTGCGGCCAGCGCGGCCAACAACCACACATCGATCCCGAACGCCCCGGTCATCGCACCCAGGCCGATCGCGAGTTTGACGTCGCCGCCGCCCATCGCCCGCGGCGAAAGCAGATGCACCACCAGGTAGAGCACCGCCAACCCGGCGGCCCCGGCCAGTGCAGCAACACCGCGTCCCGCGATGGCGGCCGCACCCAACACCAGAAGCGCACCGGGAAGCGTCAGCCAATTCGGCAGCCGGCGTTCGGCGATGTCGTAGCCGGTCAGGGCCAGCAGCCACGCCGCCGTGACGAGCGTCAGCCCCACCCCCATCGATCGAGGCTAGAGCCGCTGCAGCGCGTCCCTCATCACCTCTTTGGGAGCGGGCATCCCGGTGAACTGCTCGACCTGGGCGAAGGCCTGGTTCAGCAGCATCTGCAGACCGTTGATCGCCTCGCCACCTGCGTCCTCGACGGCCTGAGCCAGCGGCGTCGGCCACGGGTCGTAGATGGCGTCCAGCACGCGTGGCACCCGCGCCAGCGTGCCCGCATAGGCGGCGGCCGCGTCGGCCGGGATGGTGCTGACGGCCGCATCGGCGGAAGCCACCGCGTCTGCCAGCGCCGTGCCGCCGATGTCGCACCATCTGCCCTGCGCCCCGCACCGGCCGGCCAAATCGACGAGCCGCGATGCCTTGCCCTCGTCGCGCGCCACGATGGTGATGGTTTGCACGCCGAGTTCGGCCAGCGCCACGACGGCAGCCGGGGCGGTGCCACCGGATCCGATCACCAGCGCGGACTCACCGGCCGTGCCGAGCGCGCCGGTGACTCCGTCGATGTCGGTGTTGTCGGCGCGCCAGCCACCGGTCGGGGTCCGCACCAGGGTGTTGGCCGAGCCCACCAACTGGGCGCGGTCGGTGCGCTGATCGGCGAACTCCAGCGCCGCGAACTTGCCCGGCATCGTGACCGACAGTCCGACCCACTCCGGGCCCAGGGCGCCGACCAGCCCGGGCAGTTGTTCGGCCGTGCACTCGATGCGCTCGTAGGTCCATGTCGCCAACCCCAGCGCCCGGTAGGCCGCCAGATGCAGCTGCGGCGAACGCGAATGCGTGATCGGCGAGCCGAGAACAGCCGCGCGGCGTCCCTCTGCGTCTTGGTTATCGGGCACTGTCGAGGACACCGTTGTGCTGCGCCAGTTCGATGTTGGCCAGGTGTTCGTCGTAGTCACGGGTGAACAGCGTGGTGCCCTGCAGATCGATCGTCACGAAGTACAACCAATCCCCCTCCGCGGGGCGCTCGGCCGCGGCCAGCGCGTCCGTGCCGGGTGAGCAGATCGGGGTCTTCGGAAGCCCTTCACTCATATAGGTATTCCACGGGGTGACCTTGGCCCGGTCGTCATCGGTGGTCGCCACTTCCTGGCGGTCCAGCGGATAGTTGACGGTCGAGTCGAACTCCAGCTTGCGGTGTTCGGCCAGCCGGTTGTAGATCACCCGCGCGACCTTGGCGAAGTCCTGCGGCTTGGCTTCGCGCTGCACCAGGGAGCCGACGGTGAGGATCTGATAGGGCGACATCTGCATCGCCGCCGCGGTGTCGAGCAGACCGCTCTGGGTGTAGACGTTGGCACTGCCCGCGATGAGGGTGGACAGGATGTCCTGTGCCGTGCCGGCGGGGTCGACATTCCAGGTGCCGGGCGCGATCAGGCCCTCCAGCCGACGATGATCGTTGGGCATCGCCGCCACCGGAGCGGCGGCCCACTCGGGTACCGCCAGCGCCGCGGCGGGTGCCGTCTGCGCTGCGGCGCGCAGTTGATCGACCGGTACGCAGCGCTTTTCGCCGTCGAGTTCGACGCAGGAGGCCTGCGAGATCAGGGTGAAGATGCCTTCGGTGACGGCCTTGGTCTTGACGTCGGCGGTGTCGTCGAGCTGGCGGCCCTCCGGGATCGTCAGCTTGCCCACCCGGCTCTCCGGATCAGCCAGGCGCTCAACGGCATTGGCCGCGGGGATCTCGGTGCGCAATTTGTAGAAGCCGGGCTGGATCGCCGAGATGGCCTCGTTCTCGTGGGCCGCGTCGACGAAGGCCTTGACCGTGGCCACCACTCTTCTGTCCTGCAGGGTCTTGGCAATGGCCGTCGTGGAATCGCCGTCGTGCACCTGGATTACGACGTCGGCCACCCCGTCACCCGCGTAGTCGTTGGCGCTACCGGACATGCTGTGCCACAGCTTGGATCCCAAGAACACGGCGCCGATCGCCACCACGATGAGCGCTGCGATCGAGAAGCCCCTGGTGACGCGTCGCTTCCGGTCATTGCGGGCTTTGCGGGCCCGCTCGGCCTTGCTCAGCCCGCGGCGCGGTGGTCCGACCACCTCGGGCTTCGCCCTGTCGGCACCCCACTTCTCAGCCATCCATGCCCTCTCTGCGCGCAGCCAGGGCCGCACGTCGCTGATCCAGCCAGCTCTGCAGAATGCCCACCGCAGCGGCCTGGTCGATCATCGCCTTCTGTCCCTTTGCCCGAACCCCCGCTTCGCGCAACGACCGTTGAGCCGAAACAGTAGTGAGCCGCTCGTCGGCCAAGCGCACCGGTATCGGGGCGATCCGACGGGCCAGCAGATCAGCGAGTTCGACGGCGTCGACGGCTGAGGTGCCGGCCCGGTCGGCGAGAGTGCGCGGCAGTCCGACGACGACCTCGACGGCCTCGTACTCGCCGATCAGCGTCACCAGTCTGCGCAGGTGCTTGCCCGACCGGTCGCGCTTGTCCCGCTGAACGGTCTCGACCGGCGTGGCCAGGATCCCGTCGGGATCGCAACTGGCCACACCGATCCGCACGGTTCCGACGTCGATGCCGATGCGCCGCCCACGTCCGGGGTCGTCGTCCCCTGGGCGGTCCGGTAACCGGTCGTCGACCGTGTCGGACACGAAGCTAGCCCCGGCCGATCTCGGCGCGCAGCGCGGCCAACGCCGCGTCGATACCCGCCGCCCCCTTACCGGAACCTTGTGCCATGTCCGCTTTGCCGCCCCCGCGGCCGTTGACCGCTGCGCTGAACGGTTTGACCAATTCGTTGGCGCGCAGCCCGAGATCCTGAGCGGCCGGGTTGACCGCCACCACGAAGGGCACCGCGTCGTTCTCGGCCTCGGCGATCAGCGCCACGACCGCCGGGTCGGAGCCGAGCTTGCCCTTGATGTCGCCGACCAGGGTGCGCAGATCACCGCCCGACATGCCGCCGGCCATCCGCTGCGCGACGACCCGGACCTTGCCGATGGTCTCGGCGCCGGCGGCCGCGTTGGCCGCCGCGGCCCGGGCGTTGGCCAGCCGGGCCTTGTCCAGTTCCTTCTCGGCCGCCTTGAGGCGCTCGACGAGGTTCGCCACCCGGGCCGGCACCTCTTCGGAGGGCACCTTGAGCGACGAGGCCAGGCCCGCCATCAGGGCGCGTTCCTTGGCCAGGTGCCGGAAGGATTCGAGGCCAACGTAGGCCTCGACCCGGCGGATGCCGGAACCGACCGAGGACTCCCCGAGGATGGTGACCGGGCCGATCTGGGCCGAGTTGTGCACATGGGTGCCACCGCAGAGTTCCAGCGAGAACGGCCCGCCGATGTCGACCACCCGCACCTGGTCGGGGTAGTTCTCGCCGAACATCGCCATCGCGCCCATCGCCTTGGCCTTGTCCAGGGCGGTGATGAAGGTGTTCACCTGGTAGTCGGCCTCGACAGCCTCGTTGGTCACTTCTTCAATCTGGGTGCGCTGGTCGTCGGTCAGCGCACCCTGCCAGTTGAAGTCGAACCGCAGGTAACCGGGACGGTTCAGCGAGCCGGCCTGAACGGCACTGGGGCCCAGCACCTGTCGCAGCGCGGCGTGCACCATGTGGGTGCCCGAGTGCCCCTGGGTGGCGCCGTGACGCCACTTGGGATCCACGGCCGCGGTGACGGTGTCACCCTCGACGAACTCGCCGGATTCGACGTTGACGCGGTGCGCCCACAGGGTTTTGGCGATCTTCTGCACATCGGTGACTGCCGCCTTGGCTGTCCCGGAGGCACCGGTCCCGGTGATCGAGCCCTCGTCGGCGATCTGCCCACCGGATTCGGCGTAGAAGGGCGTGCGGTCGAGGATGAGTTCGACCCGGTCGGCCTCCAGCCCGTCATGCGACACCACCGGGACCCGCTTGCCGTCCACGAAGATACCGAGAATCCGTGCCTCGGAAGACAATTCGTCGAAGCCGGTGAACTCGGTGGGCCCGCTGTCGACCAGCTCGCGGTACGCCGACAGATCGGTGTGGGCCTGCTTGCGGGCGGCGGCGTCAGCCTTGGCACGCTGCCGCTGCTCGGCCATCAACGATCGGAAACCCTGCTCGTCGACGGACAGGCCGGCCTCGGCCGCCATCTCCAGGGTGAGGTCGATCGGGAAGCCGTAAGTGTCGTGCAGGGTGAATGCGTCGGTGCCGGACAGCACCGTGGCACCCGATTTCTTCGTCGCGGCGGCGGCGTCGTCGAACAGCTTCGAGCCGGCGACCAGGGTCCGGTTGAACGCCGTTTCCTCCGCCACGGCGATCCGGTTGATGCGCTCGAAGTCGGTGACGAGCTCCGGGTACGACGGGCCCATCTCATCGCGCACAGTGGTCATCAGCTGACTCATGATGGGCTGCTCGACACCGAGCAGCTTGGCCGCGCGGATGATGCGGCGCAGCAACCGGCGCAGCACATAGCCGCGGCCCTCGTTGCCGGGGCTGACGCCGTCGCCGATGATGATCGCCGCGGTGCGGCTGTGGTCGCCGATGATGCGGTAGCGGACGTCGTCCTCGTGGTTGCCCGCACCGTATCCGCGGGGCGCGATCGAGGCGACCACGTCGATCACCGGACGCACCAGGTCGGTCTCGTAGACGTTGTCCACGCCCTGCAGCAGGCAGGCGATGCGCTCGACACCCATGCCGGTGTCGATGTTCTTGCGCGGCAGCGGCCCGAGAATCTCGAAGTCGTCCTTCGAGGTGCCCTCACCGCGCTCGTTCTGCATGAACACGAGATTCCAGATCTCGATGTAGCGGTCCTCGTTGGCCTCCGGCCCGCCCTCGATGCCGTACTCGGGTCCGCGGTCGTAGTAGATCTCCGAGCACGGACCGCACGGCCCGGGGATGCCCATCGACCAGTAGTTGTCGGCCATGCCGCGGCGCTGGATGCGCGACAGCGGTAGGCCGGCCACTTCCTGCCACAGTCCGATCGCCTCGTCGTCATCCAGATAGACCGTTGCCCACAGCCTTTCCGGATCGAAGCCGTAACCGCCCTCGCTGACCGGGTTGGTCAGCAGGGTCCAGGCCAGCTCGATGGCGCCCTTCTTGAAGTAGTCGCCGAACGAGAAGTTGCCGGCCATCTGGAAGAAGGTGTTGTGCCGGGTGGTGATGCCCACCTCGTCGATGTCCGGGGTGCGGATGCACTTCTGCACGCTGGTGGCGCGGTCCCACGGCGGCGTGCGGGCACCGAGGAAGTAAGGCACGAACTGCACCATGCCGGCATTGACGAACAGCAGGTTGGGGTCGTCGAGGATCACCGAAGCACTGGGCACCTCGGTGTGGCCCGCCTTCACGAAATGATCGAGGAAGCGCTTCCTGATCTCGTGTGTCTGCACGTTGCTCGTGTCCTCGTGTTCGTGGGTGGCTGGGGTTGCAGGCAACCACCAGTTCGACCGCTTTACATTACCGTTCTGCGCGTTCGCCCCGAAAAGGCGACGAGCGTCACTCCCCCAGAAAGCTCAGCCGAACCGAACGCTGCGGGTTGTCGCGGTTCAGATCGACCAGCACGACGCTCTGCCAGGTTCCCAGCAGCGGGCGACCCGCCTGGACCGGCAGGGTCACCGACGGCGATACCAGGGCGGGCAGCACGTGATCGGCCCCGTGGCCGAACGATCCGTGGCTGTGCCGGTAGCGGTCATCGCGCGGCAGCAGCCGTTCCAGGGTATCGAGCAGGTCGTCGTCGGAGCCTGCGCCGGTCTCGATGATGGCCACACCGGCCGTCGCGTGCGGGACGAACACGTTGCACAGGCCATCTCGGTGCGCCCGGCAGAACTCGCGTACCGAGTCGGTGAGATCGACGATCCGGCGCCGCGAGGTGTCCACGTCGAGTACGTCGGTGTCCATCGGACCAGCCTACGAGCCGATCGTCAGACCCATTGCCACCTGCGGCCCAGCGGAGGAAGGTGGGGGTGGAACCGGTGGCGCCACCGGGGCGCCGCCCTGGCAGGAAGGGGTGGATCGTGTTCGCACGTTCAACCACGATCGCGGCGCGCACCCAGGCCGTAAACACCGGCATCGCGCACGTCCGCGACGAGGTCATGCCCGCCCTCGACTCCGTCGACGGCTGCGTGGGCCTGTCCCTGATGGTGAACCGGGAATCGGGCCAGTGCGTCCTCACCACGGCCTGGCGATCCGCGGATGCCATGCATGCCAGCGCCGCAGCGATAGCGCCGATGCGCCATCGCGTGGTGGAGGTATTCGCCGGCACCGCCACCGTCGACGAGTGGGAGATCGCGGTGGTGCATCGCGAGCAGTACTCCGGACCCGGCGCCTGCGTTCGGGCGACGTGGCTGCGAACCCGCCCCGAACTGTTCGACCGGGCCGTGGAGTTCTACCGGACCTCGGTGCTGCCCGCGATGGAAGATCTGGAGGGATTCTGCAGCGCGAGCCTCATGCTCGACCGCGGATCGGGCCGGGCGGTGTCCTCGGCCACCTTCGACAGCGTCGAGGCGATGGACCGCAACCGCGATCAGGCCAGGGCATTGCGCACGGCCCGGCTGCGTGACCTGAGTGCCGAACAAATCGATGTCGGAGAGTTCGAACTGGTGCTGGCTCACCTGCGGGTACCCGAGATGGCCTGACCGGTAACGAGTCCAGAATTGACGGCACCGTTTGGGCGGTGAATGCCCGGGGTATCTCCCCTCCAGTCCAACTCAGCCCTGGAGGAGAAATGACCATCACCGGCATCATCAGCGCGATCCTGATCGGTATCGTCGTCGGCCTGATCGGCCGGCTGATCGTCCCCGGCAGACAACCCATCGGGGTTCTGGTGACGATCGTGGTCGGCATCGTGTCGGCATTCATCGGTAGCGCCATCGCCCGTGCCCTCGGCATCCCGACAGTCACCAATGGCATCGACTGGCTCGAATTGCTCGTCCAGGTCATCGTTGCCGCCATCGGTGTGGCACTGGTATCGGCGTTCATGGGACGCAGAAGGACCGGCATCATGGGTAACCGACGGTCCGGCCTGCTGGGCTGACCATCCAGCCCGCACGGTCCCGGTTGAAAATTCAACCGGGACCGTGTTTTTCGTCGAGCCGTCAGCGGCGGGCGCGGCGGATGATGGCCCGCAGCTTGTCCACCCGGGTGACGAGTTCGCGTTCGAAGCCGCGCCCGGTCGGCTGGTAGTAGTCCACGCCCACCAGGTCGTCTGGTGGATATTGCTGTGGCACAACACCATCGGGATGATCGTGGGCGTACTTGTAGCCCACCGCGTTGCCCAGTTTCTGCGCGCCCGAGTAGTGACCGTCGCGCAGGTGCGGCGGCACCAATCCGGCCTTGCCGGCCCGGATGTCGTTCATCGCCGCCCCCAGCGCCGTGGTCACCGCATTGGACTTGGGCGCGGTGGCCAGGTGCACCGTGGCGTGCGCCAGCGTCAACTGCGCCTCGGGCATTCCGATCAGCTGCACGGTCTGGGCTGCCGCCACCGCGGTCTGCAGCGCGGTGGGATCGGCCATCCCGATGTCTTCGCTGGCCAGGATCATCAACCGGCGCGCCACGAAGCGGGGGTCCTCCCCCGCCACCAGCATCCGCGCCAGGTAGTGCAGCGCCGCGTCGACGTCGGATCCGCGGATCGACTTGATGAAGGCGCTGACGACGTCGTAGTGCTGATCACCGTCGCGGTCGTAGCGCACGGCGGCCTTGTCCAGCGATTGCTCGATCGTCTCGACAGTGACCTGTTCGCGGGGTTCGGCGGCCACCTCCAGGGCGGTCAGCGCCCGCCGCGCATCACCGGCCGAGAGCTGCACGAGCAGGTCGACGGCCTCGTCGGTGACCTCGACCGCGCCGCCCAGACCGCGCGGGTCGGTGATCGCGCGGCGTAGCACGGTCTCGATGTCCTGCGGGGTCAACGGCTGCAACTGCAGGATCAACGACCGCGACAGCAGCGGCGCGACCACCGAGAACGACGGATTCTCGGTGGTGGCCGCGACCAACAGGACGACCCGGTTCTCCACCGCCGCCAGCAACGCGTCCTGCTGGGTCTTGGAGAAGCGGTGCACCTCGTCGATGAACAGCACCGTCTGTTCACCGTGGTGGACGAGGGCGGTCCGGGACTTCTCGATCACGGCCCGGACCTCTTTGACCCCGGCGCTCAGCGCCGAGAGCGCCTCGAACCGCCGGCCGGTGGCCTGCGAGATGAGCGAGGCCAGGGTGGTCTTGCCGGTGCCGGGCGGGCCGTAGAGGATGACCGACGCCGCGCCGGATCCCTCCACGAGTCGGCGCAACGGCGAACCGGCCTGCAAGAGATGTGACTGGCCGACGACCTCGTCGAGGGTGGCCGGGCGCATCCGGACTGCCAGCGGCGCCGAGGCAGGCGCCGGCGCACCCGGATCCGCAGGTGCGGGCTCACCGGGCACGTCGAACAAACTGTCGGACACGCCTTCTGCTTACCACGCCGAGGCCACCGGCTACGCCGGTGCCGTGACGAAATCGATCAGTTCCTCGACCCGGCCGATCAGCGCGGGCTCCAGGTCGTTCCAGTCCCGGACCCGGCCGCGGATCCGCTGCCAGGCCCGGGCGATGTCGGCCTGGTCCTGATGTGGCCAGCCCAGCGCGTCGCAGATGCCGTGCTTCCACTCCACATTGCGCGGGATCGTCGGCCAGGCCTTCATCCCCAGGCGGGCCGGCTTGACCGACTGCCAGATGTCGACGAAGGGGTGCCCGACCACCAGTGTGTGCTCACCACCGGGGCCGCGCCGCACCGCCTCGGCGATGCGCGCTTCTTTCGACCCCGTGACCAGGTGATCGACCAGCACGCCCAGTCGCCGGCCCGGCCCGGGCGCGAACTCCGCGACGATGTCGGCCAGATCATCGACGCCACCCAGGTATTCGACGACCACGCCTTCGATACGCAGGTCGGCGCCCCACACCTGCTCGACGAGCTCGGCGTCGTGGCGGCCCTCGACATAGATCCGGCTGGCCAGCGCGACGCGGGCCTTGGCGTTCGGTACCGCGACCGATCCGGACGCGGTGCGGGCCGGCGCCGCGGTCCGTTTCGGCACCACGAGGCTCACGGGCTTGCCGTCGATCAGGAAGCCCGGCCCCATAGGGAATGCCCGCACCTTGCCCCGGCGGTCCTCCAGTTCGACCCGGCCGCCCTCGACCCGCACCACTGCCCCGACGTAACCGCTCTGGGCATCCTCGACGACCAGGCCCTTCTCCGCGGGCTGTTCCTTCGATCGAGTCAGCTTGGGCGTGTGCGGGTTTCGGGACAGGATGTCAGAGCCGTAGCGATCAGTCACGCGGCGATCCTAGAAACGCCCGCAGCGATAACGAGGTTGCGACATACGATCGTGATCGTGCTGTTAGATCGGCCGACTGCCGATGGCATTGCCGACCGGACCATCTCGCTGGTGCTGCGGCGCTGGGACCGGCCCCGGGCCAAGCCCGGCGGGACCCAGCGCACGCAGGCCGGGACGATTCGCATCGACTCGGTCACCGAGCGTCCGGGCGATTACCGGGTCACCGCCGCGCAGGCCCGGGCAGCCGGTTATCCGGACGCGGCCACCGCCCAGCGGCAACTGGACCGTAGACCCGCCGCGCACACCTACCTCATCGGCGTCTCCTATCTCGGTCCGGACGAACGGCCCCAACTCGCCGCCGATGACGAGCTCACCGACGCCGATGTGGCGGCGATCTCCGCCAGGCTGGCGCGCTGGGACGCGGCCACCGAACCGTGGACGCGCCGGTACCTGGAGATGATCGCGGCCAACGCAGCCGTCCGCGCGCCCGATCTGGCGGCCCGGGTGTGCCTCGATGTGCCCCGGTTCAAGCGCCGGGTCCGCCAGCTCAAGGGGCTGGGCCTGACCATCAGCCTCGAGGTGGGGTACCGCCTGGCCCCGCGCGGGCGCGCCTATCTCGCGGCCATCGGGATCACTCCGGATTCGTGAACCGGGCGAGCACGATCCCACCGACGATCATGGACAGGGCCAGCGCACGGCCGGCACTCAGCGGGTCGCGGTGGATCAGAACCCCCAACGCGATGGCGCCGACCGCCCCGATGCCGGTGAAGACCGCGTACGCGGTGCCGACCGGCAGCCCGCGCATTGCCAGCGACAGCAGATACACCGACAAGGCGCCGACGGCCACGCACACGACGGTGGGCACCGGCCGGGTGAATCCGTCGGTCGGCTTGATGCTCTGCGACCAGGCGATCTCCACCAGACCTGCCAAACCCAGTAACAGCCAACTCATCTCGCGTACTCCTCGCCGAGAGTGCGGGCCGCGGCAAGGGCGTCCGCCAGAGATCTGTCATGGGTGGCCAGGAACCGGGCCAGCGAGGGATCTACTCGTGCGTTGGCCATTTCGGCGTTGACGAACACGGTGTCGGTGACGGCGTAGTGGCCCGCGAAGAAATCCCGCAAGAACCGTTCCTGGTAGTCGAACTCGGCCTTCGGCGAGCCGGGTGAGTACGCGCCACCGCGGGCTGTTGCCACCACAAATCGCGTCGGCGCCAGGGACATCCGCGGAAAAGTGACCTGATCGAGCCAGGCCTTGAGCGAGGCCGGTATCGAGTAGTTGTACATCGGGGTCGCGATCAGCACCACGTCGGCGGAGCGCAGCTCGTCCAGCAGGGGCTTGACGATCGCCCAGGCGGCGGCCTGCGTGGGTGTCCGCACCACGTCTTCGATCCGGTCCAGATCGGTGCCGCCGGCGGCCAGCACCGCGTCACAGATCTCCGTCCATCCTTCGCCGATGAACGGCACCGGGTCGTTCGCGACGTCGCGGTACAGATACCGCCCGTCGGGCCGGGCAGCCCGCCAGGACCGGGCGAACTCGGCGCCGACCTGGCGGCTGAGGGACCGATCGCGGGCGCTCGCGTCGATGTGAAGAAGCGTGCTCATGACAACCTCCAATTAAGTGGACAATGCGTCCATTTGAACTATGCAGACAACCGGACGTTTCGTCCACTTATTCCGTCGATCGGCTACAGTGCAGAGGTGGACATCGGCGCCGACCTGCTTGCGGCCGACGACTCCGGTGCCGGACGGGCCGGCACGGAGCGAGCCGATGCGGCACGCAATCGCGCGAAGATCCTCGCCGCCGCAGCCGGCGTCTTCGCCACCCGCGATCCACGGACCGTGACCATGGACCACATCGCCACCGCGGCCGGGGTGGGACGCGGAACGCTCTACCGGCGCTACCCCAGTACCACGGCCATCGCCCTGGCCCTGCTCGACGAGCACGAGCGCGCCCTGCAACAGCGGTTGATCTCGGGGGCCCCGCCGCTGGGGCCCGGCGCGGCACCGGCCGACCGGCTCGCCGCGTTCTACGCGGCCATGGTCGACCTGCTGGAAACCCACGCCGATCTGGCGCTCGGCGCCGAGACCGGCGGCGCCAGGTTCACCACCGGCGCATACGGCTTCTGGACGGCACACGTGCGGGCCCTGCTGACCGACGCCGGTGTGGCCGAACCGGATTCACTGGTCGATGTGTTACTGGCGCCCCTGGCGGCGGAAAACTTCGCCCACCAGCGCGCCCGCGGGCTCAGCGTCGAGCAGATCACCGAGGCGCTCTCCCGGCTGGCCCACGCAATGCTGGCCCCCGACCGGCGCTAAGAGGTGACCTCGTCGATGACGGTGTGAACGAACCGCATCTTCTCCAGCACCGCCGGCGCCAGGACGAACGGGTACAGATCGTCATGGCCCATCGAGCGGTTCACCATGTTCAGCGACCAGGACAGCGGCAGCCACATCTCGATGATGGTGTCGAAGCCGCTGGGCCCCAGTATTTTTCGTTCGAACGTCGCCCCGGCCGGGGCGAAACCGAACGCCGCGGCGGTGTCCAGGGTGTCGCGGATGTGCAGGTAGTGCGCGAAGGTCTCGGCCCAGTCCTCGGCGGCGTGCATGGTGGCGTAGGACGAGACGAAGTTGTCCTCCCAGCCGGCCGGCGGCCCTTGCTGGTAATGCCGATCGAGTGCGGCCTGGTAGTCGGCGTCGGCGTCACCGAAGAGTTCGGAGAATCGCGAGCGGTAATCCGCTGACGGCGCGACCAGCCGATAGTAGTAGTAATGCCCGATCTCGTGACGGAAGTGCCCCAGCAGGGTGCGGTACGGCTCGTCCATCGCGATGCGCAACTGCTCTCGATGCACGTCATCGCCCTCGGCGAGATCCAGTGTGATGACCCCGTTGTGATGGCCGGTGAACACCTTCTCGAACTCGCTGGAGAGCAGGTCGAAAGCCAGTCCGTACTCCGGGTCCTCGTCGCGACCGACGATCGGCAACTTGAGCTCGTGCAGTTCGGCGATCAGCCGGCGCTTGGCTTTCTCCGCCACGGCGAACGACGACATCGCCGCGGTGTCGGTATCGGCGGGACGGGTACGGGTCAGTGCGCACGAGGCACACAACTGCCCACCCCGAGCGACGCGGACCAACCAGTTGCATTCGGCCAGATGCAGGTTCGCGCACAGCTGATACTGGTCCTCATCGACCGCACCGGTATGGTCGCTCCGGTCACTGTCGGTGATCACCAGCAGCGCCATGTCATCGAGCGAGAAACCCAGCGCGCTGCCGCACGACAGGCACAGGGAATTCTCGAATGCCAGCCGCTGGCCGCAGTTCGGGCAGTTGAAATCACGCATGCAGCCATCCCCCTCGGCCGGGCGGGCACGGCGCCACGTCCACGGACACTTCGATCACACTGCTCAGTGAATCCGTGTAGATGATGCCGCGCAACGGCGGAACATCGGCATAATCGCGGCCGAAGCCGGCCACGATGTAGCGCTCGTCGACCATCTGGTCGTTGGTGGGATCCATACCGAGCCAGACGTTCTGCGGCGTCCACACCGACGCCCAGGCGTGTGTCGCGTCCACCCCGATCATGCGTTCCTTGCCGGGTGGCGGATCGGTGGCCAGATAACCCGACACATAACTGGCGGCCAGGCCGTTGGCGCGCAGGCATGCGATGGCCAACCGGGCGAAGTCCTGACACACCCCTTCCCGCGCCGCGACCACCTCGGCCACCTGGGTGGACACCGTGGTCGAGCCGGATCGATAGGTGAAGTCCGAGTAGATCCGGGTGGTGAGCTCGCGCAGCACCTCGATGAGCGGCCGCCCCGGCTCGAAACTCGGTGCGGCGTATTCGCGCACCGCATCGGTGATCTCCGGCGGCGACAGATCCAGCGTGAATTCGGCGGCCAGGGCCCCATCGCCGCCGACCGGGCGGGCAAGCTCCCACGGCGCCCTGGCCGACGCACCGGAATAGTGTTCGGGCGCGGTCGGATCCACTTCCACCACAGAGTGGCTGGTGATGCTCAGCGTGCGGTGACGTTCGGTGACATGGAAATACGAACTGATGTTGCCGTAAGCGTCGCGGCTGGTGGATCTATCGGCCGCGTCCGGTTCGATCACCAATTCGTGGGAAAGGCAGCGCTGCCACGGCAGATCGCGAGGAGTGAGAAACCCGCGGCCGTAGGAACTGGTCACATCGTCGGAGTAGCGGTACACGGTGCGATGGGTGATGTCGTAGCGGCGCGTGCCCTCTGCGCCGGCCGGGCCGGTCATGGCACCACCCGCCGTTCGTCGGGCCCCCAGAGCGGTTGCATACCGCCCGGCAGCGACAGGTGCGCCGCGGTGATCAGACCGGACAGCTCCCGCAACCCGGCGTGCATACCGTCGAGCAGCGCGGCCAATTCGGCACGCGTCCCGTCCTCGGTGACCTCTTCGAGGTCGGCCGGGTCGAGCCGGCGCAGCCGGGTGGTCAGCTCATCGACCAGACGCTCCGAGCGTGACGAGCCCGACGATCCGGGCAGTGTCTTGAGACCTGAGCGGATGCGCTCCAACTGGTAGATCAACGATCGGGGGTTCTCGGCATCGAACAGCACCAGCTCGGCGATCGCGGCGACACTGATCTGCCCGGGGTTGCGGCGCCGGTAGATCACCGAGGATTCACAGACCACCAGGGTCGATTCGGTCACCGCTCGTTCGGCTTCGGCGCTGCGCATCGTGGTCACCGTGGCTCGCCACAATGCGGTCAGCGCCAGCCCGCGCTCGATGCGTTTGCCGAGGTCCATCATGGTCCAGCCGATGTCCTGCACCATGGACTCCGCCGCGACCCCCGACAGTGCCAGCATCCCGGCCAGGGTCTGGCTGTGCGCGGTGGCCAGATAAGCCTCTGCCACAGTGGGCGATTGGGGCGGATCCGCCGACGGCCGCAGTACCGCGCGTTCGACTCCGGCCAGCACCATCCAGGTGTCGTTGGACATCTGGTCACGCACCGCGCGGGCCGCCAGCCCGAGACGCTCCACCGATTGGGCGAGCGAGCCCGGCCGATGCCGATCCGCGGTGGCCGACCAGAGTGTGGCCGGGGCGATGGCGATCATCTCATGGTCATCCGCGGTATCGCCGGTATCCGTACCGGTGAGCGAGCCGACCGCGGCCAACAGCACCGGAACACACTGGCTTTCCTCAAGATCGGGTCGGTAGCGATATTCGTGGTAGCGCTCCCGGGTGACGTTGAGCAGCCGCGCCATGCCCTCGGCACGTTCGCCGTAGCGCCCCATCCAGAACAAATCCGAGAGCACGCGCGGCGAGCTGACCGCCCGGGTCGGGCTGGGCACCGCACCCGGCGCCACGAGCTCCACCGATACGGTCGGGGTGCGCTCGGCCATCACCCGCTGCGGGGTTCGCACCCAAACATCCTTGGCCGCAAGGGTGTTCATCCGGTAGGCGGCATTGCCCGGGGCCACCACGTATCCCAGGCCACCGATCATCGGGGCGTATCCCCCACGCTGGGCGACGGTGAACAACCGCATGCCGACGTTGCCTGCCGACAGTCCTTTGGCCCGGTAATCTGTTGGCGCGGTGGAGAACTGAGGTAGCTCCTGGCCCACCCACCGCTCCGGCGCGGCGTCGATCCGCGCGGCGAGGTCTTCGCGGGCCGCGGTGGACAGCATCGGCCCGACAATGGTGTCACCGCCGCCGGTGGGCCGGATCAGCAGCGTGGACAGCTTGGTGAGCAGGTGGGAGCGCTCGATGTCGATGCCGCCCCAGTACATCGGGGTGCTCGGCAACTGCGGCGTCTCGCCCAGCAGCAGCTCGGCCAACTGCGGCAGAAACCTTGCCAGACCGGGACTTTCCAGGATCCCACTGCCCAGGGTGTTGACGACGGTCACCGCGCCGCGCCGCAACACCTCGACCAGACCCACCACGCCGAGCCGGGAATCCGGACGCAGATCCAGCGGGTCCACGTAGTCGGCGTCGACCCGCCGCAACACCACGTCGACCCGTTTGAGGGTGCCCAGCGACCGCATCCACAACGTGCCGTCACGGACCACCAGATCGGCGCTCTCCACCAGCGGGAAGCCGAGCACGCTGGCCAGGTAGGCCTGGTCGAACGCGGTCTCGGAATGGATTCCGGGGCTGAGCACCACAACCACAGGCTCTTCGGCGGACTCCGGTGCCGCGTCCAGGAGGGCCAGGCGCAGCGCCTGCGCCCATGGCGACGCCGGCCGCGGGCTGACCCGCTCGTAGAGGTCGGGGGCCGCGTGGGCGATGACCCGGCGGTCGGCCAGGGCGTAGCCGGCCCCAGAGGGCGCCTGCGTCCAGTCCGCATTCACCATGAAGGCGCCGTCGTCGCCGCGGCTGACATCGCAGCCGTGCAGAAACAACTGATGACGCCCTGGGACCACGATGCCGCGGGCGGCCCGCACGTACCCGGGATGGCCGAACAACAACTCGGCCGGAAGCACGCCGCTCGTGATCGAGCGCCGGGCACCGTACAGATCGGTCAGCACCGCATCGAGCAGCCGGGAGCGCTGCACCAAGCCCGATTCCAGACAGTCCCAGTCCTGTGCCGATACCACCAGGGGCAGCGCGTCGAGGTGCCACGGGCCAGGCACCGCGGTGCCGTCGCCGTCGGTGACCACATCGCCGTGCCGGTCCACCTGGATGTAGGTGATGCCGTCGTTGTCGACGAGGCCACGTACCACGGCGCGCAACCGGTCCAGGCCGTCACGGCCCCGCTCCCCGACTCCCTCGGCCAGTTCGCGCCACGCCGGGCGGACATCGCCGGAGGCATCGACCAACTCGTCGTAACCGGCTCCGGCACCGTCGTCGCGAACTTCGAACAGCGCTCGCTGGGCACGCGATCGGCGATAGGCGGCCAACACACCGTCGACATCCACACCGGTGTCCGCGGCGACACCGGTGGCTTGGGCGGACTCCGGTGAGCCGTTCGCGCGTAGAACCATCAGTTAAGAACGGTACGCACCCGGCGAAGATCCAGAATTCCGGGCGCGCCGAGATCAGTCGATTGACGTGCCTGCTTCTCCCGCAGGTCGGCCAGGTCGATGACCCCGGGGGTGAATCCCGTCACCTCGAATCTGCGGCCCCGCCGCGATTCGGCCTCGACCGCATTGACCGGAGGGGTGTCGTAGGACCGTCCGCCCGGATGGGCGACGTGGTAGGTGCACCCGCCGCGCGACGTGCCCGTCGCGACGTCGACGAGCTCGAACCGCAACGGTCCGTCCACGGTGATCGTCGGGTGCAGCGCACTCGGCGGCTGCCACGCGCGGAACCGCACTCCGCCCACCTGGATGTCGGGATTGTCCGTGGCCAGCAGCGGAATCGGGTGCCCGTTGGCAGTGACGATGTAGCGGTGCCGGTCCGCGCCGACCAACCGCACCTGGACCCGCTCCACCGAAGAATCCACATAGCGGGCGGTGCCGCCCGCGGTCGACTCCTCACCGAGGGTGTTCCACGGTTCGATCGCGCCGCGCAGCTCGATCTCCACGCCGTCGTAGACCGCGGTCCCGAGCCGGGGGAACCGGAACTCGGTGAATGGGTCGAGCCAGCTGGTGTCGAAGTCGATCCCGTGTGCCCGCAGATCCGCGGCGACCTGTGCGATGTCCTGAATCAAAAAGTGCGGCAGCAAGTATCGGCCATGCAGGTTGGCACCGTGCCGGATCAGCGGGGCGCGCAGCGGCCGCTCCCAGAACTTGGCCACCAGAGCTCGCACCAGCAGCGACTGCACCATCGCCATCTGGAAATGCGGCGGCATCTCGAATCCGCGCAGCTCCAACAGGCCCAACCGGCCGCGTGCACTGTCGGGGCTGTAGAGCTTGTCGATGCAGAATTCGGCGCGGTGGGTATTGCCGGTGATGTCGGTCAGGAGGTGGCGCAGGGCGCGGTCCGTGACCCACGGCGCGACCCCGTGTTCGGTCAGGCGCGCGATCTCGGCGAACGCGATCTCCAGCTCGTACAGCGCTTCCGAGCGACCCTCGTCCACCCGCGGCGCCTGAGAGGTGGTGCCGACGAACCGGCCGGCGAACAGATAGGACAGCGCCGGGTGACGCTGCCAGTAGGTGAGCAGCGACACCAGCAGGTCGGGCCGCCGAAGCAGCGGTGAATCGGCCGGGGTGATGCCGCCGAGCGTGATGTGGTTGCCGCCGCCGGTTCCGCCGTGCGTGCCGTCCACATCGAACGACTCGGTGGACAGGCGAGCCTGCCTGGCCTCGGCGTAGAGCGTTTCCAGCTGCTCCCGCTGCTCGGCGAAGCCGGCGGTGGGCGCGACGTTCACCTCGATGACGCCGGGATCCGGCGTGATGGTCATCGCGGCGATGCGAGGGTCGGGCGGTGGCCCGTAACCCTCGATCACAACTGAGGTGCCCACCTCGGCGGCCGCGGACTCGACGCGGGCCACCAGGTCGACGAAGTCGTCGAGCTCCTCGGTCGGTGGCAGGTAGACATGGAGGAATCCGGACCGGATCTCGGCGACCAGCGCGGTAGTGGGCACGTTGTCGGCGGTTTCCACCGCCGCCGTATCCCCTGCAGGTCCCCGCTCGTCGCGCCGCGTCAGCGGATCGGCGTCGAACGCCGGGGGTGCAGGACACCAGCTGATCGCATCCAGCGGCAGCCGCAGACCGGCGGGGGAATCGCCCGCGGTCAGCACGATCCTCCCCCGGCGCAGCTGCCAGTCGGCGCTGGCCCAACCGGCGCCGTCGTCGCGCCGGTGCAGGGGCAGAAGGTAGGCGGCAGGCTGATCGACGGATGCATCGAGCCGGGCCAGCAGCGCCGCCCTGGCGTCAGGGGTGTCATCGGCCAGATCGTCAGCTGCGGACACCGGATCTCCGGACGGCTGACGCACCGCGGCGGCCAACCGGCTCAACGCATCCTCATATGCCGGTCGCACCTGACTGGCCGGCAGGTCGAAGTCGGCGGCCACGGCGGCGAGGAGTCGCTGACCGGTGTCGTCGGCCGGCGCGTCCACCTCCCCGCCCCATGGATCGGCCAGCAGCGTCGCGTCCTTCCACAGCGGTTGGCCGTCCCTGCGCCAGTACAGGCCGATTTGCCAGCGCGGCAAGGGTTCTCCCGGATACCACTTGCCCTGACTGCGCTGGATCAGCCCGCCCGGGGCCCACACCTGTTTGAGCCGTGCCGCAAGCACCGAGGCGCGTTCGCGCTTGTGCTCGCCGTCGGCATCGGTGGTCCACTCCGGGTCGATCTGATTGTCGATCGAGACGAACGTCGGCTCGCCTCCGACGGTGAGCCGCACGTCGCCATCGGCCAGGCGCTGGTCCACCGCGGCGCCGAGTTCCATGATCGATGCCCAGGCCGCGTCGGTGTAGGGCAGCGTGACCCGCGGGTCCTCGTGGACGCGGGTGACCACATTGGCGAACTCCAGAGTGGATTCGCACGGCCCGGTGGCACCGGTGATGGGCGCCGCCGACTCCGGGTGGGGCGTGGCAGAAAGTGGGATGTGTCCTTCTCCGGCGAACAGCCCTGACGTCGGATCCAGGCCGATCCACCCGGCGCCGGGGATGTAGGCCTCGGCCCAGGCATGCAGATCCGTGAAGTCTGCGGGCGGGCCCGACGGACCGTCGAGGGCCTCCACGTCCGCAGCGAGCTGGACCAGGTAGCCCGAGACGAACCGGGCCGCCAGGCCGAGCCGGCGCAGGATCGACACCAGCAGCCATGCCGAATCGCGGCACGACCCGATTCCGGTGCGCAGCGTGACATCGGGAGTCTGGACGCCGGGTTCCATCCGGACCGAATAGCCGACGTCGGCGTGCACGGCCCGGTTGAGCGCGACCAGAAAATCGATGGTGCGCGTGCCGGGCGGCACGGTGAAGTTGCTCACCCACGCGGTCACGAGGTCCCCCGGCCCGGATCCTTCGCCGTCCTCGTCGACCGGACGCAGGTACGGCTTGAGATCCTCCAGCAGGGCTTTGGGGTATTCGAACCCGAAATGCTCGGCGTAGTCCTCGATGAAGAAGTCGAACGGGTTGATCACCTTGAGGTCGGCGATCAGCCCCACCGTGACGGTCAGAGTACGGGTGCGATCCGGAAACACCAAGCGGGCCAAGAAGTTACCGAACATATCCTGTTGCCAGTTGATGAAGTGCCCCGCCGGCTCCACGGTCAGCGAGTACGCCTCGATCGGGGTACGTGAGTGTGGCGCCGGACGTAACCGGATGACGTGTGGATGCACCTCCACCAAACGGTCGAAGGTGTAGCTGGTGCGGTGCTCCAGCGCCACTTTGATCCCCATCGGGAAATCCCACCACAAGGCGAACTGCGCCGCAGTACATGCGACCGGCGGCCCGTCCGGACACGCCGGGATTCGGCCGGATTCGGTCAGCGCTGGTTGAATTCGTTGAAGTACCGAGGTGAAGGGATGTGGCCGGCCACGATGTGGAGCACCGTGCTGGTGATGGCCGCCGTGGCGGCCATCGACCCCCTGCGAATCGGGGTCGTTGCCTTCATGCTGTCGCGGACCCATCCGGTGCGGTTGCTGCTCCCGTTCTTCCTCTTCGCCTTCACCGCCAACGTCGCGGTCGGCGCCGCGGTGGTGCTCGGGTTCAAGAACGCCACCAGCGACGGCGGAGCCTCGATGCCGCCCGGCGTGGAGATCGGCATCGGCGCCGTGGCGCTGGTGATCGCCGTCCTTTCCGCAACCGGACAGCTCGAACGCCTGGTCAACCGGGTGCGTGCCGGCCGCAAGGTCCCAGCGTCAGTGGGCGAACACGGCACCGAGACGCCTCCGGAAGACGTGCCCGGTCTGTCGAAACTGCCGGCGGGTATGCAGGCCGCGCTGCGCGGTGAGGCCCCGTGGGCCGCCGCCTTGTTGGGCCTGATCAACGGTTTTCCCACGCCCTACTACCTGGCGGCCATGGCCGCCGCCCTCACCTCGGGCGCCGCATTGGCCGAGCAGATGGCGGCGCTGGTCGTGTTCAACCTGGTCGGTTTCCTGGCGGCCATCATCCCGATCATCAGTTTCTGGGTTGCGCCGGAGGCCACCCGGTCAGGCGTCGAGCGGGTCTACCAGTGGATGGGAACCCACCATCGGCTGGTCGTGGCGGCCATCGCCGGTGCGGTCGGCGTGTTCTTCCTCGCCATGGGTGTCAGCCACTTGTGACGGCGCGGCGGCTCCTCGCGCGGCGGTACACCGCGAGCACCAGAATGCCGGCCGCGGTGATCCCCACCAGGTTGACGGCCAACTGCAGCACCGAGAAGGCCGCCACCCGCCAGTCCCCCACCGTGGCCGCCACCACCGCGAAGCCGGCGGCGGGCACGGTCGTCACCGAGATGAAGACTCCCACCAACGCCGCCGATTTCGAAGACACGAGCGAGAGCATTCCGGCCGCGCCGGCCAGCAGGGCGACGACGAACGAGAATGGCCCCACTTGGAAGATGAAGTCGACCTGCGTGAGCTCGCTGATGGAGCTCAGTTGCACCCAGCCCAACGCCTCGAAACCCAAGGTGGCGACCCCGGTGACGATCATCGCAACTGGGAAACCGATCAACAGCGCGGCACCGGCCCGCCGCGCCAGCGACAAGCGGCGCTGGACGAGCGCTACCGCGAGCGCGGCCAAGGGACCGAACTCCGGACCCACGACCATCGCACCGACAACCGTGACCGGCGAATCGGTGACCACACCGACAGCGGCGAGCAGGCACGCGATGCACAGGAACATCAGGTAGGTGACGCTGAGACTGGACTCCTCGCGAGTTCGGGCAACCAGCTCATCCCAGATCACCGCGTCGGCGGCGTCGCCGTCCGCGGCGTCCTCCGCGTGGTAGGCCAAGCTCGACAGCACCGTGTCGAGAGGCTCCATCGTGATGGCACCGAAGTGCGGTACATCAAGGGATTTCAAGCGCGCGACCACATCGTCGGCAGCCTCCCTGGCGACGTCGGCGGTGATCTCGTCCCCCGAAGGCTCCACCGCTGCTCCGGCGTGCACCACGATGTGGGTGACTCCCGGCTCGCCGTGCAGGACGTTGAGGATCGGCCCCCGCAGGTCGCCTGGCGCTATGACGCGTAAGTGCAGCACCGGCCGAGAGTAGCGCCCGAGTCAGGTGGACCGCTCGAAGCGGACGACGAGTTCCTCAGGCGGCACGCGGTGTCCCTCGTCGCACCGGATCTCGACTCCGGCCAGGGCACCGCAACCGTCGTGTGCGAGCCGCAGCCCGGTGTCATTGAGATGTTTGCGACCCCACTCGAACATGGCCCACACCACCGGCATGAAGTCGGTGCCGGATTCGGTGAGTACGTACTCGTCGCGCTCGCGCTGGCCGGGTTCGCGATAGGGCCGCTTGGCCAGCAATCCGGCCGCCACCAGGTCGGACAGGCGCGCGGAGGTTGCCGCCTTGGTGATCCCGACCCGGCGGGCGAAATCGTCGAATCTGGTGGTGCCGTAGAAGGCCTCGCGCATGATCAGCATCGCCGACTTGGTGCCCGCGAACGCCATGGTCCTCTCGATCGGGCAATGGCCCACCGCCGACCAACTGTCTCGGTCGGCGAGCTTGCCCTGCAGCATTCCCACGGAATCAAACCCCATCCCTGAGTTGTTCTCACTATACCCAGGTGCTATACCTGGGTAGCCATAACAATACTCAGCGTGGAGCATCAGGAGGCACCCAATGACCGGATATGCAGATCGCGACGCAGTCATCGTCGGAGCGGTCCGGACCCCGATCGGCAAAGGCAAGGCCAACGGCGCACTGCACGGTGTCCTGCCGGCCGACCTGCTGGCCCACAGCCTGCGGGAGCTGATCACCCGCACCGGAGTCGACCCAGCCCTCGTCGATGACGTCATCGCCGGAGCGGTCACCCAGGTCGGCGACCAGGCCGTCAACATTGCGCGCAACGCCCTGCTGGGCGCGGGCTTCCCGGAGAGCGTTCCGGGGACCACCGTGGACCGCCAGTGCGGCAGCAGCCAGCAGGCGATCAGCTTCGCCGCCCAAGGTGTGCTGGCCGGTGCCTACGACATCGTGATCGCCGCGGGTGTGGAGTCCATGTCGCGGGTGCCGATGGGCAGTTCGGTACTGCCGGGCAGCGACCCGTTCGGCCTCGACATGGCCGCGCGCTATCCGGACGGCCTTGTCCCACAAGGCATCAGCGCGGAGCTGATCGCAGCCAAGTGGGGGTTCTCCCGCGCTCAGCTCGACGAGTTCTCCGCGGGCAGCCACGAGAAGGCGGCCCTGGCCACCAAGGACGGACTGTTCGACGCCGAACTCGCCCCCGTCGCCGGGTTGACCACCGACGAGATCATCCGGCCGGGGACGACGGTCGACACCTTGTCCGGGCTGAAGCCGGCGTTCTACAACGACGCCTATGCCGCCCGCTTTCCGCAGATCAACTGGGAGATCACCCCGGGCAACTCATCGCCACTGTCCGACGGTAGTGCGGCGGTGATGATCACGAGCGGCGCGACGGCGCGACGGCTCGGCCTGAAGCCGCTGGCACGCATCCACACCACGACGGTCGTGGGCTCCGATCCGCTCTACATGCTGACCGGTGTCATCCCGGCCACCGAAAAGGTCTTGACGCGTGCGGGTTTGACGCAGGCAGACATCGACCTGTTCGAGGTCAACGAGGCATTCGCCCCGGTGGTGCTGGCCTGGGCGCACGACACAGGTGCCGATCTGGGCAAGACGAATGTCAACGGCGGGGCGATCGCGATCGGCCACCCACTGGGCGCCAGCGGGGCGCGCATCATGACCACCCTGGTCAATGCGCTCGAACAACGTGGCGGGCGCTACGGCCTGCAGACCATGTGTGAGGGCGGCGGCATGGCCAACGCCACCATCATCGAGCGGCTGTAGCCGGTTTGTCAGGCTGGAGTGGCACTCGACGTCCACTGCCACTCCAGCGTGACAGTTGTCGCGCACACTTACGCGCGGACCAGCTCGAACAGCGGGATGGCCCGGCTGGTCTTGGCCTGGTATTCGGCGAACACCGGTGCGGCCTCGACGATCTTCGGATAGGCCGCGTCCCGCTCGTCTGCGGGCAGCTCCCGCGAGACGACGTCGTAGGCGTCGGTGCCGACCTCGATACGGGCCTTGGGGTTTGCCCGCAGGTTGTGCACCCACGCCGGATCCTTGGGCCCGCCTGCGTAGGAACCGACGATCAGCATGCGGCCGTCCACCTCGAGGTACGCCAGCGGGGACAGCCGAGGCTGACCCGACCTGGCTCCCGTGGTGTGCAGCAGCAACAGGGTGCCACCCTCGAAGGGCCCACCCACCTTGCCGCCGTTGGCCCGGAATTCCTCGACCACGTTGCGGTTGAAGTTGTCGAGGGCCGCCACGTCGGCGACCAGTTCGCTCTTGTCGAAATCAGGATCGATATCGGTCATGACTTCTTGAGCTCCTCAGGCTTGGCGTCTATTCCCGATTCCTTGCGCTGCTGCGGGGTGATCGGCGCGGGCGCATCGGTCAGCGGGTCGACGCCGCCGCCTGACTTGGGGAACGCGATGACCTCGCGGATCGAGTCGACCCCGGCCAGCAGCGCGGTGATGCGGTCCCAGCCGAAGGCGATCCCGCCGTGGGGCGGGGCACCGAAGGCGAAGGCGTCCAACAGGAATCCGAACTTGTCCTGGGCTTCGTCGTGGTCGATGCCCATCATCGCGAACACCCGCTCCTGGATGTCGCGCCGGTGGATACGGATCGAGCCGCCACCGATCTCGTTGCCGTTGCAGACGATGTCGTAGGCGTCGGACAACGCGCTGCCCGGATCGGTGTCGAAGGTGTCCTCCGACTCGACCTTCGGCGCGGTGAAGGCGTGGTGCACGGCGGTCCAGGCACCCGAACCCACCGCCACGTCACCCGAGGCGGTCGCCACATCGGCGGGCTCGAACATCGGGAAGTCCACCACCCAGGTGAACGCCCAGGCGGCCGGGTCGATCAGGTCCAGGCGCTTGGCGATCTCGATGCGGGTGGCACCGAGCAGCGCACGCGCCGTACGGGCCGGGCCCGCCGCGAAGAACACGCAGTCACCGGGCTCGGCCCCGACATGGGCGGCCAGGCCGTCACGCTCGGCATCGGTGAGGTTCTTGGCCACCGGGCCGCCCAGCGTCCCGTCCTCGCCGATCAGCACGTAGGCCAGCCCCTTGTGGCCGCGTTGCTTGGCGAACTCCTGCCAGCCGTCGAGGGTGCGGCGCGGCTGCGACGCCCCGCCGGACATCACGACAGCGCCCACATACGGCGCCTGGAACACCCGGAACGGGGTGTCCTTGAAGTACTCGGTGCACTCGATGAGTTCGACGCCGAACCGCAGGTCGGGCTTGTCGGAACCGAACCGGCGCATCGCCTCGGCGTAGCTGATCCGCGGCAACGGCAGCGGCAGCTCGTAACCGATGGTCGACCAGACCGCCTTGAGCACCTGCTCGGCGATTCCCATCACGTCGTCGGCGTCGACGAAGCTCAACTCCATGTCCAGCTGGGTGAACTCGGGCTGACGGTCCGCGCGGAAGTCCTCGTCGCGGTAGCAACGGGCGATCTGGTAGTAGCGCTCCATGCCCGCCACCATGAGCAGCTGCTTGAACAACTGCGGGCTCTGCGGCAGCGCGTAGAAGGAACCGGGCTGCAGGCGCGCGGGCACCAGGAAGTCGCGGGCGCCTTCGGGGGTGGAACGGGTCAGAGTCGGGGTTTCGATCTCGACGAAGTCATGTTCGTCCAGCACCCCGCGGGCGGCGGCGTTCACCTTGGAGCGCAAGCGAATTGCGTTGCCCGGGCCCTCACGGCGCAGATCCAGGTAGCGGTACTTGAGCCGGGCTTCCTCGCCGGCGGTCTCATCGAGCTGGAACGGCAGTGGGGCGCTCTCGGACAGTACGGTCAGCGAGGTGGCGTTCACCTCGATCTTCCCGGTGGGGATTTCGGGGTTCTCGTTGCCCTCCGGACGGACCTCGACGACGCCGGTGACGGCGACGCAGAACTCGGCGCGCAACCGGTGCGCGGCGGCCAGCACGTCACCTTCGCGGAACACTACCTGAGACACGCCCGACGCGTCGCGCAGGTCGATGAAGATGACGCCGCCGTGATCGCGGCGACGCGCCACCCATCCCGCCAAAGTGACCGTTTGACCGGCATCCGCGGCCCGCAATGAACCGGCGGCATGACTGCGCAGCACGAAAACTCCTGAATGTTGAGTCGATAGACACTGGTGGTGACGAGTGACCAGTCTAGAGAGTCGTGCGCGCCGGTAACTTGGCGACATGGATGAGCGCTTGCGCGAAGACCAGACGGTAGTGCACTCCCCCATCGCGGTCATCGGTCCCGGTGCCATCGGATCCACCGTCGCGGCACTGTTGCACGCAGCCGGCCGGCCGGTCGTACTGTGCGGACGGACCCCACGCGACGGCGTCGAGGTCCGACCCGACGACGGGGACCCAATCCTGGTGCCCGGCCCCGTGCATACCGATCCGGCGAGCGTCGACGGTCCGCTCGACGTGGTGTTTCTCGCTGTCAAGGACACCCAGAACGCCCAGGCCGCCGCCTGGCTGGACCGGCTGTGCGACGAGAAGACCGTGGTGTGCGCGCTACAGAACGGTGTCGAGCAGGTCGAGCGGGTGAGCGAGATCAGCCGGTACATCGACGAGTCCCACGTGGTGCCCGCCGCGGTGTGGATCTCCTCGGAGAGCCAGCCCGGCGGCTGGGTGCGGTTGCGCAGCGACGCCCGGGTGGTGCTGCCCGACACCCCGGCGGCCGCGACCGTGGCCGAGGCGGTGCGCGGTACCGCGATCGCGGTCGAACTCGATCCCGACTTCCGCAGCGCGGCCTGGCGCAAGCTGCTGGTCAACGCCGTGGTCGGCTTCATGGTGCTGGCCGACCGGCGGGCGGGAATGTTCCGCCGTGACGACGTGGCCGCGCTCGCGCGGCGTTATCTCACCGAATGCCTGGCCGTCGCCCGGGCCGACGGCGCCGACTTGGGTGATGAGGTGGTCGACGAGATCGTCGCCATGCTGGCCGCCGCGCCGGAGGACCTGACCACCTCGATGCTGACCGACCACCAGGCCGGCCGGCGGCTGGAGTGGGATGTGCGCAACGGCGTCGTCGCCCGCAAGGCGGCCGTACACGGCCTGCCCACCCCGATCAGTGACGTTGTGGTCCCCCTGTTGGCGGCGGCCGGCGACGGGCCGGGCTGACCCGTCACTAGACACTCTGCCCTAGGGTGTCTACCCATGGCCCGGACCTACCAGTGCGAACGCGTCGAATTGGACTTCATCGAGCGTGCGCCGTTCCGCTTCGTCAGCACCGTCGACCTCGCCATCACCCCCGAACAGCTGTGGGAGGTACTCGGGGACGCGACCTCGTGGCCACACTGGGCCACCGTGATCACCAACGTGGAGTGGACCAGCCCCGAACCCCGTGGCGTAGGCACCACCCGCACGGTCACGATGCGCGGCCACATCGTCGGCGATGAAGAATTCCTGGCTTGGGAGCCCTTCTCGCACATGGCTTTCCGATTCAACACCAGCACCTCGAACGCAATCTCGGCCTTCGCCGAGGACTACCGCGTGGTGGAGACGGCCGAAGGTTGCCACCTGACCTGGGTGATGGCCATGCAGCCCAGCGGACTGGCCGGGCGGCTCGGGATGACCATGGGCCAGCCGGTGATGGCGTGGCTGTTCCAGCGTTTCCTGCACAACCTCCGCCGCTACACCGACGAGCGGTGCGGCAAATAGGCCGCTAGTCCAGACCTTCCCACACCACCCGGCGCAGCGCGTCGGGATCTGCGACGGTCTCGTCGCGGGTGGACCGGATGACCCGGGTCAGGCGCCGCTCGACGTCGTACTCCGGCCAATCGGCGATCTCGGCCCGGGCGAAATCCAGCCAGGTGCGTTGCATCCGCCGGCCGACCGACGGCTGGACCCGGCGGCCCAGCGGGTGCAGTTTGCGGCCCAGGTACGACCCGTAGCTGTGCTGGATGTGCACGATCTCACTGCCATGGGTAGCGCCCAGGCCCAACACCTTCAACGTCCACGTGGTGTGGTCGAACCGGTAGACGTGAGTCGGCGCGTGGGCGCTGTACGCGTCGGCGAACGCCCAGGTGGGCGCCCCGAACATGACATCTGAGCCGAATGCGATCAGCGCACGGCGGCGCGGGAAATCCGGATAGGCGGCCAACACCCGATCGCGGTCATGCGGTGCATGGCGGCGCAGATAATCCTCGACGCCGGCCAGCGTGGTCGGCAACATCGGCGGTTTACCCCAGGCGAACATCGACGCCTCGTGACTGTTCGTGCCGATGATCAGCGGCACCGCCGACACCGCACCCGCGCGGGCCGCGTCCACCGGGTGCCGTGGAAGCAGGTCGACGCCATGGGTGAGCCCGTAGGCCAGCGTCGGTGTCTGCTGCGCACTCTCGAGCTGCAGCTGGCCGGCGGCACGGCGCAACTGACGCTGCGGCAGCACTTTGAGCTGCTCGGCGCCGACCCCCAGCAGTTGCATGAAGCGCCGCGACTGACGGGCCCGGTCCTCGCGGTCGGCGATCAGCGGCAATGCCGGGCTCTGGGCGATGGCCCGGGCGAACAACCCGTCGGCCATCGGGCTGGCCAGCAGCGCCAACACCGATGTGGCACCGGCCGATTCGCCGAACACCGTCACCTGCTCGGGATCGCCGCCGAACGCGGCGATGTTGTCGCGCACCCACTGCAGGGCGGCGATCTGGTCCCGCAGGCACAGGTTGTCGTCGAATCCCTCACCCAGGTCACCTAGTTCGAACCCGCCGAACACGCCGAGCCGATACGTGACGTTGACGACCACCACCTTGCCGTTGGCCGCCAGGCGAGAACCGTTGTACAGCTGCAGCTGGCCGGCGCCGTAGACGAAGGCCCCGCCGGGGATCCACACCATCACCGGCAACGACCCGCCCGTGTCCGGGGACCACACCGTGACGGTCAGGCAAGCCTCGTCGCGGACCTTGGGGTCGTCTCGCCCTCCCCCGACGAACGAACGGCCCTGGGGCGGCAAAGGCCCGTGTTCGACGGCGTCACGCACCCCGGTCCAGGGCACGACGGGCCGCGGCGCCAGGAATCGCAGGGCGCCGACGGGCTGTTGGGCGTACTCGACACCCCGCCATACGCTGACCCCGCCTTCGCGGGTGCCGCGTAGCCGCCCCAGCGAGGTGTGGGCGATGGTCGAATGTTCCGCAACGACGGACACGTCTGAATCGTAGTGTGACAAGCTGAACGGGCTGTTGAGCACGCACCTACCGGCGAATGCGATGGAGTGACGGGATGACCTTCAACGAGGGTATGCAGATCGACACGAGCACCACGTCCAGTTCGGGCGGTGGCCGTGGCCCCGGTCGGGGCATCGCGATCGGCGGCGGTATCGGCGGTCTGTTGATCGTGGTGCTCGCGATGTTCCTCGGTGTCGACCCCGGCACGGTGCTGCCCCAGCAACAGGAGATCCCCACCAACGGTGTCGAGGCCGAGGGTTTCGACCTGAGCCAGTGCAAGACCGGCGCCGACGCCAACTCCAAGGTCGAGTGTCGCGTGGTCGCCACCGGAAATTCCGTGGACGGCGTCTGGCAGCAGTTGCTCAAGGGATACAGCCGTCCGCAGGTGCGGCTGTTCAAGGGCCAGGTGCAGACCGGGTGTGGTCCGGCCACCAGCGACGTCGGCCCGTTCTACTGCCCGGTGGACCGGACCGCGTACTTCGACACCGACTTCTTCCAGGTCCTCGTCGACCAGTTCGGTTCCAGCGGAGGCCCGCTCGCGCAGGAGTACGTCGTCGCCCACGAGTTCGGCCACCACGTGCAGAACCTGCTCGGCGTTCTCGGCCGGGCCCAGCAGGATCCCGAGGGTGCCACCGGTGCCGGCGTGCGCACCGAACTGCAGGCCGACTGCTACGCCGGCGTCTGGGCGCACTATGCGTCGATCACCCGGCAGGAAGGCACCGACGTGCCGTTCCTGGAACCGCTGAGCGACAAGGACATCGCCGACGCGCTGTCCGCTGCCTCCTCGGTGGGCGACGACCGCATCCAGAAACAGGCCACCGGCCGGGTCAACCCCGAGGCCTGGACCCACGGCTCCTCCGAGCAGCGTCAGAAATGGTTCACCATCGGCTACCAGACCGGTGATCCGAACAAGTGCGACACCTTCGCCGCGAACAACCTTGGCTAGGGCCGCCACCGCCGTGGACACGGTAGCCGAGCGCTACCTGGACACGTACGCGCGCCTCGATCCCTGCGCCGCAACCGAACTGGGGATCACCGGTCACGACGACGACGTCACCGACTACTCCCCCCAGGGGGTGGCGGCGCGCGCCGAGGCGGCACGGGCCACCTTGCGCGAACTCGACGGGGTCGCCCCCGTCGACGAGGTCGACGTGGTGACCGTGGCCGCACTGCGCGAGCGTCTCGGCGCGCTTGTCGACGTGCACGACGCCGGGCTGGACCTGGGCGAGCTCAACGTGATCGCCTCGCCGCTGCAAACCATGCGCGATGTGTTCGACCTGATGCCCACTGACACCGAGGACGACTGGGCGCTGATCGCGGCACGACTGGCGAAAGTTCCCGAGCGGGCCGCCGGCTACGCCGACGCGCTGCGCGCAGCCGCCGACGGCAGCCACGCCCCGGCACTGCGACAGGTCACCCGAGGCGTCGCCCAGGCCCGCCAGATCGCCGAGCTGTTCATCGAGATGGGTACGAGTGCGGCACCGGGAAACCCGCGACTTCAGGCGGAGTTGAGGCAACGCACCGAAGCTGCGGCCGACGCCTACCGGCAACTCGGCGACGTGCTGCGGGAGGACATCGCGCCGCGGGCCCGCGAAACCGACGCCTGCGGGCGCGACGCCTACGGACTGATGTCCCGGTTCTTCCTGGGCACCTCGGTCGACCTCGACGAGGCCTACGACTGGGGTTTGGGGTTGCTCGACGCTGTTGTGGCCGAGCAGGAATCGATCGCCCAGCAGCTCTACCCGGGCGCCACGGTCGCCGAGACGCTGCGCCGGCTGGACGAGGAGCCGCGCTACGTCATCAGTGGCACCGACGCGCTGCAGGCGTGGATGCAGCAGCTGTCCGACCGCGCGGTCGAGTCACTGGCCGGCACGCACTTCGACATCGAGGGCCCGCTGCGCACCCTTGAGTGCCGGATCGCGCCCACCCAGACCGGCGGCATCTACTACACCGGGCCCTCCGAGGACTGGTCACGCCCCGGGCGCATGTGGTGGTCGGTGCCGCCCGGGGTCGAACGGTTCCACACCTGGCAGGAAACCACCACGGTGTTCCACGAAGGGGTGCCCGGGCATCACCTGCAGATCGGCCGAGCGGTGGCGCTGGCCGATCAACTCAACCGGTGGCGGCGGCTGGGCTGCTGGGTGTCGGGCCATGGCGAGGGCTGGGCGCTGTACGCCGAGCGGCTGATGGCCGAACTCGGCTGGCTCGACGATGCCGGTGACCGGATGGGAATGCTTGACGCGCAACGTTTCCGCGCTGCCCGAGTGGTGATCGACATCGGTGTGCACTGCGGCCTGACCGCACCCGACGGCGAGGTGTGGGACGCCGAGCGGGCGTGGAACTTCCTGACCTCACATTCGGCCATGGCCGAGGAGAACCTCCGCTTCGAGCTGGACCGTTACCTGGGTTGGCCGGGTCAGGCCCCGTCGTACGCGATCGGGCAACGGATCTGGCACGAGCTCCGAGAGGAGTCCTTGCAGCGTGGTTCGACGTTGCGGGAGTTCCACAGCCGTGCCCTCGACCTGGGCGGCCTGCCCCTCGATGTGCTCCGGTCTGCGTTGTCCTCCGGCTGACCGGCGACGAAACTGGTGGCATGGAAGATCTGGAGCCTGACACCAAGGACTGGACGTGGGTGCTGTCACGGGCCTGCGCCGAGTGCGGGTTCGACCCCACGGCGGTGGGCCCGCGCGAGGTAGCCGGCCGGATCCGGGACGACGCCGCACTGTGGGTGCCGCGGCTGCACCGCCCCGGGGTCACCGCCCGTACCCGCGCGGACCGGTGGTCGGTCCTGGAATACGGCTGCCATATCCGTGACGTGCACCGGATCTTCGACCACCGAGTGCGGTTGATGCTGACCGAGGACGATCCGCGGTTCCCCAACTGGGATCAGGACGCCACGGCGATCGCCGACGACTACGGGTCGCAGGACCCCAAAATCGTCGCCACCGAACTGTTCGACGCGGCAGGCGTCGCGGCCGACACGTACGACCACGTGCCGGCCCACGCCTGGTCGCGTCGCGGGCTGCGCAGCAATGGCAGCGAGTTCACCGTAGCGACGATCGCGATCTACCACCTGCACGACATCGTCCACCACGCGCACGACGTCGCCCTGATGTGAATCGGCTCGGCCCGGATCTGCCGAAACGCTGACCACATTGAACACATCTCGTTAATGTGTTCAAATGCGCGATGCGGACCGTACGGTGTCACCCGCGCTGCTCGCTGCCACCTCTGAGACGCTAAGGCGTTTGGGTCCAAGGCAATTCAGCCTGACGGCGGTCGCCGAACACGCGGGCGTGTCCCGCGGCACCGTGCACAACGCGCTGGGCAGCCGTGACAACGCCATCAGGGTCGGGCTCGACCACCTGGCCGGAGCATTCATCGAGACCATCGCGGCCGAGGTCGGCCGTCACGACACCCTGGCCGACCAGGTTGCCGCGGCCGCGGTTGTCATCTGCGCGCACCGCAGGCAGTCAGGCTCGGTGGCGCCGCGCGGCATCAACGAGAGCATCCTGGTGCTGCTGCTGCGCAATACGGGCGACGACCTGATGCGCCGGTCGATCGACCTGTGGAAGCCGTTCGTGCGCACAGCTCAGGAACGCGGCGAGGTCGGGGCGGGGATCGCGCCGGCACGGGCCAGCGAATGGATCGTGCGCCTGCTGCTGAGCTTCGAACTTCTCCCACCGATCGGCGTGAACCTCGACAGTCCACGTGCGGTGAAACGATTCGTGTCCGACCACATCGTCGTCGGCCTGACCGGAAGGCAGTAATGACCGAGCCAGATTACGAGGTGGCGATCATCGGCGCCGGCCCCGGCGGCATCGCAACCGCACATATGTTGCGCCAGAAGGGTATCCAGGACTTCATCATCATCGAACGGGGCAACGACTTCGGCGGCACGTGGCGCGACAATCACTACCCCGGCCTGGCCGTCGACATTCCCACACTGTGGTACCAGCTGTCGTTCGCCCCCAACCCGAATTGGAGCCGGTTCTTCGCGCCCGGACCGGAGATCCAGCGTTACCTGCAGGACACCGCCACCAACCTCCGGCTTTATGCGCACCTGCGCCCCGACTCGGAGGTGATCCGCCAGGAGTGGGACGACGAACACGGCCTGTGGCGCCTGCAGATCCGTGGCGGTGCGCCGGTGACTGCACGTTTCGTGGTCAGTTCGGTCGGCGGGTATGTCAACGCCAAGAACACCGTGGACATCGAGGGCGTCGAGGACTTCACCGGGACCATCCTGCGCCCCAACGCCTGGGACGACAGCTACGACACCAAGGGCAAGCGCATCGCGGTGATCGGGACCGGATCCTCGGGTGTCCAGATCACCGCTGCTCTGTCCGCGGAGGCCGCCAATCTCGATGTCTACCAACGCACCCCGGCCTGGGTGCTGCCGAAGGTCGACTTCGACATCTCGCCGTGGATGCGCCGGCTGTTCCGGCTGCCCGGAGTCGTCCCGGCCGTCAACGCAGCCGGCCGGCTGGCGATGGACGCCTTCATGGTGGCACCGATCATCCACGTGTTCTCCCGGCTTCCGGACAAATGGTTGCGCCGCTTCATGCCGCTCTATGACGGCTGGTCCCGGCTGCTGTACCGGCTGCTGCTGCGTGCGGTGGTCGACGATCCCGCCACCCGGCGAAAGTTGGTACCGCGCTACGGCATCCTGGCCAAGCGCCCGGTGATCTCCAGCACCTTCCTGCCTGCGCTGAACAATCCCGGTACCCACCTGATCACCACACCGATCGAGCGGATCACCGCGACCGGCATCCGCACCACCGACGGCGTCGAGCACCCAGCCGACCTCCTGGTTCTGGCCACCGGCTACGAGCTGTGGATCGACCCGGAGACCTACCGCCCCGAAACCATCCTGGGCGCATGCGGTTTCGACCTCGCCGAGTACTACCGGGCGCACGGTCTGCACAGCTATGCCGGCACGGCCCACCCGCGCCTGCCCAACCGCTGGGAGATCGTCGGCCCGCTCGGCTTCGTCGGCTTCGCCTGGCCGGACTACGTCGAGACGGTGGCCGCACATGCTGTACGGATCATCGACGAGACGCGCCACCGCGGCGCCCAGGTCGCCACCGTCAGCCAGGACGCGTTCAACCTTTGGAACGCCCGCATGCGCCGCCACGGCCGCGTCGCGCACCTCTACTACACCGCGGCGTCCGGTCTGAACACCTACTTCGTCAACTCCCAGCACGAAACCCCGTACTACCGGCCGCAGACGATCACCGGATCCCGGCAGTTCGCCCGGCACTCACCGCTGTCCGACTACGAATTCACCAATGTCCGCACCACCGCACTACCCGAGGAGCAACCCGTATGAGCGATACCGACACCCCGCTGGCCGGGCGGGTTGCCTACGTCACCGGAGCAGCGCGCGGACAGGGCCGCTCGCACTGCGTGCGACTGGCCCGCGCCGGAGCGGACATCGTCGCGCTCGACGCCTGCGCGCCCGTGGCCGAGCACAACGGATACGCCGCTGCCACCCCGGAGGATCTCGCCGAGACCGTCGCACTGGTCGAAGGCGAGGGACGCAAGATCCTGGCGCGCGAGGTCGATGTGCGCGACGCCGAAGGCCAGCGACGGCTGGTGGCCGATGCCGTCGAACAGTTCGGCCGCCTCGACATCGTCGTGGCCAATGCCGGTGTGCTCAACTGGGGCCGGCTGTGGGAGATTCCGGCGCAGCAGTGGCAGGACATCATCGACGTCAACCTCACCGGTCTGTTCCACACCGTGCAGGCGGTGGTACCTACGATGATCGAGGCCGGCAACGGCGGTTCGATCATCACCGTCAGCTCCGCCGCCGGAATCAAGGCCGTGCCCGGCTGCGGTCACTACTGCGCCAGCAAGTTCGGCGTCGTCGGACTCACCAATTCTCTCGCGGTCGAACTGGGCGAGTTCGGAATCCGGGTGAACTCGATCCACCCGTACGGCACCGATACCCCGATGGGCAACGACCTGTCGATGTACCAGATGTTCGCCGACCATCCGAACTACATCCACAGCTTCTCCCCCGGCGCCCTGCCGACCGATTCGCTGGCCCCGCCAGACACCATCTCCGACATCGTCGTGTGGCTGGCCGGCGATGCGTCGTCGTTGGTCACCGCCGCCCAGATCCCGGCAGACAAGGGGTATCTGAAGATCTGAGCGGCGACGACGAAACTACAGCCGTGAGTGCTCGGAGATGTTGGTGTCGGTGGTGCGCAGCGGACGGATCAGCGCGTCCTGGCTGAACGACGCGATGAGTTCCCCTTCTTCGGTGTGCACGGCGCCGCGCACATACGACATGCCCGAGCCGACCTGGGTGCTCTCGTGGCTGTAGAGCAGCCAGCCATCCCAGCGAACCGGCTCGTGGAAGCTCACCGTGACGGTCATCGGCGCGGTCGAGACGGTGAGGTGAGCTTGCGCGGTGCCGATACCCTCATGCGCCCGCATGGTCGTCGAAATGCCCAGGTGCCCGGTGAAGTACGCGATCAGCGCCTTGGCCAGATCGTCGCGGGCCGGAACGGGATCGTAGCGCAGCCAGGCGTACAGCTCAGGCGGGCCGACCTCGTAGGGGCTGTTGACGTCGACGACGTCGACGATCCGAAGCTCGCGGCCGATCATCGGCATGTGGGAAACGTTTGAATCGGCCGGGCTCGCGACCTCGGGCCGCGGCAGGTGATGACGGATCACGTCACCCGACGGCACATCGGTGAACACCGTGATGGTGATGCAGCGCTTGCCGTTCTGCGAAGCGGCGATCACGGCAGTCGCCGTGGAGCGCCCTTCACTGATCACGTCGAGGTCGAGCTCGACCGGCGGGCCCACCATGACGGCCCGGGCGAACACCGCGTGCGCCGACCGAACCGACTTGTCCGGAAAGCGTTTCGCCGCCGCGACAATGGCCGCGCCGACGATCTGGGTCCCTTCCACCACCTGGCGCTCGTCCACACCGGCGATGCCGGTCTGCACGGTGAAGCGGTTCTCCCCCGCGGGTTCGGCGTCGAACAGGTCGAGCAGCATCTGCAGCGTCCACTGCGTCGGTTCCACGGTGGCCTCGGATTCTGTGGTCATGTCGTTCCTCTCTGTCACGCGTTGATGACTGTCTCGGCGAATTCTGAAATAGTCTGGGGCGCCGCGAAATCGGCGAACCATACATAGAAGCGTTCGACGCCCTGGGCCGACAGCCCGGCGAAGTGGGCGGTGAGTTCCCCGGCGTCGCCGCACACCAACCCGTCGCCGAGGTGCCCGAACAACCGGGCGCTGCGTTCGGTCACCACCGCTCGGTCGGAGCCGCGACCCACGAAGCCGACCATCTGCTGCAGGGAAACCCGGGCCGACCCCACCGTGGGCAGCAATGCGGGCAGCCGATCCAGCTGGTGCGACGGAATGTTCCACCAATCCGCATGCGCACGTACCAGTTCCATCATGCGTTTGCCGGTTCCGCCCAGTACCAGTGGGATCGGGTGTGACGGTCGCGGAGTCTGCGCTCGTTCGTCGTCACCACCCCAATACTGCTGCAGGCCTTGCAGGTTCTCCCCGAGCGTGCGGACCCGCGCTGCGGCGTCGCCGGTCTCGATGCCGAATCGTTCGAACTCCTGCGGCCAGGAACCCGAGCCCAGCCCGAGTTCGAACCGGCCCCCGCTGGCCTCCGACAACGTGACAGCCTGCTTGGCCAGCACCGCCGGATGGCGGAACGCGTCGCACAGCACCAGATGACCGATCCGCAGCCGCTCGGTGCGCGCTGCCACCCACGTGGCGACAGTCATTGCCTCCCAGATGTTTTGGTGGGTCGCACCCGGAGCCTCCAGATGATCGATGAACGCGATGCCGTCGAATCCACTGGCCTCGGCGACCCGGGCACGCTCAACGACGTCGCCGACGTCCAGCCGCACCTGCGGTAAGAACAGAAACCACTCGCTCAATCACAACCTGCCTAATTGCTTCTACAGAAACGGTAACGTCATTCTCGCAAGTGCAGCACGACGGAGGTGATGGCGCAATGGCTAGGCCGGCCGAACGACCGTCCGACGGGGCACGCGCCGAGGCGCAGGCGGACCGGGCCCGCCGCTTCATGAAATCGGCGCTCGCCATCCTCGGCGAGACCGGACGCACCGACTTCACCGTGCTGGAGGTGGTGGAGCGCTCCAAGACCTCACTGAGGTCGTTCTACCAGCACTTTTCCACTAAGGACGAGCTGCTGCTGGCCCTCATCGACAAGATCATGGCCGAGTCCACACAGCGCTGGCGCGCCGACACCGACGGGCTGGCCGGACCCGAGGCGCTGCGGTTGCTCATCGAGCGCATCACCACACCGGCCTCGTCTAGCACCCAGGACAGCATCAACCGTGGCCTGACCTTCTACAACGACCACCTCGCCGAGTCACTGCCCCGCGAATACGCGCGGGTGCTGACACCATTGCACGAGCTCATCCAGGACATTCTGCGGCGGGGCATGGACACCGGCTCTTTTGGGTCGGACGTCGACGTCGAGAGCACCGCGGCGCTGATCATGCAGTCGGTACTGGGGGCGATGCGCCTGCGTTCCCTCGGCGTGGAACTCAATGGATCGCCGATCGACGGCAAGCACATCTACGAGTTCTGCGCGCGCGGCCTGTTGACGCCGCAATCTTCCACTTGACCAGCGCTTTCCCTCGACTTTGGGCGATCGCCCGAATGGGCTCGTCGCGGCGCCTCATCGCGTGGTAACGTCATTACCAGTTTCGGAAACCACACTCTTCCAGGAGGCGAACATGCCGTCACGCGAGCTTCCCTATCCGGTGTTCGACGCCGACAACCACTTCTATGAGCCCCAAGAAGCGCTCACCAAGTTCCTCCCGGAGCACCGCAAAGGCGTCATCGACTACATCGACGTGCACGGCCGCACCAAGATCGTGGTGCGCAACCAGATCAGCGACTACATCCCCAACCCCACGTTCGAGGTCGTCGCCCGGCCGGGCGCCCAAGAGGAGTACTTCCGGCACGGCAGCGGCGGCAAGAGCTACCGCGAGGTGATGGGCAAGCCCATGAAGGCGATCCCCGCATTCCGCAATCCCGAAGCGCGCCTTGAGGTTCTGGACAGCCTCGGCCTGGATTACACGATCATGTTCCCGACATTGGCCAGCCTGGTCGAGGAACGCCTCAAGGATGATCCCGACCTGATCCTCGACATCATCCACGCGCTCAACGAGTGGATGTACGAGACGTGGCAGTTCAACTATGCCGACCGCATCTTCTCCACCCCCGTCATCAATCTCGGTGTCGTCGACCGCGCCCTCGAAGAACTCGAATGGTGCCTGGAACGCGGGGCCAAGACCGTGCTGGTCCGCCCGGCGCCGGTGCCCGGCTACCGCGGCAGCCGCTCACTCGGATTCCCCGAGTTCGACCCGTTCTGGGACGCCTGCGTGAAAGCCGGTATCCCGGTCTGCATGCACGCCTCGGACAGCGGTTATGCCCAGTACCTCAACGACTGGGAGCCGGCCGACGAGTTCCTGCCGTTCAAGCCGACATCCTTCCGGATGGTCGCGATGGGTAAGCGGCCGATCGAAGACACCATGGCCGCACTGGTCTGTCACGGCGCGCTGACCCGCAACCCGGACCTGCGCATCCTGTCGGTGGAGAACGGCGCCTCGTGGGTGCCCTACCTGTTCTACCAATTCAAGGACGTCTATTCGAAGATGCCGCAAGAGTTCCCAGAGGATCCCATCGAGGCGTTCAAGCGCTGCGTGTACGTCGCCCCGTTCTGGGAGGACGACTTCAAGCAGATGGCGGATCTGTGCGGCATCGATCGCGTGATCTTCGGATCCGACTGGCCGCATCCCGAGGGCCTGGCCGATCCGATCAACCTGGTCGAGGACCTGCAGGCACACGGCCTCGACGAGGAAGGTGTCCGAAAGGTGATGGGCGGCAACCTGGTCGACCTTTTCAAGGTCGAGAACAAGAAGGTGTACCGGCCCGATGTGCCGGCGCTTGTCCTGAACTGACCTAGTCCTCCTCACACACAAGAAGCTGGGCCGACTCCATGACCGATGTGGCAAATCCCGAACAGATGCTGTTCGCCTCCACCGCGCAGGCCTTCCTGGAAAAGGAGGTGCCGCTGACCCGAGTGCGTCAGCTGCACGCCGAGGGCATCGCGTTCGATTCCCGATGGTGGGGCCGCGCAGCTGAATTGGGATGGGCCAGCCTGCTGGTGCCCGAGGAGCTGGGCGGCGGCAGTCCGTCCGGGGACGGCGTCACCGACCTGGCCCTACTCGCCGAGCAGGCCGGGCGCACTGTGGCGCCCGGGCCGCTGCACCCGGTCAGCATCGTGCTGGCCGGTCTGGTCGAGGCTCCCGGCGGGCATGAGGAATTGATCGAAGCGCTGGTGTCCGGCGAGACGGTGGCTTCCTGGGCGGTCTATGAGCCCACCCGGCCGTTCGGCGCCCTCCAGTCCGCCGGCGGCGTCGCCACCACGGCCACCCGCACCGGATCGGGATACCGGATCGACGGCGTCAAGGACCGTGTCGAGGCCGGCGACCAGAGCGGCGCGGTGCTCGTGGTCGCCGTCTGCGACGGTCAGATCCGGCAGTTCGTGGTCCCCGTCGACGCGGCCGGGGTCACCGTCACGCCGCAGAACTCGGTGGATCTGGTCAAGCGTTACGCCCGAGTGGAATTCGACGGTGTCGAGGTCGGCGAATCCGCCGCGCTGGGTTCGGCCGAGCAGACCCCGGCGATCATCGAACGCCAGCGTCAGGTGGCCCTGCTGCTGCAGTGCGCCGAAATCGTCGGGATCCTCGACACCGTGCTCACGATGACCAATCAGTGGCTGGTCGACCGACACAGTTTCGGTCGCCCGCTGGCGTCATACCAGGCGCTCAAACACCGCGCCGCCGACATGAAGATGTGGTTCGAAGCCGCGCGCGCCACCACGGCGGGGGCCGTGGCCGCGGTGGCCGAACGCTCCGCGGAAGCGCCGAAGCTCGTCAGCGTCGCGAAAGCCTATGTGGCCGAACGTGCTCCGGTGATGTTGCAGGACTGTGTGCAACTGCATGGCGGCATCGGGGTGACCTGGGAACACGACCTGCACCTCTACCTGCGCAGGGCCGCCCTGTACCGGGCCATGTACGGCTCACCCGAAGACCACCACCGCGCGGTGTACGCGCTGAGCCGCAAGACCCGAGCCACCGAGGAGATTGGGGCATGACCGACACCGTGAGCACCCCCGCCACCACTGAGTCTGTCGAAGACTTCGCCCTGCGAGCCAGGGCATGGCTGGCCGAGAACATGCCGCCCATCGACCCGCAGAACCCCCCGTTCGCGGTGCGCGCCGAGACCGAATCCTGGCAACGCGCAAAGGAACTGCAGAAGCGACTCTACGAAGGCGGATTCGCCGGTATCTGCTTCCCGCGGGAGTACGGCGGCCTGGGCCTGGATTACGCGTACCAGAAGGCGTTCAACGACGAATGCACGGCCTACGAGATGCCGCTGATTCTCAACACACCGTCGTTCACGATCTGCGGCGCGACGATTCTCGACATGGGCAGCGAAGAGCAGAAGCGGGAACGCATCTCGGCCGCGATCCGCGGCGACGAGGTGCTCTGCCAATTGTTGTCCGAGCCCAGCGGCGGATCGGATCTGGCCGGTGTGATCACCCGGGCCGAGCGTCAGGGTGACACATGGATCATCAACGGGGCCAAGACCTGGAGCACCAGTGCGTTCGCGGCCGACTACGGGCTGATGCTGGCCCGCACCGACTGGACCGTGCCCAAACACGAGGGCCTGACCATGTTCCTGGTGCCGCTGAATGCGCCGGGTATCACGATGCGCCGCATCACCGAGGTCAACGGCAACGAGGAGTTCTGCGAGGAGTTCTTCGACAACCTGGAGCTTCCCGCCGACGCCGTCGTGGGCGAGGTCAATGACGGCTGGACGGTTGCCTCGCGCCAGCTGCACCACGAACGTCGCGCTGTCGGTGGCGGTTCCGAATTCGCCAGTGGCACCGGGGCCGAGAACGCGAACGAGATGCCACCGGACCACGTCGGGCTGGCCGAGGCCACCGGCCAGGGTGACGATGCCCGGGTCCAGGATCTGGCCGGGCGCGCCCTGGTGCGACGCATCGTCAAGAAGCAACTCATCGACCACGTGGGCACCGCGATCGGCAACGGATCACTGCCGCCGAATGCCGGCACCTTGATCCGGCTGTTCCACGCCGAGACAACCGAACTCGAGGTGGATACCGCGCTGGCCATCGCGGGTACCGCCGGTGTGGTCGACGAGGGCTCGGCGGATGTGGCCGGCCTGCTCGACATCGGTGTGCGCTACCTGTCGCGTCAGACCGGGTCGCTGGGCGGCGGCAGCTCGGAGATGGCGCGCAATGTGATCGGTGAGCGGATTCTCGGCTTCCCCCGCGAACACGCTGCCGACCGCGGCGTGCCGTTCAATCAGGTCAAGCGCAACAAGAGCTGATCTGCCCGGCCTCCCCAGTAGGGGGATTCACATGATGGCCGTCATGCGAAATTCAGCGACGAAGCGCGCCGACAGCAAGCAGGAGTCTCAGGACCGGATCCTGGATGCCGCCGCACGCAGGCTGCGTGAAGAGGGATTGACCGGCGCCGGCATCGCTGCGGTCATGCGCGATGCCGGGCTCACCCACGGCGCCTTCTACTCCCACTTCGGCACCAAGGACGAGCTCGCGAGCGCGGCCTTCGCCCATGCCATCGGCACCGGCCGTCCACGGTGGATCAAGCCCGCGCGCGGTGAATCCTGGCGGGCCCGCCTGACTGGCCTGGCGAAGCGCTACCTCACCACGGCACATCGCGACGACCTGGCGACCAGCTGCGCATTCGCCACCCTGGGCTCCGAGGCAGCCCGTGGATCCGACGAATTTCGCGCCGCCTACGAACGTGAGCTGCGGGCGTCGCTGTCCGCGATCTGCGACGACGACGCCGATCCCGCACGCTTCGACGAGGCCATCGCATTGATGGCGCTCTGTGTCGGCGGCATGACCCTGTCCAGGGCAGTCGCCGACCCCGAGTTCTCCGCGCGCATCTTGCGTTGTGCGCGGGCCGCCGCCGCCAAAGTTGCCGGAGACCAACCACATTGAGGAGAACGCCATGCTCAGCGCTGAACCGTACGGAAAGCTGCAGTACACCGAGATCAACGGGAAGCAGATGGCGTACATCGACGAGGGAGAAGGCGGTGACGTTTCGGCCATCGTGTTCCAGCACGGCAATCCCACCTCGTCGTACCTGTGGCGCAACGTGATGCCGCACCTGGAAGGCCTCGGCCGGCTGGTGGCGTGCGATCTGATCGGCATGGGCGGGTCGGACAAGCTCGACGATTCCGGGCCGGACCGCTACCACTATGCGGAGCAGCGCGACTATCTGTTCAAGCTCTGGGACTCACTGGATCTGGGAGACCGGGTGGTGCTCGTCCTGCACGACTGGGGATCTGCTCTTGGCTTCGACTGGGCCAATCAGCATCGCGACCGCGTAGCCGGCATCGCCTACATGGAGGCCATCGCATCGCCGATGACATGGGAGGATTGGCCCGACCCGGTGCGGGAGGTCTTCCAGGGCTTCCGCTCCCCCAATGGCGAGTCGATGGTCTTGGAACAGAACATGTTTGTCGAAGCCGTCCTTCCTGGAGCGATCCGGCGCACATTGACCGACGAGGAGATGGACTACTACCGCGGGCCGTTCCGCGAGCCGGGCGAGGGCCGCCGCCCCACGCTGTCGTGGCCGCGGAGCATCCCGGTCGACGGCGAGCCCGCCGACGTCGTCGCGACAGTCGAGGACTACGGCAACTGGCTCAAGACCAGCGACGTCCCCAAACTCTTCGTCAACGCCGAACCTGGCGCGATCGTCCGCGGGCGCATCCGTGAATTCGTTCGGACCTGGCCGAATCAGACCGAGGTGACGGTGGCCGGTTCGCATTTCATCCAGGAGGACAGCCCAGCCGAGATCGGTGCGGCCATCGCGGACTTCGTTCGCCGACTCGGCGACTGAACGAACCGACCAACCGTTCAGAACAGCGTCGGCTGCGCGACCGCCGGCTCCCCGACGATCGCCGGAGCGGGAGCCGGCGCCGGCGTCATCCGCGCGGTGCGAGCCAGGCCGTGCCGGGCGACCAAAGGCGCGGCACGCGCCCGCAGCATGTCGCGGTAGTCCGCGGGCAGGTACGCCCCGCGCCGATACAGCCGCTGGTATTCACCGACCAGGTCAGGACGCGTGCGTGCCAGCCAATCCATGAACCAGCCGCGGGTGGAACCGCGCAGATGCAGACCGAACACGGTCACCCCGTTGGCACCGGCCGCCGCGATCCGGCCGAGCAGCGCATCGAGATGCTCGACGGAATCAGTCAGATGCGGCAACACCGGGGCGACCATGACATGACAGTCCAGGCCCGCGTCGCGAATCGCCGAGATCAGACCGAGGCGAGCCTGCGGCGACGGCGTTCCCGGTTCGACCTCGCGGTGCAGATCGTCGTCGCCGACCGCCAGTGACACCGCGACACTGACCGGTACCCGGCGGGACGCGTCGGCCACCAATCCGAGGTCCCGACGCAGCAGCGTGCCCTTGGTGAGAATGGAAAACGGGGTTCGGGAATCCGCCAGCGCCCCGATGATCCCGGGCATCAGCGCATACCGGCCCTCGGCCCGCTGATAGGGGTCGGTGTTGGTGCCCAGCGCGACCGCCTCCCGGGTCCAGGATGGGCGACGCAGTTCGCGGCGCAGCACCTCGGCGACGTTGGTCTTGACCACGACCTGGGTGTCGAAGTCCGACCCGCAGTCCAGGTCCAGGTACTCATGAGTGGGACGGGCGAAGCAGTAACGGCAGGCATGACTACAGCCGCGATAGCCGTTGACCGTGAAGCGAAACGGCAGCGCGGAGGCCGCAGGCACCTTGTTGAGGGCTGATTTGCACAGCACCTCATGGAAGGTCATCCCCTCGAACTGCGGCGAGCGGACGCTGCGTACGAATCCGACCCGCTGCAGGCCGGGCAATGCACCGTCGTCGACACCCACCGCCTGCCCATCCCAGCGCACCCATCAATCGAACATCCGTTCGATCTCGATGTCAAGGTAATTCCACCCGTGTCGGGCTTCTGGTCAGGTCGAGGAACACCGCGCACCCCAGCCGGGTTCGTAGCAGTGTGCCGGCGAACCGTCGGCCACCCCCTCGCATCGCGACGACTCACGATTGGACCTGCGCCAGAATGACATTCACGCCACCGCAACCGGACACGGTCGAGTACGCCCGCGCCGGAACGACGCTGAGCCATCGGGTCCGGCCCGGTACCGGGACTCCACTGGTGCTCGTCCCCGGGGTCATGGCCGACGCAGCGACGTGGCAACCGGTGGTGGACGCCGTCGAGCTACCCAATCCGGTGGTCACCCTGAACCGGCGCGGCCGTGCCCCCAGCGGTGCTCTCGGCGCCGACTATTCGGTGGGCGTCGAGGTCGCCGACCTACGGCACGTCCTCGACCGGCTCGGCCATGCCCACCTGTTCGGCTGGAGTTACGGCGCGCTGGTCGCGCTGGAAGCCGCGCTTGGCACCGCCCAGGTCCGTTCGGTGACCGCATACGAACCGGTCAGCCGCCCCTTCGCCCCAGACGTCGTCCCCCAGCTTCGCCGCGCCATCACCGCCGGGGATCTCGATCAGGCGGTCGCGCTGATCAATACCGAGGTGTCCGGATTCTCTGCCGAGTACGTCGCCGACCTACGCGGCGGCCCCGCGTGGCCGGTCCTACGGCGGCTCGCCGTCCCGCTGGGCGAAGAACTGGCCGCGATCAATGCGTATCAACCGGCTCTCGACCGCTACCGACAGCTCGGTATGCCGGTGACACTCATCCTCGGCGCCCTGAATGAGAACCGGGCGCCGTACGGTAGCGCCTTTGCGCCGTTCGCGGCCGCGTTACCTCAGGCACATGTCGCCCGACTGCCAGGGCAAGGCCACCTGGCGCACGTCGAAGCACCGGCCGATCTCGCACGCGCGATCACGGCTGCAGTCCGCGAAGCCGAGGCCAATAGATGAGACTGGTGCGCCGATGCCGCGGTTTCGGGTACGGCATCGGCGCGCGCCGAGGGCGCTTGCCCAGTCGATCGCGCATCTAGACGGAAGCGGAACCGCCCGATGCGCACTCGTTTATCGAACAACAGTTCGAGCGCGACGTCAAGGCCGTTCCCAGTCCGTGGGAAGTCGGGTACCGACCTCCACACGGATCGCTACCACTGACCGAGCTGGCACCGCGGGCTGTACGGGTGATCGTTCTGGACGGCGATCTGACCGTCGACCGAGATCTCGCAATGCGCGTTGGGCTCGGCCCGGCCGCCGTGCGTGGTGCTCGCGACGGTGAAGATGGCCCACTGCGGATCGGCGAGCGTGGTTTCGAACACCCACGGCGCGTCCGGACCGACGTTGACCGTCGCCTTCTGCAGGTACTTGTACGCGTCGGCGTTGTAGGCGTCTTTACTCGCCGGCTGAGCCGTCAGGTAGTAGAGGTCGAACTCGTAAGGTGCTCCGGAGGTCAGCGTGTACTTGACCTTGTGGCCCTGGGCGTCCGGCTCCGCATACGACGTTGCGTTGGAGACCGCCATACCCGCAGCCGCCAGAACCAGCGCTGCACCGACCGTGGTTGTCGCTTTTCGCATGTTCCTCATATCGACGCAGGCTACCGCCTTGTTACAGGTGCGACTAACGGGTCTGGTGGCACTGCGCCAACGGCAAACCAACTCGGTCTAGCTTGAGGTTAATTTGTTTGTCACACACAGACATTTCCCAGTAACAGCTGCGCTCTAACGTCCCGATTCGACACCCGCACCGGGCGTCAGCCTCTTGCTCCGCTGCCGATCGTGATCGGCCGAGAAGCGCTGCCATTCAAGGGAAAGGTCGCCCATGCGAGTTCCAGGACGTGTCCCGTTGCGTCGGTCAACGTTAGCCGCAGGGAGTGTGATCGCAGCTGCCAGCCTGCTATTGGCCGGCTGCGGCAGTCGGGCGAGCGAAACCGACTCAGCAAACGCGGCATCCTGTGTGGACACATCCGGCCCCAAGATCAAAGTCGGATCGTTGAACTCGCTGTCGGGCACGATGGCCATTTCCGAGGTGACGGTGCGCGACGCGATCAAGCTCGCGGTCGAGGAGATCAACACCAAGGGCGGCGTCTTGGGCAAACAGATCGAGCTGATCGGCGAGGACGGAGCCTCCGAGCCCACGGTGTTCGCTGAAAAGGCCGAGAAGCTGATCAGCAGCGATTGTGTGGCGGCGGTGTTCGGCGGCTGGACCTCCTCGAGCCGCAAGGCCATGCTCCCGGTGTTCGAGAGCGCCAACGCCCTGCTGTACTACCCGGTGCAGTACGAGGGGCTGGAGTCGAGCAAGAACATCTTCTACACCGGCGCCACCACCAACCAGCAGATCGTCCCGGCGCTGGACTATCTGAAGGAGAAGGGCGTCAAGTCGCTCTATCTCGTGGGCAGCGACTACGTCTTCCCGCAGACGGCAAACCGGATCATCAAGGCCTACGCCAAGGACAACGGCATCGAGATCAAGGGCGAGGACTACACGCCACTGGGCTCGACCGACTTCTCCACCATCGTCAACAAGGTCCGCAGTGCCGACGCCGACGCCGTGTTCAACACCCTCAACGGTGACTCCAACGTGGCGTTCTTCCGCGAGTACAAGAACGTGGGCCTGACCCCGCAGGAAATGCCCGTCGTCTCGGTCTCCATCGCCGAGGAAGAGGTCGGCGGTATCGGCGTGCAGAACGTCACCGGCCAGCTGACCGCGTGGAACTACTACCAGACCATCGACACCCCGGTGAACAACGCCTTCGTCAAGGCCTACAAGGACTTCGTCAAGGATCCGAAGAAGCCCACCTCAGATCCGATGGAAGCCGCCTACGTATCGGTGTACTTGTGGAAGAACACCGTCGAGAAGGCCAAGTCGTTCGACGTCACGGCGATTCAGGACAACGCCGACGGCGTCAGCTTCGACGCCCCGGAGGGCAAGGTCACGATCGACGGCGAGAACCACCACATCACCAAGACCGCGCGGATCGGCGAAATCCGGCCCGACGGACTGATTTACACGATCTGGGAGTCCAAGGGACCGATCGAGCCCGACCCGTACCTGAAGTCCTACCCGTGGGCCGCGGGGCTGTCCGGCTAGATGGACATCCTGATCGGCCAGCTGGCAACAGGATTGAGCCTCGGCTCAATCCTGTTGCTGGCCGCGCTCGGACTCTCCCTGACCTTCGGCCAGATGGGCGTCATCAACATGGCGCACGGCGAATTCATCATGGCCGGCTGCTACACCGCCTATGTGGTGCAGCAGGTCATCACCAACGCCGGTGCCTCACTGTTGATTTCGCTACTGGTCGGGTTCCTCGTCGGCGGCGCCATGGGCGCCCTGTTGGAGGTGACGCTGATCCGGCGGATGTATCACCGTCCACTGGACACGCTGCTGGTCACCTTCGGTGTCGGGCTGATCCTGCAGCAGGTGGCCCGTGACATCTTCGGCGCGCCTGCGGTCAACGTGGTTGCCCCGGAATGGCTCTCGGGCGGGGTCGAGATTCTGGGCGCCGTGGTGCCCAAGACCCGCATCTTCATCCTGGTGCTGGCCGTCGTGTGTGTGGCGGTGCTCGCCACGGTGCTCAAGACCAGTCCGATGGGCCGGCGGATCCGGGCAGTGGTGCAGAACCGCGATCTGGCCGAGACCAGCGGTATCTCGTCACGCAGAACCGACATCACCACCTTCTTCATCGGATCCGGGCTGGCCGCGGTGGCCGGTGTGGCGCTCACGCTGATCGGCTCGACCAGTCCGACCATCGGCCAGAGCTTCCTGATCGACGCCTTCCTGGTGGTGGTGGTCGGTGGGCTGGGCCAGATCAAGGGCACCGTGATCGCGGCATTGGCCCTCGGTTTCCTGAACTCGTTCATCGAATACAGCACCACAGCGTCGCTGGCCAAGGTGATCGTGTTCGCCATCATCGTGATCTTCCTGCAGGTACGCCCGCAGGGGTTGTTCACGGTCCGGACCAGGAGTCTCGTGTGAGAACCATCATCGGCCGCTGGCAGACCTGGGCCGGGTTCGGTGTCGCGGCAGTGTTGCTGTTCGGGGTGGCGCCGGCAGTGCTGTCGGATTTCCGGCTCAGCCTGCTCGGCAAGTTCCTGTGTTTCGCGATCGTGGCTGTGGGCATCGGATTGGCTTGGGGCCGTGGCGGAATGCTCGTCCTGGGCCAGGGGGTGTTCTTCGGCCTCGGCGGCTACATGATGGGCATGCACCTCAAGATCGCCGATGCCCAGATCCGCGGGCACGACGTGCCCGACTTCATGCAAATCGCCGGGGTGCGCCACCTGCCCGGTTACTGGGAGCCGTTCGCCTCCCCCGCGTTCACGTTGGCGGCAATCCTGCTATTGCCGGCCGGGGTCGCGGCCCTGCTCGGTTTCGGTGTGTTCAAGCGCCGCGTCAAGGGCGCCTACTTCGCGATCCTGTCGCAGGCACTGGCCGCGGCGCTGGCGATCCTGCTCGTCGGCCAGACCAGCCTGGGCGGCAGCAACGGGTTGACCAACTTCCGAACCTTCTTCGGGTTCAACCTCAATGACCCCGCCAACAAGCGGATGGTGTACTTCATCGCGGCGGCCACACTGCTGATCGTGGTCGTCGTGGTCCGTCAGCTGATGTACAGCCGCTACGGCGAGCTGTTGGTCGCCGTGCGCGACGGCGAGGAACGCGTGCGGTTCCTCGGCTACGACCCGGCCAACATCAAGGTGGTGGCGTACACGCTGGCCGCGCTGTTCGCCAGCATCGCCGGCGCCTTGTTCGTGCCGATCGTCGGCTTCATCGCACCGTCCCAGGTCGGCATCGTGCCGTCCATCGCGTTCCTGATCGGAGTCGCGATCGGCGGGCGCACCACCCTGCTGGGCCCGGTCCTCGGCGCCATCGGCGTGGCCTGGGCGCAAACCCTGTTCTCCGAACGGTTTCCGTCGGGCTGGATCTATGCCCAAGGCCTGTTGTTCATCGTCGTCGTCGGCTTCTTCCCCGCCGGCCTGGCCGGGCTCGGGGTGCTGGTCACCCGGTGGCGTCGCAACCGGTCCGCCAAACCCGGCGAGCAGAGCACGCCCGAGACGGCACCGGACACCGACTCCGATACCGAGAAAGTAGGTGCCGCATCGTGACCGGAACCGAACAGGCAAGCGAGGCGCCGGAGCCGGTGGCGGGCGGCAACGCGGGCATGGGCGCCGAGTACCTGGAAGTCCGGGGCCTCACCGTCGATTTCGACGGGTTCAAGGCGGTCAGCGACGTCGATCTCACCTTGTTCCAGGGGGATCTGCGCTTCCTGATCGGACCCAACGGTGCGGGAAAGACGACCGTCATCGACGCCATCACCGGGCTGGTGGGGGCCACCGGTTCGGTGAACAAGTCGGGCGTCGAGTTGCTCGGCAAGAAAGTGCACCAGATCGCCCGACTGGGCGTGGGCCGCACCTTCCAGACCGCGAGCGTGTTCGAACAACTGACGGTGCTGCAGAACCTCGACATCGCGGCGGGCGCCGGCCGTTCGCCGTGGACCCTGCTGCGCCGGCGGCGGGGTGTGCTGCCCGCGATCGAGGAGGCATTGGAAACCACCGGCCTGGCGGATCTGGCCGACAAGCCGGCCGGCGTGCTGGCCCACGGCCAGAAACAGTGGCTCGAGATCGGCATGCTGCTGGTGCAGAACGCCGACGTCCTGTTGCTCGATGAACCGGTGGCCGGGATGAGCCACGAGGAACGCGAGGAGACCGGGAACCTGTTGCGCCGCATCGGCGGAACCCGCACGGTGGTCGTCGTCGAGCACGACATGGACTTCATGCGGGCGTTCGCGACCTCGGTGACGGTGCTGGCCCGCGGCCAGGTGATCGCGGAGGGTTCGGTGGCCGAGGTCCAGGCCAACCCGAAGGTCCAAGAGGTCTACCTCGGCACCGCCGCGGCCGGCGTGGAAGGAATCGTCTGATGCTCGAAATGCTCGATGTCCGAACCGGTTACGGCCGTTCCGAAGTGATCCACGGGGCGAGCATCGCGGTGCCCGCCGATGGTGTCGCGGCGGTGATGGGCCACAACGGTGCGGGTAAGACCACCCTGCTGCGGGCTGCCGTCGGACTGCTCAAATGCAGTGCGGGCAAGGTGCTTTTCGGCGGGGAGGACATCACCAAACTGCGTCCGAGTGCGCGGGTGGCCCGCGGCCTGGCGTACGTGCCCCAGGGACAGCAATCGTTCGGCCAGCTGACCACCGCGGAGAATCTCCAGGTGGTGGCCGACGGCCGTAAGAACGGCAAGGCGCTGATCGACGAGCAACTGGACCTGTTCCCCGCCCTCAAAGAACTGCTCAACCGGCGGGCTGGTCTCCTGTCGGGCGGGCAGCGCCAACAGCTCGCCATCGCGCGGGCGTTGATCACCAGTCCCAAATGTCTGATCCTCGACGAGCCCACCGAAGGCATCCAGCCCTCGGTGGTGGCCGAGATCGAATCGGCGATCACCTCGCTGACCGCCCGCGGCGATCTGGGTGTGTTGCTGGTGGAGCAGCACATCGGGTTCGCACTGGAATCCGCTCAGCGCTACTACATCCTGGAGGCCGGGCGCATCACCTCGAACGGCACCGGCGGCTCGACATCCGAAGCCGACGTTCGCGCCGCCATGGCCATCTGATCCCCAGCACCGCGAGCGTGCGCGTCTGCCGCCCGACACGCCGCCGATCGTCGGCATTTCCCGCACGCTCGCGGCCCGCCACAGGCACACTTTCGACCATGACCCAACCGGCGCAGCCCCGGGTTCTGGCCGATACCGGCGGAACGGTGGTGGCCGAGCACGGGCCGCTCGTCGTCGTCATCGATCGGGGCAACGGCCCCTTGACGACCGCGGCGTTCGTCCTCGGTGTGTTGGCGGTCGTGTTCGGCGGGTTCGGCGCCGTCACACTCGCACTCGCGGCCTCGGCCGGGCGCGGGGCTGACATACCCCCGGTGGTGAGTGCGGTATTTCTCGCGGCCGGGCTGGCCTTCGCCGCCGCGACAATCGCCGCGGTGCGACGGATCAAGGCGAAGAACCGGCGGCCGCTGACCGGCTACCGGGCGGTGGCGGTGTTCGACCGGGCCCGCGGAGTGCTCACCGACGCCGACGGCGTGGTGCTGGCCCCACTGTCGCAGGTGCAGCTCGCCCGGCGGATGCAGCTGGGGTCCAGCTCACCCAAACTCGTCGCGATGACCCCGAGCGGCGATCGGGTCCTGAAGCGGGGCAACCCTTTCAACGGCGGCATCGGCAACCTGGACGAGGTACTCACCGCGGCGGTGTATGGCCGCTGAGCCCGCGTGAGCGTGCACAGAATGCTGCCGGAATGCGGCGTGTCGGGGGGCAGACACGCACGCTCGCGGTGCAGGAGATCAGGCCAGGCGGGAAAGTACCTCGGCGACAACGGAATCGGCGGCGACATCGACCTGCTCGCCGGTCGAGAGATCCTTGAGCCCGACGGTGCCGGCCTCGATGTCGCGGTCGCCCGCGACGAGTGCGTACTTGGCGCCCGAACGGTCGGCCGCCTTCATCGCACCCTTGAGCCCGCGGTCGCCGTAGGCCAGGTCCACACGGACCCCGCCGGCCCGCAGCCGCGCGGCCAGCTTGGCCAGTTCCAGCTTGGCGGCCTCACCCAACGGCACACCGAACACCTCGACGCCGCCGGCACCGGCCACCGTCTTGCCCTCGGCCTGCAGTGCCAGCAGGGTCCGGTCGACGCCGAGCCCGAAGCCGATGCCCGACACATCCTGCCCGCCGAGCTGACTCATCAAACCGTCGTAGCGGCCACCGCCACCGATGCCGGACTGCGCGCCCAGCCCGTCGTGGACGAACTCGAACGTGGTCTTGGTGTAGTAATCCAGCCCGCGCACCATCCGCGGATTGATCACGTACGGTACGCCGAGCGCGTCGAGGTGCGCCTGCACCACCTCGAAGTGGGCCTTGGCGCTGTCGGACAGGTGGTCGAGCATCAGCGGCGCATCGGCGGTCATCTCACGCACGTGCGGCCGCTTGTCATCGAGCACCCGCAGCGGGTTGATCTCGGCGCGTCGCCGGGTTTCCTCGTCGAGGTCGAGCTTGAACAGGAAGTCCTGCAGCAGCTCCCGGTACGCCGGGCGGCACGTGTCGTCGCCCAGCGAGGTGATCTCCAGGCGGAACCCGTCCAGACCGAGGGACCGGAAACCGGCGTCGGCCACCGCGATCACCTCGGCGTCCAGCGCGGGGTCGTCGATCCCGATGGCCTCCACGCCGACCTGCTGCAGCTGGCGGTAGCGCCCGGCCTGCGGGCGTTCATACCGGAAGAACGGGCCCGAGTAGCAGAGCTTCACCGGCAACGCGCCCCGGTCCAGGCGGTGCTGGATCACCGCACGGATCACGCCGGCGGTCCCCTCGGGACGCAGCGTCACCGAGCGGTCACCCCGGTCGGCGAACGTGTACATCTCCTTGGACACCACATCGGTGGACTCGCCCACACCGCGGGCGAACAGCGCGGTGTCCTCGAAGATCGGCAGCTCGATGTCGCCGTAACCGGCGCGCCGCGCCGCGCCCAGCAGGCCGTCCCGGACCGCCACGAACTGCGCCGACTCCGGCGGGAGGTAGTCGGGCACGCCCTTGGGCGCCTGGAATGCAGATGTCACAGAGTCAAACCTTCGAGAAACGGGTTGGTGCGGCGTTCGTGCCCGATGGTCGTGCCAGGGCCGTGCCCTGGTAATACCACGGTGTCGTCGTCGAGTACCAACAGCTTTGTCACGATCGAGATGAGTAGGTCACGTCCGCTGCCACCGGGCAGGTCGGTGCGTCCCACCGAGGACCGGAACAGCGTATCGCCCGTGAACACCGTCTGGCCCACCCGGAACACCACCGAACCCCTCGTGTGTCCCGGCGTGTGGTCGACAGCGACCGAGACGCCGCCGAAATCGAGGATCTGACCGTCGCGGTCCAGCTCGACCAGCTGTTTGGGCTCGGAGAACAGCACCCCGAAGGCCAGACGGGACAGGCGTCCCAAGACCGCAGGCCCGAACCCCTTGATCGGGTCGGTCAGCATGAACCGGTCCTCCGGGTGGATGTAGGCCGGGCAGCCATAGGTGTCGGCCACCTTCTGGGCTGACCAGATGTGATCGAGGTGACCGTGCGTCAGCAGGACCGCGGCCGGGGTCAGGCGGTTCTCGTCGAGGATCCGGCGAAGCCGGTCCATCGCGCGCTGGCCCGGGTCGACGACGATCGCGTCGGCCCCTGGCCGCGCGGCCAGGACGTAGCAGTTGCACGCCAGCATCCCGGCCGGAAATCCGGTAACGAACACGGCTTCAGTTTCCCATGACCGCGCCGTCACCTGCGGTTCCCGCGGGTCGCGGCCCCGGCACCCGGGTTCGCCTGGCAGACTCGTCACCGATCCCAACCGCTCACAAGGAGGACTGCTGCGGTGCCGACCAACCAAGAACGGCGCGAGACCGCCAAGCGCAAGCTGGAAGAACAGCTGGAGCGCCGCGCCGCCCAGGAACGCAAACGTCGCATCCTGACGATCGCGGGCTCGGCCGTCGCGGCCGTCGTCCTCATCGGGGCTGTCGTGGCCACGTTCGTGTTCACCAGCAAGGACTCGGGCAGCACCACCGCCTCGGCGGAGACCACCACCGCAACCTCGGGAGTCCCGGCCCAGCCCGCCGCCAACGGTCAGCTGCCGGCCTTCGTCGCACCCGCCGACCTGGGGGCCAACTGCCAGTACCCGGCAGCGGGCCCGGCCAGCAAGCAGAACACCCCGCCGCGTACCGGCAAGGTTCCCACCGATCCGGCCACGGTCAGCGTCAGCATGGTCACCACCCAGGGCAACATCGGGCTGCAGCTCGACAACGGCAAGGCACCGTGCACGGTCAACAGCTTCGCCAGCCTGGCGGGGCAGAACTACTTCAACGACACCCCATGCCACCGCCTGACCACGGGCGGCCTGTCGGTGCTGCAGTGCGGTGACCCGACCGGCCAGGGCACCGGCGGCCCCGGCTACCAGTTCGCCAACGAGTACCCGACCAACCAGTACCAGCCGGACAACCCGGCGCTGCAGCAGCCGGTCCTCTACCCGCGCGGCACAGTGGCCATGGCCAACGCCGGGCCGAACACCAACGGCAGTCAGTTCTTCCTGGTGTACCAGGATTCGCAGCTGCCCCCTGGCTACACCGTGTTCGGCAAGATCGACGACACCGGCCTGGCCACCCTCGACAAGATCGCGGCAGCCGGGGTCGCCGGCGGCGGACCCGACGGCAAGCCGGCGCTGGACGTCCAGCTGAAGTCCGTGGCACTGGATTAGATCGGCAGCCATTGACTGTCCCGCCCCCTTACGGCGGTTACCAGCCGGACGATCCCAGTTCCGCGCCGGGTTACCCGGCGGGATATCCGGCTGGTTATCCCCCGCCCGCCCACACCAACGGCATGGCGGTCGCATCACTGGTGTGTGCGGTGCTGTTCGCGCCGCTGGGCATCGTGCTGGGACACCTCTCGCTCTCGCAGCTGAAACGCAGCGGTGAACAGGGCCGCGGCATCGCGATCGCGGGCCTGGTGATCGGATACGTGATGACGGCGCTGGCGATCGTGCTGGTGGTGTTGGGGCTGGTGTTCGCGTTCATCGCCGTCAAAGTCGCCGAGGACATGCCCGCGCAGGACCGCTACACCGCGTCCCCTGGGGCGGGCCAGGAACTGCCCGCATTCGCCCCGCCGAAGAATCTCGGGGCCAACTGCCAGTACCCGGCCACCACCGAACCGGCCGCCAGGCCGGCCTCTCCGCCGCGCACCGGCACGGTGCCGACCGAACCGGCCACGGTGGAAGCCGGCATCGTCACCGATCGCGGCAGCATCGGCCTGCAGCTGGCCAACGGCAAGGCGCCGTGCACGGTGAACAACTTCGCCAGCCTGGCCGCTCAGGGGTTCTTCGACGGCACCCAATGCCATCGGCTGACCACCGGCACCCTGGCGGCACTGCAATGCGGTGATCCCTCGGGCAGTGGCACCGGCGGGCCCGGATACCGATTCCCCAACGAGTACCCGACCAACCAGTACCGGCTCTCGGATCCCGCGGTGGAGCGGCCGGTGCTCTATCCGCGCGGCACGGTGGCCATGGCCAACGCCGGGCCGGGCACCAACGGCAGCCAGTTCTTCCTGGTGTACGAGGATTCCATGCTGCCGCCGACCTACACGGTGTTCGGCACCGTCGACAAGACCGGACTGGCCACCCTCGACGCGATCGCCGCGGGTGGGGTTGCCGACGGCAGCGACGACGGCAGGCCCGCAACACCGGTGACCATCGAATCGGCGAACGTGGGCTGAGCTGCGAGGAGATTGCGGTGTCCGATCCAATACCGTTCCAATATCCCCCACCGCAATTCCCGCCGCCCGGGCACAGCGGAACCACCGCGTTGACGCGCATTCTCGGCGCGCTGTTCCTGGTGGTACCCGTCGGCGGCTACGCGGCAGCGGTGTTCTGGACCGGGCACATCTGGCAGAACCGGGAAGCCACCCGCATGACGTATTCGACCGCGACCTCGAACGGCTCACCGCCGCCACCTGATGCCCTGGCGAAGACGCGCGAGGTCGTCGAGAACCGCTTGCACGGGATGGGGTTCTCCGGATCCGAGGTGGCCACCGACGGGAGCACCTTGGTGGTCACGATCCCGAGTCGCGATCCGGACGCGGTACGGGACATCACCATGCCGGGCCAACTGGCGATCCGTCCGGTGGTCCACGCGATGCCCGCCAAACCCGGATCGTCGCCCGCACCCACGTCGACACCCGCGCCCCGTGCAACGAAACCCGATCAGGCGCAACGGATTTCCGATGAGAAGCAACTTCGGCAGGCCACCAACCCGTCGATGCAGATCCTGGCGCTGCAGTTCCAGGCCACCCGCTGTGGCGACGATGACGTGCTCGCCGGACACGATGACCCGAACCTGCCGCTGGTCACCTGCTCCGACGACGGGGAAACGGTCTACCTGCTGGACCGGTCGGTCATGAGCGGCGCGGAGATCACCGATGCCGACTCGGGGTACAGCGAGGACGCGGGCCGATATGTCGTCGACGTGGCGTTCACCGGCGCCGGAACCAAGACCTGGGCGGATTTCACCACGGCCAACATCGGCACCCAGACCGCGTTCACCCTCGACACCCGTGTGGTCAGCGCTCCGGAGATCCGTGAGGCCATCACCGGTGGGCGCGTCCAGATCACCGGCGACTTCACTGCCGATTCGGCGCGCGCGCTCGCCGGCGTCCTGGAATCGGGGTCGCTGCCCTTCTCGTTGTCCCCGGAGTCCTCCGAGGACGCGACGCTGCCCCCGACGATGCTCTCCAAACTGCTGCGCGGGCTGATCATCGCGGTGGGGATCGGCGTTCTGGCGATCACGATCGCCGGTGTGGTGTACCTCGCCTGGCGCAGGCCCGGCCCCGCTGTGCAGATGTACTGATCGGCTCGCCTGTTGGTCCTATGCTCACCGGTATGGATCGCGGCAGCCGGGATTCGGGGATCTCCCTGGCCGAGCTGCTGAGCGCCTTCTCGTTCGCCATGGATCTCGGTCTGGGCCAGCCGATGGAACACGTGCTGCGCTCGTGGCGGCTGGCCGCTCGCCTGGGCGAGCGTGTCGGTCTGGTGGCCGAGCAACGGGCCGATCTCTACTACACGGCGGTGTTGGCCTGGGTGGGCTGCATCTCGGATGCCCCCGAGGTAGCGGCGTGGTTCGGCGACGACATCGCGTTTCGCTCGGACAGCTACCGCGTCGATCTGGGCGGGCTGCGCGGTGCGACATTCATGCTGTCGCATGCCGGTTCAGCCGGCCCGCTACTGAGCCGGGTACGTAAGACGGCGACGCTGATCGGCACCGGTGGCCGCGATGTCGAGCAGGGGCTGATGTCGCACTGCCTGAGCACCTCGACGATGGCCGAGCGCCTCGGTCTGGATGCCGCCGTCGGAGACGCCCTGCGCCAGTTCTTCGCACGGTGGGACGGCAAAGGGGTGCCCGCCGGTCTGGGCGGCGAGGCGATCGCCTTGCCGATCAGACTCTTTCACCTCGCCGACGTGGCCGAGGTGGTGCACCGTGACGCCGGGGTGGCCGCCGCGGTCGACGTCGCCAGGTCGCGCCGGGGCACCCAGTTCGACCCCGCCGTGGTCGACGCATTCTGTGCTGCCGCAGCCGATCTGCTGTCCGAGGGCGACGACGAGGCGGACTGCCACGATCTGGTCGCCGCCGATCCGGCGCTGCAGCGCCGGCTCACCAACGGCCAACTCGACTCGGCGCTGGAGGTGTTCGCCGATTTCACCGACCTTCGCTCACCGCACCGCGCCGGGCATTCTCGCGCCGTGGCCGAACTCGCGGCGAAGGCCGCGAACACCGCGGGGCTGACCGAAGACGACGTGACCCTGGTGCGGCGCGCCGCACTGCTGCACGACATCGGCCTGCACGGCGTGCCGGCCACGGTCACGGACAAGCCCGGGAAGCTCAGCGCCGCCGACCATGAACGACTGCGGCTGAGTTCGTATTACACCGAACGGGTGCTGGCCCGCCCGGCCGCGGTGGCGCGCATCGGTGCGGTCGCGTCGCTGGCCTATGAACGGATGGACGGCTCGGGAGCGCACCGCGGCTTGTCGGGGCCGTCGATTCCCGTCACCGGCCGCATCCTCGCCGCGGCGGACTGCTACCGGGCCATGACCGAACCGCGGCCGTACCGGCCGGCCTTGTCCGCCAAGGCCGCAAGTTCGGAACTACGGGCCGAGGCACGTCGCGGACGGCTGGACGGGGCGGCCGTCGATGCCGTTCTCGAAGCCGCCGGAGGACCCCGACCCCGACGCCGCGTGGGTCCGGACGGGCTGACACCGCGGGAGATCGAGGTGCTGGGGCTGATCGCCCGCGGCGCGTCCACCAGACAGGTGGCGACCGCCCTGGGGATCAGCCCGAAGACCGCCGGCACCCACATCGAGCGCATCTACACCAAGACCGGTTCCTCGACCCGCAGCACCGCCACCCTCTACGCCGTTACGCACGGCCTGCTGGACACGGTGGCCGACGCCGAAAAGTAGGGCAAATGCCCGACGACACGGGGTTTGCGGGCTCCTAGCGTTCACCTCACGACCCGCACAAATGCAAAGTGAGGATCCCCCGATGCCAAAAGCCGTCATCAGCCTGTCCACCGGGCTGGAAGACCCCGAGAAGGTCACCGTCGCCTACCTGGTCGCCGTCGGCGCTGCCGAGACCGGGCGGGACACCCTGATGTTCCTGACCAAAGAAGCCGTCCGGCTCGCGATCACCGGAACCGCGGTCGCCGTGGCCTGCCACGGGTGCCCGCCGTTGGCGGATCTGCTGCGCCGCTACGAGGCGGCCGGCGGCAGGTACTTCGTCTGCCCGATCTGCTTCGAGGCCAAGCAACTTGACAGCGAAGCCCTCATCGGCGGCGCGGAACTGCAGGGCACGATCCCGATGTGGCAGTGGATCGGCGACGAGCCAGCCACCACCTTCAGCTACTGACGACCATGCTGAATCTGGCTTCGCACCTGTCGAATCTGCCCGAACACTGTGGGCAGGCCCCATGGCCCGGCCACGAATACGTCAAGGGCTGGGGCGTTTTCGGCCTGCCCTTCGACAGCGGCCATGTGCTGGCGCTGCGGGTGTTCCCGGAGAACGACTTCGGGCCCTACCGCACCGTGTGGCACCGTGACCCGTCCGGCCGGTGGTCGATTTTCGTGCACGGCGACCGCCTCGACACCGCCTGCCCCCGCTACTACGGTCCCGCATGCACCTACACCGGATTTGCCGAGATCACCCTGGATTGGACCGGACCCGCATCGCTGCGGGTCACGGTCGACCGTCCGGCACTGGACTGGACCCTGACCGCCACGGCTAATCCGTTGCTGCGCACCATGAATGCGGTCAGCCGACGTCTCCCCCTGAGCACCTGGCGGCCGCGGCCGCTGGTGCGGGCACGCGAGGCGCTGGCCGCCGGGCTGGGAATGGGCCAGGTACGCATGACGGGCGTCATGCCGAGCGGGCACGTCGGAACCCTCATGCCCCAACAGATGTACCTCATCACCGAGGCTTCGGCCACCCTCGGCGGCCACGGCTTGGGCCGGCCGGCACGGCTGGACACCAACCCGATGATCGGTGAAGTGACACTGCCCGCCCGCGGCGTGCTGGCCATCGGCCAGGCGGTGTGGCAGATCCCGGTACCGGATCGGTTGGGTGTCAGGCCGCGGAGGTGACGCGGTAGACGTCGTAGACGCCTTCCACGTTGCGCACCACGCTGAGCAGGTGGCCGAGATGTTTGGGGTCACCCATCTCGAAGGTGAACCGGCTGATCGCCACCCGGTCGTTGGAGGTGGTCACCGACGCCGAGAGGATGTTGACCTTCTCGTCGGCCAGCACCCGGGTGACGTCGGAGAGCAGACGGTGCCGGTCCAGTGCCTCGACCTGGATGGCCACCAGGAACACCGATGACGGCGACGGCGCCCAGTTCACCTCGATGATGCGTTCCGACTGTTGTTGCAGAGACGCCGCATTGGTGCAGTCGGTACGGTGCACGCTGACCCCACCGCCGCGCGTCACGAAACCCATGATGGTGTCACCGGGTACCGGGGTGCAGCACTTGGCGAGCTTGGTCAGGGTCCCCGGCGCTCCCGGCACCGCGACGCCCGTGTCGTCGGTGCTGCGCTGGCGCACCGGCATGGTCAGCGGGGTGGACCGCTCGGCGAGTTCGTCCTCGGCCGCATCGTCGCCGCCGAACTGGGCCAGCAGACGCTGCACCACATGACGCGCCGAGACGTGGCCCTCGCCGACCGCGGTGTACAGCGCCGAGACGTCGGTGTAACGCAACTCCCGGGCCAGGGCACCCATGGTGTCGGCATTGATCAAGCGCTGCAACGGAAGTCCGCCACGGCGCACCTCGCGCGCGATGGCGTCCTTACCGGACTCCAGCGCCTCTTCGCGCCGTTCCTTGGCGAACCACTGCCGGATCTTGGCCTTCGCCCGCGGTGACACCACGAACGTCTGCCAGTCGCGCGACGGCCCGGCGTTGGGGGCCTTCGAGGTGAACACCTCGACCACCTCGCCGTTCTCCAGCTTGCGCTCCAGGGCGACGAGCCGGCCGTTGACCCGGGCGCCGATACAGCGGTGCCCCACCTCGGTGTGTACCGCGTAGGCGAAGTCGACCGGGGTCGATCCGGTGGGCAGGTTGATCACGTCACCCTTGGGGGTGAAGACGAAGATCTCTTGTACCGCAAGGTCATAACGCAACGACTCGAGGAACTCGCCGGGGTCGGCGGCCTCCCGCTGCCAGTCGAGCAGCTGGCGCATCCAGGCCATGTCGTCGATCTCGGTCGCGGCGTGGCTCTGCGGAACGCCGTTGCGGCCCTTGGCTTCCTTGTAGCGCCAGTGCGCGGCGATGCCGTACTCGGCGGTGCGGTGCATGTCGCGGGTACGGATCTGCACCTCCAGCGGCTTGCCCTCGGGGCCGACCACGGTGGTGTGCAGCGACTGGTAGACGCCGTAGCGCGGCTGGGCGATGTAGTCCTTGAACCGGCCCGCCATCGGTTGCCAGAGTGAGTGCACGACGCCGACGGCCGCGTAACAGTCGCGGATCTCGTCGCACAGGATCCGGACACCGACGAGGTCGTGGATGTCGTCGAAGTCGCGGCCCTTGACGATCATCTTCTGGTAGATCGACCAGTAATGCTTGGGCCGGCCCTCGACGACCGCGTTGATCTTCATCGCGCTCAGCGCCACGCCGATCTCGGCGCGCACCTTGGCCAGATAGGTGTCGCGTGACGGTGCCCGGTCGGCGACCAGCCGCACGATCTCCTCGTACTTCTTCGGGTGCAGGATCGCGAACGACAGGTCCTCGAGCTCCCACTTGACCGTTGCCATGCCGAGCCGATGAGCCAGCGGCGCAATCACTTCCAGTGTCTCGCGGGCCTTGCGCGCCTGCTTCTCCGGTGGCAGGAACCGCATGGTGCGCATGTTGTGCAGCCGGTCGGCCACCTTGATGACCAGCACCCGCGGGTCGCGGGCCATGGCGATGATCATCTTGCGGATCGTCTCGCCCTCGGCAGCCGAGCCGAGCACCACCTTGTCCAGCTTGGTGACGCCGTCGACGAGGTGGCCCACCTCGGACCCGAACTCGGCGGTCAGGGCCTCCAGCGTGTACCCGGTGTCCTCCACTGTGTCGTGCAACAGGGCGGCCACCAGCGTGGTGGTGTCCATTCCGAGCTCGGCCAGGATGTTGGCCACCGCCAGCGGATGGGTGATGTAGGGATCGCCGGACTTGCGGAGCTGGTCGGCATGACGCTGCTCGGCGACGTCGTAGGCACGCTGCAGCAACTGCAGGTCGGCCTTCGGGTAGATCTCGCGGTGTACCGCGACGAGCGGCTCCAGGACCGGGTTGACGGCACTGCGCTGCGCCGTCATCCGGCGGGCCAGCCGAGCGCGCACCCGGCGGGAGGCGCTGGTCTTGGCGGCGTCGGGCCCGGTGGCGGCGGGCAACGCCGGCGATGACTGCACCGCCTGGCCCGCACCCGTGTCCGTACCCGTATCGCTGGCCATCGTCACCTCCCGGTGTTGCTCAGAATCCGAGGATATCCCTCATACCGTGTGCAGGCTGCTGACCCGCAACGGTGCCACCACATCCCGGCCACCCAGGGCCGTCAATTCCAGCACCACGGCTGCGCTGACCACATTGGCACCGCCGGCCTCGAGCAGCCGGGTCGCCGCTGCCAGGGTTCCGCCGGTAGCCAGGACGTCGTCGATGATCACAACGTTGAGTCCGGTGATATCAATTCCGTCGGCCGGAATCTCCAGCGTCGCGCTGCCGTATTCGAGCTGATAGGTGACGCTGTGCACCGGTGGCGGCAACTTCCCGCCCTTGCGGACGGCCAGCACACCGGTGCCGAGCCGCGTCGCCACCGCCGCACCCAACAGGAAACCCCGGGCGTCCAGGCCCGCGACCAGATCCGCACCCGCCGCGGTGGCGGCCAGCGCATCGGTCACCGCCGACAGGCCGTCGGCGTCGGCCAGCAATGGGGTGAGGTCCTTGAACTGCACGCCCGGCTCCGGGAAGTCCGGAACCTCCCGGATCATCGTCTTGACGAGCTGCGAGATATCGCCGGGTGTGCTCATGTGGACAGCTTCCAGCGGTCCATGTTCCAGCCTGCCCCCCATCGGGTCGGGTTGCTGCTCACGGCGTACATCTTGGTCGAGGTCAGCACGGTGCGCTGCTGCCGGTACAGCGGCAGGGTCGGCATGTCGTTCCACAGGATGGGTGCGCCCTCCCCTGCCAGCCGGGCCAGTTCCTTCGGGTCGGTCGTGACGGCCTGGGCGTCGATGATGCCGTCGACCCGCTCGTTGAAATAGGCGGGCAGGTTGTTGCCGTTGCCGGAGTGGAACGCATAGGCGTCGATCGCCGAGGACCCCGAGGAGCCGCTGCCCGCGGCCCCGCCGGTGCTCGCCAGCAGTCCGTCGATCTCGTTGTTGCGCAATGCCACCGGCCCGGCTGTCGCCGATCCCGCGTCCTGGACGGTGATACCCGCGGCGGCACACGATTTCGCGATCGCCCCGACCGTGGCCGCCAGCCTGGCGTTGGGTGTCTGATACCCGATGCGCACCGTCAGCGGCTTGTTGTTCAGCGCGGCGCGGGCCGCATCCGGGTTGGCGACGCCGAATTGCGCTGCTTCACCGACGTTTTCGGCCGCACTGAACGCGTCGTCGGCGACGGGACTGAGCCGGGAGTTGATGATGGGTGTCGCGGCGTTGCGGGCGATGACGTCACGCGGCGTGCACAGCGCGACGGCGCGCCGCGCCGGCGGGCCGGCCAGCGGACCGCCCGGCGCGAAGATCAACTGCTCGATGCCGGCCGACGGGCTTTCCATGCTGACGTAGTCGTCGGGGAGGTTGAGCAGGCCCGAGGATCCGGATTCGATGTCGACGACGTCGAAGGATCCCTCGTTGACCCGCTCCTGGATGTCGGCGCCACGGGGCCACACCGCGATGCGGTTGGTGACCGGCGGGGTGCCCCACCATTTGTCGTTGGCGACCAGCACCACCACGCCGTCCTTTGTCACCGAGTCGATCCGGTAGGGGCCCGACGACGGGAACCGCTTGAGGTCGAGGTCTGGCTTGAGATCCCAGACGGTGTTCCACGCCTTGGCGATGCGGTCGATGGTCGGCTGGTCACCGTTTTGCAGCGCGGTGGCCACATCCCCGTCGCCCAGGTCGAGTTCGTCGGCGATGACGTGGGCGGGCATCAGCGAGGTGGCCGCGAACAGATGGGCGTAGTCGAGGAACCCGCGGTCCTGGGCGAACGAGACCCTGGCCCGCTTCTGGCCGGGTGCGCAGTCAACGGACGCGATATCGCGGTATCCGGCCTGGCTGGCGGCGTCGAACACGGGGAACCGGCCGGACTGCGCGCCCCAGGCCAGGACCATGTCGTCACAGGTGATCGGCTTGCCGTCGGAGTAGACCGCCTTGTCGCTGATCACGTAGTCGAGGACCAGCGGGGCGCGCCCCACGACCGACACCGAACCGAAGTCGTTGTCGGCGACCATCTGGCCCTCGGGGCCGTGATAGGCGAACCCGGTCAACGCCCGGGCGAATGCCTGGGGTCCGGCGGACGCGGCGCCGGCCACGGTGTTGGTGTTGTAGGTGGTCAAGGTGCCGTCGACGGCGTAGTCGATCTCGTCGGCCGCACTGTCCGAACACGCCGCGAGTCCCATCGCGGTGACCACGGACAGCGTCGCCGCCGTCACCGCTGTCCGTGCCCGGGCGACGGCCCGCCACTGAACCATGCGGTTTACCGCCGGGTGTTCCGCTTGCCCGACGGACGTCCGGTCCGCGAGGCCGGACGCGAACCCGGCGCCGGCTTGGCCGGTGCGGGCTCGGCCGCGACCGACGCCGATACCGTCTCGGCGCCGGTGGCGGAGGCTTCTGCGTCGGCGGTCTCGGCGGTGTCCTTGGTGGCCGTCGACGCCTTGGCGCCCTTCTCCCGGCGGTTCAGCACCCGCTTGGTGTGCTTGCGCACCAGTTCGGTGCGTTCGCGCAACGACACGAGCAACGGCGTGGCGAAGTAGATCGACGAATAGGTGCCGACGATGACGCCGACCAGCTGCACCAGGGCCAGATCCATCAGGGTTCCGACGCCGAGCAGCCACACCGCGATCACCATCAGCGCCACGATCGGCAACACCGAGATCAAGCTGGTGTTGATCGAGCGCATGAAGGTCTGGTTGATCGCGAGGTTGGCCTGTTCGGCGAAGGTCCGCCGGGTGGTGTGCTCGAAGCCGTTGGTGTTCTCCTCGACCTTGTCGAACACGATGACTGTGTCGTAGAGCGAGAAGCCCAGGATCGTCAGTAGACCGATCACGGTGGCCGGGGTGACCTCGAAGCCGACCAACGAGTACACCCCGGCGGTCACGATCAGGTCGAACGCCAGCGTGGCCATTGCGGCGATCGCCATGTAGCGCTCATAGCGCCACGCGATGTAGATCGACGCCAGAACGACGAAGACCACGAGTGCGATCAACGCCTTCTGGGTGATCTGGCCGCCCCAGGTCTCGGAGACCGCGGAGTCGCTGATCACCTGCTTGCTGGGCTGACCGTCGCCGCCCTTGGGGTGGAACGCGTCGAACAGTGCGGTGCGCAGCTTTTCGGTCTCGTCGTTGGACAACGTCTCCGAACGGATCTGCACGGTCGCCGAGGCGCCGCTGCCGACGAGCACCACCGATTCGGGCGCCCGGTTCAGCGTCTTGTTGAAGACGTCCTCGACCTGTTGGACCGAGACGACCCCGTCGGAACCGGCCGAGGGCATCGACACCTTGGTGCCGCCCTCGAAGTCGATGCCGAAGGTGAACCCGCGCAGCACCATGCTGGCGATCGCGATCGCGACGATGACGCCGCTGACCAGGTACCAGAACTTGCGGCGCCCGACCACCTCGAAGGCGCCGGTGCCGGTGTAGAGCCGGACGAAGAATCCGTGCTTGGGTGCGCCCGAAGCGGATTCGAGGCCGGGTGCCTCGACGGCTTCGGTGGTGTCGATGTCTGTTGTGTCCTTGGCAGCCATCTGACTATCCCCGTCCCGCGGTTGCATGAGAAGCCTCCCGGCGTTCCCGGGCGATCTGCTGGACCGCGCCGAGGCCGTTGAGGGAAGGTTTGGCCATCGTCGGGGACTTGGACGCCAGGTACACCAGCGGCCAGGTCACCAGGAACACCACCACGAGGTCGAGGATGGTGGTCAGTCCCGTGGTGAACGCGAAGCCCTTGACCTGTCCGATCGCCAGGAAGTACAGCACCGCGGCGGCCAGGAAGGTCACGGCGTTGCCGGACACGATGGTCTTGCGGGCGCGGGCCCAGCCTCGCGGAACCGCCGACCGGAACGACCGGCCCTCGCGGATCTCGTCCTTGATGCGTTCGAAGAACACCACGAAGGAGTCCGCGGTCGTTCCGATACCAATGATCAAACCGGCGATACCGGCCAGGTCCAGCGTGTAACCGATGTACCTACCGAGCAGCACGAGAATGGCGAAAACCATTGCGCCGGAAGCAACCAGCGACAAAGCCACCAGCAGACCCAGCACTCGGTAGTACAGCAGTGAGTACAACAGCACCGCCGCCAGGCCGACCGCGCCGGCGATCAGGCCGGCCCGCATCGAGGACAGGCCCAGGGTGGCCGAAACGGTCTCGGCCTCAGACGATTCGAACGACAGTGGCAGCGAACCGTACTTGAGCACGTTGGCCAGTTCCTTGGCCGTGTCTGAGGTGAACTGGCCGGTGATCTGGGTGTTCCCGCCCGGGATGGCCTCCCGGATCTCGGGTGCGCTGACCACCTGCGAGTCCAAGGTGAAGGCGGTCTGGGTGCCCACATTCGCCGCCGTGAAGTCGGCCCAGGTCTTGGCTCCCCCGCTCTTGAAGGTCACGTCGACGACGTACTGGCCCTGCTGCTGGTTCAGGCCGGAGGTGGCGTCGGCGATCTCCTCGCCGCTCATGATCGACTTGCTCAGCAGGTAGACCGTCTGGCCGTCCTGCGAGCAGGTGATCAGCGGCAGGTTCGGGTCGTCGTTGCCGGCCAGCACGTCTTCGTCACCGCAACGGGTCGCCTGGTACTGCAACGCCAGGATCTGGATCGACGGATTGGTGCTCTGCCGCAGTTCCTTCTCGTCGGCAATCCGCTGGGCCAGCGCGGCCTTGGCATCGCCGGGCTTGGGCGGCGCAGGTGGCGCCGGTGCGGGTGCGGGAGCCGGGGCGGGCTCACCCGGAACCGGGGCCGGGGTGGGTTCGCCCGGAGTGGGCGCCGGGTCCAGTGGGTAAGGCCGTGGCTGAGGTGCCGGCACAGGCTCGCCTGCCGGTGGCGCCACCGGTGCCTCACCGGCCGGCGGCGCAACCGGTGCCTCGCCCGGCGCCAGGCCCGGAATCGCGCCCGGGAGACCGGGCACCGCCGGTGCCGCAGGAGCACCGGGGACACCGGGAGCCGCGGGGGCGCCCGGGGCACCGGCACCCGGCTGCGCACCCTGTTCGGCGGGCGGCTTGGCGGGCATCGCGTGCACGACGGGCCGGATGTACAGGCGGGCGGTCTGGCCCAGGTTGCGGGCCTCGCTGCCGTCGTTGCCGGGAACGGTGATCACCAGGTTGTCGCCGTCGATGACGACCTCGGAGCCCGAGACGCCGAGACCGTCGACGCGGGCACTGATGATTTGTTGGGCCTGGTTGAGTGCCTCTCTGGTCGGCGTCGAGCCGTCCGGGGTGCGCGCGGTCAGCGTCACCCGGGTACCGCCCTGCAGGTCAATGCCGAGTTTGGGCTTGGCCTGCTTGTCGCCGGTGAGGAACACCAGCAGATATACGCCGATCAGAAGGACCAGGAAAAGTGTCAGGTAGCGCGCAGGATGCACCGGCGCCGAAGACGATGCCACGTTTCTAGGGTCTCCTCGAGATCAGTTCGTCAGCACCGCAAAGGGTACGTGCTTGTCCTGGGTGCTCTGCGGTCAGTCTTTCTTGAGGCCGTCGGTGTCGGTGACACCGGTGCTCTCGGTCAGCTCGGTCGCCGCCGTCGGGACGTCGGTACCGGCCTCTTCGTCGGTGTCGTCCTCGATACGGTCGCGCACCGCGAGCTTCATCCAGGTGGTGACGACGCCCGGGGCGATCTCCAGGTCGACGTTGTCGTCGGTAATACCGGTGATCGTGCCCTGCAGGCCCGACGTGGTGTGCACGCGATCGCCGATCTGCAGCGAGTTGTGCAGGTCGATGGTCGCCTGCATCGCCTTGCGCTGACGACGCGACGCGAAGAACATGAACGCGCCCATGACGATCAGCAGGGGCAGGAAAATGACGAGATCCATGTCGACTATGTCTTTCGTGTTGTGTCGGATGTCAGGGCGACCGAGGCCACGATACCGCCGCCGACCCGGACCACCGCATTCGCCGCCGACGGGCGGGCTGCGCGGCTAGGCTCAGTACGCGTTCCTTCCGACGCCGCCGCTGATGTATTCAGGAGGCAGAGTTGAGCCATCCCGAGCAGAGCCGCCAGCTGGCCACAACGATCCCGGGCCCCAAATCTGAGGCATTGATCGGCCGGAAGGCGGCCGCCGTCGCCCGGGGTGTCGGGAACACCATGCCGGTTTATGCCGCCCGCGCCGGAGGCGGCATCGTCGAGGACGTCGACGGCAATCGCCTCATCGACCTCGGCTCGGGCATCGCCGTCACCACCATCGGCAACTCGTCGCCCCGCGTGGTCGAGGCGGTTGCCGCGCAAGCCGGCGAGTTCACCCACACGTGCTTCATGGTGACGCCGTACGAGGGGTACGTCGCGGTGTGCGAACAGCTCAACGAGCTGACCCCGGTGCGCGGCGAGAAGCGTTCGGCCTTGTTCAACTCGGGCTCCGAGGCGGTCGAGAACGCCGTCAAGATCGCCCGGTCCTACACCCACAAGCCTGCCGTCGTGGCCTTCGACCACGCCTATCACGGGCGCACCAACCTCACGATGGCGTTGACCGCCAAGTCCATGCCCTACAAGCACGGTTTCGGCCCGTTCGCACCCGAGATCTATCGGGCGCCGTTGTCCTACCCGTACCGCGACGCCGAGTTCGGCAAGGAGCTGGCCACCGACGGTCTCCTTGCGGCCAGGCGCGCGATCGACGTGATGGAAAAGCAGATCGGCGCCGACAACCTGGCCGCCGTCATCATCGAACCCATCCAGGGTGAGGGCGGGTTCATCGTCCCGGCCGACGGATTCCTGCCGGCGCTTTTGGGCTGGTGCCGCGACAACAACGTGGTGTTCATCGCCGACGAGGTGCAAACCGGGTTCGCCCGGACCGGGGCGATGTTCGCGTGTGAACACGAGGGCATCGATCCCGATCTCATCGTCACCGCCAAAGGCATCGCCGACGGGCTGCCGCTGTCCGCGGTCACCGGGCGGGCCGAGATCATGGACTCGCCGCACGTGTCCGGACTCGGCGGCACCTACGGCGGCAACCCGATCGCGTGCGCCGCGGCGCTGGCCACCATCGAAACCATCGAGGCCGACGGACTGATCGAACGCGCGGCCCGCATCGAGGCGTTGATGAAGGACCGGCTGGGCCGGTTGCAGGCCGAGGACGACCGGATCGGCGACGTGCGCGGCCGCGGCGCGATGATCGCCGTCGAACTGGTCAAGGCCGGCACGACCACACCCGACCCCGAGCTGACCAAGGCGCTGTGCGCCGGTGCTCATGCGGCCGGGGTGATCGTGCTGTCCTGCGGCACCTACGGCAACGTACTGCGCTTCCTGCCGCCGCTGACGATCAGCGACGAACTGCTCATCGAGGGACTCGATGTGCTCGAGCTGATCCTGCGCGACCTCTGAGGCGCTAGTGCGCCGGGGTGTGGCGTCCACCGAACAGTCCGCCCCAGCCCCGATGCTTCGGCGCGGTGACGGTTTCGGTCGGCGGCGCATCGGCCACCGCGACGGGTTCGGCCGCTGCCGTCGTCGCGACGGGGCGTTGGGCGTACTCGACGTCACGCACACTGCGAACCGACAACCGGCCCACCGCCATGGCACCGAGGAACACGATCAACGCACCGAGGCCCGAGAAGTAGGCCAGCTCCAGCGTGATCCGCTTGGCGTCGGTCACCGCGATCGGCATCCCGACATCGCCGATGCCCAACGGCCCGGCGAGCGCCCGGCCGATCACGAACCACGCTCCGCCCAAAACGGCCAGCCATGCACCGAAGTGCGCCGTCGCCCGGTTACCCGAGCCCATGAGAAGCAAGCCGCCCAGCGCCGTCACGGCACCCGGAAGCACCTCCAACCAGCCGCGCGCCGACGTCCACACCCAGGCTTGATCCGGGGTGAAGGCGAAGTCGAAGTACGGTCCGATGAACGGGATCAGCGCACCCCAGATTCCCAGTAGAACCAGCAAAAGGCCGCTGGCGGCGCCTCGGCTGCGCCTCATGCGTAGCCGGCCACCGCGGGTATCGAATTCGGTCATGATGCCTCCTTTGACACCCCGGTGGGTACCCCGAACTCAAGCGGGACTAACTCTCCTACCCCGAGGGCATGCGTCTCGTCGGGAGCGCCCTGCGCGATGAACTGGCCGTCGCCTGGGAACGATGGCGGCGTTGGCCGCCACCCGCGACGGCGGTGGAGGCGCTTGCCGGACGGTCGCCCGCACGGGCGGCCGTCCCGGCGATCCGTTGATTCCCGGTTATCAGGCCTTCTCCGGGCCGTACGCCGGAACGGTCAGACTCACAGGACATTGACAGCTGAGAAGCTGGTTTTCCGGAAATAAGTTTAGTTTCACTAACGTAGTAGTTCGATAGCGCAACGTCGCGCCGGTGATTGATTCAGCTATCTGTAAAGAGGGTTTTTGATGTCGTTTGATACTCGTGATGAGCAACTGGCCAGCCGTATCTCCGATCTGACCGCAACCGATCCACAGTTCGCCGCCGCGATTCCCAGCGACACCGTCACCGCCGCCGTCGACGTCCCCGGCCTACTCCTTCCCGAGATCGTCCGGACCGTGTTGCAGGGCTACGCCGAGCGGCCCGCGCTCGGAGAACGCGCCCTGGAATTCGTCGCCGACCCGGCGACCGGGCGCACCACCGCACACCTACTCCCCCGCTTCGACACAATCAGCTACGGCCAGCTCTGGGACCGGGTTCGCGCCCTGGCCGCCACCCTGCACACCTCAGGGGTCGCGGCCGGCGACCGGGTCGCCATCCTCGGTTTCACCAGCGCTGACTACACCGTGATCGACACCGCGCTCAGCCAGATCGGCGCGGTGTCAGTGCCTCTGCAGACCAGCTCCTCGCCCGAGGCGCTGGCGCCGATCGTTACCGAGACCGAACCCCGGGTGATCGCCGCGAGTGTCGACCACCTCGCCGACGCCGTCGAGCTGGCGCTCACCGCCCACGCTCCGGCCCAGCTGGTGGTCTTCGACCATCACCGCGAGATCGATGACCACCGCGACGCGGTGGCATCGGCCATCGAGCGGCTTTCAGCGGCGGGCAGTACCGCCACCGTCGACACCTTGGCCGATCTGCTCGACCTCGGCAGTGAGCTTCCGACGCCTCCGGCCCCGGAAACCGACGGCACCGATCCCCTCGCATTGCTGATCTACACCTCCGGCAGCACCGGCGCCCCCAAGGGCGCGACGTACCTGCAGAGCTCGGTCGCCAAATTCTGGCGGCGCAACAGCAAGGCCTGGCTCGGACCGGTGAGCTCGGCGATCAATCTGAGCTTCATGCCGATGAGCCACGTGATGGGCCGCGGCATCCTCTACGCCTCGCTCGCCGCCGGCGGCACCTGCTATTTCGCGGCCCGCAGCGACCTGTCGACGCTTCTGGAGGACCTCGCCCTGACCCGGCCCACCGAGCTGAATTTCGTTCCGCGCGTGTGGGAGATGATCCACAGCGAGTACCAGAGCCGCGTCGACCACCGCCTGACCGAGGCCGACAAGGACCGCGAGGCGGTCGAGGCCGAGGTGCTGGCCGAGGTGCGGGACAAGGTTCTCGGCGGCCGCTTCGTCGCGGCGATGACCGGCTCGGCACCCATCTCAGCCGAGCTGAAGGCCTGGACCCAGGACATGCTCGGCATCCACCTGCTCGAGGGCTACGGCTCCACCGAGGCCGGAATGGCGCTGTTCGACGGCGTCGTCCAGCGCCCGCCGGTGATCGACTACAAGCTCGTCGACGTGCCGGACCTGGGCTACTTCGGCACCGACCAGCCGCACCCGCGCGGCGAGTTGCTGATCAAGACGGAGAACCTGTTCCCCGGCTACTACAAGCGTCCCGAGGTCACGGCTTCGGTGTTCGACGAGGACGGCTTCTACCGGACCGGCGACGTGGTCGCGGAGATCGGCCCGGACCAGCTGCGCTACGTCGACCGGCGCAACAACGTGCTCAAGCTGGCCCAGGGCGAGTTCGTCACGCTGGCCAAGCTGGAGGCGGTGTTCGGCAACAGCCCTCTGGTGCAGCAGATCTACGTCTACGGCAACAGCTCGCAGCCCTATCTGCTGGCCGTGGTGGTGCCCACCGACGCAGGCGTTTCGAAAGAGGCGATCAGCGAATCCCTGCAGGAGGTGGCCCGCGAGGCCGATCTGCAGTCCTATGAGATCCCGCGCGATTTCATCGTGGAGACAACGCCTTTCAGCCTGGAGAACGGTCTGCTGACGGGCATTCGCAAGCTGGCGTGGCCGAAGTTGAAGGCGCACTACGGTGAGCGGCTCGAGCAGCTGTACACCGATCTGGCCGAGACGCAGGCCGCTGAACTTCGGGAGCTGCGTTCGGCGAGTGCCGACACCCCCGTGCTGGAGACCGTGAGCCGGGCCGCGGGCGCCCTGCTGGGCGCCGCGGCATCAGATCTGGGACCTGACGCCCACTTCACCGATCTGGGTGGAGATTCCTTGTCGGCGTTGACCTTCGGCAATCTGCTGCGGGAGATCTTCGATGTGGACGTGCCGGTGGGCGTGATCGTCAGCCCGGCCACCGACCTGGCCGGCATCGCCGAGTACATCGAATCCCAGCGCAGCGGATCCAAGCGTCCGACCTTCGCGTCGGTGCACGGCAGGCACGCCGCTGAAGTCAGTGCCGCCGACCTCACGCTGGACAAGTTCCTCGATGCGGACACCCTGGCCGCAGCTCCGAGCCTGCCCAAGGCTCCTGCAGAGGTCCGCACCGTTCTGCTGACCGGCGCCACCGGCTTCCTCGGCCGCTACCTGGCGCTGGAATGGCTGGAGCGCATGGACCTGGTCGACGGCAAGGTCATCGCCCTGGTGCGCGCCAAGTCCGACGACGAGGCCCGGGCCCGGCTCGACGCCACCTTCGACAGCGGTGATGCGAAACTTCTTGCGCACTACCAGAATCTGGCCGCCGACCACCTCGAAGTCATCGCCGGCGACAAGGGCGAGGAGAACCTGGGCCTGGATCAGCAGACCTGGCAGCGGCTGGCCGACGAGGTCGACCTGATCGTCGACCCGGCCGCACTGGTCAACCACGTGCTGCCCTACAGCGAGCTGTTCGGGCCCAACGCCCTGGGTACCGCCGAGCTGATCAAGATCGCCCTGACCACCAAGATCAAGCCCTACACCTATGTGTCGACCATCGGCGTGGGCGATCAGATCGAGCCCGGGAAGTTCGTCGAGAACGTCGACGTCCGCCAGATGAGCGCGGTCCGCCAGATCAACGACGGATACGCCAACGGCTACGGCAACAGCAAATGGGCCGGTGAGGTGCTGCTGCGCGAGGCCAACGACCTGTGCGGGCTGCCGGTCGCGGTGTTCCGCTGCGACATGATCCTGGCCGACACCAGCTACTCGGGCCAGCTGAACCTGCCGGACATGTTCACCCGGATGATGCTGAGCCTCGTCGCCAGCGGTATCGCGCCGAAATCCTTCTACGAGCTGGATGCCGACGGGAACCGGCAACGGTCGCACTACGACGGGCTTCCGGTGGAGTTCATCGCCGAGTCGATCTCGACGCTGGGCGGACAGTCCGTCGAGAGCTTCGAGACCTACCACGTGATGAACCCTTACGACGACGGTCTCGGCATGGACGAGTTCGTCGACTGGCTGATCGAGGCCGGCTACCCGATCGAGCGCATCGCGGACTACGGACAGTGGATCCAGCGCTTCGAGAGCACCCTGCGCGCCCTGCCGGACAAGCAGCGCCAGGCCTCGCTGCTGCCCCTGCTGCACAACTACCAGCAGCCCGAGCGGCCGATGCTGGGGGCCCTCGCTCCGACCGACCACTTCCGCGCCGCGGTGCAGGAAGCCAAGATCGGGCCCGACAAGGACATCCCGCATGTCAGCCCGGCAGTGATCGTCAAGTACATCACCAACCTGCAGCAGCTCGGCCTGCTCTAACCCCCCGTGCGCCCGTCCCCCATCGCAGTGGGACGGGCGCACGCCGGGCGTGACCAATCTCGCAGCCACCGGACTGGGATCTCGAAATATAATTAGTTTTACTAACGTAGTAGTTAGTAGGCGCGGCAAATGCGCCGACCATAGTTATTTTGATTTGCTCAGGGGACCGATATGACCACCGAAACACGCGAGGACCGGCTCCAACGCCGCATCGCACACCTGTATGACACCGACGCCCAGTTCGCCGATGCCCGCCCCAGCGACGCCGTCAACGCCGCCGTCGCCCAGCCAGAACTGCGTTTGCCCGCCGTAGTCAAAGGCATCTTCACCGGGTACGCAGACCGGCCCGCCCTCGGGCAGCGCGCGGTCGAGTACGTCACCGACGCCGCCGGCCGCACGTCGGCCCAGCTGCTCCCCCGGTTTGAGACCATCACCTACCGCCAGTTGGGCGACCGCGTCCAAGCGGTGACCAACGCCTGGCACAACCACCCCGTGAAGCCCGGCGACCGCGTCGCCATCCTCGGCTTCACCAGCGTGGACTACACCACCATCGACACCGCGCTCATCGAACTCGGCGCCGTGTCCGTGCCGCTGCAGACCAGCGCCCCGGTCACCACCCTGCGGCCCATCGTCGCCGAGACCGAACCGACCGTGATCGCAGCGAGCATCGACTTCCTCGACGACGCAGTCGAATTGGTGCGCTCCGGACCCGCACCCCGCCGCCTCGTCGTCTTCGACTACCGGCCCCGGGTAGACGCACAGCGCGAAGCCTTCGAGGCTGCCAAGTCCGCGCTCGCCGGCACCGACGTTGTCGTCGAGCCGCTGGCCGACGTCCTGGACCGCGGACGCTCACTGGCCGACGCGCCGCTCTACACCCCGGGTCAGGCCGACCCGCTGACCATGCTGATCTACACCTCCGGCAGCACCGGCACCCCCAAGGGCGCCATGTACCCGGAGAGCAAGGTCGCCAACATGTGGCAGCTCGCGTCGAAGGCCACCTGGGACGAGAACCAGGCCGTACTGCCCGCGATCACCCTCAACTTCATGCCGATGAGCCACGTCATGGGCCGCGGCATCCTCATCGGCACGCTGAGCTCTGGCGGCACCGCATACTTCGCCGCGCGCAGCGACCTGTCGACCTTCCTCGACGATCTCGCCCTCGTGCGGCCGACGCAGCTGAGCTTCGTGCCGCGGATCTGGGACATGCTGTTCCAGGAGTACCAGAGCCGGCTCGACCGTTCCGGCGGCAGTGAGGACGCAGTGCTCGCCGAGGTCCGCGAGGACCTGCTGGGCGGACGATTCGTCTCCGCGATGACCGGTTCCGCGCCGATCTCGGCCGAGATGAAAACGTGGGTCGAGCGGTTGCTCGACATGCACCTGCTGGAGGGCTACGGCTCGACCGAGGCCGGATCGGTCTTCGTCGACGGCCAGATCCAGCGCCCGCCGGTGATCGACTACAAGCTCGTCGACGTCCCGGATCTGGGCTACTTCCGCACCGACCAGCCCCACCCGCGCGGCGAGCTGCTGGTGAAGTCCGAGCAGATGTTCCCCGGGTACTACAAGCGTCCGGAGATCACCGCCGAGATGTTCGACGAGGACGGCTATTACCGCACCGGTGACATCGTGGCCGAACTCGGCCCTGACCATGTCGAGTACCTCGACCGGCGCAACAACGTCCTGAAGCTTTCGCAGGGCGAGTTCGTCACCGTCTCCAAGCTGGAGGCAGTCTTCGGGGACAGCCCGCTGGTGCGCCAGATCTTCATCTACGGCAACAGCGCCCGCTCGTATCTGCTGGCCGTCGTGGTGCCCACCGATCCCACCGCCTCGAAGCAGGCGATCGGCGATTCACTTCAGGAAGCGGCCCGCACCGCCGGGTTGCAGTCGTACGAAGTTCCTCGTGACTTCCTCGTGGAGACGACGCCGTTCAGCCTGGAGAACGGTCTGCTGACCGGTATCCGCAAGCTGGCTCGTCCCAACCTGAAGAGTCACTACGGCGAGCGTTTGGAGGAGCTGTACACCGAACTGGCCGAGGGGCAGGCCAACGAACTGAGCGAGCTGCGGCGCAATGGCGCCCAGGCTCCCGTGCTCGACACCGTGAGCCGGGCCGCAGGCGCCCTGTTGGGTGCTGCGACAACCGATCTCGCACCCGAGGCCCACTTCACCGATCTGGGCGGGGATTCGCTGTCCGCGTTGACCTTCGGAAACCTGCTGCAGGAGATCTTCGACGTCGAGGTGCCCGTGTCGGCCATCGTCAGCCCGGCATCGGATCTTCGGACCATCGCCGAGTACATCGAGGCTCAGCGCTCCGGTACCAATTTGCGGCCGACCTTCACCTCGGTGCACGGTCGCAACGCGACCGAGGTCCATGCGTCCGATCTGACGTTGGACAAGTTCATCGACGCCGCGACGTTGGCCGCCGCACCGGGGCTGCCCGGTCCGGTCAGTGAGATCCGCACCGTACTACTCACCGGCGCAACCGGTTTCCTGGGTCGTTACCTGGCCCTGGAGTGGCTGGAGCGCATGGATCTGGTTGACGGCAAGGTCATCTGCCTCGTGCGCGCAAAGTCCGACGAGGAAGCCCGCGCACGGCTCGACAAGACCTTCGACAGCGGCGATCCCAAGCTGTTGGCGCACTATCGTGAACTGGCCGCCGACCATCTCGAAGTGATCGCCGGCGACAAGGGTGAGGCCGACCTGGGCCTCGACCAGCCCACCTGGCAGCGCCTGGCCGACACCGTCGACTTCATCGTCGACCCGGCCGCGCTGGTCAACCACGTGCTGCCCTACAGCGAACTGTTCGGACCCAACGCGCTTGGCACTGCCGAGCTCATCCGTATCGCGCTCACCACGCGGATCAAGCCGTTCGCTTACGTGTCGACCATCGGCGTGGGCGGCGGTATCGAGCACGGAAAGTTCGTGGAGGACGCTGACATTCGAACCATCAGCCCCACTCGACGTGTCGACGACAGCTACGCCAATGGATACGGCAACAGCAAGTGGGCCGGTGAGGTCCTGCTGCGTGAAGCCCACGATCTGGCCCGCCTGCCGGTGACGGTGTTCCGCTGCGACATGATCCTGGCCGACACCACCTATGCCGGGCAGTTGAACCTGCCGGACATGTTCACCCGCATGATGTTCAGCCTCGTCGCCACCGGTGTCGCGCCGAAGTCCTTCAACCAGCTCGACGCGGACGGCAACCGCCAGCGCTCGCACTACGACGGTCTACCCGTCGAGTTCATCGCCGAGGCCATCTCCACCCTGGGCGCCCATGCCCAGGACGGCTTCGAGACCTACCACGTGATGAACCCGCACGATGACGGCCTCGGCATGGACGAATTCGTCGACTGGCTCGTCGAGGCCGGCTACCCGATCCAGCGCGTGGAGGACTACCAGGAGTGGTTGTCCCGCTTCGAGACCACGCTGCGGGCGTTGCCCGACAAGCAGCGTCAGGCCTCACTGCTGCCGCTGCTGCACAACTACCAGCAGCCCGGCGTGCCGGTCAACGGCGCGATGGCGCCGACCGACGTTTTCCGTGCTGCGGTGCAGGACGCGAAGATCGGCCCCGACAAGGACATCCCGCATGTCACCCGCGAGATCATCGTCAAATACATCAGCGATCTGAAACTGCTCGGGTTGCTGTAACAGACTTCCCCACAAGGGAAGAATCCCCTGAGCGGCCGCGGTCCTTATCCAGGACCGCGGCCAATCAGTATCTGGCGCAGCAAGCCGTTGTCCCGTCAGCGAGCAGCTCGGTCCGCGTTCGCATGAATCGCGTCGCGGCAGAACACCGCCAAGCCCGGAAGCGCGAAAGATTCGTCGTACCTTGCGACGTATGCCGGATCGCTCACGTACATGTCTCCCAGCTTGCGGTGGAATTCGCTCGGGCAGTCGTAGAACCAGCGGTTCACGTGGAGCCGGTGCCGTTCGGCGGCATCCATCGCCGCGTCGGAGTCAGCCGGAAGTCCACTGCGGAAAGCGTCGGACAGAGCCTGCTCGACGGCTTCTCCCTCGGTCTTGATCTGGATCCACTCGTCCTTGCCGTAGGCCTTCGTTCGACGCTGCGACTCCTTCCACTCCGCGGTCTCGCCCCACTTCTGTTCGACCTCGGCCTGATAGTCGTCGAAGTCGTCGCCGAAGAGTTCGCGCATGTCGTCGTCGGTCATGGGGGTGTTCGTCATTGCCTTCTCCAATGCCTGATCGATGGCCTCGACGAGGTCCTTCATCTCGTCGAGACGGGTCATGACGCGTTCGCGCTGACGGACCAGGTGACTGACCTCATCGCCCTCGTTCAGCAGGCTCGCGATCTCGTCAAGCGAGAACTCGAGCCGGCGGTACACGATGATCTGGGACAGCCGCGTGAGGTCGGCCGACGTGTAGACCCGGTATCCCGAGACGCCACGCCGGGACGGGGTCAACAACCCGATCTCGTCGTAGTGGTGAAGTGTCCGGACCGTGATGCGAAATCGCTCAGCCACCTGGCCGACGGTGAGCTCATCCACCGGCAACTCCTGCGTCATGTTGATCAGACTGGCGCCTCACGTCGCGTGAGGGTCAAGTGCTCATGCTCGAACCTATGGGGCCGCGTCTGCGAACGGCCTAGAGCAGGCTGACCGCGAGCAAGACGACCGCGATCAGTGGGAACGCGCCCTGGGTGATGGCTGCCCGCGCCTTGTCCGGCGAACTGGTCAGCAGCACTGCGGCGGCGGCCAACATGGAACCCACCCCGGCGAACACCAGGGCAGCTCCAACTGCGTTATGCCCCATGCCAACCGCGACGATGCCGACCACGGTGACGATCGCCAGGAACAGGTTGTAGAAGCCCTGGTTGAACGCCAGCTCCTTGGTGGCCTGGGCTTCCTCCTCGCTGATACCGAAGGTCGCACGGGTCCGCGGTGAAGTCCAGGTCAGCGACTCCATGACGAAGATGTAGACATGCAGGGCCGCGGCGAGCGCGGCGAACACCAGACCGGCGATAACCATGCCGCCTATTCAAACAGCCCCGGCTGTCCCAGTCCGGTAACCGGCGGTTGCATACCCAGATGAGTCCACGCCAGCGGCGTGGCCACCCGGCCCCGCGGTGTGCGGGCCACCATGCCGGCGCGCACCAGGAAGGGTTCGCAAACTTCCTCGACGGTGGAGGCCTCCTCGCCGACGGCCACCGCCAGCGTCGACACCCCGACCGGTCCACCGCCGAAACTGCGGGTGAGGGCCGACAGCACTGCACGGTCCAGGCGATCGAGCCCGAGTTCGTCGACGTCGTAGACCTCGAGCGCGGCCTTGGCGATGTCGCGGGTGATCACCCCGTCGGCGCGAACCTCGGCGTAGTCCCGGACCCGGCGCAGCAGCCGGTTGGCGATACGCGGTGTACCGCGGGAGCGCCGGGCGATCTCGGTACCGGCCTCGCGACCCAACTCGATGCCGAGGATGCCTGCCGACCGGGCCAGCACCCGCTCGAGTTCGACCGGCTCGTAGAAATCCATGTGCGCGGTGAACCCGAAGCGGTCCCGCAGGGGGCCGGTCAGCGCACCGGACCGGGTGGTGGCCCCCACCAGCGTGAAGGGCGCGACCTCGAGCGGGATCGACGTGGCGCCAGGGCCTTTGCCGACCACCACGTCGACGCGGAAGTCCTCCATCGCCAGGTACAGCATTTCCTCGGCCGGCCGGGCGATGCGGTGGATCTCGTCGATGAACAGCACGTCGTGCTCGACGAGGTTGGACAGCATCGCCGCCAGGTCACCGGCGCGCTCGAGCGCGGGGCCCGAGGTGAGCCGCAGCGACGAGCCCAGCTCGGCCGCGATGATCATCGCCAGCGAGGTCTTGCCCAGCCCGGGCGGGCCGGACAGCAGGATGTGATCCGGTGTGCCACCGCGATTCTTGGCGCCCTCGAGGACCAGCTGTAGCTGTTCCCGTACCCGGGGCTGACCGATGAACTCTCCGAGGGAGCGCGGTCGCAGGCTGGCGTCGATGTCGCCCTCGCCGACCGTCAGCGCCGGCGAGACCTCCCGCTCGTCAGGTTCCTCGGTGTCGTCGAAACGGCCCATTTACTTCTTACCCAACATGGACAGCGCGGCCCGCAGCGCGGAAGACGTGGTGGCCTCGGGGTCGTTGGCCAGCACCTTGTCGGTGGCCTCCTCCGCCTGCTTGGCGGCAAAGCCAAGTCCGACAAGGGCTTCCACCACAGGAGCGCGCACCGCGTGGCCGATCGCCCCACCGATGGCCCCTGGGGTGACCGGACCGATCTTGTCCCGCAGCTCCAGCACCATGCGTTCGGCACCGCGCTTGCCGATACCGGGAACCCGGGTCAGCGCGGTCACATCGCCGTCGGCCAGCGCCTGCCGCAGGGCCTGCGGGTCATAGACCGCCAATGTCGCCAAGGCGATCTTGGGGCCCACGCCGGAGACGCCGAGCAGTGTCAGGAACAGGTCGCGGGCGTCGCCGTCGGCGAACCCGTAGAGCGTCATCGAATCCTCGCGCACGATCATCGCGGTGATCAGCCGCGATTCGGTGCCACGGCGCAGGTTGGCCAGCGTCGAGGGCGTGGCCATCACCTTGTAGCCGACACCGGCGGCCTCGATCACGGCATGGTCGAGCGCGATGTCGATGACCTCGCCGCGCACCGAGGCGATCATGTCCGGGCCGCCTTCGCGGTGGCCTTCAGCCGGGCCTGGTACTTGCGGCGTTGTTCGGCCGCCATGGCCTCGGCGGCGGCCATGCGCTCGATCATCGGGGCGCGCCAGCAGTGGCAGATGGCAAGGGCCAGCGCGTCGGCGGCGTCCGCCGGAGACGGCTTGGCTTGCAGCGCAAGAATTCTGGTGATCATCTCGGTGACCTGAGCCTTGTCGGCACGACCGTTTCCGGTAACTGCCGCTTTGACTTCCGAGGGGGTGTGGAAGTGCACCTCGATGTCGCGCCGAGCCGCTGCCAGGGCGATCACTCCGCCGGCCTGGGCGGTACCCATCACCGTCGACACGTTCTGTTGTGCGAAGACGCGCTCGATCGCGATCACGTCGGGCCGGTGGGTGTCCATCCAGTACTCGGCAACGTTGCTGATCTCCAGCAGCCGCTTCTGCAACGGTGCGTCAGCCGGGGTGCGGACCACGTCCACATCGAGGGCGGTAACCTGCCGGCCCTTGCCGCTCTCCACCACGGACAGGCCGCAGCGCGTCAACCCGGGATCCACTCCCATCACCCGCACACGAACCCCTTCGTCAGAACATCTGTTCGAGAGCCTAGCGTGAGCCGGCAGCAGCCCGCCGCAGGGACACGCTCACATCCGTAGGGTCGGAGCCATGCGTGTAGTGATAGCCGGCGGCCACGGCAAGATCGCCCTGATCCTCGAGCAGTTGTTGTCCGACCGCGGCGACGAGGTGGCCGGGCTCATCCGCAATGCCGCCCAGGCCGACGACCTGCAGGCCGCCGGAGCCGAGGCCATAGTGCTCGATCTGGAGCAGGCGACGGTGCAACAGGTCGCCGATGCGCTGCGCGGTGCCCACGCGGTGGTGTTCGCCGCCGGCGCGGGACCCGGCAGCGGCGCGGCCCGCAAGCAGACCGTGGACCGCGACGCCGCGATCCTGCTGGCCGATGCCGCCGAGGCCGCGGGGGTGAGCCGCTACGTGATGGTCTCGGCCCTGGCCGCCGATGACCGGTCGCTCGACGCCGACTACGACGAGGTGTTCCTGGCCTACATGCGGGCCAAATCGGAGGCCGACGCCGACGTGCGGGCCCGCAGCGGGCTGCGCACCACGATCGTGCGGCCCGGCGGGCTCACCGATGAACCCGGCACCGGGCACGTGAAGGTCGCCGAGTCGACCGGGCGCGGCACGATTCCGCGCGCGGATGTCGCGCGCGTGCTGCTGGCCGTCCTGCACGAGCCGGAGACCGCCGGACGGACCTTCGAGGTGGTCTCCGGCGACACGCCTATCGACGCAGCGCTGCGCCCGACGCAATCACCGTCTTGAGGTGATCGATGCGGGCGCTGGTCGCCGACCAACCGCGGACGGCCTCCTCGGCGACGATCTTGTGGTCACGGCGCACGACGATGATCCACGGCGTGCCGAACACCGAACGGGCCAGCACCCACAGCGGCAGCAGGAGCAGCAACAACAGGAACTCAGCGGCCACCAGCAGCGTGAGCAGCAGCACGGGGATCAACAGCACCAGCAGCGCGACGTTGAGCACGATGCCGATGATGTCGTCACCATCGGTGAACGACGCGTCGCCAAAACCCCAGTCGTCAGGCATCTTTCGGCGCGGACGCCACGGCAGCCAACGCCGGCGCACGGTCCATTTGACGCCCTCAGGGTCGAGGACGCTCGCCACTACTCCTCGTCGAGCTGCGCGGCGACATCGTCAGGGATGTCGATGTTGGTGTAGACCTCTTGCACGTCGTCGCTGTCCTCCAGCGCGTCGACGAGCTTGAGGACCTTGCGCGCACCCTCCAGGTCGACCGGCACGCTGACCGAGGGCTGGAAGCTGGCCTCGGCCGAGTCGTAGTCGATGCCGGCCTCCTGCAGCGCGGTGCGCACCGCAACCAGGTCGGTGGGCTCGGAGATGATCTCGAAGGAGTCGCCGAGATCGTTGACCTCCTCGGCACCGGCCTCCAGCACCGCCATCAGTACGTCGTCTTCGGTCAGGCCGTTCTTCTCCAGCGTCACCACACCCTTGCGGGAGAACAGGTAGGCAACCGAGCCGGGATCGGCCATGTTGCCACCGTTGCGGGTCATCGCGACGCGAACTTCACCGGCTGCGCGGTTGCGGTTGTCGGTCAGGCATTCGATGAGGACCGCGACGCCGTTGGGGCCGTAGCCCTCGTAGGTGATGTTCTGCCAGTCGGCGCCGCCGGCCTCTTCACCGCCGCCGCGCTTGCGGGCGCGTTCGATGTTGTCGTTGGGTACCGAGCTCTTCTTGGCCTTCTGGATGGCGTCGTAGAGGGTGGGGTTACCGGCCGGGTCTCCCCCGCCGACACGCGCCGCGACCTCGATGTTCTTGATCAACTTGGCGAACATCTTGCCGCGCTTGGCGTCGATGACGGCCTTCTTGTGCTTGGTGGTGGCCCACTTGGAATGGCCGCTCATGCAGGTACGCCCCTTTTCCGGTTAAAACTCCGGCTCTCCAGTCTACGGGTCCGGTCCTGCCGCACCCGATACGACGCCTACAGTGCCTGCAGCAAGACCAACGTCGTAGCCGCCGCGGCGCCGCACAGCACCGGCCAGTACCAGATGTGCCAATGCCGCCAATGCCCGATCGCCATGCCGATCGGGGCGAGCACCACGGTCCCGAGGGTGAGCATTGCCCATCCCGCCACGGTCCCGGCCTCGTCGGCCTGTTCGGGCACCGCCCCACTGAAGCCCACGGGAAAGATCGCGGCGAACGCCAGCAACACGGCGATCAGGCCCACCAGGGCCCATACGGCCCAGCTCATCACCGACTCGACGACACCCGGCCGCCGAACCGACGTTGGCGACGACGCATACATGCACGGAGCGTACGCCGACACAGCGGCATTACCGGGTAGCTACCGGCAGCGCGGCGTTGGCGTCCGCGGTGAGGATGTCGTCATCCCCCATCCAGTGCACGAATCGCGCCAGCGGGTACATGGCGTCGTGCGGCCCACCGGCGACATGTCCGTTGGCGGTGCCCACCCGGCACACCCGCTGAGCGCCCGCACCGGCCAGCGCGTCACGCAACTGGGGCTTGCGCGCATAGGGGTAGACGCCGATTGTCTGGGTCGCGACGTTCACGTGACGGACCGCGTCATCGAGAGACCCCACCATCACCACGTTGGAGACCTTGTTCGACGGGTGGAACTCCACCGGTTCGTCCCACAGCAGCACGACGCCGCGGCCGTCGAAGCGCCCGAACACCTCAAGCTCGTCGCCCATCGCACCCATCACCTCGATCTCGTCGCGGATGTCGGTGGGCGGGAGCGGCGCCACCGCCGAGCCGAACAACCGCTCGGCCCCCAGGCGTGGCAACAGGGCGGCGCAGAACCGGCGGGCCTCGGCGCGGTCGGTCGTTTCCAGGAACACGAAGCGGCTCGCCAGGCACGCCTCCTGGTTGAAGACGCAGGTGTCGGCCGCGACCCGCTCGGCCACGTCGGCGACGGTCTCGTCGGAGGCAAACACCTCGCGCCCGATCATCGAGATCGATGACTTGGGATCGAACGACACCAGTTGGATACCGGGGCCGAGGTATTTGATGACGTTGTTTATCGCCGGGCCGCCGCCCCAGGCCACGATCTTGTCGAAGTACTGCGGTCGGTAGAGCGTCCGTTCGATCGCCTCGTCACCGCCGGCCCAGTACACCGCCGACATCGACTGCACCACGGGGTGATCCGGGTCGATCGCGGCCATGGTGCGCAGCACCGCCACGGTCGTGAAGGGATCCGAGGACGGCATCTTGAACATCGACTGCCTCGAGCTGCATTTCCAGCAGGTCCATGGCCTCTCCTCGGAAGAGTTCGGATTAATAGCACCTAGTTCGTTTCATTACCGCTACTGTGGCCCCGTGGACCGACTTCGTCAAGTGGGCCGCCCCACCCGGGAGCAGGCCGCGCAGCGTCACATCGAGTTGCTCGACTGCGCGCTGGAGGTGTTCCTGTCCAACGGATTTGAGCGTTCTACCATCGACGGAATCGCCGCGGCCGCAGGCATGGCGAAGCGCACGATCTACGGGCTCTACCCCGACAAGGCCGCCCTGTTCGAAGCCGCCGTACAGCGCGCCGTTGACCGCTGGCTGGTGCCCTTGGAGACATTGCAGGCCGCCGAAACCGACGATCTGGAAGAGACCCTGCTCGCCGTCGCCCGGATCAGGCTGGACAGCTACACCAGCGAGGCCGGCGTCGCGCTGCAGCGCATCCTGAATGCCGAGGGCTACCGGTTCCCCAACCTCTACCGGCTGGCGTACGACCAGGGCACCGTGCCGGCGCTGCGGTTCATCGCCGACCTGCTGCGACGGCACGCCGCGGCCGGCGCCATCGAGGTCGAGGACCCCGAAGTCCTCGGCGGCGCCTTCCTGTCCATGACCGTAGGCGGACCGGCCACCGGGGCCCTGTGGGGCGTGGTCTGGGATGCCGACGTGCTCGACCAGCGCATGCGGACCTGCGTGCGCCTGTTCCTCGACGGAGTGAGGCCGCGAAATCCATGACTACCCAATCCTTCATCGACGGCGCCTCGGTGCCATCGCCGACGCAGTACGACAACATCGACCCCGCCACGGGCCGGTCCATCGGTGCGGTGGCGCGCGGTGGCGCCGACGAGGTCGACCAGGCGGTCGCCGCTGCGCGCCGCGCATACGCTCGATGGCGCAAGACGGCACCGGCTCAGCGGTCCGACGCGCTCGGTGCGATCGCCGATGTCATCGACGGGCACCGGGAACGGCTGGCACTGCTGGAGTGCGAGGACACCGGCAAGCCGTTGAGCCAGGCGCGCACCGACATCATCGTGGCCGCCCGGTATTTCCGGTTCTACGCCCACGCCATCGACAGCTACTACGGCCAGTCCATTCCGTTGGGCGAAGACCTGCACGTCTACACCCGGCGTGAGCCGCTGGGCGTCACCGGTCACATCATCGCCTGGAACTACCCCATGCAGCTGCTGTCGCGGGCGGTGGCACCGGCCATCGCCGCGGGCAACACCGTGGTGGTCAAGCCGGCCGATGAAACACCGCGCACCGCAACCGAACTCGCACGGCTCGCGATCGAGGCCGGACTGCCGGCCGGCGTCGTCAACGTGGTGACCGGTATCGGCGCCGAGGCCGGTGCGGCCCTGGCCGCCAACCCGGGAGTGGACGCGCTCGGATTCATCGGATCCACCCGGATCGGCTCGGAGATCGCCCACGCCGCCGCGGAACGCGTGGTTCCCGTCGTGCTGGAGCTGGGCGGCAAGTCCCCGCAGATCGTCTTCGCCGATGCCGACCTGCCCCGCGCGGCCGACTTCATCACCAAGGCGATCCTGCAGAACGCCGGCCAGACCTGCTCGGCCGGATCACGATTACTCGTCGAGGCGGTCGTCCACGACGAACTGCTGGACCTCGTTCTCGAGCGGTTCCGGCGGGTCAGCATCGGCCCCGGGATCGCCGATCGCGAACTGGGTCCGCTGATCTCCCGCAAGCAGCAGCAGCGCGTGACCGGCCTGGTGTCGGGCAACGCCACCGGTGAGATCCTGTGCGGTGGTGGGCCACCGGAGGACGACGAGCTCGGCGACGGCGCCTACTTCTCGCCCACCGTGATCGACGCCGTCGACCCGGCCTCGGAGATCGCCCAACAGGAGATCTTCGGACCGGTATTGACCGTCAACAGCTTTCACGACGAGCAGGAGGCGGTCGAGCTGGCCAACGGAACGGAATACGCACTGCTGGCAGCACTGTGGACGCGGGACCTGTCCCGGGCGCACCGGCTGGCCGCCGACGTCCTCGCCGGTCAGGTGTACGTCAACACCTACGGCGCCGGAGGCGGGGTCGAGCTGCCGTTCGGCGGATTCAAGAAGTCCGGGTACGGCCGCGAGAAAGGTTATGAGGCATTGGATGCCGTGACGGCCACCAAAACCGTCGTGGTCGCCCTGTGATCGACGAAAAACCGAGAGGACGAGATGGATCAGGACACGTACGACAAGGGATTGGCGATCCGCACCGCGGTACTCGGAGAGGAGTATGTCCGCAAGGCCGCCGGCAACGTCGACGCATTCTCCAAGCCGCTGCAGGATCTGGTCACCGAATACTGCTGGGGCGCAGTGTGGGGTCGTGACGGCCTGGAGCTGAAGACCCGCAGCATGTTGAATCTGGCGATGATCGCGGTGCTCAACCGTCCGACCGAGTTGGGCACACACATCCGCGGCGCGCTGACCAATGGCGTCACCCGCGAGGAGATCTGCGAGATCTTCCTGCAGGTCGGCATCTACGCGGGCATCCCGGCCGCGGTCGACAGCAACCGGGCGGCCCGCGCCGTATTCACCGAAATCGACGAGGAGCGTCAGTGAACCCCGGGATCGGCTTCATCGGGCTGGGCAACATGGGGTGGCCGATGATGGATCGGCTGCTGACGGCGGGATTTCCGGTGGTGGCGTTCGACGTCCGCGATGACGTGCTGGCAAAGGCGACGGCATTGGGAGCTCAACCGGCCGGGTCGGTGCGTGACGTGGCCGACCGCGCCGAGACGATACTGGCCAGTCTGCCCACGCCACAGATCTCCGAGTCCGTCGTCGCCGACGTCGCGGCCGGATCCCGGGTCCGGCGATACGTCGACGTCTCGACGGTGGGCGGGCAGGCCGCACAGCGCAATCACGCGGCTCTCGGCGCCCGTGGCATCGCCGCGCTGGACGCCCCGGTAAGCGGCGGAATGCACGGTGCGCAGGCCGGCACCCTGGCGATCATGGTGTCGGGCCCGCGCGCTGAATTCGATTCGCTGGCCCCGATTTTCGAGGTGCTCGGCCGGGCGATCTTCGTCTCCGAACGGCCCGGCGCCGCACAGACCATGAAGCTGATCAACAACCTGATGGCCGCCACCACACTGGCCGCGACCGCCGAGGTGATGGTGATGGGCGTCAAGGCCGGGTTGAGCGCCGACGTGATGATCGACGTGCTCAACGCCGGGTCCGGTGGCACGCATGCCAGCCGCGACAAGTTCCCGCGGGCGGTACTCCCCCGCACCTTCGACTACGGCTTCGCCACCGGGCTGATGGCCAAAGACGTGCGGCTCTACCTGGAGGAGGCGAGCAGCCTGGGCCTGCCGGTGCAGATAGCCGAGACCGTGCAACGGATCTGGGAGGAGACGCTGCGTGTGGAGGGCCCCGAATCCGACTTCACCTCCGTGGTCAAGCCGATGGAGAAGGCCGCGGGCGTGGTCGTCGATGGAGAACACCGATGAGCATGCGGGGCAAGACCGCTGTGATCACCGGAGCCTCGTCAGGTTTGGGCCGCGAATCGGCCAGGGCGCTGGCGGCGATGGATGCTCACGTGGTGTTGGCGGCCCGCAATGCCGACGCCCTCGGACAGACCCGCGACTGGATACGTGCCGAGGTGCCAGGGGCACAGGTGTCCAGCGTGATCATCGATCTCGCCAGCCTGGCCAGTGTCCGCGCGGCCGCGCCGCAGATCGCCGCCCTGGCTCCGGCGATCGACGTGTTGCTCAACAATGCCGGGGTGATGTTCACCCCGTTCGGCCACACCCAGGACGGCTTCGAAACACAGTTCGGGACAAACCATCTGGGCCACTTCGCGCTGACCGAGCTGCTGGGACCGCAGTTCGGCGAGGGCACCCGCATCGTGAACCTGTCCTCGGACGGGCACCGTCTCGGTGACATCGACCTCGACGACCCCAACTGGCAGCGGCGCGACTATGACAAGTTCGCCGCGTACGGCGCGGCCAAGACCGCCAACATCCTCCACGTCGTCGCGCTCGATCGGCGGTTGCGCGACCGGGGTGTCCGTGCGTTCGCCGTGCATCCCGGCATGGTGGCCACCAACCTCGCCCGGCACATGTCGCGCGAGGACGTGATCGCCGTCAGCGGGCAGGCGCGCGCGCGTTCCGTCGAGGTGCTGACCCCCGAGCAGGGCGCGGCCACCCAGGTATGGGCGGCGGTCAGCACCGAACTCGACGGCAGCGGTGGTCTGTACCTGGCGGACTGCGCGGTGCGCACGGACGTCGCGCCCTATGCCACAGATCCATACAGAGCCGAAAGGCTTTGGGAGATCTCACGATCCCTGTGTTTGGCGTTCATCTCCTGAGTGGCGCGCGCAGGTCGTACACCGTGTCCGGGCCCACCTTGGTCGAGGCGAAGTTCGCTTTCACCCAGTCGGTGATGTCGGTGTGGGAATTCCTGAAGAAGTCGCCGTGGGCGCCTCCTTTGGACTCCGGGAGGATGTAGTAGGTGATCTGGCGGTCGGCGACATAATTCTGGAACTGCTCCAGCGTCGGGGCCGGATCGGTTCCGGTGAAGCCGCCGATCGCCATTACCGCCGTGTCGGTGGACAATTCGAGGCCGGATGCCGCCCCGGACCGATTGATGGCGGCCGACCAGGTGGTGTCGGCCGCCCGCAGCATGGCATCCACTTCGGGGTTGTCGGAGTTCCAGCCGTGCCCGTGGTCGTCGTCGGGATCGGCCGGTCCGACCGTGGGGCCGCCCCCGGTGTGCGGCTGCCCCAACGTGGCCACGGTGTAGGCCGTCGTTCCGGCCAGGCCCCCGATCAGCGCGAGCGCCAGCGCGACCGTCGCCGTTGCGCGGTGTCCGTTCCGCAGCGCCCACAGCAGGGCGACGGCGGCCGCGACGGCCACCACCAGGATCGCCCAACGTAGCGGCGGAAACCACGACGCGTTGCGACCCAGGATCCAGAAGCTCCACCCCGCGGTGCCCACAAGCATGGTGGTCAAACCGATCTGGCCCAGCCGGTCGTCGCGCCGGCGCCACATCTCGGCGACACCGATCGCGAACATCGCCGCCAGCGCCGGCGCCAGCGACAGGCAGTAGTACGGGTGGACCATGCTCTTCATGAAACTGAGCACCAGCCCGTCGATCAGCAGCCAACTGCCGAACAGGATGGCGCCGGCGCGGACGAGGTCGGTCCGCCGCCTGCGGCCGCGCGACACCAACACCAGCACCATGGCGAGCAGACCCGCCGGCAGCAGCCAGCCGATCTCGAAGCCGAACTCACCGGTGAACAACCGCGGCAGGCCGTGGGACTGGTTGCCGAACACGCCGCCGTGCGGCGCGGACCCCGGAAGCCCGGCCACCTCGGCCGCGGTGACCGGACCCCGGTTCATCTGGTTGTGCCCGAGAACCCGGCCGAATCCGTTGTAGCCCAACACCAGATTCATGAAGTTGTTGTCGGTGGACCCGGCGAGATAGGGCCGCGAGGAGGCGGGCCACACCATGGTGAGGACCACGAACCACCCGGCCGAGACGACAAATGCCGCCAGCGAGCCGGCCAGGTGCAGCAGGCGCCGGCCCATCGGGACGGCCGCGGCGATGAGATACACCAGGGCGATGGCCGGCATGGCCATCAGGCCTTCGAGCATCTTGGCCAGGAACGCGAAGCCCAGTGCCACCCCGGTCAGCATCAGCCAGCGGGCACCGGATCCCTGCAGGGCACGGACCGTGCAGTAGGCCGCGGCCGTCATGAGCAGCACCATCGCGGCGTCGGGATTGTTGAACCGGAACATCAACGCCGCCACCGGAGTCAGGGCCAGGACGGCGCCGGAGAGCAGGGCCGCCCGCGGACCGCTGATGCGGCGGACCGCACCGTAGAGCAGCGCGACCGAACCGACGGCCATCAGCGCTTCGGGAATGAGCATGCTGGCGCTGCTGAACCCGAACAGCTGACCGGACAGGCCCATCACCCATTGCGACACCGGCGGCTTGTCCACCGTGATGAAGTTGGCCGGATCCAGCGATCCGAAGAGCAACGCCTTCCAGTTCAGCGACCCGGACTGCACGGACGCCGCGTAGAACTGGTTGCCCATGCCGTTGGTGGTGATGTTCCACAGGTAGGCCACGGCGGTGGCAGCCAGCAGAGTGGGCAGCGCCAGGCGCTCACGAGGGATCCGCGGAGTGCTTCCCGGGCCTTCGATGGCGGGCTCGGCGGAGGCGTCCTCCAACGTCGTCGTCACACGACCATTAAGTCGGCGCCGCCTTTGTCTGAGCTATGTATCCGCCGTGGGTTCGCTGGACTCAGAGCGATTCGACGAACAACTTGTGGATGCGGCGGTCCCCGGTCATCTCCGGATGGAAGGACGTTGCCAGCATCGAGCCCTGGCGCACCGCGACGATGTGATCGGCGGCGCGGGCCAACACCTTGACACCGGCACCGACCCGCTCGACCCACGGTGCCCGGATGAACACGGCATGCACCGGGGTATTGAGGCCCTCGAAGTCGATGTCCCCCTCGAAGGAATCGACCTGGCGACCAAAGGCATTGCGCCGCACGGTCATATCGATGCCTTTCAACGGGACCGCCGCGCGCCCCTCAACGCCGGCATCTACGATCTCGCCGGCCAGCAGGATCATGCCGGCGCACGAGCCGTAACACGGCAACCCCGCGGCGATGCGTGCCCGCAGCGGTTCGAGCAGGTCGAATTCGCGCAGCAGGTGACTCATCGCCGTGGATTCCCCGCCGGGGATCACCAGGGCATCGACCGCGTCGAGTTCGGACAGGCGCCGCACGGTGCCTGCCTCTGCCCCTGCCTCTCGCAGCGCAGCCAGATGCTCGCGGGTGTCGCCCTGCAGTGCGAGCACCCCGACCCGGGGACTCACGAGCCCTCGGGCGGAGTGAAGTTGCGCTGATAGCGCGTCAGGCCCTCCTGCATCACCGCGGCCACCATCTCGCCATAGCGGTTGAAGATCTTGCCCTGGGTCAGCGAACGCCCGCCGCAGGCCGAAGGCGAAGACTGGTCGTAGAGCAGCCATTCGTCGGCGCGGAACGGCCGCATGAACCACATCGCGTGGTCCAGCGACGCCACCATCAGATGCTTGCGCACGTCGAGGTGGTTGACCTGGGCCGAGCCGAGCAGGGTCAGATCGCTCATGTAGGCCAGCGCGCAGATGTGCAGCACGTGATCGTCGGGCAGCGGGTCCCGGTGGCGGAACCACACCTGTTGCTGAGAGGCCTTGCCGGGCAGCCGAGCCACCTTGCTCCGCGGCACGATCCGGACGTCCCACTCGTCGAACTGGGCGAACCCGGCGTCGTCGAACGCTCCCCCGGACCGGAACCCGGGCAGATCGTCGGGCCCGGGGGCGTCGGGCATGGCGTCCTGATGTTCGATGCCGGTCTGGTCGCTCTGGAAGGACGCCGACATCGTGAAGATCGTTTCGCCGTGCTGGATCGCGCTCACCCGGCGGGTGCAGAACGAGCCGCCGTCCCGGATGCGCTCGACGGTGTACACCGACGGCGCCCGGGCATCGCCCGGTCGCAGGAAGTAGCCGTGCAGCGAGTGCACCTGAAACGCCGGCTCCACGGTGCGCACCGCCGACACCAGCGACTGACCGGCCACGTGGCCGCCGAAGGTCCGCTGCAGGAAACCCGACTCCGGGCTGAACACCCCACCGCGATAGATGTTGACCTCGAGCTGTTCCAGATCGAGGATCTCTTCAATCGCCATTCGAGATGTTTACCAGCCGCGCTCGGCGAGCCGGTGCGGCTGGGCGATCTCCTCGACGTTGATGCCGACCATGGCCTCACCCAGACCGCGCGACACCTTGGCCAACACGTCGGGATCGTCGTAGAACGTGGTGGCCTTGACGATGGCCGCGGCACGCTGCGCCGGGTTACCCGACTTGAAGATGCCCGAGCCCACGAACACACCCTCGGCGCCGAGCTGCATCATCATCGCCGCATCGGCCGGGGTGGCGATGCCGCCCGCGGTGAACAGCGTGACCGGCAGCTTGCCGGCCCGGGCCACCTCGACCACCAGGTCATACGGTGCCTGCAGCTCCTTGGCCGCGACGTACAACTCGTCCTCGCTCATCGAGGTGAGCCGGCGGATCTCGCCGCCGATCTTGCGCATGTGGGTGGTGGCGTTGGAGACGTCCCCGGTGCCGGCCTCACCCTTGGAGCGGATCATCGCCGCGCCCTCGGTGATGCGACGCAGGGCCTCGCCCAGGTTGGTGGCACCACAGACGAAGGGCACCGTGAAGCGCCACTTGTCGATGTGGTTGGTGTAGTCGGCCGGGGTGAGCACCTCGGACTCGTCGATGTAGTCCACGCCCAGGGACTGCAGGATCTGCGCCTCGACGAAGTGCCCGATGCGCGCCTTGGCCATGACCGGGATGGTGACCGCTTCGATGATGCCCTCGATCATGTCGGGATCGCTCATCCGCGACACCCCGCCCTGGGCGCGGATGTCGGCCGGGACCCGCTCCAGGGCCATCACAGCAACCGCACCCGCACCTTCGGCGATCTTCGCCTGTTCGGGGGTGACGACGTCCATGATCACGCCGCCCTTGAGCATCTCGGCCATCCCGCGCTTCACGCGCGCGGTACCGGTCTGGTTGCTAGAGCCGTTCTGCGCCGCGGTATCCACTGCTATCTCCTCCAAATTGCTACTGATTCAGTGTAGTGGAGCCGCCAAATCCATTAAATCCGCAGTCAACGGATGGCTTGCAGCTCGCGATTCGCGGATCCCCGCGTATTCGCCAGCGTCGCTGACGGCTGTTCGGCCAGTTCATTGGCCTGAGCCAGCAGCTCACCCAGTTGAAGCGGATACACGGCCTCCCCGCCGGCAACCAACTCGGCGATCATTGTCGCATCGCACCAACGATGCCCGTGAATGTAGTGCCGCTCCAGGGTGGTGCGCCCCGTCGCCGACGGCTCGAACCGGGCGGTGCGGTGGATGAAGAAGAACTCCTCGCTGCGAATCACCGAGGCGTTGAAGTCGATGACGGCGTCGCGCCGCCACACCGGCCCGACCAGCTCCGCCGGCGACGCCTGCAGTCCGGTCTCCTCGGCGAGTTCGCGGGCCGCGGCATCCGCCAGGTTCTCGCCGGGCTGGACCGCGCCTCCGACCGTGAACCACCATCGCGGCGCGGGCCTGTCCGGATCGTCGATCGCCGGGTCACTGCCGCGCAGCAGCAGCACCGCTCCGGTTTCGTCGAGCAGCACCACCCGCGCCGAGGTCCGACGGCTCACCGGGTTGGCCTCGGCCTGTGAGTCCGGGCGTTCGACGATCTCGAAATAGGTGGGCAGTGCGGCGGTCCCGCCGAGCCGCAGCGCCCGCACCGCTCGGCGTTCCCGCAGGGCCAGGGTGTCGCGCACGGCGTCGTTGTGGAAGCGCCGGGCCAGCAGCACGCGGGCCTCGGCGTCGGCCAGCTCGGCGACGAGCGCCACCGGCAACCCGGACGGGTCGACCGCGGCCAGCGCGGCCGACAGATCGTTCTCGGCGGCTTCGCGCGCCGGACGCGGGGCCCGTTCGGCGGCATCGGCCAGCGCCGCGAGCCGCCTGCCCTCCGGAGCGCCGGCATAGGCGTCGACGGCGACGGCACGGGCCACCACGGCCCGGCGGGCCAATGCACCGTCGAGCGCCTGCCACGACAGGTCGTAGCGGACGTGGAGCCGGTCGAGCCGGTTTGCCGTCTGGTAGGCCCATCCTGCGACGAGCAGCAGGACCATCAGCAGGCCCAGCGATGTGATCACCAACCAGGTCGGCATGCCTAGTCACCCACCTGAACTTTGACCCCGGTGCTGGCCACGGTCTCGTACACCCGCATGATCTGGCCGGCCACGACCGACCAGTCGTAGCGGACCACCCGCTCGGTCGCCTTGTCGATGTACCGCGCGCGCAAGTCGTCGTCGTCCAGCACCTCGATCAACGCATCGGCCAGCGCCTCGGCGTCACCGATCGGAACCAACCGCCCGGCCTGTCCCCCGTCGAGCACCCGATTGAAGGCGTCCAGTTCACTGGCCACCACGGGTGTCCCGGCCGCCATCGCCTCGACCAGCACGATGCCGAAGCTCTCGCCGCCGAGGTTGGGTGCGCAGTAGACGTCGGCGCTGCGCATGGCCGCGGCCTTGGCCTCGTCGTCGACCTGCCCCAGGAAACGCAGGTGCCCGGCGAGCTCGCCGGCCTCCTCCCGCAGCGCGTCCTCGTCGCCGCGGCCCACGATCAGGATCTCGATGTCGGCGAACCGCCGCACGAGTTTCGGGAGCGCACCCAGCAGCACCGGCATGCCCTTACGCGGCTCGTCGAACCGTCCGAGGAACAGGACGCTGCGACCGGGCCGCGGATACCCGTCGAGGCGGGGCGCATTCGCGAACGACGGCACGTCGACCCCGTTCGGGATCTCGACCGCATCCGAGCCGAGCGCCTCCATCTGCCAGCGCCGGGCCAGGTCGGAGACCGCGATCCGGCCGACGATCTTCTCGTGGTACGGGCGCAGGATTCCCTGAAAGACGCTCAGCGTCAACGACTTTGTGGTCGAGGTGTGGAACGTCGCCACGATCGGCCCCTCGGCGGCCTGCAGCGCCAGCATGGACAGGCTGGGCGCGTTGGGCTCGTGCAGATGCAGTACGTCGAACTCGCCCTCGGCGATCCACTTCTTGACTTTGCGATGGGTGGCCGGCCCGAACCGAAGGCGCGCCACCGAGCCGTTGTAGGGAATCGGAACCGCCTTGCCACCCGAAACCACGTAATCGGGCAGTTTCACATGCGGCGACGATGGCGCCAGGACGCTGACGTGGTGCCCGCCGGCGCGCATCACCTCGGCCAGTTGCAGCACATGGGATTGCACACCGCCCGGCACATCGAACGAATACGGACAGACCATCCCGATACGCATGGCTAGCTCCGTCGCCTCTTCGCGCAAGCACTCATCAGGTGGTACCCAGTCGGGCGCGACGTTCGTCGGACAGATCGGCCAGCCACTGCGGCTGCAGCATGTGCCAATCAGCCGGATGCGCGGCGATGTTCTCGGCGAACCGGTCGGCCAACTGCTGGATCACCACGGACACATCCCCCGACGAGGTGTCGAGCGCGTCGAAGATCTCGACCACGCAGTCCTCCCCGTCGTAGTGGACATGCGTCGGATGCAACGGGGCGCCGGTCTCGATCGCCAGCTTGGCCGGGCCGGCAGGCATCCGGGTGGCCTCACCGAAGAACTGGACCTCCACGCCGTTGCGGGTGAGGTCCCGGTCGGCCATCAGGCAGACGAACTTGTTGTCGCGCAACCGTTCCGAGAGCACCTCGAAGGGCGGACGCTCCCCACCCGACAGCGGGAACACCTCGAACCCCAGGCTCTCCCGGTAGTCGATGAAGCGCCGGTACAGCGATTCGGGTTTGAGCCGCTCGGCCACGGTGGCGAAGGTTCCGAACTGCTGGGCCAGCCACACCCCGGCCATGTCCCAGTTACCGCTGTGCGGCAGCGCCAGCACCGCGCCACGGCCCGCCTCACGTGCGGCCCGCAGGTGGTCCGCGCCGACGAACACCTCGTCCAGGCGCTTGGCCACAGCGGTCAGATCCATCGACGGCAACCGGAACGCCTCCCGCCAGTACCGGGCGTAGGAGGCCAGTGAAGCACGCATGAGGGCGTCGGGCACCTCGACCGGGGCCACCCCGGTCACCCGGGCCAGGTTCTTACGCAGCTGCTGCGGCCCACCGCCGCGCGACGCGTAGAACGCACCCGCGTCGAAAAGGTTGCGCGCCATGAGCTCCGGCATCGCACGAACCAGCTGCCAGCCTGCCGCATAACCCAGGTCGGTCACCTGCCCGGACAGCGGAATGTTCACGAGGCTCCCGGGGGTTGGATCGGGTCCATGGCTCCCGGCGATGTGCGCACCGCGTGGATCCGCTGCGCCACGGTCACCACGCTGGCCACCGCCAGCAGCCAGGCCGCCAGATGCAGCAGCCACGGGATGTGCAGGAACGGCACACCCGAGAGCCCCGCGCCGACCAGCACGATCACCAGTCGTTCCGGGCGCTCGATGATGCCGCCGTCACCGCGCAGCCCGCTGGCCTCGGCGCGGGCCTTGATGTAGGAGATGACCTGTGAGGTGACCAGACAGATCAGGATCGCGACCACGAGCGTCGGATCATGCAGGCCGAACGCCGCCCACCACAGCAGGCCGGCGAAGATCGCGCCGTCGGCGATCCGGTCGCATGCGGCGTCGAGCACGGCTCCGAAGCGGGTACCGCCGCCGCGTTCCCGGGCCATCGCCCCGTCGAGCATGTCGGCGAGCACGAAGACGAACACCGCGAACGCGCCCCACCACAACTGACCGATCGGGAAGAGGGTCAACGCGGCGGTGACTGTCCCGGCGGTGCCGACGATCGTGACGATGTCGGGAGTCAGGCCCGCGCGCAGCGCCGCCTTGGCCACCGGCCGCGACAACTTGGCGTAGGCCGCCCGGCTCATCAGGAAGAGGTTGCTCACGGCTGGCGGGCCCATTCCGCGGCCAGCAGCTCCCGGGTCTCGCTCAGCAGCTGAGGAATGACCTTGGCGCCACCGATGATGGTGATGAAGTTCGCGTCACCGCCCCAGCGCGGCACCACGTGCATGTGCAGGTGCTCGGCGAGCGACCCCCCGGCCGAGGTGCCCAGATTCAGACCCACGTTGAAGCCGTGGGGACGAGAGACGGCCTTGATGACGCGGATCGCCTTCTGCGTGAACGCCATCAGCTCGGCACTCTCGGCCACGGTCAGGTCCTCCAGCTCGGACACCCGCCGGTAGGGCACGACCATGAGATGGCCCGGGTTGTACGGGTAGAGGTTGAGCACGGCGTACACCAGTTCGCCGCGGGCCACCATGAGCCCGTCCTCGTCGGACATCTCGGGGATGTCGGTGAACGGCTGTGACGAACCGGCCGAGCCGATCTTGTTGTCGCTCTTGACCGCATCGACGATGTAGCTCATGCGGTGCGGTGTCCACAGCCGCTGCAGGTGGTCCGGCTCGCCCACCCCGTGGTCGACGATCGACCGCTCGTCCCCGGTCACGGCGCAGTGCCCACCTTGACCAGATCGGCCGTCGGGACCGCGTTGTTGCGGTCGGCGATCCACTTCACGATCGCCTCCACGGCCTCGTCGAGCGGCACGCCGTTGATCTGGGTGCGGTCACCGAAGCGGAAGGAAATGGCCGATGCCTCAACATCGCGGTCCCCCGCCAGCAGCATGAACGGCACCTTCAGGTTGGTGTGGTTGACGATCTTCTTCGCCATCCGGTCGTCGCTGCCGTCGACCTCGACCCGGACACCGCGCGACTTCAGTTTGGCGGCAACGTCATACAAGTAGTCCAGGTGGGCGTCGGCGACCGGGATACCGACCACCTGCACCGGGGCCAGCCAGGCCGGGAACGCGCCCGCGTAATGCTCGGTGAGCACCCCGAAGAACCGCTCGATCGAGCCGAACAGGGCGCGGTGGATCAACACTGGCCGTTGACGCGATCCGTCGGCGGCGGTGTACTCCAGCTCGAAGCGGTCGGGCATGTTGAAGTCCAGCTGGATCGTCGACATCTGCCAGTTGCGGCCCAGCGCGTCCTTGACCTGGACGGAGATCTTGGGTCCGTAGAACGCCGCGCCGCCCGGATCAGGCACCAGATCCAGACCCGAGGCTTCGGCGACCGACCGCAGGGTCTCGGTGGCCTCATCCCACATCTCGTCGGAGCCCACGTACTTGTCGGGATCCTTGGTGGACAACTCCAGGTAGTAGTCGTCCAGGCCGTAGTCGGAGAGCAGGTCGAGCACGAACTGCAGCAGCGACGTCAGCTCGTCGCGCATCTGCTCCCGCGTGGTGTAGATGTGCGCGTCGTCCTGCGTCATGCCGCGCACCCGGGTCAGCCCGTGCACCACACCGGACTTCTCGTAGCGGTACACCGAGCCGAATTCGAAGAGCCGCAACGGAAGTTCGCGGTACGAGCGGCCCCGGGCCCGGTAGATCAGGTGATGCATCGGGCAGTTCATCGGCTTGAGGTAGTAGTCCTGGCCCGGCTTGCGCACCGTGCCGTCCTCGTTGTACTCGGCGTCGATGTGCATCGGCGGGTACATGCCGTCGGCGTACCACTCCAGGTGGCCCGAGGTGATGTAGAGGTGTTCCTTGGTGATGTGCGGGGTGTTGACGAACTCGTAGCCGGCTTCGGAGTGCTTGCGCCGCGAGTAGTCCTCGAGCTCTTTGCGGATGACACCGCCCTTGGGGTGGAACACCGGCAGGCCGGAGCCGAGCTCGTCGGGGAAGCTGAACAGGTCCAGCTCGACGCCGAGCTTGCGGTGGTCGCGGCGCTGCGCCTCCTCGATCAGCTCGAGGTGGCGGTCCAGGGCCTCCTGCGACTCCCAGGCGGTGCCATAGACGCGCTGCAGGCTGGCGTTGTTCTGGTCGCCGCGCCAGTAGGCCGCACTGCTTCGGGTCAGCTTGAACGCCGGGATGTACTTGGTGGTCGGGATGTGCGGACCGCGGCACAGGTCGCCCCAGACCCGCTCCTTGGTGCGGGCGTTGAGGTTGTCGTACGCGGTCAGTTCGTCGCCGCCAACCTCCATCACGTCGGGGTCACCGGATTTGTCGTCGACGAGCTCCAGCTTGTAGGGCTCGCCGGCCAGTTCCTCGCGGGCCTGGTCCTTGGAGTCGTAGACGCGCCGGGAGAACAGCTGCCCGTCCTTGACGATCTTCTGCATGCGCTTTTCGAGCTTCTCCAGGTCCTCTGGAGTGAACGGCTCGGCGACATCGAAGTCGTAGTAGAAGCCATCGGTGATCGGCGGGCCGATACCCAGCTTGGCCTGCGGGAACAGGTCCTGCACGGCTTGGGCCAGCACGTGGGCACAGGAGTGCCGGATCACGCTACGGCCGTCCTCGGTGTTGGCCGCCACCGGAGTCACCTCGACGTCGGTGTCCGGGGTCCACGACAGGTCGCGCAACCGGCCGTCGGCGTCGCGCACCACCACGATCGCGTCGGGGGTCCCGCGACTGGGTAGATCCGCCTCGCGCACCGCCGCGCCGGCGGTAGTCCCGGCCGCGACCCGGATCGGGGCAGCAGGGGCTGGACTGGGGGCGGCACTCATCGGGGAGTCTCCTACCATGCGAGGGCTAATGCGAACGCGACCATGCTATCGGTGGGCCTGATCAGGACCCCATCCCGATGGGGCTCTTGAGCCAAGACTGCTCCAGCCCGACCAGGCCCGCACTCCAGCCGATCACGCCGAACAGCCACAGCGTGCCGACCACCACCAGTCCGGTGAACACCGCGCTGAGCCCTTTGACCGCGATGTGCTGGCGGTCAAACCAGGCCATCACGGCGTCATAGCGGGCCCGGACGTACCGCAACGCCCGCTTGGCGAAGTCGAACTCGCTGGCCAGGATCGCCAACCCGAGGAACACGATCGCCCAGCCCGGACCCGGATACGGGATGGCCACGATCCCGACCGCCAGCACGATCGTGCCGACGACGCCGATGGCGATCCGGTAGGCGAAGTCCGCCGCCGGGCGCGAGCGCAGCCGCTCCCGAGCGCTCGTCCAGCGCTGTTTCACCTCGGCGAGGTTGGCCGCCAGACTCATGGCTGCCCCGGCTTGAGCCGGACGAACAACGCCTCGGCCTCGGTGAGCACGTCGTCGCCGTCGAGCAGCCGCCCTTCGACGAAGATCTTGCGGCCCTCGATGCGGTCGATGCCGGCCTGGACCTGCAGATCCTTCTCGATCGGGGCGATCTTGCGGTAGTTGACATGCAGATACGCGGTGCGCTGATACATGCTGCCGGTCAGTTTGGCCGCGGTGTAGCCGAGCAGCGAGTCGAACAGCAGGGCCAGCGAGCCGCCGTGCACCGCGCCGTTGCGGCCGAGGTGAAAGCGGCGAAAGCAGGCGGTCCCGGCGATCCGGTTGTCGGCAGTCCGTTCCAGGTGCACCGGCACGTTGTTGACGTTGCCACGGTTGGGCAGGTCCATGCGCCGACCGGACGGTGAATTCCATTCGTCGGCTTCGTACGGCGCCAGCAATGCCGACACCTTCTCGATCAGGTCGGCGGCCTCGGTGATCACCTCGTCCGGGGCGTCGGCGCTGCGGGCATGGTCCTGCAGGGTGCGCACCGCCTCGATGAACCGGCCGTAATCGGGGCCGCCGCGATCGGTGGGATCGGGCGGGTTGAACCCTCCGCCGGGGTGCGTTGTTTCTGGGGCCACGAAGCCACCGTATTAGTGCCATGGTGGTGAGGTGAAACTGCACGACCTGGAGCGGCTCTCGTTGACCTATCCCGAGGTGGGCGCCACGGCCGGCGAGCTGCCCGCCGGGTACCGCCACACCCGGGCCTCCGCGGTGATCGGCACGGGGCGCGACCGATTCGAACAGGCGGCTGCGGATGTGCTGCGCTGGGGTATGCAGCGCGGCGCCGGTCTGCGGGTGCAGGCCGGCACCGAGGCCGCAGCGGTGGGCACCCAACTGGTGGTCCGACTCGGCCCCGTTCCGGCGCCGTGCCGGGTGGTCTACGTGCTCGACGAGGCCGACCGCCGGGGCTTCGCGTACGGCACGCTGGCCGGCCATCCCGAGTCGGGCGAGGAGTTGTTCTCGGTCCGCTACGACCCGGCCACCGACGAGGTGCACGCCGAGGTGGTCGCGTTCTCCCGGCCGGCCACCTGGTGGAGCCGGCTGGGCGGGCCGGTGACACGACTGCTGCAGAAGGTGGTGACACGCCGGTATCTCAGCGGCATCTGAGATTCAATACCGCTATGGCATATCGGGTGATTCAGTGGGGCACCGGCGCGGTCGGTGTCGAGACACTGGCGGCGACGCTGGACGACCGGCCGGACCTTGAGCTCGTCGGGGTGCGGGTGTACTCGGACGCCAAGAATGGCGTCGACGTCGGTGAACTGCTGGGCCGGGCGCCGATCGGCGTGCGGGCCACCACCGATGTGCAGGCCATCCTCGATCTGCAGGCCGACTGCGTCGTCTACACCCCGCGGGTCACGAACCTGGATGACGTGTGTGCACTGCTGGCCGGCGGCAAGAACGTGGTGACGACCGCGTTCCTGTTCCACCCGCAACGGATGCCGGAGCACGACCGAGACCGGCTGCTGGCCGCGTGCGCGGCGGGTGGGACGTCGGTGCACGGCAGCGGCCTGAACCCCGGGAACCTGTCCGGCGCGCTGCCGTTGGCGTTGTCGGGCATGAGCAGGCGGATCGACAAGATCACGCTGCAGGAGCGTGCCGACTGGTCGGACTACGACAGCACCCACATCACCTTCGACAACATGTCGTTCGGCCGGCCCGTGAATGAGATCGGCGTGGGCACAACCGAATTCCTGGCGTTCAACAACGAATTGTTCACCGAGCAGGTGTGGCTGCTGGCCGATGCTCTGGGCGCCGACATCGACGAGGTCACCTCATCGGTGGAAGCGGTCGCCGCCCGGCACGACCACCAGATCTTCGACCATGTCCTGGAAGCCGGCACCACCGCCGGGCAGCGGTGGAACTGGGTCGGGGTGCGCGACGGCGAGCCGCTCGTCGAGATCGAGACCTTATGGACCGTCGGCAACGAGTACCCGGACCACTGGCCGCGGCCCAAGCACGGCTGGACGCTGACCATCGAGGGCGATCCGTCGATGCAGACTCACTTCTTCGCCCTGGCCAGCTTCACCCGCGAGGCCACCATGGCCGAGCATGTCCGGGCAGCGAACGTCGCCACGGCGATGCAGGTCCTCAACGCGGTGCCCGCGGTGTGCGAGGCCGAACCCGGGTTCGCCACGCTCGCGACGCTCCCGCTGATCCGCAGCCACACCGGGTTCCGGCGGCGGTGACTACCTGACGACGGCCGAACTGGGTTCCCGCGGTGCCCCCAGCATGTCCCGATGCGACGGCGGCACCCGTCCGCCTTCGTCGGTGATGCCGTAGCGGGTCGCGAGTTCGGCACCGATGACCGTCTTTCCGGACAGCTGCGCCAAGTCCGGATCGCGATACAGTGCGTCGATGAGATGACCGGTGAATTCCGGAGTTTCGGCATGCTCGGCGGTCTTGGCGAGAGCCTCGGGGTGGCCGGCGAACGCGGCCTTGAACTTCTCGGTGAGCAGGATGCCCATCCAGATCGACACCGTCGACACCCCGGTATCGGCGAAGTCCACCGCCATGTCGGCGGCCAGCTTGTCCACGCCCGCCTTCTGGGCTCCGTAGGCGGGGCCGTGCATGTAGCAGACCGATCCGGGCGACGAGGTGAACGCGATCAGCCCACGGCCGGCGGCCAGCAGCAACGGCGCGGCGTGCCAGGACGCCACGTAGGCCGAGCGCAGCCCGACGTCGAGCACGTCGGCCAACTCGATCGGCTTCTCCCAGAACGGTTTCGGGTTGACCAGATCGTCGTGGATCGCGGCGGCATTGTTGACCAGTAGGTCCAGCCGGCCCTCCTGCTCGCCGATCCGCTTGAACAGCGCAGCCACGGCCGCGTCGTCGGAATGGTCCAGCGGCACGGCGATGCCGCCGTCGGCCGGATCGGTCACCGTCCGCCCGGTGACATACACCCGCCAACCCGAGGCGAGCAGGGCCGCGGCGATCCCGCGGCCCGCACCGCGGCTCGCCCCGGTGACGACAGCAATCGGGGTGTCCACAGGTATCAACCTACGGGGCGGATTTCCCCGTGTGCGTGAAGGTCGTCATGTCGGTGCCGCGCTCGTATTCGGCCATCCAGGTACCGGCCCACGCCGGCAGCGGCTGCTCGGCTGGATCGTGGTTGGGCAGCTGGGACAGCGCCAGCCGCCACACCATCTTGGCCAGGTCGCCCGTGGGCACCGTGTCGAACAGTGTCGCAGGCCCGCCCCGCAGTGCCTTGCGCCGACGACCGCCCGGACCCCGGTACTTGAATTCGTCGACCAGCAGGCGCATCGACATCAGCTGTTCGGCCGATACGCCGCGCTGTTCGAATGGGACCACTTCGTCGACGACACGAGCGATCGCCGCCGCCACCTCACCGATGTGGCCGAACGTGGGGCGCACCTGGCGGACGCGGTACCACGGGTCGTCGCTGAGGTGGCGGTACAGCATGAGCCCGGAGCTGCGGTGCTCGATCTCCTCGACGAAATGCCACGTCATCAACGCGGCCACGCGGCCGTCCGCTCCGTCGAACAGCGAATCACGGTTGTCCAGAATGACTTTGAACAGCGGGGTGAAGGTGGCCTCTAGGTTGGCGATGTAGGCGGCGTGGAACTCGACGGGGTGGGCAGCAATGAGATCGTCGAACGACTGCGTCGCCGCGTCGTAGGCACGCTGCAGTCCCGGGTACTGCTCGATCAGTGCAGCCATGTGCTTGCGATGCGCCGCAGCGTGCTGTCCCTCCTGGCGCAGGAATGCGTCAGCCTCCGTGGCGATCCCGGGCGACTCGTCGAACCTGTCCTGCGCAGTGCGCAGTGCCTTGATCAGGTACCGCTCGAACGGGACCGCGATGAACGTGAAGACATTGCAGAACATGCCGAAACTCGGGCTGGACGGTTGCCACAGGAACGGCACCGTCGCATCGAACTCCCAGCGGAGCTTGCGCACTACCAGGTCGGTCATCGCTAGTCACGGTAGCGTGACAAATCCGAGCCTGGGCGTAAACCGACAATTATGCGAGCCGGGCCCTGACCAGGGTCGGCACACCGCTGGAATGAGCACGGCCGGTGAATCTCTCACGCAACGTCGATTCGGCATACTCGGTGCGGAACAGGCCGCGCTCCTGCAGCAATGGCACCACCTCGTCGACGAAGATCTCCAGGCCGTCGGGGAACACATCGGGCATCAGGTTGAATCCGTCCGCGGCGCCGGCCAGGAACCACCGCTCGATGGTGTCGGCCACATCGACCGGTGATCCGACGATGACTCGGTGTCCGGCGCCACTGAACTCTCGCACGGCCTGTCTGAGCGTGAGTTCACGGCTTTCGATCAACCGCACCACCGACTCCCGGAATCCAAGAGAGGCACCGAATTTCGCCGGATCGGCGACCTCTCCGAGCAGGTGGGCAGGCACCGGATCGTCGAGGGGATGATCGGACAGATCCTCGCCGAGTACCTGCGACAAGCGCTCGAGGTCGTGGCCCGGCGGCAGTAGGGCGTTCTGTTCGGAGAACCGGCGCTCGGCCTCGGCCTTGGTGCTGCCGATCGTGGTGATCAGCCCCGGCAGGATCTTGACGTCGCCCCGCCGGCGGCCGAACGCCACCGCCACGTCCTTCACGTAGCGGTAGTGGTCGATGCCGGCACCCAGGTCGAGTTCGGCGCTGAACACCGCATCGGCAACCCGGCCCGCCAGCTCGCGCCCCTGCGGTGATCCACCGGCCTGCACCAGCAGCGGATAGCCCTGCCGCGAGGGCCCCTGCGGGAGTCCGCCGACCACCGTGAAGAACTCGCCGTGGTGATCGATCCCGCGCCCGCTGAGGTCGGCGGCATCGCGCCACAGCGCACGGACCACGTCGACGAATTCGGCAGCCCGCCGGTACCTGACATGTCGATCCGGATAATCGGCGAGGCCGAAGTTCGCGCCGGCAGGAACCGAGTACGTGGTGACGATGTTCCAGGCCAGACGCCCCCCGGAGAGGCGGTCGAGGGTGAGCAGACGATGAGCCAGCTCGACCGGGTCGTTGAAGGTGGAGGACAACGTTCCGATCAGGCCGAGGTGCTCGGTCTCGGCGGCCACCGATGCCAGGATGACGGTCGGCTCCAGCGCCTGCGACGGGCGCAGCGCGGGGTGCTCACGCAGCGCCGGTCCGTCGGCCAGGAACAACGCGTCCAGCTTTCCCCGCTCGGCGAGCTTCGCCATCCGCACGTAGTAACCGGGATCGGCGAACGCGGTCGGCGGCTCGCTGGTGCGCCGCCATGCACCGGTGTGGATGCCGAGGTTGAGCACGTTCACGTTCAGGATCAGTTGGCCTGCTTGGGTCACAGTCGTCCTCCTGGGTTGGGCACGGTCTCGAACACCGTCGGATTGCGGCTCAGGTCGGGCGCCGCGGGTGCGGGTACGCCGAGTTGGTCACGTAATGTGCCGGTCCCCCAGTCGCCCAGCAGGCCCCGTGCCCGCGCAGCGGGTAGGACCTCGCGCAATACGCGATCCAGCTCGGACGGGTGCATCCTCAGCAGCACCCCGGAAACCCTGGGGTGCCCGGCAATCCGCTCGAGTGCGGCGTCGAAAGAGACGGCGGATCTCAGCCGCACCACCACCTTGCCCGCCAACGGGACCGGATCATCACCGTCCTCCACGATGAGATGGTCGGCGGCACCTGCGGCGCCGCCGCGACCGAATCCGGCCTGCCGCCACACCGGGAGATCACCCTGCACCGATCCGGGCACATTGAGCGGACCGGCGATGTCATATGCGTTGTGCACGTCGGCCCGCCGGATTCTCGACACATCGGAGAACACCCCGGTGTCCAGGTCGCCGACCACGGAATCCAGCGGCCAGGTACGCCACAGCGCCCGCACCGCGTCGACGGCGTCGTCGGTATGCGCCGCGTCGAGGTCGGCACCGGTCCAGGTGTCGGTACTGGCGTTGAGCGCGATGCTGTGGTCGAAGTCCAGCGCCAGCCAACCGACCCGGCCGTGCGCGGCATGATCCACCGAAACCAGCCTTCGGGCCAGGTTGTACGGATGATCGCGGTGCGCGGCAGCCGCGACAACCAGCCCCAGTCGGCTGGTATGTCGCGCGGCGATCGTGGCGAGCAGGGACGGATCGAGGCCCTCCACCGTGACGTCGTTGGTCTCACCACGGTCGGCACCGATCACCCAGTACGACACCCCGGCCGTCTCGAGGCTTCCGGCCAATCCGGCGATACCGGCTACCCCAGCATCGAGCCGACCGAGACCGTCGCCGGTCAGCTCAACTCCAACAGTGAGTGATGCCCCCATGAGCACCACGGTGATGCACCGTTCCGCGCAGGACAACGGTTGCGATCACGGATACTCCAATTGCCCACGGAGGCAACAGTTAAGCTGAACTGAACGGTCGGCTTAATGTTCCTAAAGGTACGAATGATTGCCGCGCCCGCGCCGCCGCCCTAGCGTTCCAACGGTGTTGAACTTCACCCTGCGGCGGATTGGCCAGTCGATCATCGTGATCGTATTGGCCTACACTGCAGTGTTTTTCGTGCTCAACGTCTTGCCGGGCGACCCGATCGAGACGCAGATCTCCAATCCGGAGAACCCGATCTCCGATAAAGATGCGCAGGTCCTGCGCGACTATTACCGGCTCAGCGAACCGGCGATCGTCCAGTTCGGGGTATCGGTGCAGCGGTTGTTCACCGGGGATCTCGGATACTCGCTCAACAGCGGACAATCCGTGGCCCGACTGATGGAGCACGCCCTGCCCTCGACGCTGGCGTTGGCCGGTGTGGCCTTCGTGCTGGCCGCACTGCTGGGCTTCGTCATCGCCTTGGCCGCGGTTTTCGCGCCATGGTCACCGGTGCGCGAGTTCGCGCGGGTTCTGCCGCCGGTGTTCCTTTCCATTCCGGTGTTCGTCACCGGACTCGTGGCGCTGCAATGGTTGTCGTTCAGCCTCGGATGGGTATCGGCTGTCCGTGACGAGGGGCTGCGCTCGACGGTGCTGGCCGCCCTGCCGCTGGCACTGCCGGTCGCCGCGCCGATCGCCCAGGTGCTGATCCAAGGCCTGAGCAACGCGGCCGCCGAGCCCTACGTCGAAGTACTACGGGCCAAAGGGCTCGACGACAGGCGCATCGTCTTCGGCCATCTGATCAAGAACGGCTCGATTCCCACGGTCACCATCGTTGCCATCACGGTCGGTGAGCTGCTGGCCGGATCGGTCATCACCGAAACAATCTTCAACCGCACCGGGATCGGATATCTCACCGAAACGGCGGTCCGCAACCAGGACACGCCCATCATCCAGGCAGTGGTGATCACGGTGTCGGTCACGTTCGTCCTGGTCAATCTCGTGGTGGATGTCGTCTACCCGCTGATCGACCCACGCATCGACAGATCCACCACTCCGAGAGGCGCGCTGGTGCCCGCATGATCCCGACCGATGCACTGTCCGCGGTGCCCCTGCCCAGACTGCCCCGGCGGGTCAGCGTCAACCCGTGGGATGTCCCACCGGTTCTGTTGCTGCTGCTGGTCGCGGCGATGATCGTCGCGCCCACCGCGATCGCTCCCTACGATCCACTTCAGGAGAATCCAGATCTGCCGCTGGCGGGGCCGAGTTACTCGCACCCGTTCGGTACCGACTACATCGGCCGCGACCTGCTCAGCCGGGTGATCGCCGGCACCGGCGCCACCATCGCCGGGTCGTTCATCGCCGTGGTGATCGGACTGCTGGTGGGAACGATCCTCGGGTTGCTGGCGGCCTACTTCGGGCGGATCACTGACAGCATCATCGGCCGGATCATCGACGTGCTGCTGTCGATCCCCACTCTGCTGCTGTCGATCACCATCATCATGGCCCTCGGCTTCGGCACGGTGAATGCGGCCATCGCCGTGGGAATCTCGTCCATCGCCGTATTCGCCCGCCTGGCGCGATCCGAGGTGCTGGCTGTGCGGAACCTGCCCTTCGTGGAAGCCAGTGCGCACCTGGGCGCCGGCCATCTCACCCTGTTGTTCCGGCACATCCTGCCGAATTCCTATTCCTCCGTGCTGGCGCTGGCGGCCCTGCAGTTCGGTGCGGCGATCCTGGCGATCGCGTCGCTGAGCTTCCTGGGCTACGGAGCACAGCCGCCCGAACCGGAGTGGGGGCTGCTCATCTCGGAGGGACGCAACTACATCAACTCCGCGCCCGGCCTGGTGTTCTTCCCGGCATTGGCGATCGTGTTGACCGTGATGAGCCTGTCACGGCTCGCCCATATCATCCGAGAGAAGGTCGGCTGAAATGAATTCCCCTGCACTGCTGTCACTTTCCGGTCTGACCATCGAGTACGCGAGCCGTGGTGAGGTCATCCGCGATGTCTCGTTCGATATCGGGGCAGGCGAGGTGGTTGCCCTGGTCGGTCAGTCCGGATCGGGCAAGTCAACCATCGCACGCGCGGTGCAGGGCCTGCTGCCCGGCAACGGGCGGGTAACCGCGGGAGACATCCTCGTGAACGGTCACGTGGTCACGCAGCTGCCGCAACGCCGGTGGCGCACGCTTCGCGGCAGCACCGTCGGTTTCGTTCCACAGGACCCGCTGGGTTCACTTGATCCCCTCAAACCGGTCGGTGACCAGATCGCCGAAGTGCTACGGGTGCACCGGATCACCGATCGGGCCGGTGCCCGACGCCGGGCCGTCGAGCTGCTCGAGCACGTCGGGATCGCCGACGCGAGCCGCCGGTCCGGTGACTACCCGCACCAGCTTTCCGGCGGGCAGTTACAGCGCGTGCTCATCGCGATCGCCATAGCGGGCGAACCCCGGCTGCTGATCGCCGACGAGCCCACCTCCGCACTCGATGTCACCGTGCAGCGGCGAATCCTCGAGCTGCTCGACGAGTTGCGCGTCGAGCATGGTCTCGGCGTCTTGTTCATCACCCACGACCTCGCGCTGGCCGAGCAGCACAGTGACACCGTGGTGGTGTTGTGCGACGGCGAGGTACGCGAGACCGGCCCCACCGCAAGCGTGCTCAGCACACCAAAGGACGAGTACACCCGGCAGCTGATCGCGGCGGCACCGGCGCTGGCGCCGGACAAGTACGCACACCGGCCGACAGCGGCGGCGACCGCCGAACCGATCCTGCGCGTGGATCGGCTGGTGAAACGCTACGGCGAGACCCGCGCACTGGACACCGTGTCGTTCGATGTCAGGACCGGGTCGATCCATGCCCTGGTGGGTGAATCCGGCTCGGGCAAGACCACCGCGGCCAGGGTGCTGGCGGGGCTCACCGATTTCGATTCGGGCGAGGTCCGGGTGAACGGATCCCTGCGCGCCGCGCAATCACCGCTGGGAGCCGCGCAGCAGCGCGCGCAGGCGCGGATACTGCAGCTGGTACACCAGAATCCGCTGGCCGCCCTCGATCCCCGGTTCACCATCGGCGAGGCGATCGCAGAGCCGTTGCGGATCAACCGCATCGGGTCCCCTGCTCAGCGCCGCCATGAGGTCGGTGAGGTACTCGACCGCGTCGGGTTGCCTGCCGGTTTGGCCGACCGTAAGCCGCGAGAGATCTCCGGGGGTCAACGCCAGCGGGTCGGGTTGGCCCGCGCCTTGGTGCTGCACCCGGCCATCCTCGTGCTCGACGAGCCGACCTCCGCACTGGATGTCCACGTGCAGGCGCAGGTGGTGGATCTGCTGATCGATCTGCAACAGGAACTCGAACTGACGTACCTGTTCATCTCCCACGACCTCAGCCTGGTCCGCCAGATCGCCGACCACGTGAGCGTGCTCGAACATGGACGTCTGGTCGAGACCGGCGCCACGGCAGATATTTTCGCCGCGCCCTCGGCGGCCTACACCCGTCGCCTGCTCGATGCGGTCCCCGGCGTCCCGGCGCGTGCGGCGTGATGCTCCGACGTGTGGTCGCCGCGGTGACCGCCGCACTGATCGCCTCTGGCGGCGTGAGCGCCTGTGGCGACACCGAACATCCGCCGACCGGGTCACCCGGTGCTCGCGGTGGTGACCTGACCTACCTGGACGCCGAGGCACCGGCCTCGCTGCAGATCCAGGTCAGCTACTGGCAGAACAGTCTGCTCAAGGACCAGATGCTGGACCGCCTGGTCTACCAGGACCCCAAGACCTTCGATTTCGTGCCGTGGATCGCACAGAAGTGGACCGTCGACCCGTCCAAACGCATCTATGAATTCACCATCCGCGACGGAGCCAGCTACAGCAACGGCCAACCGGTCGACGCCGAGTCGGTACGCCGCAACCTGGAATGGGAAGCGAACGGAGACAAGGACAAAGGCATCACCCGCAACAGCTATTTCCCGGAGGTCGACTCCATCACGGCCGACCCCGCGCGCCGCACCGTCCGCGTCACCCTCCGAAAGCCGTATGCGCCGTTCATCGCGGTGCTGTCGTTGAACACTTCCGGCCTCGTCGCCGACGCCACGATCGATGCCAGCAAGGAACAGCAGTCCGTGGTCACCAACCTGATCGGGTCCGGGCCGTTCGTCGCCACCTCGGAGGTCCCGGACAAGCAGATCGTGCTGTCCAAACGCCGGGGCTACGACTGGGCACCGGCGACCGCACCGCACCAGGGTGAGGCGTATCTCGACACGGTCACCGTCATCCCGGTGACCGAGGACAGCGTCCGGGTGGGGGCACTGCGGGCCGGCCAAGCCGACGCCATCCGCTATTCCCAGCCACCGGATGAGGGCCTGCTGACCAGGGAAGGCTTCGATGTGCGCGGACTGCGCACTCCAGGTCTGGCCAACACGCTAGACGTCCGCCAGTCGGCTCCATTCATGCGGGACATCAACGTGCGCAAGGCGATCGGCTTCGGAATCGACCGCAACGAGATCCTGCACACCCTCTACACCGACAACTGGAAACCCGCTCAGAACATCGTCACCAGGAACTTCCCCGGTTTCACCGACCGCAGCGACGCCGTCCGCCACGACCCGGACGAGGCGATCCGGCGGTTGGAAGCCTCCGGCTGGACCCACCTCAACGCGGACGGCTACCGGGTCAAGGACGGGCACGAGTTGGCCGTGAAGATCTATGTGGACGTCTACGACCACACAGCCAAGCCGATGTACGAACTGATCCAGCGGCAGTTGCGCCGCATCGGTATCCGGTTGGTCATCCGCCAGACCGACTTCGCCAACTACCCCACCGCCAGCATCGAGGATTCGGTGGGCCTGCGCCGCAATGGCTGGCCCACTGCCGATCCGGTGCGGTTGTGGCAGAACTACGACAGCAAGGGCGGTGACCTGTACGCCCTGGACGGCGCCGATCCCGCTATCGACCGCATGCTGCATGCCCAGATCGAAGCGACCGATCAAGCCCAACGGCTGAAAGTGCTTGAGGGATACAACAACTACGTGATCGACAACGCGTATTCCATCCCGTTGCTCGAAGACACCCAGATTTTCGCCGTCGCCCCACGGGTGCGGGGATTCGCAAACGCGGCCAATTCGGTGCCCTGGTTCTACGACACCTGGATCGACGACAGCTCGGCCGCAACCACCGGAAAGGATTGACACCGATGACCACCGACTCGGTACTGACGGCGCGGGCCGTTCCGCGGGGACAACAGCTCCAGGAGGTGCTGGAAACGATCGCCGCCGACTACCGCCGGCGCCTGGACGAGGGCGGGCACGAACCTCCCGGGCGCGCGCTGAGCCTGGTGCGTGAGCATCGGCTGGGCGCGGCGCGATTGGCCGGTGACCTCGGCGGCGGTGATTTCACCGTGCCCGAGTTCTTCGAACTGGCGATCCGGCTGGCTCAGGCCGACCCGGACCTGACCCATATCCTGCGCGTGCACTACGCGACAGTCGAGGAGCTGCAGCGTGTTCCGGGCAGCCGGGCCAAGGATCGGTGGCTGTCGGTGGTGGCCGAAGGTCACCTGATCGGCGGGGTGAGCTCGGAGCTGACCAGCGCCCGAGTGGGTGGGCAGGCTTATGACACGAAGCTGGTGCGCACGGCGGGCGGGCTGCGGCTGACCGGGCGCAAGTTCTACAGCACGGGCGCTCAGTTCTCCGACTACGTGCGGGCCACCGCCGAGGACGAGGCTGGGGCGCCGGTCGCCGCGGTGGTTCCGGCCGACCGGGCCGGCATCATCCACGCGGACGACTGGGACGGCATCGGCCAGCGTCATACCGGCAGTGGGACAACCATATTCGAGGACGTCGCGGTACACGATGACGAGGTGTTGCCGATCGGCACGAATGTGGGCGTGGACCGGGCTCGCGGCGCGTTGGTGCAGCTGTACCTGCACGCGATCGCCGCCGGAGTCCTGCACACGCTGACCGCCGACGCTGCCGCGCTGGTGCGTGATCGCCACCGCACCTACACCTTCGCCACCACCGACACCCCCTCGTCGGACCCACAGCTGTTGGAGATCGTCGGCGAGATCGACGCGGTGGCCTACACCGCCGAGGCGTTGGTGCTGCGGGCGGCGACCGAGTTGGCGCCGGCGCTGGACACCGCGCGGGTCAGCGGGATCGACGCCCGCTTGGAGGATCAGGGCGCAGTGGCCGCCGCGCGGGTCAAAGTGGCGATCGAACAGCCTGCGCTGCGGGCGGCCTCACGCATATTCGATGCCGGTGGCGCCTCGTCGGTGCGGTCGGCGTCGCATCTGGACCGGCACTGGCGCAATCTGCGTACTCTGTTCTCCCACAACCCCACCGTCTACAAGGCGCGGGTGCTGGGAGACATCGCGGTCAACGGTGCGGCGCTGCCCGACAGCGGATTCTTCTGACGGCGTGTCCCGAGGTTTGTCACGCTGGCGTGGCCGTCGAAGCCGAGAGCCACGCCAGCGTGACAAGAGATCAGCGCGAGGGCAGGCCCAGGCGCTCCAATTGTTCGCGCAACCGGTGTCGCCCGGACAGCGAATGCGGACCGGCGAGCCGGCTCAGCACCCGCTCACTCCAACTGCCCGACAACCCGTAGCGGTTGTTGTAGACCGCCAGCCGTTCGTCGTAGGCGGGCACATGCGCATCCGCCGCCTGCGCGTCGTAACGTTCGCGGTGCAGTACCGCATCCCGGGGCAGGCGCGGCTTGATCCCGGCGTTCTCCGTCGGGTCAGGGGTACCGACAGCGAGGCCGAAGGTCGCCACTGCGTGTGGCGGCAGCCCCAGCTCAGCCGCCACCTCTTCGGGGTGGTTGCGGATGGCACCGACGAAAACCGTTCCCAGCCCCAGTGATTCGGCGGCCACCACGGCATTCTGCGCGGCCAGCGCGGTATCGACGAATCCGATGATCGTGGTTTCCAGGTAATCCGCACCGTCCAGTGCGGCCCCTGCCCGCTGCGCCAGCCGGCGGGCGCGCCCCAGATCGGCCACCCAGACCAAAAACAGCGGTGCCTCGTTTATGAACCGCTGATTGTTGGCCAGCGTTGCCAGCCGCGCCTTGCGTTCAGGATCACGGACGGCGATCACGCTCCAGGGCTGGAGGTTCGAGCTGGTAGCCGCCGACTGGGCGGCGGCGACCAGTGCCGAGAGCTGTTCATCGGACACCGGCTCCCCGGTGAACTTCCGCACCGACCGGTGTGCGATTTGCAGCGCCAGCGTCTCGTTGTGCACCTTCAGCACAGCATCGATGTCGCCGTAGCGGGCGATAACGGTCATGAGGCGGCCGCAACCGGGGCCTCGACCCCGAGGTGCTCGGGACGGATCGAACGATGTCCGCCGACCTGACCGGCGATGGCTTCCAGTTGACCGAGGTGTTCAGCACCAAGGTCCACCGTCAGGGCACCGAGGTTTTCCCGCAGGTGCTCCGGATGGCGCGTTCCCGGGATCGGCACCACATCCTGACCACGAGAGAGCACCCACGCGAGTGCGACCTGGCTGGGTTCTACGCAGATCTGACCCGCAATCTCGACGACGGTGTCGGCCAACGCCCGGTTGTGGTCGAACACGTCGGCACCGAAACGCGGGTGGCGGCTCTGCACCCCCTTCACGTCCTCGGCGCTGCGCACGCGACCGGTCAGCCAACCGCGGCCCAATGGCGAGTAGGGCACGATGCCGATGCCCAGTTCGCGGGCGACCGGTACGGTGTCGGCCTCGATGTCCCGGGTGAACAGCGACCATTCGTTCTGGATGGCGGCGATCGGGTGCACCGCGTGGGCACGGCGCAGAGTTTGGGGCCCCGGCTCGGACAGCCCGATGTAACGGACCTTGCCGGCCTCGACCAGTTCAGCCAAGGCCCCCACGGTGTCCTCGATCGGCACCTCGGGGTCGACGCGGTGCTGGTAGTACAGATCCACGTGGTCCACCCCGAGGCGACGCAGCGAGCCCTCGATCGCGGTGCGCACGTATTCGGGTCTGCCGTCCAGTGCCCGGGCGTCGGGGTTGGTGTCCCGGTCCAGCGCGTTGCCGAATTTGGTGGCGATGGTCAGCGAATCACGTCGGCCCCGGATCGCCTTCCCGAGCAGAATCTCACTGAACTCCGGCCCGTACACGTCGGCGGTGTCGAACAGGGTGATGCCCAGATCGATCGCCTCGGCGACCAGGTTGGTCGCCTGCTTTTCGTCCTCGGCTCCGGCAGAGGTCCGAAAGCCCATGAACCCCAGACCGATTGCCGACACTTCCGGCCCGGTACTGCCGAGTCTGCGATGCTCGATCCGCGGTGATGCGTGTGTCATGGTTGGCTGCTTCCTGTTGCCTAGTTGGGGGATCAGGATCCGTAGAACGGCTCGCCGGAGACCGATTCGGACGTCCGTCCGTCGACCCCGACGGGAACGTCGCCTTCGAGGGTGACGCGGTAGAGCACGCGGTCGTAGTCGAGGTGGCCGGCATCGGCGATGGCCAGGTGCGCGGTGGCCCGGTTGTCCCAGAACGCGATACTGCCCGGAGCCCAGCGGAACCGGACCGTGTACTCGGTGCGCGTCGCCTCGTCCCACAGCAGTTTGAGGATCGCCTCACTCTGTGTCGGTGTGTAACCGCGGATCTCACGGGCACCGCGGGTGAACCCGGGGCTCACGAACAACGCGCGCTCCCCCGTCACCGGATGCACCCGGACGGCGGGGTGATAGGTCACCAGGTTGGCCTCCCGCACCTTGCGGTCCCGCTGGCTGCCTGCCACCGCACGGGCATTGAACTGGTGCTTGATGTCGAGTTTGTCGGCGAACTCGCGCAACTCCTTGGGCAGGTTCTCATACGCCGCAACAAGATTGGTCCACGCGGTGTCACCCCCGTACGGCGGCAGAATGTGTGCCCGCAGGATGGAGGCGGCGGGCGGGTTGACCAGCGCGGTGACATCGGTGTGCCAGCTGTTGTCGTAGGAGGTGCGCTTGCGGCCCAGGTGGCGTTCGTAGCGGCGGCTGTCGATCGGCAGGATCTCGGGGAACCCCTCCGGCGGCTCCTCCTCGTGCGGGTGCGCCGGGGTGACCTTGCCGAACTGCCGGGCGAACGCGATCTGCTCGGCGTGGCCGATCTCCTGGTCGCGGAAGAAGATCACCTTGTAGGTGTGCAGCGCGTCGCGGATCTCGTCGACGACGCCGACGTCAAGCTCGCCGCGCAGGTCGACACCGCGAATCTCGGCGCCGATGTAGCCCGCCACAGGCACGACGTCCAGTCCCGTATCGGTGAGAGAGGTTGATTCCCTGGTTTTTTCGCTGATATCTGTCATTTGTGGACTCCCTTGTCTTAGCTCGGCGATGGGCTGGCGAGACGGGTCTGTCTGTCTCGCACTGGCTAGCGTCAGCGCGCGGGTTGCGACGAACAACAGTCTTTGGCTACCGGAACCTTTCAGTCCGGCTTAATCTCGCAGGCGACGCCGCACTGACGCGAGAATTACAACCGCGGTGATTCCTGCCACCGTCCCGCCGCAAAGTCCTGTTCAGAGCCCTGAGTGGAGACGGGGGCGAAATCCTCGGCCCTTCACCGGTGCTCATAACGATGCGACGATCACTTCGCAGGAGGTGCATGATGCTGGACTTACGCCGGATGATGCTGTTAGCCGATCTGGCCGACCTCGGCTCGGTCACCGCGGTGGCCGAACATCGCAATATCACGAGTTCTGCAGTCTCCCAACAGCTTCGCGTCCTGGAAGAAGAAGCAGGGGCGGTGCTGTTCCGTCGAGACGGACGCACCCTCGGGCTGACTCGCAGCGGCCAGGTCCTTGCTGAGCATGTCCGCCGCGTCCTGATCGCTGTCGACGAGGCCATGAGCGCGGTGGCCGAAACCCGGGACCGGGTGGCCGGGCAGGTCGCCATCGCCACGTTCAACATGGGGATTCCGACGCTGGCCGTTCCGCTGATGCAACGGCTGAGCACCGAGGAGCCGAACCTGCGGGTACAGGTCCAGCAGGATACGAGTGCGGCCGCTCTCCGGCTGCTGCGCCAGGGCGAGGTCGATATCGCGATCACCTGCCAGTATGACTTCCTCGGTCCTGATTCGACAGGCGGCCTGACTACCGTGCCGCTGCTGTTCGAGCCGCTGGTATTGCTGGCCCCCACGCACTCGCATCTGCGAATTCGCAATCAGGGCCTCTCCGCGCTGGCGGACGGATTCTGGGTCACCGGCCCGCAAAACTACGGTTTGGGGATCGCCGCCATTCATGCCTGCGAGAGCGCCGGTTTCACCCCGCAGATCAAACACCGGCTGATCGGGGCGCAGAACATCTGCGAGCTCGCGGCCACTGAGATCGCGTCGGCGATCGTGCCCAGGCTGTCGGTGCCGGCCAATCTGGAAAACCTGATCGTCGAGGGCATCGAACTCGGCGGGCGGGCTATCGGCGCCGTTGTCCGCGCCGGCAGGCAACGCGATCCTAACGTCGCAGTGATCCTGCGAACGTTGCAGGCCATCGCGGGTCAAGCGCTACCCGGAGGCGCCGAAAAACGTTTGGAGGTCGCGTCGTGACGCCGGGCACGCCGGAGCGTCCCGAATTCCTCTGGTACATCCGGACACCCAGGTCGAAACCGACTGGTTCAACGGGGAAATCGTGTTTCAGGCCCGGCTGCACGGATTGGGGGCCCCGGTCAACGAGCTGATCCAACGGGCCACCGCCGAACATGCTCGGGTGGGACGTCCGCTGCGTTCACTGGATGCGGCGGCCGCTCTCAAGAAGCTCAACAAGGGCGCTAGGCTGCCGCACTCCACGCAACCGGCAGATGTTTGACACCATGTACGAACGCCGAACGCAGGATGGCGGGTTCACCGATCGCCACGATGTCGGGCACCTGACGATGCAACTCGTCGAAGGCCACCCGGATCTCCCGCCGGGCAAGGTTGGCGCCCAGGCAGAAGTGCACCCCGCCACCGCCGAACCCGATGTGCGGATTGGGGTTTCGCAATACATCGAAGCGCCACGGATCGGCGAAGGTCTGCTCGTCACGGTTGGCCGAGTTGTACCACATCGAGACCTTGTCCCCCGCCTTCATCTGAACGCCGCTTCGTTCGAGATCCTGGGTCAGGGTGCGCCGCATGAAGATGATCGGTGACGCCCACCGCACGATCTCCTCCACGGCCGTCGGCGACACGGCGTCGAAGTCATTCCACCATTTCTCACGTTCGTCGGGATAGCGGCTCAGCGCCACCATGCCATGGCTGATGGCATTGCGGGTCGTATCGTTGCCGGCGGCCGTCAACAGGATGAAGAACGACGCGATCTCGTTGGACGACAAGCGTTCTCCGTCGACTTCGGCCTCGACGAGACTGGTTGTGAGATCGTCACCGGGATGCTCGCGCCGCTGCTCGGCCAACTCGACACCGTACCCGGCCAGTTCTGTGGCTACCTGCAGATAGTCGCCGAAGTCGTCGGGTGACACCTCGTCGTCGCCCGCCCCCATGATGACCGAAGTCCAGTGGAACAGCTTGGCCTGATCGTCCTCCGGCACGCCCATAATGTCGCAGATGATCTGAAGCGGCAGCGGTGATGCCACTTCTTCGACGAAATCCGCGGTGCCGTCCGGATGTGCGTCCACCATCTCCGATACCAGCCGATGGGCGCGATCCCGCACGCTCTGCTCGATCCGCGCGATCACCTTGGGCGTGAAGGCCCGATTGACGATGCACCGCAACCGGGTATGACGAGGATCGTCCAGGGTGATCATCGACCCGAAGAATTCGGCGATCTCGGCGGGGACGTCGTTGAGTGTGGTGCTGGTCGGGCGGGAGCTGAACAGCTCGGGGTGCCGGCTGACGAAGTGCACGTCCTCATAGCGGGTCATCGCCCAGTGCCCGGCGCCCCCGGGGAACCCGGCGAACTCGGCCACCTCGAAGAAGGAGATCGGGGCGTCGTGTCGGAGAGTGGCGAAGGCGCCGTCGCGCACATCGTCGTCACGTGCCCAGAAATCGAGTGATCCGAGGTCGATGTCGGCGAGTGGCACCGTCGGCGGCGCTGCGCCGTTGTTGCGGTGGGCGATGCCGGTGATTGCTGTCATCGTGGTCCTCCCCGAGCTCCGGGCGAGGCACACCGCCGGTCATCGGCCCCGCCGCCCTACCGCAGTGTGACATCTCTCACAGCACCGGTCCAGGATTGCGGGGCCAATCGTGCTGCAGCTATTGGCCTTCGCAATCAATCCACCTGGATCGCGGCGATCTCATCGCTGGTCGTCAACCACGCATCGGGTTGCGCCGCGAAGTACCCCAGGACCTGATCGAGATACTTGTGCCGGAAGGGTTGCCCGATGACGAACGGGTGCAACGCCAACGCCAACACCCGCCCACTGGCAGCCGAATCCGCGTGCAGCTGCTCGTACTGGTCGATCACCATCTGCACGAACTCTGGACCGGTGAAACCCTTCCCGAAGATCAGCAGGTCGTTGAGTTCCACCGAATACGGCACGCTGAGCATGCCCGGGACGGTGAGCGGGTAGGGCCGGTCATCGTTGGTCCAGTCGAGAACATAGCGAAAACCCAGTTCCGCCAACAGCTCCGGGGTGTGAGCGGTTTCAGTCAGGCCGGGACCCATCCACCCCTGAGGGCGCCGGCCGGTGGCCTCGGTGATGTCGTCGGCGATCCCGGCGAGAATCCGGCGCTCCTCGTCGACGGCCAGTCCGGTGTGCAGAATAGAGTTGGTCTGCCCGTGCGCCAGCCAGGTCCAGTTCCGTTCCACACCGGCGGCCACGATCTGCGGATGGTGCTCGATGACCGCAGAGTTCAGCAGCACGCTGGGCCGGATGCCGTGCCGGTCGAGCGCCTCGATGGTGCGCCAGATGCCCACTCGGGCGCCGTAATCCCGCCACCCGTAGTTGAGCGCATCGGGGGTCAGCTCCGCGGTCCCCGGCCAGATACTCGTCGAGGGCCGGTCGGCGAGGAAGTGCTCGACGTTGAGCCCGATGTACACCGCCACTCGCGCCCCGCCGGGCCAATGGATGGGCGGGCGTTCGGTGATCGGACTGTAGGTGAAAGGTGGCTGCGCTGTGGTCATGCCGAACCGTACGAGCTGACACCAATGTCAGGGTCAAGTCGCGTCGGTATAACTGGCATATGCGTATTGGCGAACTCGCGCGCCGCACCGGGGTCAGCCAACGGTCGCTGCGCTATTACGAGCAGCAGGGCCTGTTGACCTCAGAGCGCACCCCCGGCGGGCAACGTGAGTATCCGGAGAAGGCCGTCGACCGAGTGATCCGCATCCAGGAGCTCTACGCCGCCGGGCTGCACAGCCGCACCATCTCGTCGCTTCTGCCCTGTATGCGAGACACCGACGGCGGACCTGCCCCGCAGGCCACGCCACGCCTGCTCACCGAGCTGTCTGCCGAACGCAACCGGCTCGAGCAGGCGATCCGCGACTTGTCGACCTCACGCCAGATCCTCGACGGCGTCATCGACGCGGCATCGGGGTGAGATGAGCCCTACAGGCTGTCGAGCGCTGCCTGCAGGCGCCGGCCCACCTCCGCTGCGATGTCGACCAGGGCCGGCTCGTCGGTGACCTCGGCCATCAGGTTCGGATTCATCGCCTCTACGACAACCACCGAGTCACCGTCGCGACCGGTGCGCAACACCACGTTGCACGGCAACAACACGCCGATCTGAGGAAGCGCCTTGAGCGCCTGCTGAGCGAACTGTGGGTTGCAGGCACCCATGATGAGGTAGTCCCCCAGCTCTTCACCGGCACCATCACCCAGCTTGGCGTTGAGCGTGGACCTGATATCGATCTCGGTCAACACGCCGAACCCCTGGTCGGCCAGCGCTTCTCGGGTGCGAGCCGCAGCCTCGCCGAACGGACCTCGTGTGGTGGCCACCAATGCGATGTCCATATCTGGCTCCTTTCGCCCTGTCATCGCACGCCGGGCGAGCGCACATCCTCGTGCCACGGTACCCGCGGCGCAATAACCCCGAGCCGAAAAACTGAAAGGGGAATATATACCCCTAGGGGTATGTTGAGGGAATCAGATGCGCCGGACGACGGCCGGTACGCAAACTCGTTCCGCCCGTGAGGAACTCGCGCAAAAAGGAGAACTCAATGTCCACCCGCAACATCGGCTATGCGGATTTCGAATCAACGATCCGCGACAACGACATCGTGCTCATCGATTTCTGGGCTTCCTGGTGTGGTCCGTGCCAGGCTTTCGCCCCGATCTTCGAGCGGTCTGCTGCCCGCCACCCCGAGATCGTGCATGCCAAGGTCGACACCGAGCAGGAGAGTGAGCTTGCCGCTCTGATGAACATCCGATCGATCCCCACTCTCGCGGCCTTCCGCGAGGGAGTCCTGGTGTTCAGCCAACCCGGGGTGCTGCCGCCGGCCGCACTCGACAATGTCATCTCGCAGGTCGCAGCACTCGACATGGACGAGGTCCGAGCCGAGATCGCGGCCCGTAAGGCCAAGAGTTCGACGACCGCGAACTGACCGCGCCAGCCGTGGGGAAGAATCGTGGCCAGCATGACTGACGACGACGCCCCCGCCCCCAACCGGCGACCGCACATCCTGCGGCTGGTCGCCTTCGCGGCGTTTCTGCTCGGCTTGTTCTATCTGGTGGCCGTCGCCCGCGTCATCGATATCGACGCCGTCCGTGGCGTGGTCATGTCCGCCGGTCCGGCAGCGCCGCTGGCGTACATCGTGGTGTCGGCATGTCTGGGCGCGCTGTTCGTGCCCGGCCCGATCCTGGCCGCAGGAAGCGGCGTGTTGTTCGGCCCGGTGCTGGGCACGTTCGTGACCCTGGGCGCGACGGTGGGCACCGCCGTGGTGGCCAGCCTGATCGGCCGCCGCGCCGGACGGGACAGCGCCCGGGCCCTGCTCGGGGCACAACGTGCGGATCGGCTGGACCACCAGATCCAGCGGGGCGGCCTATGGGCCGTGGTCGGGCAGCGTTTCGTCCCCGGATTGTCCGACGCTCTGGCGTCCTATGCCTTCGGCGCGTTCGGCGTGCCGCTATGGCAGATGGCGGCCGGGGCGTTCATCGGCTCGGTGCCACGCGCGTTCGTCTACACCGCACTGGGCGCCTCGATCGGTGACCTCTCGGCACCGTTGGCCTATACCGCGATCGGCGTGTGGTGTGTCACGGCCGTGATCGGGGCTTTCGCCGCCCACCGCGGCTACCGGTCCTGGCGCCGCCACCACTCCGGGGCCGATCCGGCCCCGGAGCAAACCACGTAATCGCTACTTGCCGAACCCGGCGTTGCGCAGCGCCTCGGCCATCGAGCCCATCGGCTGATTCGAGTCCCGACGACCGGAGTTGTTGCCGCGGTTCTGGTTTCGCCGATCCCCGCCGCGGCCCTGATTCGCGCCGCCGCGGCCTTGGTTGCCGCCGCCGTCCCGCCGGTTCTGGCCGCCCTGGCCGCCGCGTTCGGGGCGCTTGCCCTGTTGCGGGGTGTCGTTGAGCCGCAGGGTCAGCCCGATCCGCTGTCGTTCCACATCGACATCGACGACCTTCACCTTGACCACCTGCCCGGACTTCACCACCTCGTGCGGGTCGGAGATGAACCGGTCGGCCATCGCCGAGACATGCACCAGACCGTCCTGGTGCACACCCACGTCGACGAAGGCACCGAAGGCGGCCACGTTGGTCACCACACCCTCGAGCACCATGCCCACCTTGAGGTCGGCGACCTTCTCGACGCCGGCGGCAAAGGTGGCGGTGGAGAACGCCGGACGCGGGTCACGGCCGGGCTTTTCCAGTTCGGCCAGGATGTCGGTGACGGTGGGGACACCGAACCGCTCATCGGCGAAGTCGGTGGGCTTGAGGGACCGCAGCGTGCGCTCGTCACCGATCAGCTCGGCCAGCGTCACGCCGGAGCGGTCCAGGATGCGTCGGACCACCGGGTAGGACTCGGGGTGCACCCCGGACGCGTCCAGCGGGTCCTCCCCGTCACGGATCCGCAGGAAGCCCGCGCACTGTTCGAAGGCCTTAGGGCCCAGCCGCGGAACATCCAGCAGGGCCTTGCGGCTGCGGAAGGCACCGGCGCTCTCGCGGTACGCCACGATGGCCTCGGCCAGGGATTCGGTGACTCCCGACACTCGGGCCAGCAGCGGCACCGAGGCCGTGTTGAGGTCCACGCCCACCGCGTTCACGGCGTCTTCGACGACCGCGTCGAGGCTGCGCGCCAGCGAGCCCGGTGTCACGTCGTGCTGGTACTGCCCCACGCCGATCGACTTGGGATCGATCTTGACCAGCTCGGCCAGCGGGTCCTGCAGCCGGCGGGCGATCGATACCGCGCCACGCAACGTCACGTCGAGGTTCGGCATTTCTCGGGCCGCGTACTCGGAGGCGGAGTACACCGACGCGCCGGCCTCGCTGACCATGGCCTTTGCCGGCGCCTTGGCCCCGGCCGTGCGGATGTCGGCGATCAGCTCCGCGGCCAGCGCATCGGTCTCGCGTGAGGCAGTGCCGTTGCCGACGGCGATCAACTCGACGTTGTGCCGGGCGATCAGCGCCGCCAGGGTGGCCTTGGCCTGGTCCCACTGTTTCTGCGGCTGGTGCGGGAAGATCGCGCACGTGTCGACGACCTTGCCGGTGCCGTCGACGACGGCGACCTTGACCCCGGTGCGGAAACCCGGATCGAGGCCGAGGGTCGCCCGGGTGCCGGCCGGCGCGGCCAGCAGCAGGTCCTTGAGGTTGCGGGCGAACACCGCAACCGCCTCCTCCTCGGCGCGCTGACGCAGGCGGACCCGCGCGTCGACGGCGGCCGAGATCATCAGCTTGGCCCGCCAGGCCAGTCGCACGGTGGTGGCCAGCCACGGGGTGGCCGGCGCCTTGGAAGCCATGTCGATTCCGAGGGACTGGGCGATCATCGCCTGGTACTGCTCGTCCTCACCGCCGTCGAAGTTGAGCGACAACGCCTGTTCCTTCTCGCCGCGCAGCACCGCGAGCACGCGGTGCGACGGCATGTTCTCCAGCGGCTCGGAGAACTCGAAGTAATCCCGGAACTTCTGCGCGGCAGGGCTTTTCGCGGCTTCCTCAGACCACGGCGCGGTGCGCAGGGAGCCGTCGGCCCAGAACTTCTCACGGGTGGCGCCCACCAGCTCGGCATCCTCGGCGGCCCGCTCGATGATGATGTGCCGGGCGCCTTCCAGGGCCGCGGACGCCTCGGCGACGTCGTCGTTGAGGAACTCGGCCGCCACCTCGTCGGGAACCAGCGTCGGATCGGCCAGCAGGCGGTCGGCCAGCGGTTCCAGCCCGGCTTCCTTGGCGATCTGGGCCTTGGTGCGGCGCTTGGGCTTGTACGGCAGGTAGATGTCCTCGACCCGGGCCTTCGTCTCGGCCGCCATCAGGGCGGCCCTCAACTCATCGGTGAGCTTGCCCTGCTCCTCGATCGATGCCAGCACGGCCTCGCGACGCTGATCGAGCTCACGCAGGTAGCCCAGGCGTTCCTCCAGGGTGCGCAGCTGGCCGTCGTCGAGGCCGCCGGTGACCTCCTTGCGGTACCGGGCGATGAACGGGACGGTCGAGCCCTCGTCCAGTAGCGCCACCGTGGCGGCGACCTGCCCCTCGCCCACGGCGAGTTCCTCGGCCAGACGGGCGGTTACGGATTTGATGGTTCCGACGGTCACGCTCTGAGTCACGTCGGAGGACCCTACCGAATCGGGCGGACAACACCGGGGCACGGTGAAGTGTGTGTCCTGCCACGAAAAAACGGCCCCGGATAATCCGAAGCCGTTGGTGGTGATGGTGGTCCCGGCTGGGTTCGAACCAGCGACCTTCCGCGTGTGAGGCGGACGCTCTCCCACTGAGCTACGAGACCGTGGGAACGACGTCGAACACTAGCACGCATACCGGGCCAGACCCGAATCGGTATCCACCCGATCGACTTGTTTGATTTGCCAAATATGCACGCCGATGCGGGCGTATGGTCACCCGTCATGGTTCACCTGCGGGTCCGCTTGCCGGCGGTCGGCGGCGCAGTTTTTGCTGCTTGTGTGCTGTTTTCGGGCTGCCACAGCGCCCCGGCCCCCATGACAGATCGGACTTCCGCCGTAACGCCGAGTGTTCAGGGCGTCTCCAGGTTGGTGAACCGGCAGGTCAAGGAGCTGACCAGGTTCACCTCGCCGTCCGGCAACGTGGGGTGCTATCTCGACACCTCTATGGCGCGCTGCGACATCGCCGAACGTAACTGGGCCCCGCCGCTGCGGCCGGCCAGTTGTGAGTTCGCTTACGGCCAAGGCATGACGCTGCGTCCCGGCCGGCCGGCGGAGTTCGTCTGCGCCGGCGACACGGCGCTGGGCGCGGGTGGCGAACTGGGCTACGGGGATTCGATCACCGCCGGCACCCTGCGCTGCGAAAGTGCCGACACCGGCATCACCTGCCGCGACACCAAGACCCGCCACGGATTCGCTCTCTCACGCGAGGCCTATCACCTGTTCTGAAACACCGTTTTTGGCCAGTCTTTGCCCTCCCGTAATGGGGATTTGTGTCTGCGCGCATCGGTGGACTAATGTTCTGCATCGCGACGGGCGACGATCTCGCTCGTGGCGCGCGGATGTAGCGCAGTTGGTAGCGCATCACCTTGCCAAGGTGAGGGTCGCGGGTTCGAATCCCGTCATCCGCTCGAAGGTGCGATTGTGGCATCAACCCCAGCGGTGGAGTGGCCGAGTGGTGAGGCAACGGCCTGCAAAGCCGTGCACACGGGTTCGATTCCCGTCTCCACCTCCAAGAAAGAGTTTCAACCCGCGCGATTAGCTCAGCGGGAGAGCGCTTCCCTGACACGGAAGAGGTCACTGGTTCAATCCCAGTATCGCGCACCACAATCTTTGCAGGTCAAAGGCAGTTTTTAGTCCCGAATTCGGGCCGCATGACCTCAACATGACCTCGCGGTAGCAATCGGCAAGCTAGCAGCCCACCGTGAGAGGTAGCTAGCCAATGCACCACACCCCCGCCACCGCTGCAGCCGACCCCGCATGGGCCGATCCAGCTTGGCAACTCGACAGCACTACCCGCACATGCTGCGGCGGGATCGGCTCGCACACACGCGATTGCACCGCGCCCGAACACCTGGCAGCAATCCCGGTACCCGCCGACGCGCAGCACGTAGAGGACTGGATCGACTGGAACAACACCGGCGACTACGAGCGCCACATGCACGGCACCCGCCGTGCCGTCGCCGGGGTAGAAATCCGCATCGCCGGTTTCCAGCAGGCCGACGGCATCATCAACCGGCACGCCACAGTTTGGGCGACCGACACCTACCTCGACGCCACGGCATTGCGCCAGCTCGCCGCCGCCGCCCTCACCGCTGCCGACGAACTCGACGAGCTCGGCCCGATCGCCTACACGCTCACTGACCGGCTCGACTCGTAACGACGAGCGCCCCCGCACATTTCGACGTGCGGGGGCGTTTCGTCGTTATCGCAGAGCCCGACGCAACCCAGCCTGCGCGTAGTAGCCCAGTCCCCCGCCTGCACCGAGGGCCGCACCCGTGACGACTGATCACCGACCGGCGTGCGCCACAGCTCAGCCACGCGCCCACCAGCGCGGGGCTACTTGTCGCGGCCGAGAACGAATATGGGGCAAATGGTTTCGGGGTTGTTTGGGGAGGGGTTACACCAACCAGCACCCCGTAGGGGTTACATCGACCCGACCACGACGGGCAGTGAACCACGAAGGTCTGTCAGCATCGTTCCAAGGCATGGCAGGGCTGGGCGGGCCCGCGCAGCTAAGGCGAGCACTGTCATCGCAATTCGCGCAGAACGCTATCCTGCGATTCATCGAATCGCCGAGAACCACTCTGATCGGACATCCCGCCACCGCCGCACTTACGGACAATCCGCCAGAACCAGACCCGTCCTAGCGCGAATGCCCGAATCAGGTCGTCTCGGCTACAACGACATCCGCAACATCCGCGGAGCCTGCGAGCACCCCGACATCCCCGACCCTGAAACGACGGCTTCTTCGCAATCGAACCAGTATGTCGGCCGGGAACTTCCTGGTGGGCGGAGCGCCTACGAACAACCCGGCTAACACTGCAGTCGCACGAAGTTGCGGAGTCACTCTCATACGAGTTGCACACCGTTCCCTGCTACGTCGAAGCGCTGATCTCGCTCCTCCCGGTCAGCTGTGCCCTCTGGGCACCTATTGCGTTCCACCGACAATCCGCGCATAAGGAGGCTGCCGCCGGCGGGTAATTTAACCGTGTAGCTAACACTGCTTGCTGAGGGGGAAGCAATGTCGCAATCGCTGAAATTTGATCCGGCAGACCTGTTCATGTCGGCTGATCACCTCGATAGGCATGAGGCCGATCACACCCAGGGCCACCAGTCGGCAAACGCCGATATTGCGGCAGCAGGTTCGGGATGGGTCGGTTCATCAGGTGCTGCTCTGAAGGGCAAGCTGAGTCACCTTCAAACCGTCGCAGACCACATCAGTACCGAACTGACCCACCACCGCGATGCATTCCGCCACATCGGCAAGCAGTACGACACCATCGACCAAGACTCAGCGGTCGATTTGCTCCGCATCCGCCAGAACCTCTGATGTCACTGACTCTTGCCGATGTCGAGCGGTGGAATTCTGGCGATGTCCGCGAAGTGTCGACAGCGCTGGACGCCACATCCACTTCGATGGATGGGGTCAAGGAAGGCCTCCGAGATCTCCCGATCCTGGGCACCTGGAGCGGCCAAGCCGCCGATGCCGCCAACGACAGCCTCGACAAACTCGGCGCCTACCTGTCGAGCCACGTCGCCGCGCGTCAAGAGGCGTCAAAGATCATCTCCAAGTCCGCCGATGAGATCGACGGCCTCAAATCGTTTCTGCAGAACGTGCAGGAAATGGCGCGCGGCAAGTTCGACATCAACCTCGAAACCGGCACCGTTACGCCGCTGACCGATGACGTCAACCAGGACGATCTCGACTACATCACCACCACACTGAAGCAGCTTCTAGCGTCTGCCGAAATGATCGACCGAGAACTGGCGCACGGCCTCAACCTGCTCGACGGCACGGACGAGCCAGGCAATCCGCCCACCGTCCCGATCAACCAGAACGACGAGCGGTCGCGTAATCAGATCGAAGCGTTCAAGAGGGTCTACGGTCGTGAGCCGGTCACTGCAAACGATTGGCGGATGGCTGCTGGACTGGATCCCCACAGCTACAACCCGAAGAACCATGGAAAACCTGCCAGGATCGTGGCTGGCAGGTTCACTCCGCAGCCAGGCAAAGGCGTGGTCCGCTCCAACTGGTTCATCCCCGCGGCCGAGGTGCAGAATCTGCCAAAGGACTTGCAGGACCTAGCCGACCTACGGCTGCTTCCGAAGAATTTCGGGGATAACCGCGGCCCTAGCGCCACCATCGATCCCGAGCACTCTCGGGTATCACTGTTCGTGGACTACGAGAACGGTATTGTCGCCGTCCGGCAGAACCCCACCACAACTGTCGACGGGGCACGCGGCGGCGCCGACACCGCACCACCCCAGGTCCACGTCGTCGAAGCCCCTGACGGACGAATGACGATCGACTACAACACCTGGGATGCCTATGAGTTTTCGGGAGCCGTCGCGCTAGATATGACGGTCCACGGCCGGATCACGCTGGACCCGCTAGACAATGGCACAGTCAACCTCGGCGGTAACACAATGATCTACCCCAGCATGGAGACGTACCAGTATCGCGAAGGGATACCACCGGAGGTGCTGCAATGGACTCCCGCGAACTCGGGCAGTGACCTCGGCCCGGCAACCAGCCTGATACGCGAGCATTGGATCGGCGACGCCTCACTCCCACCCGTGCGCCCCGGCATCCCGGACTGGCGGTGGCAACTAGAGAACGCTATTCCGTTCGCGCCGGACCCGTTCACGCAGCACACCACGAAGCTCACTGATCCCTCAGAAGGCCTGATTCCCAAAGTAAGTGAGGGACGATGATCACATTCTCCAAGCCGACCAAGCGACGTGTTCTTCGGTCGCTGGCGGCAGTGGTGCTAGCGAGTTGCGTACTGACTGGTATCGCGGTCTGCGTCGGGTTCATCGTCAACCACGAGGGCGAGCCGGTAGGGGGCGGTGAGTATGTGCGCCTGGCACTGCTTAGTCTGACGCTATGGGGACCGATGTACCTAGTCATCGCCTGGCCGCTTAGCGTTCCACTCATCGCCGGCATCACAGCCCTCGTCGCCTATACCCACGTACGCGACGACGACGCCACACGGTCTGGTGACCCGAAAGTCACCTTGCCAGAGGACGATCCCGAGTAGCGGCCACTCCTCGGGAGCCTGAACGTGAAGAAGTTGACTAATCGCCGTCAGGCATGGACGTCAAAATCCTGACGAGTTCGGCGGTCGGCTTCGCCCAATAAGGGCGCGCATCGTAGTTGTCCAGGAGGTTGGCGAGCCTGAGCGCAACTTGGAATAGCCACGGCACGTCTTCGATCACTGGCCCGACGAGTTCGGCTTGCAATGCCGCCTCAACCGGTCCGCAGTCGGGGTCATCAAGTATTGCTCCCCACGCTTCTCAGCCCGCACCCACCTCGCCCAAGGCGTCGTTTGCGGCCACCACGAACGAGGCAGGCGTTCAGGCCGAAGATTCGGTCTCGGGTACGCACCGTCTCGAGACTCGTTCTGGCCAGACAGTAGGCATGTGCGCGCATGGTCGGCGCGTCCATCAGCGTGGGTGCTCACAGTGTGGAGCGACCACGCAGTCTGTCGCGACTACCACGTGTTCTGAATCCGTCGTATTCTGAACAACTTTGCTCGCGACACCAGGGGTTCCCATGACTTGCTCACACACCGTCGGCGTCCCACCCGGACATCAGCCGGGTGCACCGCCGACAGGAGCGTGCCTTGAGCAAGACCGACAAGACCAAGCCGTTCTGGGTCAAGTTGATGCACGGCGACCTCGCAACCGAGGAGCAGCACGACCACATTGACGGGAATTGCGACCTGCCTCCGATCGGAGATGCGACCGCATTCATCTACGGCACAACCCAATGCCGGCGCGCATTCGTCTACACCGGCATCCGCCCATGCTGTTGCAAGCTCTGCCAGGACTACGGATGGGACATCCGCCCCGGAAAGCGTCAACGCATCGAATCAGGCCGCATGTGCCGCGACTGGCAGCGCAACTACTGACGTGGCGAACCGCGAAGAACAACACACGTATCGGTTGCGGTCTTCGCAGGTCTGTGAGGCGGCCACCTATGCCGGCGGCGGGGGCGGTGGCGCCGGTGGCACAGGTCCAACAGGCGGGGCGGGGTTCGGCACGATCGGCCCGACTGACGGCGGCGGGAGTACCGGCGGGGCCGGCGGCAGTGGAGCGGGTGGCAGCGGCGGCGCGGGAACCGGAGGGCCTGCCGGCACCGGCGGGGGCAATTGTGGAGCGGGCGGCAGCAGGTCCGGGACGGCGGCTGGATCGGCGACCGGGCTCCCCGGCGGAACGTCTTCGAGCCGGGTGGCGTGGACGGGCACGGTGATCACCGCGCCCTGCAGCCCGCACTCGTTGGATTGGATCGTGGTGGTTTGGGCTCCGGCCAGCGTGCCGTCGGGCTGCGGTGTCAATGCCAATGCCGTATCCGTGGCCTGTGCTTGCCCGACGATCGGCGCCTCGCACGGCAGCGAGCCCCTCCCCGGATCGCCCTGCCACGAATTGTTGGTGAGCCGGAATACGGCAGTCATGCCGCCGCCTTCGGTGTATGGCACGGCATGGTTGGAACCATCCATGCGCGTCGAGGTCGCCACACACCCCGAGGGTTTGCAGGCCGATCGGAATGCCCACCAGTAGCTTGCGATTTGGTTGCCCGCCCCCGGCCACGGATTGCCGTTGAGGGTGGCGTGGGGGTTGTCGTAGTCGAGGCGATAGAGGCCGTCGAAGACCGGGGTGCTCGGCAGCGGGGTGATCGCCGCGTTCGTGGCGTTCACAGCGGCTGCACTCGGCGCCGGGCTCGGCGGCTCACTGGCCGCGGCGTCCGGGGACGGCCACAGCTGCCACAGGCCGACACCGGCGACGACCGCGACAGCGGCGAGCGCCGCTGCCGGCACCCAACGCGGCTGCTCGGGCAACCGAAGGCCGCCACCGGGTGGCGCCGGTGCGGCCGGTAGCGGGTCCAATGTCAGTGTGGGCATCGGGGTTTCATCGGCCAGCGCGTGCGCGAAAGCGCCACAGCTGGCGAAGCGGTCGGCCGGATTCTTGGCTAGGGCCTTGGCCAGCACCGCGTCGAGGACGGCCAACTCGGGCTGGGTGTCGGCCAGCGCCGGCGGCTTGGAGTTGACGTGGCGGCTGACCATCACGGCGGCATTGGGATGCGCGAACAGTTGTGTCCCGGTCAGAAGGTGATACGCGGTGCAGGCCAGGGCGTACTGGTCTGCACGGCCGTCGACGTCCTCTCCCACCAGTTGTTCGGGTGCCGCGTAGCCGGGGTCGGTGGCTGTCGAGCCGCCGATGTCGCCGGCGGCACCAAGGTCGACCAGAACGGCGCGCGGCTCCACCTCACCGTCGGCCTCGGTCAGGATGATAGTGGCCGGCCTGACGTCGCGGTGCACCACACCGTGCTTGTGTGCGTAATCGAGTGCCCCGGCAACCGCCATGACAATCCGGAAAACCTGTTCGCGCGGCAGGCCGTTGGGGTATCGCTGCTCGAGGAGACCGGCAAGATCGCTGCCGGCGACGAAGTCCGTGGATATCCAGAGCCGGCCGTCGTGTTCTCCGTGACCTCGCACCCTGGCGATGCTGGGATGCCACAGCGCGGCGACCACATCGGCCTCACGGCCGAACCGCTCCCGGTACTCGGCGTCGGCGGACCTGTCTTCTGGCAGCACCGTCAGGGCCTCCTGGCCGGCACGCCTGGGATGCTGCGCGAGGTAGACCTCCCCCGCCCCGCCTGACCCCAGCACTCGAACGATCCGGAACACGGAGAACGTCTCACCGACGTTGAGCGGCATCCACGAATCCTACGAACTGCCCTCTGACGCCTGCCGCCGGCATCCGGATCACCGGCGCTGCTCCGCTGCTCCCCATCGTTTACGTTGCCCCGCAATGCAAGTCAAACCGAGGAATTTGTGTCTGCGCGCATCGGTGGGCTAATGTTCTGCTCCGCGACGGGCGACGATCTCGCTCGTGGCGCGCGGATGTAGCGCAGTTGGTAGCGCATCACCTTGCCAAGGTGAGGGTCGCGGGTTCGAATCCCGTCATCCGCTCTTCAGGGTCACCGTGCGCACACCGAGTTTGCCGTCGTTGTCACGAATCTTGAGCAACCACGTGATCGGTGGGACCGCCGGGGGCGTCGGCGCGTCAGGCGGTACCGGTGGCGGTGGCGCGATCGTGACGGTGACGGTGGTTCCGGCGATGCCGACGCGGGCGCGTGAGGCATCAGGCGGGTCGTCGACGAGCTCGAACGGCCCACTCCCCCCGCTTATCGTCAGTTCGAGCGGCGCCGCAGGGGTCACCTCGGCGGACGCGGCGTCCAAGGTGAAGTTCGGGTTGACCGTGATGGTGAACTTCCGTTCGACACCGGTTCCGAACCGCACCACCACGTCGACGTTCTGTGCGGACTCCACGAATTTGTCCTTTGCGGCGGTGAACCTCCAGCGTTGCCCCCGCGGAGCGACGTCGCCCTCAAGCTTGGCTCGCAACAGGTTTCCGGCCGGGATGATGCTGGCCGGTCCGGCCACCTTGATCGGCAGCTCGAGATCGAAGGAACCGGCCGCTGTCATCGTCGCCGTGCCACCGCCGGGCGGCAGCGCGGGCAGGTCCGTGGCGGTGATCAGGAAGTCGCGCACCGGAATCCAGAACTCGTCGTCGATATAGGTGCGTTTGCCGGCCAGCGTCGGGACGTCAGGGTGGTCGAGGTCGAACAGGTCTGCATCGGTGGGCCGGATGGGCGCCCAGATGCGGACCCGCACATCGGTCGGCAGGGTCGCGCCGGCCGCCGGCGGGTCGACGGTCAGGTCCCACCCGGCCCCGGCAGGGCGTGCGGTGACGGTGACCCCAGCGCCCGCGGCGGCTTGCCAGGCAGTGGTGTTGCGGCCGGCAACCTTGAGAGTCTGCTTCTCGGTGATGAACCGCGCGATCCCTGGCCCGGCCGGCGCGGCGCCGCTGGCCGCGGGGGTGCTCCAGGCCACCGGATCGTCACCGAGGGTGACGGTGGAATCGATGGTGATGATGGCGATGTCGGTGTTTGCCCGGTCGTCGGACGGAGTAGCGGGCAGCGGAAGCCGCGCGGGCGGAACGTTCGCCTGCCAGGCGCCCGGCCCCGCGGGCAGCAGGTAGCACCCGAGCCCGCTGAATACCCGCGGCGGGATGGGCACGATGGCCCGCAGGCGCGGCCGCATGATGGTGCCGGCCGGGACCTCGAGAAGTTCGGTGACGACCGGGGCACCGCCCCCCGCTACCGGCGGTCCGTCCACCCGCAGCGTCGTCGGCGCTGTGCCTCTTACCGTTTCATAGAGGTCGGCTGGCAACAACGCTGTGCCGGCGGCCGGCGTGAATTGCAGGATGCCGTAGAAATCGGAGCTGTCGTAGTAATCGATGCAGGTGACCAGGCCGGAGCCGTCGGCGTCGCAGCGGCCCATCGCGGTGTTCCGGCTCTGCCAACCGTCGTAGAAGGACATCAGCCGAACGGCATCCCCCAACGGGGCTGTGACATTCGCATCGGCAATATCGGTCATGTTGGTCAGGTCGGCGTTGAACTTGTCATCGACGGAAAGGATGTTCGAGTACAGGTTGCCACTCTTGCGGCTCGCCTGCTGTTCGAGGAAGTTTCGCTCGCTGTCGGGAAGAATCAGCTTGATGAACCCCACCAGCGGGGTCCATGCCTTCAGATCCAGCGCCCTGGTCAGCAACCGGCCCAGCACCACCCGCCAATCCTTCGACTCGTCGTCAGAAGCGCGCACCTCGGGGATCGAGTTGATGATCGCCTGGTTGAGCGGATTGAACACCGCCGCCCAGTCGTCGAAGTTGGTGGCGAGGATCGCCTTTCGCGCGTCGTCGTCGGGCAGCGCCGGGCCCAGGATCACGAAGCTCCAGATGATCTGCATCAGACCGCCGATGCTGACCAGCTCGAACCAGTTGGTATCGAGCCCGCTGACGTCGTCGTCCACGTCGGCCGGCCCGTGGTCCATCCAGCTGACGTCTTCATGATCCGCATCGTTGGCGACCAGGACGTCGCGGATACTGCGGAACACTCCTTGCAGCGGCAGCGCGCCGAGTATCGGTCCCCACCATGTGTTCTGCAACGTGTGCACGAGTTCGTGATCGGCCAGGGCGTCGGCCATGGTCCAACGGGCTCGCGGCTCCTCGGGTACCTGCACCTCCCCGGGGAAGGCGAACACCTTCCCGCCGCCGGCATCCGGGCGGGTCACCGCCGACTTGACGAACCCCCGCACCACCAAATGGAACGCACCGGTGGCGTCCGGCGTGATCTGCTGCCGGTACCGCCGGGGGCGATCGTCGAAAGCATCTGGCTCCCAATAGAACCGGCCGTCCTCCTCGACGATTTTCAGCTGTGAGGACAACAGCCAGTAGTGACTCCCGGCGACCGTCACCGGCTGCCAGTAATCGTTGAAGTCGGGGTGCATCGCGGCCGGTCGCGGAGTCGCCTGCAGGAAGAAGCGCCAGCCGCTGGGCTGCCGGGCGAGGCTGTAGTTACCCGAACCGGTCCCGTCCACCGGCACCACACCCATGATCGACGCCGGCCACGCGCCGTAGGCGGAGGGCAGGTCGCCGCCGGTGTGCCGGATGAACCGGGCCGCGGACATCTTGGTGCCGATCGTGGAGCCCTCCGGCGTATACCTGGTCAGGGTGAACGGCCCGGTTCCGATCAGCGGATCGACAGTGTCGACGCTGACTGTACCGATCGCCGAGATCTCCCGAACCCGTCGGTCTGCACCATCTTCGATGAGCACCGGTTGCTTGGCCGACATCAATGCGGTGGAGGTGACCTTGACGGTCAGCACATCACCCGCCTGCGTTGTCCCGGTGCCCTTGTCGATGTCCCGGTTGGTTTCCTTCAACCGAGCCACCCGGACAGCGCCGACGGGCATCCCGGTGAGCGGTTCATCCAGGGTGATCGACGCCAGGACCGCCGCGGCGCCCGGTGTCCCATCCGGCCCCGGCGGGCCGGCCGGGACTGCCGCATCGACCTTGCTCACCCGGCCGTACCCGGAGGCCGTACCCGAGATGACTTGGACCAGATCACCGACAGCGAACGGCTGATCGCCGCTGAACGTCAGCTGCGCCGGGTGATCCGGTGGACCGGGATACTGCCCGTTGGCCGCGGCACCTTCGGGTGCCAGCCGGTAGAGGGTGGCCCCGGCCACGGCGGCGCCGCCAAGGGTCGGTGCCACCGTGACCGCGACCGACACGGCTTCCACCTGGGTGTACGCGTCGGCGCGTTCGGGGGTTGCCGGGTCGGGTGTTGTTGGTGCACAGCGGAATACATCTCCGACGGCCACGGTGTGGCCGGGCGCGGCGAGATCGATCTGCTGGGTGCCCGCCGCGCCCGGCCGAATCCCCCACCCGGCGCTGCTGGCCGTCGATGCGGTCAGAATCTGCACTTTGATGTCACCCCGCAAGTCTGGACTGGCCGTGGTGAACCTGTTGGGCAGATCGTGGTCGAGGATCGCGACCGGATGTGCGCCCGGAACGACGGTCAACACCGCGCCGTACGCCGCGGTGAGGGTGCCGGCGGAGATACCGATCACCGTGCCCGCGGTGACCCCGGAGTTGCTGGCCACGTCGATGGCGAACCACACCCGCGGGATCAGGTCGGCGGTGCTGGTCTGGCCGCCAGCGCCCAGATATTCGTCCACCCGAAGCGTTTCGTCATCGTCGTCCTCGGTCGGCGCGGGCATCACGGGCGGCATCGGCGCCGCCAGCACAACGGTGCCCCGCGCATGCGCCACACCGGGTTTCACGCGGTCCTCGAAGGTCTGCAACGCGCCGCGGGTGCCCACGGAGTTGCCCGGACCGCGGGTCCAGAAACTGGCATGCACCCGTTCGCGGTGGTCGTCGTCGGTGCTGGTGATCACCAGGATGGAGCCGCCGTCCTGATCGGAGAATCGCCGCGCATCCCGGCTCGGCCTGCCGTCCGCGCCGGGGGTACCGCCGATGTCGTCGAGTTCGATCATGCGGGGCCGGTCGAGCATGTGGAAGTAGTGGCGGCTCTCCCACACCACGTGCCCGATGGTGATGCAGCGGTCGCCGCTGAGACCGGTGACGCACCGCGGCCAGAACCCGTTGAGTGCCAGGGCCGCGGTGGCCAGCCGGCTGCTGCCGCTGAGCCCGCGCAGATCGAACATCGAGTGCTGCGGCCAGACCAGGCCGAAGAGGTTGATGATCTCGAAGTAGAAATTCAGCGGGGCGAACAGGAACACCGACAGCGAGGTGAGGGGCGCACCCCAGGTGGGTCCCAGGACGAGGGTCAGGAAGAAGTTCCATCCCGAGAAGTGGCCGTCGCAGTCCGGCCGCCCCAGTGGGTCGTACTGGCTCAGCGCATAGGCGTGCACACCGGCGGCTGGCATCTCGACCGGCAGCGTCGCAGCGGGCCGGCCCGCAAGCCGACGGGGATCGTCAGGGTCGCCGTGCCAGGGGTCGGGTGTCAGGAAGCTGCCGGTCTCGGGATCCAATTCGCGTGCCCCGAAACAGATCAGGCCACTGTGGCCGTCGGCGATGTGCCCGAACAGGGTCGGCCGCCATCCGGCCCCGATCGCCACCGCGCCGAACGGCGGCTGCATCGCATCCTCGAATCGCCAGTCCGCGGCCACGCTCGCCACCCCGAGCAACGTGCCGAGCGGATCGGTGAAATAGACCTCGTCGATCTCATCCTCGGCATCGCAACGGGCGATCACCCGGCCGTTCCACCACAGGAATCGGCACACCGGGTCCCCCAAGGCGGTGGTGACCGACCACAGCCGGCCCGTCGGGTCGCGATGCTCGCGATACTCAACGCTGTCCGCGGTGACCGAGATCCGTCGACCCAGCCCATCCCAGTCGTACTCGACGGTGCGCTCCGGCATGATGACCGCCCGCAGCTGACCCAGCGCATCGTACCGGTAATCGGTGCGGTGTCCGCGGCAGGTCCGGGCGGTGCGCCGGCCGTTCGCGTCGTAGTCGTAGGTCACGGTGTGCTGTGGCCCGATCAGCTTGCGGACCCGGCCGCCGTCGTCGGAGCGGACCACGGTGCGGACACCGTCGGTGACCCAGCCGCACAGTTCCGCACCGCAGTACTGCCTGGTATGGGTTATCCGTTGCACCGCAGTGCTTTCCGTCCAACCTGACAGGGCACCCCGCCCGTCCCGGGAATAGTCGATGGTCCGCCCGCCGTGCCAGGTCCGACGGGTGATGCGGCCACATAGATCGAATTCGACATCGGCAAGCGGTGTTTCGTCCGCACCTGACAAACGCGTGCCACGTTCGGCGGCCCGTTCCGACCATCGCAGCGCTGTCGTCTCAAAGCTCACCGCATCGGGCGATTCCGCGATGGTCAACAAGGTTGGACCGTCGAGCCGCTGCAGCATCCAGTGGCCGTCAGACCACCGGCAGATCAGATCGTCGTAGCCGGGCGCGGTGATCCGGCGGGGCCGGCCCTGGTCGTCGGCGTCGATGCGCAACACCGCCGCACCGCGCTGCACCCGCACAGTGCGTTCAGCGAGTTCGGTGCGGGTGACCCCGCCCGGATCCGTTGCGGTCAACCGGTGGGTCCGGTCGATCTCGGCAGCCTGGGCCGGGGTCAACCCCATGGTGCGCAGCGCGGCGGGCACCATGGCACCGCCGGCCGCCAGTCCGATGAGTGGAACCCCGTCGTCGCCCACGATGCTCAGCGTCCCGTTGGCGTCGTCGCGGTGCACGGTCAGTGACGTACCGTCGGCGAGTTCGACCCGCACGGGGTGCCCGTCCCGGCCGCGCCACAGGCGTCGCTGTCCCCGCGCCGGGTCGTCGAGTACTTCGATGAGATCCTGGCGTGCTCGGTAATCCGTCGTCGTCATCTGGACCTCATCCCACGCTCACACTCACACTTGCCCCCTCGGAGATCCGGGACAGTTCGTCGAGCAGCGCCTTCCACTCACGTTCAACACCGTCGAGCACCGCGGTGAAGGTCTGCCTGAGCTCGTCGACCACTCCGAGGGCGAACTGCAGATCGATGGCGGCGATGGTGTCCAGCGCCGTCCCGAACGACTCGGTCTTGTCGACCAGCGGGGCCAGCACCGCGCTGGGCCGCATGGTTGCCAATTGCGCCTTGATCGGCACGAACGGATCGGCGCCGGCGAACAAGGCTGCCGGCGACAACGACCGCAGTTGCGCGATACAGGTATCGAACACGTGCCCGAGTTCAGCTGCCAACGCCGCCGGTGAGTGCAGACCGAGCAGGGAGATCGCAGCGCGGATGACGCCACGCACCGCGTCCTCGACCGCGGCCGGGTCGAGGACCTCGACACTGGCCAACACCCGGTCCAGCCCGGCCTGCAGCCGGCCGATCACCGACTCCGGCATCAACGGCTCGATCCCGGCGAACAGGCCGTCGACGAGTTTGAACAAACCGTTGGCCAGCTCGTCGCCCAGCGCCACGAACCGGGCCTCGATACGGGCGCCGATGGCGTCGAGTTGATCGGCCAGCGTGCTCGGGTCGATCCGATCGAACACCGCATCCAGGAATGCCGCCGTCGCGGTCGTCGGGTCCAGACTTCCCGACACCAATTCATCCGGAAGCGCCGCGTCGAGTGCGCGGGCCAGCACCCGGATGCTGCGCCCCAACGTGGCCGAGTCCGATGTCTGCCGCAGCCGCGCGGCGTGCTGAGCGACGTCTGTATCGGTCGCCGCGCTGACCCGGGTGTCGAACTGGACATTCCCGGCAGCCGTGTTCAGCTGAACGCCCGCCGCGGCGTCGACATCCAGGACGGCCACCGCCAGCCGGAACGACTCCAGGTCACGGCGCAGCCGCGCCAGCGGGCCGTCACCGGCGTTGGGGTCCAGCCAGGTCAGCCGCGCGTCGAGCGCATCGCCGAGCTGGACCGCGAATCCGGTGGCCGGGTCGGTCAGCGCGCGCAAACCCCTTGTCGCCGTGGCAAGTCCGGCCAGTGCAGGTTCCAGAGCATCCCCGGCAAGGTCTGCCAGCCGGTCCCGCACCTCACCGAGAAACAGCGCCAGCGGGCGCAAGACGTCGCCGAGCTGGAAACCGTCACCGGCCACCGGCGCCGGGGCCGCGCCGGAGACACCGGAGGCCAGCCGCTGCCCCAACCGGCTGGACATCTGGTGAGGCATGTCGGCCAGCCCGCCCAACGCGGCTCGCAGCGTGGCCGCAATATCGATGCGGTCCAACAGGTCTCGCAAAGCCTGGTACGCCGCCCGCATCGGGGCGAACAGCGGCGCCGGGTCCAGTGCGGCGGTCAAGCCGTCGATCAGATCCTGGAACCTGTCCTCCAGCGGCGCGATCAGGGTGCGCGGGTCGGCACGGTCGAGCTGGGCGATCACATCGTCGAACAGCCGCTGCGCGGCATCGATCAAAGGTTGCAGGCTGAGCCGGTCCACCGCAGCGGCCAGTTCCTCGTAGGGCGGATCGAGTTCGGCGATCAGCGCGGACGGCGTGGCCTTGGCAAGTGCGTCACCGGCCACCTGCCAGATTCCCTCGACAGGGGCGATCAGGGCGCCGACATCGATGGCCAGGACGGCCTTGTCGAACGGGGTCGAGATCTCGGCGGCGATGTTCATCTCACGCAACACCGCCGCAGCCGTGGCCACGGCGACCTTGACCGGCTCCGGGACGTCTCCACCACCGACCGCCTCGACGACCTGATTTCGAATGCCGTGCAGCAGGTCCAGGGTCGCGGTCCCCGCTGCGTCGAAATCGATGCCATTCAGTTGATCGACGATGCGGGCGAGCTGCGCGGCGATTTCCTGCACGAACGGCACCAGCCGATCCACGATGTCGCCGAGCGGTTCGATGACGGCATCGACCGCGTCGCGGATCGGTGCGACATCGATGTCGGTGAGCAGTCCGTTCACCTGCGCCACCACAGCAGCGATCCCGCCGGTGACGGTCGACGGATCAAGTGAGGCGATCGTGGCGTTCAGCTCCCGGATCGGCGCGACCGCCTCGTCGAGGAAGCCGAACCCGTCGAACGTCAGCACCTTCTGCTGGGCGGCGACCACCGCGGCCACCGCGTCGTCGCGCAGCCCGCGTACCGGCAATCGGTCCAAAACCTTTGCAGCTTCGTCGAACCCGCGGTCCAACTCGGACAGCAGATCGTCCAGCCGATCCAGCCCGGAAGCCGCCAGCAGTTCGTCCTTCATCGCCGCCATGGCCGCTGTCACAGCGTCCGGGGTGAGTTGTTCGAGCGCGTCGGCCATCCCGTCCAACGACTCGACGAGCTGGCGGGGAATGTCCTCACCGGGCAGTGGCAGCGCAGCCGCCAGCCGGTCCAGCGAGGCGGCCAGATTCAGGTCGGGCAGCGCGTTGGCGGCGGTGCGCAGATCGGTGGCCAGCCCGGCCGCGAAACCGGGCATCGCGACGGCCACGGCATCGACGGCGGCGCCGACCTCATCGATAATCGCCAGCAGGGCAGGAACATCCGGTGCCGGCGCGGCCATCAGTGCGTAGCCGGCGTCCAGCCGCACGCCGACGGCAGTCACGGCCGCCTGCAGCGGTCCCGCATCGCCGGCGCCGGTCACCAGCGTCAAGGCGCGCTCGGCTCCGTTCAGCAGCTGCTGCACCGCGGCCAGATCCAGCCCGGTCAGCACAGTGCCCAGGATGTCGAGGAGTTCCGCCGGATCCGGGTCGCCGGCCAGCGCCGACAACGCCTGTAACGGGCCGGTGAACTCGTCGGGAATGTCGATCTGCAGTGTGTGCGCGGCCTGGTCGGTGATCTCTCGCAGCATTGTCTCGAGGTTCAGCGAACCTCCCAGCGCGGCGAAGATCCGGTCCAGCACCACTGCGCCGTCACCGCCACCGCCGAATGCCTCGGCCAGTACGATCAGCCGCTCGGTGGTCACCTCGAACCCGCCGACAATCTCTGCGATGCCACGCAGATCAGGTAGGTCGATCAACTCGGACAATGCTTGGAGTGCCTGCCCGCCAAGATCATTGACGACGGCCGGGTCCAGCTTCACCGCACCGGCCGCGGTCAGGGCCGACCCCAGGTCACCGAGTAGGACCGTGGGGTCGAGGTCTGCCACCGACAGCTGCTGGGCCTGCTCGAATGCGTTTCTGGCCCGGGTGAGGGCACTGTCGATCGCCGCGAAGTCCAGGGCGTTGATCTCGGCTTCGAAGGTGGCCATCATGTCCCCCGTGGGTAGCTGAGCCGGGCGTCGGTGATCTCGACGGTGCAGAACAGGGCGCTGGCCAACACCGGCGCCCCTGCGAGGTACGCCTCGGCCGGCAGTCCGACGCGCACGGCGGTGATCGTCGGCTGATCGACGGTCAGCAAGGTATGACCGCCCAGCCGGATCGGGCGGGCCGCGGGGTCGGGGTCGAGTACCACGATGCGCACCAATGGATCTGGGTCGGCAACCCAGTACAGCGTGCCGGTGCCGGCGCTGACCTCGATCGCGGCGGCTTCCTCGACGCGCACCGGCTGCGGAAGGTCGATCCAGATCACGCCGACCGCGGTGGACGGATCGACGGTGACGGTGCCGGGCTCGCCGAGGGCATCCGCGGCCGTTCCGGACGGGATGGGGGTCGCCGCCACCAGCCGGACAAGCAGCTCGGTCCGCTGCGGGCAGTAGCCAACCAGGCCGATACGGCTGATCTGCTCACCGCGCAATGCCAGCGGCGGCAGGACCCGCAGCACCCGGTCCTGCCGGACCACCGCGCCATGCTGCGCACCGGGGGCCGGCATCGGATCGGATACGTCTGCCAGCCGACAGCCGTTGTAGGTGACCCGCACATCGGCCAGCACCGAGGCCGGCGCGGCCAGTGGCAACGGGGAATCCACGGGCAACGCGACCGGTTCCCCGGACAGTTCGACAGTGGTGGTGCCGGAGAGCTCACGGATCAGCTCGCCGGCCACCGGGGTCAGCCGGAACCGCACCTGGCACGGATATTTGCTCGTGAGCTTGACGCTGCCGGCTACCGGGCCACCCGCGGCGCGCAATTGCTCGACCGCGGCGGCCAACGCCACCGTGACGTCCTGTCGCTGCTCGGTGCCCTCGGGCAACGGGCCCGGAAAGCTCCACAACGTCGCTCCGTCCGGACCGGTCAGGGTCAGGTCCACCGGGGTCGGGGCCGCCCAACCGTAGACCCGCTGCACGGTCAACGGGCGGATCTCGAACTCGGCAGGAGTGGCGCCCTTGACCACGGCGATGCGCAGCGGGCCGGCCAGGTCAGGCATGCGCAGCACGGCACTGTCGAAGGTGGCCCCGGTCAGCATCGGCGGTATCGGACCGCTCCCGGCAACGGCGGGCACCGCCACCACCGGCGTCCAACCGCCACCCGGGGCGGGCTGACTGACCGCGATCCGATAACCGTTGACTTTCAGGTCACCTACGGAACGGAAGGTGATGCCGTCGGCCTTAAGGCCGGTGAGCTTGAGCGCCCGGATCCGCCGGCCGGCCGGCACGCTCACGGTCAGTTCGTTGCCGGGCCCACTGGCGAGCTCGCCGAGGGAGTAGCCGGCGAAATCGGGCACCCGGGCCGCCTGCACCTCGACGGTCACCGGGTCGAGTTCGGCCCGGTCGGTCCCGGGTAACGCTGCCCCCCAGTCGAATTCGAAGTCCACCCCCTCGGCGGGCACTTCGACCACCGGAGGCAGCACGAGGATCTGCCCGACCCGTGCGCCGACGGCGGCGACGGTGTCCAACCGAACTGCCTTCTGGTCCGGCAAGAGCAGGGTGAGCACGTCGAGCGCGGCGATCATCCGGTCACCGCCAGCGGGAATCGGGCCAGTTCGATCCCGACGGAAGGGGATGCGCCGTCGTGGGCGACGTAGACCACGAGTTGGTCGTCGGCGGGCGCGGCTGGGGGCTCGTAGCGGAATTCCGCGGCGTCGTCGGCGACGGTGATCAACCGGGTACCGTCCGGCCCCACGGCCCCTCCGGACAGGCTCCCTGCGCCGGGCCGGCCACCGGCATCGACCACCCGCACCGCGAGCTCACCGAAGGGGCTGACCGTCGGCGGGTCCTCGGTCAGCCGTGACGTGCCCGCGGCACCGACTCGAATGGTCAACGGAACCACCGGATCCCCGGCGCGGATCAGCAGCGGCCACGGTTGCAGTGCGACGGGCAGCATCGCGGTTCGCACCAGCGCGGCGGTGATCTCCACCCCGGTCACACCGGGCGCGTTCGGCGGCCAGAACCAACCGTCAGCACGCACCTCGACGACAGGCAGAGAATCCGGCTCACCAGGAATGACCGCAACCGACTCGGGCAGTAGGCAATCCAGGACGAACCCGGGATCACCCGGCGCGGTCAGGGCACTGGCGGTGCGCAGCTCCCGGCTGTCGAGCTCGTAGAGCAGTGCGTCCAACGCGGCCGCGGTCTGCGCGCGGGTGCCGTTGTCGGCGGGCCGGACCTCGATGCGCATCGCACAACGCAGCCGTACTACCCGCCGCGGGTCGTCGGCGCCGGGAACCTGCTCGGGTCGCCGCCCCGCGCCGAACTTCTCGGCGAGGACCTCGGCGTGGACGGCACCCACCAGCACGGCGATCTGGTTGGTGTCGGCGGGCCCCGGAGTGACGAACACCCGGCCCGCCAGCGGCGCGGTGAGCCGGCCGCCGAGCACATCGGCGAGGCGCTTCTCCAGGTCGGCGATCATGCGTCGGCCCTACCGCGGCGGCCGGATGATCGGCCCCAGCACAACGCCCTGGCCCGGGTCCACTCGTGTCGTCAGCCTGGTCATCTCCGATCGCAACTGGTCGTTGTTGCGATTGAGCTCGAGCAGCATTTCCTCACGGGTGATTCCGGTTGACCGCGGCGGGATCTGACGTTGCATGTCGGCCAGCTGCCCGTCGACCCGGCGGCGTTCGGTGGCCATCTCGGCCCGCAGGGCGGCGTCGCGGCTGTCGAGTGTGGCGTTGGTGCGCTGCTGAACGGCCGCGAGTTCGGTGTTCGTGGCGTTCAGCCCGACCTGGATCTCGTCGAGACCGACTTGAAATGTGCTGAGCTGCTGGGTGAGCCCGCGAATCCGGTCGTCCACGGTCGCGGTGAAGGCGGCCAACAGCTCGGGGCGGGCCGCGGTGATCGCGGCGCTCACCCGGTCATCCAACGACCCTTGCAGTTCGGTGATCCGCTGATCGACGGCGGAACGCAGGGCCGAGGCCGCGGCGTCGACACGCTCGGTCAGCGTGGCATCACTGGCCGTCTGCCCCTGCCTGATCAGCTCGGTCAGATCGGTGGTGATGGTCGCCTGCAGCTCACCGCGGAAGTCGGCGGCGGCGCTGCGGGCGGCCTGCACCGCGGACTGGGTCACCTCGTCGATGCGGGTACCGAGCTGGACCTGCATCGCCTCGGTCAGCGTCCGCGCACTGTCCTCGGCCTGGCGTTGCGCGGTGACCCTGGTCTCCTCCAGCAGCTCGGCTTTGACCGCGGCGGTCAGGCGCGCCGGCCGGCTCTTGATCGCGTCGGTGAGTTCCTGCTCGGTCACCAGAGTGGTCTGCAGTTCGGTGAGGCGGCGTTCGAATTCCGCGGCATCCAACAGCGACCCGGTCGGGGTGGTCAGGCGTTGCCGGAGCTGGTCGACCTGGTTCAGGCCATCGAGCAGGGCTGCCGGGGTGATGTCGCCGAGCCCGGTCGCGAACGAGCTGACCGCCGACACAGTCGCGCCGATGGCGTCCAGCGACGAGCGCAGCGCCGCGATCTCGTTGCGGGGGTCCTTCATTCCAGACACGGTGCGGGACAACACCGTCAGAGCCGAGGCCCGGTCCAGATCATTGGTCTCCTGCCGGCTGGTGACCGTCCGCAGATCCCGCACCTCGCGGTTCACCTCATCGAGCCGTCCGCTGACGAGGGCCGCCTGACGTTCGATCGACGTGACCCGCGCGGCAGCCACCGGGTCGGACAGCGGCCCGCCTTCGATCAGTGTCCTCAGCCGCGGATCCAGCCAGCCGAGCGTGACCTGGTCGGGATGGTCGTGGGCGGGCACCGCGGTCTCGGTGCCGTCGGCGACGACCGCGCGGGCGACTTCCAGCAACGCGCCGACCACGGTGTTCCAGTCGGCCGCGGCGATGACTTCGCCGCGCGCCCGCGACGACAGCGGCAGCAGCCGGTCCGTGAGGGCCTTCAGCCGTTCGATGTCGGCAACGCTGGCCATCGCCTAACTCCCCCCGAGCTTGGAGGTGCGCTGAAGGAGGCTGGTGCGCCGATAGGTGTCGAGTTCCTGGTCGGCACTCAGCGCACCGCCGCTGGCGGCGAAGGCCTGCGTGATACCGACCATGGTCTTGACGTTGTCGTTGTTCAGGAACGCGTCGGCGTCGGCGCCCTGCGCCTGCGCGATGTGCTGTACCTCGGCGGCCAGCACTGCGCCTGCATCGGCCAGTTTTGTCGAGTACTCCAGAGTGCTGCTCTGCCGGGCCAATTCGAGGTCCTCTACCCTCTGCAGGATCCGGTCGCGGTCGGCGCCGACGACTCCCCCGACGTCGAGCACCTTGGTGGTGACCCGGCGCAGATTCTGGCTTTCGATATCGCGACGCAATTCCAGCATGCTGTTGCCGAACGACGTGATGAAGCGGCGCAGGTTGCCCTGCACCTCGTCGATCTTGGCGGCGATCTCGGGGTGGTCATGTCCGCGCGGGCTGACCAGGGAGGTGAGCTCGAGCACCGCCCCAGCCACATCCGCCACCGCGTTCACCAACTGATTCCAGTCGCCGGCGCGGATCGCCTCACCGGGTGCCTTGCCGCCGACCGCCGTCGCGCTCGTGCGGGCCGCGGTGACGGTCTGCTGAACCGGTCCCAGATCGGCATCCGGCACATCCTGGATCGGAGTGTCGCGGAAGTCATCTGGCCGGATAGGAACCGGGACGAAGGTGGGCAGTGGCACCGGCAGCGTGGTGACCACCCCGGTGAACAACGGCGAGATCACATTGGGATGTTTGACCGCGATCTGCCACTGGCCCGGATCGAGGTCGCGGACCAGCAGGGTGCCGTCCAGGAACGGTTTACGTTCCAGCGTTTGGCCGGTGACCGGGTTGGTCAGCGTGACCACCGCGTCCCGGTTGGCCGGCGGATAGTTTTGCAGCCTGATGCTGAGGCTGCTCTTGGCGACTGGCATCAGCGTCTCCTTTGTCTCGGTCCGGCCCTCAGCGGGCCAGCCACTGCAGGTCTCCGAACGGGAACTCGACTTCCCAGAACAAGGTCAGGTCGTGGTCGGCCGCCTTGGTCACCGGCGTGAAGACGACCCGGTTGTAGAGCACGTCACCGCCGGCTCTCCGGGACATCAGCGCGGCCTCGCGCAGGGTTCCGACGCCGGCCGCATTGGGCAGGGTGGCCCGCACCTTGACCAGCACCCGGCTGCGCGTCTCGTCGACCGAGGTGGTGAACGCCTCGGCCGGAATCGCCGCGACGGTGTCGCCGGTGATCCCGGGTTGGCCGGTGCCGTCGTCGTTTCCGAGCGCAGCGACGGTTACGGCGGTGGGGTCGGCGTCACTGGTACCGACAGCCATGTGGGTGATGGGAGCGCCGGCGCCGGTGAACAACTCGGCGATCAGCTGGCCGCCGGTGCGCAACACCGTGTTGTGGGCTTGCCGGGTCTGCAGCACGGTCCCGTACCGGTCGACGAGCTCGACCTTCAACTGTGCTCGCATGTCGTCTCCTGTCCCTACTCGTAGGTGCTGTCGTCGTATGCCGTGACGCCGAACAGGCCGCCGGAGTCGGTCAGCCGATCGACGCCCACCGTCCCGATCTCGTGTTGCGCCATCCCGCTGATGCACGTCAGGTGATCGAGTTGGCGTTGGCTGTCGTGCAGCGGCCGGAACCGGACCTCGGCGTCCACCCCGGCCGCGGCCAGTTCGCGGATACCGGTGCCGACCGATCCGCACAGCTGTTCGCGGGCCAGGAGGGCGTCGTCGAGCCGACCGGCGTCACTGACCAGGGCGGTGGCGTCCAAGTCGACCCGGATGGTGGCCGGACGCCGCTCGAACCAGCTCAGGTCCAGGTAGGCGGCCGGATCCAGATAGAACAGTGCGTGATCGAATTGGGATGTGTCCCAACGCCCCTCGGTCAGATCAAGCCCGGCCAGCGCCAGCAGCGCGCGGTCCAATCCTGGGGCGTCGAAATGGGCGACCGGCAGGAACCACAGATCGTTGGGTCCGGGCCGCAGCGTCAGTGCCCGTGGCTCGCCGACATCGGCCGGCGTCCAGGTGGTGCCGGGGACGACCTGGCGGATGCCGTGCAGCTTGGCGGTGACGTCGGATCGGTTGAGCTGCGCGGTGATCGAGCCGTCGGGCCGGGCCCGCAGCCACAACCGATCACCGAGGCGCAGCTCGCCGAGGTAGGCCAGTCCCTCGCCGGTGGTCGCGTTGACCAGTACGGGCACGTATTCACTGTGTTCACCACCGACGCAAAGCACCGACAGCGCAGCTGGATCTAAGCCGCCGTGGCAGACCTGCCGGGTCAGTGGCTCGACCGCCCCGGGACCACCGAGCCGCACCGTGCGCAGCTGCGGCTGGTTCTCGATGAACGCATGCCCGCTGCGGGTGAATTCGGTGGCCCATGTCTCGAACGGCGGTAACACCTCGATGTCGTTCACCCTTTCGAACTCGTCGACGTAGTGCCGGGTGAACGCCATGAGTGCGGGAACGCTGACGGCCCCGTGTTCCAGCCGCGCGGTACGCAACGCATGCAGCCATCCGCGATACTCGCCGAGCCCCTGCCAGGGCTGCGGTGGGATGTCCAGCAACGCACCGAGCGCCGCAGCCTCCGACAGCTCGACCGTGGTGTCGAACCAGTGGGCGCGCTGGATGATCCGCGCGACCTCGTCGACGATGTCCAACTGCAGCCCGGACACTTCGGCCAGCCCGGTGACCAACTCCCCGTCCCGGTACAGGGTGGGCAGGCGGCCGGCGATGGCTTCGGCGTGCGAGGTCATGACAGCGCCTCGTGGACGTCCAGGGTCCGCTGCCGCAACTGCTCCCCCGCGGCCACGATGTAACTACCCTGGCCGTCCAGCAATTGGACGAACTGTCCCGACGACTCGACCACAATGCCGGCCTGTTCGCGGACCACGCCGAACAGCGGGCTGGACTGCAGCGCCGACGCCACCGCGGCCAGCGTCAGCGAGGTGCCGGGACCGAGCGTGGCCAGATAGGCGTCAACCGCCAGCCGGATGGCGATCGTCGCATCGTCGAGCGTGACGCCGGGCTGCAACTGCACCGGCAAGACCAGGTCGACGTCGCCGGTGGTCGCCACGACACCGGTCGGGGTGCGTTCGGCCTGCGGTGTCGGAAATTCGAAGGGACGCAACACATCGAGCACGTCGCCGGACTGCAGGACGACCGGCGCACCGGGTGCGGACGGGTCGGTCAGGGTGATCGCGGCGTCCACGACCAACGGGTCGGCGAGCGCTGCGGCGGTCAGAACCGCGGGTCGGATAACCGCACCGGGTTCCAGCGCGGCGAGCTTGGCCGCAACCCGTTCCTCGACACCTCCGGTCACCCGGTTGAGTTCGGCGCCGCTGACCCCGGTGCCCGCCAGCACCAGCGTGACGTTGACCCGCACGGAACGCCGTCCTGCCGCGCGGGTGTCGACTCGGATCCCGGCCGGTCGCAGCTCGTCGATACGCCGGCGAACCTCTTTCTCGACCGCCGGATCGGGCCGGTCGTAGGCAACGGCGGCCCGGACCACCCCGGCTTGGCCGTCCGGCCACTCGGTGAGTTCGACCGCCTTGACACCGGGGATCGACAAGATGCCGAACCGAAGTGCGTCCAGGGTGCCGCATACGCTGCCGTGCAGCGCGCCCTTGGCGCGGCGGCGCAGCGCATCGTCCGTTTCGGCCGCCGACTCCCGGTAGGCCGCAGCGGGATTGGTCACCGTCGAGATCCCGCCGATGGTGGTCTCCAACCGGTCGAGGGCACCGGCTGCGACCATGCCGGTGTCGACCGCGATTCCGGCGGCCGGCACGCTGCGGGACTGTTCGCCGGCCTCCAGCGTGAGATCGGAGATCGTTCGGTAACGCGCGGGCGGAGTCGCGGCATCGGTGATGACGGTGCCCGTGGGGATGGTGATCTTGCCACCCGTCGTCGCGTTGCGGCCGAACCGGACCTCCACCAGCGGATGGCGGGCGGGCAACCGGGTGACGCCGATGAGCGCCACCACCTTGTCCAGGGCCGCACCTTCGGCGGTGTCCAGGAACGCCGAACGGTAGATGAGATCGAGATACTGTTCTTCCTGGGCGATTTCACGGGCGAACGTCTCCAGGACGGTGCGCACCACCGAGCCGACATTGAGGTCGGTCAGCGGCACCGGCCTGGCGATCTGCACCGGGTAGTAGTTCACCGTCAGGGTGGTACCCGGAATCGGCTTGCGGCCGTTGTCACGGAATACCACGACGTCGGGTTTGCCGTCGTTGTCGGTGTCGGCGAGGTCGAAGTCGGCGTCGGTGAACCGCACCGGCACCGGTGTTCCGCCGACATCGGTGACCCCTTCGAGATGGGAGACGCGCCGAATCGGCCGCGACGCCAACCGGTCCAGCACCAGTGGGCCGGCTACCGGAGCGGTCACCGCTTCACGCACCGTCCCGCCGGTGAGCGTGGTCAGCAGGTCGCGGACGATGTCCGCATAGGGCCGCGGGGTGTACTCCAGGCCGCTCACAGTGTGACCTCCAGCCCCAGCGTGACAGGGTCACCACCGGCGACGGGCACCACCGTGATCTGGACGACGAAATCGTCGAGATGCTCTCGCGCCGGGTCGAATTCGATGGCCAGCGGCTTGTCTTGAACACGGGGTTCTTCACGAACCGCCTCGAGGATGTACGCGCGGCACAATCCCCGCAGGGCTTCGGTCTTGCGCTGCCCGACCAGTTCGCCGAGCCGCGACCCGTAGCCGGCATGGCCCAGGTCGGCCAGCGCCCCCTTGGGGGTCAGCAGTCGCAGAATCATTGCCTGCGCCAAGTTTTCGGGTCCGGCAATGGTGTCCAGATCGGTCAATTCCGTGACCCCGGCCGGTTCCGGCTGCCAACCCTGTGGTCCGGCCGATGCCGGCGTGGCTGCGGCGAAACTCGGCCGGGGCGCCACGCGTTGCACCGGCGTCGGACGGCTGCGCAGGTCCAGGCCGGCGGCATCGTGGGCAGCCATTCCGGGTGGCCCCATCACGACCCGCAGGTCGGTGCCGAGTACGGAATCGGTTGGAGTCATCGGATCAGCCGATCAGCACGGTGGGCACGGTGGCGACGATCTGACCGACCGGCGCCTCGGAGGGGTCGTTGCAGGTGCGGACGGGATCGCCGTTGCGGGCCGCCGGCTGCCCGCCGATCAGCACTCCGCTGCAGCCCATGTGAACGGTGCCGGTGTTGGCCGGCGGTGTCTGGAATGCGACGCCGGGCGGCGTCGGCAGGTGCGGCGGCTGGTTGACCGCGACGGAACCGACAACCGCGGCCGGTTGCCCCGCGATGAGCACGTTGTTGACGAGTCCACCGCAGAATCGCCCGCTGAACGGATGCGGCAGCGGTGTCGGGACGGGTCCGCCCGGTGTTGGCACCATCACGATGTGGGTGTCCACCGCCACGACCGTCGCGGCGCCGTTGGCTGCTGGCTGTCCCATCAGTTCACCTTCATTTGAGGGGCTGAAATGCTCACCGAGCCATCGCCTTTGATGTCGATGTCGGTGGCCCGCAAGCTCAACTTCCCCGACGTCTTGAGGGCGATGTCACCGCGTCCGGTCACCGTCAGGCTGGCATCGCCGATGGTCAGTTCGATGCGGCCGCCGCCCGCCGAATCGACGGTGGCCTCCGCATCGCCGGACTTGACGTGCAACTTCGTATCGTCCGCGGTCAGCTCCACCTCGCCCATGGTGATCGTGAGCACCGGGTCTCCACCGCGCAGCACGGCCCGGAAACTCGGATCCTGCGCGCCGGCCGGCAACGCGAAAACCACGTCGCCGTCGCCGTGTTCGGGTGGCGCGAGGTCGGCGTGATACAGCCTGCCGATCACCACGGGGGCGTTGATGTCGCCGTCGGCGAACACCACGACCACCAGGTCCCCGGCACTCGGGGTGGCGGCCTGTCCCAGGGCGGGCACCGCGATCGGCACTCGCGGCAGCACCAGCCCGGTTTCGCGAAGCTCCACGGTCACCGAATGATCGGCAGGTTCGGCAGTGCCGTCGAACACGTCGACGACCACACCGATCGCCGCGATCGATCGGGCGGCCGCGGCAACGCGGATCGTGTGGGCGTCGGGTCCGGGCGCGGAGTCGGGCAGCGTGCCCGTGGTCTGCAGCGGGGCACGTGCATCCGACGCGTTGCCGGACGGCCCGTTGCCGGTCCACACCACCGCCGACGTGGGTGCTGCGACAGTGACGCCGAGTTCGGCGATCTCGCGGCCGTAACGAAGCGCGACGTCGGCCGGTGGCGACGGAAACGGCCGTAACTCGACGGCGCCGTCGGCCGTGGTGGTGGCCAGTGCGCCCGCCCAGTCGGCGAGTCTGCTGATGTGTTCCCAAGTGGTGCGGCCCTGGTCGGCGGTGTAGCGGGCGAGGTCGAGATCGGCCTCGACGGTGCCGGTGGGCACTCCGGCCTCCTCGGCCAGCGCGGTGATGATCGCGCTGACACCTTGCTGTTCGAAGGTGCTGCCACTACGGGTGCCCGCCAACGCGGCGGCCGTATCGCCGCATTGCACGGTGTTCTGGTCCAGACTGCGGCGCACTCCGAGCACCGTTCCGGTGAATACCGTTGACGGCGTGGATGATTCGCCGGTGAGCGATATCGCCACCTCATCGCCGGGCGTTGCGTCGACGCGCAGGTCACGTGGCAGGCTGATCCGGGCCGAACCTACCCCGGGACCCAGCGACTGCACGATCCGGATCTGGGCGATTCCGGCGTCGTAGCGCAACGAGCCGATGGTGGCGGTGGCACCGAAACTGAGCACGGTCATCAGCCACCACCGAACAATTGACTCAGGGCTTTGGAAACCTCGGTGTAGGTACCGACGGCCGCATCCACACCGGAGACCGCCTTGGTGAGCGGTTGCAGCGGGCCACCCACGTCGATGTCGGCCATGGCGGCCAGTGCGGTGAGCTGGTCGGCCACCTCCATCACCGCGTCGACCGCCGCCGCGACATCGCCGGCCACCGCGGCGAGATCGCCCATGATGTCGGCGTCGAAGCCGAGGTCGCCTACCCCGAAGTCGTCGAGGCCGCCGAAGCCGCTGACTTCGGCGGGCGGTGGCAGCGGCGGACTTTCGACGAGACACAGCTCGTAGCCGACGATGCCGGTGGTCCCGGCGACAGCCTGCGCCCGCAGGTCGGTGACCACCACCTGCTCGAGTTCCAGGGCACTGGTGATGTCGGCGGAGAACGGCACCGGCGTGCCGTCTGCCGCCAGCTTCTGCAGCGCGCCCAGGTTGGCCAGTGCGGCCTCGCCCGAGAGAAGCCCGCGGATCCAGATGGCGTGCGATCCGCGGCCCGCCCGTTGCAGGACGTCGCCGTCCAGACCGGGTACCGCGATCCGCTGGAACCCGGCGCTCATCACATGGTCGATCTGCTGTACCGAACTCAGCGTGATGTCGCCGACGAGGGGCATTGGAGGTGGTGGTGTAGCGGGCGCGGTCATGGCAACAGGCCTCGCAGGTCGGATTCCTCATCCAGTAGTGCGGCAACGAGATTCGCCGTGTCGAACGGATCGGCACCGGTGGCCGCGGGGGCGGCCAGCCGCTCGGCCCGGGGTGCGGTGGGGTCGTCGCGCACGACGTTCGGCGCTTCGGTGACCGCCGCCGCGGAGACCCGGTGGGCCGGTGGTTCGGTTCGCTCGTCCGAGCGCTGATCGGCGTGACCGGTAGGTGGCACCGGGCACTGGGCGGCGTGGTTGTCGACGCCCGGGCCGGCAATCGGCGGCAACCACGGGCCCGCCGCGGGCCACCCGGTTGACCCGGTCGCGCGGATCGGCACCGGAAAGGCCGGCTCCGTGGCCGGATGCGAGGCCGGCCTCTCCCCCGGTTCAGTTGTCCCAGAATGGTTGTCGTCCCGGATTTTCGGCGCCGGCCCGAGGTTCGGAACGGCGGTGCCCGGTGGCTCCGCATCCGCGTGCCGCCCCGGGATCGGAGCCGCGGTACCGGTAGCCGCGCCATCGGCAGCGGCCCGCCGAGAGCCGAGCGGTGGAACTGACTGGGTCCCGGCGTCCGCGCCGGACGGGCACGCGCTGGGCACGTCGGGGTTTGACGGTTCATCGGCTTCGGCCGCAGCGAGCCGGCCCAGCAGGTCGCCTTCGAGAATGCGCAGCGCCTCCGCGGGCGAAACCGGCTCGGGTCCGGTGGTGAGCACGATGCTCGTCCACCCGTCGACGGCACCGCCGTCGGACGCCTCGGTGGTGAGCAGGTCGATCAGATCCGCGTCGGTGTCGAAGACGGCGCGGGAATCCCAGCCCGCCGCCGTCAGCGTCGCCGGGGCGGCCGGGGACTCGGTGGCCCAGGCCAACACCGTCGCGCCGATCCGGTTGCCCCCGTTGACCGCATCGTCGACCACCCGCCACCGTTCACCGAAGCGCAGCGGCCGGATGACACGGTCGCCGACTGCCAGTCCGCCTCCGGGCCGCGGCTGCACCGCCACGGCGACACCGGCGACCCAGGCCCGGCGCGTGGCCAGGTCGAGCGCAACGATCGGATCGGCCATACTCAGCCCTACCGCATCCTGGCAGCGCTGAATGCGTAAACCGCCGAGCCCTGACCGTTGACCGACAGGTCGAACGTCTTCTCGGTCAGGCAGCAATCGTCGAAGGTGACCGTCGCCTCGGTGTCGCCATGCCGCAGGTTGGCGATGATCTGAAACAGTTGCTCGCTGCCGAGCGCATCCAGTTTTGCGCTGGCGGACGTGACCCGGATGCGGCCCTGAACCTCGTAGGCACCCGACACCACACCGACCCGTTCGGTGCTGCCGAGGGCGTAGATGTTGGTGCGCTCGTGGCGGGTCCGGTAGTCGATTCCCTGCACTCCTTCGATGGGATCCCCGTCGACGAGGACGGTGCTCTCGGAGGCGGCGTAGATGGTCGGCATGGTGGAGTCCTCTCGGCCGATCTAGTTCTTGACGCGGATGGTTGCGTAGACGTAGTCGATTGCCCGGACCGGCCGGACCGCGATGTCGACGCGGACGATGCCCTGCGCGAAGTCCTGCTGGGTCGAGTACACGTCGACGATGAACGCCGGGTCGGACCCATCGGTACTCGGCACCAGCGCACCGGAGCGTTCCATTCGGGTGAAGGTCGCAATCAGCTGTTGCTTCAGGGCTTCTCGCGCGTCGGCGGAATTGAGCCGGCCGATGAAGTTCTCGCTGATCGCCTTGGTCTCCCGGATGCAGCGATCGGCCACGCGGGTGACCGAGATCTGGTCACCGATCGTGTTGATGCCCTTCAGGACGATCACCCCGCGCCCCGCACGTTGCTGTACGACGAGCAGGTTCACCGACGGGCCCAGCAGGACGTTCAGCTCGCTCTCGCGGTACCGCGACGGCGGGATTCCGAGTAGTTGCGCCGAGGAGAAGGTGGGCGATATCTCCGGGTTGAGCCGGCCGATGAGCCCGACGACCGCGCCGGTCGCGCCGGGTGGCGCCACCAGAACGAAGCGCCGGTTACGCACCGCGGCCGCGTGGTCGCGGATCGCGTCGAGGTTGGCGGCGTCGGCCGCGCGGATCGAACCGAACGCGATCCGTGGCGCCCCGGCGTCGCTCGCCACCAAGGCGTGCGCGAGCAGAGCCTGGTGAATCGCGATCACACCGGATGTCTCCAGCGCCGGGTCGAAGCTGGCCATCACCAGATCGATACGGGGATCGTCGGCGAGCAGGTCGATGGCGTTGCGGTAGGCGGTGATGTTGGGCGAGGATCCACCGGCGAAGGCGACGGGCGCAGGGGTGGCTCGGGGCAGCCGCAGCGCGGCAGGCAACGAACTGCGTGGCACGGCACGGATGTACCGGCTCTGCCTCGACAGCACGGCGGGCAGGTGGTTCGCCGAATCCGGGTCCATCGTGAGACTTTCGAAGATCTCCTGCCTGGCGCCGTTGCGCAGCACCTCGAGCGTGATCTCATCGTCAGCCCCGCTGATGCGCACCACCACGCCGTCGCCGCTCGCGCCGGGGATCAGCCGCAGATCCATCAGGACCGTGCCGGCGGCACCGTCCTGCTCCACCTCGGCGGTACCCGCGGCGTTGAGCGGATAGTCGCCGGGTGCCGGATCGTCGCCTTCGAAGCCGGGTTCGACCGCCACCACGTAGTTGGACTGCGCGTTGACGACCGAGAACAAGTCGAGCGGCTGGCCCGGTTCGACGATCAAGTCGTCGAATCGTTCCACTTCGGTGTTGTTCTGCAGGATCCGCAGGGTGACCCGGACGACGGCGCCGGTGGCGTTGGTCACCGTCCGCACGTCAGCGGTCAGTTGGTTTGCCCACGCCCCGGATGCCCTGGCGCGCAACCGAACCGCCGGATTGTTCTCGGAATTTACAAGGGTGGCGCTGGCCGCGGCCCCACCGGCCACCGCCGATACGACCAGCTCCCGTGCGCCGGTCGACAGCGCGGCGACGGCATCGGGCATGGACGCCAGGGTTCCGGGGCCGCAGAGATCCTGCAGTTCCGAGACGCGGGTGACGCCGACCAGACGCGGCGCGACCGGGGCCCGATCGACGATGCCGACGACACCCACGATGCCGGCCGCGGCGGGTAGCGGTGGCAGCACATCGAAGTTGGCCTCGACGGATACTCCCGGGACAACTAGAACAGGCATGAAATCCTCCGTGGGGCTTGATGTTCCGCGGGATTGCGGCTCTCGGCGGGCGGCAAGGCGCGACCGGCGATACCGACCGGTCGGTCACTCGGTGCGATGCTGATCATCGATGGCCTTTCCCACGACGTCCTCAATCCAGTTGCGGACTTCATCGGCCAGAGCGGAAAGCTCGGTGAAGCGGCGGCGCTGCTCCGAGATCGGATCGACGAGCTCACCCGTCACTTCCCCGTTGCCCTCGATGGCGACACGCACCACGACGACGAACTGACGTGTGGCAGAAAGCTTGTCGGCCGGGTCACCTTCCGTCATATGTCCTCATAGGATTGATTTGGCAAGTCATTTGTAGCCGTGGGCACTCAGCGGCGGATGAGACTTCGGCGCCCGAGCGGTGAGCCGGCGATGAGGTTCGGCTGAGGTTTCACTGAGGTCCGGTCGGCTGCCGCACACAGCCGAGCCGCGCATGCCTGCGTGGCATGCGCGGCTCCGGTGAGATCGGCTAGATGGCGCCGGGGTCGGTGCGGATAACCGCGAACAACTGCTCGGTGGCCGGCTCGGGCACCGCGTCGAACTCGTCGGCGAGAAGCCGTCGACACACTGAGTATTGACGCAGCGCCTGCGAGCGGGCGCCCATGCGGACACAGGCCCGCATCGTCATCCGGTGAGCATCTTCGCGGCACGGATCGACCTCGAGCAGTCGCGTGGCGTACGCCAGCGCCTGCTCGTAGTTGGCCAATTCGAAGTGTGCGTCGGCCAACCGGGCCAGCGTCGCCAGGCACACCGTACGCAATCGCTCGCGCTCCAACAGGCCGGCAATACCCGACTCCGACGACAGGTCACCGCGATAGAAGTCGACCGCACGCTCGTACGCTTCGATCGCCGCTTCGGTCGCCCCGGTCGACAGCAGGCGGTGGCCGGTGTCGACGGCGGATTCGAACTCCAGCGAGTCGACTTTCAGCCCACCGTCCAGGTTCAGCACGTAGTGACCCTGCCGGTGCACCACCGGCGCCTGGCCGTCGAGCGCATCGGCGAACTGGGTCTTGAGCCCGTGAACCAGGGTGTTCAGGCACTGCGTCGACAGGTCCGGCGAGCTGTCCGGCCAGATCGTCTCGATCAGCGCCTCACGGCCGATGCCGGAGCGGTGCCGAATCGCCAAGCTGCTCAGCAGCTTCTCGGCCTTCCCCCCGGACCGCAGCGGTACCGGCCTGCCCCACTTGCACACCTGGAAGGGGCCCAGCACCCGTAGCGCAACACCGACGTTGTCCATGACCGTCACCCACCACACACGTCGCGAACAGGTGAATGAACCGCTCGACGGTCGGCCGCCCTCGCCACCTTCATCCGCCACCCCACTCGTAGGTACTGGTCGACTGTTCGAATCATCGTCCAATGGCAGCGGCCGCAATAGAGTAGTCGTCTACTCGGAAAATCAATCGTCACAGCGACAGGACCGTGCCGCCCCGTCGATGTGTACCGAATCGGACGCGTCCTCGATCGCCGCGATCTCATCGTCGCTGAAATCTTCGTCCTGCGCGGTGGCCAGGATTGCGTCGCGGTCGTCGGCGAACATCGCGCGGATCCTCCCGTATCCGCAACGGCTCAGCTTCCCGCGATCGCGTCCTGCACCCGCTGGGTCAGCGCGGGATCCCATCCGCGCGGCGCCAGGATGTCGATCCACAGGTCAGCGGCGTCCGGGCCGAAGGCATGCCCGTACCCGTAGGGCACGTCGGCGGAGAAGATCATGTCCAGCGTCACCTGCCAGAACGTCACGAACGGCAGCCAGCGCATGCCCGGGTCCACATCGGGGCCCAGCGGTTCCCGCAGCCAGTCCGGGCGGTGCAACAGCAGGTCGAAGGACCACCAGGTGATGGGGTCGCTGGCGTGCTGCCAGAACACCACGCGCGGAAACTCCCACGGCCCGGCCAGATTCACATCGGAGGTCCTGGATGCGAATCGGATGTGGCGACCCCCGTCGACCACCGGCAGCCGCTCGAGCGAACCAGCGTCCCGGTGGGCAGTGATCCTGCTCCAGGGCTGGGCGAAGTTGGGTGTGCCGACCAGCAGCGCACCGTCGGTGCGGGCGACCATATCGGCACCGGAGGCAAACGCCGACTGTCCGCCGAAGGAGCCCAGGCTCTCGCCGAACACCACGAGTTTCGGCCGCTGCACTTCCGGCAGGGCAGCCCAAACCCGGTGCACCGCCTCGAACAACGCCTGTCCGGCCTCCGGCGGGGTCTCTCGGTCGGCGATGAAAGAGAGGGCGCTGGGCAGGAATGAATACTGCATCGACGCGATCGCGGTATCCCCCGCGTTGACGTATTCGAGGGCCGCCGCCACATTCGGGTTCACCCATCCCCGGCCCGTGGTGGTCACCACGGCCAGCACCTTGCGCTCGAACGCTCTGGTGCGACGCAGTTCGGCGACCACCTGCTCGGCGATACCTTCGACGCTGCCGGCCGAGGTGCGGCCGGCGTACACCCGGATCGGGGTGAGCGCCGGGACGCCGGTCACCGCCGAGATCTGTTGGGCGCTCGGACCGCCGGCCACGAACGTGCGGCCTTCCCGTCCGAGGGTGTCCCACGCCTGCGCCGAGGCCGGCGAACCGGAACGCTCCGGCGCACCGGGCCGTACGACGCCGTCGGCGGTGCTCTTGTCGGCCACCTTCGCCGAACGTTCGGCCATGCTCAGCAGTCCACGATGCAATGCGCCGTCGAGCCCCATCACCGCCAGCACCACCACGATCACCAGCGCGGCCAGCCGTGCCGCTGGAGCGGGTACCACCCGCCCGCCGGTCTGAGCCAAACGATTCGTGGCCCAACGTAAACCGCGCCCGACCGCGAGCAGCGCCACCGCGATGACCACCGCGATCAACAACACCACCAGGTAGAACGACCGCTCGGTGCGCGGCATCCCGATCAGGTCGCGCAGGATCTGCTGCCACCACGACCCCAGCACCAGAAAGGCCGGGACCACCGCCGCGGTGGCGCCGGCCAACGTCCACCACCCGATCCGGCGGGTGCGTGCCGACCACTGCGGGTTGATCCCGCACCGGCACACCGCCCACGCCGTGGCGCACCCCAACCCGTACCCGATGCCGACACTGATGCCGGTGGCAACCGCCTGCAGATACCAGGGCCGCGGCAACAGTGACGGGGTCATCGACCAGGCGAAAAACAGCAGCGCGACGGACAGTCCGACCGGATGAAGGGTCCGCGCCGCCGACACGACGCTCGACGGGATGGGTAAGCCCCGCGAGGCTCGCAGCACGAGGTACCGCCCTTCGTTCAGTTGGGTATCGAGACTGTAGTGGACCGCATGATCGCCGGCCGATTGCTAAGGCTGGACTAACAGCTTCGGATTCCGCAGCGGGCGTTAGAGTCGAGCGTGCCCAGGATCAGTGCCTCATCGGTCGAAGAACACCGCGAGCTGGTCCAACAGCGCATCTTCGAGGCTTTCGCGACACTCATGGCCGAGCACAGCTTCGACGCGATCACGATGGCCAAGCTCGCCGCCGAAGCCGGCATCGGCAGGACCGCGATCTATCACCACTTCCCCGACAAGGAATCCGTGGTGATCGCCTTCGCCTCGCACGAGACGACCCGGTACCTCGACGGGTTGCGCGCCGCACTGTCCGAAGTCGACGATCCCGTCGGCCGCCTCGGGGTCTACATCCGCCATCAGCTCGAGGCCGGACAAGAGTTCCACATGGGCATGGGCATGCAGCTCTACGGCGCACTGTCGACCGAGACAATGCTGGCCATCCGCGACCATGTGGTGGCGGTCGAGGACGTGCTGCGCGACATCCTGGCCCAGGGTGTCGCCGCCGGACAGTTCGTCGTCGACGACGAGCCCGCCACCATGTCGTTGATTCATGCGTGCCTGGCGCCACGCCACCTGCCGGTCGCGGCGATCGAACGATTCGTCCTGCGTGCGCTGGGCGCCACGCCCTAGCCGCGACCAACCCGCCACACCGCGCGGGAAACGTAACCCCCCGAACCCGTCGGCACCGTGTTAGGTTTCCGACAGGTTGTCAGCATCATCCTGACAACCTGTCAAAGTTGAGCCCTACCAAGTGGAGCCGAGAATGCCGCCGAGCGCCGTCGCAACCGAGTCCGTCCGATCGCTGTCCGCGGCGATGCGCCAGGACTCGACCGATCAGCACGATGCCGCCGAGCAGTCGCCGTTCGTCACCGAACTTCTGAGCGGCCGGGTCAACGAGCAGGGCTACATCGACTACCTGTTGCGCTTGCGCGCGATCTACCACGCGCTGGAGAGCGCCGTCCGGGAACACCGCGACGACCCGCTCGTCGGCGCCGTGTACGACCCCGCCCTTGAGCGGTTGGGCGCCATCGACGCCGATCTGGCCCACTGGGCGCCCGGTGCGGATCGCGACGTCGACTCACCGGCGGTGCGCGCCTACTGCGCCCGGTTCACCGATTCGCCCTGGGGCGGAACACTTGTCGCGCATCACTACACCCGCTACCTCGGCGACCTCTCCGGCGGCCAGGTCATCGGCCGCATGCTGGGGCGCTCGTTCGATCTCGACGGTGCGGGGCTGGCGTTCTACGACTTCCCGATGCGCCCCAAGCCGTACAAGGACGCCTACCGCGACCGCCTCGACGGGCTGGACCTGGATGAGGACGAGGTTGATCGCGTGGTCGACGAGGTGAAACTGGCCTTCGGCCTCAACCAGCGAGTCTTCGATGAGCTCGCCGAGAACCTGCCCGCCTACCGGCGCTGAGCCAGCCCGAACCCGAATTGACGATTCCGGCAATACATAGGAAGTTCATACCCCAAATCGGTTGAAGTTAGCTTATGCTAACCATAGTTATTCGGTGGGGGAGCCAAGCGATCGAGAGGAGACGCCGGGCCGCCTGCATGCACTGCACCCCGGACAACGCCGATGAGAATCTGCACCCCGAACCCCAATGCAGCACATAGCGACACCCCGCCGTCGAGCGCCCGTTCAGGCGGTGCGCGATGACCGCCCCGGTCTGGATGGCCGTACCTCCCGAAGTGCACTCGGCGCTGCTGAGCAGCGGCCCCGGACCCGGACCGCTACTGGCCGCCGCCGGCGCCTGGAGCTCCTTGAGCACCGAATACTCCTCAGCGGCAACCGAATTGAGCGCACTGATGGGTACGGTGCAGGCCGGAGCCTGGGAGGGCCCCAGCGCCGAGCAGTACACCGCAGCACACCTGCCCTACCTGGCCTGGCTGAGCCACACGAGCGCCACCAGCGCCGGGGTGGCCGCCCAGATCGAAACCGCGGCTGCCTCCTATTCGGCCGCGCTGGCCGCCATGCCGACACTGGCCGAGTTGGCCGCCAACCGGACGACCCTCGGCGTCCTGGTCGCCACCAACTTCTTCGGCATCAACACCGTGCCCATCGCCGTCAACGAGGCCGACTACGTCCGCATGTGGATTCAGGCCGCGACCACGATGACCGTCTACCAGGCCGCCTCCGAGGTGGCGGTCACGGCCGCACCGCAGTCGACCGCAGCACCCGTGCTCCTGGCCCCGGGCGTCGGGGAAGCCGGATCCGGGTCGGCCACCATGATGCAGTCTGCGACCGTCGCCCGAGCCGCCGAATCCGGCTCATCCCTCAGCCTGAGCGACCTGATCAGTTCCTACGAGGAGTTCGTCAAATGGGTCGAGGCCAACGATCCGATCGGGAACTGGCTGGCCGGCCAATCTGAGCATTTCTATGGGATGTACGACCAGCTACGGGAATTCATCCTCGAGCCCTGGCGCATTCCGCAGGTCCTCGCCGAGATCATCGCCGACCCGTCGCTGCTGTTCACCACGTATATCAACGTGTTCTTCCTCGGTGCGTACGCAGCCGTCTTCGCGGTGCTGGGCACCCCGCTGTATGCCGCGGCGGTCGCAGCGGCCTCGCCGGCGATGCTCGGCCTGCTCGGCATCGTCGGACTGGCGCAGGCCTACGACATTCCGATCGACGCGCCCGCCCCCGAACCGGTCAGCCCGCCCGCCGAGCACCCGGCCCGCGGCGGCGCCGACACCCGGTGCCACACCGGTCACTCCGGCGCCCTCCCCCGCACCGATGGCCACCGGCGCCGAAACCAGCATGTATGCGGTCCCCGGCGCAGGTCCCGGTTTCGGCTTCGGCCCGACCATGCGCCACAGTGCCACCGCCCAGGCCTCGGACTCCGTCGGCGCATCCGCCGCGGCCGCCGCGACGGCGGCCGCGGTCGACAAACGACGAGCACAGGCCCGCAAGCGGCGCGGCGGGACGGCCAAGGACCGCGGTTACCGCTACGAATTCATGACGGCCGACCCAGACACCACCGCGCCGCCGCCCGGGCAACCCGCCGCCACCAGCGCCTCCGGCAGCGGTGCCGGCGACCTCGGGTTCACCGGCACCGCAGTGAAATCCGCTGTCGCCGGGCCGGCCGGGTTGACCACGCTGGCCGATGACACGTTCGGCAGCGGCACCACGACACCGATGATGCCGGGAAGCTGGCAGACCGAGGTCGATGACCGACCGGACCGCGAGCACGAGGCCGGCGTCTAACCGATCTGTGTTGAGGCCGTGAACAATTCATGAGAGTTGGCGTTAGCGGCCCGCCCGGCGCACCCGGTTCCCGGGGCCGCACGGCAATATTGGTGATTCCCGGCAGAAGGGAACACCGCATGACCAGTGACACCGTGCGACAGCCAGATTCATGGGCCGGCACGCTGCCGCAGTTCTCCACGGTGGAGAAGCACGGCCGCATCACGGTGCCGATCATCCGAATTTCGGAGACACTTCGGTTCTTCGCCGGGGTCACCTTCGTGCTGTGGGCGCTCGTCGCCGTCGGCGCAGCGTTCTGGTGTCACAGCATGCAGACCCTCAACCCATCGCCATGGCTGGGCTTCGCAACGGTCCTGGGCTCGTTCCTGCCCGCCATCCTCGCGACCATCGTTGCCGACAGGGCTCGCGACACGTTCGGGCAGCGGTGGACCGCCAACTGGATCGCTCTGATACCCGCATTGTCCGGCGTCGCGGTCGGGTTGCTCGGCGCCGCCCTCTGGTTCCGGGATTTCACCGGCGGAGTCATCGCGCTGGCCAGCGCCGTGTGCTCGGCCGGCACGGCGATCGCCGTACTCGCGGCATGGCGGGGCGTGCGTTACACCCGGCGGCGCCAAGCCTGGCTGGCGGCGCTGCGCAACCACGGCGTCCGGTCACAGGGCGAGCTGCGCGACGTGAAATTCCTGAAACGCTGGACCGCAGACGACCCGCAGTTCACCGTCACCGTCGCATTCGAGGCTCCGACCGGACGTCGGGTGGTGACCGCGAACATGGTCGCCGAGCACGCCCGCGTCCCTCTGGCGGGGTCACGCGTCGTCGTCTTCAGTGCGGCTCACGACCCCGGCGACGACGTCCTCATCGAGCTCGATCCGGCCTGCCCACCCGAGTTCGACCGTGATCCCGGCGGCCGGTACCGCAAGCCGAGTGGCAGTTAGCCGTTGCGACGGGCGAGCTCCCGCAGCACCAGATCGGTGGCATCCCAATCCATGCACTTGTCGGTGACCGACTGACCGTAGGTCAGCGGCCGCGCCTCAGGCGACTGGGCACCGGCCACCAGGAAGCTCTCCAGCATCACGCCGCTGATCGGCATCCCGTCACGAACCAGCTGCGCCACCTCTGCGGCCACCGAGGCCTGGCGAACATGGTCCTTGCCGGAATTGGCGTGGCTGCAATCGATCACGACGCGAGCGGGCAGCCCGGCACCGGTGAGCTTCGCCGCCGCATCGGACACCGAGTCGGCGCCGTAATTCGGCCCGTCGGTGCCGCCGCGCAGGATCACGTGGCAGTCCTCGTTGCCTTCGGTGCTCACCACCGCACCGCGGCCCATGTCGTCCATCCCGAAGAAGACATGCTCGGCGGCAGCGGCTTTCACACCGTCGACCGCGACCTGGATGTTGCCGTCGGTGCCGTTCTTGAACCCGACCGGCATCGACAGGCCCGACGCCAGCTGGCGGTGCACCTGCGACTCGGTGGTCCTGGCGCCGATCGCACCCCACGCCACGGCGTCGGCGATGTACTGCGGGCTGGTCGGTTCCAGGAACTCGCACCCGACCGGCAGCCCGATGTCGATGATGTCGAGCAGCAGTTGCCGGGCCACCCGGAGGCCACGTGCGACATCGTAGGTGCCGTCCATGCCCGGGTCGTTGATCAGGCCCTTCCAGCCGATGGTGGTGCGCGGCTTCTCGAAGTACACCCGCATCACGATCTTGAGGTGGTCGGACAGCTCGTCGGCGACCTTGACCAGCCGACTGGCGTATTCCAGCGCAGCCGCGGGATCGTGTACCGAACAGGGGCCGACGACCACCAGCAGCCGGTCATCACGACCGGCCAGGATGTCGGCGATCTCGTCGCGGTCGCGGGCCACCCGCTCAGCCCGGCGCTCCCCCAGCGGGAACTCCGTCAGCACGTCGTGCGGGCTGGGAATCGCGCTGAAACTGCGGACCCGTCGGTCCGATGTGGCGGGGACGTTGGCGATCTGCGCCAAGTTCATTTTTCAGGTGCCTTCCTGGTGGTGGGCACCTGAACAAAGGATCCGGCGCCCTGTAACGACGAAAGGCAGCGACCGATGGTCACTGCCTGGGCTCCGGGTGGATGCGTGCTTAGTGCTGCGCTTTATCGGCTCCGCCCGGAGCCTTGATAAAGCGCCAATAGCTGGCACACACACCGATAGTCACGTCGGCCAGGCTACACCACCGCCGATGCGGGGCCACAACCGGTGCGTTCACAACCGCGGATTGTGACCACGACCTACGATCCTGGACATGCCGCTCAGTACCCGGATGCCCGAGCTGGCAGCGTTCGAGGTGCTGCTGGCGATCGCGCGGACCGGCAGCCTCGGAGCCGCCGGGCGTGAGCTGGGTCTCACCCAGCAGGCGGTGTCTGCCCGGCTGGCCTCCATCGAATCGCAGACCGGAGTGAGGCTGGTGCAGCGCAGCCCCCGCGGATCACGGCTGACCGCCGCCGGCGCGGTGGTCGCCGAGTGGGCCGACCAATTGCTCGATGTGGCAGGACGCGTCGACGCCGGGCTGGCCGCGATGCGCAGCGAAAGCCACAGCCGGATCACCGTCGCGGCGAGTCTGACCATCGCCGAGCAACTCATGCCGAGGTGGCTGGTATCCCTGCAGGCTGAAGCGGCACGCCGCAATACGGTGGCTCCCCAGGTCATCCTCACCGCAGCCAACAGCGATCAGGTGATCGCCGCGGTGCACGACGGCTCCGCCGACCTCGGTTTCATCGAATCCCCCGGTACGCCGGCCGGTTTGCACAGCCGGGTGATCGCCCATGACGAACTGGTCACCGTGGTGCCCCCGGGGCACAAGTGGGCCCGCCGATCGGCCCCCGTCGACCCCGGCGAACTGAACGCTACCGCCCTGGTGTCCCGGGAAACCGGTTCGGGCACAAGGGAAGCCCTCAGCTCTGCGCTGCGGGGCGCACTGGGACAGTCGAGCCGGCAGGCCGACCCGGTGATCGAATTGTCCTCGGCGGCCGCGATGCGCGCGGCGGTACTGGCCGGCGCCGGGCCGGCCGTGATGAGCCGGCTTGCCGTCGAAGACGACCTCACCCTGGGCCGGTTGCGGGAAATACCCGTCGCCGGGCTGGATCTGCGCCGCGAGTTGCGCGCCATCTGGTCGGGTGGCCGCACGCCGCCGGCCGGTGCGGTACGCGAGCTGCTCAGCCACATCGCCTCGAACAACCATCGCCGAGAGTGACGCAAAGGTCGTTTCCACACCGGGTTGACGACCATGACGTCGCACTCGACGCGAGCGCCGAGCCTCAGCCGCGCAGCAGCCGGCCGGACCGCACACCGCGCACGGTGTTGGTGGCGACCGTCGCCCATGCGCCGAGCAACAACACGTACAACGCGACCGCCAGCCAGGAGATCGCCACCGCACCCGTGGCCGCACCCAACGCGGACGCACCCGTCACGCAGGTACCCACCGGAAAGGTGAAGCTCCACCAGGTCAGGCTGAACGACAACCCGCGCCGCGCGGCGTGCACGGTCAGTGCCGCGGCGAGGCAGAACACGAAGGCCCCGAATCCACCCATCACCAGGCCGTAGACGATGCCGAAGGCATGTAGCGCCGACACCGTCGCAGCATCGGCGAGCACCGAACCCGCATGCGAGGCCAGCAGATTGGCGGCGGTGATCGACTGACCGACGACACCGAGCACGATCCACACCGTGGGAATCGCCTGCACCTGGCTGAACCCGCCGTGCATCAGGCGTGAGTACACCATCGTGGTGGTGATCAGGCCGGCCAGCAGGCTCAAGCCGAACATCGCGTAGCAAGCCACCAGCAAGGTCGTCCCCGCCTGCCCCGGCCCGAGGTGTGACAGCAGCAGGGCGCCGGTGGAGGCCGACACCATGGGTGACACCACCGGCATCATCCAGGCCGGGACCGCCTCCACATCGGTGTGGTCCTCACGGGTGATCATCGCGAACGGAAGCCACAGGGCGACAACCAAACCCAGCACAGTACCGGCGGTCCACAGCACCACGTCCACGGCCAGCGCGGCCGACGGGCCGATGATCGGAGGCCCGAGCAGCAGCGCGCCCGCGCCGACCGTGAGCAGCGCCATGGCCGGGGCTCCGTAGAACTGACCCACCACCTGGTGCGCGGCATAGGCTTTCGCCTGGTCGCGGTGCCGGATCCAATGCGTGGCGAACGCCGCGGCGAGAACCACCAACACCGTGCCGGCCAAAATCCATACCGCAGTGGCGAATTCGTGCAATCCCGGCAGGTGCAGCGGCAGGGTGGCCGCGGCAGTCGCGACGATTCCGGTGCCCATCACCGAGGCGAACCAGTTCGGCGTGATGTGCCGGAAGGCCGAACCCGCACTGTCCAATTCGGCCAGCAGGGCGGTGTGGAACGGCCTCTGCGCCGTATAGGCGGCTGCGTAGGTGGTCACCTCACCAATGGTGGTGCGCTGCACCGGTCACCGGTAGGCGCCACAATGTTGTGGGGTCACAAGCCACGTTTGTGGCTCAGACGTAGCGGTTACGCCCGGCCAGCGCACCGGCCACCATCTGCACCAGGTAGACCACCAGCACCATGACAAACGGCGCAGTCCAGCCGGCGGTCATGTCGTGGAGCAGGCCGAACGAGAACGGGCCCACACCGGCGAGCAGATAGCCGAAGCCCTGCGCCATCCCGGACAGCCGCGCGGTGTCCTCGGCATTGCGTGCCCGCAGCGCGATCACCGTGAGCGCCAGAGAGAACACGCTCATCCCGATGCCGACGAAGAAGCTCCACAACAGCGGCGCCGCACCCGGATTGACCAGCAGGCCGATCATGCCGACCATCCCGATCACGCCGAGTCCGACGATCCATCCGCTCTGGTTCTTCTGCTTGGCGGCCAGCGGCGGCACGATCAGGCTGATCGGCACCGCGAGGATCGACACCAGCCCCAGCAGCAGCCCGGCGTCGGTCTTGCTGACCCCGCTGTCGATGAACACCTCGGGCAGCCAGCCCATCACGACGTAGGCCAGGAACGACTGGCAGCCGAAGAACAACGTGATCGTCCAGGCCAGCGGGCTACGCAGCAGGGACCGTCCAGATCCATCCGAGGTCGCCGCCTCGGTGCGGGCCTGGCTGATACCCCGAGCGCCCACCACCCAGAACAGCAGCGCGACGATGGCGACCAACGCCCAGGAACTCAGCGCCCCGCGCCAGCCGCCGAGCAGCGGCTCCAGCGGCGGAGTGACCGCGGAGCCGAGTGCCCCGCCGCCCTGCAGGGCCGCGGTGTACACACCGGTCATCAGACCGATCTGAGCCGGGAAGGAGCCCTTGATCACCACCGGGATGAGCACGTTGACCAGCGCGATGCCTCCCGTGGCCACCAGCGTTCCGCCGATCACCACATACGGGCCGTCCAACACCCGCACGACCAGGCCGATGCTCAGGATCACCAGGGCGACCGAGATAGCCCGGCCCAACCCGATCCGGCGGGCCAACCACGGCGCCGTCAGACCCGCCGCGGCAAAGCACAGTCCCGGCAGGGTGGTCAGCACACCGGCCCAGACTGCCGAGGCGCCGAGCGATTCACGCATCTCTCCGAGTACCGGTCCGATGCTGGTGATCGCCGGACGCAGGTTCAGTGCGGTCAGGATCACCGCCACGACCAGCAGGGCCCCGCCCGCCGCCATCGTCCCGGGACGGACCTCTACGGCACCGTCCAGCTCGAGCTCCAGATCGTGCTCGTAACCGTTCAGGGATTCGTTGCGCAGGGACCGACTCACCCGGCTATAGTGCCATACATCCCATGATTGGATGAAAGGACTTCAGCGTGCCGCTCGCCACAACGCGACGCACCGGCCTGGTCGACCAGGTCATCGAGCAGCTGCGCAGCCTGGTCACCTCCGGCGAGTGGCCGGTCGACAGCCGCATCCCCACCGAGCCCGAGTTGGTCGAGGCGCTCGGCGTAGGGCGCAACACCGTGCGCGAAGCGATCCGGGCGTTGGCCCACAACGGCATCTTCGAAGTACGACAGGGGGCCGGCACTTACGTGCGCGCCACCAGCGAGGTATCGGGCGCACTGCGCCGGCTCTGCGGAACCGAGCTGCGCGATGTACTCCAGGTCCGGCGCTGCCTCGAAGTGGAGGGGGCCCGCCTGGCCGCCGCCGCACGCACCGAGGCAGACCTCGCCGAACTACGCGCCCACCTGGCCCACACCGATACCACCGACCACGCGGAGTTCACCCGTTCCGACACCGAGTTCCACCTGGCCGTCGTCCGGGCATCACACAACCCGGTACTGATCGAGATCTACCGCGGGCTGCTCGAGATGATCACCGCCAGCGTCGCGACCATGAGCGCCGCGCCCGGCGGCATGTTCCCGCACGACGAGCTGGTCGAGGCCATCGCCGCCGGCGATGTGGAGCGCGCCGGCCGCGAGGCCGCGGGCTTCCTCGACGAGCTCCTGGCCAGGACGCCGGCGCCGGACTGCTGACGTCCCGAACCTAGAACGGCGCGTCCTCCATGCGCGCCCGGGTCAGCGGCAGCCGCAACAACAGCCGTGCTCCGCCGAGTGGACTTTCCGTCAAAGCAGCTGTGCCGCCGTGCAATTCAGCCTGCTGAGCAACAAGGGCCAGACCCAGACCCGACCCCGACCGCGACGCGGTCGACCCGCGGGCGAACCGCTCGAACACCTCGGCCCGTTCAGCCTCGGGTACGCCAGAACCGTTGTCGTCCACCACGATCTGCACGTCGTCGGCCGAACTGACCGCACTGAGCCGGATTTCGGTGGCACCACCGTGCTTGACCGCGTTGGCGATCGCGTTGTCGATCACCAGGCGCAGGCCGGCAGGCATACCGAGCATCAACACCGTCGGCGACGGCATCAGGGTGGCCCGCAAGCCCGGATAGGTGCGCAGCGCGTCGTGCGCCGCGCGGTCGAGCAGCTCGGTGACATCCATCGGCACGAAATCCTCGACCGTGGTCAGCTCCCCCTGCGCCAACCGCTCCAGGGCGGTCAGGGTGCCCTCGATCCGGCTCTGCGTACGCAGCACATCGCCGATCACCTCCTGCCGCTGCTCGGCAGTCATGTCGAGGGTGGACAGCACTTCCAGGTTGGTGCGCATCGCGGTCAGTGGGGTGCGCAATTCATGGGAGGCCACCGCGGCGAAATCGCGGGCCGACTCGAGCGCGGCCTTGGTGCGCTCCTGTTCATTTCCGATGCGCGCGAGCATGCCCTCGACCGCTTCGGCGATCTGCACGGCCTCGCGGACACCGCGCACCTGCACCTCGTCGGGCTTGGACTGGGCGTTGATGGCGCGGGCCTGCTGAGCCAGCAGGCGGAACGGGGTGATCATCACCAGCGAGATCATCCAGCCCACCACGATGGTGCTGCCGATGACGCCGCCGCAGATGAGCAACACCCGCAGGTGCAGCTCGTCGATCCGGCGTTGCGTCTCGGCCAGCGGCGCCCCGAGTGCGATGCTCGCCGGGCCCGCGGTGAAGGTGCGCACGCGGTACTCGACCCCGTCGATCGTGATGTTGGCGTAGCCGTTCTCCAGGCGCGGCAGGACGATGTCGCTGGGCACCGAGACACTGACGCCGCCGATGTGCGCGGTTCGGACCAGCCCGCCGTCATCGGGACTGGACTTGTCCGCCGCACCTTGTTTGGTGGCGCTGAGCAGCGTGCTCACGTCGCCGAGGCTGCTCAATGAATCCAGGCGCCGGTCCAGCTGGCTGTACTGGTCGTTGGTGACGCCGATCCACACCCAGGTGCCGAGCGTGATCACCGTGACCACCACCGACAGCGCGCCGACGATGACGATGGTGCGCAACGACAACACCCGCATCACCGGCCGCAGCACGGGCCGCAAGAGCTTGAGCACGCGCTCTTCGAGATTCACCGGCGCTATCTTGCCCGATCCGCACGGGTGGCCTCCGGGCACTCCGCCCCCGGTCGCGCAAAATCGTCAACTTTTGGTTGACGATGGAGCATCGTCAACTTAGAGTTGACGCATGAGCCAACCCGTCACCCTCACCAACCCGGTCCGCCTCGATGATCTCATCGGTGCGATCAAGAAGGCCCATACCGAACCACTGGAGCAATTGATCGACGCGGTGATCGCCGCCGACGCCCTCGGCGAGATCGCCGACCACCTCATCGGACACTTCGTCGACCAGGCCCGCCGCTCGGGCGCCTCCTGGACCGACATCGGCAAAGCCATGGGCGTCACCAAACAGGCAGCCCAGAAACGTTTCGTGCCGAAGGTTCCCGATTTCGACCCGGCCGCACTCGACCCCAACGCCGGGTTCGGCCGGTTCACCCCCCGGGCCCGCAACGTCGTCGTCGTCTCGCAGAACACCGCGCACGCCGCGGGCAACGCCGAGATCACCCCTGAACACCTGCTGCTGGCACTGTTCGCCGAGCCCGACGGAATCGGAGCCAAACTCCTTGTGAGTCAAGGCATCACCGCCGAAGCCGCCCGTGCCGCCATCACCCTGCCGCCGCCCGCCGAAAATGTCCCGGCATTGATCCCGTTCAACGGGGGCGCCAAGAAGGCGCTGGAACTGACCTTCCGCCAAGCACTTCGGCTAGGCCACAACTACATCGGCACCGAGCACATCCTGCTCGCCCTGGCCGAGGCCGAGGACGAGGACGGACCCCTGCACCGGCTCGGGGCCGACCCGCAGCGGTTCGAGACCGAGCTGGCCGCCGCCCTGGCACCGTTCATGGCCAAAGAGCAAGGAACTGCCACGGATTCCGGGGAATGAAAGCGGCCACGCATCCGTAGAACCAATCGTGAAACTCAATGACGCCGCACGCGAGTTGATCGGCGCGGGCGCCGACGCCACCCTGGTCACGCTGAATCCCGACGGCAGCCCACAGGTCACGCTGGTCTGGGTGGCGTTGCGGTCCACGCCGGACGGCGACGAGCTCGTCACCGCACATCTGGCCGAGCACAAGAAGGTCCGCAATGTACGCCGCGATCCCCGCGTCGCGGTGACGATCATCGAGCCGGGCCGGGTCGGCGAGGTGATGCGGCCGTACCTGGCGATCAACGGCACCGCGCGCATCGTCGAGGGCGGCGCGCCCGAACTGCTCAAGGAGCTGGCGCAAACCCTGGCCGCCCCGGATGTTCCGTTCCCGCCGAAGGGCGCGCCGCCCGGATGGCTCACCCGCATCCGGATCGACAAGGTCGGCGGCGTCGGGCCCTGGGTGTCCTGACCCAACCGGCTGTAACACGTTTCACTCTGTGCGATCATGCCTGGCATGCCTCGCTGGTTTGCGTTCATGTTCACGGCCGTGGTGGCGGCTGTCACCGCCCTCATGGCCCCACCGGCGGCCTCGGCCGATGTCACCCCCATCGGCAACATCGGCCAGACGCTCCGGGTGGAGACGGACAACGGCATCATCGCCGACGTCACCGTGCACGACGTGCTCGCCAGTGACGTCCCGCCCGGCTGGGGCTGGAACGGCTCGCCGCGCTGGCGCGCGCAGGGCGGCCCGTGGCGGGTCCCGATCACGGTGACCACCATCCAGGCGCCCAACCCGTACGCCATGGCACTGGCGTTCACCTTCAACGGCGTCACGCCGTACGCCGACGCGTACGCGCCCAAGCACACCGATGCGCCCAACCGCCTCGAAGCGGCACTGCGCAACGCCCCGCCGGGAGCCACCGTCAACGGCGACGTCTACTGGGACGTCTACCGCGCGCTGGTCACCAATGTGGTGTTGACCGACACCAAGTCCGGAAAGCACCTGGCGCAATGGAATCTGTGGCAGCCGGGCGCCCCCCTGCCTTGATCGGCCGCGCCACGGCAGCTGACGTTCCGGACCTCGCCGCGGTGGCAGCCACCACCTTTCCGCTGGCCTGTCCCCCGTCGGTGACGCCCGACAACGTCGCGGCGTTCATCGCCGAGACGCTGTCGGAGGAACGCTTCGCCGAGTACCTCACCGATCCGGACCGGATCGTGCTGGTGGCGCGGGATACCTCAATTACCGGCTACGTCATGCTGATTCACGGCGTCCCCGACGACGGTGACGTCCAGCGCGCCGTGACCCTGCGGCCCGCGCTGGAGCTGTCGAAGATCTATGTGCTGCCCGAGCACCACGGCAACGGGGTGGCCCAGGCCCTGATGACCGCTGCCTTGGACGCCGGGACCCGATCCGGCGCGGGTTGCGTGTGGCTTGGCGTCAACCAACTGAACCAACGCGCCCAGCGCTTCTACGCCAAGAACGGCTTCACCGTCAGCGGCACCAAGACCTTCCGGCTCGGCAGCCGCATCGAGAACGACTACGTGATGGTCCGACCGGTCTAGGCCGTTTTCTGCGCGGCGGCGGTCAGGGCCAGCAGACGCGACGTCGCCCGCAGGTACTTCTTCCGGAAACCGCCGGCCACCATCTCCGGGCTGAAAATGGTGTCCAGCTTGGTCCCCGACGCCAGCACGGGAACACCCGCGTCGTACAGGCGGTCGGTCAGCGCCACGAGCCGCAGCGCCACACTCTGATCCTCGATCGGGTGCACCCCGGTGATGAATACCTCGGTGACGCCTTCGATCAGGGCGTGATACCGCGACGGGTGCATGGTCGCCAGATGCGCACACAGCGCGTCGAAGTCGTCGAGGGTCGCACCGGCGACGCCCTCGGCCCGCTGTGCCACCTCGTCATCGGAGAGCGGCTCGGGAGCCGGCGGCAGATCGCGATGCCGGTAGTCGGGGCCCTCGATGCGGACCGTGGTGAAGATCTGGGCCAGCGTGTTGATCTCGCGCAGGAAGTCCTGAGCGGCGAACCGCCCCTCGCCCAGCTGTTCGGGCAGGGTGTTCGAGGTGGCCGCGATCGACACCCCGCGCTCCACCAACGCCGAGAGCAGCCGCGAGATGAGCGTCGTGTTGCCCGGGTCGTCGAGCTCGAACTCGTCGATGCACACCACCACGTAATCCGACAGCAGGTCGATGCACTCGTTGTAGCCGAACACACCGGCCAGCTGCGTCAGCTCGCCGAACGTGGCGAACGCCGTCGGAGCCTCGCCCCCCGACAGCGTGTAATACGTCGAGGCCAGCAGGTGGGTCTTGCCGACGCCGAACCCACCGTCCAGATACAACCCCACCCCGGGCAGGACCTCACGCTTGCCGAACAGCTTCTTCTTGCCCGCCCGTCGCAGCGCGGCCTGCTCACAGAAACTGCGGCAGGACTGCACCGCGGCGGCCTGCGACGGTTCGGCGGGATCCGGGCGGTAGCTGTCGTAGCTGACGTCGGCGAACGTCGGCGGCGGAACCAACTGTGCGACCAGCCGCTCCGGCGTGACGGTGGGATGACGATCGGCGAGATGAGCGACGCCGCTGGACCCGTGCATGGGGGCAGCGTAGCGACGTGCTCCAATGCAGTTCATGTCCGATGACACCGCCGGGCCCGACCTGACCGTGCTGGGAAACGTCGACAAAATCGCCGACGGCCGCCTGGCCGACTACTACGCCTACCCCGATGACCTGCAGCGATGTTGGGTAAGAGGCAATATGATCGCCAGCCTGGACGGCGGTGCCACCCAAGATGGCAAGTCCGGCGGGTTGGGTGGTCCGGGCGACCGGGCTGTGTTCAATCTCATGCGTCACGCTGCCGACGTCATCCTCATGGGCGCCGCGACCGTGCGGATCGAGAACTACTCCGGTGTGCAGCTGTCCGTCGCGCAACGGCAGGAACGCCAGCGTCGCGGGCAGGCGGAAGTCCCGCCGATCGCCGTCGTCACCGCATCGGCCGAGCTCGACCACGACGCCAAGTTCTTCACCCGCACCGCGGTGCCGCCGCTGATCCTCACCGCCACCAAGACCGTCGCCGACGCGCGGCACCGGTTGGGCGGGGTCGCCGAGGTGCTCGACGCCTCCGGTGCCGACCCCACCCGTGTCGACCCGGCGGTGGCGCTGCGAATCCTCGCCGGACGCAAGCTCTTCCGGGTGCTGACCGAAGGCGGCCCAGCCCTGCTGAGCCTGCTGATCGAAAACGACCTGCTCGACGAGTTGTGCCTGACCGTGGCTCCGATCCTCGTCGGCGGCGTGGCCCGGCGCATCGCCACCGGCGCGGGCCAGGCACACACCCGGATGCGGCCCGCACACCTGCTCACCGACGACGAGGGCTACCTGTACACGCGCTACGTCCGTTGAACGTGTCGCTACTGTGGTCAGCATGCGTCATCAGCTGGTGAAAGCCCTGAGAAGGTCGGCGGTCGCCGTGCCCGTTCTGTCACTTGGGCTGCTCACTGCATGCTCACCGCTGTTCGCCGCAGATCCGCGCTACGCCACCAACTCCGGTGCCCACCCGCAGGGGCAGCCGATCACCACCGCGGCCGCCCCGCCCGGGCCGCCCGGCATCGAAGCGCCCAAGAACGACCTGTCCTGGCATGACTGCACCCCGCGGTTGTTCGACGGGGCCGGCGTGCAGCCGCCCGCCGATGTGACGCTGGACTGCGCCACCTACGACGCCGACCTCGACTCCATCAACGGGGCCACCGGCACGATCAGCATCGGCGTGGTGCGGGCCCGGTCCAAGCAGACACCGGCCGACGCCGGTCCGCTGGTGATGACCACCGGCTCCGACGTTCCCACCTCGGTGCAGCTGCCGACCTGGCTGGCGCGCTCGGGCACCGACATCCTCAAGACGCATCCCATCGTCGCCGTGGACCGGCGCGGCATCGGCATGTCCGGCGCCCTGGATTGTCGCGATGTCTACGACCGCCAGGAAATGCTGGACCAGACGCAGTTCCAGGCCGGCGACGATCCGGTGGCCAACCTCGGTGAGGTCACCATGACGGCCACCACCAGCTGCACCGACACGATCGCCCCGGGCGACTCGGCCTACGACAACGCACACGCCGCCGAAGATCTGGAACGGCTGCGCAGCACCTGGGACGTGCCGTCACTGGCGCTACTGGGCATCGGCAACGGTGCTCAGGTGGCGCTGGCCTACGCGGGCTCACACCCCAACAAGGTGTCGCGGCTGGTTCTGGACTCCCCTCTGCCACTGGCCATCGGCGCCGAGGCCGCGGCCGAGCAGCGCATCAAGGGACAGCAGGCCGCGCTGGATGCATTCGCCGCGCAATGCGTGGCCACCAACTGCGCCCTGGCCCCCGATCCGAAGGGCGCCGTCGACGCGCTGCTGGCCGACGCCCGCGCCGGACGCGGCCCCGGCGGCGCCTCGGTGGCCACCCTGGCCGACGCGATCACCACCGGGATGGGCTTTCCCCAGGGCGACCGGGTGGCGGCCACCAACAACCTGGCCAATGCCTTGGCCGCCGCTCGCGCCGGGGACACCGGTCCGATCTCGGGCTTGATCACCCAGGCCGACAACCTGCGCCAGACCGACGGCCAGTTCGTCAACGCATGCAGCGACGCGCTCAACCGGCCCACCCCCGACCGGGTCCGCGAACTCGTCGTCGCCTGGGGCAAGCTCTACCCGCAGTTCGGCGCCGTCGGCGCGCTGAATCTGGTCAAATGCCTCAACTGGCCCAGCAGCACCGCACCGAAAGACCCGCAGGACCTCAAGATTCCGGTACTGCTGCTCGGTGTGCGCAACGACCCGATCGTCGGCAACGAGGGCGTCGCCGCCGTCGCCGCGACCATCATCAACGCCGGCGCCAACAACCGTCGGGTGATGTGGCAGGGCATCGGCCACGGCGCCAGCATCTACACCCCGTGCGCGCTGCCCCCGCTGACGGGCTACCTCGACAGCGGCAAACTGCCCGAGACCGACACGTACTGTCCCGCCTGACGCGGGGCCCGATCGACGTCGGTATAAGGTTCGCTGGTGGCTGCAGCAGAATCCCCGACAAATTCAGTCATGGTCGGTCTTCTGAACCCCTTCCGTCCCCGCACCTCCCCGCCGAGCACCGCCACGGTGCTGCGCTCGGTGCTGTGGCCGCTGGCGATCCTGTCGATCATCCATCGCAGCTACGTGCTGGCCACCAACGGCTACATCACCGACGACTTCGGTCCGGTGTACCGCGCGGTGTCGAACTTCCGGCGGCACTGGGCCATCTACAACGAGCACTTCAGCTACGTCGACCCGCACTACCTGTACCCACCAGGCGGCACCCTGCTGCTGGCGCCGTTCGGGTTCCTTCCCGAGTTCGCGTCACGCTTCTGGTTCGTCGCGATCAACGCGGTGGCCGTGATCATCGCGGCCGCGCTTCTGGTGCGCCTCTTCAAGTTCTCGCTCACCTCGGTGGCCCTGCCGGCTCTGCTGCTGGCCATGTTCTGCACCGAATCAGTCACCAACACATTGGTTTTCACCAACATCAATGGCTGCATCCTGCTCGCCGAGGTGCTGTTCTTCACCTGGCTGTTGTCGGGCAAGGTGAGCCATCAGTGGTGGGCCGGCGCGGCGATCGGGATGACGCTGGTGGTCAAACCCCTGCTCGGCGTGCTGCTGCTACTACCCCTGCTGAACCGGCAGTGGCGCGCATTGGTGACGGCGATCGCGGTGCCGGTCGTGTTCAACGCCGTCGCCTGGCCGCTGTCGGCCGACCCGATGGGCTTCGTGCGCAACACGTTGCCGTACATCATGCAGACCCGCGACTACTTCAACTCCGCCATCTTGGGCAACGGCATCTATTACGGGCTGCCGATGTGGCTGATCGTCGCGCTGCGGGTGACGTTCGTGGTGCTCGCCGCGGTCAGCCTGTGGCTGTTGTACCGCTACTACCGAGAGCGCGATCAGCTGTTCTGGATGCTGACTTCCTCGGGCGTACTGCTGATCACCTCGTGGCTGGTGCTCTCACTGGCCCAGGGCTACTACTCGATGACGCTGTTCCCGTTCCTGATGACGGTGGTGCTGCCGAACTCGGTGCTCCGCAACTGGCCGGCCTGGCTGGCGGTATACGGATTCATGACGATGGACCGCTGGCTGCTGTGGCGCTGGCCGACCACCGGACGGTTCCTCGAGTACATGAAGATCACCTACGGCTGGTCGCTCATGCTGGTCGTGGTGTTCTGCGTGCTGTACTTCCGCTATCTGGATGCCAAGCAGGACGGCAGGCTCGACGAAGGCATCGACCCGCCGTGGCTGACCCGGTCCAATGAGCCCAAGGAAGCCGAGTCAGTCTGAGGTGAACTGCATGACCTGCCCCGCCAGCCGGGTCCGGGTCTGCATCTGCAAGCCGTGACGCGCGCAGACCTCGTCGAGTTCGGCGGGATTCACCAGCCGGAACGGTGACCGGTCGAGCCGGTGGATCGCGGTCGCCATCGGGGTGCGGGTCAGGTCGTAGCCGGTGAACACCCCGCCTGGCCGCAACACCCGGGCGATCTCGGCGACGGCCTTCTCCCACTCCACGATGTGGTGCAGCATCAGGCAGCTGAGTACCGAATCGAACGAGTCGTCGGCGAACGGCAGATCGGTGGCGTCGGCCCCGCGCACGGTCACGTCCGGAAATACCTGCAGCCGACGGGCCGCGGTGCGCACCATGGCCGGGTCGAAATCGGTCGCGGTGATGGCCAGCTCCGGATGGGCCTGCCGCAGTCGCGCCGCGATATCACCACTGCCCGAACCGATTTCGAGACAGTCGCGACCCAGGCGTTCGATCGGGATGCTGCCGAGCACGGCCTGCCCGGTCCCGCCCCGCCACAGCGCTGTCTTGCAGAAGGCGCGCTCGATCTGTGACATTGCCGGCATGTGAGCTCCCGTCGTCGTAGGACCTCCAGCATCGCGCGGTGTCCGGCTCAGCGCTTGAACGGATCCGTCCGGTCAGCCCAATGCCCGCACCACGTCGCTGGGCGCGATACCGGTCAGCTCACGGCACACTCTGGTGGCATGCGCGCCGTCGGCGAATCCGGCCCGGTGCGCCGCATCGGTGATGGAGGTACCCGCGCTCAGGTGCTCCAACGCGGCCAGCAGTCGGGTCCACCGCGCCGTCGCCGCGAACGAGGTCCCGGTCTGCTTCCGGAAAAGCCGGCCCAGGTAGTCCGCCGACACCGCCACCTCCCCGGCGACCGAACCGAGATCGGTACGACTCGGTATCCGGGCGGTGACGAGTTCGATCGCCTGGCGCACCTGAGGGTGTACCGCGCCTGCGGTGACGCCGGCCCTGGCGAGCAGCGCGTCGACCACCATGCCTGCCGCACCGGACAGATCCTCGGCCCGCACGGCGGCCGCCACCGCCGAGGTCAGCGGCTCGGCGCCGTTGATCGCCCACAGGCCGGGACTGCCGCCGTGCGTCTGGATGGCGGCGTTGAGCGTTGTCGCCGTGTCTGTTTCGGGGCTCAGGTAGATCGACAGCGCTGCGCTCGCGCCGTCCGGCCGCATTGCGTGCCGGGTGCCACTGGCCACCGCCGCGATGCAGCAGCGCTCTTCGGCTCCGTCGCCGGCCACCACCGCGAGCGGGCCATCGATCCCCACCGCGAGCTGGACCGCGGGATGGTGGTGCACCTCGATGTCACCGAACGAACCCGCGACCACCGTCATGCCGGGTCCGGTGGTCCAGCTACCGCGCATACCGCAGGCTACCGCGGGCGCAGCGGCGCTGCGCTTGTGGATCCGTCGTACCTGGCGCACACCGGCGGACAGCACGTAATTTGGGTTCATGACGACCGACGGTCCCAAGCTGCAACTGACCGATGACGAATGGCGCGAGAAGCTGACCCCGGAGGAATTCGCGGTGCTGCGTCGGGCGGGTACCGAGCGGCCCTTCACGGGCGAGTACACCGACACCAAGACCGAGGGCGTCTACGAATGCCGGGCCTGCGGCGCCGAGTTGTTCCGCAGCTCCGAGAAGTTCGAATCGCATTGCGGCTGGCCGTCGTTCTTCGATCCGGCGGATTCCGCCGCGGTGATCCTGCGGTCGGACACCTCGCTGGGCATGCGCCGCGTCGAGGTGCTGTGCGCGAACTGCCACAGCCACCTGGGGCATGTGTTCGAGGGCGAGGGTTATCCCACGCCCACCGACCAGCGCTACTGCATCAACTCCATCTCACTGAAGCTGGTGCCCGCGTCCGAGTGACGGGCGGCCTCAGTCGAGCCGGGTGGCGTGCACTTCCCAGAACGGCATGTGCACCCGGCCCTCGACCAGCCAAGGTTCGATGACCCGCAGCCGCTCCAGCACCGGGGCCATCTGGTCGGCCATGTCGGGGTTGCGCGCGGCCATCGTCTCGAACGCCTCGACGCTGACGTTGCCCTGGTACGTGGTGGTGCCGAGGTAGGTGATCTCCCAGCCGCCGTCCGGAAGGACCTCACGGAAATCGTCGGCACTCATCGACCGCGGCATCTTGAAGCCGTTGACGTTGTGCTCACCGAATTCGTACATGTACAGCCGCGCACCGGGTTTCGTGGCCCGATGCAGTGCCCGCACGTACGACTTCTGCAGCTCGGGCTCACCGGTGAAAACGTGGTAGAAGGCGGTGTCGACGACGGTGTCGAACCGCCCCTCCAGCCCTTCCAGCTTGGTCGCGTCGGCCACCTGGAAATCGACCGTCACGCCGGCTTTCCGGGCATTTTCCCGGGCCCGCTCGATCGCAGACGGTGACGCGTCAACGCCCGTGGCCGACAACCCTTTTGACGCGTAGTGGATGGCGTGGTGGCCGGGTCCGGTGCCGGGGTCGAGCACCTCGCCCTTGACGGCGCCGAGGGCGACGAGCTGCTGCACCACCGGCTGCGGCCCACCGATGTCCCACGGCGTCGCGGCGGGCAGGCCGTGCGCTGTCCGCTCGTCGCGGTACATCTCTTCGAAGCGGTCGGATTCTTGCGGAGCAGTCATGCCCGCGAGGGTAGACCCGCTGACTGAAAGCTCAGGTCAATCCGCCTGCCACCAGTCACACCCACTGTCACGCTGGAGTGGCGGTCGACGGCCAGGGCCACTCTGGCGTGACAACGGGCACCGAACCAAACCTGCATTGTCACGCTGGAGTGGCTGTCGGGCTCGACAGCCACTCCAGCGTGACAAAACGAAGAGAATGCTAGGGCAGCTTGGCGACCAGATCCTCGACGCTGACCCGCGGCCCGGTGAAGAACGGGGTCTCCTCGCGGGTGTGGCGACGGGCGTCGGTGGCCCGCAGATCCCGCATCAGGTCGACGATGCGGTGCAGCTCGGGCGCCTCGAAGGCCAGGATCCACTCGTAGTCGCCGAGGGCGAACGCGGGCACCGTGTTGGCCCGCACGTCCTTGTAGCCACGGGCGGCCATGCCGTGCTCGCTCAGCATGCGGCGACGCTCTTCGTCGGGCAGCAGGTACCACTCGTAGGAGCGGACGAACGGGTACACGCAGATGTAGTTGCCCGGGTCCTCGCCCGCGATGAACGCCGGGACGTGGCTCTTGTTGAACTCAGCCGGCCGGTGCAGCGCCACGCTGCTCCACACCGGGTCACTGATCCGGCCCAGCGCGGTGGCGCGGCGGAAGTCCGAGTAGGTGGCCTGCAGCGCCTCGATGTTGTCGGCGTGGGTCCAGACCATGAAGTCGGCGTCGGCCCGCAGGCCGGCCACGTCGTACAGGCCGCGCACGACCACACCACGCTCTTCCTGGGTCTTGAAGAATGCCGCCGCCTCCTCGGTCACCTCGGCGCGATCCTCGCCGAGTTCACCGGGGCTCACCGCGAACACCGAGAACATCAGGTAGCGGATGGTGGAGTTGAGTTCGTCGTAGTCGAGCTTGGCCATAGGCCTATCGTGCCACGCCGCTGTACACCAGTTCCGCGGCCGCCCGGGTGGCGGTCCCCACACACGCCGGCACTCCGATCCCGTCCAGATAACCGCCCGCCACCGCCAGCGTCGGCGGCAGCCCCGCACGTAGTTCCGCGATCAGATCAGCGTGGCCGGGACCGTACTGCGGCATCGCGTCGATCCAGCGGTGGACGTGGCTGTCCACCGGCTCCACCGCGACGCCGAACAACGTGTTCAGATCGCGGGCCGACCAGGCCAGCAAGTCCTCATCGCCGGTGTTGGCGGCCATGTCGTCGCCGTAACGACCGAACGACAGCCGCACCATCTCGACGTTCCCGCGGCGGCCCCACTTGCGCGACGACATCGTGATCGCCTTGGCGTTGAGTCGTTCTCCTGCGGCGACGAGCACACCGGATTGCTGCGGCAACGGGGTGCCACCGGGCAGCGCCAAGGCCACCACGGCCGCCGAGGCCACGCGGATGCGCCTGGCCGCCGCCGCCGTGCGCGGTGCGATGTGTTCGATCAGCGACGGCAGGTGCGGCGCAGGCACGGCCAGCAGCACCGCGTCGGCGTACCAGCTCGCGCCCTCGTCGTCGAGCACCGACCAGCCGCGGCCGCGACGATCCACCCGCACCGCGGCGACCTGAGCCCACCGCACGTCGGCGCGGCGCCGCAACTCCTCCAGCAGCACGGTGTAGCCGCCGTCGACCGCACCGAACACCGGGGCGCCCGACGGTGGCGGCAGCGCCTCACGCACCGCATCGGTGAGGCTTCTGGCCCCACGGTCCAGGGCGGCCGCCAGCGAGGGCACCGCCGAACGCAACCCGATGGTGGCCGAGGACCCGGCATACACGCCGGTCAGGAGCGGGTCGACGGACCGGGTCACCACCTGCGGACCGAACCGGTCACCGACCAGCTCGGCGACCGACGGATCGGCGCCCCGGCTCCACTGCAGGGGGCGGGAACGCTCGTCGAGGATGCGGGCCACCGTCTCGTCGTCGACGAGACCGAGCAGCGACGACGCCTGCGCCGGGATGCCCTGCAGGGTCCCCTGCGGCAACTGGTGCAGCCGTGCCCCGCTGTAGATCAGCGGTCGCGTGCCGGTGGGACTGAGCTGACGGCCCGCCAGCCCCAGCTCGCCGAGCAGGTCCAGCATCTCGGGCCTGCGCACGATGAACGCCTCGGCGCCCACATCGAAGGGCTGCCCGCCGACCCGTTCGGTGCGCAGCACCCCGCCGAGCCGGTCAGCCGGGTCGAGCAGCGTGATCGCCGCGCGGGGGCCGGCCGCGAGCCGCAGCCGGTACGCGGCGACCAGTCCCGAAATACCGCCGCCGACAACGCAATAGGACGCACTCACAGCGAGTGCACCAGCGTCACCGCCTCGGTGATGATGCCGGGATCGGTTGCCGGCAGCACACCGTGGCCCAAGTTGAAGACGTGGCCGGCCGCCCCCGCGGCCACCGCGGCGCGCCCGTCCCTCGGCCACCGGCCAGCCGGCCAGCAGCACCACCGGATCCAGGTTGCCCTGCAGGGCAGTGCCCGGCTTGACCCGGGCCGCGGCGGCGACCAGCGAGGTGCGCCAGTCCACCCCGACCATGGTGGCCGGGGCGGCACCCAGCGCCTCGGACATGGCCCCCAGCAGCTCCGCGGTGCCGACGCCGAAATGGGTCATCGGTACGCCCGCGGCGGCCAAGGTGGCGAACACCCGCGTGGTGTGCGGGAGCACGTAGGTGCGGTAGTCGGCCAGCGACAGCGTCCCGGCCCAGGAGTCGAACACCTGCAGGGCATCGATCCCGGCGTCGACCTGGGCCTGCAGGAAGGCGATGGTCAGATCGGTCAGCGCGGTCATCAGCGCGTGCCAGGTGGCGGGCTCGCCAAGCATCATCGCCTTGGTGCGTTCGTGGTGACGGCTGGGGCCGCCCTCCACCAGGTAGGAGGCCAGCGTGAACGGAGCGCCGGCAAAGCCGATCAGGGGCACCTCGCCCAGCTCGCGCACCAGCATCGAGACGGCGTCGGTGACCGCTGAAACCTGCACCGGCTCAAGCGGCTTCATGCCCTCGACGTCGGCCACCGAGCGGATCGGGTGTTCGATCACCGGACCCACGTCCGGAACGATGTCCAGACCGATCCCGGCCGCCTTCAACGGGACCACGATGTCGGAGAACAGGATCGCCGCGTCGACACCGTGCCTGCGCACCGGCTGGAGGGTGATCTCGCAGACCAGGTCGGGGTCGAAGCAGGCCTCCAGCATGCGGTGCTGAGCACGCAGCGCGCGGTACTCCGGCAACGAGCGGCCTGCCTGCCGCATGAACCACACCGGCACACGGTGCGGGTTGCGGCCGCTGACAGCGGCAAGATATGGGGAATCGGGCAGCTCCCGGCGGGTATTCATCGGCTCCTATGGTGCCACGTGCCCGCGGGCGCGGACCGTTGCCGGTTCGTGACGCCGCGACTTCGGCGCGCCTGCGTCCTGTCCTGGGAGTATCCGCTAGCGTCAAACGCCGTGACCTCTGCCGAACCGGCCCAGTTCCGGACGGCGGTGGCGGCGATGAACGCCACCACCGTACGGCCGGAAATCGAACTGGGTCCGATACGCCCGCCACAGCGGCTGGCTCCTTACAGCTACGCGCTGGGCGCCGAGGTCCGACATCCCGATACCGCGGTCGTCCCGGAGCGCTCCGAGGGCGACGCGTTCGGCCGGCTGATCCTGCTGCACGATCCGGACGGGGCCGAGGCCTGGGACGGCACCATGCGGCTCGTCGCCTACATCCAGGCCGACCTGGATTCCAGCGAGGCCGTCGACCCGCTCCTGCCCGAAGTGGCCTGGAGCTGGCTGGTGGACGCCCTGGAATCACGTGCCGAGCACGTCACCGCACTGGGCGGCACCGTCACGGCCACCACGTCGGTGCGCTACGGTGACATTTCCGGCCCGCCGCGAGCACACCAGCTCGAGCTGCGGGCCTCCTGGACCGCCACCAACCTGGAGTTGGGGCCGCATGTGGAGGCATTCTGTGAAGTGCTCGAGCACGCTGCAGGGTTGCCCCCAGCAGGTGTTACCGACCTGAGTTCCCGTACTCGCGCGTGAGATGACTGACGAAGACCCAGACCCTGCCGAGGCCGAAGAGGCCGAATCGACACCGCTGCTGGCACCCGCAGAAGGGGTGCCTGAAGTCTGCGTCTCCGCAGGTGAGATCTCGTCGGCAGCAAAATCTCTGGCCGAAGGCAGCGGACCTTTCGCGATCGACGCGGAGCGGGCGTCGGGCTTCCGCTATTCCAATCGCGCCTACCTCGTACAGATCCGCCGGGCCGGTTCGGGCACGGCGCTGATCGACCCGGTCAACCACGGCGGCTCCCCCATCGACGCCATGGCCCCGGTTGCCGAAGCCCTGGCTCAGGACGAGTGGGTGCTGCACGCCGCCGATCAGGACCTGCCGTGCCTATCCGAGATCGGCCTGCGCCCGGGCAGGCTCTACGACACCGAACTGGCCGGCCGGCTGGCCGGCTTCGAGCGGGTCAACCTGGCGGCGATGGTGCAACGGCTGCTCGGCCTGCAACTGATGAAGGGCCACGGCGCGGCCGACTGGTCCAAACGGCCGCTGCCCGCCGATTGGCTCAACTACGCCGCCCTGGACGTCGAGGTGCTGCTCGAACTGCGCCACGCGATCGCCGCGGTACTGGAAGAGCAGGGCAAAACCGATTGGGCTACACAGGAATTCGAATACCTGCGCACCTATGTCGCACAGCCCACCCGCCGTGACCGCTGGCGGCGCACCTCCGGCATCCACAAGGTACGCAACCCGCAGGCACTGTCCGCGGTACGCGAGCTGTGGACCACCCGCGACACCATCGCCCGCGGCCGCGACATCGCGCCCGGGCGCATCCTGCCCGATTCGGCGATCATCAACGCAGCCACCGCCGACCCCAAGACGGTCGACGAGCTCATCGCGCTGCCGGTCTTCGGCGGTTCCAAACAGCGCAAGAGCGCCAAGGTCTGGCTGGATGCCCTGAACCGGGCCAGGGAGAACACTGACCCGCCCGAGGCCAACGACACCCAGAGCGGCCCGCCACCGGCCGCCCGGTGGGCCAGGCGCAAGCCGGAAGCCGCCGCGCGCCTCGAAGCCGCGCGGGCCGGCCTGGCCGAGCTGTCGGAGCGGGTGTCGGTGCCTGCCGAGAACCTCATCACGCCCGAGGTGGTGCGCCGACTGTGTTGGGACTGGCGCCCCGTCGGCGACGTGGCCACCGCGGTGTCGGAGTTCCTCGTCGAGTCCAACGTCCGCCCGTGGCAGCGGGAGCTCACGGTGCCGGTGCTGACCAAGGCACTCAGCTCCGCCGACTGACGTCTCAGCCACCCACCCGGTCGATGTGGGCCAGGAAATGCGTCAGCACCGCCTGCGGATCCTCGATCTGCGGCCAATGCGCGATGTCGTCGGCGAGCATCACCACGTCAGGATCGGGAACCACCTCGAGGTAGCGCTTGGCCATGTGCCGCCCCGAATTCGGGTCCGACGGCCCGTCGATCAGCCGCATCGGCACCGCGGTCTCGCGCATGGCCCGCACCCACCGATTCCGGTACGTGTAGCGGTCATTTACGAACCGGCCGACCTTGTGCAGGACTCGCTTGCCATCGTTGTACTCCAGGATCTGGTGGAACTTCTCCATCAGCTGCGGTGACGGCTTGGTGTTCACCCCGAACATCTCGTTGATCGTGGGCTCGACGAGCCGGCGCGAGAACCGGCTGCCCTGCAGCGGACTCATGATGTCGCCCAACGGGGTTCGCGACATCGCCTTCTGCACCAGCCGAGGTGTGTACGCCTCGTTGAACAGCCCGCCGTTGAGCCAGGTGATCGATTCGATGTCCAAGGCGCCGTAGGCGCGGCCGCCGAATTCGTGGCGGGCCAGCAACTCCTGGCCGACCGAATCGCCCAGATCATGCGCCAGGATGTGGGCCCGGCCGACGCCGAGGTGATCCAGCAGCGCCTCGTGCATGTCGGCATGGTCGGGCACCGAGTATCCGTAGGCGACGGGCTTGTCGGAGAAACCCATGCCGATCATGTCCGGCGCGATGACGGTGAACCGTTCGGTCAGCGTGGGCCAGATCAGCGACCAGTCCCACGAGCTGAACGGATAGCCGTGAATGAGAAGTAGGTTCGGTCCGCTTGCCTCGACCCGGTAGAAGATGTCGAAGCCGAGGTAGTCGAAGAACTGCCCGGCGTCCTTCCAGCTCTGCAATTCGGCATCCATGCCTGCAACCTAGTTGAGTTCACAACCCGACGCCCCCGACTGGAATATCGTCAGTGCGGTGGCACAGCGGCAGGAAACCGAAGGCGAGCAGGAACGGGAACGCTTCGCGGATCGAGCTCTGAGGATCGCCGAGGACACCGTCTACTGGTCGATCGCGGCACTGCTGCTCGCCGGGTCGATCGTGCTGATCGTCGCCCAGGTCAACACCATGTTGCGACTGGGAAGCACGCCTGCCGTCCCGGTCATGCTGGAACTGCTGGACGGCCTGCTGCTGGTCTTCATCTTCGTCGAACTGCTGTATGCCGTGCGGACCTCGTTGCGATCTCGCGAACTCGTGGCCGAGCCGTTCTTGATCGTCGGCATCCTGGCGTGCATCAAAGAAATCGTCGTGGTGTCGGTGGATGCGGCCAAGCTGTTCGACAAAGGACCGGAGTTCGCCCGGGCCATCGTTCAGGTCGGCGTGCTCGGCGGTTTGGTCCTGGTTCTGGCGGTCGCCATCTTCGTGCTACGGCTGCAGCGGCTGGGCGCAGATCACATGCAGGACAAACCGGACGCAACCTAGTCGACCTGTTGGCTGATCTCCTGATCGCTCACCGGCGTACCGATCGCGGCGATCCAACCGGTGATCTGACGGGCGATGTTCCGGTCGGTCAGACCGACCTCGGCGAGCACCTCCCCACGCGAGGCATGCTCCTGGAAAACCTGCGGAACGCCGAGATCTCGGCAGGGCACATCGATCTCGGCATGGCGCAGAGCCGCCGACACCGACGAACCGATGCCACCGTGCACACCGTTGTCCTCGACGGTGACCACCAGTTTGTGACCGCGGGCCAACTCACCGAGAGCCTGCGGCACCGGCAGCACCCAGCGCGGATCAACCACGGTGACACCGATGCCCTGATTGCGCAGCCGCTCGGCGACCGCCAGGGCCATCGACGCGAACGAGCCCACCGCGACCAGCAACACGTCGTCGGTCAGGCCGGCCGAGGGCACCGCGAGCACGTCGACGCCGCCGCGCCGCTCGACTGCCGGAATATCTTCGCCCACATCACCTTTGGGGAACCGGATGGCCGTCGGGCCGTCGTTGACGGCCAGCGCCTCGCCAAACTCCTCCCGCAGCCGCGCGCCGTCGCGGGGCGCCGCGACCCGGATGCCCGGGATGATGCCGAGGATCGAAAGGTCCCAAACGCCGTTGTGGCTGGCTCCGTCCGGTCCGGTGACCCCGGCCCGGTCCAGCACCATGGTGACCGGCAGCTTGTGCAGCGCGACATCCATCATCAGCTGGTCGAATGCGCGGTTGAGGAACGTCGAGTAGATCGCCACCACCGGATGCAGGCCGCCCATGGCGAGCCCGGCCGCCGAGGTCATCGCGTGCTGCTCGGCGATACCGACGTCAAAGAACCTGTCCGGGAACCGATCCCGGAATGCGCTCAGACCGGTCGGGCCGGGCATGGCCGCGGTGATCGCTACCACATCACGCCGCTTGGCGCCGATCGTGACCAGCTCGTCGGAGAACACCGACGTCCAACCCGGCGCCGAAGCCTTCGTCGGCAGCCCGGTCTCCGGGTCGATGACGCCGCAGGCGTGCATCTGATCGGCCTCGTCGTTCTCGGCGTGCGCATAGCCCATGCCCTTGCGGGTCACCACGTGCACGATCACCGGGGCCTTGAAGCCACGGGCATGGCGCAGCGCGTTCTCCACCGCGTGCTCGTCGTGGCCGTCGATCGGGCCGACGTACTTGATGCCGAGGTCGGTGAACATCACCTGCGGGGCGACCGCGTCCTTGATGCCGGCCTTGATGCTGTGCATGCACTGGTAGCAGAACTCGCCGACGACGGGCAGCCCGCGCACGGCCTTGCGGCCTTCTTCCAGGATCCGCTCATAGGCCGGCTGCAGGCGCAGGCCCGCCAGATGGTCGGCGAAGCCGCCGATGGTGGGCGCGTAGCTGCGGCCGTTGTCGTTGACGACGATGACCACCGGGCGGTTACCCGTGGCGATGTTGTTCAGCGCCTCCCAGCACATGCCGCCGGTGAGCGCGCCGTCACCGACGACCGCCACCACATGACGGTTGCGGTGGCCGGTCAGCTCGAAGGCCTTGGCCAGACCGTCGGCATAGGACAGGGCGGTGCTGGCGTGGCTGGACTCCACCCAGTCGTGCTCGCTCTCGCTGCGCGACGGGTAGCCGGACAGACCGTCCTTGCTCCGCAGGGTGTCGAAATCCTGTGCGCGGCCGGTCAGCATCTTGTGCACGTACGCCTGATGGCCGGTGTCGAAGATGATCGGATCGTGCGGCGAATCGAACACGCGATGCAGCGCCAAGGTCAGTTCGACCACACCCAGATTGGGGCCAAGATGTCCGCCGGTTGCAGCGACCTTGTGGATCAGGAACTGACGGATTTCCTTCGCCAGATCAGTCAGCTGAGACTGTGACAGGTGCTGCAGATCAGCGGGACCGCGGACCTGTTCAAGCATTCCGTCAGTGTACGCACGGATGCCGAAGTCAGTCCTGCCGAGGCTGATAGACATCGGGCACACCGTCGTGGTCGGCGTCGATGTTCTCCAACTGGTGAATGCGCCGATATGCGGCGTTGCGCGACACCAGGACCACCGAGGCGAGCAGCCCGGCCACCACCGATCCGGTGACCACCGCGATCTTCACGTCGTCGTCGGCCACCGTGCTGTGTCCGAACGCCAGTTCCCCGATCAGCAGCGACACCGTGAAACCGATGCCGGCCAGCAAGGCCACCCCCAGCACGTCCCGCCAGGCGAGATCCTCGTCCAGGGTCGCGTGGGTGAACCGGGCCAACAGATACGTGGTTCCCAGCACACCGATCGGCTTGCCGAGCACCAGGCCGGCGATCACCCCGATGGTCACCGGATGCGACACCGCCTCGGCGAAACCTGAGAAGCCACCCACGGTGACGCCGGCGGCGAAGAACGCGAACACCGGCACGGCGAACCCCGCCGACAGGGGCCGCACGAGGTGTTCGAAATGCTGGGCCGAGGCGTGGCGGCCCAGCACCGGGACGGTGAACCCGAGCACCACCCCGGCCACAGTGGCGTGCACACCGCTGGCATGCACCAGCGCCCACGCCACGACCGCCAACGGCATCAGGATCCACCATTGCCGCACGCCCCGCTGCACCGCGAACGCATACAGAGCGATCGGGATCAGTGCCCCCGCCAACGGCCCGAGCGCCACGTGATCGGTGTAGAAGATCGCGATCACCGTGATGGCCAGCAGATCGTCGACCACCGCCAGCGTCAGCAGGAAGATGCGCAACGCCGCGGGCAGGTGGGTGGACACCACCGCCAGCACCGCCAGCGCGAAGGCGATGTCGGTGGCGATCGGCACCGCCCACCCGTCGGTGTTCTCGGGGTGCCCGGCGAACAGATTGATTCCGATGAAAACCACCGCGGGCACCGCCATGCCACCCACGGCCGCGGCGATGGGCAGCGCCGCACGGGCCGGGTCCCGCAGGTCCCCCGCGACGAACTCGCGTTTGAGCTCCACGCCCACGACGAAGAAGAAGACTGCCAGCAGCCCATCGGCCGCCCAGGCCGACAAGCTCAGGTCGAGATGCAACGACTGCGGTCCGACGACGAACTCCGAAAGGCGGTGATAACTGCCTGACCACGGCGAATTGGCCCACACCAGCGCGGCGGCCGCGGCGGCCAGCAACAACGCCCCGCCGACCGTCTCGGTGCGCAACAGCTCCGAGACGCGCTGCCACTCCGGCCACGACCCGCGCGCCAGCAGACGTCGGCTGCTGTTTTCACGGCGATCACTCATCGGGCTCCTGGGGTCAGCATGCATCGAACGCCGACCAGACTTCCCGGCACACCTGCGGTTCACGCTAACAGGTGAGGGCCCCGAGCAAATACCGACGAAGTCCGTGGCAGCGGCTCAAACCGGCTACAAAATTCCGGCCCTCATGATTACGTAAGGTGTAGGCGAAGTCGATTACTTCCGGGGTGCGAGTTGAGTCCTTTCGATCACTACTACGCGCGTACCGCCCTGCTCGCGGCACAGGGCAAGCGCACCCGGATGCAGCGCCTCGTCGGGGTCACCATCGTCAGCCTGAGCCTGGTCCCCTTGCTGTTGCTGATCAGCCCGAAGGGTCCGCACGGCGGCCTGCAGTACGTGGCGGTGGCGGTGTCCGTCGGCGGTCTGACCCTGGCCCAGTGGTGGTGGCGGCGCCAGTGGCCCAGCCGCACCCAGTCGTGGATCGTCGTGTCCATCGGCACGGCCTGTATCGCGGCGACCTGCATCCTGCTGGTGGACCCGGTCGTGGGCCTCATGGGTTCCAGTTCGCTGAGCCTCATCACCGCCTACACGGCGTTCCTGCACAGTCGCCGGGTGCTGCACCTCACCTGGGTGGCCTCCGGTGCCGTAGTGGCCTTCCTGGGGGTGCGCGTGGCCCTCACAGACGTCTGGCTGGGGGTGGTGGGCAGCCTCGTGGCAGTGCTGGTGATCCTGAGCACCTCGGCGTTGTGCCGGATGGCCGTCGAGTTGGTCGAACCCGACCGCGTCCAGCACCCGGGTGAGATCGACCCGCTGACGGGTCTGCTCAACCGCGAGGGCTTCGACATGCACACCGCCACGATGCTGGGCTCCCACAGTCGCCACGACGATCAGTACCTGGTGGTCGTGGCGGTGGGGATCGATGACATGGCGCTGCTGAGCGACATGGACGGCAGCCACAGCACGCTGCACGCGCGCGTCGCCGTCGCGCAGGCCATCCGCGAGACCGTGCGCCACAAGGTCCCGCTGGCCCATGTGTCCGACAGCGAATTCCTGATCGCCGACGTGTTCAAGACCAACGATCCCTCACCGCTGGTCAACCGGATCCGCATGGCCATCACCACCACGCCCATGCGCCTGACGGCCAGCATCGGCACGGCCTGCAGCCAGTTGCGCCCGCTGACCGAGCTGCCCACCGAGCAGATCGTCGACGCCCTCGTGGCACTGGCCGACACCGCGATGAACCAGTCGAAGGCCGAAGGCGGCAACCGGGCCACCTACGCGCACTTCCCCACCCCGACCATGGGGCCCGACACCCCGGACTGAGCGGGCCCCTCGGCGACGGATCAGCGGGTCAGCACCGCGATGCACTCCACATGGTGGGTGAGCGGGAAGGAATCGAACACCCGCAGTTCCTCGACGCCATAGCCGTGCCCCAGATACAGTCCCACGTCCCGCGCGAACGACGCTGCCTCACAACCGATGTGTATGACCCGAGGCACCTCGGCGGCCGCCAGCGCATCGATCACCTCACGTCCGGCGCCGGTGCGCGGCGGGTCGAGAACCGCGACATCGGGGCGACCCGACTCGGCGGTCAGGGCTCGCCGCACCGAGTCGGTGACCACCGAGACCCAGGGCAGGTCGGCCAGCGCGGTGCGTGCCGCGCGTGACGCCCCGCGAGAGGTGTCGACGGTGAGTACGCGGCCCTGCGGTCCGACCTGGCCGGCCAGCGCCGCGGCGAAAACCCCGGCGCCGCCGTACAGATCCCAAGCCGTCATGCCCGGCTGCAGCCCGGACCATTCGGCCACCAGCCCGCTGTAGAGGGCGGCCGCGTCGCGATGTGCCTGCCAGAACGCCGTCACCGGCAGTAGCCACTGCCGCCCGCCGATGCGCTGCACGGCCTCGTAATCGCCTTCGATGACGCGCGTCGCATTCTTCGGGCCCGCCGCGCGGCCGCCTTTGCGGCCGCCGGCGGTCTTGGGGCCGGATTGCACGATGTGTCTGCGGCCATCGGAGTCGAGCACCACATGGACGTGTGCCCCGGGGGTCCAACGCATCTCGGCCAGGCCGTCGGTCAGCTCAGTGGGCAGTTGCCCGCAATCGAGCTCGGTGATCAACTCGGCGCTGTGGTAGCGGTGGAACCCGGCCCGGCCGTCGGCGTCGGTGTCGAGCCGCACGCGGGTCCGCCACCCACGGACCTCACCGGGGCCGACCGGTTCGGCGACGGCGGTCTCCTCGTCGCGCCAGGTGTATCCGCCCAGCCGTGACAGCTGGTTGGCCACCACCGACCCCTTGAGCCGCCGGGCGGCATCGGGTTCGACGAACGCCAGGTCGCAGCATCCGGCGCCGTCGACCCCGGCGATCCGGCACAGCGACGGCACCCGGTCCGGGGAAGCGTCGATCACCTCGACAACCTCGGCGTGCCAATACGATCCGCGTTCGTCGAACACATTGACCCGCACGGTCTCGCCGGGCAGGGCGTACCGGACGAACACCACCCGCCCGTCGTGGCGAGCCACGCAACTGCCGCCATTGGCCGCCGGGCCCGCCGTCAGAGTCAGTTCTGTCATTCCAGGAATCCCCGGCGCGCGTCACCCGGGGTGGCACGCGGTTGCAGCGCCTTCAACCGCTCCGAAGAACTCAATTGCCACGGAACCGATGTCACCATCACGTTGGGCATGAACAGCAGCCGGCCCTTGAGCCGCAAGGCGCTCTGGTTGTGCAGCACCTGCTCCCACCAGTGCCCCACGACGTACTCAGGGATGAACACCGTCACTACGGTGCGCGGCGATTCCTTCGTCACCCGTTTGACGTAATCCAGTACCGGCCGGGTGATTTCACGGTAAGGCGAGGCGATCACCTTCAGCGGCACGCTGATGTCGCTGTCCTCCCACTGGTGCACCAGGGCCCGGGTCTCGGCATCGTCGACGCTGACCGTGATCGCCTCCAGCACATCCGGTCGCGTCGCACGGGCATAGGCCAGCGCGCGCTTGGTCGGCAGATGCAGCTTGGACACCAGGACCACCGCGTGGTTGCGGCTCGGCAACACCATGTCGCCCGCTTCCTCGTCCTCCTTCTCGAGCTCGCGGGCCACGGTGTCGTAGTGCTTGTGGATCATCTTCATGATCACGAAGAGCGCGCCCATCGCCAGGATGGCGATCCAGGCACCGGCGACGAACTTGGTCACCACCACGACCACGAGCACCGCGCCGGTGGCCGTCAGACCGACCGCATTGATGACGCGTGACCGCATCATGTGCCGCCGCACCGCGGGATCGGTTTCGGTGCGCAGCAACCGGGTCCAGTGCCGGACCATGCCGATCTGGCTGAGCGTGAACGATACGAACACGCCGACGATGTAGAGCTGGATCAGCGCCGTCACCTCGGCGCGGAACGCCACCACGAACGCGATCGCGGCGAAGGCCAGGAACAGGATGCCGTTGGAGAACGCCAGCCGGTCACCGCGGGTGTGCAGCTGCCGCGGCAGGAACCGGTCCTGGGCCAGGATCGACCCCAGCACCGGAAACCCGTTGAACGCGGTGTTGGCCGCCAGCACCAGGATCAACGCGGTGACTCCCGCGATCAGATACAGACCGACCGGGAAGTCGTGGAACACCGCGTCGGCGAGCTGAGCGATCAACGTCTTCTGGTGATAGTCGGCCGGCGCACCGATCAGCTGCTCGTGGGGCCGTTCGGCGATCTGCACTCCCGTCGCCTTGGACAGCAGGATGATGCCCATGAACAAAGTGACCGAGATCACCCCGAGCAGCAGCAGGGTGGTCGCGGCGTTGCGCGACTTGGGTTTCCGGAAGGCCGGTACCCCGTTGCTGATCGCCTCGACACCGGTCAGCGCCGCCGACCCCGAGGAGAACGCCCGGGCCACCAGGAACACGAGTGCGAAGCCGAGTACCTCGCCGTGTTCGGGATGCATCTCGAAACCGGCAGATTCCGCGCGCAGCGGATGATCCAGGACGTAGATCTGGAACAGGCCCCAGCCCAGCATGATGTACATGCCGATCATGAAGGCGTAGGTGGGAATGGCGAATGCGGTGCCCGATTCTCGCAGCCCGCGCAGGTTCATCGAGGCCAGCAGCAGGATCGCCACCACCGCGAAGAGCACCTTGTGCTGCGCGACGAACGGCACCGCCGAACCGATGTTCGACATGGCCGACGACATCGACACCGCAACGGTCAGCACGTAATCCACCATCAGCGCGCTGGCGACCGTGAGCCCCGCGGTGGGCCCGAGGTTCGTCGTGACGACCTCGTAATCTCCGCCACCGGACGGATAGGCGTGCACGTTCTGCCGGTAACTGGCGATCACGATCAGCATGACGCCCGCCACCGCCAGGCCGATCCACGGCGTCAGGGAGTAGGCCGTCAGCCCCGCCACCGACAGCACCAGGAAGATCTCCTCCGGCGCGTAGGCCACCGACGACAAGGCGTCGGAGGCGAACACCGGCAGGGCTATCCGTTTGGGCAGAAGGGTGTGCGAGAGCTTGTCGCTGCGAAACGGCCGCCCCAGTACCAATCGGCGCGTTGCCGTCGAAAGCTTGGACACGAGAGCCAAGACTAAGCCCGAACACGAAATGCCGTCACAAAGCTGTAGCGTTCCGGGTGCACGGATAGAGCAATATTGCTTTTCTGCCACCGGAAAGGACCTTCGGGTGCGTGTAGTGGTCATGGGGTGCGGCCGGGTCGGCGCCTCCCTCGCAGACAGCCTGGCCCGGATCGGCCATGAGGTCGCGGTCATCGACCGCGACAGCACCGCGTTCCACCGACTCTCACCGGAGTTCGCCGGTGAACGTGTGCTCGGTATGGGCTTCGACCGCGACGTGCTGCTGCGCGCCGGAATCGAGGAGGCCGGCGCGTTCGCCGCGGTGTCCTCGGGCGACAACTCCAACATCATCTCGGCCCGGGTGGCCCGCGAGACGTTCGGCGTCGAGCGCGTGGTGGCGCGCATCTATGACGCCAAGCGTGCCGCGGTCTACGAACGCCTGGGCATCCCGACCGTGGCGACGGTGCCGTGGACCACCGACCGTCTGCTCAACGTCCTGACCAGGGAGACCGAAACCACCAAGTGGCGGGACCCGTCGGGCAACGTGGGCGTGGCCGAACTACCGCTGCACCAGGACTGGGCCGGGCATCTGGTCACCGACCTGGAAAGGGCCACGGGCGGCCGGGTGGCGTTCATGATCCGGTTCGGCAACGGGTACCTGCCCGAACCGAAGACCGTGATCCAGGCCGGCGACCAGGTGTACGTGGCCGCGGTGTCCGGCCACATCGCCGAGGCGCTGGCCATCGCGGCGCTGCCGCCGAGCGAGGACTTGGAGGCTCACTGATGAAAGTTGCCATCGCCGGGGCCGGGGCCGTTGGCCGTTCCATCGCCCGCGAATTGCTCGACAGCAAGCACGACGTGACGCTGCTGGAGCGCAATCCCGAACATATTGACGTCGACGCCATCCCGGCCGCGCACTGGCGGCTCGGCGATGCCTGCGAGCTCACCATGCTGGAATCGGTCAAGCTCGAAGAATTCGACGTGGTGATCGCGGCGACCGGTGACGACAAGGTCAACGTCGTGGTGAGCCTGCTGGCCAAGACCGAATTCGCGGTCCCGCGGGTGGTGGCCCGGGTCAATGATCCCCGCAATGAGTGGCTGTTCGACGAGAACTGGGGTGTGGACGTGGCGGTTTCCACGCCGCGCATGCTCGCCTCACTGGTCGAGGAGGCGGTGGCGGTCGGTGATCTGGTGCGCCTGATGGAGTTCCGTAAAGGACAGGCCAATCTGGTCGAGATCACGCTGCCCGACGACACACCGTGGGGCGGACGTCCCGTCAGGCGCCTGGACCTGCCCCGTGACACCGCGCTCGTGACGATCCTGCGCGGGGCCAGGGTGATCGTGCCCGAATCCGATGAACCCCTCGAAGGTGGCGACGAGCTGCTGTTCGTGGCCGTCACCGAGTCCGAGGATGAACTGCGGGAGCTGCTGCTGCACCCGGCGCCGCGCTGATCTGCGAACCGTCCTCAGTCGGCGGTTCGCGCGCCGTCCTGGGCGTGTACGGCGCGCTGCGCGGCCCGGATGGCCAGATAGGTGACCAATGCCGCGACGGCGGTCAGCGGCCAGCCCATCGCGATGCGCGCGACGCCCAGCCAACCGGTCTCGTCGGAGTCGTACAGATAGTGCTGTACCAGGAACCGCGACGCGAACACCGCGACCCAGGTGAGCGTGGCGACGTCGAACGCCAGCACCGCCTTGCGGACGCCGCGCCAGGCCCGGTCGTGTGTGTTGACCCAGCCCCAGATGTAACCGACCACCGGGCGGCGGATCACCACCGACACCGCGAACACCACGGCGTACAGCAGTGAGCTCCAGATACCAAGCAGGAAATAGCCTTTCGACTCCCCCACCAGGTAGGCGATCAGCGCGCTGATGCCGACGGCGAAGAATCCCGACACCGCGGGTTGTACGGATTCGCGGCGGATCAACCGCCAGATCAGGATCAATGTGGCCACGCCGAGCGCGGCGGCGATCGCGGGCATCAGCCCGAACAACGTGGAAACCGGGACGAACACCACCACGGGCAGTGATGAGTAGATCAGCCCGCTGATGCCACCCATCTGATCGAGCACCGCCCGGCCGCCGCCATGGGCAGGGGTGGGCTCCGGATCACTCTCGGGAGGTTGAGGTGTGTTGCCTGAGTTCTTTTCGGCCTGGCTCACTTCTGAATTTCGTAGCGGGGGTTGTAGATCGCCTTGGTGCCGTTTTCCAGCTTGCCGACCCGGCCGTGCACCCGCAGGGTGCAGCCCGACTCGATTCCGGGGATGCGACGCTGCCCCAGCCACACCAGCAACACCGTGTCGGTACCGTCGAACAGCTCGGCCTTGATGCCGCCGGAACACCCCTTGCCGTTACATTCGACGCTGCGCAGGGTGCCGACCATCGTCACTTCCTGGCCGCGCTGGGCGTCGATCGCCTTGAGCGCGCCGGTATTGGCGGCTTCGTCACTGAGCTCTTCTACGTCGAGTTGTTCGGGGTCTTCCGTCAGGCGTCGCGTAAGCCGGCGCAGATACCCTTCGGCCGTAGCCATGGCCTCTCCTGACCTTCTGCGGATCCACTGTGAATCCGCCCAACCAACGCCACGGTAGACCTCTTGTTCACCGAATGCCACGTGGGGTGCGGGTCGGCACGCCGAGGATTTGACGGGGCAGGCACGATCATGTGATGAGCGTCATTCTGCGCGATGTCCCAACCGTTCTGCTGCCAGGCACCGGGTCCGACGACAACTACGTCTACCGGGCATTTTCGGGTGCGCTGCACGCCGCCGAAGCTCTTGTCGTGACGCCGGCGCCGACTCCGGACCGGCTTGTCGAGGGTTACCTGCTGGCGCTCGACAACGCGGCCCGGTCGGGCCCGATCGCGGTCGGCGGAGTGTCCATCGGCGCCGTGGTGGCGGCCCGGTGGGCGTTGGACCACCCCGGACAGGCCGTGGCGGTCCTGGCCGCCCTGCCGCCCTGGACGGGTTCCTCCCAGCATGCCCCCGCCGCGTTGTTGGCCCGCCAGTCGGCGGAGCTGTTGCGCCGGGACGGACTGGCGGCCACGGTCGCGCAGATGCGTGCGTCCAGCCCGCCGTGGCTGGCCGACGAACTGGCCCGCTCCTGGGTGGGCCAGTGGCCCACCCTGCCCGAGGCGATGGACGAAGCGGCCGGCTATCGCGCGCCCGGCAGTGCCGAACTCGAACAGCTTCGGGTGCCCATGGGGATCGCGGTGGCCACCGACGATCCCGTGCATCCGGCCGAGGTCGGCTACGAATGGGTGGCCGCGGCACCGCAGGCGGCGCTGCGGTCGGTCACCCTCGAACAGATGGGGCTCGATACCGGTGTGCTGGGCGCCGCGTGTCTGGCCGCACTGCAGGAGGCGGTCAGCGACACCGTGGCCGGCTGAGGGGCGGGTTTCCTACCCGCCGGTGATGGTGCGCAGCTGCTGCATCGCCGAACCCTGCACGCTGCGGCGCGCCACCGGCTCGGCCGGCGGCTGATCCTGCGGGTGCGCCTGTGTCGTTGCGGCGAGCTGCTGGGCGGCCTGTTGCATCGCGGCCTGCTGAGCTGCGGCCCGCAGCTGGGCCGCCATCGGCTCGGGCAGCTGCACCGCTAGCGGAGTACGCACCGGCAGCGGCGTGTCACCGCGACGAATCACGCTGTCGGCCAAGGATGCCCGCGCCTCGTCGGCAAGAGCGTCGATCGTCTCGGGGGCCCCGTTGACCACACAGCGCACCATCCAGCGGTAGCCGTCGACGCCGATGAAGCGCACCACGCCGCCGTTGCCCGCGCCGACCACCTCGCGGCCCCACGGGCCGTCCTGGATGTTCACCGCGCTCGCGTCCTTGCGCAGCGATTCGGCGAGCTCGCCGGCCACCTCACGCCACAGGCCCGGGCTCTTGGGCGCGGCGTAGGCGGCGATGGTGAACCGCCCGTTGGGGGTCACCACCCACACCGCACTGGGCGCCCCGGCCTCGTTGAGCTCGACCTGGACCTGGCCGCCGTCGGGCATCGGGATCAGTACCGAGCCGAGGTCGAGCCGCCCCTGCGCCGCGACCGCGGGGTCGTCGAAGTCCTCGACGTCGAAGGGGCCGTCGTCCGAGCCCTCGTCGTAGTCGTCGGCCGCGTCCGCCTGGGTCGCTTGGTCGACAACCTTGTCGTCGTCGTTCTGACCGGCCGAATCGTCAGCCGGGTCATTGTGCTTGCGCTTTCCGAATGCCATCACAAACTCGCATGTCCGCCGGAGGAACCGTGGCCACCGTCGCCACGGGAGGTGTCAGCCAGGCCCGCCTCGTCGAACGACGTCACCTCGACCAACTCGGGCAGTTCTACCCGCTGAACCAACAGCTGGGCAATCCGGTCACCGCGGTGGATCACGATCGGCGTGTCGGGATCGAGGTTGATCAGTGAAACCTTGATCTCGCCGCGATAGCCGGCGTCTACGGTGCCCGGACTGTTGACGATCGAAAGACCCACGCGGGCAGCCAAACCCGAGCGCGGGTGGATCAGCCCCACCATTCCGTGCGGAATGGCCACGGCAACCCCGGTGGGCACGAGCTCTCGTTGCCCGGGGGCCAGCTCGACATCGCGCGCGCTGTAGAGGTCTACGCCCGCGTCCCCATCGTGCGCCCGGCTGGGCATCGGTAGTTCGCGGTCCAATCGGACGACCGCCAGAGAGGTGGACACGACGTCACAGATTACTCTGAGCCGCGTGTCAGACACGCGTGCAACCACCCAAAGCGTTCAGTACCGCGAACGTTTGTGGGTGCCGTGGTGGTGGTCGCTGCCCGCTGCGGTGCTGGCAGGGGTCATCGCGTTCGAGATCGGCCTGGCCGCGCCGGCCATTCCGGCGTGGTTGCCGTATGTCTTGCTCTTCGGCGTGGCGGGGGCCGTGCTGATGTGGTTCAGCAAGACCGAATTGAAGGTGGTCCGCCTCAGCAGCGGCGTCACCGAGCTCTACGTCGGTGACGCGCACCTGCCGACGAGCGTCATCTCCCGCAGCGCGGAGGTGCCGCGGTCAGCGAAGTCGGCCGCACTGGGCCGCCAACTCGATCCAGCTGCCTACGTCGTTCACCGGGCCTGGGTGGGCCCGATGGTGCTGGTGGTACTCGACGATCCGGATGACCCCACCCCGTACTGGCTTGTCAGTTCCCGCCATCCGGATCGCGTCCTGGCCGCACTCCGCGGCTGAGCCGCGAATTCGATCACCGCGGCTGAGCCGCGAATTCAATCGCAGCGGCTGAGCCGCCGTCAGGCGGCGCAGTCCGTGCAGATCATCACGCCGTTCTTCTCGCTCGCCAGCCGGCTCCGGTGATGCACCAGAAAACAGCTGGAGCACGTGAACTCGTCGGCTTGCTTCGGGACCACCCGCACCGACAGTTCCTCGCCTGACAGGTCTGCACCCGGCAGCTCGAACGATTCGGCCGATTCTGACTCGTCGACATCCACCACGGCGGACTGCGCCTCGTTGCGCCGCGCCTTGAGCTCCTCGAGCGAGTCCTCAGAAACCTCGTCCGCTTCGGAACGCCTGGGGGCGTCGTAGTCGGTTGCCATCGTCTGTGTCCCCTCCCTTACCTTGCAGCAGAGCTTTGTACCAGCGTCGAACGCATTCCCCAAATGATTCGTGCCCGTATTGCCACACGTTTCAGTGTGATTTACATCACACTACCGTCTGAGCTCTGCTGCGTCAGCGAACACCATTGCCCTTAGAGTGCAGGTGTGGTCGCGCAAATCACCGATGGCACAGCTTTCGACCGGCACGGTCGTCCGTTCCGCCGGCGCAGTTTCGTTCCCGGCATCGTGTTGTTCGTCGCACTCGCGGTGGTGACGATGATCGTCTGGATCATCGCGCTCAACCAACCCGCAGATGTGCACGAGGCCACGGTGTGCAACAACCCGCCGCCGGCCGCCGATCCGGCAACTCCGAAGCTCGGCGAACAGGTGGCCCGCTCGGCGATGACCGACGTCACCCCGGCACCCCTGGCCGAGACCAGGATCCGGGTGCTCAACGCCAGCGGCCAGGGCGGCCAGGCCGGCGAGGTGGCGGGCGCGCTGCGCGATCTGGGCTTCGCCCAGCCCGAGGCGGCAAACGACCCCATCTACGCCAGCACGCGGCTGGAGTGCCAGGGCCAGATCCGGTTCGGCCCGTCCGGCCGCACCGCAGCAGCCGCACTGTGGCTGGTGGCCCCGTGCACCGAGCTGTACCAGGACGAAAGGCCCGACGCCACAGTCGATCTGGCGCTGGGCACCGAGTTCAGCGAACTTGCCAGCAACGACGACATCAACGCCGTGCTGGCCAGCCTGCGGCCCGATGCCACCGCACCGTCGGACTCCGCGCTGCTGTCAAAGATCCATACCGGCACCTGCTAACGCATCGTGCAGGGCGCCGGCGATGCCCGGTGCCGACGCGGCGACGTACTCGTCGCCGGGAGCCGCAGGCAGCCACACCGTCGCCCCCGCCTCCGCCGCGATCAGCGCGGCCGCGGCCCAGTCCCACACCTGGACGCCCTCTTCGTAGTAGGCGTCGAGGCGACCCGCGGCGACCATGCACAGATCCAGCGCGCACGAGCCGATGCGCCGGATGTCGCGCACCGCGGGCAGGACCCGGGCCAGCACGCCGGCCTGACGCGCCCGCCGGCCCGGATCGTAGGCAAAACCGGTACCCAGCAGCGCCATGGACAGGTCATCGACGGCACTGCATCGCAGCGCGGTCCGCACCCCGGCCCGCACCACCTCGGCGCCGTGCCCCAGCGCCGCCGAGTACACCTCACCGGCAGGCACATTCGCCACGGCACCGGCCACCGACCGTCCGTCGTACTGCACGGCCACCGACACCGCATAGGCCGGGATCCCGTAGACGAAGTTCACCGTGCCGTCGATCGGGTCGATCACCCAGCTCAGGCCCTCACGGCCGTCCTGCTGACCGCCCTCCTCCTCCCCCAGGATCGCCTCCGAGGGCCGCAGCACCGCCAGCCGCTCACGCAACCACCGTTCGGTTTCGGTGTCGATGATCGTGACGGGGTCGGTCGGGGTGCTCTTGGCCCGGACCGCGCCGGCGGCCGGCGCCACGGCGCCGAACACCTCGGCGCGGCGGCGCACGACGAACTCTGCGGCTTCGGAGGCCAGTTGCTCGGCCACCACCCGCAAGGCGGGAGCATCGAAACTGTTGTCGGTCACGGCCCTATCGCAACATCTTCTGACCGAAAAGTCGCTTCGCGACCGACTCCGGACCACCCGCGGCTGCGATGGTCAGCGACTAGGGTGGGAACGCGCCTTGGTTTGTCCCTCACCCTGTCCGACAGCCGCCACACGGCCTGTCCCACAAAAGGAGCACCCATGACGGCACCCGATGCGTCCGCAGCAGGCCCGGTGTCCACCGCCGACGCGCAACGCCGCGGATTCGGCGTCGACGTCGGCGGCAGCGGGATCAAGGGCGGCATCGTCGACCTCGAGACCGGGCAGCTCATCGGCGAGCGGTTCAAGCTCGACACGCCGCAGCCGTCCACCCCTGAATCGGTGGCGAAAACGGTGGCTGCGGTGGTGGCCGAGTTCGGCTGGACCGGCAGCGTCGGCGTCACCTACCCGGGTGTCGTCACCGACGGCATCGTGCGCACCGCCGCCAATGTCGACAAGGGCTGGATCGGCGTGAACGCGGCCGAGGTGATCAGCGCCGCGCTCGGCGGGCAGCCGGTGCGGGTGCTCAACGACGCCGACGCGGCGGGCCTGGCCGAGGAGCGGTACGGGGCGGGCAAGGACAACACCGGCGTCGTGGTCCTGCTGACCTTCGGAACCGGCATCGGCTCGGCAGTGATCCACAACGGTGTGTTGTTGCCCAACACCGAGTTTGGCCACTTGGAGGTGGACGGCAAGGAGGCCGAGCACCGCGCCGCGTCGTCGGTCAAGGAACGCAAGGAGTGGAGTTACGCGCGGTGGAGCGAAGAGGTGAACAAGGTTCTGGTGACGATCGAGAACGCGATCTGGCCGGACCTGTTCATCGCCGGCGGCGGCATCAGCCGCAAGTCCGACAAGTGGCTGCCGCTGCTCAAGATCCGCACCCCGATCGTCCCGGCGGCGTTGCTCAACACCGCCGGCATCGTGGGTGCGGCGATGGCCTGTCAGGGCCTGGTATCGTCCGGCACGGAACCTACCGCCGGGTAACTTTGCCGCTTTCGGCCCGCCACGTGCCGAAATTTGCCGCTCGGCACGGTGAACACCCACACTGTCGTTACAATGGTCCTCGGCGGCCGCCTACCGAATAGCGGTGAATATCCCAGCCGATAAGAACGCCAACATTCGATAGCAGACGCTTTCGGTGGAGTATGCCCATGCCCACCGAGAAATTCGTGAGACCGAAAGGGTGTACGTGGCAGCGACAAAGGCAAGCCCGGCGACCGACGAGCCGGTGAAGCGCACCGCTACCAAGACTCCCGCCAAGAAGGCCCCGGCCAAGCGGGCAGCCAAGAGCACCGCGGCCAAGGCCGAGGGCGGCACCGCCACCAAGCGCGCCCCCGCCAAGAAGGCGCCCGCCAAGCGGGCCGCGAAGGCAGTGGCGGGCAAGCCCGAAGACGTCAACGACGACATCGAGACCACCGACGACCTGGAAGCCGGTCCCGGTGACGAGCTCGACGTCGACGACGCCGACCTCGAGCTCGACGACGATCTCGACACCGACGACGACGTCGAGGAATCCGGCGACGAGGACGACGAGGACGACGCCGAAGCCGAGGAAAGCGCGGAGGCCAAGCCCGCCGCGCCGGCGGCGGCCAAGGGTGCCAAGGCCGACGAGGAGCACCCTGAGCCGTCCGAGAAGGACAAGGCCTCGGGCGACTTCGTGTGGGATGAAGAGGAGTCCGAGGCACTGCGGCAGGCCCGCAAAGATGCCGAGCTGACGGCCTCGGCCGACTCGGTCCGTGCCTACCTCAAGCAGATCGGCAAGGTCGCCCTGCTGAATGCCGAGGAAGAGGTCGAGCTCGCCAAGCGCATCGAGGCCGGCCTGTTCGCCACCCAGAAGATGGCCGAGTTCGCCGAGAAGGGCGAGAAGCTCACCACCCAGGTGCGCCGCGACTACCAGTGGATCTGCCGTGACGGTGATCGCGCGAAAAACCATCTCCTGGAAGCCAACCTGCGTCTGGTGGTGTCGCTGGCCAAGCGCTACACCGGCCGCGGCATGGCGTTCCTGGACCTCATCCAGGAAGGCAACCTGGGCCTGATCCGCGCGGTCGAGAAGTTCGACTACACCAAGGGCTACAAGTTCTCCACGTACGCCACCTGGTGGATCCGCCAGGCCATCACCCGCGCCATGGCCGACCAGGCCCGCACCATCCGTATCCCGGTGCACATGGTCGAGGTGATCAACAAGCTGGGCCGTATCCAGCGCGAGCTGTTGCAGGACCTGGGCCGCGAGCCCACGCCCGAAGAGCTGGCCAAGGAAATGGACATCACGCCGGAGAAGGTGCTGGAGATCCAGCAGTACGCGCGCGAACCCATCTCGCTCGACCAGACCATCGGCGACGAGGGCGACAGCCAGCTCGGTGACTTCATCGAGGACTCCGAGGCCGTCGTGGCCGTCGACGCCGTGTCCTTCACGCTGCTGCAGGATCAGCTGCAGTCCGTGCTGGAGACGCTGTCCGAGCGCGAGGCCGGCGTGGTGCGGCTGCGGTTCGGCCTGACCGACGGCCAGCCCCGCACGCTCGACGAGATCGGCCAGGTCTACGGCGTGACCCGTGAGCGCATCCGTCAGATCGAGTCCAAGACCATGAGCAAGCTGCGCCACCCGAGCCGCTCTCAGGTGCTGCGCGACTACCTCGACTAGTCGAGGTAACCGACACAACGAGATTGGCCCCCTCCGTTTGGAGGGGGCCAATTTCGTTACCGCCGGCGATGGCTTCTACGCCGGCATCGGTCTGCACATCAGCTGTCCGAGTCGGCAGAGGCCTTGTCGGAATCGGCGGAGGTACGCGAAGCGCTTGGCGCGCCCACACTCTCGGAGACCTTCTTGGCGGCATCGGTGACGCTGCCGACCGAGGACTTCACCGTCGACCTGAGCTGATCGGCGGCGTCCGAAACCGCTGTCTTGACCTGATCGCCGGTGCGCTTGGCATCAGCGAAGACCTTGCCGGGCCTGACCAGGTTGCCTGCGGTCAGGTCGGTGGCACCATTGCCCCGCACCGCGGAGGTGACCTTCTGGGTCACGCTGTCGCGATCGGCCCCGGCCGCGGCCGGTGTTTCCTTCGGGTCTGGCACCACCGCGTTGAGCGGCTTCAGCATGTCCGTGGCCGAACCGGACTCCGGCACAACGTCCTTGACGGTGTCGGACACCTTGTCGGTCAGCTCCGACACCGGATCGGACTCCGGACTGCGCACCGACTCGAGGGTCTTGCCGACCCGCTTGATGACCTCGGCGTTGACGGCCCGGCTGAACTTGGCCACCGAGAAGGACGCGTCGGCCACACTGCGGTTGATCGCGGTCGCCACCTTGATCACGTCACCGGTGGCGAACGAGTCGGTGACCTGCTTCATGGCGGCCTCGAGCTGGCGGGTCAGCGTGCGCATCTGCAACCCGACCTCGTGCTGGAAACTCGGTTCGGGGCTGAACCGCTGGCCGTTCCAGTCCACCAGTGTCCAACCGTCTTCGGGGTTGCCCTCGATGACGACGTAGTCGGTGTTGCCCAGCGCGTGCTGGCTCAGCAGCATGCCCTTCTCCGCGAGGGTGAGGTTCTTGGCGTTCATCATGGTCCAGAACATGATGGTGCCGCCGTGCGAGAACACGATGACGTTGCGGTCGCCCTTGTCGTACATCGTCTTCAACGCGCCGTCGACGCGCGCGTCGAACTCATTGCCGTCGATCGAACCGGGGATACGGGCGTCCAGCTGACCAGCGAACGCCCAGGCGATCGGGGCCTTGAGGTAACCGCCCAGTGCACCGCTCTCGGGCGTGCCTTCGTAGTCGCCCGCCTCGATCTCCTGCAGGCCGGGAAGCACCTGGATCGGTAGACCCAGGTATGCCGACATCGGTTCCGCGGTCTGCTGGGTACGGATCATCTGCGACGCGTAGATGGCGTCGTAGTTGTTGTCGCCCAGCCGGTCGACCACGGCCTCGGCCTGTTCGCGTCCCAGCGGGGTGAGCGACGGACCGGGCGTCGAGGTGTCGATGTTGCCCGACGTGTTGCCTGCGGACTGAGCGTGCCGCACGAAGGTGACCCGCATGTTCTCGGCGGCCCACGCGGGCAGCACGGACATCACGAAGAAGCCGAAGGCGGTCAGCACGATGCCCAGGCCTCTCCATGTCGTTCTCGAACGGCGACGCACAGCGGGTACGGCACCGTTGTCGAACTTGCTATGTCGGTCCATTTCCTCTCCATCTGTCAAGTTGTCGAGCACGCCGGAGTGACGGCCCAGGTGCCCGGTCGGATGCGACTCCCCGACTACGGATTTCGCCGAGGGTTGTCGCCGGTGTGTCGACCGCCTCACCACACCGGGCCATGTGATCGTGCGCACTGACCGCCCGCCCGGGAGCGACAGTCTCGCTCAGCGGTACAAGATGTCGGGTGGTGTGGTATAGCGGGGTATCCACCGCTGCCGTTCAGACCTCAATCGCACTGGGCGAGAGCTGGATTCCCCTCATCGCACTGCAGCCGAAGACGTGTACGCCGGATTGTGCCGGGTCGCGCGCAGGGGCGATGAACTCGGCGGGGACGCATCGAAGCTCGTCGTCGCGGGCGACGGCATCGCCCGGACTGCCGAAGCACTTGCGGCCCACGGTGTTCCGGTGGCGTACCACACTCATCCCGGCGCCATCCACGGGTTCATGAACCATGCCGCTGGCCCTGGCCGGCACGGCTAGGCAGCAGGCCCCCGCAGGGACCGCTAGGCGGACAGATCGTGGTGGATGTCGAAGCCCTTGTAACCGGCCGCCGCGACATCGGAGATGATCTCGCCGTACACGCCGAAGCCGCCGACGAACGGCATGAACACCCGGGGCTTGCCCGGGATGTTCGCGCCGAGATACCACGAATTGGCTTGGGGCATGAGCGTTTCAGCGGCGCGGCGGGTGCACTCGGCCACCCACTCGGCTGCGGCGTCCTCGCGTGCCTCGATCGCCGGAGCGCCCTGGGCGTCGAGGTAGGCGATCGCATCGGCCACCCAGTTCAGGTGCAGTTCCGAGTGCAGCACCATGTTGGCCAGCACCGAAGGGGCGCCAGGGCCGGCGATATTGAACAGGTTCGGGAAGCCCGGCACTCCGAGACCGAGGTAGGTCAACGGCCCTTCGGCCCACGCCTGGTTGAGGGTCCGGCCACCCCGGCCCACCACATTGAGCTTCTGGACCGAGCCGGTCATCGCATCGAACCCGGTGGCCAGTACGAGTGCGTCCAGGTCGTAGTGCGCATCGGTGGTGTCGATGCCGGACGGGTCGACGCGCTCGATCGGTGTCGCGCGCAGATTGACCAACGAGACGTTGTCCCGGTTGAAGGTCTGGAAGTAGTTGTCGTCGGTGCAGATTCGCTTGGCGCCGATCGGATGGTCCTTCGGGATCAGCACGTCGGCCACCGCGGGATCGTCGATCACCGCGCGCACCTTCTGTTCCCAGAACAGTCGCGCGGTGTCGTTGGCCTCGATGGTGAGCAGTTGGTCCGGGAATGCCTTCGAGAACAACACGCCACCCAACTCCCAGCGCCGCTCGTAGGTCTGTTGCCGTTCCTCGGCGGAGACGTCGAGGGCGGACTTGGGGTGTGGCTGGTGCGGCGAGCCGCCGCCGCTGAGCATTGACAGCCGGCGCCGCTCGGCGTACCCGGCCTTCTGCGCGGCGCGCGTGTCGTCGTCGAGCGGAATGTTGCCGGCCGGCACGCTGTAGTTCGGGGTGCGCTGGAAGACGTAGAGCTGTGCGGCCTCTTTGGCGATGTGCGGGATCGCCTGGATCCCCGAGGACCCCGTCCCGATCACGCCGACCCGCTTGCCGGTGAAGTCGACGCCTTCGTGTGGCCAGTGGGCAGTGTGGTACACCTCGCCGGCGAACGAATCGAGGCCCTCGATCGCCGGGATGTTCGCATTCGACAGCGGACCTACCGCCAGGATGCAGAAGCGGGCGGACACCGCGTCGCCGCGGTCGGTGCGGACCTCCCAGCGCAGGGTCGATTCGTCGAGCGCCATGTCGGTCACGCGGGTCCCGAAGGAGATGTCACGCCGCAGGTCGAACCGGTCGGCCACGTGGTTGAGGTAGGCCAGGATCTCCGGCTGGGTGGCGTACTTCTCGGTCCAGTTCCACTCCTGCTCAAGTTCGGGGTCGAATGAGTAGGAGTAGTCCACGCTCTCGACGTCGCACCGGGCGCCCGGATAGCGGTTCCAGTACCAGACGCCACCCACCCCGTCGGCGGCTTCGAACACCCGCACCGAAAGGCCTTGTCCCCGAAGGCGATGCAACGCGTACAGCCCGGCGAAGCCGGCTCCTACCACGACGACATCCACCACGGCGGAGGTTGGTTCGGCGGTACCTGACGGAGCTGGCTGGGCTGTCACTGTCATTGCCTTTCGCTTCACGGTTCGGCACGTCACGTTACGAACGACCGTGTGAGGTGGACAGCTGTTGTCTCACTCACCGGTACGAGGGCCTCCCGGGGCGTGCCAGCAAACCACGACGCGGAATATTGCGCGTGTTCTGCCCGCGGTCCCCGCCATGTTCGAGCGTTCACATCGGGGCGGTTGGCGAGCGAGGAACTCGGCTGGCGCCCGCCGCCGGCCGACCGGCATTCTCATTCCGCTGAATGGGACTTTCCACCACGCCATCAACACGGCGAATATCGTTGCGTCCAGGATCGAAACCGGATCCGCGAGATCAACCCTGAGAGGAAATTGTTGGGATGCAAGCAGATTCGGATAGCTTGTCGGACGTCGTAGCGATCGTCACCGGCGGCGCACGCGGCCTCGGCGCGTCGTTCGCCCAGCACATCGTCGCCCGTGGCGGCAAGGTGGTGATCTCGGACGTACTCGACGACGACGGCGCGGCACTGGCTGCCGAGCTGGGCGATGCGGCCCGCTACGTTCACCTCGACGTGACCGACGCGGCGCAGTGGAAATCGGCGGTCGAACTCACCATTTCGGAGTTCGGCAAGCTGAACGGCCTGGTGAACAACGCAGGCATCTCCACCGGCCAGTTCATCGAGCACGAGCCGCTCGACCACTTCCGTACGGTGCTCGAGATCAATCTCGTCGGCGTCTTCAACGGCCTGCAGGCGGTCATCGCTCCGATGCGGGCCGCCGGTGGAGGCTCGATCGTCAACATCTCGTCGGCTGCCGGCCTGATGGGCCTGGCGCTGACCGCCGGATACGGCGCATCCAAGTGGGGTGTGCGCGGGCTGAGCAAGATCGCCGCGGTGGAGCTCGGTCCGGACCGCATCAGGGTGAACTCGGTGCATCCCGGTATGACCTACACCCCGATGACCGCGCAGATCGGCATCGAACGGGGTGAGGGCAACTACCCGAACACCCCGATGGGCCGCGTCGGTGAGGCCGACGAGATCGCCGGCGCAGTCGGTTACCTGCTGTCCGGCGCATCAACCTACGTCACCGGCGCCGAGATCGCCGTCGACGGCGGCTGGACCGCCGGTCCGACCGTGAAGTACGTGATGGGACAGTGACAGACATGAAACGACTTGAGGGACGCCGGATCCTGGTGACCGGCGCGGGCTCCGGCATCGGCCAGGCCACCGCGCTGCGACTGCTCGACGAGGGTGCCGCGGTGGTGGGCGCCGACATCTCCACCGAGGGCCTGGAGAGCACCCGCCAGAGCGCGGAACAGGCCGGCACCGCTGCCCGCCTCACCGCGCTGACGATGGACATCGGCGACGAGGCTTCGGTGGTCGACGGCGCGCGTACCGCCGTCGAGACGCTGGGCGGGCTCGATGCGGTGGTCAATGCGGCGGGCATGCTGCGGGCGGTGCACACCCACCAGATGAGCCTGCAGGAGTGGAACCAGATCATCGCCGTCAACCTCACCGGCACGTTCCTGGTCGTCCGCGAGACGCTGCCGGCCCTGCTGGAGAATCCGCAGAGTGCGATCGTGAACTTCAGTTCCACCTCGGCCGCGTTCGCGCACCCCTACATGGCCGCCTATGCAGCCAGCAAGGGCGGCATCCAGGCGATGACCCATGCACTGGCCCTGGAGTACGGCAAGCAGGGGCTGCGGGCGGTCAGCGTGGCCCCGGGCAGCATCAAGTCCGGAATCACCGATGCCACACCGGGTCTCGTTCCCGCCGACGCCGACTGGTCGTTGTTCGCCAAGTTGTCGCCCATCATGCCCACCAACCTGGACTCCGGCGGCGCCGGGATGGGTGCCCCGTCCGCGGTGGCCGGCGTGATCGCGATGCTGGTGTCCGACGACGGCGCGTTCATCAGCGGCACCGAGATCCGCATCGACGGCGGAACGCACGCCTGAGGGCAGTACGGGACGAAGGTGGGCGGCGCTGACCTCAGCGCCGCCCACCTTCGTCTGACCGAGAATTACGGGGCCACGGCCTTCGACTCACCGATCACCGTGGCAAGCCCGACGTGCGCGTCGCGCCACAACCGCTGCACCGGACTGCCGCGGCGCAGGGCGTCGACGCTTGAGTGACAGACGATCTCATCGATCGCCCGCACCGCCCGCCGGGCCGCGGCGATCTGGTCGCGGCGCGCCCGGGCCCGCATCCCCGGGTCGATCGGCCCGTCCAGGACGCGGTTGAAGGACGCCGTCAGCGTGTCGAGCAGCGCCAGCCGCGACGCCCGGATCTCGGCGGCCGCGTGCTCGGAGACCGCACCTGCGGAGTCGGCCGTCTCGACATGGTGGGCCAGTGCCCCCTCGGCCATGCCGATCACCGCGGCCGTGATCCCCAGTGGCGCAATGGTGCTGAGCGGGATGTGATAGATGGGGCTGCGCAGACCCGCGCGGCCCGCCGCGGTGCCCTCGACGATGCTGTTGTGGTTGAGCAACCGGTGCCCGGGGATGAACACGTCATCGATGGCGATGCTCTTGCTTCCGGTACCGATCAACCCGATCGCGTCCCAGGACTCCTCGACAATGCCCAGATCCGTCCGCGGCACAAGGGAATACCCGAGCCCGGCGGTGTCGCCCGTCCCGACCACACGGGCACCGGCGACCACCCACTCGCAATGGTCGATCGCTGCGACCGACCGCCACTGGCCCGAGAGCCGGTAGCCGCCGTCGACGGGCAAGAGCACCCCGGCGGGCGTGTGGGCCGAGGCGATCCAGATGTCGGAATCGGCCTCCCACACCTCGTCGCGCAGGCGCCGGCCGGCCGAGGCCAGTGCCCACGGCGGCACGCCAACCGAACCGGCGACCCAGCCCGCCGAGCCGTCGAGGCGGGCGATCTCGAGGACCGCCTCGGCGAAGTCTCCGGGATGGGTCTCGATACCGCCGAACTCCTCGGGCTGCAGCATGTGCATCACCACGCACTCGCGCAGCGCGTCCACGGTCCGACTGTCGAGCCGGCCGAGCGTCTCGTTGGCGGGCCCGAGTGCCTGTATCCGATCGGCATTCTCACTGATGCCGTCCAGAACGTCCCTGGTCATTTCAACACCACGCATCCAAAACTCCCTGTTCGCGCATATCGCGTGCTGATCCCATGGTCGGGTACCGCGCTCAAGTGCTTGCGGCAGCATCCCGCTGAGTGAGATCGTGAGTGACCCACTGCTCGACGTCCTAGGGGGCGCAGGTGCCGGCATCCACCAGCAACGCGACATCACGACCACGCACCGAACAACGTGACACCGCCGTGTCGATGGTCGATCGGGTCGCCCTGATCCTCAACGTGTTCGACGAACCCGGCAAACACCTCAGGCTGGACCAGATCGCGGGCCGCACCGGTCTGCCCCGCTCCTCGGTACACCGGATCCTCAAGCAGTTGCACAGCGCCGGGCTCCTGCAACACCGTCCCGACGGGTACGCCCTGGCGGCCTCCCCGCTGCCGGTGACCAGGATGGTCGACCACTCGCAGTTGCGCAGCGTGGCTTCCCCGACCTTGTCCCGCCTCCATGCCGACACCGGGCTGGTGGTCCACCTCGGGGTGCTGTTCGGCGGTGACGTCGTCTACTTGGACAAGGTGGCCGGCCGCAACAGCGCGGTGGTGCCCACCCGCGTCGCCGGGCACACGCCCGCGCACGCCAGCGCGCTGGGTAAGACGATGCTGGCCCAGCTTCCCGCCGAGGAGGTGGACGCCGTCCTGGGGCCGCGGCTGGCCCGGTCCACCCGGTCCACCATCAGCGACCGGGAGACCCTGCACCGCGAACTGGCCCGGATCCGCTCCCGGCACGGACTCGCCTATGACAACGAGGAACTGGCGATCGGGCTGACCAGCGTGGCGGCCCCGCTGCGCTCGGCAGACGGCGAGGTGGCGGGCCTGTCCCTGACCGGCGCGGTGCCGCTGCACCGCCTGCAACGAACCGCCCCGTTCGTGATCCGCGCGGCCCGGCACATCTCCCAGCAACTGGGCTCCCAAGACACCGGCGCACGGGATTCCGCATCGCTTGCCCCGTCCCACGCGCAGGCCACCGACAACCTGCTGTCCCGCGTGCTGCGGACGCTGACGTCTGACGCGTGGGTCTGAAAGGGCCGGCTACCAGAGGATCTCGTCGACCTCCATACCGAAGGAGTGGCGACCGACCAGGGCCAGCACCTGCTCCACATTGCTGGCCACGTGGGTCTGCGCGGTCTGGACATCACGCCACACCCGCTCCACCAGAGGGTCGGCGGCATCGCGACCGCCAGAGTGCGCGATGAACGTCCGGATCGCGGCCACCGCGCGTTCGGAGGCCAGTACCTGGTCCCGGCGCGATCGAAGCACCAGGGCGCTGTCCGGGGCGAGATCGGCACGCACACAGTCCATGAGATCGGCGAGATTGCGCTCGATCTGCCTGACCGACAACTCGAGGTCGCTGCACGCCATGGCAACCGGATCCACCGGCGAGCCGGAGTGAGGCTGCAACGCCGACAGGATGTTGTGGGCCGCACCGAGCAGGGGAACCGTTCCGGTGTGGGTATACATGGTCGGTTGCGGCAGCCGGTACAGCGGCGCCAGCGTGCCGAGCTGCTCACCGCTGACCCAGCCGAACGTGCGGTACCGCGGCACCACCGCACCCGACACGACCACATCGTGCGCGCCGATACCGCGCAATCCCACGCTGTTCCAACTCGTTTCCACGACATAGTCGGCCCGCGGCACAAGCGCCACCAGGAAATCCTGGGCCGCGCCGTCCTCACCCACCAGCACCGCGGCAGCCATGAGCCACGACGCGTGCAGGATCCCGGTACATCGGCTCCACCGGCCCGACAACCGGAATTCGTCACCGACACGTTCGAGCCGGCCGGTCGGGGCATACGACTCGCACAGCAGGGTGCGCGGATCTCCCCCCCACACATCGCGTTGGGCACGCTCGTCGAACAGCGACAGGTGCCAGGTGTTGACCCCCAGCCACCCGGCCAGCCAACCGGTGGAAGTACACGCCGCGGACAGGTCGCGGGTGACCGCGAGGTAGTCGGCCGGTTCGGCCTCGATCCCGCCGAACGCCTTGGGTCGCAGCATCGCAAAGAAGCCCGCATCGTGCAGACCGGCGATCACCGAGGGGTCCACGGCCCCGGTGAGGTCGACATCGACGGCGGCTTCGGCGATCGCCGGCAGTGCCTGTCGCACCGCAGCGCGCACATTCTGCGTCATCCGTGCCGCCCAATCCTGCCCGTCGGGTATGTCACCATCGTGGATACCATTCGTCGCCCCTCCCAGGAGGTCATATGGCCGAGCCGACCGGTACACCCGGCGTCGATCCCAGCGTCTCGGCTGCTGAATCGATTACCGTCCTGCGTGATTCGGTGTCGTGCCGGTTGTTGCAGCCGGTCGGCTACGGCGGGCGTGCGGTGTCGCCGGCCGACTTCGTCGCGGCGGTGGCCGATCTCGCCGCGCGCGACGGGTCGGGCGGTTGGTTCGCCGCTGCGGTCAATGCCGCGGCCTACGCGGTGACCGGTCTGGGCGATACGGCCGCCGAACGGGTGTGGGGCGCCGACGCCGGTGCGCTGGTCACCGCTTGCGGGGATGCGACGGGACAGTTGACCGCCGAGGCCGGACAGTTTCGGCTGACCGGCCGCTGGGAAGCGGTGAGCGGTGCTGCACTCGCGGACTGGCTGCTGCTGAGCGCCCTCGACGGCGATTCGGTCCGCTGCGTCCTGCTGCCCCGCAGTGTGGTGCAGGTGGACCGGCACGTCGGTCGCCGCGGCCTGGACTCGGCGGGTATCGGCGACGTCACGGTGTCGGACGCGGCCGTCGACGCACAGTCCGTGTTCGAGCATCCTGATGACACTTCTTGTGACAGTGACGAATTCGATGCTGCGCGGCCTTCCTACCGGGTCCTCGCCGGAGCCGCTCGGGCCGCCGCCGTCGTCGGCGCCGCGTCCGGGGTGTGGCAGGCCCACGTCGGCCAGGTCCGCCGGCGACTGGCCACCTCGTACGGCAGCGAGGACACCACCGAACTGACTTCCTCGGCGGTCCTGGTGGCCAAGGCGGAATCCGACATCGACGCTGCACGGCTGCAACTCAGCGCGTCACTGAGCGCGGATGCACCCGCGGCCGCGACAGCGCTGAGCCAAGCCGTGACCCGCGCACGCAATGCCGCCGACCAACTCCTGAGCAGCGGGAGCCGCCATGCGCTCGACGCGGCGGATCCCGTGGCCCGGCTGTGGCTCGACGTCCTAGCCGGATACCGCCTGACGATCCGGAGCGAGCAAACCGGCCTCGGCTGAAGCCGCCCGCGCCGACAGCTCCGCCAGGGCCCGCGGCACCCGGTCGGCGATGCCGTACGGGTCGGGCACCTGATCACCGCAGGTGAGCACGCAGATCGCCATCTCGTCGCGGTAGCTCCAACCGGTGAAGTTCAACCCCATCGGAAACACGATCGGCCCGGAGGAGATGAGCTGCTCGATCGGCGCACCGCCCCAGTAGAGCGTCTTCTGCGGGCCGCGCATGTTGGAGGCGATCAGGCTGAACATCGGGCGGCGCTTCATCTTCGCCCCGAGGATCGGCAGCACCCGTGAGTACAGCCAGAACAGCGGCCAGTACTCCATCCAGTCGTGCTGCAGCCAGGCGTCACGCTCGGCCTGCACCTCCCGCGCGGTGCGGGTCGCCGAGGCGATCGCGGCCAGCCGCTCGACCGGGTCTGCGATGTGGGTGGCGAGGTCGACGTTCCACCGCGCCACCTTGTTGCCCCACTCGGCTTCGGTCTCGGCCGGGCGCATCGAGACGGGCACCACCGCGGTCATACTCTCGTCGGCGAGCTGTCCGTTCTCGGCCAGGTAGTCGCGCAGGGCACCGCCACAGATACTGAGAAAGACGTCGTTGATCGTGACGCCGAAAGCCTTTGACACCCGCTTGATCTCTGTCACGTCGCAACGCCGGTAGGCGAATTTGCGGCTGGCCGAGAACGGTTCGTTGAACGGCATGGCCGGTGCGGCGAATGCTTCTGCGTAACCGGGCTTTCCGGCCTTCTGGCGGCGGCGGATCACCCCGGTGACTGCGACGGTCCGGGCGATGATGCTCGGGAACCGGGCCAGGGCCGCGATTTGATGACGGACAACCAGCGGCCACCAGATCCACGGTGCCGGGCGCCGCTCGTTCGGCAACGGCGTCGACCGCGGCTTCGGCAGCGGTTTCGTGGGGTCGGTGCTGTACAGGGTTTCCAGCAGCCGCAGCGATGCGGTGCCGTCGGCGACGGCGTGGTGAATCTTGAGCACCAGGGCGACGCGGCCGTCGGCCAGGCCGTCGACGAACCACAGCTGCCAGGCCGGCCGGTTCCGGTCGAGGGCCACCTCGAAGATCTCACCGATGGTCGCGGCGAGCTCCTCATCGCCGCCGGGTGCGGGCGCAGTGGTCCGCTGCAGGTGGTGGTCGATGTCGAGCTGCGGCCGCGAAACCCACCACGGCCGGCCGAATCCGACTCGCGGGGAAAGCAACTGCCACTGGAGGGGCTCGATGTTGTCGACCCAGCCCTGCACCGCGGACTTGAGCCGGTCGAAGGTCAGCGGCTCGGCCATCTGGCTCGGATCGAGTACGACGGCCTTCATCGTGTGCTGCGGTTGGACCACGCTTTCCCACGCCAGGAAGCTGTTGTCCTCACCCTTCAAACGCCGCATTCTCAACCTCGCTTGTCCTCACCGCCGATACGGCACTGCCTGTGGCTGCCATCACTCTTATCCAATCGTGTGTCCCAGTAGACAAGCTGTCCCGCACAGCGAGACTCGGCAGCCCGCTGCCTGCGCGAGGCAACCTACGGTTTGCGCCATGAAGCGAGCCATTCCGCGCCCTGCCAGCCTCGCCGCCAGGGTCAACCGGTTCCGGGTGATCGCCCGCAGCATCGCCGTGCTCCGCGAGTCCGGACTGTCCGGCGGAGCCGCCGACGGCATCCGGCAGGCCAAGCTGGTCCGCCAGTTCGGCGGATTCGCCGCCGTCATCGAGAGTGCCGCCACCGGCGACCCCAACGCCATCGCCATCACCGACGAATGGGGCGACGTGACGTTCGCCCAGCTCAACGACCGGGTGAACGCACTGGCCCGGGCCTGGAACTCGCGGGGAATCGGCGCCGGCTCGGTCATCGCGGCGCTGTGCCGCGACCACCGCGGCCTGGTCACCATCCTGGCCGCGGCGGGCAAGGTCGGGGCACAGCTGCTGCTGATGAACACCGGCTTCGCCAAACCCCAGCTCGCCGACGTCGCGGCCCGCGAGAAGGTCAACGTGCTGGTGCACGACGAGGAGTTCACCGAGTTGGTCAGTGCCATCGACCCGGGCGTGCGGCGCTTCCTGGCGTGGACCGATGAACGCACGAGCTCCGATATCGAAGGTTCGCTGGAAGGTCTGATCGCCGCCACCTCGCCGGCCCCGGTGGCCGCACCCGCCAAGCCCGGCGGCATGACGCTGCTGACCAGTGGCACCACCGGCACGCCAAAGGGCGCCCCGCGCGGCAAGACCTCTCCCCTGTTCTCGGCACAGCTGCTGGACCGCGTGCCGCGCCGCCGCGGTCAGACCTGCATGCTGGCCGCGCCGATGTTCCACGGCACCGGACTCGGCCAGGCCGTGTTGTCGCTGGCGCTCGGTAACCGCCTGGTGCTGCGGCGCAAGTTCAACCCCGAGGAGACCCTGCGTGCGGTCCAGAACCACGGCTGCGACGTGCTGGTCGTCGTACCCACGATGCTGCAGCGAATCCTGGCTCTGCCCAAGGATGTCCGCGACGCCTACGACACCTCGTCGCTCAAGATCATCTTCGTCTCGGGGTCGGCCATGCCGCCCGACCTGGTCAAGCGCACCCTCGCCGAATTCGGCCCGGTGCTCTACAACCTCTACGGCTCAACCGAACTCGCGGTCATGACGGTGGCGATGCCCGAGGACCTGCTGCATGATCCGCGCACCGCGGGCCGGGCTCCGGTCGGATGCGCGGTGCGGCTGTACGACGATGCGGGCAGGGAGATCACCGAACCCGGCGTGATCGGCCGGGTGTTCGCCGGCAGCGACGTGAGCTTCGCCGGTTACACCGACGGCCGCATCAAGGAGTCGATCGACGGTCTGCAGAGCAGCGGCGACGTCGGCCACTTCGACGACACGGGCCGGCTCTACATCGACGGCCGCGACGACGACATGGTGATCTGCGGCGGCGAGAACGTCTATCCGCTGGAGGTCGAGAACCTGATCACCAGCCACCCGGAGGTCGACGAGGTCGCGGTGATCGGGGTCAGCGACGACGATTTCGGCCAGCGGCTCAACGCCTACGTGGTGCTGGTCGACGGCGCGGACCTGGCCGCCGACGACATCAAGGACTACGTGCGGGCGAACCTGGCCCGCTACAAGATCCCCCGGGATGTCGAGTTCCTGACCAAGCTGCCCCGCAACGCCACCGGCAAGGTGCTGCGGGGCGAGCTGACCGGGGGTGTCAAGTGAGCGATTCCGACACCATGAAGCGAGAGGTCGCCGGCCGGATGGGCGACGCGTTCGCCCCGATCCTCGAAGGCGACCTCGACCCCGTCGCTGCCGCGGCCGAGGTCCGGTCCCGGCTCAAGGCCAGCCGACGGCCGGCCAAACCCGTGGCCGTGGGCAGCGTGGAGGACCGTGCCGTTCCCGGTCCCGCCGGCGACATTCCGGTGCGGATCTACCATCCGCTCAACCCGGCCGACGCCGGCACACCCCTGCCCGTGTTGGTGTATTTCCACGGCGGCGGGTTCGTGCTGTGTGACCTCGACTCACACGATTCGTGCTGCCGCCGGCTCGCCAACGGCATTGGTGCCATGGTGGTTTCGGTCGACTACCGGCTGGCGCCCGAGCATCCGTATCCCGCCGCGGTCGAGGACGCCTGGGCCGCGACCGAATGGGTGGCCGCCAACGCAGGCGAGCTGGGCGGTGACCCGGGCCGGTTGGCGGTGGTGGGCGACAGCGCGGGGGGCAACCTGGCGGCCGTGGTGGCGATGACCGCACGCGACCGCAAGGGGCCGCCGATCGCATTCCAGGTGCTGATCTATCCGGTGGTCGATCAGCGCCGCAAATCGTCGTTGTCCAGCCCGCACACCCGTAGCGGGGTACTGACCGCCGAGCACATGCAGTGGTTCACCGCCCAGTACCTCGGCGACAGCGGCGCCCAGACCGAGGTGTCGGCATCGCCGATTCTCGGCGACATGACCGGACTTCCGGATGCCCACGTGTTGACCGGGGCCCTGGATCCGCTGTGCGAGGAGGGCGAGGAGTACGCCCGCATGCTCGCCGAAGGCGGGGCGAAAGTCAGTGTCCGGCGGTACGAGCGTGGCTTCCACGGCTTCTTCAACCTCGCCGACCACCTCCCGGCCGCCGCCGAGGCCAGCGACGATGTGTGCGCCGCCGTCCGCGCCGCCCTGAGTTCCCCGACCACATCAGACAAAGACTGAAAGGCAACCCATGAAGCTGAGGAATTCCCGCGCTCTGGTCACCGGCGCGAGCCGCGGACTGGGCAAGAGCATCGCCGAAGTCCTGGCCGCACGTGGTGTCGACGTCGCCGTGGTGGCGCGTGACGCCGAGTCCCTCAACCTGCTCGCCAAGGAGTTGAACGGCAAGGCTTACCCGACCGATCTGGGTGACCCGGAAGCTGTCGAGGGGCTCATCGACCGCGTCGAGGCCGACGGCCCCGTGGACATCGTGATCAACAACGCAGGTGTCGACCACGTCGGCCGGTTCCACCAGGTCAGCCCCGAACAGATTCGTAACCTGTTGCAGGTCAACCTGGCGGCACCGATGGAGATCTGCCGTCAGGTGATGCCGCGCATGGTGCAACGGGGGCGTGGCCACATCGTCAATGTGTCGTCGATGGGCGCGATCTCGCAGGGGCCCGGCCTGACGTTGTACGGCACGTCCAAAGCGGGCCTGAGCCACTTCACCGCAGGTATCCGCGGTGAGCTGCGCGGCAAGCCGGTCGGCACCACGCTGGTGCAGATCGGCGAAGTCAAGACCGACATGATCGATCACATCCGGGCGTTCGGCCCGGCGCGGCGCACCATCGAACGGTCCATCCGGTGGCGGATGATTCCGCGCGAATCGCTGGACCCGGCAGCGGTTTCGGTGGCAATCGCCGAAGCCGTCGAACACAACCGCCGCCATGTCATCCTGCCTCGCAACATCGTTCCGATGGCGAAGTTCACCGAGTTCCCGCGCCGTGTCTCCGAACTCATGCTGACCGGCATCGACCAGGACAACGACTGATGGCCGGCGTCGACCTGTCGGGCAAGGTCGCGATCATCACCGGCGCCGCGCGCGGCCAGGGCGAAGCCGAAGCACGGTTGTTCGCCGCACTCGGTGCCCGGGTGGTACTGACCGACGTGCTCGTCGAGGAAGGTGAGCGGGTCGCGGCGTCCATCGGCCCCGCCGCCCGCTTCGTCCGACTCGATGTTGGCAGCGAAACCGATTGGCGCGCAACGGTGGATACCGCGATGGCCGGGTTCGGGCGGATCGACGTCCTGGTCAACAACGCCGCCATCTGCAAGGTGGTGCCGCTGGCCGAGCAGGACACCGCCGGATTCGAGCAGATGCTGCGCGTCAATCTCATCGGCGCCTTCCTGGGCATGCAGGCCGTCACCGAACCGATGACGGCCGCCGGTGGCGGCTCGATCGTGAACATCTCGTCGCAGGCCGGTGTGCAGGGCCTCGCCGGCTACACCGCGTACGGCGCATCCAAGTGGGGCCTGCGCGGCATGTCTAAGGTCGCAGCAATCGAGCTGGGCCCGTTGGGTATTCGCGTCAACACCGTCTATCCGGGCATGATCGACACACCGATGATCGCCCATCTCGAGGTGGAACGCGGTCTCGGCGGCCATCCCGGTGCACCGCTCACCCGGGTCGGCACCCCCGACGAGGTCGCCGAGGTCGTCGCATTTCTGGCCTCGGACGCGTCGTCATACATCACCGGCGCCGATCTGACGGTCGACGGCGGCGCCAGTGCGGGCCGGATCCCGGTGACCCCGGTCCACTCGCACTGAGCCGCTGCGAAACCTCCGGGCACCGACCCCGGCCCGCGCTGTGTATCCGTCGCCGCACAGCGCGGGCCGGGGTCGGCCTCACGCCCCGGGCAGCACCAGAATCTTGACGTGCGCCTCGGGGTCACGCAGCGCCTCGAATGCGTCACCCAGGCCATCGAGGCCGACCCGCCCCGTGATGATGGCCTCGGCGTCGATCTCCCCGTCGGCCAACCGCTTCAGCACGGTGTCGTAGGCCTCGTGGTAGGGACCGTGACCGAAGTTGATGGCGATCTGCCGGAACTGCGCGACCACCGGAATGATCGTCTCGTCACCGAAAGGTGAAGCCACGACCTGGATCCGGGATCCGAACGGCAAAGTATGGGTCAGCGTGTTCAGGGTGCCGACCCGGCCGCTGCTTTCGTAGGCGATCAAGATGCCCCCCCCGCCGCGGCCCGCCATGAGCATCGAATTCCACAGCTCGATCGGATCCTGCTCGTTGGGGTCGACCACCATGTCGGCGCCCATCTTGGCGGCCAGCTCCCGGCGCTTGGGCGACGGCTCGGCGGCGATCACCGTGTGTGCCCCGTGCGCCTTGGCGGCCAAGATCGTGCCGAGACCGATGGAGCCGCAGCCGATCACCAATGCGGCGTCGGCCTCGGTGAGCCCCGACTGCTGCACATGCATCTCACCGACATGCAGCGGTTCGGCCAAGGTCGCGTGCTCGAGTGACAACCCGTCGGGCACCTTGCGGACCCAGAATCCGTCGACGACGATGAATTCGCCGAAGGCCCCGTGGTATTCGTTCGAGTAGCCGATGATCGTCGGGATGCCGGTGCCGGCCTCGGTGGCCACACCGATCCCCGCCACCCGATCACCGACCTCGAAATCAGATACTCCCGGGCCACATTCGACGACCGTGCCGGCGTACTCGTGCCCGAGCACGATGGGCTTGGTGTGGTCGAACACCGCAAGCGGAAAACCCCCGGCCGCCGCGACCGACACGAACCGGCAAGGGTCTTTCGACATGCTCAGATCGCTGCCACAGATGCCGCAGGCCGCAACCTTGATCCGCAGCTGTCCGGGTCCGGCGGCAGGTGGTCCGCTGACATCGGTGACGGTGAAGCTGCCGTCGAAGTACTCCGCCGCGCGCATCACGCCCCCTGTCCGGCGAGCTGCTCGGCGGGCTGGCCGTAATAGTCGGTGTGCGCCTTGGTGATGGCACCGATGAGGCCGCCGAGGAGGTACTCGGAGTTGTCCTCGGCGAACTGCAGGCTGGCCTGCCGGCCCACGTTGCGTTTCTTGAAGTGCGGGATGACCTCGGAGGCGAACAGCTCGTAGCTGCGTTTGGTGTCCTCCCAGCCGGCCATGTCCACATGCATGATCAGCAGCGTGCCGAACCCGCCGGTCTTCTCGATGAGCCGCTCGATCTGGGCGATCGCATCCTCCGGCGTGCCGATGATGACCTGCCCGAACTCGCCCAGGTTGTCGGTGCGCCACTGGTTGATGATGCCCGCGGGGGTCTGCGCCCAATCGGGGTTGATGCCCTGCTGCCGGTTGACGTATTCGGCGATGGCGTGGATGCGGCGGCTGACCGCCCGCTCGGCGTCGGCCCGGGTCTCGGCGAGGAACATCGGGTTGACCAGCCGCCAGGTGGCGCGGTCCGCACGGTGCCCGTTCTCGGCTGAAATCTTCTCGTACACACCCCAGTTGCGGTCGAGCACATCGAATCCGCCCGGCGAGCTGGCGGCCAGGGACAGCAGTGACAACCCGTGTGTGCCGGCCAGCACCGACCCGTTCGGCGAGATGGTCGAGGCGGTCGCCACCTCGATGCCCGCCGGATCGTAGGTGGGCAACTGGGCCCGCGCATCGCGCAGGGTGAACCAGTCGGTCTCCATGTCGACGACCTCGCCGCGCAGCAGCCGCAGCACCGCCTCCAGAGCCTCACCCTGCATGCGGCGCTGATCGATCGGATTGATACCCATCATGTGCGCATCCAGGGGGATCTTGCCCGGGCCGGTGCCGACGATCAGGCGGCCGCGGGTCTGCAGGTCGAGTTGGGTGATGCGGTCCGCGGTGATCAGCGGGTGGTGGTACGGCAGCGACATCACGCCGGTGCCGAACCGGATGCGCTCGGTGCGCTCGGCCGCTGCGGCGATGAACATGTCCGGCGCCGGGACGATTTCAGACCCGGTCGAGTGGTGCTCACCCATCCACGCCTCATCGAATCCGAGATGGTCGAGGTGCTCCATCAGGTCGATGTCACGTCGCAGCTGCAGGGCCGGGTCGGCATTGAGGGGGTGATAGGGCGCCAGGAACGCCCCGAACTTGATCGAACTCGAATTCCACATGCCCGGGACGCTATATGGATCGAATGATTGGATCAAGTGATCCATAAATTTCGGCGTGAAAGCTCCCGCTGGACAGGATGGATCGGTCAGGAACCGAGCAGGCGGTCGACCCCGCCGACGACGAAACTCACCAGGTCGTCGTAGAAGTCACGCAGTTCCGCTTCGTCCAGCCGGCCGCCGTTGCGGCGCCATTCGTCGGCACGGCTCAGCGCCTGGATGAAGTTCATGATCGAGATGGCCCAGCGCAGTTCCAGGCGCGCCGGATCGGAATCCGGAAACGCCCGCTGCACCTGGGTGAACAATTCGTCGGGAAGGTGCTGCTCGGTGTCGAGCAGGACCGGATTGTTGTCCTGGGAGATCTGCGCGATGATCTTGATCCATCGCATGCCCCGGACCCGATGGCGCAGTAGCAGTTTCAGATACGGCTCGGTGACCGCCCGGACGAGCGCGTCGGCGCTCGGCGCGACCGGGTCGGCCGCGAGCACCGCCACGTTGGCCGCGATCTCGTCACGCACCGGCGCGCCCACATCGGTGAGCACCGCGCGCAGCAGATCGTCCTTGGATCCGAAGTGGTAGTGCACCGAGGCGGCACCGAGCCCCGCGGCGGCATTGACCGCCCGCACCGACACCGCATCGACCCCCTGGGCGGCGAACAGCCGCTCGGCAGCCTTCACCAGACGCAGCCGGGTGGCCGCGCCCTGCCGATTGTGGGCCGCGCCGGACACGTGACGAGCATGTCACGCGCCGCGCCGGCTGCTGAGCTGCGCTCTACCCCGACGGCGTGTCGCCGGAGAGCGGCGCAAACCGTCCGTGGCCGTCGGGCGCGTAGGCCGTGGTGGTCGTCACAGCGCCGGTCGGCAGCGGACCGTACAGATGCGGGAACAGCATCGCTTCCGGATCCGTGGGAACCCCCGGCTCCCAGCGCACGGGATCCGTCAACTTCGCCGGATCGATGTGCAGCAGCACGAGGTCGTCGCGACCGGAGTAGAGCCGGTTCGCCGGCAGATGCACCTGCTCGGGCGCCGAGAGGTGGACGAACCCCTGCGCGCTCAGCGAGTCCGGGCGGTGCTCGCCGGTACGCTGGGCCGTCCGCCATTCCTCGACGCTGCACAGGTGAACGAGGACACGCGGCGACGGATGCATACCGCCAGCTTGCCTGTCCAGCAACACGGCGGCCAAGTGAGACACGACACACCGGTGAACCCTTGGGGAACAAGGCCGGAATCCAAAACGTCTGACAGAGTAGACATACGCAATCGAGGCGCCTTTGCCGAGATGCGCAGAGCAGAAGACGGAGGAGCCATGAACGCAACTCTGACAAGCCCGGAGCTAACCAGAGCCGATCGCTGCGATCGTTGCGGTGCGGCCGCGCGCGTGCGCGCGAAGCTGCCCTCAGGAGCCGAGTTGCTGTTCTGCCAGCACCACGCCAACGAGCACGAAGCCAAGCTGGTCGAACTGGCCGCTGTGCTGGAAACCAGCACGGCAGACGCCTGATCGCCGACCTCCGACACGACCCGCCTGGGCAGGAGCACGTTTCGTCAGTAATGCTTGACTGGTCATGACTGGCCAGCCGCTTCCAGTACCACCATCACGCCACCACATCTGGCACATCACTCGACGCACATTGTCGAAGAGCTGGGACGACTCCATCTTCTCGGAGTCGGCACAGGCGGCGTTCTGGTGCGCGCTGTCGTTGCCTCCCCTACTGCTGGGGATGCTCGGCAGCCTGGCCTACATCGCACCGTTGTTCGGGCCGGACACGCTGCCGACGATCCAGGATCAGCTGATCAACGCGGCGAACAGCTTCTTCTCCCCCAACGTCGTCAACGAGATCATCGAACCGACGATCCGCGACATCGTCAGGGGCGCCCGTGGCGAGGTGGTGTCGGTGGGTTTCGTGATCTCGCTGTGGGCCGGGTCGTCGGCGGTGTCGGCTTTCGTGGACTCCATCGTGGAGGCCCACGATCAGACGCCGCTGCGGCATCCGGTGCGGCAGCGCTTCTATGCGCTGGGCCTGTACGTGATCATGCTGGTCGCCGCGATCGGCATGGCGCCGCTGCTGGCGCTCGGGCCTCGGGCCGTCTCCGAACACATCCCGGACAGCTGGGACAACGTACTGCGGTACGGCTATTACCCGGCGCTGTTCCTGGCGGTGTTCGTCGGCGTGACGATCCTGTACCGGGTCTCGTTGCCCGCGCCGATCCCGACGCACCGCCTGATGCTGGGCGCGGTACTGGCCACCGTGGTGTTCCTGGTCGCGACGTTCGGGCTGCGGATCTACCTGACCTGGATCACCAGCACCGGCTACACCTACGGGGCGCTGGCCACGCCGATCGCGTTCTTGCTGTTCGCATTCTTCCTGGGTTTCGCCATCATGCTCGGCGCCGAACTCAACGCGGCCATTCAAGAGGAATGGCCTGCGGCGGACACGCACGCCAGGAGACTGCGGGAATGGCTGGAGGTAAAAGCCCTCAACGGCTCCCAGAATGACGAAGCTCAGGCACCGGTGGAATCACCAGCGCCCGAGCCCGCCGAGCCGCCGCCTACTTCTTGAGCTGCTCGTAGATCTTCTTGCAATCCGGGCACACCGGAGAGCCCGGCTTGGGCGACTTCGTCACCGGGAACACCTCGCCGCACAACGCGACCACATGCGTGCCCATGACGGCACTTTCGGCGATCTTGTCCTTCTTGACGTAATGGAAGAACTTGGGGCTGTCGTCGTCGGTCCCGTCGTCGACGCGTTCGTCGGTGTCCGGGCGCTCGATGGTCTGGGTCTGCATAGTTTTATTGTGCCTGGCTGCGGGGTATAGCGAAATCCGCCTGTCACCACCGCGGGAAGGTGTGGAACAGTAGAAGCATGAAACAAAGCCACGAGCTGAGTTTCGACGACGATTTCGGCGACGATTTCGGCAAGGAAGCCCGCCCGGTTCTCATCACCAAAGCCGCACCCGCCTACGAAGTGCAGCACCGCCAGCGCGTCCGCAAGTACCTGACGTTGATGGCCTTCCGCATACCCGCGCTCATCCTGGCCGCGGTTGCCTACAACATCTGGCAGAACGGGCTGATCTCGCTCGCGATCATCGTGGTGTCGATACCGCTGCCCTGGATGGCGGTACTGATCGCCAACGATCGGCCGCCCCGCAGCGCCGAGGAGCCCCGGCGTTACGCCGGCCGCGGCGAGCGCATTCCACTGTTCCCCACCGCGGAGCGGCCGGCGTTACAGAAGGAGCCGTTCGTGCCACCGCAACCGGACGCAGCGCGATCCGGTGACGATGACCCCAGCTGAGCGGCTTCTTTAGCCATTCTCAGGACATTCTCAGGTCGCTTCGGAAAAACTGCAGCTCAACGGGCATGAATCCGAGGATCGGCGGGAACTCTCAAGGCATCTACGACGTTGTAGTGCATGACAGTTCGAGCCGATCAGGAGGCCGTCATGGCAAATGCCACCACAAGCCGCGTCGACAGCGATCTGGACGCCCAGAGCCCTGCCGCCGACCTCGTGCGCGTGTATCTGAACGGCATCGGCAAAACGGCGTTGCTCAACGCCGCCGATGAGGTAGAGCTCGCAAAGCGCATCGAGGCAGGCTTGTACGCCCAGCACGTGCTGGACACCAAGAAGCGTCTGGGCGAGAACCGCAAACGCGACCTGGCCACCGTGGTCCGCGATGGCGAGGCAGCGCGCCGGCATCTGCTGGAGGCCAACCTGCGCCTGGTGGTGTCGCTGGCGAAGCGTTACACGGGTCGCGGCATGCCGCTGCTCGACCTGATCCAGGAGGGGAACCTGGGCCTGATCCGCGCGATGGAGAAGTTCGACTACACAAAGGGCTTCAAGTTCTCCACGTATGCCACGTGGTGGATCCGCCAGGCCATCACCCGCGGAATGGCGGACCAGAGCCGCACCATCCGGCTCCCGGTCCACTTGGTTGAGCAGGTCAACAAGCTGGCCCGGATCAAGCGTGAGATGCACCAGAACCTCGGCCGCGAGGCCACCGACGAGGAACTGGCCGAGGAGTCGGGCATCCCGGTCGAGAAGATCAACGACCTGCTGGAGCACAGCCGCGATCCGGTGAGCCTGGACATGCCGGTCGGCACCGACGAGGAAGCCCCGCTGGGCGACTTCATCGAGGACTCCGAGGCGATGTCGGCCGAGAACGCCGTCATCTCCGAGCTGCTGCACACCGACATCCGCCACGTGCTGGCCACGCTCGACGAGCGCGAGCAGCAGGTGATCCGGCTGCGGTTCGGCCTCGATGACGGCCAGCCCCGCACCCTGGACCAGATCGGCAAGCTGTTCGGTCTGTCCCGCGAGCGGGTCCGCCAGATCGAGCGTGAAGTTATGGCCAAGCTCCGCAACGGCGAGCGTGCGGATCGGCTCCGCTCCTACGCCAGCTAGTCCCCCTCCTGTCGAGGTGCCCCGCCGGTTACCGGTGGGGCACCTCGCATATTCAGGGGTTTCCTGGTGTTTCCACCCGCTTGGCCTGGGGTTTTCGACCAGGATGTGACCTGCCCGACGCCCCGATGTTGCGCCGCAGTTCAAACGCCGGAAACGGTAGACTGTGCGGTGACGTTTGGGCTGGGAAGGCGCGCATGAACGATCTGGTCGACACCACCGAGATGTACCTACGGACGATCTACGACCTCGAGGAAGAGGGCGTGGTGCCGTTGCGTGCCCGCATCGCCGAACGGCTCGACCAGAGCGGTCCGACGGTGAGCCAGACGGTGTCACGCATGGAGCGCGACGGCCTGCTGCACGTGGCCGGTGACCGGCACCTGGAATTGACCGACAAGGGCCGCGCCCTCGCGGTCGCCGTGATGCGCAAGCACCGGCTGGCCGAGCGGTTGCTCGTCGATGTGATCGGCCTGCCGTGGGAGGACGTCCACGCCGAGGCGTGCCGCTGGGAGCACGTGATGAGCGAGGACGTGGAGCGCCGTCTGGTCCAGGTGCTCGACAACCCCACCACCTCGCCGTTCGGCAACCCCATCCCGGGCCTGTCGGACCTCGGCGTCGGCGCGGCGGGCTTCGACGATGTCAGCCTGGTCCGGCTCACCGAACTCCCGGTCGGACTGCCGGTGGCCGTGGTGGTGCGCCAACTCACCGAGCACGTTCAGGGCGACACCGAGCTCATCGGCCGGCTCAAGGATGCCGGCGTCGTGCCGAACGCGAGGGTCACCGTCGAGGCCAACGACCACGGCGGCGTGATGATCGTGATCCCCGGACACGAGCAGGTCGAGCTGCCCCATCACATGGCACACGCGGTCCGCGTCGAAAAGGTCTAGCACTCAGCAGGCCCGGCGTCCCCATGGCCGGCGCGGCGGCAACTGCACGCCGAGTTGCTCGGCCAACCGGTACCCGGTGAGCGCCAGCTCGCGGATCCGCGCCGGGTGCATCCCCGCTTGCAGTGCGGTATCGAGCATCCCGGCCATCCGGTGCGTCGGGCGCGCCCGCAGCGCGGCGTCCAGCGATACACCGGCCAGTGGACCGTCGCCGCGCGCATACGCCGAGAAGGCCAGGAGCACAAGGGCTTCCACCCGCCACGGATCGGGCAGATTGCGGGCCAGCAGGGCCCACAACGCTTCGGCCTGATCTGCGCACTCCCCGACCGCCAGCGCATAGAGCGTGTCGCGGACCCGCGGATCGGCCAGGCCGACAGCCAGCCGCGCCACCTCGGCACCAGCGGGCACCTCGCCCTCGGCCACGCGCATTGCTGCCGTGAGCGTCGCTTCGACATCACCGCGCACCTCGGCGTCGGGCCGGGTGTCCGCGCACCCCGGGCGCTGCGTCGCGAGCGCCAACGGGCGTTTCATCGAGTCGGTGGCGACCGGGTCCGGCCGGATCACCTGGAGCAACTCGTCGCGGCTGGCGTAGAGCCGACGGCCGTCGAGCACCGCGGCGGCCGCCAGCGGCGAGGCCCCCGGATCATCCACCGGCCCATGTTCGCCACAGCCGTCCGCGCAGTGCCAGGACCCTCCGGCAGCCACCTTGTCCACGACGTGCGCGGCACAGAGTTCGATGCCGTCGGCTGCCAGCGCCTGGTCGAGCACCGAGGCCAGATCGCGGTAACGGTCATCGCAGGCGCGGCAGTCCGTGCTGTGCTCGTCCACCACCACGGCGATCACCGCGCTCGCGCCGGACGTGGCCGCGAGGTCGACCAGGTGCCCGATGCGGCCGGTCATGTCGTCGGCCAGATCGGCGCGCATGACGCAGCCCAGCTCGCCCCGGTCAACGGTGACCAGGACGAGGCTGCGGTGCGGGACGAATCCGAGTACCGCGGGCAGCGCGGCGATCAGCGCACCGGGATGGCTGAGTCGGAAGTCGAAATCGGGCGAGGATGGCGATGGTGTGGTCATGGCTCGACGGTTCCAACCGGCCCCGTCACGAACCGACGCCCGAACCGGCCGGTTGCGGGTGTCTGGGGATGAATTCCGCGCTGGGGATAACTCGGCAGCCATTTGTTCACCCGGTATTCGGTGCCGCCGACATGCGGGCGACCGGCAACCGGCGTAGATATTTGTGCCATGGGTTCGATGCAGGAGTATGACCTCGTCGTCATCGGTTCGGGTCCCGGCGGTCAGCGCGCCGCCATCGCCGCAGCGAAGCTCGGCAAGACCGTCGCGGTGATCGAACGGGGCATGATGCTCGGCGGTGTGTGCGTCAACACCGGCACCATCCCGTCCAAGACACTTCGCGAGGCGGTCGTCTACCTGACCGGCATGAGCCAACGCGAGCTGTACGGCGCCAGCTACCGCGTCAAGGACAAGATCACCCCGGCCGATCTGCTGTCGCGCACCCAGCACGTGATCGGCAAGGAGATCGACGTCGTGCGGTCCCAGCTGATGCGCAACCGCATCGAGCTCTATACCGGGCACGGCCGGTTCCAAGACGACCACACGATCGTCGTCGAAGACCCCACCCGAGCCGAATTGGTCACCGTCCGTGGCCGTTTCATCGTCATCGCGACCGGGACCAAACCCGCCCGACCGGCCGGGGTGACGTTCGACGAGGCCCGTGTCCTCGATTCCGACGGCATCCTCAATCTCAGCAGCCTGCCCACCTCGATGGTGGTGGTCGGCGCCGGGGTGATCGGCATCGAATACGCCTCGATGTTCGCCGCGCTGGGCACCAAGGTCACCGTGGTGGAGAAGCGCACCGACATGCTCGAGTTCTGCGACCCCGAGATCATCGAATCACTTCGCTTTCATCTGCGAGACCTGGCAGTGACGTTCCGGTTCGGCGAGGAGGTGACCGCCGTCGACATCGGCACCTCGGGCACCGTGACCACGCTGGCCAGCGGCAAGCAGATCCCCGCCGAGACCGTGATGTACTCGGCCGGGCGCCAAGGCCAGACCGACCACCTCGACCTGGCCAACGCCGGGTTGGAATCCGACAACCGCGGCCGCATCTACGTCGACGACAACTTCACCACCAAGGTGGACCACATCTACGCGGTCGGCGACGTCATGGTGCCCGGCCCGGCGCACGCCGCCGCGGCGGTCATTGCCGCCGCCGCGACTGTGAGCTTCGCCATCCGGGTCGCCTGCATCATCACGATCTTGCCTGATCGCGGGGATGGCCGCCGGAATGCCGGACCCACCCCGGCGCGTTCGAACGCACAAGCGGGGCGGACCGAACCCACGACCCGGGTATGCGAGACACTAGATGGCACGGTGGTGGGCCGTCACAGCGTCCTACCGCAGCGAGGAGACGAAGCGAGATGACCGACAGCAGCGACACCCCAGACCAGCACTACCAGCCCGATCAGAGCGGCATGTACGAGCTTGAGTTCCCGGCGCCGCAGCTGTCGTCGTCGGATGGCCGCGGGCCGGTGTTGATCCATGCCCTGGAGGGGTTCTCCGATGCCGGCCACGCGATCCGGCTGGCCGCCGAGCACCTCAAGGACACGCTCGACACCGAACTGGTGGCATCGTTCGCCATCGACGAGCTGCTCGACTACCGGTCGCGGCGGCCGCTGATGACGTTCAAGACCGACCATTTCACCAGCTACGAGGAACCCGAGCTGAACCTGTACGCCCTGCACGACGGGGTCGGTACGCCGTTTCTGCTGCTCGCCGGCCTGGAGCCGGACCTGAGGTGGGAACGTTTCATCACCGCGGTGCGGCTGCTGTCCGAGCAGCTCGGGGTGCGCCGGGTGATCGGGCTCGGCACCATCCCGATGGCGGTGCCGCACACCCGCCCGGTCATGCTCACCGCGCACGCCAACGACAAGGAACTGATCGCCGACCACACGCCGTGGGTCGGCGAGGTCCAGGTGCCGGCCAGCGTGTCCAACCTGCTCGAGTTCCGGATGGCCCAGCACGGCCATGAGGTGGTGGGCTACACCGTGCACGTGCCGCACTACCTGGCCCAGACCGCCTATCCGCCTGCCGCCGAGGCGCTGCTCGCCGAGGTGGCCCGGACAGGTTCGCTACAACTGCCACTGGAGAAACTGTCCGAGGCCGGCGCCGAGGTCTACAGCAAGATCAACGAGCAGGTAGAAGCCAGCGCCGAGGTCGCCCAAGTGGTCACCGGGTTGGAGCGCCAGTACGATGCGTTCGTTGCCGCACAGGAGAATCGGTCCCTGCTGGCGCGTGACGAGGAACTGCCCAGCGGTGACGAGTTGGGTGCCGAGTTCGAACGGTTCCTCGCCCAGCAGGCCGGTGACAAGTACAAGGACGACAAGTACAAAGACGGACGTGACGGCTTCGGCGACGGATTCCCGAACGGCGACAACCACTCCTAGGAGCCCGATGCCGGGCCGAGAGCGAGGTTGACCAGCATGACCGAGCGCAAACCCCACCTGCGGACCGTTCGCGAGCTCACCCCGACGCTCGAATACCGCACGATCCACGGATACCGGCGGGCCTTTCGGGTGGCCGGATCCGGCCCGGCGATCCTGCTGATTCACGGCATCGGTGACAACTCCACCACCTGGCACACCGTGCAATCGGCGCTGGCGCAGCGGTTCACCGTGATCGCCCCGGATCTGCTCGGCCATGGCAGCTCCGACAAGCCGCGCGCGGACTATTCGGTGGCGGCCTATGCCAACGGCATGCGCGACCTGCTCAGCGTCCTCGACATCGACCGGGTGACCGTGGTCGGGCATTCGCTGGGCGGCGGTGTGGCCATGCAATTCGCCTACCAGTTCCCGCAGTTGGTGGACCGCCTCATCCTGGTCGGCGCCGGTGGGGTCACCAAGGACGTCAACATGGCGTTGCGGGTGGCCTCACTCCCGATGGGCAGTGAGGCGCTGGCCCTGCTGCGGCTGCCCTTGGTGCTGCCGGCGTTGCAGCTGGCCGGCCGGGCCGCGGGCGCGGTGTTGGGCTCAACCGGCCTCGGGCACGACATTCCGGACATGTTGCGCATCCTGGCGGATCTTCCGGAGCCGACGGCATCGTCGGCCTTCGCCCGGACCCTGCGCGCCGTTGTGGACTGGCGTGGCCAGGTCGTCACCATGCTGGACCGCTGTTATCTGACCGAATCCGTTCCCGTGCAGCTGATCTGGGGCGACTCCGACTCGGTGATCCCCGTCAGCCACGCCCGGATGGCACATTCGGCAATGCCCGGTTCCCAATTGGAGATCTTCTCCGGATCCGGGCATTTTCCGTTCCACGACGATCCCGACCGCTTCGTCGAGGTGGTCGAACGCTTCATCGACACCACCGAACCATCGGTCTATGACCAGGATCGGCTCCGCAGCCTGCTGCGCAGCGGACGGACCGAATCGGCGATGAGCGGGCCGTTCGACACCCAGATCGCGGTGCTCGACGCGATGGACGCCGACGAGCGCAGCGCCACCTGATCCTCTGGCCCGCACGGCTGCCCGGGCAGTCCGCCCGAGCGGCCACGGCATGCGACGTAGCATCGGTTTATGGCCATCGACGTCACCGTGTTGCGTGTGTTCACCGACTCCGAGGGCAGGTACGGCAATCCGCTCGGGGTCATCGACAACAGCACCGTCGCCCCCGGCGACCGGCAGCGGATCGCCACCGAATTGGGTTACAGCGAAACCGTATTCATCGATCTGCCGCAGCCCGGCGGTAATTCGGCCAGTGCCCACATCTTCACCCCGGTCGCCGAGTTGCCGTTCGCCGGGCATCCGACCGTCGGCGCGTCGTGGTGGCTGCGCGAAATCGGGTTTCCGGTCCACACCCTGCGGGTGCCTGCGGGCATCCTCCAGGTCGACTATGACGGCGATCGTGCCGTCGTGAATGCCCGCTCGGAGTGGGCGCCGGAGTTCGCCATCTACGACCTGGCCTCGGTCGACGAACTGCTCGCCGCCGACCCCGACGATTTCGACGAGGCCGAGGAGAACTATCTGTGGGCCTGGATCGACAAGGAGAAGGGCACGGTGCGATCCCGGTCGTTCGCACCGCATCTGGGCATCCCCGAGGACGAGGCCACCGGGGCGGCTGCGGTTCGGATGACCGACTATCTCAGCCGGGACCTGACGATCGTCCAGGGAAAGGGATCGGTGATCGAGACCCGCTGGAGTCCTGAGGGCTGGGTTCGCCTGGCCGGCCGCGTCGTCAACGACGGCACTTCCCAGTTGGACTGAGGAGGGACCGGACTACGCCTCGGCGCGGTGGGCCCGCAGCGCCTCGATCTCACGCTCGAAGTCTTCGGCCGAGGAAAACGACCGGTACACCGAGGCGAACCTCAGGTAGGCCACCTCGTCCAGTTCACGCAGGGGACCGAGAATCGCCAGGCCGACCTCGTGGCTGGGGATCTCCGGTGTGCCCAGGCCGCGGACCGCGTCCTCGACCTTCTGCGCCAGCACGTTGAGGGCATCGTCGTCGACCTGACGGCCCTGACAGGACCGGCGCACCCCGCGGATGACCTTCTCGCGACTGAACGGCTCGGTCACCCCGCTGCGCTTCACCACGGCCAGCACGGCCGTCTCAACGGTGGTGAACCGCCGACCGCACTCAGGGCAGGACCGCCGGCGCCGGATGGCCTGACCCTCATCGGTCTCTCGGGAATCGACCACACGCGAATCAGGATGACGGCAGAACGGACAATGCATTACCGCTCCTTCGTCATGCCGTCGGACAACTAGTTCGAGCGCCCTTGAGCGTACCCGCGATGCCCGCGGCAGACTCACCGCCGGGTCCAGTGGGGTGTAGGTGCTCATGCCGACGCCGGCCAGTGTGGCTGACTGCCAGGACGATTCAGCGGACATCGCGCTGCTCAGCCAACCGGCGCGAGCAACGTCTGCCCGGCATCGACTGCCGCGGAATCGAGCTGGTTGAGATCACGGATCTGCTCGACGACCCGCGCCACCGGGGCGTCCGGGGCGACCCGCCGGGCCACCTGCTGCAGCGTCTCCCCTGACTTCACCTGAACCACCGCAAGTTCGGTCGGGCTCGGCGTCTGTGCGTCGGCGCCCAGCACGCCGCCGAACTGGGCAACCAACCCCAGCCACACGGTGATGCCGGCCGCGACCAGCGCCAGCAAGACCGTTGTCAGCGGCGTGATGGGCCGGCTGCGGTGCGATGCCCGCGACATCAGCACGCCGGTTCCGCGGTAGTGGACCGAACCACCGCCGGGCCGGCCGGGCGCGGGCGGCGCGCGGCGGCGAGTTCGGCGTGACGGGGACCCGGACAGCACGGGAACGGCTTTCGGCGGGGATATCGATGATCGCCATCTGACTGCCTTTCGGTGGGACGGATTCGCTCCTGTGTTCGAACATAGTCGCTCAAGTGTTCGATGGATAGAACATGTGATCGAACTGTTGCCAAACGATAGAACAGGGCACCGACAAGTACGGCCGGGCGAAGCCCGCGCGGACCCCGGCCCGGGACCCACAGGGCCTCCACCAGCGGACAAGCCCACGACACGCGTCGAACACATGTTTGATTAATGTTCAAGCAGCGACTACATTCGGCCACATGAGCGACGACCGCAGCAGGGACGGCAGCACCGACAACCCGGCCGGATCGGACGACACGGGCCCACGCCGGGCCGAGGGCGGCCTCACCGACCGGCAACGGACGATTCTGGACGTGATCCGCGCGTCGGTGAACAGTCGCGGTTACCCGCCCAGCATCCGAGAGATCGGCGACGCGGTCGGCTTGACCTCGACTTCGTCGGTCGCCCACCAGTTGCGCACCCTGGAACGCAAGGGCTATCTACGACGCGACCCCAACCGGCCGCGCGCGGTCGACGTGCGGGCCGCCGACGATCCGGCGGCCGCCGCCGTGGTCTCCACCGACGTGGCCGGCTCCGATGCGCTGCCCGAACCGACCTTCGTCCCGGTGCTCGGCCGGATCGCGGCGGGCGGTCCGATCCTGGCCGAGCAGGCCGTCGAGGATGTCTTCCCGCTGCCCCGCGAACTGGTCGGCGAGGGCTCGCTGTTCCTGCTCAAGGTCGTCGGGGACTCGATGGTCGACGCCGCCATCTGCGACGGCGACTGGGTGGTGGTGCGCCAGCAGAGCGTGGCCGACAACGGGGACATCGTGGCAGCCATGATCGACGGCGAGGCCACCGTCAAGACGTTCAAGCGGACGCGCGGTCAGGTCTGGCTCATGCCCCACAATCCGGCGTACGACCCGATCCCCGGTAACGACGCCGCGGTGCTCGGCAAGGTCGTCACCGTGATCCGCAAGATCTGACCGGCCGGGATCGTCCCGGCCGCGGACGGCGGCCGGGACAAGACTTCAGTCCGTTCGGACGAAACCGTTGGTACGAGCGAATTCCTCACTGGCGAACCAGATCTCGGCCACCGCGTCGTCGTACTCACTGCTGTCGGGTGCCCAGTACCGGCCGGACTTCGTGTCTGCCTTGATCGGGTAGCCCTCCGGCGCGCGGTTCGGGTCTTCCAGCGGTAGGTGGATTGCCGTGGCGCTGGGGATCTCCTCGAGTTCGATGGCCGCGTGACGCCCGCTGTGCGTCTCGCTGCTGTACGCCTCGGCCTCGGTGATGACGCGGGTCGGAGCGGTGTCGACATTGTCCTGATCGTTCGGCGCGGCAAAGCCGCCCAGCGCCGCGAAAGCTGACGCCCCGCTCACGCCGCCCGGCGGACTGACGAGCGCCCCGGTGTCGGCCAGGTCCTCATCCGCGAGCTCCGCTTCGATCTCGACATCGGCGTCGTCGCCCTCGGCGACCTCCTCGAAGTCCGCGTCGATGGGGGTGTCGAGGTCCTCGTCGTCGAAGTCCTCGTCATCGAAGTCATCCTCTTCGAAGTCGTCGTCCTCGAAGTCGTCATCGTCTTGATAGCCGTCGTCTTCGTAGCCGTCGAAGCCGCGGTCCGGCGCCGGGCCGGCCAGGCGCGGGGAATCCTCGGGCGGCTCATCGTCCTCACCCGGCGATCGGTACCCGCCGGCCGAACCCTGTGGAGCGGCCCACTGACTGACCGGCATGGCGATGTCGGTGGGACCGTCGTACGGGGACGCCGCAGCCCCGGACTCGTCGGCCGGTCCGGCGAATCGCGCCGTCGTGGCTTCACCGGCACCGTAAGCGCCACCCGGCCGGTAGCCGCCCACCGCCTCGCCGCCGCCCTCATCTTCGAATTCGTCGCGGTCGTACCCGCGCGATTCGTAGCGCGCCTCGTCGTAGCGGCTGTCGTCATAGCGTGAGTCCCCGGGCCCGCCGTCGTCGTAGTCATCGTCGAACGGATCGCGGTCGAAATCGTCATCACCACCGGCCCGGCGGCGGTGCCACAGCGCGGCCCCGACGATCAGACCTGCCAGCAGCAGCACCGGGACCACCGCGATCAGCCACCACCAGCTCCAGTGCCAGGTGAACGGCTTCTTGGTGTCACCGGTCGAGGGTTGCGGACCGCCGGCATGCGGCTGTCCGAGACCCGGAATCTGCAGGCCGCTCAACTCGGAGGCGAGCTTGGAGGGTTCGGTGGTGAACTTGTTGGCCTCGCGATCCCAGGAGATCGCTCCCCCGCTGAACCGCTGACTGATCACCGAACCGTCTTCGGTCTGGTCGGCCATCGGGGCGCCCAGTGCACCCTTGGCCCCGCCCAGCTTGTCCCAGGCCGCCTTCATCGCGCCTCGGACGATCACTGCGCCGTAGTCGGGGGTCCAGAAGATGACGGGTTCGTCGGCCGCGGCGAAGGTGCTGATCCGGCTGTTGGGTCCGAGGCCGCCCTCGGACTCGCTGGCGGTCGGGAAACCCAGATCGCCTTCGGGGCCGCCGACGCTTTCGTACTTCTCCAGCAGTTGACCGGTGACGGCGTTGGCCCCGGTGGCCGGACTGTAGAAGATCTTGCCGCCGGCGTAGTTCTGGCCCAGCCCGTCGTTGCCGATCGGATATTGGTCACCGTCCTTGGCGCCCAGCGGGCCCATCGGCCCGCCCGCCGCGCGGCGAGCCGCGGCGATCGCCGCGGCCGGGTCCGAAGGGACGTCCAGACCGGCGAGCTGATCGGCCAGTTCCGGCGGCACCGTGGTGAACGCCTTGGTCTTGCGGTTCCAGGAAATCTCACCGCCGGTGAACTTCTGGGAAATCACATCGCCGTCGAACGACTCGTCGTCGGCCGGGACGCCCAGCACTCCGGCGGACCCGCCGAGCTTGTCCCACGCGGCGTTGATCGCACCCCGGACCACCCGGGCACCGGTGGCCGGGGTCCAGAAGATGACGGGGTTGTCAGGCGCGCTCAACGTCGAGTTGCGGCTGTCGGCAGCCCGGCCCGCGCCCTCGTCGATGGTGGGGAATCCCAGATCGCCGTCGGCGGCGCCGCCCAACGACTCGTACTTCTCCAGAATCGCGCCCTGCATGAAGTGGGCGCCGGTCGCCGGCGTGAAGAACATCTTGCCGCCGGCGAAGTTCTGCGCGAAGCCCGAACCCACTGCGTACACGCCGCCCTGCCGCGGTCCGAGCGGCCCGCCGTCACCGCCGTTGGCTTCCCAGGCGGCGACGATCGCCGCGTCGGCATCGGACTCCGGGGTGGCCGAAGCCACCGCCGGCACCGTCAAAGCAGCGACCACGAGTGCGAGCAGGCCGACCGCCAACCGCCACACGGCCGCGTTCAGCCTCGCTCCAGGCCTAGTCATGCGCCCTCCCCGCTCGTTCGGCAAAGTTTCCTCAGAAGTGTCCCGCCCCGACAACTTTGCTTCAGCAGGTGACGATAACCAAGGAACGTGGCCGATCATGGCCAAAAAACCCGCAATATCCGGGTGTTCTGACCCAAAATCGGGCTTTCCCGGGTGTTACCCGCGCAATATCGGGGGTGCCTAGACGCCCAGACTGCGTCCGATGATCTCCTTCATGATCTCGGTGGTGCCGCCGTAAATGGTCTGCACCCGAGCATCGAGGTAGGCCCGCGCCACCGGATACTCACGCATGTAGCCGTAGCCGCCGTGCAGCTGTAGGCAGCGGTCGATGAGGTCGACCTGCTTCTCGGTGGAGTACCACTTGGCCATCGCGGCCTGCTCCACGGTGAGCTTCTCGTCGAGGTGCAACCGGATGAACTCGTCGACCATCATGCGCACCACGGTGGCCTCGGTCGCGAGTTCGGCCAGCAGGAACCGGCTGTTCTGGAAGCTGCCGATCGGCTTGCCGAATGCCTTGCGTTCCTTGGTGTACTGCACCGTCTGCTCCAGCACGGCCTCCATCGCCGCGGCAGCCATGATGGCGATCGAGATGCGCTCCTGCGGCAGGTTCTGCATCAGGTAGACGAAACCCTGACCTTCCTCACCGAGCAGGTTCTCGACCGGCACCTTGACGTCGGTGAACGACAACTCGGCGGTGTCCTGGGCCTCCAGGCCGATCTTGTCCAGGTGCCGGCCCCGTTCGAAGCCCTCCATGCCGCGCTCCACCACCAGCAGGGAGAAGCCCAGCGCGCCCTTCTCCGGGTCGGTCTGGGCGACGACGATCACCAGGTCGGAGTGGATGCCGTTGGTGATGAACGTTTTCGATCCGTTGAGCACGTAGTGGTCGCCGTCGCGGACCGCACGGGTCTTGATGCCCTGGAGGTCGCTGCCCGTACCGGGTTCGGTCATTGCGATCGCCGTGATCAATTCACCGGTACAGAACTTGGGCAGCCAGCGCTGCTTCTGCTCCTCGTTGGCCAGGCGCAGCAGATAAGGCGCGACGACGTCGTTGTGCAGGCTGAAGCCGATGCCGCTGTAGCGGCCGGCCACGGTCTCCTCGCAGACGATCGTGTTGTACCGGAAATCGTCGTTGCCGCCGCCGCCGTACTCCTCGGGCACCGCCATGCCGAGAAAGCCCTGCTTACCCGCCTCGAGCCAGACTCCGCGGTCAACGATCTTGTCCTTCTCCCACTGGTCGTGGAAGGGCGCGACATGCTTGTCCAGGAATGCGCGGTAGGACTCGCGGAACAACTCGTGCTCCGGTTCGAACAACGTGCGGTCGTATTTCACAACACTGCCCATGGTGTGACCTCCGGTACTGGTTACGGATTTGGGGCCAACCTATACCAACCGGGTGGTTGGTCAGCTCCGGGGAGGGTGGGTAGCGCCCGTAAACTCTGGTCATGCCCCGGTCCCCCATGAGCCTTGCGCACTGGGGCGCCTTCACCGCGGACGTCGCCGACGGCGACATCGCCGCCGTCACCGCACTCGGCAGTGACACCGACCCCTCACCGTTGCTCGGAAACCTCCCCGGCTCCATCCGGCACCGCTCCCGCGTCGCCGGGCCCGCGGTGCGCCGCGGCTGGCTGCGTGACGGCCCCGGTCCCAGCGCCGAACGCGGCGCCGACGAGTACGTCGCGGTGTCGTGGGACGAGCTCACCGAACTGCTGGCCGACGAGTTGCGGCGCGTCGTCGACAGCTACGGCAACGAGGCGATCTACGGTGGGTCCTACGGCTGGGCCAGCGCCGGACGCTTCCACCACGCCCAGAGTCAGGTCCACCGCTTCCTGAAAATGCTTGGCGGCTACACGTTTTCCCGCCATTCCTACAGCCTGGGCGCGACCGGGGTGATCATGCCGCGGGTGGTCGGGACCCATGACGACCTGTTCAAACGCTCCACCGACTGGGATGTCATCGCCGACCACACCGACCTGCTGGTCTGTTTCGGAGGTGTCGCGCTGAAGAACACCGGCATCAATCACGGTGGCACCACGGCACATCCGGCCCGCGACGCGCTGCGCCGGATGCGGGAGCGCGGCGGACAGGTCGTGTCGTTGAGCCCGCTGCGCGATGACGTCGACGGCGACTGCCGCTGGCTGGCCCCGGTGCCCGGCACCGATGTGGCGGTGATGCTCGCCCTGGCCTATGTCCTGGCCACCGAGGGGCTGGCCGATCTGGATTTCCTGGAGACACATTGCACGGGGTATCCGCGGTTCGAGCGTTACCTGCTGGGTCGCGACGACGGTGTCGCCAAGAGCCCCCGGTGGGCGTCGGCGCTCAGCGGTCTGCCCGCCGGCGAGCTCACCGCCCTGGCCCGGCAGATGGCCGCGTCGCGCACCCTGGTCACTGTCAGCTGGTCCCTGCAGCGGATCCGGCACGGCGAGCAGGCTCCGTGGATGGGCCTGACCCTGGCCGCGATGCTCGGCCAGATCGGTGTTCCGGGAGGTGGTTTCGGGCACGGCTACGGGTCGATGAACGAGCCGGGGCTGCCGCCGCTGCGCTGCGGCCTGCCCGCCCTGCCGCAGGGGCCCAACCCGGTGCAGACGTTCATCCCCGTCGCGGCGGTCGCCGACATGTTGCTGCACCCCGGTCAGCCGTTCGATTACAACGGCATGCAATTGACCTACCCCGACATCAAGTGCGTGTACTGGGCCGGCGGCAATCCGTTCCACCATCACCAGAACATCCCGCGATTGCGCCGGGCCCTGTCGCGGGTGGACACCGTCGTGGTGCACGACCCGTACTGGACGGCGATGGCCAAGCACGCCGACATCGTGGTGCCCTCGACCACCGCCTATGAGCGCGAGGACTATTCGGGATCGCGCAACGACCCGCTGCTGGTGGCCATGCCCGCACTGGCGCGGCCGTATGCCGACTCCCGCGACGACTACACCACGTTCTCGGCACTGGCCGAACGGCTCGGCTTCGGCCCACGGTTCACCGAGGGCCGAACGGCGCGGGAGTGGCTGGTCCACATGTACGAAAAGTGGTCAGCCGGGCTGGATTTCGAGGTTCCTGGGTTCGACGAGTTCTGGGCGGACGGGCAGCTGCGGCTGCCCACCGAACCGGGCCTGACCCTGCTGGCCGATTTCCGGGCCGATCCGGTCGGGCGCCGGCTGGCCACCCCGAGTGGTCGCATCGAGATCTTCTCGCAGGCCATCGACGGGTTCGGCTACGACGACTGCGCCGGCCACCCCCGGTGGTACGAGCCGACGGAGTGGCTGGGCGGCAAGCGTGCGCAGACCTATCCGCTGCACCTGCTGGCCAATCAGCCCGCGACCCGGCTGCACAGCCAGCTCGACGGTGGCGCCACCAGTCAGTCGTCGAAAGTCCAAGGGCGTGAACCGATCCGGATCCACCCGGATGACGCGGCCGCGCGGGGTCTGGCCGAGGGCGACGTGGTGCGGGTGTTCAACGATCGCGGGGCCTGCCTGGCCGGGGTGGTCATCGACGACCAGTTGCGCCCGGCGGTGGTGCAATTGTCGACCGGGGCCTGGTTCGACCCGGCAGATCCGGCCGACCCGGATTCGATGTGCGTACACGGCAACCCCAACGTGCTCACCGACGATGTCGGCACCTCCGCGCTGGCGCACGGTTGCACGGGGGCGCATGTGCTGGTGCAGGTCGAGAAGTTCGATGGAACGCCGCCCCCGGTGCGGGCGCACGAACCCCCGGTGATCCGGAACCGCTGAAGCCGTTGGGCGGCAACCACTTCGGCCGTTTGCCCGGTAGCGGTTCCGTGACGGTGCAAAGATCCCCTCAGCGCTGACGGCGGCGTCAGCAGAAGGAGATCCGGGCCGATGCGATTCTCACCCCGTTCTGCTGCCAGGTCACTGCTGGTCGGCGCCGTGGCCATATCCGGTTCGGTGGCCATCGGCCTGACACCTGTCGGCACCGCGGCGCTCGGCCTGGTGGTGGCGGCCACCCCGCTGATCGTGCCCGGCACGGGGACCCCGGATCCGCAGAACTCGAACAACTACATGAGCAACGCCGTCGCCTATTACGTACAACCCACCGGTAGTTGTGGTGCCGCCGACTGTGCCGAACCGGTGCCGGTCCCCTATATCGCCCAGTTCTGGCCGTTTCCGTTCGCCGGGTGGGGCGGCCTGGAAGGCGCCAAATGGAACGTCTCGGTCGCCAGCGGGGTCACCCGGCTGACCAGCGAACTCGTCGGGGACAACAATCCCAGTGCCGCGCACCCCGTGGTCGTCTTCGGGTATTCGCAGGGCGCCACCGTGGCCAGCATCGTCAAGGGCAATCTGGCCGATCTGACCGACGAGCAGAAACAGAATCTGAGCTTCGTCCTGATCGGCAATCCGAACCGCCCGGACGGCGGGCTGTTCGAACGGCTGGCGATCCTGGGAACCGTGCCGATCCTCGACGCGACGTTCGGCCAGCCCACTCCGACCGACACGGGCATCCAGACCTACGACATCGCGCTGCAGTACGACGGCGTCGCCGACGCTCCGTCATGGGTGCTCAATCCGCTCGCCCTGGCCAACGCACTGGCCGGCTTCCAATACGTGCACGGCACCTACCTGGACCCCAGGGGCGACGATCCGGCCACCGCCACTCCCTACGGCTACACCCCCGAGCAGGTGCAGGCCGCCATCGAGAACGCCAAGGCGAACTGCAGTGCCGAAACGCACTGCCAGAAAGTAGACGGCAGCGACACCTACTACATCACGCTACCGGCGAAGACGCTGCCCATCATGCAGCCGTTCCTGGATCTGGGTGAGGCCACCGGCACTTCGGCCCTGGTGATCCCGCTCGTCGACCTGGCCTCGCCGATGGCGCAGACTCTGATCGAAACCGGTTACACCCGAACCGATTACAGCCAGCCCACACCCTTCCAGGTGCTGCCGCGGTTCAATCCGGTCAAGTTGGCAGGCGATCTCGTCAACGACATCCCCGAGGGCATCCAGGCAGCACTCAACCCCGGCCTCGATCCGCTGCCCGGGTGGACCGACCCGACCGAATCGGCCGACACCGCGACAGTTCAAGACAGCGACGATGTTTCGATCACCGCCGCGAGCCCGGCAACGGATATCCCGACGAAGGTGGCAGCCAAGGCACATCCCAAACCGCTGCTGCGGCTCAGCGCCGTCGCCAAACCGAAGGAGGGGCTGTCCACCCCGGCCGGCACCATCTCCCCCCAACGTCCGTCTTTGCCGAAGGCGGAGGGCATCAAGGGACATCCGGTGCGCGACTTCACCAAGTCACTCGGTAAGACCGTGCGCAAGGCACTCGGTCAGGAGGATGACGCCAAGAAGTCCGAGCCCGCCGCCTGACGTCCGGGCCGAGAAGCGCTCAGAAGGTGGCGAACTCGTTCAGGCTGGCCGCCAGCGCCATCGGCACCCGTGCCTTGATCCGGGTTCCGTCGGCGGTGTGCTCGGTGGCGTCCACCCGCCCTTCGGCGTGCACGCGCGCCACCAGTTCTCCACGGTCGTAGGGAATCGTCACGTCCACCGTCGCGTCGGTGGGCGGGATCATCTCCGCCATCCGGGACCTCAACCGGTCCAGCCCGTCACCGGTGCGCGCCGAGACGAACACCGCGTCGGGCAGGGCGCGCCGCAGCGCGGCCAGCCCGAGATCCGTGGCTGCGTCGATCTTGTTGACCACCAACAGTTCCGGCGGCTGGGCGATGTCGTATTCGGCGACCACGTCGTTGACCACCTGGCGGACCGCGTTGATCTGCGCCAGCGGATGCTCGTCAGAGCCGTCCACCACATGCACGAGCAGGTCGGCGTCGACCACCTCTTCGAGGGTGGACCGGAACGCCTCGACCAACTGGGTGGGCAGGTGCCGGACGAAGCCGACGGTATCGGTCAGCACGAACGGCCGTCCGTCGTCGAATTCGCCACGGCGGGTGGTGGGTTCGAGCGTCGCAAACAGGGCGTTCTCCACCAGTACACCGGCCCCGGTCAGTGCGTTGAGCAGGCTGGACTTGCCGGCGTTGGTATAGCCGACGATCGCCACCGAGGCGGCGTCGGAGGACAGTCGCCGGCTGCGCTGGGTGTCGCGGATCTTCTTCATGTCGCGAATCTCACGGCGCAGCTTGGCCATGCGCTCACGGATACGGCGGCGGTCGGTTTCGATCTTGGTCTCGCCGGGGCCGCGGGTTCCCACGCCCCCACCGGCCCCGCCGGCACGACCACCAGCCTGACGCGACATCGACTCACCCCAGCCGCGCAGCCGGGGCAGCATGTACTCCATCTGGGCCAGCGACACCTGTGCCTTGCCCTCCCGGCTCGTGGCGTGCTGGGCGAAGATGTCCAGGATCAGCGCAGTGCGGTCGATGACCTTGACCTTGACCACCTTCTCCAGCGAGTTGAGCTGCGCGGGTGACAGCTCGCCGTCGCAGATGACGGTGTCGGCGCCGGTGGCCAGCACGATCTCGCGCAGCTCCTGCGCCTTGCCCGAGCCGATGTAGGTGGACGGATCCGGCTTGTCCCGACGCTGGATGAGGCCCTCGAGCACTTCTGAGCCCGCGGTCTCGGCCAGCGCCGCCAGCTCGGTCAGGCTCGCGTCAGCATCGGCCGCGCTGCCCTCGGTCCACACCCCGACCAGGACCACACGCTCCAGCCTCAGCTGGCGGTATTCGACCTCGGTGACGTCGGTGAGTTCGGTGGACAGCCCGGCGACGCGGCGCAACGAGGCGCGGTCTTCGAGGGCCAGCTCACCGGTGCTGGGAGTGACGGGTTGTTCTGGATGAGTCATATGTACTTCCAGGGTGTCACGCGGATCGGGCCACGCGCACCCCAATTACGCGTGGGCAGCGTTCCACCATTCGTCGGACAGTTCCCCGCGGGCCACCAGCACCGAAGGTCCGCGCAGATAGCTGGTGGATTCGGTGATCGTCACGGTGACCTCCCCGCCTGGGATACGGACCCGCAGCGTGGACCTCGACGGTGGCGCCGGGCGCCGCCTGTCCGCGAATCCACCCGGTGACCAGCACACACAGCGGAAGTTCGACCGGCTCGCCCACGCCTGCGGGGCCGAGTGCCACCGGGACGTCGACGCCGTAGCCGGCGAAGGTCCCGGCACAGTCGGGTCCGTACACCTCGTCGCGGGGGCCGACACCGACCGCCAGCCAACGCGGCGGCAACGAACCCGCGGCAGTGATCACCGCCTCGCGCAACCCGGCCACCTCGGCGGCCGCCGCACCCACGAGTTCGGGCACGAGAACCGGCGTGGCGGGGACGATGGCGATGGCGCTCAGCACGTCACCAAACTAGTGCGCCGCCCCTGCTGCGCTGCGCGGAGTGCTCGTGAACGACGCCCACGACACCGCCGGATCCGGCCGATCGGCGGCCGCCCGGTGCAGTTTGTCGGGGCGTTGACCCGAAAGCCATGGGCACGGCACAGCACGACCTGCTTGAATAGCGGACAAGCGACAGCATCAGGCGCCGCGTCGCGCGGCAGATGCGCGGGCGAACCGCGCGGAGTACGAGGAGCGGATATGACAACCAGTGAGCCAGGCGGTGCCACCCCCCAGCCGACGTCCGGGCCCACGCCGAGGCCCACTCCTTCGTCCGTTCCGAGGCCGGGGCCGCCCCGCCCCGTCCCCCGCCCCAGCCGGGTCGCCCCGGTGGTCGCGGTGGCGCCGACCAGCGATCCGCACCGCTTCGGACGGGTCGACGATGACGGCACAGTGTGGTTGATCAACGGATCCGGTGAGCGCGTCATCGGCTCCTGGCAGGCCGGTGACACCGAGGCGGCGTTCGCCCACTTCGGCCGGCGGTTCGACGATCTGCACACCGAGGTGGCCCTGCTGGAACGTCGGCTGTCCTCCGGCACCGGCGATGCCCGCAAGATCAAGTCCGCGGCTGCCGCCCTGGCCGAAACCCTGCCCACTGCAGCGGTTCTCGGCGACGTCGACGCGTTGAGCGCCCGTCTGACCGCGATCCTGGAACATGCCGATGAGGCCGCCAAGAACGAGCGGGCCCAGCGTGACGAGCACCGCGCCGCGCAGACCGCGCGCAAAGAGGCGCTGGCCGCCGAGGCCGAGGATCTGGCCGCGAACTCCACCCAGTGGAAGTCCGCCGGTGACCGACTGCGCGAGATTCTCGACGAGTGGCGCACCATCACCGGGCTCGACCGCAAGCTCGACGATGCGCTGTGGAAGCGCTACTCCACCGCCCGGGAGACGTTCAATCGCCGCCGCGGCTCGCACTTCGCCGAACTCGACCGCGGCCGCGTCGGGGCCCGCCAGGCCAAGGAGGCGCTGTGCGAACAGGCCGAGCAACTGGCCGGGTCGACCGATTGGGGTGCCACCGCCGCGGCCTTCCGGGACCTGCTGACCCAGTGGAAGAGCGCCGGACGCGCCGCCAAGGACCTCGACGACGCGCTGTGGCACCGGTTCAAGGCGGCCCAGGACACGTTCTTCGGAGCACGTAACGCCGCGAACGCCGAACGCGACGCCGAGTTCAAGGCCAACGCCACCGCCAAAGAGGCGCTGCTGGCCGAGGCCGAGAAGATCGACACGACCGATCTGGACGCCGCCCGCGCCGCCTTGCGCGTCATCGGCGACAAGTGGGATGCGATCGGCAAGGTTCCCCGCGAGCGCGCGGCCGACCTGGAACGACGGCTGCGCGCCGTGGAGAAGAAGGTCCGCGATGCTCCGGCCGGTGGCGTCGATCCCGAGGCCCAGGCTCGTGCCGATCAGTTCCGCTCACGCGCCGAACAGTTCGAACGGCAGGCCGAGAAAGCCGAGGCCGCTGGCCGGGCCAAGGCTGCTGCCGAGGCCAGGGCCAGCGCCGAGCAGTGGCGTCAGTGGGCCGACGCGGCGGCAGCCGCGCTCGGAGACCGCAAGTAGGACCTGCGGCCGGGCCGAGACCGGCTAGGCCTGGTCCGGCTGGTCAGGCTTCTCGCCGGCCGGGTCGGTCTCGGTGGCGTCGGTTTGCTTCGGGACATCGGGCGTCGGCGGGTCGAGGATGCCGCGCTGCTGATGCTGCGCGGCTTCGCGACGACGATCCTCTTCGGCCGCCAACTGCAGTGCGGTGCGCGACCACACCACCCGCGCCCAGTGGAAGGTCAGCACGATCACCGCCAGCCAGCCGATGATCAAGCCGATGCCGGGACCGGGGTGGCCGGCTGCGGTCTGACGCGACCACACCGCGAGCATCCCGAGCGCACTGGCCACCGCGGAACCGGCGAGGGCCACCCACGCCAACGCCCAGCGGCGGGTGATCAGCGCCAGCGTCGAGAATCCGACCGAGAACACCAGGGCCAGCCAGGTGAACACCCGCGATGGCAGCGAGATGCCGTCGGCGACGGCGGTGGCATCACCGACCAGGACGTCGAAGCCCTTGCTGGAACCGGTGTGCGGCAACACGAACGACAGCAGCACCACGAACACGAGGATCGCCACCACCATCGCGCGCGGGCCCGAGTCGAACTCCCGGGTCACCTTGCGTTCGACGGCGGCGAGGTCGTCCTTGAACCGGTCGAAGTCGCTTTCGTTGCTCAACAGCCACATCCTCCTGAGGACGCCGAGGTCTCGGGGGCGCCGACGCGCGGCAGTCCCAGTCCGACGCCGGTACGGGGGCGCTGCCCGGCCGCGTGGGCGTCGCCGGCGCGGGTACGTCGATGACCGGCCAGCGCGGCATCGGCGATCAGATGGTGTGGCGCAGCGCCGGTCACGGTGGTGGTGACGATGTCGCCGGGCCGAATGTCGTTGTCGCCCGGGGTGAAGTGCACCAGCCGGCCGTCGCGGGCCCGGCCCGACATGCGGGCGGTGCTGGCGTCCTTACGCCCCTCTCCGGTGGCCACCAACAGCTCGACTTCCCGGCCGACCTGAGCCTGGTTCTCCGCCAAGGAAATTCGCTCCTGCAGCTCGATCAGCCGCTGATAGCGTTCGGTGACAACCGCTTTCGGTAGCTGATCGAGCATCACGGCAGCCGGGGTGCCGGGCCGGATCGAGTACTGGAAGGTGAAGGCGCTGGCGAACCGCGACTGTTCGACCACATCGAGGGTGGCCTGGAAATCTTCTTCGGTCTCGCCGGGGAAGCCCACGATGAGGTCGGTGGTGATCGCCGCATCCGGGATCGCGGACCGGACCTTGTCGATGATGCCCAGGTAGCGCTCGGCCCGGTACGAGCGGCGCATCGCCTTGAGGATGCGGTCCGAGCCCGACTGCAGCGGCATGTGCAGCGTCGGGCAAACGTTGGGGGTCTGTGCCATCGCCTCGATGACGTCGTCGGTGAACTCGGCCGGATGCGGTGAGGTGAACCGGACCCGCTCGAGCCCGTCGATGTCGCCGCAGGCGCGCAGCAGCTTGGCGAACGCACTGCGGTCGCGGGGCACCTCGGGGTCGGCGAACGACACCCCGTAGGCGTTGACGTTCTGCCCCAACAGGGTGACCTCCAGCACGCCCTGGTCGGCCAGGGTCTGCACCTCGGCCAGGATGTCGCCGGGGCGCCGGTCCACTTCTTTGCCGCGCAGCGACGGAACGATGCAGAACGTGCAGGTGTTGTTGCAGCCCACCGAGATCGACACCCAGGCCGCGTATGCGGACTCGCGGGTCGCGGGCAGGGTGGACGGAAACTCCTGCAGGGCCTCGACGATCTCGACCTGGGCGGCGCGGTTGTGCCGGGCGCGCTCCAGCAGCGTCGGCAGCGACCCGATGTTGTGGGTGCCGAAGACCACGTCGACCCATGGGGCGCGGCGCAGCACCGAATCACGGTCCTTCTGCGCCAGACACCCGCCGACGGCGATCTGCATGTTCGGATCGGCCTGCTTGCGCGGGGCCAGGTGACTGAGGTTGCCGTAGAGCTTGTTGTCGGCGTTCTCCCGCACCGCGCAGGTGTTGAACACCACGATGTCGGCGTCGGCACCGTCTTCGGCCCGCCGGTATCCGGCGTCCTCCAGCAGGCCGGACAGCCGCTCGGAGTCATGCACGTTCATCTGGCAGCCGTACGTGCGGACCTGATAGGTGCGCGAGAGCTCACCAGAAGCCGGGTTGTGCGCTGTCGGCTCCTCGCGCGAGCGCCCGTCGGCAGCCGCTCCCCGGTTCACCATCGTCGTCACGGCCTCAATGGTACGGAGCCGCCCGAAACGTTAACGCGGCGGATTCACGAGATCCGGGCAGGCTGGACATTCCCTGGGTAAGGTCACCTGCCATGGGGAGCCCCGGCGCGCAGCCGCAGGTCGATGATGCAGCACCGGCAGATGTGCCGATGATCTCACTGTCGGGAGTCAACAAGCACTTCGGAGCACTGCACGTTCTCAAAGACATCAACCTCGATGTGGGCCGCGGCCAGGTGGTGGTGGTCCTCGGGCCCTCGGGTTCGGGCAAGTCCACGTTGTGCCGCACGATCAATCGGCTGGAGACCATCGACTCCGGCAGCATCGCGGTCGACGGCGAGACGCTGCCGGCCGAGGGCCGCAAGCTGGCCCAGCTCCGCTCGGACGTCGGCATGGTGTTCCAGTCCTTCAACCTGTTCGCGCACAAGACGATCCTGGAGAACGTCACGCTCGCGCCGGTGAAGGTGCGCCGGAAGTCCAAGGCCGAAGCCCGGGAGAAGGCGATGGCCCTGCTCGACCGTGTCGGGGTGGCCAATCAGGCCGACAAGTACCCGGCGCAGCTGTCCGGCGGCCAGCAGCAACGCGTCGCGATCGCCCGGTCGCTGGCGATGAACCCGAAGGTCATGCTGTTCGACGAGCCGACCAGCGCCCTGGATCCCGAGATGATCAACGAGGTTCTGGCGGTGATGACCTCCCTGGCCGGCGAGGGCATGACGATGGTGGTGGTCACCCACGAGATGGGGTTCGCCCGGCGTGCATCGGACCGGGTGGTGTTCATGGCCGACGGCACCATCGTCGAGGACGCGCCGCCGGCCGAGTTCTTCGACAATCCGAAATCGGATCGCGCCAAAGATTTTCTCGGCAAAATCCTTCATCACTGACGCTGTCCCGAAAGGAACCCGAACATGCCCGTGCCGTTCAAGTTGGTCGGTGCCCTCGCGCTCGCGATCGCCCTTCCCTTCGCCGCGACAGCCTGCGGCGGGGGTGACGACGGCAACAAGATCGTCATCGGAACCAAGTACGACCAACCCGGTCTGGGCCAAAAGAACCCGGACGGCACCATGTCGGGATTCGACGTCGATGTGGCCCGGTACGTCGCCAAGGAACTCGGCTACACCGACGACCAGATCGAATGGAAGGAAGCGCCGTCCGCCCAGCGCGAGACGCTAATCCAGAACGATCAGGTCGACTACATCGTCGCCACCTACTCGATCACCGACGCCCGCAAGGAGAAGGTCGACTTCGCCGGGCCGTACCTGTTGACCGGGCAGAGCCTGCTGGTGCGCGCCGACAACACCGACATCACCGGTGCGGCATCGCTGGAGAACAACAAGAAGCTGTGCTCGGTGTCCGGTTCGACGCCGGCGCAGCGGATCAAGGACGAGTACCCCAAGGTGCAGTTGCAGCAGTACGACACCTACTCGCTGTGCCTCGAGGCACTCAAGAACGGCAACATCGATGCGCTGACCACCGATGAGGTGATCCTGGCCGGGTATGCCGCGCAGAGCCCCGGGACGTTCAAGATCGTCGGCGACACCTTCTCCGAGGAGCGCTACGGCATCGGGCTGAAGAAGGGCGACACCGAGTTGCGCAACAAGATCAACGACGCGATCGAGAAGATGGAGTCCAGCGGCGCCTGGAAGGAAGCGTTCGACAAGAACCTCGGGCCGGCCGGCATCCAGGCACCGACGCCGCCGTCGGTCGACCGCAACTGAGCGGCGAGGTAACGCTCCGGCCGTGGAGATCTTCACTCAATACCGCGACGAGATATTCGCGGCGTTCTGGACCACCATCCAGCTGACGGTGTACTCCGCGGTCGGCGCACTCATTCTGGGTACCGTGCTGGCCGCCATGCGGCTCGCGCCCGTGCCGGTGCTGAACTGGCTCGGCACCGCATACGTCAACATTGTTCGCAACACCCCACTCACCCTGATCATCGTGTTCTGCTCGCTCGGGGTGGGACAGACTCTGCAGATCACCTTCACCGACCCGGACTCACCAACCTCCATCGTGGACACCAATTTTCGGTTGGCTGTGCTCGGATTGACGGTCTACACGGCGTCATTCGTCTGTGAAACGATCCGGTCCGGGGTCAACACGGTCCCGTTGGGTCAGGCCGAAGCTGCGCGGTCACTCGGGTTGACCTTCGGGCAGAATCTGCGATTGATCCTGCTGCCCCAGGCATTTCGGGCGGTGATCATCCCGCTGGGTTCGGTACTGATCGCGTTGACGAAGAACACCACGATCGCCTCGGCGATCGGCGTGGCCGAGGCGGCACTGTTGATGAAGGAGATGATCGAGGACACCGCCGCGGTGCTCACCATCGGCGTCATCATGGCGGCCGGATTCATCCTGCTGACGTTGCCGCTGGGCTTGTTCTTCGGGTGGTTGGGTAAGCGAATGGCGGTGGCGCGGTGATGAGCGCTTGCGCGAAGAACAGACAAGCACCGATGAGCGCTTGCGCGAAGAACAGACAAACACCGATGAGCGCTTGCGCGAAGAACGGACAAGCATGACGGGCGCCTCGGTCCTGTTCGACGCCCCGGGCCCGCGGGCCCGGGTCCGTAACCACGCGTTGACCGCGCTCACGGTCGTCGCCGCCGGCGCGGCGATTGCCTTCGTGCTGTACCAACTCTGGGCCAAGGACCAGTTCCAGGGCGCGAAGTGGAAGCCATTTCTCACCTCGAACCTGTGGACCACCTACGTCCTACCGGGTGTGCAGGGCACGCTGACGGCGGCGGGCATCTCGATCGTGTTGGCACTCGTGCTGGGCCTGCTGCTCGGGGTCGGCCGGTTGTCGCCCATTCCCCCGCTCCGGTGGCTCTGTGCGGTGATCGTGGAGTTCTTCCGCGCGGTGCCGGTGCTGGTCATGATGATCTTCGCGTACTTCCTCTACGGGATGTACGACCTGTTCCCGTCCAAGCACATCGCGCTGGCGGGCGTGATCACCGGCCTGACGCTCTACAACGGCGCCGTGATCGCCGAAATCGTCCGGGCCGGCGTCAACTCTCTGCCCCGCGGCCAACAAGAAGCCGCGTGGTCACTCGGGATGACGTGGACTCAGACGATGCGGCTGATCCTGTTGCCTCAGGCGATCACGGCGATGCTGCCGGTGCTGGTGTCGCAGCTGGTGGTGGTGCTCAAGGACACCGCGATCGGCTATCAGATCACCTTCGTCGAGATGGTGCGGCAGGGCACGAATATCGGGTCTGCGTATACGAACATCCTGCCCGCACTGATCGTCATCGCAATCCTGATGATCAGCGTCAACTTCGCACTGTCGGTATTGGCCACGCGGATCGAACGCCGGTTGCGCCGCTCCAGTCGTGGGCCCGCACCGTTGGAGGCCGAGGCCGTCGAGCAGGAAGGCGCACCGGGCGCGCAGGTATTGCACACCCAACGGGACTGACCCGGTTATAGCGACACAATGCGGCCGCTATACCCGGCGCCGCTCCCGCTCACTCGCCAGCTCCACGCTGACGACGTCGAAGGCCATCGACTGGTTGTAGCCGCGGCGGGCCAGCATGCCGACCAGCCGCCGGGTCACCTTGACGTCGCCGTCGTCGTCCGTGAGCCGTTCGCGACGCAACTTGTCCCGGACCAGTTGCTCGGCCCGCTGCCGTTCGGCAGCCGGGTCCAAATCGGCCAGCGCCGACTCGATGACGTCGTTGTCGACACCCTTCTTACGAAGCTCGACAGCCAAGGCGCGCTTGCCTTTTCCCGCGTTGGCGTGCCGCGAGCGCACCCACTGCTCGGCGAAGTCCTCGTCGTCGATCAGCCCGACCTCGGCGAGCCGATTGAGCACCTTGGCACTGAGGTCGTCTTCGTAACCCCGTTTGGTGAGCTGTTCGGTCAACTCGGCACGGGTGCGGGCCCGCACAGTGAGCAGGCGCAGGCAGACGTTCTTCGCCTGCTCCTCGCGCTTGCGCGGATCCTGCGCCTGCTCCCCCTCGGGCCTACCCGACGGCTCAGAAATCAACCGGGGCGGGAAGGACGTCATCAGGCTTTGCCTCGGCCGTCACGACAGCACCGATACCGAGCTTTTCCTTGATCTTCTTCTCGATCTCGTTGGCGACATCGACGTTCTCCAACAGGAACTTGCGGGCGTTCTCCTTACCCTGACCCAGCTGCTCACCCTCATAGGTGAACCAGGACCCGGACTTGCGGATGAAGCCGTGCTCGACACCCATGTCGATGAGTGAGCCTTCGCGGCTGATGCCGTGGCCGTACAGGATGTCGAACTCAGCCTGCTTGAACGGCGGCGACACCTTGTTCTTGACGACCTTGACGCGGGTGCGGTTACCGACCGCGTCGGTCCCGTCCTTGAGTGTCTCGATGCGGCGCACATCCAGGCGGACCGAGGCGTAGAACTTCAAAGCCTTACCACCCGTGGTGGTTTCGGGCGAGCCGAACATCACACCGATCTTCTCGCGGAGCTGGTTGATGAAGATCGCAGTGGTACCCGAGTTGTTCAGCGCACCGGTCATCTTGCGCAGCGCCTGGCTCATCAGGCGGGCCTGCAGACCGACATGGCTGTCACCCATCTCACCCTCGATTTCGGCCCGGGGCACCAGCGCGGCCACCGAGTCGATCACCAGGATGTCCAGCGCGCCCGAGCGCACCAGCATGTCGGCGATCTCCAGCGCCTGCTCACCGGTGTCCGGCTGGCTCACCAGCAGCGAGTCGGTGTCCACACCGAGCTTCTTGGCGTACTCGGGGTCGAGGGCGTGCTCGGCGTCGATGAACGCCGCGATGCCGCCGGCGGCCTGGGCGTTGGCCACCGCGTGCAGTGCCACCGTGGTCTTACCCGAGGATTCCGGGCCGTAGATCTCGACAACGCGGCCGCGCGGCAGGCCACCGATGCCGAGCGCCACATCCAGGGAGATCGAACCGGTGGGGATCACCGAGATCGGCTGGCGCACCTCCTCGCCGAGGCGCATCACCGAGCCTTTACCGAAGTTCTTGTCGATCTGGGCCATCGCCAGTTCGAGCGCTTTTTCGCGATCAGGGGCCTGCTGCGCCATGATGGTGCCTCTCCAAGTAGTCGTGTTGACCGGTGTTCCGATCGGTTGGCCGTGACGCTAGGCCAGGGCACCGACAAGTCGGTCGAACACAGCCCAGACTAGACGAACATCTGTTCGATTCAAGAAGACACGCCGGAGCGGATCGCGGTCAACGACGCCAGTTCGGAAAGTTGTCGAGATCCCGCAGCGTCATGACGAACCCGAAGGCGCCGACGGCGATGGCCAGGAAATATCCGATGGCGGCCGGCCATCCCGACAGGGTCGACGCGACCAGCCAACACAGCAGAACCGCTGCGATTACCAGCAAGACACCGTAGAGCGGTGTTCGCATCGGATGGTCACCGAGCCCCATGACTCCGGTATACGCCGAAAAAGCGCCCAGGAAAAGACGTCACCCACCGCGGATCCGTCGTCGGCAATTCACCACTGGTCACGCGGAACGTCGAAGTCCGAACACAACGCCCGCCACACATCGCGCGGGTCCACGCCGTCCTCGATGGCCTGCGCGGCCGTGCGGCCGTCGAGGGCGCTGAGCACGTGGTCCACGAGCAACGAGCGACCCCGCATCGCGCCGAACTGGCCGTCTACGAGCTCATGGAATTCCGTCAACCGCACGGGCCCAACCTACCCAGTGGCCGCGACTGCGTCATGGCACACCCGTACCGGATCTGCCACCTCGCTCAGCGACGAGCCGGCGCGCTGCGCGGCCGCACGGTAGGAGGGCGACCCGAGCACGGTACCGACCGCGGCGGCCAGCGAATCCGCGGACAGCGGCCGCACCAGCCGCCCACTGCCCTGGCGCACAATACGATTGGCGATCTCCCACTGATCACCGCCGCCCGGTACCACCACCATCGGCACGCCGGCCAACAGCGCCTTGGACACAAACCCGTGCCCGCCGCCGCAGATCACCAGATCGGCATGTGACAGCAGCTCGTCCTGGCGGCCCAGGCCCACCGCGGCCCACGGAGGCACCTCGACATCGGCGCCGCCCAGCCGCGACACCACCACACGGGCACCTTCGGGCAGTATGTCGCCCGGGCGCAGCGACTCCAGGACCAGTTCGGTCATCCCCTGCGTCCCGGTGGTCGCGGTGGACGGTGCCACCATCACGACCGGCCCCGACCCCGGCGGCACGGCCAGCACCGCATCGGTCGGCTCGAAGTGCAACGGACCCACCACCACGGCCTCGGCGGGCCAATCCGGGCGCGGCACCTCCAGGGCCGGCAGGGTGGCGATCAACCGGCGCACGGGTCCGGGGTCGAGGGCCGGCAAGCCGATCTGGGCCCGCACCTCGGCCCGCTGCGCCAGGCCGGCCCGCCAGGAGCGTGCGGTCAGCGCGCGCATGACGGTGTCGCGCAGCCGTCCGCGCAGGCCGACACCGGGGGCCAACCCGCTGCCGATCGGCGGCAACCCCTTCGACGGCAGGTACAGCGGATGCGGATTGAGCTCGACCCACGGCAGCCCCAGCAGCTCGGCGGCCATCCCGCCACAGGCGGTGATCACGTCGGAGACCACGAGATCCGGGTGCAGCTCCCGAAGCACCGGAACGTTCAGGCCCGCCATCCGCGCGGCGCGTTGGTGGATCTTGGCCCCGGCATCGGCATCGTCGTCGTCATCGGTCACATCGAGGCCGATGAGTTCGACTGCGTCGATACCGGCCGCCCGCGCGGTATCGAGCCATTCGACGCCGGTCAACAGCGTCGGGACATCCCCCGCGGCCAGGAACTTCAGACACAATGCAAGGGCCGGGAAGGCATGTCCGGGATCGGGTCCGGCGACCACAGCTACGCGCACCGGCCTACCCTGCCATAGGCCTTCCCCACTAGGCTGCGGGCATGGCTGACCAATCCACCACCGCAGCTGCGTCCCAGACCGGCACGGTCGAGACCTTCCTCAACGCACTGCAGGCGCAGGACTTCGACACGGCCGAGAGCGCGCTGGCGCAGAACCTGGTGTACCAGAACGTCGGTTTTCCGACCATCTACGGACGCAACCGCGCGATGAAGCTGTTCCGGTCGATGCCGGGCCGGGTGGGCTTCGAGGTGAAGATCCACCGGATCGCCGCCGACGGTGCGGCCGTGCTGACCGAGCGCACGGACGCGCTGGTGTTCGGGCCGCTGCGCCTGCAGTTCTGGGTCTGCGGGGTGTTCGAGGTGCACGAGGGCCGAATCACGCTGTGGCGCGACTACTTCGACATGTTCGACATGCTCAAGGCGACGGTGCGCGGCCTGGTCGGCGCCGTCGTGCCGTCACTGCGCACGTCGTTGTAGGAGCGATTCAGGCGCGGCGCAGCTGACCGAGTTCGTCGAACGCCTGCGCCCAGCCGATCAGACGATCGGTGGCGCCGGTCAGCTCGCTGCGGTAGCGCTGCTGGGACAGCGGGGACGCCGCGCCCTGGCCGCTGTTCACCGTCGACACGAGTTGCGCTGCGGCAGTGACCATCTCGTTGTACTGCCGCACGCCCTGACCGAGCTGCGCGGTGAATGCGTTGATGGTCGGCACCAGGTGCTGACGCGACTGCGGGGCATTACTGATCGCCCGCTCCATCGAGACCACCTCGGTGGCGGTGGCCGCCATCGTCCGCGCGGTGTGGTTGGCCACCGCGGTGAGTTCCCGTAGTTCGTCGGCCGGGAGCATCCGACCACGCTCCAACACACCGAGTAACGAGAACATGCCCCGCTCGGAGGCCATCAGCGCCGCCATCGGTTGACGGGCCGCCGAGCCCCATGGCGGCAACCGACGCCCGGAGACCGGCCGCTGCACCGGAAGCGGTTCCGCGCGCAGCCACCGGTAACGCAACCAGAACAACGTCGCCGGGAAAGCCGCGCCGGCCGCCAGCGCCCCGCTGATGATCAGGCCCCAGACCGGTGTGCTCCACGACGCCAGCAGCGCCGTGACCAACACCCAGAACACGCTGGACAGGGTGAAGAACACCCCGAAGCGCACCGCCCACCGCCGTTTGCGCAACAGCTTCGCGCGCGGATCGGCGGCGGCGCTGAGCTTCTCGGTCAGCGCGCCGGACAGATCGGCCGCGGTGTCGATAGCCCGCTGCGCCAACGATCTCCAGGCGTCCGGTCGACCGGTCTTGGTAGCCATGATCTAGAACACTCGAATCGCTATTGCCCGAGCGGATTCTCGGGCGTGGCCTGAGGCTGGTTGGTCGCCGGGGAGGCCGGCGTGGCGGGAGCGGCGTCGCCGCTGGGCAACGCGTCACCGCGCATCGAGGCGCGGATCTGCTCGAGCCGCGAATGGCCGGCCATCTGAACGCTGGCCTGCTGGACCTCCATCATGCGGCCCTGCACCGAGTTCTGGGCCAGCTCGGCCTGCCCGATGGCATTGGCGTAGCGGCGCTCGATCTTGTCGCGGACCTCGTCGAGGCTCGGGGTGTTGCCCGGCGCGGCAACCTCACTCATCGAGCGAAGCGAGGCGCTGACCTGCTCCTGCATCTTGGCCTGCTCCAGCTGCGACAGCAGCTTGGTGCGCTCGGCGATCTTCTGCTGCAGCATCATCGCGTTCTGCTCGACGGCCTTCTTCGCCTGAGCGGCGGCCTGCAGGGCCTGATCGTGCAGACCCTTGAGGTCCTCGACGCTCTGCTCGGCGGTGACGAGCTGGGCCGCGAACGCCTCGGCGGCGTTGTTGTACTCGGTGGCCTTGGCCGCGTCACCGGCGGCCGTCGCCTGATCGGCCAGCGTCAGCGCCTGCCGGACGTTGACCTGCAGCTTTTCGATGTCGGCGAGCTGGCGGCTGAGCCGCATCTCCAGCTGGCGCTGGTTGCCGATGACCTGGGCGGCCTGCTGGGTGAGTGCCTGATGCTGCCGCTGCGCGTCCTCGATGGCCTGCTGGATCTGCACCTTCGGGTCGGCGTACTCGTCGACCTTGGAGCTGAACAGCGCCATCAGGTACTTCCACGCCTTGACGAACGGATTGGCCATGAGTTCGTTCCGCCTTATCTGTCGGGCTCGTAGGCCCTTGCCCGGGCCTGTTCAGGTTGCCGCAATTCCTCTGATGCCAACTTATCGGTTCCGGACAGGCAGCCACAGTCCCGCTGGCTGTTCGCATGGGGTGTTTTGCGAAAATTCGCGCCACGCCCCCGAGCAGCGCAATCAGGACGGCGCCGGAAGCACGCTCATCTCACGCAACGGCCATCGACACGGCCTGCGGAATGACCACCTTGGTGGCCATGTCGATGTGAGCGACATTGGCGTGGGCCGGCACCTGGACCGCTGCGTCGGCGTGTTCGCGCTCGGCCATGTTCTCCCCCGCATCGGTGAGAACCCGCGACAGTGGCACGTCCAGGGCGTCGCAGATGGCGCTGAGCAGTTCGCTGGAGGCCTCCTTGCGACCCCGCTCCACCTCGGACAGGTAGCCGAGGCTCACGCGCGCCGCGTCGGACACTTCGCGCAACGTGCGCCCCTGCTCGGTGCGGGCGGTACGCAGCACGTCGCCGATCACCTCACGCAGCAATGTCGTCATCGCGCTCTCCTTCGCCTCGCCTGTCAAGGTTCGCTAAAACACCAACGCCGCCGGCCGCCGCAAGGTTCCCGACCGCACCAGCGAGAGATTTCGGTTACTGGTTTTCGACCAGGAAGCGCAACCGGGCGATCGCCTCGTCGACGGCGGCGCGGCGGATATCCCAGCGTGAGCCGGACAGCGACAACTCGATGACCTCGGTGTCGACGGGGCCGGCCAGCCCAATGAACACCGTGCCCACCGGGTGTCCGCCGTGCGGTTCCGGCCCGGCCACGCCGGTCAGGCCGACGCCCCAGGTAGCTGCGCAACGCTGCCGGGCGCCAACCGCCAGGGCCCGTGCGGTGGGAGCCGCGACCGGGCCGACCGCGTCGAGGACCTGCGGAGCCACCCCGGCCAACCAGATCTTGGTGTCCTCGTTGTAGGTGACCAGCCCGCCCTGCAGAACCGCACTGGCCCCGGACACTCCCGCCAGCGTCGCCGCCAGCAGCCCGCCGGTGAGCGACTCGGCGGTGGCCACACTCTGCGAGCGCACCGTCAGGTCGGCGACCAGGGCCCTCGCGTCGTCAGTGAGCAGCGGATCGTCCACGCGAATCCCTGATCGCGGAGATGACGTAGTCGGCGCCGGTGAGCACGGTCAGCACGACTGCGGCCCACATGATCACCCAGGCGACGTTGAGCCAGATGGCCGGCCACGCATGCAGCGGTAGCACGAACAGCCCGATGGCCACGGCTTGCACCAGGGTCTTGAGCTTGCCGCCACGGCTGGCCGGGATCACGCCGTGGCGCAGCACCGCGAAACGCAGCACCGTGATTCCGATCTCACGGGTCAGCACCACGACGGTGATCCACCACGGCAGGTCGCCGAGCATCGACAGCCCGATCAGCGCTGCCCCGATCAGCGCCTTGTCGGCGATCGGATCAGCCAAAGTGCCGAACTCGGTGATCATTCCGTAACTGCGGGCCAACGCCCCGTCGAAGTGGTCGGTGATCACCGCGACCGCGAACACCGTGAAAGCGGCGATCCGCCAGCCGGTTTCATGGCCGTCGCCGGCGAACAGAAAAACGAGGAAGACCGGAACAAGCACCATCCGCACACCGGTGAGCACGTTGGCGAGGTTGGCCACGCGCGCACGCGGGACCACCGGATCGGTAGAAGGTTGGCCCGGCACCGCAACAGAATATCGGTTGCCGAAACGGATACTCTTGCGCCTGTGAACCCAGGCAGTGGCGAGTCGCGCAAACACCCCGTGGTGCGCCGCGCCAGCACGTCCGATGTCCCGGCGATCAAGAGTCTGGTCGACGTCTACGCGGGCAAGATCCTGCTGGAGAAGAACCTGGTCACGCTGTATGAGGCCGTCCAGGAATTCTGGGTGGCCGAACTCGACGGTGAGCTCGTCGGCTGTGGCGCGCTCCACGTGCTGTGGGCCGATCTCGGCGAGGTGCGCACCGTGGCGGTGCATCCGAAGGTCCGCGGCACCGGTGTCGGCCATGTCCTGGTCGAGCAATTGCTCGATGTGGCCCGCGATCTGCATCTGCGCCGCATCTTCGTGCTGACCTTCGAAGTCGACTTCTTCGGCAAGCACGGGTTCGAGGAGATCGAGGGCACCCCGGTGACCGCCGAGGTGTACGAGGAGATGTGCCGCTCGTACGACACCGGTGTGGCGGAGTTCCTCGACCTGTCCTACGTCAAGCCCAACACCTTGGGCAATACCCGGATGTTGTTGACGCTCTAGGTGATTTGTGGAGTTCTACCCGTGCTGGTCACGGGTAAAACTCCACAAATCACGGGTTCAGAACTCGTCCGGATCATCGTCGGCGTCGGCGCCGTTGGCGTCGGCCCCGCCGCGGATCAACATCAAGGTGCCGGCCAGTTCGTCGGGCTTGACGAGCACCTCGCGCGCCTTCGAACCTTCCGACGGGCCGACGATGCCGCGGGTTTCCATCAGGTCCATCAGGCGGCCGGCCTTGGCGAAGCCGACGCGAAGCTTGCGCTGCAGCATCGAGGTGGACCCGAATTGCGAGGACACCACGAGCTCGACGGCCTGCAGGAACACGTCCATGTCGTCGCCGATGTCCGGGTCGACGTCCTTGCGCTCACCGGCCTTGGCCGCGGTGACGCCCTCGACGAACTCGGGTTCGGCCTGCGACTTGGTGGCCTCGACGACGGCGTGGATCTCCTCGTCGGTGATGAACGCGCCCTGCATACGCAGCGGCTTGTTGGCACCCATCGGCAGGAACAGGCCATCGCCCATACCGATCAGCTTCTCGGCGCCGGGCTGGTCGAGGATGACGCGGCTGTCGGTCAGTGACGAGGTGGCGAACGCCAGCCGGGACGGCACGTTGGTCTTGATCAGACCGGTGACGACGTCCACCGACGGTCGCTGCGTGGCCAGCACCAGGTGGATGCCGGCGGCGCGGGCCTTCTGCGTGATGCGCACGATGGCGTCCTCGACGTCACGCGGCGCGGTCATCATGAGGTCGGCGAGCTCGTCGACGATGGCCAGGATGTAGGGGTAGGGCTTGTAGACCCGCTCGCTGCCCAGCGGCGTGCTGATCTCGCCCGAACGCACCTTCTCGTTGAACACGTCGATGTGACGCACCCGGGACGCCTTCATGTCCTGGTAGCGCTGCTCCATCTCCTCGACCAACCACGCCAGCGCGGCGGCGGCCTTCTTGGGCTCGGTGATGATGGGCGTGATGAGGTGCGGAATGCCTTCATACGGCGTGAGTTCCACCATCTTGGGGTCGATCAGGATCATCCTGACCTCCTCGGGGGTGGCCCGCGCCAGGAGCGACACCAGCATCGAATTGACGAAGCTGGACTTACCGGAGCCGGTGGAGCCGGCCACCAGCAGGTGCGGCATCTTGGCCAGGTTGGCCGAGACGAAGTCGCCTTCGATGTCCTTGCCCAGGCCGATCACCAACGGGTGGTGGTCGCGGCGCGTCGACGGCGCGGTGAGCACGTCCGAGAGCCGGACCATCTCTCGGTCGGTGTTGGGCACCTCGATGCCGACGGCGGACTTGCCGGGGATCGGAGCGAGCATGCGGACGCTCTCGGTGGCCACCGCGTAGGCGATGTTGCGGTGCAGCGCGGTGATCTTCTCGACCTTGACGCCGGGGCCGAGTTCGACCTCGTAACGCGTGACGGTCGGCCCACGGGTGCACCCGGTGACGGCGGCGTCGACCTTGAACTGCTCGAGGACCGAGGTGATGGCGTCGGTCATCTGATCGTTGGCGGCGGTACGCAGCTTCGGCGGATCGCCGGCGATCAGCAGATCCAGCGGGGGCAGCGTGTAGGGACCCTCGACCACCCGGTCCATCACCAGGGTGTCGTCGGTCTTCGGCTTGCTCTCGGCCTTCTTGCGGCGCGGCTTGACCGCGGGCTCGGGGATGGTCGGGGCGTCCTCCGACAGCGGGTAGTTGTCCATCGGGGTGCCGGTGGGCGCCTTGGGTGCCTCGATGGCCGGCGTCGGCCAGGCCTGGGCCGGTGTGTCGCCGCGCGAGGTGTCGTCGTCGTAGTAGCCGTCTGACAGATCGTCGTAGGCGTCGTCGTCCTCGTACTCGTCGGCGTAGTCCCCGTCGTATTCGTCGTCGTAGTCATCGTCGCGGAACACCCGGGTGCTGAACATCGTCCGCAGCGTCGATGGCACCTCGCGAATCGTCGTCCCGGTGACCAGCAGCAGGCCGAACAGCACGCCCATGAACAACAGCGGCGCGGCGATCCACTGGGTCAGTCCGTCCGAAAGCGGCCCGCCGATGGCGAAGCCGATGAATCCGGCGGCGTGCTGGCGGGCGATGGGGTCCTGGGGCGAGCCCGACCACAGGTGCCACAGGCCGAGCATCGGCAGCGCGATCATGGCCGACCCCAGGATCAGCCGGGGGCGCGACTCCGGGTCGGGCTCGGTGCGCATCAGCACGACGGCGATGGCGCCGAGGATGACGGGCACCAGTACCACCGGGCCGCCGATCAAGGTGCGCACCGCGGTGTCGATCCACTGGCCCACCGGGCCGGCTGCGTGGAACCAGGAGCTGGCGGCCACGACGACCGCGACGCCGAGCAATGCGAGCGCCACGGCTTCATCTCGGCCGGACGAGCCGGGCGGGCCGGCGACTGACGCCGCGAGCCACTCCGCGAGCTGGCGTTTGACCTGCTCGAACGCGCTCCGGATCGGCCGGCGGTCTTGTTAGCCATGACCGCAAGCCTAGTCGCATATGCCCCATAATCACCATCTGCCACACGGGTCACAAGACGGTATCAAATGACACTTAGCTATACGAACCGAATCGGGCCGTTTTGGCCTAGGGTGGACACTCGTCCAGTTTCGGCACTCATCGAGGAGTTCTCCACCCATGCCTGTTGTCGTCGTCGCCACCATGAAGGCCAAGCCCGAGTCCGTCGATACCGTGCGCGAGGCCTGCACAAATGCCGTTGCTGCAGTACACGACGAGCCGGGCTGCCAGCTGTATTCGCTGCACGAGACCGATGGCACCTTCGTGTTCGTCGAGCAGTGGGCCGACGCCGACGCGCTCAAGGCCCACAGCACCGCACCGGCGATCGGAGCCCTGTTCGGGACCATCGGGGAACTGCTCGACGGCGCCCCCGATATCAAGATGTTGCAGCCCGTCGTCGCGGGTGACCCGGCCAAGGGCCAGCTGCGAGCCTGATGTCCACCTCCGCTCCCCTGGCCGGGAAGGTCGCGTTCATCACCGGCGCCGCACGCGGCCAGGGGCGGGCCGAGGCCCTGCGCCTGGCCGCTGACGGGGCCGACATCATCGCGATCGATCTGTGCGAACAGATCGACTCGGTTCCCTACCCGCTGGCCACCCCTGACGATCTGGCCGCCACGGTCAAGCTCGTCGAAGAAGCGGGGGCCAGGATCGTGGCCCGGCAGGCCGATGTCCGCGATGAGGAGGCGCTGCGGGCGGTCCTGCAGACCGGAGTCGACCAGCTCGGCCGGCTAGACATCGTCGTCGCCAACGCCGGGATCGCCCCGATGCAGTCGGGGCCCGACGGGTGGCGCGACGTCATCGACGTGAACCTGACCGGGGTACACCACACGGTCGAGGCCGCGATCCCGACCATGGTTGCTCAGGGCGATGGCGGATCGATCGTGCTGATCAGTTCGGCGGCCGGCCTGATGGGTGTGGGCGGCGGCGACCGCGGTTCACTCGGCTACACCGCCGCCAAGCACGGGGTGGTCGGCCTGATGCGGGCCTACGCCAATTTCCTGGCTCCCCACAGCATCCGGGTCAACTCGATCCATCCCACCGGCGTCGATACCCCGATGATCAACAACGAGTTCACCCGGGACTGGCTGCGTCACATCTCCGAGGAGCTCAAGGCGCCAACGGATTTCAGCAATGCCCTGCCGGTCCAGGTGGTGCAGGCCGAGGATATCGCCAACGCAGTGGCGTGGCTGGTGTCCGATCAAGCCCGCTACATCACCGGCGTGACACTTCCGGTGGATGCTGGCATCGTCAACAAGCGATGACCGAATCAGTCGCCGCGACCGCAGTCGGCCCGATGGTGCTGGCCGCGGTCGAACAGTACGAACCAGTGCAACGCCGGTTGGTCGACGACGATCTGGCGTTGTCGTTCCTGCCGGCCGGGCTGCGCGCGTTCACCCGGACCACACGCTGGTCTGTCGCCCGCAGACTCCTGATCCAGGCGACCGAACGCTCGGGCCCGGGCCTGTGGGCGAACCTGACCTGCCGCAAGCGCTACATCGGCGACAAGCTCACCCAGGCACTGCCGAACATCGATGCCGTGGTGATTCTGGGCGCGGGCCTGGACACCAAGGGCTACCGACTGGCCCGGCACAGCGCCGTCCCGGTGTTCGAAGTGGACCTGCCGAGCAACATCGAGCGCAAACACTCGGTGGTGCGCAGCGCACTGGGAACCGTGCCCGAGTCGGTGCACCTGGTGCCGGTGGATTTCGAAAAGGATGACCTGGCAGCCGAACTCGCCAGGCACGGTCACCTCAGTGCACACCGCACCTTTTTCATCTGGGAAGGCGTCACACAGTATCTGAGCGCCGACGGTGTCCGATCGACATTCGAGTTCCTTCGTTCGGCGGCACCGGGCAGCCGGTTGGCGTTCACGTATGTCCGCGGCGATTTCATCGACGGCACCAACCGTTATGGGGCCGAATCGTTGTATCGCCGTTTCCGGGTCCGCAGCCGGCTGTGGCAGTTCGGCCTGACCCCGGACCAAGTGGCGGCGTTCATCGAGCCCTACGGCTGGCGGTTGATCGAGCAGGCCGGTCCCGACTACCTCACCGAGCACTACATTTCGCCGTCCGGGCGGAACCTGACCGCTTCACAGGTGGAATGGACCGCCTACGCCGAAAAGACTTAGCAGGCAACCAGAGCGTCGAGCTCGGCGGCGTCGCTGCCGGCCAGCCTGCGGTGCATGGCCTTGGCGATGCGCCCGGCCTGAAGCTTGGCCCGCTCGGCATACGGACCCTTGAACAACTCGTCGACCGTCTCGGTCCACAGGGTCAACCAGCGCACGAAGTGTTCCGCCGACAACGGATGACGGGCGTGCAGCTCTCGGTGCACGATCAGGGCGCTGCCCTGGTAGAGCCCCGCCCGGAACAGCACGGTCTCCCAAAAGTCGCACATCACGGGCAGGTGGGAGCGCAGCCCTTTCGCCCGCAACTCGGCGAACGGCTCGGCGAGCACCGGATCGGAAAGCGCCTTGCCGTAGAAACGCCACAGCAGCAGCTCGACATCGTCGTGGCCCGACAGGTCTTCAACCATCGGACAGATCCCCTTCCCGACCCTTGGCGAGGTCGCCCTAGTTTCTACAACCCCAAGTTGTATAAACTCTATCCATGATCACCGCGGTCGGGAAGCGCCGGGCCGACGTGCTGAGCACGTTGAAGGTCTCCCCGACGCCCATGACCATCGCGCAGATCGCCGCCAGACTCGAGGTCCACACCAACACAGTGCGGTTTCACCTCGAGCACCTGGAGGAAAGCGGGCAGGTCGAACGTGTGCAACCGCACCAGCACACACCCGGGCGTCCACCGCAGCTGTACCGGGCCGTGCGCCAGATGGACCCGACCGGGCCGACGCACTACCGGATGCTTGCCGAGATCCTCGCCAACGGGTTGGCCACCGATGACGATCCCGCCGCCAAGGCCGCCGAAATGGGCCGGGCCTGGGGACGCACGCTGCCACAGCCGTCGGCCTCCCCTACTGACGCCCTGGTGCGGATGCTCGACGACATCGGCTTCGCTCCGGAGCCGCCCGACGATGGCCGACTGCGGTTGCGCCATTGCCCATTTCTCGAACTGGCCCAGATCCGCGCCTCGGTGGTGTGCCCGATCCACCTGGGTTTGATGCAGGGGGCATTGGAGAGCTGGCAGGCACCCGTTGCCGTGGAGCGGCTCGACGCATTCGTCGAACCGGATCTGTGCGTGGCCCACCTGGGCCCGAAAGGAGACAAGTGATGAACGCCGGTCTGGCCGTCGCGGTAGCGGTCGCTTTCTGCTGGCTGGGCATGGTGCTGGCGATCTCGTTCATCGAGGCGCCGCTGAAATTCCGCGCCCCGGGCGTGACGCTGCAGATCGGACTCGGCATCGGGCGCAAGGTTTTTCGCGCGCTGAACTCGGTCGAAACCGTCTTTGCGGCGATCGTTGTCGTGATCCTGGCGGTGCAACGCCCGTCGACTGCCATCGTCGCGACGCTCGCGGTGGCCATCGTGGCGCTGGTCGTGCAACTCATTGCGGTGCGGCCCAAGTTGACTCAGCGTTCCGACGCCGTGCTGGCCGTTGCCCCGGGTGAAGAGGCCGCGGGCCGCTCACACGCGCACTACTACTACGTCGGCTTCGAGCTCATCAAGGTCGTCGCCCTGCTCACGGGCGGGACCCTGCTATTGGCCGGCTGACTCCAGGCTCGGCGTGCTGACCTCAACCACAAGTCCGTTCGACCACAATCAACAGGTATACGGATCAGATGCGGATACAGCAGTGCACGCTTCACTTCGTCCACCGTGTTCAACGGCGGATCGGACGGCGAGGCTCGAATGGCACCTGGGGTGCGGGCGGCTCACCGACCCAATCCAACGGCCGCAGCGGCGCGCCCGGTGCACCAGTTCGACTAGATCTCGATGACGGTCGGAACGATCATCGGCTGGCGGCGGTAGGTCTCGCCCACCCACTTGCCGACGGTGCGCCGGACTGCCTGGGCGATGCGGGTCGGGTCCGTGACGTTATCGGCGGCAAGGCTTTCCAGCTCGCGCTCGACATTTCGGGCCACCGGCTCCAGTGCCTTGGGATCTTCGGAGAATCCGCGGGAGTGCAGGTGGGCCGGGGCGGCGGGCTTCCCGGTCTCGCGGTGGACCACCACCGTCACCGCCACGAAACCCGAAGACAGGATGAGGCGTTCGCCGAGCGTGGCGTCGCCGACGTCCCCAGTGATCAACCCATCGACGAACATCTTGCCCACGGTCACCGCACCGGAGATCGAGGCCTTGCCGGCCACCAGATCCACACTGACACCGTTCTCGGCGAGCACGATGTTCTCCGGCGGGACCCCGGTGCTGGCAGCCAGCGCGGCATTGGCGCGCATGTGCCGCCAGGTGCCGTGCACCGGCATCACATTGCGGGGACGCACCCCGTTGTAGAGGAACAGCAGCTCACCCGCGTAGGCATGGCCCGAAACGTGTACGCGTGCTTGGGCATTGGTGACCACGCGGGCACCGATCTTGGCCAGTGCGTCGATGACGCCGTAGACCGCCTCCTCATTGCCCGGGATGAGCGACGAGGACAGGATGATCAGATCACCCGCGGTCAGCGTGATGCTGCGATGCTCGCCACGCGACATCCGTGACAGCGCTGCCATCGGCTCACCCTGGGTGCCGGTGGTGATCAGCACGACCTTCTCGGCCGGCATCATCTCGGCCGCGCCGATGTCGAGGATGTCGGAATCGGCGACGCGCAGGTAGCCCAGCTCGCGGGCGATGCCCATGTTGCGCACCATCGAACGTCCGACGAACGAGACCCGGCGGCCGAGCGCCACCGCGGCGTCGACGATCTGTTGTACGCGATCGACGTTCGAGGCGAAGCAGGCGACGATCACCCGGCCCTCGGCCCCGCGGATCAGCCGGTGCAGCGTCGGGCCGACCTCACTCTCCGACGGGCTGACGCCCGGGTGTTCGGAATTGGTCGAGTCACACAGGAACAGGTCCACACCAGCGTCACCGAGCCGCGACATACCCGGCAGGTCGGTCGGGCGGCCGTCGAGCGGCTGCTGGTCGAGCTTGATGTCCCCGGTGTGCAACACGGTGCCGGCGCCGGTGTGGATGGCCACGGCCAGACATCCCGGGATCGAGTGGTTGACCGCGAAGTACTCGCATTCGAAGACGCCGTGCTGGCTGCTCTGCCGTTCGGCGACCTCGACGCACACCGGCTTGATGCGGTGTTCGCGGCACTTCTCCCGGATCAGCGCGATGGTGAACTTGGAGCCGACCACCGGGATATCGGGGCGCAACTTGAGCAGGAACGGGATGGCCCCGATGTGGTCCTCGTGGGCGTGGGTGACGACGAGGGCTTCCACATCGTCGAGCCGGTCCTCGACGTGGCGCAGATCCGGCAGGATCAGGTCCACCCCGGGTTCGTCATGCCCCGGGAACAGCACCCCGCAGTCCACGATGAGCAATCTGCCCAGGTGCTCGAAGACCGTCATGTTGCGGCCGATCTCGCTGATTCCGCCCAGCGCGGTAACTCGCAGACCGCCGGGGGCCAGGGGCTTGGGAGGCGCGAGTTCGGTGGTCACTATCGCAACACCGCTGCCGCGCGCATATCGACTGCCAACGCCTCGATCTCAGACGGAGATGCCGGAATCTGCGGCAGCCGTGGCTGACCCGCTTCGAATCCCTGCAACCGCAGCCCCTCCTTGGACATGGTCACCCCACCGAGGCGGGCCTGGGCGGCAGCCAGCGGGGCCAGCGAGACGTTGATCTTGCGGGCCGTGGCGATGTCGCCAGAGTTGAACGCCGTCAACATGTCTCGCAGCTGACCGGCAGCCAGGTGCCCCCAGACACTGACAAAGCCGACGGCACCCATGGCCAGCCAGGGCAGGTTCAAGGCGTCGTCGCCCGAGTAGTACACCAGCCCGGTCTCGGCGATGATCTGGCCGCCACCGTGCAGATCACCCTTGGCGTCCTTGACGCCCACGATGTTCGGGTGCGACGCCAGGGCACGGATGGTCTCCCAGGCGATCGGGATCGACGACCGCGGCGGGATGTCATAGAGCAGGTTCGGCAGCTCGGTGGCGTCAGCCACCGCGGTGAAGTGGGCGACCAGCCCGGCCTGCGGGGGCCGTGAGTAGTACGGCGTCACCACGAGCAGGCCGTGAGCACCCTCGGCGGCGCAGGCCTTGGCCAGGTGCACGCTGTGGGCGGTGTCGTAGCTGCCGGCGCCGGCGACGATGCGGGCCCGGTCCCCCACGGCCTCCAGCACGGTGCGCAGCAGCGCCAGCTTCTCGTCGTCGGTGGTGGTCGGCGATTCGCCGGTGGTGCCCGACAGCACCAGCCCGTCACATCCGGCATCGACCAGGCGATTCGCCAAGCGGGCGGCGGTGTCGAGATCGAGCGAGCCGTCGGGCTTGAACGGCGTCGCCATTGCGGTCAACACCGTGCCCAACTGCGCTGTTACATCGATTCCGCTCGTACTCACGCGCCAAGATTACCCGGTGGTCTCAAGCCTCCGTGGCCGTGTACCCGGGCCACTCCGTCAAGCCTCCGTGGCCAAGGGAGACGTTGCCACCTCACTACCATCGGCCAACGTGTAAATCTCGAAATCAGAGAACACCGCGGGCGCCGCGTCGACGAGCTCGCGCAGGCAGGCGATCGCCAGCCTGCGGATCTCCACGTCGGCGTGCTCGCTGGCCCGCATCGCGATGAAATGGCGCCAGGCCCGGTAGTTGCCGCTGACCACGATGCGCGTCTCGGTGGCGTTGGGCAGCACCGCCCGGGCAGCCTGCCGGGCCTGCTTGCGCCGTAGGACGGCGTTGGGTTGATCAGCGAACTTGGCCTCCAGCCGGGCCAGCAGCTCGGTGTAGGTGGCGCGGCTCGCGTCGGCGGCCGCGGTGAAGATCTCCACCAGTTCCGGGTCGTCCTCGAACCCGGGCGGCACCACCACCTCGGCGTCGTTCTCGGGTACGTAGCGCTGCGAGAGCTGTGAGTAGGAGAAATGCCGGTGCCGGATGAGCTCGTGGGTGGCCGACCGCGAGATACCGGTGATGTAGAAGGATACCGAGGCGTGCTCGAGCACGGAGAAGTGCCCGACGTCGATGATGTGGCGGATGTAACCCTCGTTCGTCGCCGTCTTGGGGTTGGGCTTGGACCAACTCTGATAGCAGGCCCGGCCGGCGAACTCGGTGAGCGCGGGGCCACCCTCGGCGTCGGTGCTCCACGGCACGTCAGGCGGTGCCTGGAATTCCGTCTTGGCGATCAGCTGCACGCGCAGCGGCGCGATCTCGGCCACTCGCCCACCCTACTGTCGAGGGGGCTGGACCGTTGAAAGGTCCGGCGCGGATCGCCGCCACACCGATTCCACGCAAGGGCTGCCGCGCGAGCACAACGACGACCCTGCGGTAGAAAACAGCGCCGGCTCACCGAGCCAGACCGCTCGCGCTCCTACAATCGCCTGATGTCAGGCGGTTCGCAGTGCTGATCGGCGTGGCCGCCGCGCTGTTCGCATGCGCCGGTTACGGCACAGCCTCGGTTCTGCAGTCGTATGCCGCGGGACGTTCCGGCGCCGCAGCCGACACCGCGGACAGCGGACCCACCTTGCGGTCGACGATCATCGCGATGCTGGCACCGGTCTTCATCGTCGGCATCGCGCTCGACCTTCTCGGTTTCGCGGGCAGCCTGGTATCGGCCCGGTTGATCCCCCTCTTCTTGTCGCAGACCATCATCAGCGCCAACCTCGTGGTCACCGCGGTGTTGAGCATCTTTGTGCTCCACGTCCGGCTGCATCGGCGCGACTGGACCGCGATCGCGATAGTCCTTGTGTCACTGTGCATCCTGGGGGCCACCGCCGGCCGCCTGGGCGAGCGCGATCCCGGCGCGATCATGCATTGGGGTGTCCTCGTGGTGTCGGCCATCATTCTGGGCCTGGGCGCCGCGCTGGTCCGGCTGCTCGGGAAGAAGGCTGCCGTGCCCGCGGGCCTGATCGCCGGGGTGCTCTACGGGGCGATGGCAGTCGCGGTGCGCGTCGTCGACGGCCTCGAGCCCCTGAACGTGGCGGTGTTGCTCGCCGACCCCGCGCTGTGGGCCATCCTGGTCGCCGGCCTCGGCGGGTTCTACCTGTTCACCGTGGCGCTGCAGGTCGGCTCGGTGAACGGCGTCGCAGCGGCGTTGGTGGTCGGCGAAACCGTGGTCCCCGGGATCGTGGGCGTGGTTCTGCTGGGCGACGTTTCGCGACCGGGGTACGGCTGGCTGGTGGCCATCGCCTTCACCGCGGCCGTCGCCGGTGCCGTAGCCCTCGCCGTCTCCAGTGCCGCCGAGTACGAGCGGGCTCGGACTTCTTGAGCTGGACGTCGAGATACCGTGGCCACGCTCAACTCCACGGCCGTGAGGTCGGCCGATTCGAGTAGTCGACTACTCATGGCCGGCAGCCATCTCATATCTATCGTCAGGTGCCGAGAGTCGCGGCGCGCGGTTCGGCAGATCCGGAGGTTGGCATGGACCACTTGTTTTGGAATTGGCGCTTCTGCGGCAAGTGCTTTGGATTGTTCTGGGAAGAGGGTCAACACAAGGGCCACTGCAGTGAGGGAGGCGGCCATGAAGCTGCCGGTTTGAGCTTCTTCCTCCAGAGGGCGGACCAACTCGGGGAGTATCTCAATCGATCGGGAGTGTGGGAGGGCACTGGGGCGCAGGACAATTGGCGCTGGTGCCGCCACTGCTACACGATGTTCTTCGGAGGCTTCGACAAGCAGGGCAGTTGTCCGACCGGAGGTGCGCACGACAAATCCGAGAGCTACGGCTACGCACTCGAATACTGAACTACCGCAGTCGACTTCGCTGTCATTCGACCCCCGGTGCGCCTGCCTCGGAAGCCCCATCACAGCTTCTCGCGAGCCCTCACAGGTGGGACAACTTCAGCGCCTTGTTCGAAATGGCACTCGCGGCAGAACTCCTGCCTGCCACGTTCGACGGCAATCCCGTCGATGCGCAGGCCGATTGGATTCTGTAGATACCGTTCGTCGCTTCGGGCGCGACCTTCATCTCCCCGACGAAATGGTCGCAGATCGAGGAGCAGCGACCATTTTCATCCGCCGGGGTCCCCCGATCGGCGGATCCGGAGTTGGTCCGGGCCACTGCCCGATCGACGGACAGACCACTTATCCCGATTGAACGATGCTGAGGGGGCGAATCGATATCCCTACAGCACATCGCGTCTCCGCAACACCGAACGAAAATGATCATGAGGAGAGCCACCATGCACTACGAGATTCTGGACCTGGTCCGAGAACGCGCCAACGAGAAGGACTGGGATCTGATCTTCGACAGCGGCCCGAATGCGGAGTACCGCACCATGGTGTGGGAACACCCTCTGCTCAGCGCAACCGGCGTGGCGACCGAACTGGAGATCGGTTTCAGCCCGGACGGTCGCATCATCTTCTCAGAGCGACGCCTGGGCGGTGTGGCCCACAAGCGCATCAAGCCCGCCAACGCCTTCGTCTCGACCGATCTCTGCCTGGCGGCACTGCAGATGATCTGATCCGCATCGTGCGTCAAAACCGCACGATCCGCCTCCGCACCGAGAAGTTTGCTGGCATCCTTTGTCAACTATGGGCGACTTTGGGTTGTTCGGAACCTGGTTCCTGCTCGCCGTGGTGGTCATCGGCGCTGTGCTGCTGGCCATCGGCAGCGTGCTGCTGGCCAGCCGCGTCATCGCGCGTGACACGCGGCCAGAGCACAACTCGGTCCTGTCGCCGTTCCTCACCGTCGTCGGCCTGGTCTACGGCGCGCTCCTCGGCTTCACCGTGGTCGTCGGATGGCAGCAGTACCTCTCCGCCCAGACGAACGTGTCCAACGAAGCCTCGACGCTGGTAACCATGTACCGCCAAACGGTGGCCATGCCACAGCCGGAACAGACCCAGGTGCGTGAGCAACTGCGCGCATACGCGGCCGCGGTACAAGGTCCCGAATGGGGCAAGGAAGAATTCGGCCCCATCAGCAACAACGGTCGGCACGCGCTCACCGAGATGTACCGCATCGTCGGTACTGCCAAATCGGACTCAACCGCCGCCCCGATCAACAGTCAGTTCCTCAGCCAACTGGCCACACTGACGTCGGACCGCAGTGCGCGCATCCTCAATTCGAGTCCACGGATACCTGTCCTGTTGTGGAGTGCCCTGATCTTCGGCAGCCTGGTGCTGATCACGCTGGCGAGCTTCATGCGGCTCGAGAACAACCGCGCCCACATGATCTTGGTCAGCACCGTCACCGTGCTGCTCGCGTTGCTACTCTTCCTCGTCTTCATGCTCGACCATCCGTATGGCCCGGTAGGCGTTACCCCACAACGGTTTTCGCACGCCGTGATGGTGTTCGACCTGATCGACCAGGGCACCTGACCGACCGCGGGACCTCTCCGCCGGGTCGATGCGCCAAATCACCTCTTGACTCAATTACGTTACACATCGTAATTTAACGGTGTGTCCTCGCTCACAGGCCCGGGACGGCCGCGTGACCCCCAGACCCAGCGCGACATCATGAGCGCCACGCGTGACCTGCTGGCGCGCGACGGCTACGACCAGCTGTCCATCGAGGCCATCGCCCGCGAGGCCGGCGTCAGCCGCCCCACCATCTACCGGCGGTGGCCGTCGAAAGCCCACCTGGTCTTCGACGCCGCGTTCGAGCAACCGCCCGGCGGCGAACTGCTCTCGATGTCAGGAGATTTCGAGACCGACTTGCGCGCCTTCGCCCGCGGGGTGCTGACTTTCTGGTGTGACCCGGTGGTCGAGGCCGCCGCACTCGGCATCCTCACCGAACGCCGCCGCGACCCAGAACTACACATCCGGACCCAACAGCTTCTCGATGAGCGAACCAAGGACGCGTTCCGCTCCCTGGTCGCCTCCGGCGTGGAGCAGGGCCGGGTCCAACCCGGTGTCGACGTCGACATGGTCTACCAGGCGTTGATCGGCACGGCGTTCTACACCGCCCACATGGAACCGGACATCGATGTCGACGACACCGCAGATCGACTGTGCTCCTTGCTGATCGATGGAGCCAGACGTACCCACCCCCAAAGGAAGGACCAACCTTGACCGACACGACCGAGCTGTCCGCAGCGTTCAACGGCCTGCTCGACGAGGTGCGCGGCATCGAGCAGAAGCTGCTCAACGCCGACCCCGCCCTCAGTGAGCCCGATCTGCTCGACGGCTACCGGCTGGCATTCAGCGTGCTGCGCGTCGCCGTCGATGCGTATGTGTGGGGTGATCGCGACAAGCCGATCCTGGTCGACGTCATCAGCCCCTATCTCAAATGGGGTGGCGACAACTCCGACGCGTTCTATCAGCTCGCCCCACTGGACCCGGGCCGCACCTACCGCGTCACCGGCAACCGCGGCGATGCGGTGTACCTGTCGATGACGGTCTACGGCGGACCCGGCGAAGGCCGCTACAGCGACCGCATCGTCGGCACCATCAACAACCGTGACCTGGAGTTCGACGAGGACGGCAACTTCGAGTTCATCATGAGCCCGGACCCGCATCCGGGCGCCTGGCTCAAACTCGACCCTGATACCGAATTCGCCCTGACCCGTGACTATCTCAACGATCCGGCCACCGATCGCCGGCCGGAGTGGCGAATTGAGGCGGTCAACCCGCCGGCCCGGCGCTCCGACAGCGCCGCGGAGCTGGCCCGCCGCTTCCAGTACGCCAGAAACTGGCTGCGCGAACAGGTTTCGTTCCTGCCGACCAAGGTGGAGCCGGCCAACCAGCTGCACCCGCCGTTCCCTGTCCCCCAGAACGCCTACGGGTGGTCTGCGGCGGACGCGGCCTATGCGATGGGTTCCTACGATCTCGCGCCGGATCAGGCGCTGGTCATCGAGGGCACCTCACCCGACTGCGTGTTCTGGAACCTGTGCCTGTGGAATCCGTTCCTGCACACCTACGACTACACCCACGAGCGCGTCACGATCAACGGCGCCCACGTCGCCTACGAACCGGACGGGTCGTGGCGGATCGTCATCAGCGACAAGGACCCCGGCCACCCGAACTGGGTGTCCACGGCCGGCCGGTCCAAGGGCCTCATCTGGCTGCGCTGGTTCTTACCCGAGGAGACCCCGGCGCACCCGCAGTGCCGGGTGGTCGACGTGGCCGAGGTAGCGACCCTGTGACCACCAGCATGCAGCGGCCGGCACCGATCCGGTTCGACGACCTGGCCGATCCGGTATATCCCCCGGCGGCCCAACCGATCCGCGATGGGTTGGCTGCCTACGGCGCGAGCCTGGAGCTGAGCCCTGAGGTGCTGCTCGCGGCGGCAACCGAACGGTCCGGATTGGACGATTTCGGCGACCCGGCGTTCCGGGAACGTCTCGACGTGCTCTGTACGTCGCTCCGCGACGAGGCGGGGCTGAGCGATACCGGATTGGCGATCGCGTTCGAGCAATTGGTCGGGAACCTGGTCAACCGGTTGCGGCTGGAGGCGTTGATCGCCGACCATCCCGAGATCGAGGACATCGCGATCGAACGGCCGATCATCATCTGCGGTCTCCCCCGCACCGGCACCACGCATCTGCACAATCTGCTCGCTGCCGACCCGGCATTGCGCTATCTGCCGTACTGGGAGAGCCTCGAACCGGTTCCCGGGCCCGGCGAGAACACGCCGGAACCGCGTCGGGAGCGGTGCGGCGCCGGACTGGAACTGGTGAACACCTCGATGCCCGAGTTCCGGCGGATGCACGACATGACCGTCGAGCACGCACATGAGGAGATCCAGCTCCTGGCCAATGACATCTCCGGCATGCTGTTCGAAACCACTTATTACGTGCCGAGTTTCGCCGCTCACTACAAGGCGCACGACCAGTCGGCGTCCTACGCGTACGTCAAGCGCAGCCTGCAGGCGATGCAGTGGCTGCGCGGCGGCACTCGCTGGGTGCTGAAATCGCCGCAGCATCTGGAACAGTTCCCGACGCTGGCCGCCACCTTCCCGGACGCCACTTTCGTTGTCACCCATCGCGATCCGGTCGAGGTGACGCTGTCGATGATGACCATGATCTGCTACGCGACGCGGATGGCGGTGACCCGTCCTGATGTGGCGAAGTTGACCCGACACTGGCTGAACCGCATCGACGACCTGCTCGACGGGTGCATCCGCGATCGCGATGCGCTGCCCGCCGGGCAATCCATCGACGTCCGATTCGACGACTTCATGGCCGACGAGCGGGCCACCCTGGCCGACATCTACCGGCTTGCCGATCAGCCCTTCGGCGACGATGTACGCGCGGCGATGAGCGACTTCCTCACCGAACACCCACGCGGACGCTACGGGGGCGTCGTCTACGACGCGGCGGACCTGCATCTCGATCCGGTCGCCCTGGCCGAACGGTACCGGGACTATCGCGAGCGGTTCCTCGGCTAGACCGCCGAGCCTGGCCGCCGATCAGTCGGCCAGGCCTCCGGCACGCCGCATCGCGGCCCTGATGTGTTCGAAGTCGATCGCGAGGTGTGCGCGTGCCAGTGCTTCGGCGTCGTCCCCGCGACGCCCGGCGATCGCATCGATCAGCTGTTCGTGCTCCCGCAGCGCCCGTAGCTCCATCTCGCGCATGGTCGCCGACTCACCCCACAGGTGGGCCGGTGCGGCGATGCTCACAGAGGCCTCCAACTCCAGCAGCATCTGCTTGAGCACGGTGTTGCCCGCCGCGTCCATGATCGCCAGGTGCAACGCACTGTCCGCCTGCTGGGCGGCCAAGCCGCTCTCCGCGCAGCGGTAGGCCTCGAGCCGTTCCCTCAGCACCACCAGGTCCCGGTCCGTTCGGGCCTCCGCAGCCGCACGGCATACCGCGCCATGGATTCGACAGATGGCGTCGCAGCGGTCCCGCAGTTCGTCGAGCCGCGTGGTCAGGGTGCGCCCGACGGCAGGGGTCGACGACTCCGGCCATTGCTGCAACACATAGGTGCCGCCGCCGCGGCCGCTGCGGCGTGTTTCCACCAAGCCCAGCTCGACCAGCCGGGCCAGGGCTGCACGTACCGTCATCCGGCCGACCCGCAGGGCCGCGGCAAGTTCGCGCTCGGCAGGCAGGCGGGATCCGGGCAGGTATTCGCCGATCGCCACCGCGGTGACGAGACGGTCGGTGATCTCATCCACCCGCGACGAGGGTTCGAGTTCGCGCTCGAGCAGCCCGGGCGTGGTGCCCGTGGGCTCTGTCGGCTGCGGCTCGGGATTCCCCATGGGCAACACAATATCGACGTGCCAAATTAAATCCTCATTAATGGTCTTGTCACAAGACCATTAATGCTTCATGCTGACCGCCATGCCTAGTTCCACCCGCACGGTGCCCTTCCGCGGTCACGAGACCTGGGTTCAGGTCACCACACCCGGAAGTGCCCGCCCCGAAGCTCTTCCGTTGTTCGTCCTACACGGCGGACCCGGCATGGCCCACAACTACGTCGCCAATATCGCGGCCCTGGCCGACGAGACCGGCCGCACCGTCATCCACTACGACCAGTTGGGCTGCGGTAACAGCACTCACCTGCCCGACGCACCCGCAGACTTCTGGACTCCACAGCTCTTCGTCGACGAGTTCCACACCGTGCGTGAAGCACTCGGAATCGACCGCTACCACGTGCTCGGACAATCCTGGGGCGGCATGCTCGGCGCCGAGATCGCAGTGCGCGTGCCGTCGGGGCTGGCCTCGCTGTCGATCTGCAACTCCCCCGCCTCGATGCAACTGTGGGTCGAGGGTGCCGCCGAACTTCGCGCTCAACTACCGGCGGAAGCCCGGGCGGCGCTGGAGCGACATGAGGCCGATGGCACGGTCACCGATCCGGCATACCTGGCCGCCACGGAGGAGTTCTACCGTCGCCATGTCTGCCGGGTCGAGCCGATGCCGAAGGACTTCGCCGACACCGTGGCCCAGATGGAGGCCGAGCCGACGGTGTACCACACGATGAACGGCCCCAACGAGTTTCACGTCATCGGTACCCTGCGCGACTGGAGCATCATCGACCGGTTGCCATCGGTCACCGCCCCGACACTCGTCATCGCCGGCGAGTTCGACGAGGCCACCCCGGCGACCTGGCAGCCCTATGCCGACCTCATTCCCGACGCCCGCGCTCACGTGTTCGATGACACCAGCCACTGCACTCACCTGGAGAAACCCGAGGAGTTCCGTTCGGTGATCGCCGAGTTCCTGAATCAGCACGATCTGGCCGCTGCCGCCCGGGTCTGAACTACATCCCCCTCGACTCCGACCCTTCGACTCCGACAGGAACGCCATGGCAACCGAAGCGGCCGCCGCCCGTCTCACCACCGGTGAAGGGCAACGCGATCTCGAATCATTCGGCTACAAGCAAGAACTCAGCCGCTCCGTCTCCACGGCCGACTTGATCGTCTACGGCCTGGTGTTCATGGTGCCCATCGCACCCTGGACCATCTTCGGGACGGTCTACAACAGCGCGTCGGGCATGGTGCCCCTGGTCTACCTGATCGGCCTGATCGCGATGGTGTTCACCGCACTGGCCTACTCCCAGATGGCCAAGTCGTTCCCGTTGGCAGGCTCGGTGTACGCCTACGTGGGTCGCGGTATCCACCCCGGCCTCGGCTTCTTCGCCGGCTGGGCCATCCTGCTCGACTACCTGTTGATCCCAACCCTGCTCTACGTGTTCGCCGCCGAATCGATGGTCGGGCTCTTCCCGAGCACCCCGCGCTGGGTGTGGGCGATCGTCTTCGTGGTGGTGAACACGATCATCAACCTGCTCGGTGTGGGTTCGCTGAAGATCGTCAACCGCGTATTCCTGGCCGTCGAACTGGTTTTCGTCGTGCTGTTCGTGATCATCGCGGTGCGCGCCATCAACGGTCAGTCGCTTCCCGATGTCGGATGGAGCGCACTGCCGATCTGGAACTCCGAGTTTGTCACCGCGCCGTTGATCGCGGCGGCTCTGTCGATCGCGGTGCTGAGCTTTCTCGGCTTCGACGGCATCTCGACGCTTGCCGAGGAATCGACCGGAAAGAAGAATCCGGCCGGCCGCGCGATGATCGCTGCCCTGTTCGTGGTGGCGTTCCTGTTCATCGCCCAGACCTGGCTGGCCAGCCTGCTGGCCGGAGGCCGCGAATCGTTCAGTGACGACGAGGTGGGCAACGCGTTCTTCCTGCTGGTGCAGGCGGCGTCGAGCACCGGCTGGATGAACGCGTTCTTCGTGGTCAACGTGCTCGCCGTTGGTTTCGCCAATGCGATGGCCGCCCAGGCCGCCACCAGCCGGTTGCTGTTCTCGATGAGCCGCGATCGCCAGCTGCCCGCGTTCCTGTCGACGATCAGCTCCCGCAAGGTGCCGATCGCTGCCATCCTGATGGTCAGCGCCCTGAGCCTGGTGCTGGTGCTGTTCTTCGTCGGCCAGATCGGGTTGATCTCGTCGCTGGTGAATTTCGGTGCGCTGTTCGGCTTCTGCCTGCTGCACGCCTCGGTCATCTGGTACTACACGGTGCGCCAGAAGTCCAAGAACTACCTGCTGCACCTCGTGGTGCCGAGCATCGGCTTCCTCATCATCGGCTACGTGCTGATCAACGCCGACGCGCTGGCCAAGATCGGCGGCGTCGTGTGGCTGGTGATCGGTTCGATCATCTTCGCCACCAACATGATCCGAGGACGTGGGGTCCCTGAACTAGCTGAGGAACCGGCGACGTAACGGCTCGGCGAGGTCGCCACGGCCCCCCACCTCGACCTCGCCCACCCCCAGCCACGACGCCATCGTCCTCAGCTCGACGGCCAGGGCCTCCGCCACCCGCGCGAGGTCCTGGCCGTCTTCCATGAACGCCCCGGGCACCTGCAACGCGGCCTCGGTACGTTTGAGGTCCACCCGCGCCACCAGCTCGCCGTCGAGCAGGAAAGGCCATACGTAGTAACCGAATTGACGTTTGGGTGCGGGCGTGTAGATCTCGATCCGGTAGTGAAAATCGAACAACCGCTCCACCCGTGGCCGGAAGAAGATCAACGGGTCGAAGGGGCACAGCAGCGCCGTCCCGCGGTCCCGGCGCGGCACCGCCTGCCCCGCACGGAGGTACGCCGGGACACCGTCGATGTCGACGGGTTCCAGCTGCCCGTCGGCAACCAGCTTGGCGATCGCCGGCTTGACCTGCCGGGCCGCCAACCGGAAGTAGTCGCGGATATCGGCCTCGGTGCCGACCCCCAGGGCGGTGGCCGCCCGCAGGGCCAGCTCACGGACCGCCTCCTCGTCATCGACCTGCCGGGCCAGCACTTCCGGTGGCAGTACCCGCTCGGTGAGGTCGTAGTGGCGGGCGAACCCGACGCGGGTCGCCGTCGTCAAAACGCCCGCCGACCACAGTGCCTCGGCCACCCATTTGGTCTCACTGCGGTCCCACCAGGGCCCCTTGCGACCGCGCGGCTCGGCTTCGAGATGGGCCTCGATCTGGCCGGCGGTGGACGGGCCCAGCTCGGCGACCGCGGCCACGATGTCCTCGGCCAGCTTGGGATTCTTCCGGACGATCTCGGTGCCCCACCGGCCGTGGGTGTACTCGCGCATCCGCCACCGCAGCAGCGGCCAGTCCTCGACCGCCATCAGTGCGGCCTCGTGCGCCCAGTACTCAACCAGCAGCCGGGGTGAGCGCGCGCTGTGCGCCCACGCCGCGCGGTCCAGCGTGTCCCGGTCATACGGTCCCAGCCGGCTGAACACCGGGGCGTAATGCGCGCGTACGGCCACCGACACCGAATCCAGCTGCAGCACCTGGATCCGGGAGATCAGCCTGCGCAGGTGCGCACGGGTGACCGCACCGCGGGGCTTGGTTTCGTGAAATCCCTGGGCCGCGACGGCTATGCGGCGGGCCTGCGCGCTGGTGAGAGTGGCCACGATGCCATCGTTCCCTAGAGCACCGACAAGTAGCGGAGCGGATTGGAGCGAGCGCACCGACAAGTAGCGGAGCGGATTGGAGCGATACTGGTCCGCGTGGCGTTGGAGTGGGATGCGTTCGAGACGGAGTTGACCGTGGCCGCTGCGAATGCGGTCCGTGCGATGGTCGAGGCGGCCGGTTCGGAGACGCCGTACGCCGTGGCGTTCAGTGAGTTCTACGCCGAGACCACCGGGGTGATCTACCTACCCAACCTGGCGCTGGCCACCGAGGAATCGGTCGAGGATCCGGACTGCCGGTTCAGCCCGCCCGACTGGGAGTACCAGGACTACGAGTGGGGTGAGACCGATTCGCGGTGGGGTGAGCGGCTCAGCACGGCGGTCACGGGTCTGCCCCGTGCCCGATGGGAGCAGGAGTGGGGCCGGTTCGCACAGGCGATGCTGAACATCGCCGCAGGGATCCGGACCCTGCTGGTCGCCGACGGGACCCTGCCCGGCGACGCGGTGGTCTACCTCGACGACGAGGACGCGGATCTTCTGGTCCGGTCGTTGACCGCCGATGAACTACGCCGTCATTTCCCCGACTACCTGGCCGCGGCCGAGGCCGAACGCGACGTGCTGGCCATGCCGGTCCAGGAACGCGTGGGTGCCCTGGCAGCGGCGGCAGGGCTGACCGCCGGGCCGGACAATGGACTCGGCAGGGAACGCGCGACCCAACTGCTGCTGGACACCGGGGCGGCCGCGGTGCCGGCCGGACTCGCGGCCCTGGGCCACCGCGAGACCGCCTGGGCGGGCGCCAAACTTCTGGCTGACCTCAACATCGCGACGCCCGAGGTATTGGACGCGCTGTGGGCGGCGCTGCCGCTGCGCGGCAACGCGGGGCCCCCGCCGCTGGACTACACGCTGCTGGCCGCCGGGCTCGCCGACCCGGCGGTCGCGGCGATCGTGGGTGAGGATCTCAAGCCGGGTCGGGGCTACTGCACGCTCGACGCCGCGGACCTGCCCGGCGTCCGGCCCGGGCTTGAACACGCCGAGCCGTTGATCCGCCGCCACGCGGTCATCGTCCTCAGTGATCTGGTCGGGCCCATGGGTCCTGGAGACCTCGATCACGACGTGGTCAGCGCGCTGGAGGACCAGATCGATCGGCTCGCGGCCGATGACCCGGACAGCGAAGTACGCAGGCTGGCGGGCTACCGCGCCCGCACGTAGCTGCAGTAGCGGTACCGCAGCCCCGAGGTGCTGGTCAGCCATTCCCCGGTGGTCTTGGTCCACGAATCGTCGAGCACCGGCGCCATCGCGTCGCCCTCGACCGGTGGGAGGTCGATGTCGATCTCGGTGACCTCACAGCGATCCGCGAACGGGAGCGCCTGGGCATAGATCTGCGCCCCGCCGATCACCCAGCCGCGAAAGACGTCACCGAGTTCGGTGACCACCTCGGCGCCGTCGGCCACATATCCGGCGTTGCGGGTGATGACGACGTTGCGCCGTCCCGGCAGCGGGCGGACCTTGTCCGGCAGCGACTCCCAGGTCAGCCGGCCCATCGCCACGGTCTGTCCGAGCGTGAGTTGCTTGAACCGGGCCTGGTCCTCGGGTAGGTGCCATGGGATGTCGTTGCCCCGGCCGATGACGCCGGAGGTGGACTGCGCCCAGATCAGCGCCAGGCGCCGAAGACCGCCTGTCGAATGTGTTTCGGTCATACCGCGACGGGCGCCTTGATCGCCGGGTGCGGATCGTAATTCAGGATCGCGACGTCTTCATAGGTGTAGTCGAAGATCGAATCACGATGTGCTAGAACGAGTTCCGGATATGGACGCGGTTCACGACTGAGCTGCAGGGCCACCTGGTCGACGTGGTTGTCATAGATGTGGCAATCGCCGCCGGTCCACACGAATTCTCCGACACCGAGCCCGGCCTGCGCGGCCATCATGTGCGTCAGCAGGGCGTAGCTGGCGATATTGAACGGCACACCCAAGAAGAGGTCGGCACTGCGCTGGTACAGCTGGCAGGACAACTTGCCGTCGGCGACGTAGAACTGGAAGAACGCGTGGCACGGCGGCAGCGCCATCTGCGGGATCTCCCCGACGTTCCAGGCCGAGACGATGTTGCGCCGCGAGTCCGGGTCACGCTTGAGCAGGTCGAGAGAATTCGAGATCTGGTCGACGTGCTCACCAGACGGCGTCGGCCACGACCGCCACTGCACGCCGTAAACCGGGCCGAGATCGCCTGTCCCACTAGCCCATTCATCCCAGATGGTGACACCGCGCTCTTGCAGCCAGCGGACGTTGGAATCGCCGCGCAGGAACCACAGCAGCTCGTAGATCACCGATTTGGTGTGCACCTTCTTGGTGGTGATCAACGGGAAACCGGCGGCCAGGTCGTAACGCATCTGATGCCCGAACAGGCTGCGCGTGCCGGTTCCGGTGCGATCGGATTTCGCCACCCCCTGCTCGGTCACCTTCCGCAGCAGGTCCTCGTAGGGGGTCTGGATCGGCACACGTTCAGCTTACGTGCCGCCGCGGGGAGTAGAACGGTAGCCATGCCGACCACAAAGGACACCGTCACCACACCCGACGGCAGCTGCCCCGTCACCGTCGCGACGCCGGAGGGCGAGGGCCCCTGGCCCGGGGTGGTGCTGTTTCCCGACGCCGGCGGCCTGCGCCCCACCATGGAAGAGATGGCGGTCAAGCTGTCCGGGTTCGGTTACGTCGTGCTGGTACCCGACGTCTACTACCGCACCCCAGGCTGGGGACCCATCGACCTCAACACCGTGTTCACCGATCAGGAGCAACGCAAAAAGCTCTTCGAACTGATGGGCACTCTCACCCCGGAGATCCTGGCCGCCGACGCCGAGGCATTTTTCGACTACCTCGCCGCCCGGCCCGACGTCTCCGGCGACAAGTTCGGCACCACCGGGTACTGCATGGGCGGGCGGGCCTCCCTCATCGTCGCGACGCGGGTCCCGGAGCGGGTCGCGGCCGCGCTGTCGTTCCACGGCGGCAGGCTGGCCGTCGAGGATGATCCCGACAGTCCTCACCTGCTGGCCGACAAGATCCAGGCGACGGTCTACGTGGCTGCGGCCGAGAACGATGCCTCCTTCACCGAGGATGACGGCAAGAGGTTGCAGGACGCGCTGTCCGGCGCCGCAGTCGACCACACGATCGAGTTCTATCCCGCCGCGCACGGCTTCGCGGTGCCCGATCACACGGCGGTGTACGACGAGGCAGCCGCAAAGCGGCATTGGGAGAACACCGAGCGGGTGTTCGGGGCCGCTTTCGACCCCGCTTAGGCGGTAAGCGACGATTGACGGCGTGTATGACCAGCCCTTCTCCGACGAGTCCTCTTCCACCGAGCCCGGATTCCGGATCGACCCGGTACTGGCACGGAGCTGGTTGCTGGTAAACGGCGCGCAGTATGAGCGGTTCGCCCCCGCGGCCCGCTCACGCGCCGACATCGTCGTCCTCGACATCGAGGATGCCGTCGCTCCCAAGGACAAGGTCTCCGCCCGCGAGAAGGTGACCCGTTGGCTTGCCGACGGCAACCGCGACTGGGTCCGGATCAACGGCTTCGGCACCCCGTGGTGGGCCGATGACCTGGAGATGCTGGCCGGTACCTCGGTGGGCGGCGTCATGCTCGCCATGGTGGAGTCGGTGGACCACGTCACCGAGACCGCTCGGCGGCTGCCCGAGGTGCCCATCGTCGCTCTGGTGGAGACCGCCCGCGGCCTCGAACGGATCACCGAGATCGCCTCGGCCAAGGGGGCATTCCGGCTCGCGTTCGGCATCGGCGACTTCCGGCGCGACACCGGTTTCGGCGACAACCCGGCAACGCTGGCGTACGCGCGGTCCCGGTTCACCATCGCGGCCAAGGCCGCCGGGCTCCCCGGCGCCATCGACGGCCCCACCGTGGGGTCCAGCGCACTGCGGCTGTCGGAGGCCACCGCGGTTTCGGCCGAGTTCGGCATGACCGGCAAGATCTGCCTGACACCTGACCAGTGCCCGACCGTCAACGAGGGCCTGGCTCCGTCGCAGGACGAGATCAGTTGGGCCAAGGAGTTTTTCGCCGAATTCCAGCGCGACGGCGGGGAAATCCGCAACGGGTCAGACCTGCCCCGTATCGCCCGGGCCAACAAGATTCTGGACCTGGCGCGGGCGTACGGCATCCACGAACCCGAGTACAGCGACGACCCCGATCACGTGCCGGCCCCGTCCGACACGTATCACTACTGAGGTTGGCTCAGGCCTTCGGTTTGTCGTCGTTGCGGTGCAGGAAGGTGTTGATCGCGCGGGCGATGCCGCGGCCGGCGTAGATGCCGGCCGCCACCGACACGATGATCATCGCGATGAACATCACCAGCCAGTTGCTCCGACTGTGGCTGACGTTCCACCAGATGAAGGTGAACAGCAGTGCGCAGACGAAAACGACGATGTCCCGCCAATTCCCGCGGTAGGACATCGCGGCTTCCCGGATCTCGCGACTGCGGTCACTCGCCTCGATCAGGCCGTCGATACGTTCGTCGATGCTGGCCTTGAGTCGCGCCTTGCGTTCGACATCTTCGGCGGGTAACCGGTCCAAGAGATCTAGGTCCTTGGTGATCATCCCGCGGATGTCCGGTGGCTTGAGGTTGCCTGCGATCACCCCGAGCATCGCACCACCGGCGATGGGCGCGGCTCCGAGTGCAAGTTCGGCGATCCCCGGCATAGCTGTCCTCTCGTCAGTCCATCAGTGTGGCAGCCAACGTCCCGCCCAGCTCGTAGGCCCGCTCCCGGACACCGCCGTCGACCGCACCCGTAACTTCGAGCACGGCGGCCGCTTTGACCAACGCCAGCCCCGTGGCGATCTTGTCGACCGCACTCGCCGCACCGACGGTGTCGTTGTTGCCATGCACCCACAGCCCGTACGGACGCCCGGCCACATGATCGAGGCTCGGGTAGTACACCGTATCGAAGAAGTGCTTCAGCGCACCGCTCATATAGCCGAAATTCGCTGTGGTACCGAACAAATAGCCGTCGGCGGACAACATGTCGGAAACCGTCGCAGCTAAGGCGGGCTTCGATTCCACCGTGACGCCGGAGAGGTCCGGATCGTGTGTCCCGGCCAACACCGCCTCCAGGAGCTCACGCGTCGCCGGAGACGGCGTGTGATGCACCACCAGCAGCGTTTTGGTCATGCGGACTGTTGCTCCTGCATCCGCACCGCGGTACGCATTGTTTCGCGCGCACGGCCGCGGTCACCGGCGAAGTCGTACGCGCGCGCCAGCCGATACCAGCGAACCCAATTGTCCGGGTCGGCTTCCAGTTCGGCCTTGACCGTCATGAACAGTCCATCGGCCGCATCGCGTTCGATCCGGCCCGATGGCCGTGTCGGCAATTCGCTGACGTCGAGTTCCATGCCCTGTTCGCGGGCGAGCCGGGCCAGCCGTTGGTGCGCCAGACCGGCGCGCAGCGTGGTGACCAGGACCCAGACACCGATCAGCGGGAACGCCAGCAGCGCCACACCCAGTCCGATCGCGGCCGGCTCCCCCGAGCTGATGAAGACGAGCGCGGTGCGTCCCAGCATCAGGAAGTAGACGATCAGCGCCAGGCACATGAAGCCGATCACCAGTTGGATGCGCAGCGACCGCGCGCCGTCACTCACGACAGATCGAGCAGCGGTTCAATGCCGATGGTCAGGCCCGGCCGCTCGGCGATCTTGCGGACCGCCAGCAGCACGCCCGGCACGAACGAGGACCGGTCCAGGCTGTCGTGCCGGATCGTCAGCGTCTCCCCCTGGGTGCCGAACAGCACCTCCTGGTGGGCGACCAGCCCGGCCAGCCGCACCGAGTGCACCGGCACGCCGTCCACATCGGCACCGCGGGCACCGTCGAGGCCGGTGCTGGTGGCGTCCGGGTTGGGCGGCATGCCTTTTCGCGCCTCGGCGATGAGCTTCGCGGTGCGTGCGGCCGTGCCGGACGGGGCGTCGGCCTTGTGCGGGTGGTGCAGTTCGATGATCTCCACCGACTCGAAGTAGCGCGCCGCCTGCTGGGCGAAATGCATGGACAGCACGGCGCCGATGGCGAAGTTCGGCGCGATGAGCACCGCGGCCTCAGGCTTTTCCTTGAGCCAGGCCTCCACCTGTTCGATGCGGTCCCAGGTGAACCCGGTGGTCCCGACAACGGCGTGAATGCCGTTGTCGATGAGGAACTTCAGGTTGTCCATCACCACATCGGGATGGGTGAAGTCGATGACCACGTCGGTTTTGGTATCGGTGAGCAGGGTCAGCGGATCACCCACATCGACCCCGGTCGAAAATGTCAGATCCTGCGCGGATTCGACCGCGTGGACCATCGTCGCGCCGACTTTGCCCTTAGCCCCGAGAACACCAACTCGCATGGTTGGGAGCCTACTGCCCAGGGCGGCGCCGCCTCTTTTGCACTCTTTTGCACCGCGAGCGTGCGTGTTTGTCGGTGAACACGCCGTGTTTTGTCGACACTCTGTGCACGCTCGCGAGTGAGTGGCCTGAGCTGCGCGAAGGTGTCAGATATCGAATGTATGTCCGAATCATGTCGGACGCCATCTACGGTGGAGGCATGCGTCTGATCCAGCTGGTGCCGTTCGCCGTCGCCGTTCTGGCCTTCGTGGGGTGTTCCGACAACGCGGCCGCCGACGATGCCGACCTGAACGGTCGCACGTTCATATCGCAGCAGGTGGAAGGCGAGCAGATTCCCGGCGGTGGACCGCTGACGGTCGGTTTCGACGGGAAGCAGATCAGCACCTTCGCGGGCTGCAACCACGGTTCGGGCGCCGCCGACCTGTCCGAGGGGCGGATCACCACCCAGTTGGCGATGACCATGATGGCCTGCCCGCCGCCGGTCGGCGATGCCGACGCCTGGGTGTCAAAGTTCTTCGACGCCAAGCCAAGCTGGTCACTGTCCGGCGATACCCTCACATTGCGCACCGATGCGGCGGCCGTGACGTTACGGGACAAGAAGGTGGCCGATCCTGATCGCCCGCTGACCGGCACCACCTGGCAGGTCACCAGCCTGGTGTCCGCGCAGGCGGTCAGTACCTCGGTCGCACTCGAACAGTCCAAACCGACGCTGACCATCGGGGTCGACGGCGCGGTGAGCGGTTCGACGGGCTGCAACCGGATCACCGGCCACGCAACCGTTTCCGGGTCTCCGGCGGTGATCGAGTTCGGTCCGCTGGCCACCACCCGAATGGCCTGCCCGCCCGAGGTGGCCGAAGTCGAACAGGCCGTGCTGCGCGTGCTCCAGGGCACGGTGCAGACCGCCATCGACGCCGACGAGCTCAAGCTGTCCGGTACCGACGGCAACGGTTTGGTACTGCGGGCGCAATGAACTTACAGCGGTGACGCCCCGCGCAGATGCTCGAAGATCAGCGAGGTCTGCGTGCCCGCGACATCGGCGTCGGCGTTGAGGTTCTCCACCACGAACGCCCGCAGATCCTCGGTATCGCGCGCGGCCACATGAAGGATGAAGTCGTCTCCCCCGGCCAGGAAATACACGTCCATCACCTGGGGCCGGGTACGGATGTGGGCGATGAAGTTGCGGATCTTTCCGCGCGCGTTCGACTGCAGGCTCACCGAGATCATCGCCTGCAGGCTGAGACCGACGGCGGCCGGATCGATGTCGGTATAGAAACCCCGGATCACCCCGATGTCCTGCAACCGGCGCACCCGGCCGTGGCAGGTCGAGGCAGCGATCCCGACCGCGTCGGCCAATGCGCTGTTGGACATGCGGGCATCGGCATGCAGCGCCAAGAGGATGCGCCGGTCCACCTCGTCGAGTTCAGGCCGAACATCCTTCGGCGAACGGGTTCCACGCCCGGGCAAGTTTGACGATTCTTCAGTCACTTGAACACTCTAACGAATCTTTATCGGAGATATTGCTCAATAATCGCAGTTTCTTCACACTTATGTCAGCACCCCAAACTGTGAAGGAGCGATCATGCTCGTCGGCGTCCCGACCGAGATCAAGAACAACGAGTACCGAGTGGCTATCACCCCGGCAGGTGTGGCGGAGCTGACCCGCCGCGGCCACGACGTGATCATCCAGGCCGGCGCCGGCGAAGGTTCAGCCATCACCGACAACGACTTCAAGGCCGCCGGTGCCGAGATCGTCGCCACGGCCGACCAGGTCTGGGCCGACGCCGAGCTCCTGCTCAAGGTCAAGGAGCCCATCGCGGCCGAGTACTCGCGCATGCGCAAGGGCCAGACCCTGTTCACCTATCTGCACCTGGCGGCGTCCAAGGAGTGCACCGACGCACTGCTGGCCTCGGGTACCACCTCGATCGCCTACGAGACGGTGCAGACCGCTGATGGCGCGCTGCCTCTGCTGGCCCCGATGAGCGAGGTCGCCGGCCGCCTGTCCGCCCAGGTCGGCTCCTACCACCTGATGCGTACGCAGGGCGGGCGCGGGGTGCTGATGGGCGGCGTCCCGGGTGTCGCTCCGGCCGAGGTCGTCGTCATCGGCGGTGGTGTGGCCGGCTACAACGCCGCTCGCATCGCCAAGGGCATGGGCGCCCACGTCACCGTGTTCGACCTGAACATCAACACGCTGCGCAAGATCGACAACGAGTCAGGCGGCAGCATCGAGACCCGTTACTCGTCGTCACTGGAGCTGGAAGAGGCGGTCAAGAAGGCCGACCTGGTGATCGGCGCGGTGCTGATCCCCGGCGCCAAGGCCCCCAAATTGGTCACGAATTCGACGGTGGCCCATATGAAGCCGGGTGCAGTGCTGGTCGACATCGCCATCGACCAGGGTGGCTGCTTCGAGGATTCGCGGCCCACCACACATGACGACCCGACGTTCGCCGTGCACGACACGGTGTTCTACTGCGTGGCCAACATGCCCGGCTCGGTGCCGCGCACCTCGACGTTCGCACTGACCAACGCCACCATGCCGTACGTGCTCAAGCTGGCCGACAAGGGCTGGCAGGCCGCTTGCGCGGCCGACCAGGCGTTGGCCAAGGGCCTTTCGACGCACGAGGGTGCGCTGCTGTCCGAGCAGGTCGCCGTCGACCTGGACATGCCGTTCACCGATCCGGCCGGCCTCCTGGTCTGATCCCGTCCCTACCGTCGCCCGGCCGGAGTCCGCTCCGGCCGGGCGACGCGCATCCGGGCGCATAGCCATTCTTGACACGTGTCAAGTATGGTGGCGTCATGTTGCAGCAGCTGTTTCCGACCGTTCCGACGACCACGACTGAGGCGCTCGACGTCTTCGACGCCGCCGAAGCCGTCGAACCGGCGTTCATGCTCGGAACCTGGCACGGCGCCGAACTGCCCACCGGGCACCCGATGGACGGCCTGCTGGAGGCCAGCGGCTGGTGGGGCAAGCAGTTCGTCGACGGCGAGACGGTGCACCCGCTGCTGTTCCCCGCCGGTGACGGCACATCGCTGTGGGCCCTCAACCCGGCGCTGGCGTTCGGCGGGCTTGCCGTGTCGAACAAAATTCCTCTCCTGCGGAACCGGCCGATGGTCGCACCGATCGCCGCGTTGCGGCCCGTACTGCAAACCCGCGCTCCCAAGGCCAGGTTGCGCACCACTCGCTACCGCGGCGTCGACACCGCGACGATGGTCTACGACCAGCTGCCCATCAACGACGTGTTCCGACGTCTGTCCGACGACGCCGTGATCGGGGCGATGGATCTCCGGAACTCGCCGGCGCCGTACTTCTTCGTCCTGCGGCGCGACGACTCGCTACCGGTGACCTAGCAGCCGCGCGTACCCACGCTGTTCACCGCACATTCGACCGGTGGCTCCACGGCGGTGCTTGGATCGAAAGAGCAAGCGCTACAAGGACTTTTCCAGGACCTACATCAAGGACTTAGGAGTCACCCATGGTTAACCTGCCCGTCGCGCACCAGCCCCGCCCGCTGCTGCCCGAGCTCTCGGAGTTTTTCGCCGGAATCACACCGTTCGCCAGCCTGCGACCGATCTTCGAGCGCAACCTCATGCGCATCGAGGACGAGGTCACCGAGGACCACTACGAACTGCGCGCCGAGATCCCCGGCATCGATCCCGCCAACGACGTCCAGATCACCGTGGCCGACGGCCAGCTGACCGTGAAGGCCGAGCGTTCGGAGCGCACCGACACCACCGCCCGCTCCGAGTTCTCCTACGGTTCCTTTCTGCGTACCGTGACGCTGCCCGCCGAGGCCGACGAGGACAACATCACCGCCGGCTACGAGCGTGGCATCCTGACCGTGCGCGTACCGCTGTCGGAGAACCCCGCCGGAGCCCGCCAGATCGCGATCCAGGACACCGAGAACGGCTCGACCGCAATCGAATCCGCCGAGCACTCAGAGTAACGACGGCAGTACGAGCGCCGTCAGCTCACCGATGAGCGGGCGCAGGTTGTCGGCCTTCGGGTCGTCGGCCTGCGACCGCGTCATCATCGCCAACAGCAGTCGTTGACCGTCGGGCCCATACGCGATGCCGACGTCGTTGGTGCTGCCGTAATCCCCGCTGCCGGTCTTGTCCGCGGTGGTCCAGCCGTCCGGCAGGCCGGCGCGCATGCTCGACGTCTGGTTGGCCCGCATCCAATCCTCCAACTGGCGGCGCTGGGGCGGGCTCAACGCGTCACCGGCCAGCACCGCGCGGTACCCGCCTGCCAACGCCGCCGGGGTGGAGGTATCCCTCGGATCACCGGGGATCGCCGAGTTCAACTCGACCTCCCAGCGGTCCAACCGGGTGCGGTCATCACCGATGCTGCGGGCGAATGCGGTGATACCGGCAGGCCCGTCAATCGTTTTGAGCAGCAGGTTGCCCGCCGTGTTGTCGCTGCGCTGCAGCGCCGCCTGGCACAACTCCGCCAAGGTCATCTCGGCACCGGCATGGGTCTCGGTGACCGGCGAGTTGGGTACGATTGCCGCCGGCTCGACAAACACCCGGTTCTCCAGCGAAATCTGGCGGCGCCCGACCATCTGCAGCACACGCGCGGCGGCGTACCCCTTGAACGTCGAGCACATCGCGAACATCTCGTCGGGCCGATGAGTGAGTGTCCGCCCGGAATCCAGATTGACCGCGTACAGCCCGATCAGCGCGTTGTGCCGACGTTCCAGTTCGGCTATCTGGTCATCGATCGGCGCCGCGAACGCCGGCGCGGAGGTCCCCACACCGGCACCGACCGCCACCGCCGCCACGAGCGAACCGATAAGAACATTGCGTCGAGAGAATCCGGTCACCGGACCCAGCGTAGCGGGTCAGCCGGTGAGTGATCGAAGCTGTTGCGGCAGAGTCTTTTTCGAGCAGTACGGGCCGAGCACGGCGGCACCGTAGTCGCGGGAGAGCAACTGGTGAGCGACGGCGTTGACCTCTTCGAGCGTGACCGCCTCGATCTGGGCGAGCGTGTGATCGATCGTCCGGTGCTCACCGTAATTGAGCTCGCTACGGCCGATCCGGTGCATACGTGATCCCGAATCCTCGAGGCCGAGCACCAACCCACCACGCAACGAGCCCTTGGCGATTCGACATTCGTCGGCGGTGATCCCGTCTCTGGCAACGCCTTCCAAAACTTCGGTGGTCAACCGGACCACTTCGTCGAACCGCTCCGGCTGGCAACCGGCGTATACCGACAACGCGCCGCTGTCGGCGAAGGTGTCGACTGTCGAGTACACCGAGTAGGCCAGGCCGCGGGATTCCCGAATCTGTTGGAACAGGCGCGAACTCAAGCCTCCACCGAGTGCCGTGTTGAGCACCGACAGCGCCCACCGGTGTTCCCAGTGCCGGCCGGGGGTGCGAACGCCCAGCGACACGTGGGTCTGCTCCCCCTCACGGTCGACGACGAGCAACGACGGCTTGCCGCCCACGCGCCCCGCCCCCTTGCGCGGAGCCACCGCGGTGCGCCCGGCTTCCAGGCGCGGACCGAAATGCTGCCGGACCAACGACACAACCACGTCGTGATCGATGTTGCCCGCCACCGCCACGATCATCCGTTCGGGCGTGTAACGACGGACGTGGAACGAGTGCAGCTGCGCACGCGTCATCGTCTCGATCGACTCGACGCTGCCGATCACCGGACGTCCGACCGGATGATCGCCGAACATCGCCGTCAGGAACACATCTCCGAGACTGTCCTCGGGATCGTCGTCGCGCATGGCGATCTCTTCGAGGACGACGTCGCGTTCCACCTCGACGTCCTCGCTGGCACAACGACCCCGCAACACGACGTCGGCCACCAGGTCGACCGCGAGTTCCAGGTCGGAGTCGAGCACATGTGCGTAATAGCAGGTGTGCTCGCGCGTGGTGAACGCGTTCAGCTCACCGCCGACGGCATCGACAGACTGCGCGATGTCGACTGCGGTGCGCGTCGGGGTGGCCTTGAACAGCAGGTGCTCCAGGAAGTGGGCGGCACCCGCGACGCTTCGTCCCTCGTCGCGGGAACCGACTCCCACCCAGACCCCGACGGATGCCGAACGCACCGACGGGATGTATTCAGTGACCACCCGGAGTCCGCCGGGCAGAACCGTCCGGCGGACATGTGCGGTGTTCAGTGCAGACGCCTTGGATCGAGCTGGTTGATCAGGACTCGGCAGCGGGAGCGGCTTCGGCCGGCGCCGCGGCACCGTCAGCGGCCTTGTCGCCGCCCTCAGCCTGCTCCTCGTCGACGAGCACCAGCGAGATCTTGCCGCGGTTGTCGATGTCGGCGATCTCGACGCGCAGCTTGTCGCCGACCTTCACCACATCCTCGACCTTGGCGATGCGCTTGCCACGGCCCAACTTGGAGATGTGGACCAGGCCGTCACGACCCGGCAGCAGCGACACGAACGCACCGAAGTCGGTGGTCTTGACGACCGTGCCGAGGAAGCGCTCGCCGATCTTGGGCAGCTGCGGGTTGGCGATGGCGTTGATCTTGTCGATCGCGGCCTGCGCGGACTCGCCGTTGCTGGCGCCGACGAACACGGTGCCGTCGTCCTCGATGGAGATCGACGCGCCGGTCTCCTCGGTGATCGAGTTGATCATCTTGCCCTTGGGCCCGATGACCTCGCCGATCTTGTCCACCGGAACCTTGATGGTGGTGATCCGCGGTGCGTAGGGGCTCATCTCGTCCGGAGCGTCGATGGCCTCGGCCATGACGTCCAGGATGGTCAGACGCGCGTCCTTGGCCTGGCTCAGTGCGCCCGCCAGCACCTTCGAGGGGATGCCGTCGAGCTTGGTGTCGAGCTGCAGGGCGGTGACGAAGTCCTTGGTGCCTGCGCACTTGAAGTCCATGTCGCCGAAGGCATCCTCGGCGCCGAGGATGTCGGTCAGCGTCACGTAGCGGGTCTCACCGTCAACCTGGTCGGAGACCAGACCCATGGCGATGCCGGCCACCGGCGCCTTGAGCGGCACACCGGCGTTCAGCAGCGACAGGGTCGAGGCACACACCGAGCCCATCGAGGTGGAGCCGTTGGAGCCCAATGCCTCCGACACCTGGCGGATCGCGTAGGGGAACTCCTCGACGCTGGGCAGCACGGGAACCAGCGCGCGTTCGGCCAGCGCACCGTGGCCGATCTCTCGGCGCTTGGGCGAACCGACGCGACCGGTCTCACCGGTCGAGAACGGCGGGAAGTTGTAGTGGTGCATGTAGCGCTTGGTGGTCTCGGGCCCCAGCGAGTCGATCTGCTGGGCCATCTTGACCATGTCCAGCGTGGTGACACCCATGATCTGGGTCTCGCCGCGCTCGAACAACGCGCTGCCGTGCGCACGCGGGATGATGGCCACCTCGGCCGAGAGGGCGCGGATGTCGGTCACACCACGGCCGTCGATACGGAAGTGATCGGTCAGGATGCGCTGGCGCACAAGCTTTTTGGTCAGCGAGCGGTAAGCGGCGCCGATCTCCTTCTCACGGCCGGCGAAGGTCTCGCCGAGACGCTCGAGCACCTCGACCTTGATCTCGTTGGTGCGGTCGTCGCGCTCGTGCTTGCCGGCGATGGTCAGGGCCTCCGACAGCGCGTCGGTGGCCACCGCGGCCACGGCGTCGTAGACGTCTGCCTCGTAATCCGGGAACAGCGGGTACTCGGCGATCTCCTTGGCAGCCTTCTCCGCCAGCGCGGCCTGGGCATCGCACAGCGTCGCGATGAACGGTTTGGCCGCCTCAAGGCCCTCGGCGACGACGGCCTCGGTGGGAGCCTGCGCGCCACCGGCGACCAACTCGATCACGTTCTCGGTGGCTTCGGCCTCGACCATCATGATCGCGACATCGTCGCCCACCTTGCGGCCTGCGACGACCATGTCGAAGACAGCCTTCTCAAGCTGCTCGACGGTCGGGAAGGCGACCCACTGACCGTCGATCAGGGCGACGCGCACGCCGCCGACCGGACCGGAGAACGGCAGACCGGAGATCTGCGTCGACGCCGAGGCGGCGTTGATGGCCAGCACGTCGTACAGATCCTTGGGATCCAGGCTCAGGACGGTGACCACGACCTGGATCTCGTTCCGCAGACCGCTGACGAACGACGGGCGCAGCGGCCGGTCGATCAGGCGGCAGGTCAGGATCGCATCGGTGGAGGGACGGCCCTCACGACGGAAGAACGAGCCGGGGATCCGGCCCGCGGCGTACATCCGCTCTTCGACGTCGATGGTCAACGGGAAGAAGTCGAAGTGGTCCTTCGGCGTCTTGCTGGCGGTGGTGGCGCTCAGCAGCATGGTCTCGTCGTCGAGGTAGGCGACGACGGAACCGGCGGCCTGCTGCGCGAGCCGCCCGGTCTCGAAACGAATGGTGCGGGTGCCGAAGCTCCCGTTGTCGAGGGTCGCGGTGGATTCGAACACACCGTCTTCAAGTTCAACTACAGACATAGAGTCCGTTGGCCTCTTTCGAATTCATTCAACTGTTTTCGCGGCGTCACAATGGCGATCCGCCACGGGCCCTGGATGCGGCTACGGCCGTCGATCGAAGCGGCCGGATAGGCCCCGACAGCGGGGTTCCGGCAGCCACTACCGAAGACCGCCCGACCAGGCGGGCCCGATATGACTCGCAGGAACAACGCCCGCGGATCGCGGGTGTCGCACCTGTGTCCAGCGCAGATTTCGGCCGCTGAACGCCCTCATGTTACACGGCAGCAACGGCCCGATCGGCATCCGTGCCAGCTAGGACACGTCCTCCACGCACACGGTGAACTGGCGTTCCGGGTATGCGTAGCCGACTCCGCTGGCGCACTGATCGACCTGCGACACGCCGCTGAGAACCTCGGTGGCCCGTTGGCGGTGCGGCGCAGACGAATCCGCGCAGTCGACCCGGTACGGGTCTTTGTCGTTCTCCGGATCGATGCTCATGCAGCGGCCGGTAACCCAATCGATGTCCAGGCAGAGCGTCTGCGTCTCTTCACTGAATGCGCTGCGCACCGAGTAATAGGTGTCGACGTCGCCCGGGCACTGGTCGCTGTCGGTGACGGTAGAGATCACCTTGTAGTTCGACGCGTCGCTGCCGCATTCGGCCCGGCTGGCGTCGGGGCGCTCGTAGGTGCCGCTCATCTTGAGGCAGTCCCCTGCCTTCATGTCCGCGGCAGCCGCGGACGAGCATGCGGTCAATCCGCCGATGAAAAGTATCGCGGCTGCCCCCAGAGGGGCAGCCGCGGAAAGTGGTGACACCGACGCCGCGTCAGCGACGCAGCCCGAGGCGCTCGATCAGCGAGCGGTAACGCGCCACGTCAACCTGGGCGACGTACTTCAGCAGCCGGCGACGACGGCCGACGAGCAGCAGCAGGCCGCGACGCGAGTGGTGGTCGTGCTTGTGCTGCTTGAGGTGCTCGGTCAGGTCCGAGATCCGCTTGGTCAGCAGGGCGACCTGGGCCTCCGGCGAACCGGTGTCGGTCTCGTGCAGACCGTAGCTGCTCAGGATTTCTTTTTTCTGCTCGGCAGTAAGCGCCACGAAAGTAACTCCATCATTTCAGTCCCGCGAACATTTTCTCGGCACAGCCACCGCGGACTGCAGCATGCACCGGATCGGCGGAAAGTCTAGCAGCCCTCTACTGCGCAGCCAGAATCGCGCGGGCCCGGTCGGTATCGCCTTCCATGGCCACGACCAGATCCTTGACCGATTCGAACTTCTCCTGGCCCCGGATCCGGGCCACGAAATCGACTGCGACATGCTGCCCGTACAGGTCGGCGTTGGTGTCGAGCACGAACGCCTCGACCGTGCGCGTCCGCCCGGAGAACGTCGGGTTGGTGCCCACCGAGACCGCGGCCTCGTACCGCTCGCCGGGGATCACGGTGCCCATCACCGGGCCGTGCCCCAACACCGTGAACCAGGCGGCGTACACGCCGTCGGCCGGGATCGCCGAGAACATCGGCGGCGCCACGTTCGCCGTCGGGAAGCCGAGCACCCGGCCTCGTCCGTCGCCGCGCACCACCACCCCCTCAACACGGTGCGGACGGCCGAGGGCTTCGGTGGCGGCCACGACATCGCCGGCATCGACGCAGGACCGGATGTAAGTCGACGAGAACGTGACCCGCTCGTCGCGGTGCTCGGCGTCCAGCGTCTCGGTCACCAGCGACATGCTCTCGACGGCGAATCCGAAGCGTTCGCCGGCCGCGCGCAGCATCGCGACGTTGCCTGCCGCCTTCTTGCCGAAGGTGAAGTTCTCCCCCACGACGACCTCTACCACGTGCAGGTCTTCCACCAGCAACTCGTGGATGTAGCGCTCAGGGGTGAGCTTCATGAAGTCCGAGGTGAACGGCATGACCAGGAAGACGTCGACGCCGAGTTCTTCGACCAGCTCGGCCCGCCGGGTCAGTGTGGTCAACTGCGCCGGATGACTTCCCGGAAACACCACCTCCATCGGATGGGGGTCGAAGGTCATGAGAACCACCGGCACTCCGCGTGATCGGCCGGCTTTCACCGCATGGCTGATCAACTCCGCGTGTCCACGGTGAACCCCGTCGAACACCCCGATGGTGACTACACACCTGCCCCAGTCCGTGGGGATCTCGTCCTGCCCACGCCAGCGCTGCACGCAATCAGCCTACGACCCGAACGCGGCACGGTCTGCTCTAGATCCCCCGATCAGGTGATGATTGCCTAAACTTTCCTACTGTGAGTCCCGACGGTAACCATCAGGACCTCTCCACGGTTGCCCAGGACTACCTGAAAGTCATCTGGACAGCCCAGGAGTGGTCTCGCGAGAAGGTCAGCACGAAACTGCTGGCCGAGCGGATCGGCGTGTCCGCCTCCACGGCGTCGGAATCGATCCGCAAGCTCGCCGACCAGGGCCTGGTCCACCACGAGAAGTACGGGGCGGTGACGCTGACCGACGCGGGCCGGCGGGCGGCGCTGGCCATGGTGCGCCGGCACCGGCTCATGGAGACCTTCCTGGTGCAGGAACTCGGTTACAGCTGGGACGAGGTGCACGACGAGGCCGAGATCCTCGAGCACGCGGTGTCCGACCGGATGCTCGACCGGATCGACGCGAAGCTGGGACATCCCACCCGCGATCCGCATGGCGATCCGATCCCGGCCGCCGACGGTCAGGTGCCCACGCCACCGGCCCGCCAACTGTCGGCGTGCCAGGACGGTGACGCCGGCACGGTGGCCCGCATCTCCGACGCCGACCCGGAGATGCTGCGCTATTTCGACAGCGTCGGAATCAGCCTCGATTCCCGGGTGCGCGTGCTGGCGAGACGTGATTTTGCCGGCGTGATCTCGGTTGCCATAGAAAGTCCCGGAAATCCGTCCGCTGAAGGCGGAGATGACGCCGGCGTGCAGGTCGAACTGGGCAATCCGGCGGCCGAGGCCATCTGGGTCGTCGCGAGCTGACGGCACGCGGAACACGATCACCGCGATTTTTACCCGTGTGCGATCGCCTCTTCGGCACCAAGATGTCCTGTTCGTGACTGTCTCTCTGCACTGGTTCCTGCCCACCTACGGCGACAGCCGGCTGATCGTCGGAGGGGGCCACGGCACGCCCGCCGGCTCGGCCGGTGGTGACCGGGAAGCCTCGATCGACTACCTCGCGTCGATCGTCCGTTCGGCCGAGCGGTTCGGCTTCACCGGCGCGCTCATCCCGACCGGGGCCTGGTGCGAGGATGCGTTCATCACCGCGGCGCTGCTGGCCCGTGAGACCACGTCCCTGGCTTTCCTGGTGGCGTTCCGTCCCGGCCTGGTCAGCCCGACGCTGTCGGCGCAGATGGCGGCCACGTTCGCCCGGCACGCACCGGGCCGGATCCTGCTCAACGTCGTCGTCGGCGGTGAGGCGCACGAGCAGCGGGCGTTCGGCGACCACCTGGACAAGGACGCGCGGTACGCGCGCTGCGACGAGTTCCTCGATGTGGTCCGGCGGCTGTGGGCCGGCGAGACCGTCACCCACAAGGGCGAGTACATCGACGTCGAAGAGGCCTCATTGGCGCTGCCCCCGACCCCGGTGCCACCGCTGTACTTCGGCGGCAGCTCGAAGGCCGCCGGCCCGGTGGCGGCCCGGCACTCCGACGTCTACCTGACGTGGGGTGAGCCGCCGGCCGCGGTGCGCGAGAAGATCGAGTGGATCCGGGCGCTCGGCGAGGAGCAGGGCCGCAAGCTGCGTTTCGGTATCCGCCTGCACACCATCTCGCGGGACACCTCCGAGGAGGCGTGGGCCCAGGCCGACCGCCTGGTCGCTGCCCTCGACGAGGAGACCGTCGCCGCCGCGCAGGCCGGGTTGGCCCGCAGCCAGTCCGAGGGCCAGAAGCGCATGCTGGCCCTGCACGAGACCAACCGCGCCAACGGCACCTGGAGTGACGCCCGCAGCCTCGAGATCGCGCCGAACCTGTGGTCGGGCGTGGGCCTGGTGCGCGGCGGCGCGGGCACGGCACTGGTGGGGAGCCACACCGAGGTCGCAGACCGGATCGCCGAGTACGCCGAGATCGGCATCGACGAGTTCATCTTCTCCGGCTATCCCCATCTGGAGGAGCTGTTCTGGTTCGGCGAGGGTGTGGTGCCGATCCTGCGCGAACGCGGCCTGTTCGGCGGCGGTTCGCAGGCGGGCACTCCCGCCTCGATCCCGTTCGTCGGTACGCCGCGATGACCGATCTGACCGGTGCCACCCGGATCTCGTCGGCCCGGGCAGCGCTGTCGGTAGCCGCTGCGCTGTCGAGGTCGTTCGCCGAGGGGGCCGGTGCCCGCGACGCGCACCGGATCCTGCCGCACGAGCAGGTACAGGCGCTCAAAGAGTCGGGGCTGCTGACCCTGACCGTGCCCGCCGAGCACGGCGGCCTCGACGTCCCGGTCGCCGTGCTCGCCGAGGTGCTACGCCTGGTAGCCCACGGCGACCCGTCGATCGGTCAGATCCCGCACTCGCACTTCACGTTTCTGGAGGCGCTGCGGTTGCAGGGCACACCGGAGCAGCAGGCCTACTTCTACGGGCTGGTGCTGGACGGGGCGTTGTTCGCCAATGCCCAGTCCGAACGCGGACCGCATCCCGTCGACGTGGACACCACGACGCTCACGGCCGCGGGCTCCGGCTATATCCTCAGCGGCCGCAAGTACTACTCGACCGGGGCGTTGTTCGCCGACTGGCTGATCGTGCGGGCCTCCCGTTCCGATGGTTCGGGGCAGGTGCCGACGGCGACGACGCCCAAGGCCATCGCGTTCGTGCCGCGCGACGCGGCCGGGGTCGAGATCGTCGACGACTGGGACGGTATGGGTCAGCGGACGACGGCGTCGGGCACCGTCACGCTCGACGCCGTCGAGGTACCCGCCGCGCACGTCATCGAGTTCAGCCCCATCTTCACGCGGCCCACGGTGTACGGCGCCCGGGCCCAACTGCTGCATGCCGCCCTCGACGTGGGAATCGCCACGGCCGCATTGGAGGAGGCGGTTCGTCAGGCCGCCAAGGCCCGCCCGCATTTCGAGGCCTCGGTGTCCAGCGCGGTCGAGGATCCGACCCTGGTGCAGGTGGCCGGCGAGCTGACCGTCACGGTGCGCGGTGCTCAGGCGCTGCTCGCCGAGGCGGCCCGCCACGTCGATACGGCCAGCGCCGATCTCACCGAGGACAGCGCCGCGGCCGCCTCCATCGCGGTGGCGATCGCCAAGGTATCCGCCGCGCGGGCTGCAGTGCAGGCCGGCAGCGCACTGTTCGAATTCGGCGGCACCCGCAGCGCCTCGGCCTCGGGCAACCTGTCGCGGTATTGGCGTGACGCGCGCACCCATACGTTGCACGACGCCACGCGGTGGAAGATCCGCCACATCGGCAACTACACCCTGTCCGGGACGAAACCGCCTCGCCACGGCCAACTTTGAGTCCGCAAGGCTACAACGTGGCCGGCCGCAACACCACGACGTTCTTGGTGCGTTTGGACCCATCTTCGAGCAGTGCGATGACCCGACCGTCGGGGGCGGTCGCGGCGTACACCCCGTCGATACCGGCCGGCGTCAACGCCCGCCCGTGCCGGCAGCCCTCGGTCTCCTCCATGCTCAGGTCACGGCGCGGGAACCCGACCAGACAGGCCTCGTCGAGCGAGTAGCTCAGCCGCGCCTCCTCAGCCAGGTCGTCGAGCGTGCGCGCCTCGTCGAGGCCGTACCGGCCGACCTTCGTGCGCCGCAACGCCGTCAGGTGCCCGCCGACACCGAGAGCGATACCGACATCGCGGGCCAGGGCGCGGATGTAGGTGCCCGACGAACAGTCCACCTCGACATCCACGTCGACGAAGTCGTCCACCCGCCGGACGGCGAGCACGTCGAATCGGTCGATGCGCACGGGCCGGGCGGCCAACTCGACGGTCTGTCCTTCGCGGGCCAGTTTGTAGGCCCGCTGGCCGGCGACCTTGATGGCGCTGACCGCCGAGGGTACCTGTTCGATGTCCCCGCGAAGCGCCGCGACCGCGGACTCGATCCGCTCATCGGTGACGTGCACGGCCGAGACCGTCTGCAGCACTTCGCCTTCGGCGTCCTCGGTCGTCGTCGTCTGCCCCAGCCGGACCGTCGCCGAATAGGACTTGTCGGTGGCGGTGAGCAGGCCCAGGATCTTGGTCGCGCGTTCGATGCCGACGACAAGCACACCGGTCGCCATCGGGTCCAGCGTTCCGGCGTGGCCGACCTTGCGGGTACCGAACAGCCGACGGCACCGCCCCACCACGTCATGACTGGTCATCCCGGCCGGCTTGTCGACGATCACCAGTCCGGGAGCTGGATTGCTCCTCGCGTGCGCGGCGTCCGGAACCGGCCGGCTCACAGCACGATCGCCGTCAGCGTCACACCGTCACGTACCGACCAGCGGCCGTCCAGCGCGGTCAGCGGTGGACCATGTTCGGCGGCCGGGTCGATGAGGATCTGCGACCGAAATGTCCCGGCAGTGCCAGAGGCCTCCACCGCGAACGTGATGTGGGCGTCCTCGAAACCGAGCCAGCGGTGGGTCAGTGGATACCAGACCTTGTAGGTGGCCTCCTTGGCGCAGAACAGGATTCGGTCCCAGTGCAGACCGTCGGGCAGCCCGCTGAGTTCGGAACGCTCCAACGGCAGTGAGATGGCACCAAGGACCCCGTCGGGCAGCACATCATGCGGTTCGGCATCGATACCCACGGAACGGACCCCACCGACCCGGCCGACCACCGCTCCGCGGAAGCCCTGACAGTGCGTCAGGCTGCCGACGATCCCATCGGGCCAGCACGGCTCGCCCTTGTCCCCCTTGAGGATCGGCACCGGACCCACGCCGAGCTCGCCCAGCGCCTGGCGGGCGCAGTAGCGCACCGTGGTGAACTCGTTGCGTCGCTTGGCCACCGCCTTGGCCACCAGGGCGGCCTCCTCGGGCAGCGCCGTGAGACCCGGCGGGTCGTCGTACATCTCGGCCGAGGCGAGTTTGTCCGGCATGTCGGGCAGCACCTGCCCCAGCAACGTGTCGCTCATGCGCGCCTGGCCTTGATCCGCTCCTGCATCTGCTGGGCGTGCGCACGCATCTCGTCGGTGATCTGGAAATGACCGCCGAACTCGTTGAGGTAGCCGGGTGTGTAGTTGGGGTCGGGCAGGATCTGGCGCAGCCACCGGAAGGGTTTGCGGCGCCGCCACTCCCGCGGATAGCCCACCGACACCTCCTCGAAGCGCACGTCGTCGTACCACGTGGTGCGCGGAATGTGCAGATGGCCGTACACCGAGCAGATCGCGTTGTATCGGGTGTGCCAGTCCTTGGTGGCGGTCGTGCCGCACCACAGCGAGAACTCGGGATAGAACATCGCGTCGCAGGGTTCGCGGACCAGCGGGAAATGGTTGACCAGGACCGTCGGGGTCATCCAGTCCAGATCGTCGAGTCGCTTGCGGGTGGCGGCCACCCGGTCGCGGCACCAGGCGTCGCGGGTCGCGTAGGGCTCGCTGGACAGCAGGAACTCGTCGGTGCCCACGACGTTGCGGTCGCGTGCGATGGCCAGCCCCTCGGCCTTGGTGGAGGCACCTTCGGGCAGGAACGTGTAGTCGTAGAGCAGGAACATCGGCACGATCGTGGCCGGGCCACCTTGTTCGGTCCACACCGGGAACGGGTGCTCAGGGGTGATCACACCCATCTGGTCGCACATGTCGACCAGGTAGTCGTAGCGCGCCCGGCCGAAGATCTGCATCGGGTCCTTGTTGGTGGTCCACAGCTCGTGGTTTCCCGGAACCCAGATGACCTTCGCGAACCGCTTGCGCAGCAGGTCCAGGGCCCATCGGATCTCGTCGGTGCGTTCCCCGACATCACCGGCGACGATCAGCCAATCGTCGGGCGAGGCCGGGTACAGCGACTCGGTGACCGGCTTGTTCCCGGTGTGCCCGGTATGCAGATCGCTGATCGCCCACAGAATCGGCTGTCGGTCTCTCGACTCGTGATCAATCACCACAGTTGCACCACCACAACGGACCAGCCTAACCGGGCGCCGGCGCACCGGGCCTTTGACAACTAGAACAGGTTCTCATTTATGGTCGAGTCCGTTGCGACCGACCGCTACACTCCCCGCAAGCCGGGGAACGTTTTGCCACCAAACTATGAGGGGGTGTGATGGCCGCCAAATTGCGTCGACTGTCGGCATCGACAGGCCTGGTTGCGGCGCTGGTATCGGCGGTGATCGTGGGGTGGCAATCGGGCCCGTCGGAAAGCGCCGGTGTCGGTCCGCTTCACCTCGATGCCACCGATCTCCCGATGACCAACGTGTCGACGACGATCAAGTGGCCGGTCATCGAGACCACGGATCCGTCACCGTTCGATCCGTGCAACGACATCCCGTTCGACGTGGTCCAGCGCATCGGCCTGGCCGTCACCCCGCCGGAGGCCGAGGACAGCCTGCGGTGCCACTACGACGCCGGGAACTACCAGATGGCGGTCGAGGCCTTCGTCTGGCGTACCTACGAGCAGACCATCCCGCCCGACGCGGTCGAACTCGACATCGACGGACACCGGGCGGCCCAGTACTGGATCATGAAGCCGACCGACTGGAACGACCGCTGGTGGATCACCTGCATGGTCGCGTTCAAGACCAGCTACGGCCTCATCCAGCAGTCGCTGTTCTACTCGCCCATCCACTCCCCGGACCGGCCGGACTGCCTGCAGACCAACCTGCAGCGGGCCCACGAACTGGCGCCCTACTACAAGTTCTGACGGCCGGCGATACGTAGCCTGGCTACGTGAGCACATTGCGCCGGTACACCGGCAAGGTAGCCAGCCGCATTCTGGGCCTGCCGCCGCACGAGACCGACTTCACCGTGCAGCACGGGCTGCGGATACCGATGCGCGACGGTGTCGAACTGGTCGCCGACCACTACGCGCCCGTCACGGACCGCCCCGCGGGCACGTTGCTGGTGCGCGGCCCCTACGGCCGCCGCTTCCCGTTCTCACCGGTGTTCGCGCAGGTGTACGCGGCGCGCGGTTATCACGTGGTGCTGCAGAGTGTGCGCGGCACATTCGGCTCCGGCGGGCAGTTCACCCCGATGGTCCACGAGATGGACGACGGGGCCGACACCGTGGCCTGGTTGCGCGACCAGCCCTGGTTCACCGGGTCGTTCGCGACGGTGGGTCTGTCGTACCTCGGCTTCACCCAGTGGGCGCTGCTGGTCGACCCGCCCGCGGAGATGAAGGCCGCGGTCATCACCGTCGGCCCGCACGATTTCAGCGAATCCGCCTGGGGCACCGGATCGTTCTCCCTCAACGACTTCCTCGGGTGGAGCGCGATGGTGGCCCGCCAGGAGGAGCCCGGTGTGGTTCAGGCCCTGTCGCGGCAGCTGCGCGGGCCCGCCGAGCTTGCCAAGGCGACCGCCGGCCTGCCCATGGGCGCGGCCGGCCGCCGGCTGCTGGGCACCGGCGCACCGTGGTACGAATCCTGGCTGGAGCACCCCGAACGCGACGATCCGTTCTGGGACCGGCTGCGGTTCGAGGAGGCACTGCAGCGCGTCGAGGTACCCATCCTGCTGCTCAGCGGCTGGCAGGACCTGTTCTTGGACCAGACGCTGGAGCAGTACGAGCAGTTGCACCGGCGCGGCGTCCCGGTCGCGTTGACGGTCGGGCCGTGGACGCATACACAACTGCTGACCAAGGGGCTCACCACCCTGGTCGGCGAATCGCTGGACTGGCTCGGCACCCACCTGGGAGGTGACGGCGAAACCGACCGCAGCACGGTACGGGTACACGTCAACGGCGAAGGCTGGGTGGAGCTGGCCGACTGGCCGCCCGTCATGCCCGAGTACGAGTTGTTTCTGCAGCCGGCGGGACGGCTGGCCCCGACCCCGCCGCCGGAATCCGCGCCCAGTTCCTCGTTCGTCTATCACCCGGCCGACCCGACCCCCACCGTGGGTGGCCGCCTGCTCGCCGCGACCGGCGGTTACCGCGACGACACCCGGCTGGCCCGCCGTCGCGACGTGCTGACGTTCGACGCCGACCCGCTGACCGCCGATCTGTATGTGGCGGGCAATCCGATCGTCGAGCTGGCACACAGCTGCGACAACCCGCACCACGATGTCTTCGTCCGGATCAGCGAGGTGGACGCAAAGGGCCGGTCCCGCAATGTGTCCGACGGATTCCGCCGTCTGAACGGCCACACCGGGCCGGTGCGTCTCGAGTTGGACGCCGTCGCACACCGTTTCCGGACGGGATCGCGGATCCGGGTGATGATCGCCGGCGGCTCACATCCACGGTTCGCCCGCAATCTGGGCACCGCGGAGCCGCCGATCTCCGGCTCTCTGCTGGTGCGCGCCACCCACACGGTGCACCACGGCGAGGGCGGACTGTCCCGGGTGGTGCTGCCCGCCGGGGGTGTCCCGCCGTCAGCCCACTGACCGACGCACCCGCTCGGCGACATCGCCCAGCGTCGCGTCGTCGTGCACGGGTGAGCCCCAGTCCGCCCGCACCGGCAGATCGACCCAGCTCTTGCAGCCGGCGAACTCGGGCGTGCGGGCCAGCCGGATGGGCGTGTGCAACGGACTCACCTGGACGACCAGGACTATCAGTCGGTGTCTGGGGCGGAAATCGAGCCGGTCGGCCCGCACCGATTCGGCCGTCCAGATGTGCAGCGGCGCCAACTCCTCGATCGATTCGGGCCGGTTCACCTCCACTGCGGCAACCACTTTCGCGCCGGCCCGGATGGTCACCGCGTCCTCGGTGCTGTCGAGGGCGGCCGCGTCGAGCAGGTCTGCGTGTTGGGGGCGTACCCGTGCGGCATGGCTGTGCGCGACCGTCGGGAACAGGATGAACTCGGGAGCGGCCACCGAAAACCGCTTCTCGTGGATACCGCCTTTGCGCAGCAGTACGGTCTGACGACCATCGAGCAGTGCGTGCACCGCCGCGCTCCACTCCTTGAGCGCGGGTTGGGTCGCCAGGCTCTGGGTCACTGCGCGGCCAGCCGGGCGCGAACCTCCGGACGGCGCAGCGGCGGAACGGTCTTGGGCGGCTGCCGGCGTGGGGCCAGTCCGTCCAGCAGCCGGGTGGTCGTCGCGGTGACCTCGGCGACGGCGGCCTCGAACGCCTCGACGTTGGCCCCGGTCGGACGGGTGATACCGCTGACCTTTCGCACGTACTGCCGGGCCGCGGCCTCGATCTCTTCGTCAGTGGCTGCGGGCTCCAGCCCGCGCAGTTCGGTGATATTGCGGCACATGACACCACGATAGGCGGCGGATCACGTCACGATAGATTGATCGAATGAGTGATGACGTACTGCTGATCGACACCACCGACCGAGTTCGCACCTTGACCCTGAACCGGCCCAAGTCGCGCAACGCCCTCTCGACCCAGTTGCGTACCGAGTTCTACGGCGCCCTGCGTGCCGCGCAGGCCGACGACGACGTCGACGTGGTCATCCTCACCGGCGCCGATCCGGTCTTCTGCGCGGGCCTGGATCTCAAGGAGCTCGGCGACACCACCGAACTTCCCGACATCTCCCCCAAGTGGCCGGCCATGACCAAGCCGGTGATCGGCGCGATCAACGGAGCCGCGGTCACCGGGGGCCTGGAACTGGCGCTGTACTGCGACATCCTGATCGCCTCCGAGCAGGCCAAGTTCGCCGACACCCACGCGCGGGTGGGGCTGCTGCCGACCTGGGGCCTGAGCGTACGACTGCCGCAGAAGGTCGGCGTCGGCCTGGCTCGGCGGATGAGCCTCACCGGTGATTACCTCTCCGCGGCCGAGGCGCTGCGCGCCGGTCTGGTCACCGAGGTTGTCCCCCACGACGAGCTACTGCCCGCGGCCCGGCGGGTGGCGGCTTCGATCGTCGCCAACAATCAGGCCGCCGTACGTGCCCTGCTCGCCTCGTATCACCGCATCGACCAGTCCCAGACCAACCAGGGCCTGTGGATCGAAGCGGCTTCGGCCCGCGAGTGGATGGCGACGGCGAGCGGTGACGACATCGCGGCCAGCCGCAGTGCCGTGATCGAGCGGGGTCGCTCGCAGGTGCGCTGAGGTTCAGGCTCGTCAGTCGACCAGCCAGCCCCTTCCGGTCTGGTCGGCGGCGAGTTCCTCGACGCTCATCCCGTCGATGAGCCGGTCCAGCGCACCGATCATCGTCGCGCATTCGCGCGCCGGGTGGTCTTTCGGGCAACTCAACGCATGGGCCAGGAACTGTTGCGCCCCTTGTGCTTGCGCGATCACCCGATCAAGCGCGGCGATCTGCTCGCGGACCGTTTCGCGCCACTGCTCACTGGGCGCGTCCAGCACTGCGGCCGCGGTGTCGAGCGGAAGACCCAACCGGTTCACGATCTTGAGCAGCGCCAGCCGGCGAAGCTCCTCGGGCCCGTACATCCGCTTGCCGGCTCGCCGCAGCGACGGCGACACCAGCCCGCGTTCGTCGTAGTATCGCAACGCCGACGGGCTCATCTGCAAGCGCGCAGCGGCCTCACCGATCGGGATCAGGTCCATTCCGCCATTTGACTTCAACCTGGCTTGAACCGGCAAGGTCTACCTATGGACGCCGCGCGTGCGATCAATCACCACGCCGACCACCCCGGGTTCGCGGGGGCCGGCGGGGTGTTGTGCGGGTTGGTCTTTCTCCTGGTGGGCCGGGCAAAAGCCAGGCTGGCCGCCGATACTGCGCAGATTTCGGCGCAGGACCATGTCGTGGATGTGGGCTGCGGGCCGGGTACTGCCGCACGCGTGGCCGCTCGTCGCGGGGCGCGGGTGACGGGTGTGGATCCGGCCCCGATAATGCTGCGGATCGCGCGTCTGGTCACGCCGAGGCGGGCGCCCATCACGTGGAGCGAGGGCACCGCCGAAGCCCTGCCGGTGCGGGACGGCTCGGCGACGGTGGTGTGGGCGCTGGCCACCGTGCACCACTGGCAGGACGTCGACAAGGCGGTGGCCGAGGCACGACGGGCGCTGGGCCCGAGCGGGCGGTTGATCGCGATCGAGCCGCACTCACCGGCGGATGCGACCGGATTGGCCAGCCACGGCTGGACGCAGCAGCAGGCCGAGGCATTCGGTGCGTTGTGTCGGGATGCCGGATTCGGAGACGTGTCCGTGGCCGGGCACGGCAGCGGCAAGGGGGCCGTCTGGGTGGTCAGCGGAACGCGCCTGTAGCCCGCAGGTGCGCGACCGTGCGCAGAATGTCGGCGCGGCGCGGCGTGTCGGGGTGCAAACACGCACGCTCGCGGGGCGACTAGGTGTGATGTCCAGGGAGGTTGGTCAGTCGTGTGACTGGTGGCTGGCCTCCGATGGCGGAGTGGGCTCGATGATGATTGTAGAAATGCAGCCAGCCCGGCAGGGCGATGTCGCGCTGTTCGGTTGATTCATAAAGCCGGGCGTAGGCCCAGCCGTCAGCCAGAGTGCGATGGAATCGCTCAATTTTGCCGTTGGTCTGAGGACGATAGGGACGTGTCCGCTTAGGGGTGATTCGCAGTTCGGCGCAGGCTTCACGCCACGCGTAGGAAATGTAGGCCGACCCGTTGTCGGACAACACCCGCTCGACAGTGACCCCCCGTTCGGCGAACCAGGCCACCGCGCGCTGCAGGACCCCGACTGCCGTGACCGCTTTTTCGTCGGTGCAAATCTCGGCGTAAGCGACCCGGGAGTGATCGTCAATGACAGTGTGCACGAACGCCGTTCCAGTCCTGGGACGCCAATTCTTGGTGCGGTCGCCTCGATTACCGGTGCGGCGGGCCGTCAGTACCGCGTTGTGCTTACTTTGTTGTCGGCTCACGAACTTGTGACCACCCCCGTCGGGGATGTTGCCGAACTTGGTCACATCGACGTGAATCAGCGCGCCGGGATAGGGATGCTCGTAGCGGCGCAGCGGCTCACCAGTAATGCGGTCGATGGACGACAGGCGGTTGATCCGGCAACGGGTGAGCACCGCGTGCACGGTCGAGGCCGGCACGCCCAGACGCCCCGAGATCTGCACCGGACCGAGGCGATGACGCCACCGCACGCCCACGATCTGCCGCACCATCGCCGGTCTAGTACGCGTAGGACTTGTACGCGGTCGCGAGCTGCGATCGGCCATCCCCAGTGCCCCTTCAGCGCGGAACCGGTCGGCCCACTTCTTGGCAGTTCGCGGCGCGACCATGAACATCTTGGCGGCTGCGGCGTAGGTCCACCCGGACTCGACGATCAGCTGGGCCAACCTCAATCGCGCACGAGGGGTCAGAGCAGCGTTAGCGTGGGACACGAAGGCCTCCTGGTTGGTGAAGCGGTTCCTAGACAGCTCCACTTCACAACCGGAGGCCTTCACCTGTCACACAGGCTCACCGATACCGTTCGGGACAACGTCCCTGGACATCACAACTAGGCGGTCCCGGGTACCAGCCATCGGCCTGAGAACGCACGCCAGCCCACGAAGATCAGCCGCAGCACCATGAACGTGCTCAGTCCCGACCAGATCCCGAACAGGCCCCAGCCGTAGATCAGTGACAACCAGATCAGCGGCAGGAAGCCCACCAGGGCGCTGGTCAGCGTGGCGTTGCGCATGAACTTCGCGTCACCGGCGCCCAGCAGCACCCCGTCGAGCGCGAAGACGATGCCGGCCACGGGCAACTGGGCCACCATGAACCACCATGGCACCCCGATGGCCGACAGCACCGACTCGTCGTCGGTGAACACCGACGGCAGCACCGACGAACCGACGGCGAACACCAGGGCCAGCACCACCCCGGCCAGGGTGGAGAACAGCGTGACCCGCCAGGCCACGCTCTTGGCGTGTGCGAGCTGCCCGGCACCCAACGCCGCCCCCACCAGTGACTGTGCTGCAATCGCGAGCGAATCCAGCACCAGCGCAAGGAAACTCCAGACCTGCAGCACCACCTGATGCGCTGCCACGGCGGCCGCCCCGAACCGTGCGGCCACCGCCCCGGCGGAAAGGAAGCAGGCCTGGAACGCCAGCGATCGCAGCAGCAGGTCACGGCCCATGGTCAACTGCGCCCGCAGTACGGCGGGCTGCACCCTTAGCGCGACCTTCTCGATCACCAGGGCACGCAGGAACAACAGCGCGGCCACCCACTGCCCCACCACGTTCGCCACCGCCGAGCCGGGCAGTTCCATCCGCGGCAGGCCCAGCCAGCCATACACCAGCAGGGGGCACAGCACCGCCGACACCGCAAACCCGAACACCACGTAGTGCAGGGGGCGGGCGGTGTCCTGCACCCCGCGCATCCAGCCGTTCCCGGCCAGCGAGACCAGGATCGCCGGGGCGGCCAGGATGGCGATGCGCAGCCACGGCAGCGCGGCGTCGGCGATATCGGAACGTCCGGCGATCGCCGCCAGCAGCGGCACCGCCACGGTCTGAACGATCACGACGATGAGCAGTCCCAAACCGAGGGCCAGCCAGGTGGCCTGCACGCCTTCGCCGACCGCCGCCTTCCGGTCGCCGGCCCCGAACAGACGGGCCGAGCGTGAGGTGGTGCCATAGGACAGAAATGTCCCCTGCGAGTTGACCAGGCCGAGGATCAGGCCGCCGATGGCCAGCCCGGCCAGGCTGAGCGCGCCGAGACGTCCAACGATCGCGATGTCGAACAGCAGATAAATGGGTTCGGCCGCCAGGACCCCCAACGCCGGAAGCGCCAGGCCGGCAATGCGACGGGTGGTGGCCGGTGCGACCGGGATGTCGCCTTCCGGCTCAACCATGGCTAGGCAAGAGCTTGAGCCAGCGCCTGTACGACATCATCGGCAGGGCCCGCCGCCGAATAACCGGCCGCGTGCGGATGCCCGCCGCCCCCGAACGAACTGGCGACCGTGGCCAGATTCAGCGACTTGGCCCGCATCGAAACCGACCAGTGTTGGGGTTCGATCTCTTTGAACACCGCGGCCACCTCCGCCTGTTGGGTGGTGCGCACGATGTCGACGATGCTCTCCACTTCCTCGGGCCGGGCACTGGACCACTCGTCATGCGACACAACGGCATACACCAGACCACGGCCTCCGACGGCCTCGGGCAGCAGGCGCGCCGAGGCCAGCACCCGCGACAGCATCGGCAGCCACGCGAACGGGTGGGTGTCGAGCAGGGCGCGACTGATCGAGGCGTTGTCCACCCCGAGCTCGACCAACCGGGCCGCCAACCGGTGCGCTCGGGCGGTGGCCCAGCGGAACGAACCGGTGTCCGTGGTCAGCCCGGCGTACAGGCAGTGCGCCACCCGCTTGTCGATGGGTTTGTCCCAGGCGTCGAGAAGTTCGGCCACCAGCATCGTGGTGGAGTCCGCCGTGGGATCGACATAGTTGGCGGAGCCGAACAACTGATTGGACGCGTGGTGGTCGATCACCAGAACCTGACGGCCGTCCCCGGCCAGCGCACTCAACGCGCCGAGTCGGTTGACACTCGGAATATCCACTGTGACAACCAGATCCGCATCATCCCGAATGGCGTTCGGGGCGACCATCAGATGCCCGCCGGGCAGCGTCTGCAGGGACTCGGGCAGCTGGTCGGGAGCCGCGAAGGCTACCTCGACCTGCTTTCCGGCGTCGTCGAGCACCTGTGCCAGCGCCAGGCCGGCACCGATGGTGTCGGCATCGGGATAGACATGGCAGACGACACTGATGGTCGCCGCGTCCGACAGGAGGTCGGCGGCCGCGCGTGCGTCGACACGCAGACCGGAAGGGCGCCCGTTGGGAGCCCCCGAATGAGCAGTATCAGTCATCCGTTCGATCGCGGTCACCGGCATCCTCTGTGTCTGCCCCGTCAGCAAGGGAGTCCATGTCCTCCGCCCCGCTCACACGGTACGGGTCTGCGTCGCCGGCGTGCTTGGCACCCTGCCGAACCCTCGCCAGATCCTCGTCGGCGGCCCGCGCCCGGGCCAGCAGCTCCTCCATCCGGTGCGCCGCTTCAGGCACGGTGTCGCGGACGAACGCCAGGGTCGGGGTGAATCGCACCCCGGTCCCGGCGCCCACCTTGGTCCGCAATACGCCCTTGGCCTTCTCCAGCGCCGCCGCCGCACCGGCATAGTCCGGTTCGTCTTCGAGCGACGACCCCATCACCGTGTAGTACAGCGTGGCGTCGTGCAGATCGCCCGACACCTTCGCGTCGGTGATGGTGACCCCCGCCAGGCGGGGATCCTTGATCTCGTACTCGATCGCCGAGGCGACGATGGTGGAGATCCGTTTGGCGAGCCGCTTGGCCCGTGCCGGATCAGCCATACCTTAGGTCCGCACCTTCTCGACGAGCTCGTACGTCTCGATGACGTCGCCTTCCTTGATGTCGGAATAGGTCAGCGTCAGACCGCACTCGTAGCCCTCGCGCACCTCGGTGGCATCGTCCTTCTCGCGCTTGAGCGAGGACACCGTGAGGTTCTGCGCGACCACCGTGTTGTCACGCAGCAGTCGGGCCTTGGCATTGCGGCGCATGATGCCCGAGGTGACGAGGCAACCGGCGATGTTGCCGACCTTGGACGACCGGAAGATCGCCCGGATCTCGGCGCGGCCGAGCTCCTTCTCCTCGTAGACCGGCTTGAGCATGCCCTTGAGGGCCTTCTCGATCTCGTCGATCGCCTGGTAGATCACCGAGTAGTACCGGATCTCCACACCCTCGCGGTTGGCCAGCTCGGTCGCCTTGCCCTCGGCACGGACGTTGAACCCGATGATGATCGCGTCCGACGCCGACGCCAGGTTGACGTTGGTCTCGGTGACGCCACCGACACCGCGGTCGATGACCCGCAGCTCCACCTCGTCGTCGATCTCGATGCCCATCAAGGCTTCCTCGAGGGCTTCGACCGTACCGGCGTTGTCGCCCTTGAGGATCAGGTTCAGCTGGCTGGTTTCCTTCAGCGCCGAATCCAGGTCTTCCAGGCTGATCCGCTTGCGACTGCGTGCGGCCAGCGCGTTGCGCTTGCGCGCGCTGCGCCGGTCGGCGATCTGGCGGGCGATGCGGTCCTCGTCGACAACCAGGAAGTTGTCACCGGCACCCGGCACCGACGTGAAGCCGATGACCTGGACCGGACGCGACGGAAGCGCCTCTTCGACGTCTTCGCCGTGCTCGTCGACCATGCGGCGGACGCGGCCATAGGCATCACCTGCCACCACCGAGTCGCCGACGCGCAGCGTGCCGCGCTGGATGAGCACGGTGGCCACCGGGCCGCGACCGCGGTCCAGGTGCGCCTCGATCGCCACACCCTGGGCCTCCATGTCGGGGTTGGCCCGCAGATCCAGGGCGGCGTCGGCGGTCAGCACGACCGCTTCCAGCAGCGCCTCGATGTTGGTGCCCTGCTTGGCGGAGATGTCGACGAACATGGTGTCGCCGCCGTAATCCTCGGCCACCAGGTTGTATTCGGTCAGCTGCGCCCGGATCTTGGACGGGTCGGCGCCTTCCTTGTCGATCTTGTTGACCGCCACCACGATCGGCACGTCAGCGGCCTGCGCGTGGTTGATGGCCTCCACCGTCTGCGGCATGACGCCGTCGTCGGCGGCGACCACCAGGATCGCGATGTCGGTGGCCTTGGCGCCACGGGCACGCATGGCGGTGAACGCCTCGTGACCCGGGGTGTCGATGAAGGTGATCGGCCGGACATTGCCGTCCAGATCGACCTCGACCTGGTAGGCGCCGATGTGCTGGGTGATGCCGCCGGCCTCGCCCTCGCGGACGCTGGCGTTCCGGATCGTGTCCAGCAGGCGGGTCTTGCCGTGGTCGACGTGACCCATGACGGTGACCACCGGCGGGCGGACCTCGAGGTCCTCCTCGCCGCCCTCGTCCTCGCCGTAGGTGAGGTCGAAGGACTCCAGGAGCTCGCGGTCCTCGTCCTCGGGCGAGACGACCTGCACCTTGAAGTTCATCTCGCTGCCGAGCAGCTCCAGGGTGTCGTCACCGACCGACTGGGTCGCGGTGACCATCTCACCGAGGTTGAACAGCGCCTGGACCAGTGCGGCCGGGTTGGCGTCGATCTTCTCGGCGAAGTCGCTCAGCGACGCACCGCGGGCCAGCCGGATGGTCTCGCCGTTGCCCTTGGGCAACCGCACGCCACCGACGACCGGCGCCTGCATGTTCTCGTATTCGGCGCGTTTCGCCCGCTTCGACTTACGGCCACGCTTGGGCGCACCGCCGGGACGACCGAACGCGCGCAGCGGCGGCCGGTGCACGCGGCGCGGCCGGAGGCTGCGGAGCAGCGGGCTTGGGTGCCGCAGGCCGGGCCGGGGTAACCGGGGCGGCCTGAGCCGCCGGGGCCTGGGGTTCGACCGCCGGGGCCGCGGGCGCGGCGGGCTTGGCCGGGGCCGGCTTGGGCGCGCCGGGCTTGGGTGCCGCAGGTGCGGCGCCAGAGGCGCCCTGCGGGCGGGGCTTGTCTTCGGGCTTCTTGCCGCCGGCCTTGGCGCCGAACGATTCGCGCAGCCGACGCGCGACCGGCGCCTCCACCGTGGAGGACGCCGACTTGACGAACTCGCCCTGCTCCTTGAGCTTGGCTAAGAGTTCCTTGCTGGTGACACCGAGTTCCTTCGCCAACTCGTGTACACGGGCCTTACCTGCTGCCACTACATCTCCTCGTCTGGAGGCAACAGCGGTGGTAGGCGCCGCGCCTCGGGTTTAGCTATGACGCATGGTCATCGGGACTTCACGGTGTGCTCATGTTCTTCGCTACCTGTTCTGTTGCCGGGGCGTCGGGCCGGTCGAGAGCTTCGGTGATGCTCTCGACGTACTCGATCACCGCGGATGTATCCGGTGAACCGGTGAGTCGCAACGCTCGGACGAAGGCTCGTCGCCGCACTGCCATCTGCGCGCACTGCTGGTCGGGGTGCAGCCACGCACCACGCCCTGGCAGGCTTGCCTCGGGATCAACGGTTACGGAACTCGTCCCGTTCCCGTCGGTCACCGCGACCACTCGGAGCAACTCGGCGGCCAACTCTCGCTTCCGGCACCCGACGCAGGTCCGCACTGGTCCGACAGAGGTGTCGGAGGTGCTTCGATGCGTCAGAGCCGGAGTCTCGCGCTGGATCACGGCTGAGTCTACCGCCCCAAGGGCTGTGGTCCGAAACGCCGGTCACTACTGTCAATCGTGTACCGCCCCGGGCCGGACATCATGGTCTGGCTGCGGCGCCGCATCGCTGCGGATATCGATCCGCCAACCAGTGAGCCGGGCCGCCAACCTGGCGTTTTGCCCTTCTTTACCGATCGCCAGGGAAAGCTGGAAGTCCGGCACGATGACCCGCGCCGCCCGGGCGGCCTCATCGATCACCGAGACCGACACCACTTTGGCCGGTGACAGGGCGTTCGCGACGAACCGCGCGGGGTCCTCGTCGTAGTCGATGATGTCGATCTTCTCGCCGGACAACTCGCTCATCACATTGCGCACACGCTGGCCCATCGGGCCGATACACGCCCCCTTGGCGTTGAGCCCGGGCACGCGCGAGGCCACCGCGATCTTGGACCGGTGACCGGCCTCACGAGCCACCGCCACGATCTCCACGGAGCCGTCGGCGATCTCCGGCACCTCAAGGGAGAACAGCTTGCGGACCAGGTTCGGGTGGGTACGTGACAGCGTGATCAACGGCTCGCGGGCACCCCGGGTGACGCCGACGACGTAGCAGCGGAGCCGGTCGCCGTGCTCATAGCGCTCCCCCGGCACCTGCTCGGCACTGGGGATGACCCCTTCGGACCCCTTCGTCTCGCTGCCCATCCGGACAACGACCAGGCCACGGGCGTTGGCCCGGGCATCGCGCTGGATCACCCCGGCGACGATGTCGCCCTCGTGGGCGGCGAACTCCCCGTACGTCTTCTCGTTCTCCGCATCACGCAACCGCTGCAAGATGACCTGACGGGCCGTCGTCGCGGCGATGCGGCCGAATCCCTCTGGCGTGTCGTCCCATTCATGCAGGACATTGCCGTCGGCATCGGTTTGGCGGGCCATCACCTTGACCACGCCGGTCTTGCGGTCGATATCGATACGCGCGTCGGGTTCATGCCCTTCGGTGTGGCGATATGCGGTGAGCAATGCCGATTTGATGGTCTCGACAACCACATCGACGGTGATGCCCTTGTCCGCCTCGATGGCATGCAGTGCCGCCATGTCGATGTTCATTCCCCGGCCCCCTTCCCGGTTTCTCCCGACAGTTCCAGCTCACGTCGGTTTGGAGGTGAAAACTCCACTTGCACAACAGCTTTGGCGATATCGGCAAGGGCCAGCTCGCGGACGGTCAGGTCCCGCCCTTCGGGCACCACGACTTTCAGCACGGTGCCGTCGGTTTCCCCGAGCCTGCCGGTGAAGACCGAACCGTCGGTCAGCGTCAACTCGGCCTTGCGCCCGCGGGCGCGGCGAAAATGCTTGGCCTGCGTCAGCGGCCGGTCCACACCCGGCGAGGTGACATCGAGCACATACGGCGTGTCCCCCTGCGCAAGCTGGTCGAGCAACTCAGAGGCCGTCCTCGACAGCGCCGCCAGGGAATCGAGATCGAGGCCCTCGTCGCCGTCGGCGATCACGGTGATGCGCGGCGGACGTACCGATGCGTCGATGACGACATCGTCGATTTCGTAACCGGCGCGCGCGAACTCGCCACCGAGTAGCTCGATCACCTGCGTCTGCGACGGCAAATCCGCAGACCGCAACTTTGGATCCGGTGCCACGGCGAGCTCCTCATCTTGAATTGTCTCCGACACAAATGCCAGGGCCCGCCACCTGGATCGGCCCCGGAATCGCCTATTCACGATACGCCAGGCCCGCGGCAGCAACCGCCAATCGAAGACCGGTGCGTGGCGAATGTCGTCGCCCCGGGCCCGGCCGGGCGGTCAGCGCCGCGTCAGACAGGTGCCCGGGCAATGGCAGGATGTTCACGTGCCGAGCGCCCATGCAGACATCAGCCGGCGGCGCGTACTGGTCTCGGCCGCGGCCCTTGCCCTGCTGGGCGCCACCGCCGCCGCCTGCAGTACGACGACGCCTCAGCCCGAAGTGGACGACCTGACCGCGCAGTGGGGCCGGGCGCGCGCCGACAGCGCACTGGCCTCCGATGCGGCAGCCGCCCAACCGCCGCAGGCACCGGTGGCCCAGGCCCTGAGCGCGGTCGCCGACGATCGCACCGCGCACGCCAAGGCCCTGGCCGACGAGTTGACCCGGATGACGGGTACGGCCCCCACGGACACCGCCACCAGCACCACCAGGAGCCCGGCCAGATCCGGCCCGAACGGCGGGGCCGACGCGGCCGCGCCCGGCGTCGACGACGTCGTCAACGCCCTCAAGGAGTCTGCGGACCGGGCGGCCGGCCTGGCCCGCACACTCTCCGGCTATCGCGCCGGACTCCTGGGCTCCATCGCCGCCTCGTGCACGGCCGCCTACACCGTCGCTCTGGGAGGCGGACAGTGACCTCACCGGGACCACGATCGACCACCTCACCCACGCGTCCGACCACGTCCGCCGACGCCGCGCTGTTCGATGCCGTGGCCGTCGAGCACGGGGCCATCTACGGCTACGGGCTGGTGTCGGCCCATTCGACGCCCGAGGACAACGCCCTGGTGGCCGCGGCGATGGCCGAGCACCGGACCCGCCGCGAAGCCGCCATGGCCATGCTCGAAGCGCGCTCGGTGACCCCGCCGCTGCCCGCGGCCGGATATCAGTTGCCCGCGCCGGTGTCCGATCCGACCGACGCCGTCAACCTCGCAATCCGCATGGAAGAGGACTCCGCGGTGGCCTGGCGCGCGGTGCTCGAACAAGCCACCGGCGACGAGGACCGCACATTCGCGGTCACCGCACTGTCGCAGACCGCCGTCACCGCGGCCCGATGGCGCGCGATCGCGGACGCCTCGCCGGTGACGGTCGCCTTCCCGGGCGGGGGCGAATAGCCGCGCCCGCGATCCCCGGATCCGGTGTTGTTGCACCCGGTAATTGATCGCGGAGTGCCCATTGCCACGTCCGCTCACCGCGGGAAAGGTAGAGGCCGGACCGGTGGCGCCACCGGGGCGCTGCCCCGAACAAAGGGGGTGGATCGTGTACGCACGCTCTACCACTGTCCAGGCACGACCCGAGTCGATCGACGCCGGTATCGCGCATGTTCGCGACGAGGTCATGCCCGCGCTGCAGGAGATCGACGGCTGCGTCGGTATCTCGTTGCTGGTCGATCGCGAGTCCGGCCGGTGCATCGCCACCACAGCATGGGAGACCGAAGAGGCGATGCACGCGAGTGCCGAGCGGGCCGCACCGCTGCGGGCACGGGCCGCGGAAGCATTCGGGGGCACAGCAACCGTCGAAGAGTGGGAGATCGCCGTCCTGCACCGTGACCATCGCACCCACGAGGGGGCGTGCGTCCGGGCGACATGGGCAAAGCTGGAGCCGGGCCAGATCGACGGCGGCATCGAGCATTACAAATCATCCGTGCTGCCCGCGATGGAGGATCTCGACGGGTTCTGCAGCGCCAGCCTGATGGTCGACCGCGCATCGGGACGGGGCGTGTCGTCAGCGTCGTTCGACAGCCGCGAAGCGATGGAGCGGAGCAAGGACCGGGCCAGTGCGCTCAAGACCTCGGCGATCCGCGACATCGGCGCCGAGGAAATGAACGAATGCGAGTTCGAGCTGGCGCTCGCCCACCTGCGGGTGCCCGAGTTGGCGTGAGCGGGCCGGGACGCTGACGGCCGTCAGCGAGCCTCGGTGAGTGCCGCCGAGATCGCGGTCGCCGCGTCGTCGACGGCGATCTCGCGGTTCTCGCCGGTGAACCGGTTGCGCAACTCCACCACACCGTCGGAGAATCCGCGCCCGACCACGACGATCCACGGCATGCCCAGCAGCTCGGCGTCCTTGAACTTCACGCCGGGTGAGGCCTTGCGATCGTCGAACAGCACCTCGTGGCCGAGCCGGTCCAGAGCGGCGACCAGTTCGGTCGCCCCGGCCCGGGCCGCGTCGTCCTTGTTCGCCACGACCACGTGCACATCAAAGGGTGCGACGGCGCTCGGCCAGCGCAGGCCGAGCTCGTCGTGCTGCTGCTCGGCGATCACGGCGACCATGCGGGAGACGCCGATGCCGTAGGAACCCATCGTGAGCCGCACCGGCTTGCCGTCCTCGCCGAGCACGTCGGCGGTGAAGGCGTCGGCGTATTTGCGGCCCAGCTGGAAGATGTGGCCGATCTCGATGCCACGCGCCGAGGTCAGCACGCCGGCTCCGTCCGGCGACGGGTCGCCGTCACGGACCTCGGCGGCCTCGATCGTGCCGTCGGGGGTGAAGTCGCGGCCGGCGACCAGGCCGACCACGTGCTTGTTGGGCGCGTCGGCACCGGTGATCCAAGCCGTGCCGTCCACCACGCGCGGATCGACGAGGTAGCGAACCTCGTTGTCCAACAAGGCTTTTGGTCCTACATAGCCCTTGACCAGGAATGGGTTCTTGGCGAAGTCGGCGTCGTCGAGCAGCGCGAACTCGGCAGGCTCCAGCGCGGCACCCAAGCGCTTCTCATCGACCTCGCGGTCGCCGGGCACGCCGATGGCCAGCAGCTCCCACTCGCCGCCGGGCTCGCGGGTTTTGAGCAGGACGTTCTTCAGCGTGTCGGCGGCGGTGACCTCACGACCCGAGAACTGCGCCAGATCAGCCGAATTCGCCCAGTCGACCAGCGTGGCGATGGTCGGGGTGTCCGGGGTGTCGTGCACCTGCGCCTCGGGCTGCCCCTCGATCGGCAGCGGTGCCGGTGCCCGGGTGATCACCGCTTCGACGTTGGCGGCATATCCGGAGTCCAGGCAGCGCACGAAGGTGTCCTCGCCGATCTCGCTCTCGGCCAGGAACTCCTCCGACGCGCTACCGCCCATCGCTCCGGAGACCGCCGACACGATCACGTAGCGCACACCGAGGCGCCCGAAGATCTTCTGGTAGGCCTCACGGTGGGCGTGGTAGGCGTTCTTGAGGCCGTCGTCATCCACGTCGAACGAGTACGAGTCCTTCATCACGAACTCGCGGCCACGCAGAATGCCTGCGCGCGGCCGCGCCTCGTCGCGGTACTTGGTCTGGACCTGGTACAGGATCACCGGGAAGTCCTTGTAGGAGGAGTACTCCCCCTTGACCGTCAGCGTGAAGATCTCCTCGTGCGTCGGCCCGAGCAGATAGTCGTTGCCGCGCCGGTCCTGCAGCCGGAACAGGGTGTCGCCGTACTCGGTCCACCGGTTGGTGGTCTCGTACGCGCCACGCGGCAGCAGCGCGGGCAGCAGGATCTCCTGACCGCCGATCGCGTTCATCTCTTCCCGCACGATGTTCTCGATCCGGCGCAGGACCCGCAGGCCCAGCGGCAGCCAGCTGTAGATGCCGGGGCCGACCGGACGGACATAACCGGCCCGGATCAGCAGCTTGTGGCTGGGTACCTCGGCATCAGCGGGGTCGTCGCGCAGGGTTCGCAGGAACAGCTCGGACATGCGGGTGATCACAGGCGACAACCTTAAGGCGTGTCGTCAGTCACGGCCCTGCCAGGTACAGATGCAGGCCTCGTTGCCCTCCGCGTCGGCCAGGACCCAGAACCGCGGTGCCACGCGGTCACTGACCAACCTGCCGCCGGCGGCCAGGGCCGCATCGACGCGGGCCTGCGCCGCGTCGTGGATGACGTCGATGTCGAGGTGGATCCGATTGCGCTGGGGGCGAGGCGCATCCATCTGCTGAAACCAGATGGCCGGGCCACGGCCGAAAGGATCGACCAGACCCGCGTCGAGGTCGACGTTCCCCGGTTCGTCGACGTAGCCCGTGACCGCCTTCCAGAACGGTCGGATGGCGCCGATGTCGAGCGCGTCGATCGCGATCTCGATCGCCTGGACGGCCACGGGCCCGGTGGTGAGTTCGAAGCCGTGGGCCGCCAAGGCCTGTGACAGCTCACCGGCCAGTTCCAGATCGCGTTCGGTCACCGCGTGGGCGTGGTGGGTGCGCAGCCGCAGCACGGCCCGGTCGGACCGGATGTCGATCGAAAGATGCCCCGGTGCATCAGAACCGGCCGCGCGCACTGCGTGAGCGGCCGCTGCGGCCGCGTCGGCCATCGACGGCACGAGCACCTCGGTGTAGACAGCACCGAGCACCAGGCGCCAGCCCAGCGGGCCGACGGCCTCGGAGATCTCGCGGCGGTTCATCGGCGTCACCCTGACGTGGTGTCAGTCGAGCTCGAGCTCTCCGGAATCGATGGCGTCCTTGACCTCTTGGGCATGTGCCACCTGTTCGGAGGTGTAGCCGATGAACAATGCCGCAATGCCGACCAGGACCGCGACCGCGGCCACCCAGAGCAATCCGTAGGTGTATCCCGCATCGAGGGCGGCAAGCTGCGGACCGTTCATGTCCTTGACCGGGCCGGTGATCCCGCCCAGATAGAGCGTGCGCGAGGTGATGACGGCCTGGATGATCGCCAGCACCAGCGGACCGCCGAGGTTCTGCAGCATCAGGGCGATGGCCGAGGCCGGGCCGATGCGGTCGAAGCCGACCCCGGCGATCGCCGCCAGCGTCAGCGGCACCACGATCATGCCGATGCCGATGCCGCCGATCGTGATGGGTAGCACCAGGTTCGGGAAGTAAGGAATGCCGGCATGCAGTGTCGAGCCGTAGAGCATCGCACCGAGCACCAGGACACCGCCCGCGATGACCACGATCCGGGGCTGGAAGAACCGGACGATCTGGGACGACGCGCCCAGGCCGATGCCCATACCGATCACGAACGGGATGAAGCCGATGCCGGCGTGAAGGGCGCTGTAGCCGAGGATGTCCTGGACGTACAGGCCGATCAGCACGGTCAAGGTGAACAGCACGCCGCCGGCTAGGAAGATCGCCGCGAACGTGGCGACGCGGTTGCGCTCGTGGAACAGGTCGAATGGCACCACCGGGTTCTCGGCGCTGCGTTCGGCGATGAGGAACGCGATGCCGCAGACGGCGGCGACCGCACCGGAGCCCAGCGTGACCGGGGCCAGCCAGCCGCTCTCGGGGCCCTGGGTGAAGGCGAACACCGCGGCCGTGCAGGCCAGGGTCGCCAGCAGGGCGCCTGCGGCGTCGAGCTTCATCCGCTCGCGGTTGGTCTCACGCAAGGCGGTGCGGGCCAGGTAGAGCATCACCAGGCCGATGGGCACGTTGACCAGGAACGCCAGCCGCCAGGACACCTCGGTGAGCGCACCGCCGACCACCAGGCCCATCACCGAGCCGATGGCAGTCATGGCGCCGAACACGGCGGTGGCCAGGTTGCGCGCCGGGCCCTTGGGGAAGGTGGTCGCGACCAGCGCGAGTCCCGTGGGCGAGGCGATGGCCGCACCGACACCCTGCAGCAGCCGGGCGATCACCAGGGTCGCCTCGTTCCAGGCGATGCCGCACAGGATCGAGGCGATGGTGAACAACGCGACGCCGACGATGAAGGTGCGTTTGCGACCGATGGTGTCGCCGAGTCGTCCGCCGAGCAGCATCAGGCCGCCGAAGGTGAGGACGTAGGCGGTGATGACCCAGCTACGTCCGGCGTCGGACAGGCCGAGCTCGTCCTGGATCCGCGGCAACGCGACGATCGCGACCGTGCTGTCCATGGTGGCCAGCAGTTGCATACCGCCGATCGCGATGACCGCGGAAAGGAAGCCCCAGGACGGGAACCAGGACGGGAGGCGGGCGGCGAGGCCCTCGCGCTCGGCGTCGTTGAGTGCCGTCATACCGGGTCACCTTACCGGAATCTTAAGAATCCTTTAACCGGCGAAGGCTGCCACCGGTCCGATCACGATGATCGCCGGAGGTCGAATGCCGTCCGCCCGGATCCGCTCGGGCGCGTCGGCGAGGGTGGCCCGCAGGGTGCGCTGCGCGACAGTCGTCCCGTGTTGCACCACAAGGACAGGCGTATCCGCAGGTCGGCCGCCATCCAGCAGCGCCTTGGTGAACAGCTCGATGCGTTCGACGGCCATCAGCAGCACGATCGTGCCGGTCAACGCCGCCAGCGCATTCCAATTGACTAACGATTCGGGATGCCCAGGCGCAACATGGCCGCTGACCACCACGAACTCATGCGTCATGCCCCGGTGGGTGACCGGTACGCCGGCCAGCGCGGGCACCGATATGGCACTGGTCACACCTGGGACGACGGTGACGGGAATGCCGGCTTCCGTGCATGCCAGGACTTCTTCGTAACCGCGGGCGAAGACGAACGGATCCCCGCCTTTGAGGCGGACGACGAACTTGCCGGCGCGGGCCCGGTCCACCAGGACCTGGTTGATCGCCTCCTGCGCCATCGCCCGTCCGTACGGGATCTTGGCCGCGTCGATCACCTCGACGTGGGGGCCGAGTTCGGCCAGCAGCTCCTGGGGAGCGAGCCGGTCGGCCACGACGACGTCGGCACGGGCCAGCAGGTGTCGTCCGCGCACCGTGATCAGCTCGGGATCGCCAGGGCCGCCGCCGACCAGCGCCACGCCCTTGGGCGCCTCCCCCGGCTGATCGCCGGACTCGGCGGTGAGCAGGCCGCGCTGCAGCGCCTCGTGGATCGCGGTGCGCAGGGCCGCCGAGCGACGGTGCTCGCCGCCGGCCAGGACGCCCACGGAAAGGCCGTCGGATTCGAAGGTCGCCGGGGTCACCGCCGATCCCTCGCGCGCCACGTCGGCCCGCACGCAGAAGATGCGCCGCTCGTCGGCTTCGGCGGCGATGGCGGCATTGACCTCGGAATCATCGGTGGCCGCGAGCACATACCAGGCACCGTCGAGATCCCCGGCGCGGAAGTCACGCAGCTGCAGGGTGATACCCGGTTCGTCGTGCGACAGCGCCTCCACCGCGGGGCTGGCCGCCCGGGCGATCACGTGTACGTCGGCGCCATGGGCGATCAGCAGGGGCAGCCGGCGTTGCGCGACGGTTCCACCGCCGACAACGACGACCTTCTTGCCCGACAGGCGCAGGCCGACGAGGTAGGCATTCTCGGTCACCCGCCGAGCTTAGTGGTTGCTGCTGTCGCCACGAACCGGGTGATGGCCTCCGGATGCGCCGCGGGGTGGGTGTGCAGGTATCCGGCGTGCACACCACGGCGCACCGCGCCGTCGCGCCGAGCCGTCTGGCCGGGTCCGGCGAACACCCAGGCCGGCGATAGGTCGTCGACGAATTCCACTGCGGTCCGGTGGAATTCGTGTCCGGTGACGCGGTCACCGGCCCCGTGCAGGCAGGAGTCGACTACCGCGACCGCGTCGCGGTAACCCAGGGTGAGCCGCTCGGTGAACCGTGCCGAGCCGGCCAGCACGCCGCACATCGGTACGCCGTCGAGGTCGTCGACCAGATAGGTCAGGCCGGCACATTCGGCGTGCACCGGTGCCCCGCGCCCGACCAGGTCTCTGATCTGCTGCCGGACAAGATCGTTGGCCGACAGTTCGGCGGTGAACTGTTCGGGGAACCCGCCTGGCAGCACCAGTGCGTCCGTGCCGGCGGGCAGTGGTTCGGTCAGCGGATCGAACTCGGCGACCTGCGCCCCGGCCCCGCGCAGCAGTTCGGCGTGCTCGGCATAGCTGAAGCTGAACGCCTTACCCGCGGCCAGGGCCACCGTGACGTTGGTCACCGACTCGGCCACGGGGCTCCACGGCTCGGCGGTCACGTGGGCAGCGGATGCGGCGACGACGGCCGCCAGATCCACGTGCCGGGCCACCAGGGCGGTCATGGCGGCCACCGCGTCGCGCGCCTGACGACCGTGTTCGACAGCCGTGATGAGGCCGAGATGCCTTGAGGGCACCGATAATTCGTCGGCCCGCGGAATCGCACCGAGCACCGTCACACCGGCGTGCTCACAGGCCTGACGCAACACCGCCTCGTGCCGCTCGGAGCCGACCCGGTTGAGAATCACCCCGGCGATCCGCACCGCCGGGTCGAACGTGACGAAGCCGTGCAGCAGTGCGGCGATGCTGTGGCTCTGCCCGCGGGCATCGACCACCAGCACCACGGGCGCCCCAAGCAGGCCGGCGACCTGAGCCGCCGAACCGCGGGGGATGCCGGTCATCTGCCCCTCGATGCGACCGTCGAACAGGCCCATGACGCCCTCGACGACCGCGATGTCGGCGCCGGTACAGCCGTGCCGGTACAGCGGGCCGATCAGGTCCTCTCCGACGAGCACCGGGTCCAGGTTGCGGCCCGGACGGCCGGCGGCCAGGGCGTGATAGCCGGGGTCGATGAAGTCCGGACCGACCTTGAACGGCGCCACCGCATGTCCGGCCTGGCGCAGCGCGCCGACCAAACCGGTTGCCACGGTGGTTTTCCCGCTACCCGATGCCGGTGCGGCGATAACCACCGCGCCGGTGGTGGTCACCTCAGCACCGCGAGCGTGCGTGTCTGCTGCCCGCCACGCCGCGAAACGGCAGCACTATGCGCCCACTCAGCGTCCACGAGCGTGCCGAGAGTCACCACTCGATGCCCTTCTGGCCTTTGCGGCCGGCATCCATCGGGTGCTTGACCTTGGTCATCTCCGTCACCAGGTCCGCGGCATCGATCAAGCCCTGCGGGGCATCGCGTCCGGTGATCACCACATGTTGGGTGCCGGGCCGGTTGGCCAGCACCTCGATCACCTCGTCGACATCGACCCAGCCCCACTTGAGCGGATAGGTGAACTCGTCGAGCACGTAGAAATCGTGGCGTTCGTCGGCCAGCCGGCGTTTGATCTCGGCCCAGCCGTCGGCGGCGGCCGCCGCATGATCGACGTCGGTACCGTGCTTACGCGTCCAGGACCAACCCGAGCCCATCTTGTGCCACTCGACGGGACCGCCGGCACCGTGTTCGTCGTGCAGCCGGCCGAGCTGCCCGAACACGGCCTCCTCCCCCACCTTCCACTTCGCACTCTTGACGAACTGGAACACCGCCACCGAGAACCCCTGGTTCCACGCCCGCAATGCCATTCCGAAGGCCGCGGTCGACTTGCCCTTCCCGGCTCCGGTGTGCACGGCCAGCAGCGGCGCGTTGCGCCGGGCCTTGGTGGTCAGGCCGTCGTCGGGGACGGTCAGCGGTTGTCCCTGTGGCATGGTCGGTCCTTCCTGCGCGGGGTCTCGGGCCGGTCAGGCGGCCGTCTGGTGCTGGACGAGCCGGGTCAGCTCGGCCGCGCGCAATTGTTCGAGCCGCACTGCCGGCGCACCCAGCTGTTCGGCCAGTTGACCGGCCAAACCCAGTCGCACAAAAGATGTTTCACAGTCCACCACCACGGCGGCGGCCCCCTCGGCCACCAACGCGGCCGCGGCTTGCCTGGTGCGGCCCAACGGATCCGGGCCTCCGGTGGCGCGGCCGTCGGTGAGCACCACCACCAGGGTGCGCCGGGCCCGGTCGCGGGCCTTCTCGCGGATCACGAGATCGCGAGCGGCCATCAGGCCCTGCGCCAGCGGAGTTTTGCCCCCGGTGTCGAACCGGGCCAGCCGGCGACCGGCGATGTGCACCGAGGTGGTGGGCGGGAGCAGCACCTGGGCGTCGTCGCGGCGGAAGGTGATCACGGCGACCTTGTCACGGCGCTGGTAGGCGTCGCGCAGCAGCGACAGCGTCGCGCCGGTGACGGCCGACATCCGGTCGCGGGCGGCCATCGACCCGGAGGCGTCGACGACGAAGATCACCAGATTGCCTTCGCGGCCCTCACGTACCGCGCGCCGGATGTCTTCGGGGCGAGGCCGGGGCAGGCCCGCACCCTGTTGACGGCCCGCGGCGGCGAGCAGGGTGGCGAACATGTGCAGCCCGTGCCCGCTGCCGGGTTCCGCGGTGGCCCCGATCGGCGTGCCGGTGCGGTTGCGGGCCCGCGAACGGCGACCGGGGGCACCCTCACCGACCCCGGGCACCACCAATGCCCTGGTCCGGAACACCGCCGACGGCGGAGCGCTCGGTCGGGTGCTGGACTGCTTCGAATTTCCCTGCGGCACTGTGCTTTCCGAACCGGTATCGGCTCCACCACCGGGAGGGTCGAAATCAGGGTCGAAATCCGGGTCTGGTGGCTCGGTGTCCTGCCCCGGCTGCGCGGCGGACTCCCCCGCCTGCTGCATGGCCTCCTCGAGGCGGTCGGGGTCCAGCCCAGGATCGTCGAACGGATCGCGCCGGCGCCGGTGCGGCAGTGCCAGTTCGGCGGCCACCCGGATGTCCTCTTCGGTGACCGTGGCGGCGCCGCGCCAGGCCGCATGAGCAACGGCGGTGCGCGCGACCACGAGGTCGGCACGCATCCCGTCGACGTCGAACGCCGCGCACAGTGCGGCGATCCGGCGCAGTTCGGTGTCGGGCAGCACCACCGAGCCGATCGCGGCCCGGGCCGCGGCGATGCGACCTGCCAACTCGGCGTCGGCATCCGCATACCGATCGGTGAAAGCCCGCGGGTCCGCCTCGAACGCCATCCTGGCCCGGATCACCTCGACGCGTACATCGACGTCACGTGAGGCGGCCACATCCACGGTCAGCCCGAATCGGTCCAGCAGCTGGGGACGCAGCTCGCCTTCCTCGGGGTTCATCGTGCCGATCAGCACGAACCGGGATTCGTGCGAATGCGAAATACCTTCGCGCTCAACATGTACCCGGCCCATCGCAGCGGCATCGAGCAGCACGTCGACCAGATGGTCGTGCAGCAGGTTGACCTCGTCGACGTAGAGAACTCCGCCATGGGCGCGGGCCAGCAGGCCCGGCGAGAAGGCGTGCTCACCGTCGCGCAGCACCTTCTGCAGGTCCAGCGAGCCGACCACCCGGTCCTCGGTGGCACCGATGGGCAGCTCGACCAGGCGAGCGTCGTCGTCGACCGCCGACAACACCGCGGCCAGGCCGCGTACCGCGGTGGATTTCGCGGTTCCCTTCTCGCCGCGGATCAGCACGCCGCCGATCTCCGGATGCACCGCGCACAACAGCAGGGCCAGCCGCAGCCGGTCCTGCCCCACCAGTGCGCTGAAGGGATAGGTATGGGTCTCGACGGTCATCAAACTCGCTCTCGCGTTACATCGGCCCCGGGGCGCACCATCGGCACATGCGGGATGCCGTCGTCGAGGAATTCGTCGCCGTCGCGGACGAATCCGTGCCGGCCGTACATGTCGACCAGGTAGGTCTGAGCATTGATGTGGCACGGATAGTCGCCGACCTCGGCCAGGGCCGCCTGCATGAGCCGGGCGGTGTGCCCGCGGCCCCGGTCAGTGCGCTTGGTGCACACCCTGCCGATCCGGAACGCCTTCTCGCCGCCGGGATGCTCCTCCATCAGGCGCAGCGTCGAAATGACTTCCCCGTCAGGGCTTTCCAGCCAGAAATGGCGGGTCTCGGCGAGCAGATCGCGGCCGTCGAGCTCCGGGTACGGAGTTGCCTGTTCCACCACGAACACCTCGACACGAAGCTTGAGCAGCTCGTAAAGCGTTGGTACGTCGAGGTCCTTGGCCCAGCTGCGGCGTAGTGCGACCGTCATCCGCCCGCCTCGGTCACGCAGTCACAGGGACGTCCAGCTTGAGCGCCTTGGTCCCCCACGCCCAGACTTCGTCGAACAGGCCGGGCTCGTTGGACAACTTGGTCCCCAGCGACGGCACCATCTCCTTGAGCTTGGGCAGCCAGCTCTGGTAGCGATCGGTGAAGCAGCGCTCCAGCACGTCGAGCATGGCCGGTACCGCGGTGGACGCGCCAGGCGAGGCGCCGAGCAGGCCGGCGATGCTGCCGTCGGCCGCCGTGAGCACGGTGGTGCCGAACTCCAGCACACCACCGGCACCCTTGCGCCGGATCACCTGCACACGCTGGCCGGCGATGTCCAGCTCCCAGTCGGAATCGACTGCGCTGGGCGCGAATTCCCGCAAGGTCTCGACCCGCGCGGCCTCGCTGAGCAGCAGCTGGCCGACCAGGTAGTTGACCAGACCCATCTCGGTGAGTCCGACACCGAGCATGGACATGATGTTGTTGGGCTTGACCGACAATGGCAGGTCGGTGAACTTGCCCTGCTTGAGGAACTTCGGCGTCCAACCGGCGAACGGCCCGAACAGCAGCCAGGATTTGCCGTTGATCACGCGGGTGTCCAGGTGCGGCACCGACATCGGCGGGGCACCCAGCGGCGGGAGGCCGTACACCTTGGCCTGATGGCCCGCGGTCAGGGTCTGGTTGTCGGTCCGCAGGAACGCGCCGCCGACCGGGAATCCGCCGAAACCCTTGGCCTCCGGGATGCCCGACTTCTGCAGCAGCGGCAGCGCACCGCCGCCGGCGCCGACGAACACGAACTTGGCGTTGAACTTGCGCTTGAGGCCGGTGCGCCGGTTGGTGACCTTGACCGTCCAGCTGCCGTCGGATTCCTTGTGCAGGTTGCGCACCTCATGACCGAACAGGGTGTTCATCCCGCGCTGCGCGGTGAAGCCGATGAGCTGGCGCGACAGCGCGCCGAAATCGACGTCGGTGCCGTGCTGTGACCAGTTCAGCGCCACCGGATCGGAAAAATCCCGCTTGGCGGCCATGAACGGCAACCGGCGGGAGAACTCGTCCTTGTCGTCGATGAATTCCATCGAGGCGAACAGCGGGTTGCCGACGAGCGCCTCGTGGCGGCGCTTGAGGTAGTCGACGTTGGCAGCCCCGTGCACGAAGCTGACGTGCGGGATCGGGTTCAGGAAGCCGCGCACATCGGACAGCACGCCGTTCTCGGCCGCGTAGGCCCAGAACTGCCGCGACACCTGGAACTGCTCGTTGACGTTGATGGCCTTGGTGGTGTCGATGGAACCATCGGACAGTTCGGGGGTGTAGTTCAGCTCACACAGTGCCGAGTGTCCGGTGCCCGCGTTGTTCCACGGATCACTGCTCTCCGCGGCGGCACCGTCGAGCCGCTCGATCATGGTGATGGACCAGTCCGGCTCCAGCAGCCGGATCAGAGCGCCGAGGGTCGCGCTCATGATGCCGGCCCCAACCAGCACGACGTCAGTCTTCTCGGTCGTACCCACGTTTGCCTCAGACACCCTGATCGCTCGTCCTTTGTTGTTGCGCGGCCCGTCCACACCGACGGCTTTTGTTATGCCCAGGTTATCGCGCGACGAATCCCGGTTGGCCAGGCATGGTAGTGCTATCCGTCACCTGCAGCCCGCCGACGAGCGGCCGGACCGGTCGGATGCGCTGATTCTCGTCCCGATCGGGGTTGCTGGCCGACCCGGTGGACCGAAAGACAGCCTCCACATCTTTACCGGAGACGGTGTCCGGTTTCACCTCTTGTGATCGGATGGCCGGGGGCGGCGTCGTGGACGTGCTCGCGGCGTTGCGGCTCTGATTTCGGGGCCCGGTTAGGGTGGAACCGTGACGTCACGGGAGCCCGCCTGGGAGCCGGATGTACTGCCGGGGTTCTGGCAGCAGACCATCGACGCAGGGCCTGATCCCGACGGCGAAGGCGACCTGGTCGCCACGCTGGTGCGCCGCGGCGAGGCCGGCACGGCGCCCGACGGCAAGGGCCATGCCGTGCTGGCTTTGCACGGCTACACCGACTACTTCTTCCACACCGAGCTGGCCGACCGATTCGCCGACCGCGGGTTCTCGTTCTACGCGCTGGATCTGCCCAAGTGCGGACGCTCCCGGCACGATGGCCAGACCCCGCACTTCACCACCGATCTGGCACGCTACGACACCCAGATAGAGCGTGCCCTGGAGTCCATCGCCGCCGACACCGGCAATGCCACGGTGTGCCTGTACGGGCATTCCGCGGGTGGACTGATCCTCACCTTGTTCGCCGACCGGCTGCGCCGTCGAGGGCGGCTGGCCACCCATCACGTCGGCGGGCTGGTGCTCAACAGCCCGTTCTTCGATCTGCACGGGCCGGCGATCCTGCGCACCGCGCCCACCTCGGCCGCCCTGATCGCCCTGGCCCGCCTGCGCAAGCTGTCGGTGGTCCGCAAGCCCACCGAAGGCGGCTACGGCACCACGCTGCACCGCGACTACGGCGGCGAGTTCGACTACAACCTGGAGTGGAAACCGTTGGGAGGCTTCCCCGTCACCTTCGGGTGGATCAATGCGATCCGCCGCGGGCAGGCCCGCCTGCACCGCGGCCTGGACGTCGGGGTGCCGAACCTCATCCTCCGGTCGGACCGCAGTGTCACCGAAACCTCCGACCCCGCGGCGATGCAGCGCGGCGATGCCGTACTCGATGTCAGCCAGATCGCGCGGTGGTCCGGTTGCGTGGGCAACCACACCACGGTAGCTCCGATCACCGATGCCAAACACGACGTCTTCCTGTCGGTAGCCGATTCCCGGGCCGCGGCCTACCGCGAGCTCGACCGGTGGCTCGATTACTACCTGAGCCTGCAAACCCGTCCCAGCACAACATCTTCCGGATAGGCAGCGCACATGGAGCATTACGATCTGACGATCATCGGCACCGGCTCCGGCAACAGCATCCTCGACGAGCGCTACGCCGGAAAGAAGGTCGCGATCTGCGAGCAGGGCACGTTCGGCGGGACCTGCCTCAACGTGGGCTGCATCCCCACCAAGATGTTCGTCTACGCCGCTGACGTAGCGGACACGATCAAGGACAGCGCCAAGTACGGCATCGATTCCCACATCGACAAGGTGCGCTGGCCCGATGTCGTGTCGCGGGTGTTCGGCCGGATCGACCCGATCGCTGCCGGCGGTGAGGACTACCGCCGCAACGACCCGGACATCACGGTGTACGCCAGCCACACCCGGTTCGGGCCCAAGACCGCCGACGGCCGCTACACGCTGCGCACCGAGGCCGGTGATGAATTCAGCAGCGATCAGGTGGTGATCGCGGCCGGGTCCCGCGCCTACGTCCCGCCGGCCATCGTGGACTGCGGTGTCACGTACTACACCAGCGACGACATCATGCGAATCCCCGAGCTGCCCGAGCACCTGGTGATCGTGGGCGGCGGATTCGTCTCGGCCGAGTTCGCCCACGTGTTCTCGGCATTGGGCGTGCGGGTCACCGTCGTGGTGCGTGGCGACTGCCTGCTCAGCCATTGCGACGAGACAATCTGCCGGCGGTTCAGCGCGCTGGCCGCCGAGAAGTGGGACGTGCGGACGCACGAGAACGTGATCGGCTCGCACCACGAGGGTGACCAGATCGTCCTGGAGCTCGACGACGGCAAGACGCTGCCCGCCGACATGCTGCTGGTGGCCACCGGCCGGGTCCCCAACGGTGACCTGCTCGATGCCGAACTCGCCGGCGTGGAGATCGACGAGGACGGCCTGGTCATCGTCGACGAATATCAACGCACCACGGCGCGTGGCATTTTCGCGCTCGGTGACGTGTCCTCGGACTACCAGCTCAAGCATGTGGCCAACCACGAGTCACGGGTGGTCAGGGAGAACCTGCTGCACGACTGGGATGACACCGAGGCGATGGTGCGCAGCGATCACCGGTTCGTGCCGTCGGCGGTGTTCACCGAACCGCAGATCGCCATGGTCGGGTTGACCGAGGAGGAGGCCCGCGACGAGGGCTATGACGTCGTGACCAAGATTCAGGCCTACGGAGACACCGCGTACGGCTGGGCGATGGAAGACACCACCGGCATCGCCAAGCTGATCGGTGATCGAGCCACCGGCAAGATCCTGGGTGCCCACATCATGGGCTACCAGGCATCTGCGATCATCCAGCCGCTCATCCAGGCCATGAGCTTCGGGCAGACCGCCCGAGAGATCGCCCGGGGCCAGTACTGGATCCATCCGGCGCTGCCCGAGGTGATCGAGAACGCGCTGCTGGGCCTGACCGACTAGGCCCGGGCGGCCCAGCGCTGCTCGATCCGGCCGAACCGCCAGATCCCCAGGGCCACAATCCAGCTCACCACGAAAAGCCCGACGATCGCGAATCCGACGAACTCCAGGTCGGCCGAGCCGACGAACGCCAACGGCCCCGTCGTGATGCCGAGGCGCTCGACCAGCAGGCCGGTCAGCACGATCACGCCGACGACGAGGGCGACGATCACCGACAGCACGGTGACGGTCAGGTTGTAGTACACCTTGCGGACCGGCTGCAGGAAGGCCCAGCCGTAGGCCCGGGCCATGAAGATTCCGTCCAGGCTGTCGAACAGGCTCATCCCGGCCGCGAACAGCACGGGCAGTACCAGCATGGCGTACCAGGGCAGCGTGAAGGCCGCCGTTCCCGCCGCCAGTACCAGCAGCGCGACCTGGCTGGCGGTGTCGAAGCCCAGCCCCATCAGGAAGCCCACCGGGTACAGGTGCCAGGGCTTGTTGACGCGCCGCATCACCCGGCCCAGCAGGCGCGCCAGGAAACCCCGGCTGTCGAGCTGACGCTCCAGCTCGGCCTCGTCGTACTCACCGCTGCGCATGGCCCGGAAGACCTTGGCGATCCCCACCGCGGCAAACAGATTCGTCAGCCCGACCAGGATGAGGAACGTTCCGGCCACCAGCGACCCGACCAGACCGAGGGTCTGCAGCATCGCCGACTCGTCGTCCTGTACCGGGCCGGCGAGCGCGTGCACGCCGAGAGCGAGCAGCAGAGCCAGCCCGAACACCACGCTGGAATGCCCCAGTGAGAACCAGAAGCCCGCCGACACCGACCGGGTGCCTTCGCCGACCAGTTTCCGGGTGGTGTTGTCGATCACGGCGATGTGGTCGGCGTCGAAGGCATGCCGCACGCCCAGGAGGTACGCGGTCACGCCGAGACCGACGCCGAACACCCCCGCCGAACCAAGCGTGATGTGTTGCGGCGCCACCCCGAAGATCAGTACGCCCCAACCGATGACATGCAGGAGCACCACGAATCCGCTGACTGCGGCGATCGAGATCCAGTCGGCGCGGTCGAAACGGGTTGCCATTCGGGCAGCGTAAGACCGGCACCGATATCTGTCCAGACAGACAGATGAGAACTTCGCTCAGCCGTGCCGGGCGCCGATCCAGTGCAACAGGTCATGCACGGTCTCGTCGTCGAGGCGGTAATTCACCGTGCGTCCGGTCCGGGTGCAGGTGACCCAACCCTGTTCCCGCAGCACCCGCAAAGCCTGGGACACAGCGTTTTCCGAGCGGCCGAGGGCGGCGGCCAGATCGCTGACGCAGATCCCCGGGGCCCGGTGCAGGCCCAGCAGGATCTCCAGCCGGTGCGGATCGGACAACAGATCGAAGCGCTGCGCCCACCCCGCGGTGTCGACGTCGGCCAGGGCCGACGACGCGCGCTCGACCTGGACCTGTTTACCGTGCTGGTCCACGGTACGAATCTAATCCAGAAAGCCGTGCAGCAATGCCGACGATCCCCCGACATGGGCCAGCATGGCCGCGGCGGCACGCTCGCTGTCGCCGGCCAGGATCGCCATGACGATCTCTTCGTGCTGTTCGTCGGAGTGGGCGATATTGCGGGGCAACAGCGGGATCTGATCGAGCAGGGCGTTGACCCGCATCCGGTTCTCGGCGACCAGGGACACCAGCGACGGCGAACCCGCCGCCTCGGCGATGGCCAGATGCAGTCGCGAATCCAGACGCCGGTAGTCGTCGGGCTCGGCTGCACGGACATCGGCCAGCCGCGACCACAATCCGTCCCGCTCGGCCGCGCTCAATGTTCGCCCGGCCGCCATCCGGGCCGCCCCGACCTCCAGGATCTCGCGCAACCGCAACGCGTCGTCGATCTCCTCGCGTGTGGGGCGGTGACTGGTCGTGGGCAGTGCAGGCAATTCTGCGGCCAGGAACGTGCCGCCGTACCGCCCTCGTTTGGACACCAGGTAACCGGCATCGGCCAGCGATTTGATGGCTTCCCGGACCGTGTCGCGGCTGACCCCCAGGCGCGCGGCCAGCTCACGCTCGGGAGGCAAGGACTCCCCGGGGCCCAGCACCCCGAGACGGATCGTCTCGAGCAACCGGCCGACGGTGTCCTCGAAGGCATTGCCCAGCCGAACCGGACGCAGCAGTGCGCCGGCGGTCGGCTGCTGTGGATCCGGTTCGGCTGTCATGGCGAACTACCAGGGTGTCACAGCGGCGTCACGTAGGCGGAGCTGATGCCGCCGTCGACCAAAAATGTCGAGCCCGTGATGAAGGATGCGTCGTCACTGGCCAGGAACGCCACCGCGGCGGCCAGCTCCTCGGGCTCGGCGAATCGGCCCAGCGGAATGTGCACCAGACGCCGCGCGGCCCGCTCGGGATCCTTGGCGAACAGCTCCTGCAGCAGTGGGGTGTTGACCGGACCCGGGCACAGGGCGTTGACCCGGATTCCCTGCCGCGCGTACTGCACCCCGAGCTCGCGCGACATCGCCAGGACGCCGCCCTTGGACGCGGTGTAGGAGATCTGGGAGGTGGCCGACCCCATCACCGCCACGAACGATGCGGTGTTGATGATCGAGCCCTTGCCCGCGGGCACCATGTGACGCAGCGCCGCCCGGCAGGACAGGTACACCGATTTCAGGTTGATGTCCTGCACCCGCTGCCAGGCCGGCAGTTCGGTGGTCTCGATCAGGTCATCTGCGGGCGGTGAGATCCCGGCGTTGTTGAACGCGATGTCGACCGCACCGAATGTGGCTGCGGCAGTGTCGAAGAGATGGTCGACGGCATCCTGATCGGACACATCCACGGCGACGAACAGTCCGTCGAGCTCCTCGGCGGCGGCCTCGCCGGTGGCGGGGTCGATGTCGCCCACCACGATCGTGGCGCCCTCGGCGCGCAGCCGGCGTCCGGCGGCCAGACCGATGCCGCTGGCGCCACCGGTGATGACGGCAACCTTGCCGGCCAGGCGTTGGGTCAGATCCATCTACAGCTCCTCTACTGCGAAAAAGACGTTCTTGGTTTCGGTGAAGGACAGTGGTGCGTCCGGTCCCAACTCACGCCCCAGCCCGGACTGCTTGAAGCCGCCGAACGGCGTGTTGTAACGCACCGACGAGTGCGAGTTGACGCTGAGATTGCCCGATTCCACCGCCCGCGATACCCGCATCGCGCGCGAGAGATTATCGGTCCAGATCGAGCCCGACAAGCCGTAGGGCGTGTCGTTGGCCAGTGCGATGGCGTCGGCCTCGTCCTCGAACGGCAACACGGTCACCACCGGGCCGAAGATCTCCTCGGTCACGGTGCGGTCGGTGCGCTGCGGCGTCAACACCGTTGGCGGGAACCAGAACCCGGGTCCGGCGGGCGCGCTGCCCCGGAATGCCACCGGGGCGTCATCGGGCACGTAGGACGACACCGATTCCCAGTGCGGACGGGATACCAACGGCCCCATCTCGGTGTCGCCCGCCGTCGGGTCACCCACCGCGACTCCCTTTACCGCCGGTTCCAGCAGCTCCATGAACCGGTCATAGACACTGCGCTGCACCAGGATCCGGCTGCGGGCACAGCAGTCCTGCCCCGCGTTGTCGAACACCCCGTACGGTGCGGTGGCGGCGGCCTTCTCCAGATCGCAGTCATCGAAAACGACGTTGGCGCTCTTGCCGCCCAATTCCAGTGTCACGCGCTTGACCTGAGCCGCTGCCCCGGCCATCACTCGCATGCCCACCTCGGTGGAGCCGGTGAACACCACCTTGCGCACGTCCGGGTGCGTGACGAACCGCTCCCCCACCACCGAGCCCTTGCCGGGCAGGACCTGGAACAGGTCGGGATCAAGACCCGCTTCGACCGCGAGCTCACCGAGCCGGATCGTGGTCAGCGGCGTCCATTCAGCGGGCTTGAGCACCACCGCATTGCCGGCGGCCAGTGCCGGGGCGAATCCCCATGCGGCGATGGTCATCGGGAAGTTCCACGGTGTGATGATCCCGACGATGCCGAGCGGCTCGTTGAATGTGACGTCGAGGCCGCCGGCCACCGGGATCTGCTTGCCGCTCAGCCGTTCCGGGGCGGCGGAGTAGAACTGCAGGACGTCCCGGACATGCCCGGCCTCCCACTCGGCCTGTCCGATCGGATGGCCGGAATTGGCCACCTCGAGAGCGGCCAGGTCACCGATGTGGGCGTCGACCACGGCAGCGAATGCGCGCAGCGACGGGCCCGCCGGGCCCATGCCCGCTGCGCCACGGCGGCGCGGGCCACCGCGTCATCGACGGCATCCACATCCAGGAGGTCGACGGTGGTCAGCACCTCCTCGGTGGCGGGGTTGATGACCTGGCTGGATGTCATGAGATCCTCTCTGTCGCATATGTTCTGGCCGCCTCGACGACGGCGGCGAACAACCGCAGATCGTCGAGGGTCTCCTCCGGGTGCCATTGCACCCCGACCACGAAGCCGTCGCCGGGCAGCTCGACCGCCTCGATCACACCGTCGGCGTCGCGGGCGCTGACCACCAATCCGTCACCGATTCGATCGATCGCCTGGTGGTGGTAGCACTGCGCGTCCGAGGTTTCACCGATGAGGGCCGCCAGCCGGGTGCCGGGCACCGTGTGCACCGCCGACGTGCCGAAGATGGCGTTTCCCTTCTGATGATGGGTGTGACCGATGACGTCGGGCAGGTGCTGGTGCAAGGTGCCACCCAGCGCGGCGTTGAGCACCTGAGCTCCCCGGCACACGCCGAGCACCGGAATGCCTCTTCGCAGCGCCGATTCCAGAAGTGCGAACTCCCAGGCATCACGCTCGACGGCTGGGGTGTTGGTGGCCGGGTGCGGCTGTTGTCCGTACCGCGCCGGATCGACGTCGGGGCCGCCGGTGATGATCAGGCCGTCGATGCGTTCGAGGACCCGGTCGGTGATCTCGCCGTTCACCGGCTGCGGCGGCAACAGGACCGCGATGCCGCCGGCGCGGGTGACGCCTTCGAAGTAGATTTGGGGCAGGAAGCTGGCCTGTACATCCCAGACCCCGGTCTGCGCCTGCTGCAGATAGGTGGTCATGCCGATAACCGGGCGCGTCGCGTCGGCGCCCTGGACGTCAGAGCCGTTCAAAACCGCGCACCCTTTCCCAGTCGGTCACCGCGGAATTGAAGGCGGCCAGTTCGATTCGCGCATTGTTCAAGTAGTGCTCGACGACGTCGTCCCCGAACGCCGCCCGTGCCACCTCGGACTTCGCGAACAACTCGGCCGCCTCGGCCAGGGTGGTGGGCAACCGTTGCGCCTCACTGGCATAGGCATTACCCGGCAGCGCGTCGGGCAGTTCCAGTTCATGATCGATTCCGTACAGGCCGCCCGCGATCAGCGCCGACACCGCCAGGTACTGGTTGACGTCACCGCCGGGCGCCCGGCATTCCACCCGCAAGCTCGATCCGTGCCCCACCACACGCAACGCGCAGGTCCGATTGTCCATGCCCCAGGCGATGGCCGTTGGCGCAAAACTGCCGTCGGCGAACCTCTTGTAGGAGTTGATGTTCGGCGCATAGAACAATGTCAGCTCGCGCAGCGTGGCCAATTGGCCGGCGATGAAGCTGCGGAACATCGGTGACATCCCGTGCGGGCCTGACTCGTCGGCGAAGACCGGTGACCCGTCCTGGCCGCGCAGCGAGATATGGATGTGGCAGCTGTTGCCCTCGCGCTCATCGAATTTCGCCATGAACGTCAGGCTCTTGCCGTGCTGGTCGGCGATCTCCTTGGCGCCGTTCTTGTAGATGGTGTGGTTGTCGCAGGTGTTGCGGGCATGGTCGTAGCGGAACGCGATCTCCTGCTGGCCCAGGTTGCACTCCCCCTTGACGCCCTCGCAGTACAGTCCGGCGCCCTCCATGCCGAGGCGGATATCGCGCAGCAACGGCTCCATCCGGGTGGACGCCATCATGGCGTAGTCCACGTTGTAGTCGGTGGCCGGCGTCAGGTCGCGGTACCCGGCGGCCCAGGCCTCGCGGAAAGTGTTGTCGAACACCATGAATTCGAGTTCAGTGCCGACATAGGGCACCAGCTTCCGCTCGGTCAACCGGTCAATCTGGCGGTTCAGGATGCTGCGGGGCGCCTGCTCGACGGGGCGACCGTCCAGCCAGGACAGATCCGCCATCACCAGCGCGGTGCCGGGCAGCCACGGAATCAACCGCAGAGTGCTGAAGTCGGCGGTCATCACCATGTCGCCGTACCCGGTGTCCCAGCTCGACATCGAATAGCCGCCGACGGTGTTCATGTCGACATCGACCGCGAGCAGATAGTTGCAACATTCAGCGCCGTGAGCGGCGACCTCCTCGACGAACAGCCGACCCGAAACCCGCTTGCCGGTGAGCCGGCCCTGCATGTCGCAGAAGGCGAGGATCACGGTGTCGATCTCGCCCGCCGCCACCCTTTGCTCCAAGTCGGCTCGTGCCAGCATGCCGGGGTTCTGGCTCATTGCACACCCTCCTGCCCGTGTGGGTCTCGGTGGCCAACCTGACGTCCAGCCGACCATTGCCTCGCCGATGACGTCATGATCGTGCCCCGAATCAGCATGATTGTCACCCCCAAAAGGTAGGACAGCAGACCAATAACACTCTATTGTCCCTGTGCAGACCGCCCACGCCCTGCACACGAGGAGCCGCCATGCCCGAGGGGCACGAAGAACTCACCGAACACCTCTCCGACGACGAACAACATCTCGCCAAGCTCGGTTACGTCCAGGAACTGCAACGCTCCTGGTCGGGATTCTCCAACTTCGCCATCTCGTTCTCGATCATCTCGATCCTGGCCGGCTGCTTCACGTCGTTCGGGTTGGGCTGGAACAACGGCGGCCCGGCTGCCATCGCCTGGGGCTGGCCGATCGTCTCGGTCTTCATCCTGATCATCGGCTTCTGTCTGGCCGAACTGGTCTCCGCATATCCCACCTCGGGCGGAATCTATTGGTGGGCCTCCAAACTCGGCGGCGCCAAGGCCGGCTTCTACACCGGCTGGCTGAACCTCATCGGCCTGATCGCGATCCTGGCTTCGGTGTCCTACGGCAGCGCGACCTTCCTGGATCTCACGCTGGGCACGTTCAGTGAATCCTGGCTGGCCGGCTACAGCCTGACCCGGGTGTTCATCATGTTCCTGATCATCTTGGCGGTCTCGGCCGTGATCAACATCTTCTCGTCACACCTGCTGGCGGTCATCAACAACATCTCGGTGTGGTGGCATGTCGCGGGCGCCACCGCCGTGATCGCGATCCTGTGGCTGCTCCCCGACCAACACGCAAGCGTCTCCGACGTTTTCGCCAAGACCATCAACAACTCCGGGATCTTCTCCGGCTCCACGTCCGGTTGGGGCTTCCTGCTGTTCGTGCTGCCGATCTCGGCGATCCTCACGCAGTACACGATCACCGGCTACGACGCATCGGCTCACCTGTCCGAAGAGACCAAGAGCGCCGCCAATGCCGCCGCGAAGGGTATCTGGCAGTCGATCTTCTACTCGGCGATCGGCGGCTGGATCCTGTTGCTGTCCTTCCTGTTCGCGGTGCAGAACTCCGACGAGGTATCGGCCAACGGTGGTGCGGTGGCGACCATCTTCACCCAGGCACTGGGATCGAAGTGGGCCGGCGTCGTGCTGCTGATCGCCACCGCGGGCCAGCTGTTCTGCACCACCGCCTGCCAGACCAGCGCATCGCGCATGCTGTTCGCCTTCAGCCGAGACCGCGCCGTCCCCGGGCACCAACTCTGGTCGAAGGTCAGTGCCACGCGCGTGCCCGCCAACGCCGTGATCATCACCGCGGTGATCGCGGCGATCATCACCCTGCCCGCCATCGTTCCGGTGAAGATTCCGGTCAACGGCGTGGAAGTGCCTTCACCGGTCGCGTTCTACGCGGTCGTCTCGATCGGCGTGGTCGGGCTGTACCTGTGCTTCGCGGTGCCGATCTACTACCGGTGGAAGGCCGGCGACGCGTTCGAGCAGGGTCGGTGGAACGTCGGCAACAAGTACAAGTGGATGGCGCCGGTGGCGATCGTCGAGATCATCGTCACCTCGATCATCGCGATGTTCCCGACCTCGCTGGGCGGTATGCCGTGGGATCCGAGCTTCCAATGGAAGTTCGTGAACTACACCCCGCTCCTGGTCGGTGGCGTGCTGGTCCTGCTGTTCATCTACTGGGAAGTCTCGGTGAAGCACTGGTTCACCGGACCGATCAAGCAGGTCGACGCCGCGACCGCCGATCTGCCCGGCTGATCACCCCAGTAGTTCGCGGATGTCGGAGGCGGAGATCGTCGAGCCGAACAGATCTCCGTCGTCCACCACCGCGCTGAACAGGGCCCGCTTGCGGTCCTGCAACGCGACCACCTTCTCCTCGATGGTGTTGTCCGCGACCAGGCGGTAGACGGTGACCGGCCGGGTCTGACCGATGCGGTGGGCCCGGTCGACGGCCTGCGCCTCAGCGGCCGGGCTCCACCACGGGTCGCACAGGAAGCAGTAGTCGGCGGCGGTGAGGTTGAGCCCGAAACCGCCGGCCTTCAGGCTGATCAGGAAAACCTGCGTGGCGCCGGCGCCGAATTCCGCTATGGCCCTGGCCCTTCCGTCGGAATCGACGGAGCCGTCGAGGTAGCTGTAGGCGATTCCCGACGAATCCAGATGTGCCCGTACGATTCCGAGGAATCCGGTGAACTGGCTGAACACCAGCGCGCTGTGCCCCTCTGCGACAAGCTGATCCAGTTGTTCCACCAGAAAGTCGATCTTCGCCGACCCCACCGAACGGGCGGAATCGTCGACCAACCCCGGATGCAGGCTCAGTTGCCGCAGCAGCGTCAGCGAGCGGAAGATCTGGAACCGGTTCTTCTCCCAGTCCCCGAGCAGTCCGAGCACCTTCTGCCGTTCCCGGGCCAGCCGCGTGTCGTAGATCTTGCGGTGCTTGGCGCCCAGGCCGATGGTGAGGACCTGTTCACTCTTGGCCGGAAGCTCGCGAACCACCTGACTTTTCGTGCGACGCAACAATACCGGCTTGATCCGCCGACGCAGCACCGATAGCAGGTCGTCGGCCTGACCCGATTCGATCGGCTTACGGAAGTACGTCTCGAACACCTTCGGCGACGGGAACAGCCCGGGCACCGTGATCGACAGCAGTGACCACAACTCCATCAGGTTGTTCTCCATCGGCGTACCGGTGATCGCCAACTTGAACGGCACGTCGAGCAGCCGCGCGGCCTGGTGGGTCTTGCTGTGATGGTTCTTCACGAACTGCGCTTCGTCCAGAATCATTCCGGACCAAGGGATTTTCGAATAGGCATCGACGTCCATGCGCAGCAGCGTGTAGGAGGTGACGACGATGTCCGCCTCGGCGACCTGTGCGGCCAATCCCACCGCGGCCCGCGCATTGGTAGAGGTCACCACCACCGCGTTCAGTCCGGGCGTGAACTTGTGACATTCGGACACCCAGTTGCGCGCCACGCTCGTCGGCGCCACCACCAGGAACTTGCCGGCGCCCCCGGACACGGCACGGGCGATCAGTGCCAGCGTCTGCACGGTCTTTCCCAGGCCCATGTCGTCGGCGAGCACGCCGCCGATCCCGTTGTCCCACAGGAAGGAAAGCCAGTCCAGCCCGTCGCGCTGGTAATCGCGCAATTCGGCGTCAAGACCAGCGGGCGGGTCGATGGGTACCGGAGGACGGGCCGCCGCCAGACGCGTCAGGTTGGCCCGCCAGCGGGCGAGCTGTTCGTCGACGACACCGAGCTCGAGGAGTTCGTCCCACAGGGTGATGTTCATCGACGCGGCATTGACCCGGTCCCCGTCGATCTCGCCGAGCGCGCGCGCCTCGTCGAGCAAGGCGCGCAGCCGCACCAGCTCGGGTGTGTCCAGCCGGAAGTAGATGCCCGACGGAAGCAACATGTGTGTGGCACCGGAGGCCAGTTCACGGATGAGCTCGGGCAGGGCCACGGTTTCCCCGTCCACGTTCACCGTGACGTTCAGGCTGAACCAGTCGCCCGGCAGCGAGGTGTCCCCGGAGAACAACAGCACCGGGTCCGAGCCTGCGGCACGGTACCGGTCATCGGCATCGACCGTCAGCTCCGCGAAGCAGTCCAGCTGTGGCAACGTCTGGTCACACAGCACTGCCGCCTCGACCACGGTGAGATTCACCCCGCCCAGCAATGTTCGGCCAGAGGCCACCGCGACCGCGTCGAGTGCGCTCCGGGCGTTGACGATGGCCCGCAATTCGTGCACGGCATCAGTGTCCAGTGTGGTGGTTATCCGACGGTTGACATGCTGTGCCGCTTGACGTTTCCAGTCCTGCGCGGCCGCAGCGACCGCCTGCAACGCCGGCATCACCCGCTGCCAGAGCGCCTGTTCGGCGGCGGCGTCTCGGTACCCGATCAACCCGGCCGAAGACAGCGGATCGAAATCGTGATGCTGATCGTTGACCTGATACCGCGTGCTCCAGAACACCCGCGCGCCACCGTCGCCGACGTTGACGGTCAGCGCCGGAATCGGACCCGTGATCGTCGGCGGGACGAACAGGCCGTCAGCGACCTCCATGTCCACGCTGCCGGCCAGGCGCGGCAGGACATCTAGGGCGAGTTCGCGGGCCATGTCGGCCGGGATGTGCACCTGCTCGCGGTGCCCCAGCAACTCGGCCATGGTGCGCCCCGGCACCGGGTCGAACGCCCCCAGCCGCAACACCGAATCAACCACCTGGAACATCCCGTGCGGGGCCGGCATCCCGATCAGACCGACGCCGTCGGGGTCGCTGTCCGCTCCGTCGACGATCAGCGCCACCGACATCACCGCACCGCCGCCCTCGGCCGCGAAGTCCAGCCGCAGGTGGACGTTTTTGACCAGCTCCACCGCACGGATCCCGCGGGCGGTGTCGGCCAGAACGGTCACCCCGGCGTCCAGCACCTCGTCGAGCCGGGGCCACAACGTGGGCGGCATGCCGTTGAGCATCATCGCGTCGCCGCCGTGCGGCTCGGAGTAACGCACGACCTCCGACAGCAGCGCCCGCACCGCCCGGTATTGGTCGCGGTCGAACTCGCCGGGCTCGGGATGGTCGACGAGGCGGCGCCAAGTCAAAGCGCGGGTGATCCAGGTGCCCCGTTTGCCGAGGCTCAACGGGCGCAGCGTCAGCAACGTGCCTGGGCGGTAGCGGGTGGGGCCAGTCACCGAGAATTCCAGCGCGATCGGTTTGCCGCCGGCTTCGGGGCCGGCCACTTCGTCGAGCACCTTGTCGAGCACGTAGCGCCAGCGCTCCACCGGCGGGTGCGCCGGGTCGCCGGGCGTGGCCGCCAGCACCAGGGCGACCGCATGTTTGCAGAACGACCCGACGGGGCATGAACACAGAGCCCACTCGACCACGGCCCGATTCCCTTGCGAGAGTCCGACCTCAAGGACGTACAGCTGACCATGCGAACCCACACACCGTCCGCGGAGCACGCGCTCGTCTTCATCGAATTCGAGGTCGCGGACACGACCTTCGGCGGCATAGCGCTCACCCCGAACGGTCGACTGCGCGCCGAAATCACGAATCAGCTCGTCATGGGCTATGCCGAAGCCGAATCCAGCCCTCATGTGAGGAGGATAGGGCCACTGTCTGACATGTCCTGGTTACGCACCCGACACACCGCGGGTGGCGCACTGCCGACAGATCCTGTGTAGGGTCGAACTGATGTGTGGAGCCGCCGGGGAGGTGCGTCTCGATGGCCGGACACCGGATATTTCAGCGGTGTCGGCCATGGCAGACGCGATGGCGCCCAGGGGTCCGGACGCGGCCGGTGTGTGGTCGCAAGGCCGGGTCGCGCTGGGCCACCGCCGCCTGAAAATCATTGACCTGACCGAAGCGGGCGCCCAGCCCATGGTCGATCCCGAACTGGGTTTGACCGTTTGCTGGAACGGCTGCATCTACAACTACCAAGAGCTGCGCAGGGAACTGTCCGGGCACGGTTACCGGTTCTTCTCGCACAGCGACACCGAGGTGTTGCTCAAGGCGTATCACCATTGGGGTGACCGGTTCGTCGAGCATCTGATGGGGATGTTCGCGTTCGCGATCGTCGAGCGCGACACCGGCCGCGTGCTGCTGGGCCGGGATCGGCTGGGCATCAAGCCGCTCTACATCACCGAGGACAACCACCGGCTCCGGTTCGCCTCGTCGTTACCGGCCCTGCTGGCCGGCGGCGGCGTCGACACCCGGATCGACCCGATCGCGCTGCACCACTACCTGACGTTCCATTCGGTGGTGCCGCCCCCGTTGACCATCCTGCAGGGCATCAAGAAGGTGCCGCCCGCTTCCGTGGTCGCGATCGAGCCCGACGGCAGCCGGCACACCACGGTCTACTGGTCACCGGACTTCACCCGGCACGCCGACCACGCCGACTGGTCCGAGAAGGACTGGGAGGACGCGGTACTGGAGTCGCTGCGGCGCGCGGTCGAACGTCGGCTCGTGGCCGACGTGCCCGTCGGGTGCCTGCTGTCCGGCGGTGTCGATTCCAGCCTCATCGTCGGACTGCTCGCCGAGGCCGGCCAGCACGGTCTGTCCACCTTCTCGATCGGTTTCGAATCGGTCGGCGGCGTGGCCGGCGACGAGTTCAAGTACTCCGACATCATCGCCGAGCACTTCGACACCGACCACCACCAGATCCGGATCGGCACCGACCGCATGCTGCCCGCCCTCGACGGGGCGATCGCCGCGATGAGCGAACCCATGGTCAGCCATGACTGCGTGGCCTTCTATCTGCTCAGCCAAGAAGTGTCCAAGCACGTCAAGGTGGTGCAGTCCGGGCAGGGCGCCGACGAGGTCTTCGCCGGTTACCACTGGTACCCGCCGATGGCCGAGCCCGGCGCGGCCGGCCTCGAAGGCTCCGTGGCCAGCTACCGCAGCGCGTTCTTCGACCGGGACAGCGCCGGAGTGGGTGCGCTGATCAGCGACGGTTACCGGGCCGACGGCGACCCCAGCGGGGTGTTCGTCACCGATCACTTCGCCGCGGCGGGCGCGCAGACCGGCGTGGACCGGGCGTTGCGTCTGGACACGACCGTGATGTTGGTCGACGATCCGGTCAAGCGGGTCGACAACATGACCATGGCGTGGGGCCTGGAAGGCCGCGTGCCTTTCCTCGACCATGAACTCGTCGAGTTGGCCGCCACCTGCCCGCCGGGCCTGAAGACCGCCCACGGGGGCAAAGGTGTGCTCAAACAGGCTGCGCGCCGGGTGATTCCGGCAGCGGTGATCGACCGCCCGAAGGGCTATTTCCCGGTCCCGGCCCTGACGCACCTCGAGGGGCCGTACCTGGATCTGGTCCGCAATGCGCTGTACGCGCCGGAAGCCAAGGAGCGCGGGCTGTTCCGTCCCGAGGCTGTCGACCGGCTCCTGGCGGACCCGAACGGCAGGCTGACCCCGCTGCGGGGCAATGAGTTGTGGCAGATCGCGCTGCTCGAATTGTGGTTGCAGCGCCACGGCGTGACGGGAGCTGCGGCGTGACCGCCACTGACCACGATGCGTCGGAAGCCTCGGCGGGTCCCGACCACACCGAGGCGATCACCCTCGGTCTGCACGATGCGTCACCGCAGCACCTCATCGACGCCATGGCCGACGATGTGGTGCTCGAACTGGGCTGGGGCCGGCTGATTTTCGGGCAGACCTTCGCCGACCCGGAACAGCTGGCCGAAGTACTGCAGCGGGAAGGCCCGGGCCGGCGGGACATCTGCATCTACGCCCGCGAATCGCACGTGCTGGTGGCCCGGTCCCCCGCCGAATTGTTCATCGACCCCAGCCACACCTACCGGCTGCGGTTCACCGATGATCTCGACGCGGCCCACCCGGTGGGATTCACCGTGCGCACCCTGCAGACACCGATGGACGCCGACGCGATGAACCGGGTGTACGTGCGGTGCGGGATGGTGCCCGCACCCGTCGACGTCATCTGGCACAACCACACGCTCACCCCCGCGGTGGTCTATCTGGTCGCGGTGCGCGATGACGACGGCACCGTGGTGGGCACGGTGACCGGCGTGGACCACAAGCGGTTGTTCGCCGACCCGGAGGACGGGTCGAGCCTGTGGAGCCTCGCGGTGGACCCGGCGGCCGGACTGCCCGGGGTCGGCGACGCGCTGACTCGCACGCTGGCCGGAATCTTCCGCGAACGGGGCCGCGCCTACCTGGATCTCTCTGTGGCCCACGACAACTCGGCTGCGATCGCGCTGTACGAGAAGCTGGGTTTCCACCGGGTCCCGGTGCTGGCCGTCAAACGCAAGAACGCGATCAATGAGCCGTTGTTCACCCATCCGCCGGAGACGGTCGACGATCTGAACCCGTATGCCCGCATCATCGCCGACGAGGCGATGCGTCGTGGCATCCGGGTCGAGGTGCTCGATGCCGGGGCCGGTGAGATGAAGCTGTCGCACGGTGGGCGCAGCGTGATCACCCGAGAATCGCTGTCGGAGTTCACTTCCGCGGTGGCCATGGCGCGCTGCGATGACAAACGCCAGACCCGCAGGATCGTCTCCGATGCCGGGATCACGGTGCCCAAGGGCCGGCTGGCCACCTTCGACAGCGAGGATCACGACTTTCTGGCCGAGGTCGGCGACGTGGTGGTCAAGCCCACCCGCGGCGAGCAGGGCAAGGGCATCACCGTCGGCGTGGACGGCAGCGAAGAACTGGACGCGGCGCTGCACCGCGCCCGCGAGCAGTACCCCGAGGTGCTGATCGAGCAGCGCGCCCCCGGTGAAGATCTTCGCCTGGTGGTGATCGACGGCAAGGTGGTTGCCTCGGCGATCCGCAGGCCGGCCGAGGTCGTGGGCACCGGCAAGCACACCGTGGGCGAGTTGATCGAGACGCAGTCCCGGCGGCGCGCGGCCGCCACCGGCGGCGAATCGCGCATCCCGATCGACGACGTCACCAAGGGAACGGTCGCCGAAGCCGGCTGGTCATTCGACGACGTGCTGCCCGAGGGGGTGCGGCTGCGGGTGCGGCGGACGGCCAACCTGCATCAGGGCGGGACGATCCACGATGTCACCGCGGAGGTGAACCCGGAGCTGTGCCGGGTCGCCGTGACCGCGGCCGAGGCGATCGGTATTCCGGTGACGGGGATCGACCTGCTGGTCCCCGACGTGACCGGCCGCGATTACGTCTTCATCGAGGCCAACGAACGTCCCGGCCTGGCCAATCACGAGCCACAGCCCACGGCCGCGGCGTTCGTGGATTTCCTGTTTCCGCAGCAGCCGGGTTTGCCGCAAGCCTGGACGCCGTCGGAGGCGGCTGACTGAGCGCCGGCCCGAAGGCAGGACTCGCCGCCGGTCACCAACTGCTGGTGCGCAGCACGATCTCGGCCGCGAGCTGTGCGGTCGAATCGCCGGCGTTGCGCCGCCCCGGCATCTCCACCAGCCGGAAGTCGCCGTACACATAGCGCTGGCTGGCCTTGGCGACGGCGCGGGCCGCCGGGGTGCTGACGAGCACGGTGGTGTTCATCTCCACCGGGGGGCAGCCGTCGTCGCGGATCACCCCGGTGGCGTCGGCGACACGTGGGTGGCCGCGATCCACCACGACCAGACCGATGAACTTGTCCAGCCGGGTGGCGGCCAGCTCCCAGGCGAGTTCTCCCCCGAGCCGGTCACCGACGAGCAGCGCCCACTTGATGTTCAGCGAATCGAGGATCCCGACCACGGACTTGGCGGTCAGCCGCGGGTCCGGCCCGATGATCACCGTCCGCAGCGAAGCGGTGTGTAACCGGCGGCAGATCTGCTCATAGGCGGCCGGGCCGTGATGGCCGGCGCTCAGCACCACCACGGTGGACCCCTTGTCGGGCCCCGAGACATCGACGGGCGTGGTGAACCCGTCGATGGTCGCGACGGTGGTAAGCATTCGGACAACCTACCGTCCAGTAGCCGCGAACGGGCCGGAATGAACTATGTCTTGACGCCCCCGTCAGCGAGCGGCCAAACGCTCCGCCTGAATCCCGAAAACATCCAGAAATGTCTGCGGCAATTCACCTTTGGCGGCGATCGAAGGATTCTGCGTGGGGAACGCGATACCGAAAACGGCCCAGTTGCCAACGTTTTCGAAGGCGAAGAAGACGCTCTCCTCACCGCCGGCCAGCCGCATGGTCTGCTGATAGGCCAACGCCGACGTGTGCGGGATGGTCAGCTTGGTGGTGGTCATCGGGATGCCGTCGTCTGACGGATCGAAGTAGGTGGAGAAGTGTGCGCACCGCTGCGCCGTGTCCGCCAGCCGATCCAGCGGCAGCGGCGAGGTCAGCACCGTCAGCACCATGCGCGCCCCGTCGTAAGCGGCGATGACTTGCGCGGCGCTGCCCGGCCCCCGCTCGGCGGATTCGGCGATCACCCGGGTGAGGCCGTCACTGCAGCCGGCCGGGTTGGACAGCATCGGTGGCGGTCCACCTGATCCGCCCGGGCCCGTCCCGTCATCGGTCACCCGATCGAGCTGCACTCCGGGCGGAAGGTCGGCGGGTGTCAGCAACACCTTCTCCAGAGTGGCGCCGAGCCACGTGGGCGACCCGACGACCACGGGTGCGCAGCCGGACACGCCCACCAAGGCGACCAGCCCGACCAGAGCTGCCACCGACCGATGGCGCAGACTCATCTGCCCAGGTTACCGGGGTGGGACGGCGAGCGCAGTGCTCATGATCGGCCGCGGTGGCGGCCCGTGCCGCATCAGGTCCATGACAGCCCCGACGTCGAGATGGGCGGCGAGCAGGTCGGCCATCAGATCCAGCTGAGCGTCCCTACGGCCCCGCACGTCGATGTCGTCGGCAACCACGAACCCGCCACGACCGGCGCTGTCGGCAACTTCGGTGAGCCAGTCGCGGCGCAGACGGTCGTTGTCGAGCAGGCCGTGCCAGTGGCTGCCGTAGACCGCGCCGCGGCGCAGTCCGACCCCCTGCCAGTCGTCGGCTGCCGCACGGGTCACCTGCCCGTGATGAATCTCGTAGCCCCACAAGGGTTCTTCCCAGTGCCGCAGCGTCTTCTCGGCGGCGAACTCGATGTCTGCATCGATCAGCCCCAGCCCCTCCACCGTTTCCGAGGTCGCCGATTCGACACTGTCGTCGATCCGGCGGCACAGCATCTGGAACCCGCCGCACACGCCCAGCACGGGTCGTCCTTGCGCGGCGTGCGCGAGGACGGCGTCGGCCAGACCGCGTTGACGCAGCCAGGCCAGATCGCTCACGGTGGCCTTGCTGCCGGGGATCACCACGAGGTCGGCGCCGGTGAGATCGGCGGCATCGGCAACCCACCGCACCGCGACACCCGGTTCGCAGGCCAGCGCCTCGATGTCGGTGGAGTTGGAGATGCGAGGCAGTCTGACGGCGGCGACGGTGAGTGTCTGCGTCCCACGGGGCGGTTGCGGCGTGCCGACCATGCCGCCCGGCCGGACCGACACCGAATCCTCGGTGTCCAGCCAGATTCCGTCGTCGAACGGGATCACCCCGTAGGTGGGACGACCGGTCAGCTCGAGCAGTTGGCGCAGTCCGGGTTCCAACAGGGCCGGGTCGCCACGGAACTTGTTGACGACGAAGCCCGCGATGAGCGCCTGATCCTCGGGGGCCAGGACGGCCACCGTGCCGTGCAGATGGGCCAGCAGGCCGCCGCGGTCGATGTCGCCCACCACAACGACCGGCAGGTCCGCGGCGCGGGCCAGCCCCATGTTGGCCAGGTCGGTCGCGCGCAGGTTGATCTCGGCCGGTGATCCTGCGCCTTCACAGATCACCACGTCGAATTCGGATCTCAGCGAGGCCAATTCGTCGGCGACCACCGCGGCGAGCCGGTCCCGGTGGGTGAAGTAGTCGCCGGCGGCCACCGTGCCGGCCACCTGGCCCCGGATCACCAACTGCGAGGTGCGGTCCCCGCCAGGTTTGAGCAGGATCGGGTTGAACCGGGTGCTGGGCGGTAGTCCGGCGGCGCGGGCCTGCATGGCCTGGGCGCGCCCGATCTCACCGCCGTCCACGGTGACGGCCGAATTGTTGGACATGTTCTGCGCCTTGAACGGCGCCACGGACACACCCTTACGGGCCAACAGGCGGCACAGGCCCGCCACGACCATCGACTTGCCGGCATCGGAGGTGGTGCCGGCGACCAGCAGCGCGCCGCTCACGGTGCGTGGTTCACGGCAATGTCAGGATGTCGGCGCCGTCCTCGGTGACCACCAGGGTGTGCTCGAACTGGGCGGTCCACTTGCGGTCCTTGGTGACCACGGTCCAGTCGTCGTCCCAGATCTCGTAGTCGAGCGACCCGAGATTGATCATCGGTTCGATGGTGAAGGTCATGCCGGGTTCCAGAACGGTCTCCACGGCGGGCTGGTCGTAGTGCAGCACCACCAGGCCGTTGTGGAACGTGGTGCCGATGCCGTGACCGGTGAAATCACGAACGACGTTGTAGCCGAACCGGTTTGCATAGGCCTCGATGACGCGGCCGACAATCGACAACGCACGCCCGGGCTTGACCGCCTTGATGGCCCGCATGGTCGCCTCGTGAGTGCGTTCGACGAGCAGCCGGTGCTCCTCGGAGACGTCGCCGGCAAGGAAGGTGGCGTTGGTGTCGCCGTGTACGCCGTCGATGTATGCGGTGACGTCGATGTTGACGATGTCACCGTCTTCGATCACGGTCGAGTCCGGGATGCCGTGGCAGATCACCTCGTTCAGCGAGGTGCAGCAGGACTTGGGAAAACCCTTGTAGCCCAGGGTCGATGGATAGGCGCCGTGATCGACCATGTACTCGTGGGCGATACGGTCCAGCTCGTCGGTGGTCACTCCCGGTGCCACGGCCTTGCCGGCCTCGGCCAGGGCGGCGGCAGCGATCTGGCCCGCGACGCGCATCTTCTCGATCACCTCGGGCGTCTGCACCCAGGGTTCGCTGCCCTCCTGCACGGTGGACTTCCACGCATACTCCGGCCGAGGGATCGACTTGGGAACCGGCAGGGTCGGTGAGAGCACGCCGGGGCGCAGGGCGGTACGAACTGGCATGTGGACAGCTTAATCGTCAGCTCACCGACAACGCCCCCAGCGCTGCACGCACCCGCTGCGGCACCGATCCGCCGTGTTGCAGCCAAGGTCAGCAGCTATCGGGAGCGGTTCGCCGTGCCCAGCGAGGTACTGCGGTGACACCGGAGGAGAGTGACCCTCTCGTCAAGCGGTAATGGTGTTACCGTACGGGGATGATTGAGGCCCGGCGATGACCGACACCGTTCACGTACTGGAACTGCTGGACTACCGCGAGGTCGAGTCGACCGCGGACCGCCTGGTGCTGGAAATGGACAACCGGCCCGACCTCGCCAACGTCCGCGGCGCGCTGCAGGGCGGTCTGGTGGCCACCCTCATCGACATCGCGGCAGGCATGCTCGCCGGCAATGCCAGCGGTGTCGGCTATGACGTGACGACCGCCGACCTCAACATCCACTTCCTGGCCCCCATCATGGGGACGGCCCGCGCGGAGGCGAAGGTCGTGCGGGCCGGCAGACGCCTCATCGTGACGTCGGTCGACGTCACCGACGTCACCCGCGGCCGGCTCGCCGCCCGCGCGACGCTGACGTTCGCCGTGCTTGAGCCGCGCTGAGAATCGCGGTGGATCAGGACCGCCGCGCCATCAGCTTCCAGTTCCGGCGCGGCCCACGGATATCCACCGAACCGCAAACCACTTTCCCGGTGAGGATGATGTGCGGGGTGCCCTCGGCCGGCGCATCGCGGCGGTGGTCGTCGGCGCTTCCCACGATCACCTCGACGTCATCGATCGACGCACTGGCCCCGTCGGGCAGCCGGATCTCCAACGACCCGAATTTCATATCCAGCTCGATGACCACCATCGGCCCGGCGAACCGGGCCCGGGTCAGATCCAGCTCGACCGAACCCATCCGGCGCACCAATGCCAGCCGGGTCGGAACGGTCCATTCACCCTGGCGTTTCAGCGAGCCGAGCACACCGCGCAACTCGACCCGGTCGGTGGCGGTGGTGACGATCGCCCCCGGTCCGGGTAGGTCCCCCACCAATGCGTCGAGGTCCGAATGCAGCCGGGCGTGCGACACCAGAGCCGACCGTTCCTCGAACTCGGCGATGTCGATGAGGCCGAGGGCGACGGCATTGTGCAGCCGCCGCAACGTGCCGTTGCGATCGGCATCGGAGACCCGCAGATCCACCGATTGTTCATTGGTGCCAGTCATGACGTTCCCACGTTACCGCCAGCCGCCGATGCGGGGCGGGCGCGCCGGCCCGAACAGGTGACTCAGGCCAGGTAGGCCGGGGGCATACCGTCGAACATGGTCTTGCACATCCGCACCGCGTACTCCGAACTGCCGCCACCGACGATGAGCGCCGCAAACGCCATGTCCCCGCGGTAGCCGGCGAACCAGGAATGCGAACCGCCCATGAACTCGGCCTCACCGGTCTTCCCGCGCACGTCACCGAGCCCGTTGAGATCCTTGGCTGTGCCGTTGGTCACCACCAGCCGCATCATCGGCCGCAGCCCGTCGACCATCTTCGGGCTGATCGGAGCACCCGCACGGTCCACCATGGTCTGGCGTCCCTCGATGAGCTGCGGCACCGGCGTCTTGCCGGCTGCCACCGTCGCGGCCGCCAATGCCATGCCGAACGGGCTGACCAGTACCTTGCCCTGGCCGAAGCCGTCCTCGGTGCGCTCGGCCAGATCCACCGTCGGGGGCACTGATCCGGTGAGCGTGGAGATCCCGTCCACCTGGTAGTCGGTGCCGATGCCGTACCGCGCGGCAGCCTGGGTGAGACCGCGCGGCGGCATCCGGCTGGCGAGTTCGCCGAAAGTGGTGTTGCACGAATTGGCGAACGCCCGTGACAGCGGCACCGTGCCCAGATCGAAGGCGTCGTAGTTGGTGACGGTTCGGTGCCCGATGTCGAGCGTGCCGGGGCAGCCCAAAAGCGTGTTGGGCGTTGCCATGTCGCGCTCGATGGCCGCGCCCGCGGTGACCATCTTGAAGGTCGACCCCGGCGGGAACTGGCCCATGGTGGCCAGCGGCCCGATCGCGTCGGCGGCCGCGTTCTGCGCGACGGCCAGGATCTCACCGGTGGACGGCTTGATCGCCACGATCATCGCCTGCTTGCCGGTGGTGTTGACGGCGTTCTGCGCGGCGTCCTGCACGGCGCGGTCCAGACTGATGGTGATCGACGGTGCCGGATCGCCCGCAACTTCGTTGAGGACGTCGACGTCGACACCGTTCTGGTTGACCGTGACCACCCGCCAGCCCGGCTGACCGTTGAGTTGGTCGGCCACCGATTTCTTGACCTCGTTGACGATCACCGGGGCGAAAGATGGGTCGGTGGGCAACATTTCAGGCTGTGGGGTGACCACGACCCCGGGCAGCCGGCCGATGGCCGGGGCGATCCGGTCGTTGTCGGCTTGCTTGAGCGTGATCAAGCTCATCGGCTGCGCCGAGGCGCTGGCCTGTTCGGCAAGTCGCTGCGGGTCGCCGAGGGCGGGATCGAAGCCCCGCATCGCATCTGCCACCGCCCGGGCCGTCGGCATGAGTGCGGCGCCGGCCGCCCTGGCATCCAGCCCGTAGTGATAGATGTAGCCGGGCACCAGTACGTCGGTACCCCCACGCTCGTTGACCGAGGCGCGTCGCGGTGCGTCGGCCCGCAACGCAAAGGTCTGGTGCTCGCCCAGTTTCGGGTGCAGCCCGGTCGCGCTCCAGCGCACCTGCCAACGGCCCTCGTCACGGATCATGTTGAGCTGCCCGTCGTAGGTCCAGGTGCGGTCCTTGGGCAGGTACCAGGTATAGCGGTAGGCCACGCTGCCGGTGTCCTGGGCGTACTTGGAACCCAGGATCTGCGCGTCGAGCCGGGTCGCCTGCAAGCCGTTCCACGCTTCGCTCAGCGCGGTCTTGGCGTCCTCGGGCCGGTCGGCCAGCGCCGCGGCGGCCGCGGTGTCACCAGTGGCCAGTGCCGCAAAGAACTGCTCGGCGGCGGGCTCGGGCCCGTCGGGCCGCGGGGTGCAGGCGCTCAGCGCCATTGCCCCCAAGACCACGACGACTGCGAACAGGCCTGTGGTCCTTGTGACTGATGATGTTTGAGTTGCCATTGAGGCTGATGTTAGAAACGTGGAGGTCGGTTTCGTCGGAGGCGCACCGATACCGAACCGAGACAGTGACGAGATCTCGAGCGGTCATCATCCACCGGCACCGAAAGCAGCGGCAGTCCCGGGTCCCAGCCACGCCGCAAACCCGGTCGTAGCAGGGTGATTCAGGGAACTCAGTCGAGCAACACCGTGGCGAACGTACCAACCTGTTCGAATCCGATGCGGGCGTAGGTCGCCCGCGCCACGGTGTTGTAGCTGTTGACGTACAGGCTCGCGATGCGGCCCGAGCCCACCACGGCCGCCGCCAGCGCGGCGGTGCCAGTAGTGCCCAGCCCGTGGCCACGCCACTCGGGATGCACCCATACGCCCTGGATCTGGCCGACTGACGGCGACTGCGACCCGACCTCGGCCTTGAACACCACCTCGCCGCGTTCGAAGCGGGCCCAGGCCCGCCCGGCGGCGATCAGGCTGGCGATGCGGCGACGGTAGCCGCGGCCGCCGTCGCCGAGTCGTGGGTCGACACCGACCTCGCCGATGAACATGTCGACTGCGGCGACCAGGTAGGCGTCGAGTTCCTCCATACGCACCGGGCGGACCGCCGGGTCGATCACGCACTGCGGCATCGAGTTCAGTGCCATCAGCGGCTGCTGCTCGCGGACATCGCGGGCGGTGCCCCACGCCGATTCCAGCCGCCCCCACATCGGCAGCACCAGTTCGGCCCGGCCGACCAAGGAGGAGCACCGACGCGCGGTGCTCATCGCCTTGTCCGAGAACGCCTTGAGATCCTCGGCGTCCCCACGCAACGGGATCAGGTTGGGCCCGGCGTAACACAGAGACTCGGCGACGCCGCGCCTGGTCCACAGCTCGCCGCCGATCGCTCCGTGTTCGACGCCGAACTCGGCGACACGGGCGGCCACCATGCACGACCCCACCGGGTCCTCGTCGAACACCTGCAGGCACGGAGTGGCGTCACGCACCACGGAAACTCGCCGCTCGTCAACGAGGCGGAACAGTGGCGGAGCCGACATGGACGGTTCTCTCTGTTGAAGCCGAGGTGGGGTGACCCCGCTCACAGGGTCGCTATCAGCTTACGGTCACCACAGGCGAACCGGTGGCATCATCTGAACCCGCCGCTTCGGCCAGGCGCATCGCCTCTTCGATCAGCGTCTCGACGATCTGCGCCTCGGGGACGGTCTTGATGACCTCACCCTTGACGAAGATCTGGCCCTTGCCGTTACCGGAGGCAACCCCGAGATCGGCCTCGCGGGCCTCGCCCGGACCGTTGACCACACAGCCCATCACCGCGACCCGCAGCGGGACATCGAGCCCGTCCAGGCCCGCGCTCACCGCGTTGGCCAGCGTGTACACGTCAACCTGGGCCCGCCCGCACGACGGGCATGACACGATCTCCAGGCCGCGGGGCCGCAGGTTCAGCGACTCCAGGATCTGGTTGCCGACCTTGACCTCCTCGGCCGGCGGTGCCGACAGGGACACCCGGATCGTGTCGCCGATGCCCTTGGACAACAACGCGCCGAACGCGACCGCGGACTTGATCGTGCCCTGGAATGCCGGGCCCGCTTCGGTGACACCGAGGTGCAGCGGGTAGTCGCACTGGGCGGCCAGCTGCGTGTAGGCCTCGACCATGATCACCGGATCGTTGTGCTTGACGCTGATCTTGATGTCGCCGAAACCGTGCTCCTCGAACAGCGAGGCCTCCCACAGCGCCGACTCGACCAGCGCCTCGGGCGTGGCCTTGCCGTACTTCTTCATCAACCGCGGGTCCAGCGAACCGGCATTGACGCCGATGCGGATCGGAATGCCCGCGTCGCCGGCGGCCTTGGCGACCTCTTTGACCCGGCCGTCGAACTCCTTGATGTTGCCGGGGTTGACGCGCACGGCCGCACAGCCGGCTTCGATCGCGGCGAAGATGTACTTGGGCTGGAAATGGATGTCGGCGATCACCGGGATCTGGCTGTGCCGGGCGATCTCGGCCAGCGCATCGGCGTCCTCCTGGCGGGGGCAGGCCACCCGCACGATGTCACAGCCCGACGCGGTCAGCTCGGCGATCTGCTGCAGCGTCGAGTTGACGTCGTGCGTCTTGGTGGTGCACATCGACTGCACGGCGATGGGATGCTCGCTGCCGATGCCGACACCACCGACATCGAGCTGGCGGGTCTTCCGCCGCGGCGCCAGGGTCGGCGCCGGGGGTGCGGGCATTCCCAAACCGATGGACGCTGTCATGTGGGATCTCCTACTGGAAGATGCTGAGTGGGTTGACCAGGTCTGCCGTGATGGTCAGCAACGTGTAGCCCAGCACGGCAAGCAGCACCACGTAGGTGGCCGGCATGAGCTTGAGGTAGTTGACCGGGCCCGCGGCGGCTTTGCCGAGGGCGGCACGGAACATGTTGCGGAGCTTCTCGTACGTCGCCACCGCGATGTGACCGCCATCGAACGGAAGCAGCGGCACGAGGTTGACCGCGCCGAGCACAAAGTTCAACTGCGCCAGGAAGAACCAGAACGCCACCCACAACCCCGCCTCGACGGTCTCGCCGCCGATGATGCTGGCGCCGACGACGCTGATCGGCGTTTCCTTGTCCCGCTCGGCGCCGCCGATGGCCTCCACCAGGGCACCGATCTTGGTGGGGATCTTGGCCAGCGACTTGCCCAGCATGACGGCCATGTCCCCGGTGAACGAGACCGTGGCCGGCACGGCGGCGATCGGGTTGTACGGGGTGGGCGGCTCGACCTTGACCGCGGCGACGCCGATCGCGCCGACGGTGGCAGGCTCCTTGGCGTCCGCGCTGGTGAACCGTTGGGTCTGGGTCACGTCGACGACCTTCGTGAGGGTCTGGCCATCACGCTTGAGTTCGATCGTCACCGGGCCGTTGAGCTTGCGCACCGCATCGGCCATCGCGGCGAAATCCGACACCTCGGTGTCGCCGACCTTGACGATCTCGTCGCCGGCCTGGATACCGGCCAGCGCCGCGGGCCCGGCCCCAGTGCAATCACCCATCTTGTCGAGGCTCACTTGCGCTGCGACACAACCCGTTTCACCGACGATCGCGGTGGTGGGCTGGTTGATGTTGGGCAGGCCCCAGGTGATCGCGATGGCGTACAGGAGCACCAGGCCGATGATGAAGTTCATCGCCGGTCCGGCGAACAGCACCGCGACGCGCTTCCACACCTTCTGCTTGTACATCGCATAGGGCCGGTCTTCCGGGGCGATCTCGTCGACCGACGTCATGCCGGCGATGTCGCAGAAGCCACCCAGCGGGATGGCCTTGATGCCGTACTCGGTCTCCCCCAGCTTGTTGGGGCGCCGCGTGGACCACAGCGTCGGGCCGAAACCCACGAAGTACCGGCGCACCTTCATGCCGGTGGCGCGCGCCACCCACATGTGCCCGCATTCGTGCAGGGCCACCGATACCAGGATGGCCAGCGCGAACAGCGCGATGCCGATGACGAACATCATTTGATGACGAGCCCTTTTCTCATGGATTTCTGCTCAAAGCTCTTCTCGATGGTTTTGCCGATGGCCGCTCGTGCCTGTTCTCTGGCCCACCGTTGCGCATCGAGTACGTCTTCCACGGTAGCGGGTTCCGCGGCCCACTGGTCGGCAGCGTGCAGCACGTCACCGACCGTTTGCACAATCGCCGGAAACGGGATGCGACCGGCGAGGAACGCCTCGGCGGCCTCCTCGTTCGCGGCGTTGTACACCGCGGTCAGGCAACCGCCGCGGGTTCCGGCCTGCCCGGCGAGTTTCACGGCGGGGAACACCTCGTTGTCCAGCGGCAGGAATTCCCAGGTGGAGGCGGTGGTGAAGTCGCAGGCCAGGGCCGCACCGGCAACCCGCTCCGGCCAGCCCAGCGCGAGCGCGATCGGCAACTTCATATCCGGCGGGCTGGCCTGTGCCAAGGTCGAACCGTCGGTGAAGGTGGCCATCGAGTGCACGATCGACTGCGGATGCACCACGACCTCGATGCGGTCGTAGTCGATCCCGAACAGCAGATGGGTCTCGATCAACTCCAGGCCCTTGTTGACCAGCGTCGCCGAGTTCAGCGTGTTCATCGGGCCCATCGACCAGGTCGGATGCTTGCCCGCCTGCTCCGGGGTGACCGATTCCAGGTCGGCGGCCGACCACCCCAGGAACGGGCCGCCGGAGGCGGTGAGCACGATCTTGGCGACCTCGTCGGCGGTGCCACCCCGCAGGCACTGGGCCATCGCGGAATGCTCGGAATCCACGGGGACGATCTGCCCCGGTGCAGCGGCCTTGAGCACCAGTGGGCCGCCGGCGACCAGCGACTCCTTGTTGGCCAAAGCCAGGCGGGCCCCGGTGCCCAGGGCGGCCAGCGTGGGGGCCAGCCCCAGTGCGCCGACCAGTGCGTTGAGCACCACATCGGCCTCGGTGTTCTCGACCAGCCGGGTGACCGCGTCGGGTCCGGCGTATGTCACGTCGCCGACCTGGTCCGCGGCGGCCTGATCGGCGAGCGCGACGTTGCGGACGCCGGTCGCGGCGCGCTGGGCCGCGAAGAGGTCGGGGTTACCGCCGCCGGCAGCCAGGCCGACGACCTCGAACCGGTCCGGGTTGGCCGCGATGACCTCGAGCGCCTGGGTGCCGATCGATCCGGTACTTCCGAGTATCAGCACGCGCTTTCTGTCGCTCACCGTTACATTGTGCCGCGCTGCGGCGCGGGCAGCGCCGACGGTCACCGCATCCGGGCCGACGGGTCCGCAGTGGCCTCGATCTTGGCGACCAGGCCGCCCCGGATGGTCAGCGTGACGACCGCGAACAGCCGTCGATGGTCGTATGCGAGTAGCACCGGCTGCCCGGCCACCCCGCACACCAGGGTGGTGCCCGGCCCCAGGTAGCGCAGCAGGTTCGTCGCGACGGCGTCCGGACCGTGGTTGATCTGCCGGGGCGGAGCCGGATCGGCCAGCACCGTGCCGACGCCCCACACGGTCGGGTCGAGTACCGCCGTCAACGCCGTCACGTCACCGCTGGCACAGGCGGATATGAAGGTCTGCATCACCTGACGGTGTTCGACCGCGGCTACGTCGAACGGGCGGTGCGCGGCGGTGGTGAACTTCGCCCTGGCTCGGCGCGCCAGCTGCCGGCAGGTACCCACCGGCCGGCCGACCGTCTCGGCGATGGCGTCGAATGGCACCGCGAACACGTCGTGCAGCACGAAGGCCACGCGCTCTCCGGGGCTGAGCCGGTTGAGCACCTCGAACAATGCGGCGCGCACCTGGTCGTCGAGCGTGACCCGATCGGCCGGATCGGCAGCCGCCGACGCCGACGATTCCAGGACCAGGCCGGAATCGGGGTGTTCCAGCCTGGAGCGGGCCGATCGAACGTGGTCGAGGCACAGTCGTCCGGCCACCACCGTCAACCAGGCGCGCACGTCGTCGAGGCGCTCGGGGTCGTTACGGGCCAGCCGCAGGAACGCTTCCTGGGCGACATCCTCGGCGTCGCCGATGTCGCCCGTCATCTGATAGGCGAGATTGACCAGGTACGGGTGGTGCTCCCGCCAGGCCTGTTCGATCGACGCGGAATCGCTCATGCCATTTACGACGATTCAGCGCGCCGGAAAGTTACCGCGCTGCGGATGTAACTTTCCCGCGCCATGCCCCGTCCTTGGTTGCATGAACCCAATTCTCGTCACGGGCGCGACCGGCAATGTCGGCCGACCGCTGATCAGCGAACTCATTCGTGCCGGCGCCCGCGTACGCGCTGTCACCCGCAGCCCCGCAGCCACCGCATTTCCGCCCGGCGTCGAGGTGGTCCGGTCCCCCGCCGAGGGTATGGCCGGTGCCTCCGCGGTCTTTCTGAACTCACGTGCGCTGGGGCCGGAACTGGCCGCGACGGTCGAGGGGGCCCGCGCCTCGGGCGTGAAACGCCTCGTCGCACTGTCGGCGATCAACGCCGATGACAACGACTCCCGGCAACCGTCGCGCGTGCGCGGGGACCGCAACCGGGAAGTCGAGCAGCTGGCCGTGGCCTCCGGCCTGGAGTGGGTCAGCTTGCGCCCCACGGTGTTCGCGTCGAATTTCGCGGGCATGTGGTCGGCGCAGATCCGGGCCGGCGACGTGGTCAGCGGCCCGTACGCCGCCGCATCGACCGCGGTCATCGCCGAGGCCGACATCTCCGCCGTGGCCGCGGTGGCCCTGCTCACCGATGACCTTGTGGGACAACGCATCCCGCTGACCGGTCCCCGGGCGCTGACCAACACGGAACTGGTGGCCACGATCGGGCGGGCACTGCGGCGGCCGCTGCGCTATCGCGAGGTGCCTACCGATGTGGTGCGGCAGCGGTTCGCCGGGCTGGGCTTTCCCGCCGCGTTCGCCGACGCGTACCTGGGACTTTTGGCCGACACCGTCGCACGACCCGCGCTGGTCACCCATGAGGTGCAGAAGATCCTGGGCCGGCCGGCGACACCGTTCACCGACTGGGTCGACGCACATCGCGGGCTGTTCACCAATAGCTGAGGAGGACAAGACATGTCAGAGCACACGACAGAACCGCGACCCCCGCGCTGGCTCAAGCCGATGAACAAGGTGATGATGGCGGTGCAGCGGCTCGGCATCCCGACCGGGCCTGCGATGGTGCTGACCGTTCCGGGCCGGAAATCCGGAGTACCCCGTAGCACGCCGATGACGCCGTTCGACCACGATGGAGGTCTGTACACGGTGGCGGGTTACCCCGGCGCGGACTGGGCGGCCAATGCCCGTGCCGCCGGCACCGGGATACTCACCCGGGGCCGGCGGTCCAGACCGGTCCGCATCGTCGAGCTGACACCGGACCAGTCGCGTCCGGTGCTACGCGCCTTCGCCGTCAAGGTGCCTGTCGGCGTCGGCTTCGCCAAACGCAGCGGCCTCGTCGCCGAGGGCACGCCCGACGAATTCGAAGCGCTGGCCGGGCGTTTGACGGTGTTCCGGTTCGATCCCGCCTAGGAGGTGGCCTCGGTGGCCACGGCGCGGCGGATCGAGATGTCTCCCGAGCCGGTGCGGGCGTTCACCAGAAACGTCTCGTCGCCGGCGCCCGGCCCGTCCGAAGCCTGCAGGCCGTTGTCGACGGTGCCGGAGTGGGTCTTGAGCTCGAGGCGCGCCGCGGTGCCCGCGGGAATGCCGATCTCGACCTCACCGCTGCCGGTTTGGGCGCGCAGGGCACCACTGACCCCGACGGCGACGGAGACCGAACCTGACGCGGTCTGATGCTTGACGTGGCCGTGCAGCGTGCCGATGGCCAGGCTGCCGCTGGCCGCCTGGAAGTTGACGTCTCCGTCGATGCGATCGATCGTCGCATCGCCGGAGGCCGTGGCGATCCGCGCGTTACCCGCGACATCGCCGATCGTGATATCTCCGGAAGCACTGTCCGCCTTGATGTTTCCGGTGACGGTCGCCACCCGGACCGCGCCGCTGGCCGAGGCGCAGCGGCAGTCCGCGTAGACTCCGTCCGCCTCGATGTCGGCCGACGCCGAGGAGAGGTTGAGCCGGGAGCCCGTCGGCAGGGCGATGTCGACGCGGACGGCTCCCCCACGCCCCAACGACAGGACCTTCCTGCCCGCGGTCACCACGAGTGTCCCGTTGTGAAAATCGATGCGGGCCTGTTCGGCTGCGCGCACATCGGAGGCGCGCTCAGGATCCCTCGGCTTGATGTCGACGACGGTGTCGTGACGGTCGGCGGATGCCAGGCGCACCGCACCGGCCACTACTTCGACGACGGCCGTGATGGGCTCGGGTGTGTGGAACGTGGTCATCAGATTCCCCTATCTGTCGTCTCAGCGGACCCAGCCGCTGAAGGTCTTGTCACCGGCAGTACGGCTTTGACGCCGCGCGCCACCGAGCGCCGCGGCGACCGAACGGACCAGCCAGGCGTTGACGGACACGCCATCGCGGCGGGCCGCACCTTCCACCCCGGCGCGCAGGCTCTCCGGGAGGCGTAGTGACACCCGCCAGGTGCCGCCGCCGTCGTCGTCGGGGACGTCCACGGCCGGTGGAGTCACGGCCACCTCGGATTCGGGCGCCTCGACCGTGAATTCGGGGTCTCGGCCGTTGAGCCGGACATGGACCGACCCCGGGGCGAGTTCCCGGGTGATCTGCTCGGCCGCCTCGGACAGGGCTTCCAGCAGGGTCAGGCGCAGCGCGGATTCCAGCGGCGCGGTCAGTCGCTCGGCCAATGCTTCGGCCTCGGCCCCTCCGGCTGCGGCGGCGACGCCGAGTTCGTGCCGTACGGCGTCGACATACGGTTGCAGATCCATGCTGTCATAGTGACATCATAATGATATCACTGCAAGCGTCAGTTTGACGTGCTCGCTATTCGACCTTCGCGATGACGGTTTCGGCGAACTGCTCGATGGGACCGCGGAAGCGGTCGGCCCCGGTGGCCCCGTTGGGCGACATGAGCCATGGCGCACACATCACCGCGGTGATGCCGAGATCCCCGGCCCGCTTGTAGAGGTCCGGCGTAGGTGGATCCAGCAGCGCCAGGATGATGTCGAACGGCTCGTGCTCGCGCCCGTACGCACGGCGCAGCTCAGCCAATCGAGCGGTGAAGCGGGCGGCCCGCTCGAGCGTGTAGGCGTAACCGATCCAGCCGTCGCATGATCGGGCCGCACGCCGCAGCGCCGCTTCCGATTCACCGCCGCACAGGATCGGCACCGGTGCCGGCGGATGAGGTTCGATCATCAGCTCGGGCACCGAGTAGTAGTGCCCCTCGAACGACACCCAGCCGCCACGCCAGATCTCCCGCAGCGCCGGGATCATCTCGTCCAGTCGCTTACCGCGGGTATCGAAGTCCTGGCCCATCAGCTCGAATTCCTCCCGCATCCAGCCCACGCCGACACCGAGGGACACCCGCCCGCCCGAGATCACGGCGGCCGTTGCCACCTGCTTGGCCACCTCGAGCAGCGGACGCGCCGGTGCCACGTACACCGCGTTGGAGAACCGCAGCCTGCGGGTGATCGCGGCCATCGCGCCGATCAGCACCCAGGAGTCCGGCCAGCCGGTCTCCGGCGCCCACGGAGGCTTGCCGGTCGGTGAATCCGGGTACGGCGAAGACAGTTCGCGCGGGTAGATCATGTGGTCGGAGCACACCATGCCGTGGTAGCCCGCGTCGTCGAGCAACGACGCCACGGTCAGCGCGTCGGCGACGTCCATGAATGCCGTGCCACTCCAAAACTGCATCTCAGACCTTCCGTGATTTCCGGTGTGTTCGTCGGCAGCATGTAGGCATGCCCACGCTGCTCTGGTTCCGTCGAGACCTGCGCTGCCATGACCATCCCGCCCTGCTGGAGGCCGCGCAGCAGGACGGCGAGGTGCTGGCCTGCTACGTGCTCGATCCGCGCCTGGAGGCATCCTCGGGTGCGCGACGCCTGCACTACCTGTATCGGGCACTGCGCGAGCTGGCCGACAACCTCGAGGGCAATCTGCTGGTCACCCGCGGCCGGCCCGAGCAGCGAATTCCGGCGCTGGCCAGGGCGATCGGCGCGACCTCGGTGCACATCTCGCAGGACTACTCGCCGTTCGGACGGCGTCGCGACGATGCGGTGCAGGCCGCCCTCGGTGAGACCGCCCTGTGCGCAACGGGATCGGGTTACCTGGTCTCCCCCGGCCGGATCACCAAGGCCGACGGGACGCCGTACCAGGTCTTCACGCCCTTCTTCCGGGCCTGGCGCGGCCACGGATGGCGCGCCCCCGCGGACTCCGGGCCCGCGTCCGCGCACTGGATCGACCCCGCGCAGACTCCTGCCGATGCCGGCTATCGCATCGAAATCCCTTCTACCCAAGGTGATTTGACGTTCGATGCGGGTGAGGGCGCGGCGAGGTCGCAGTGGCGGGAATTCGTCGCGGAAGGCCTGGCCGAATACCAGGCCCGGCGCGACCGCCCTGACCTGGCCGCCACCAGCCGGATGTCGGCACACCTGAAGTTCGGCACCATCCACCCGCGAACCATGGCTGTCGATCTCGGCTCCGGCGATGACGACTACCTGCGGGAGCTGGCGTTCCGCGACTTCTATGCCGCGGTGCTGCACCACTGGCCCGACAGCGCGTGGCGTAACTGGAACCGTGACTTCGACGCGATCGAGGTGGACGACGACGAGGCAGCCCGGCAGACGTTCGAGGCGTGGAAGGACGGCAGGACCGGATTCCCCATCGTCGACGCCGGAATGCGCCAATTGGCCGCGACCGGGTTCATGCACAACCGGGTGCGCATGATCGTGGCCTCGTTCCTGGTCAAGGATCTGCATCTGCCGTGGCAGTGGGGTGCGCGCTGGTTTCTCGACCAGCTGATCGACGGCGATGTGGCCAACAACCAACACGGGTGGCAGTGGGCGGCCGGTTGTGGCACCGACGCCGCGCCGTACTTCCGCGTTTTCAATCCGGGTCTGCAGGGCGCGAAGTTCGACCCCGACGGCGATTACATCCGGCGCTGGGTCCCCGAGTTGGCCGATGTCACCGACGTCCACAAACTCGGCACCGACCGGCCGGCGTCGTATCCGGAACCGATCGCCGACCACGCCGAAGAGCGCCTGGAAGCGCTGCGCAGATACCGGCGCCTGGGCTGAACCCCCACGGCCGGCATACGACGCAGTGTCGTATGTCAGAATGTCCGCAAGCCAAGCCTGAAGCCAGTTCGATCCGGAGGAGCAACCGTGGCCAGCACCGAAGTGGAGCGCAACAACGGCGTCGACGTCGAGGAAGTGCCGTCCGCAGCGTGGGGCTGGTCGGAGCTCAACATCAAGGTGATCCACCTCGGCGGCATACTGTCCGCGATCTTCCTGCTGGTCATGATGCGCGGCAACCACATCGGCTGGGTCGAGAACTGGTTCCTCATCTCGTTTGCCGCGCTCATCCTGCTGGCCGTGGCCCGCAACATCTGGATGCGCCGCCGCGGCTGGATTCGCTAGCCGCACACCTGGCATGCCGGCCCTACAACCGGGCCGGCATTTCGATGGCCGCATCCACCGGTCGCATCGAGCGGATCAGCCCCTCCTGGGCGAATGACGCCAGCAGCTCGCCGTCCTCGGTGTGCACCTGACCGCGAACGTACGACATCCCCTGTCCCGCCGCGGTGCTCTCGTGGCTGTAGAGCAGCCAGTCGTCCCACTCCGCCGAATCGTGGAAACAAACCGACGCCGATATCAGCGCCGTGGACAGCGTCGCGTGCGCCTGCGCCGTGCCGATCCCGCGATGGGGTCGCATCGAGGTCGAGATGCCGAGTTGTCCGGTGAAATATGCCAGCAGCGCCTTGGCGAGCTCGTCACGTTCGGGGATCGGGTCGCAGCGCAACCAGGCATAGAGCTCGGGCGGCCCCACCTCGTCGGGACTGTTGACGTCGACCACGTCGACCAGGCGCAACTCGTGTCCGAGCATGGCCCGCCCGGCCGGATGGGCGTCGGCCGGCGTCTCGACATCAGGCCGCAATGCGTGGTGGCTGACCACATCTTCGGTGGGCACGTCGGCCAGCACCGTCACCGTCGCGCACAGCCGCGCATCCTGACCGACCGTGACCACCGCCGTCGCCGTCGAACGCCCCTCGTGCACGACGTCGACCGACAGCTCGACGGTGGAGTCGATCTGCACCGGTCTGGTGAACACCGCATGTGCCGACCGAACAGCCTTGTCCGGGAATCGCTTTGCCGTTGCGACGATGGCCTGCCCCAGCGCTTGTGCGCCCTTGGCCACCTGCCTGCCGTCGGTACCGACCGGTCCGGTCACGCCGACGAATCGGCCCCGCCCCGCGGGCGTCACGTCGAACACCTCGAGCAGGCCGGCAACCGAGGCCTGCGCCGCCATCAACACACCGGAACCAGGTCGGCGTCGAGCAGGCCCGCGGAACGCCCCCGCCGGAACAGGGTCTCCGCCCAGCCGGCCGCCGCCGGATCCGCCCCGATCACCGTCAGCGCATGACCCTTGAACGCCAGCGCGGCCGCACTCGGCCGGTACCGCACCTGCTGGGCCCCGTCGAGACCGTCCGCACCGTACGTCCCGAAGAACACCACATCCCCGTTTCGCCCGGGCCGCTCGTGGTCTGCCGGCCGGGATGCGCCTACCGCCGTCATCGCGACCACCTCGGACTCGGCCGATCGCCACGACCCCTCCAAGCCAACAGGTTTCAGCCCGAGGATGCGCAGCGCTCGCACATCTGCACCATCGTCGGCGGCAACGCTGACGTGCCAGCCCGCCAACGCCCGGTCGAACAACCAGCCACCGATGCCCGTCACCACATCGGCGATATCGGCTGCCGTCACGTGCAACTCGTAGCGCAGTGCCTTCGCTGGACGCACCCGCGGTCGTTCGAACGGCACCGCGAGCGTATTGCCGTCGCGGCGCACCTCGGACAACTGTGCGGACATTCCTGGCTGTGGGGACATAAGGCATCCAATCCGGGTCCATGGGGCTGATCGGCCTGCAGTGTCGAGAGCGTGTCAGGGTGTGGCTCGCCTCACCCAACAGCGTGACATTATCCGGAGAATCTGTAAAGCTTCTATCTTGACGCAACGATCGACCCGGCGAATGGCCGCCGGGGCGTCCCGGGAATGCGTCCATATCCAGCCGATCAGCCAAATTGGAGGTGCTGCAATGAGTCTCGTCGCAGGCCGCGGTCCGTTTAGTACACAACCGGCTGGTTGGTTCATGCCCCCGCTGGCCGGGGACACCGTCTACATCGAACCCCACCCGCGCCGCATCCAGGCCTTCCGTGGTGATGCCGCACAGCTCGACACCGAACACGCGCTCATGGTGCACCGCGCCGGCCACCCGCTCAGTTACGCGTTCCCCAGCGACGAGGTCGGCGACCTCCCGCACGAGCCGGTGGTCGAGGCACCGGGATACGTGAGGGTGCCCTGGGATGCCGTCGACGCCTGGTTCGAAGAGGGCCGCAAGCTGGTGCACTACCCGCCCAACCCCTACCACCGGGTCGACTGCCGGCCCACCCGGCGCGGCCTGCGGGTCACCGCGGGCGACGCCGTGCTGGTCGACACCGACGAGACCGTGATCGTCTTCGAGACGGCCCTGGATCCGCGGCTCTACGTCGATCCGGCCCGAGTCCGCACCGATCTCCTGCAACCGAGCTCGACCACGTCGTACTGCAATTACAAGGGCACCGCCACCTACTGGTCGGTGGCCGTCGGCGACACCGTCGTCGCCGACGTGGCGTGGAGCTACCCCGACACCCCACCGGAATCCCTGCCTATCCAGGGGTTCCTCAGCTTCGACGCAACCCGGGTGGACGTACTGGCCGAACTCCCCTCGCCCGGGACGGCGGCCACCTGCGGTTGCGAACTCTGACCCGCCAAACCCGTGGAAAGTGAACAACATTGGGCATCGTGACCACCAGCTCCGAGACGGCATTCACCCAGTCCGCCGAGGAGGTGTACGACTTCGTCACCAACCCGGTGAACTGGGTGAAGACATATCCGGGCAGCGCACACATCGGCGGACTGCCGGAGCGGATGCCGCTGCAGGTGGGCGACACCTGGACCGAGGCCGGACCGGACGGCGCCCAGATCTACACCTGGCACCTGGCGATCGCCATGCGACCGCGGATGTGGGTGTTCAACTCCGTCGGCAGGCTCGGCCACGACCGTGACGGGAACGGCGGCATGGAAGGCCGCATCACCGTGCAGTATCAATTCACCCGCCCGGGCAACGACATCACGCTGTTCAGCCGCACGATGACGATCGAGGCTTACAAGGATGCCCCGCTGCCGGACGCGTTGTTCCGTGTGGTCAATCCGGCCAACATCGACAAGTACCACGCCGCGGTGGCCAGGGAGCTGGCGCAGCTTCGCCCCGAATCAAGCTAGCGCTGCGCCGCCCTCGAAATCGTCGGACAGGGCCGCCGCCAACTCCAGAGTGCGGCGGCGGAACCTCGGCCGCAGCAGGTCGAAATGGATCTCGGTGCCGGCGGCGATGTGCTTGTCCCACGGCAACACGAACACCCGGCCCGGGGCCACATGCTTCTGGAACTGGTGCACCAGGTCGCCGGTGTTCACATTCGGTTTGCCCGGCCCCACGTGGTTGACCACGACGCAGGATCGGTTCAGCAGGTCCTGGTAGCCGTTGTGGCGCAGCCAGTCCATGGTCACCGCGGCCTGCCGGGCACCGTCGATCGAGGCACTGGCCACGATGACCGCACCGGAAACCGTGGCCAGCACACCCCGGCCAGCGGGGGCGAACATGTCCGCCGCGCAATCCGCCAGCACCAGGTTGTAGTGCTTGGAGACGGCCGAAGTCGCGGCGTTCCAGTCGGCATCATTGAAGGCGCGGCTCGCGCCGCTGTACTCATCGCTTGACAGCACCTCCAGCTTGGACTCGTTCATGCTGGTGAAGGCGCGGACATCGTTGTAGCGCGACAGGTCCTTGGCGGCCAGCAGATCACTCACGGTGGCCCCAGACTGGCGCCCCACCCGATCGGCCAGGTTGCCGCCGGCCGGGTCGGCGTCGACGGCGAGGATCCGGTCGCCGCGCACCGCGCTCAGCACCGACCCGAGTGCGACGGTGACGACGGTCTTGCCCACACCGCCCTTCAGGCCGAAGACACCGATCTGGTGGGATTCGCGGGCCGTGCGACGCACCCTGGCGTACAGGTCCAGTTCGTAGAGTTCGTCGCGGGACAGACCGAGGTTGATGCGGGTGGTGGCGTAGACCGCCCGCCGCCAGCCGCGACGTGGCTGCATCTTGACCGAGGAGCGCACGCCGACGCGGGACAAATTGTCGATGGCGCGCGCCTCGCCCGGTCCGGGCGCGGGGATCGGCTCTTCCAGGATCCAGCTGCCGGCCGACGACGACCCGCTGATCGGGCGGCCGGAAACGATCGGGGGAAGCTTCGTGGTGATCTCCGCTTCGCGCGGAGCGGCGAAATTAGAGGTCAGCACGACCGGTGGCGCCGACACCCGGGCGTCGCCGTGCCGGGACCGCCCGTTCGGCAACGCCGCGACCGGGCCGCCCAGCAGCGCGTCCAGCCCGCCGTACGCCAGCGGGTCCTTGGCGTGTCTGGCGTCTCCGGAGTACATAAGCCGGTCGTCATCGGCCGACATATTTACCTCTCAATCGCCTACTCGCTCCCGGCGCATCCAGGGTGACCGTCGGATGTACCGTCGCACCGCCGAGGCCATCGTCGCACCGGCCGCGTCGATTGTCCGCGCGAGTTTCACTTGCAAACAGACCTGCATTATTGCCCACAACGTCGATCACAACCACCGCCGAGGACCGGCCGAGGGGTCCCAGCTACCAGCTCAGCCGTACAGCGCGCGCCGCAACGCCGCGCCCTGCAGGGCGAAAAGCTGTTGGCTGACCTCCCACTCCGGAAGCAGCGAATCGAAGCCGTGACAGGTCCCGGGAAACAGATGGAGTTCGGTGGCAACGCCCTCGGCCAGCAGCCGGCGCGCATAGTCCAGTGCCTCGTCGCGCAGCGGATCAAGCTCTGAACAGGTGATCAGCGCCGGTGCCACACCGGTCAGCGCGGACGCGCGGGCGGGAACGGCCGCCTCCGGCACCTCGCGGCCGCCCGCATAGTGCCGCCACATCGCGACGGTCGCCGGACCGTCGAAGCCCGGGGTTTCGGCGAACTCCTCCTTGGACCGGGTCGGCCGGTCGTCGAGCACCGGCTGATGCAGGGCCTGGAACACGACCGGTGGCGCGGACCCGGCTGCGGCGTGCTGCGCCAGCAGCGCGGCCAACGCACCGCCGGCACTGCTGCCGGCCACCGCGATACGCCCCGCATCGATGTCGAGCTCACCGGCCAGCGTGGCCGCCCAATTGAGCACCACCATCGCGTCGTCGAAGGCGGCCGGATAGGGATATTCGGGCGCCAGCCGGTAGTCCATCGCGATGACCGTGCACCGGGCGCGGCGGGCCAGCTCCACACACTGGATCTGGTCGGTGTCGAGATTGCCTAGGACGAGGGCACCCGAATGGCAGTACACCACCGCAGGTGACGGTGACGGTCCACCACGGTAGATACGCACCGGGATGGTGCGCCGCCCCAGCGCAACGCGGGCCCCGATGATCTCCACGCCGGGGGTGTCCAGGACCTGCGCAGCCTCACGCCGACGCTGATCCAGCGAGGTACGCACCACGCCCAGCTGCTCGGTGGACAGGTCGGTGCGGGCCTCGGCAAACCCCAGTAACGCGGGGTCGAGGCGCTCCAGCCAGGCCATGGCTCAGCCGTCCGTCCGATCGGCGGCCGCGGTGACCTTGGCCGGGTAGTTGGTGGGCGGTTGGAAAGTGTAGTCGGCGGCCCGGAACCGGCGGGTCATCGACCAGAATGCGCGGGCACTGCGCGGCCACTGGGTGACCACCCGGCCGCTGGGGGCCCGGAAATAGCTGCTGCACCGCGTCAGCCACACCGTGCCCTGCATCCACCGGTCGATGTCGGCCAGGAACGCGGCCATGGCATCGGGACGCACCGCCACATATGACTTACGTTTGCGCCGAAGGTGTTTCAGGGCCCGGACCACATAGCGGGCCTGCGCCTCCAGGATGAAGATGACGCTGTTGGAGCCGACGTTGGTGTTCGGGCCGTAGAGCATGAAGAAATTCGGGAAGCCCGGCACCGTCATGCCCAGGTAGGCGAACGCCCCGTCGCTCCAGGTGTCGTGCAGCGAGGCCCCGCCTTCGCCGGTGACCTCGATCTGTCCCAGGTAGTCGGCGGCGGCGTAGCCGGTGGCGCACACCACCACATCGACGTCGAGTTCCCGACCGTCCTCGGTGACCAGCGACCGGGCCCGCAGCGCCCGGGCCGGACTGGACACCACCTCGACGTTGGGCCGGGTCAGCGTGACGATGAAATCCGGCGAGAACACCAGCCGCTTGCAACCCAGCGGATGGTCCGGGGTCAGCCGGGCCCGCAGTTCCTCGTCGGCCACGGTCGATTCGAGGAGGTTGAGCGCGGCCGCCTTGAACTCCTGGGTCTTGTCGCTGCCGTTCTCGATGACGGCGATGTTGGACTCGCTGCGCAACCAGAGCCGGGTCCGGTAGATCTTCTTGGCGAACGGCACGTGGGCGAACAGCCAGCGTTCCCGCTCGGTGTAGGGCCGGTCGGGTTTCGGCAGCACCCAGGTCGCCGAGCGCTGCACCGAGTACACCTTCTCGGCGACCTTGGCCAACTCCGGAACCACCTGGGAGGCAGTCGATCCGGTACCGAGCACGGCCACCCGGGCCCCCTCGAGAGGGACGCCGTGATCCCACTCGGCAGTGTGCATGAGGGTACCGGTGAACGGTTCTTCGACCACCAGATCCGGCCGCAGGGGCTGGGTGAACAGGCCGATCGCCGAGACCACGATGTCGAAGCGGTGCTGTTCACCGGATGCCGTGGTCAGTACCCAGCCGGCAGACTCGGCATCCCAGCGCGCCGCCGTGATCTCGGTGTTCAGCCGCAGGTGCGGCCCCAGCCGGTAGCGCTGTGCGCACCGCTCGAAGTACTCCAGGATCTCCGGCTGCCCCGCCCACAGCCGGCTCCAGCCGGCGTTGAGGTCGAACGAGTAGGAGTACAGGTGTGACTTCACGTCGCAGGCCAGGCCCGGGTAGGTGTTGATCCGCCACGTACCCCCGACCCCGTCCTCGCGGTCGAAGATGGTGAAATCGCCGAAACCCGCCTTCTTCAGGAAGATTCCGAGTGCCAGCCCGCCCGGGCCGGCACCGATGATTCCCACAGTGGGTGAGCTGGACATCCTCGCTATCCGATCTGCAGACATTGGCCGCCGTCGATGACGAGCTCCGCGCCGGTGATGAACCCCGCCTTGTCCGACAACAGGAACGCCACGGCGTCGGCCATCTCGCTCGGCTTGCCCAACCGCCCCAACGTGGCCCGCTCCGCCAGCCGGGCCTGGGTGGACGCGTCGAGCATCGGCGTCTCGACAGGTCCGGGAAAGATCGCGTTGACCCGGATCCCGTCACGCCCCAGCTCGGCGGCGGCCACCTGGGTGAGCCCGCGCAGTGCCCACTTCGACGAACCGTAGGCGGCGTGGTGCGGGAACGGTCGGACCGCGCCGGTGCTGCAGGTGTTCACCACCGCGGCGTTGTCCGCCCGCCGAAGCGGCTCGAGCGCTGCCTGTAGTCCCAGGAAGGGCCCCAGGCAGTTCACTCGCCACAAGCCCTCGAAACCGCTCGGAGTCTCCTCGGCAATGGAGGCACTGTGCAGCACACCGGCGTTGTTCACCAGTGCGTTGAGACCGCCAAACCGGGCCACCGTGGCTGCTACCGCGGCCTGCCAGTGCTCTGACGATGTCACGTCCAGTTCGACCGCCAAGACGTTGGCGCCGAACTCGGTTGTCGTGGGGGTGAGTTCGTCGATCAGGTGATCCCCGGCGGTGACCCGGTAGCCGTCGGCCACCAGCTGGCGCACGATCGCGGCGCCTTGGCCGCGCGCGGCGCCGGTCACGAGTGCGACCCGGCCGTTGCCCGGTAATGCCCCTGCGTTCAGTTGTAGCCTCCTCGTTCGATGCCGGTCACGGCCTGTCCAGTCGCCTCGTTGAGATGCTCGGTGGCACCGCGGCGCAGCGCTTGAGATTCCGAGGCCAGGGTGATCATCTGGAATCCCATGTCCGCCACAGCTTTTCCTAGCTTGCCTGCCCCGGCATGGATTCCGGCGACCAGCCCCGCCGCGTGCGCCACGGTCTGGATCCTGACCATCGCCGCACGCACCTCGGGGTGTGTCCAGGCGTCGGAGAGTCGATATCCCATGGAGATCGCCAGATCCGCCGGGCCGACATAGATTCCGGCGAGGCCGGGCACTGCGCAGATCTGCTCGGCTGCCGCCAGGCCGCGGGCCGTCTCGATCATGGCAAACACGCTCACCCTGGCTTCCAACTCGGCAGTGTCGTGTCCCAGGCCGGCCCGCAACGGCCCGAAGCTGCGCACCCCGGCCGGGGCGTACCGGGTGGCCGCAATGGCCGCGGCGGCCTGCTCGGCGGACTCCACCATGGCGATGATCACCGCGTCCGCGCCCGCGTCGAGCACGCGACCGATCGGTGCGGGGTCGGCCGAGGGCAACCGCACCGCAGTGGCGATCGGCACATGCTCGAGGCGACGCAGCAGCAGGGCCACGTCGGCATCGTCGAGATAACCGTGCTGCACGTCGAATCCGACGTAGTGATAGCCCGCCGCCGCGAACTCCTCGGGGCCGAGGATGGTCGGCCCGACCACCCAGCCGCCCCATACCTGGGAGTTTGTCGCCAACACGTCTTGGAGTCGACTGGGGCTCATCGGGTGATCGCAATCTTGACGCGCTCGGGCACCGGCCGGCAGGCGAGTTCGAACGCCGCCTGCACATCGTCCGAGCCGAACGTGTGGGTGACGTAGTTGGGCAGCAGGTCGGGATGCTGGCGGGCGAACTCGTCGGCCCGGCGCAGCACCCGTTGACGGTCCAGTGTGACACCGGATTTCAGGGTGAGGTTGTTCCGCAGCATGGTGCGCATGCTGATCGGATAGCTGTCGTCGTCGGGCACACCGAAATAGAACACCGTGCCGCCCAACGCGGCGGCTTCCAGTGCGTGGTTGAGGGTGGCGACCTGATGACCGACAGCTTCGATGACGACGTCGGGCCTGCCCGTCGACGCCAGATGCCTGACCCACCGGTCACTGGTGGCGCGGACCGCGTCGTCCACCCCGAAGCGGGCACTCACCGACGAGCGGTCCACCGGATCTACCCCGGTGACCCGTGCCGCCCCCAAAGCCTTTGCCACATAGGAGAACAGCAGCCCGATAGAGCCCTGTCCGATGACCGCGACGTGGCGGCCATCCAGGTCGGGTAGCTGCTCGACCGCATACAGGACGCACGCCAGTGGCTGCAGGCCGACGGCCAGTTCAGGGGCCAGGCCCTTCTCGTAGGACAGCAACCCGGATCCGTCGGCGATCACGCGGCCCATCAGACCGTCGAAACCCGACGCCCAACCGACCACGCGCTCCCCCGACCGGTGGTCCGGATGGCGGCTCGCCAGCACCTCGCCCACGATCTCGTGGATCGGGAAGCCGTTCATCTCCGCCGCGCAGCATCCGGTGTCCCCCGGCAGCTTGCCCTGGGTGCCGCGGAATCCGGGCAGGTCACTGCCGCAGATCCCAGCGGCCAGGAAGTCGAGCAGCACCTGACCCTCGGTCAGCGACTCCGGTGAGGGCTCTGAAACGTCTTGCCGCTCAAATGTGTACGGAGCGACGAGCCGATATGACCACACGTCACACCTCCACCGGGATGTTGTTCCAGCCCCACTGGAAACTCGACGGCGGCCGGGACGCCGCGCCCTCGTCGATGTGGTATTCGGGCACGCGTTTGAGGAATTCCTGGATCATGATGGTGATCTCCAACCGAGCCACGTGCACCCCGAGGCAGAAGTGCTGTCCATGCCCGAACGACAACAGTCGTTCGATGCGCCGGTCCCACACGAAGTCATCCGGGTTCTCGTACTCCCGTTCGTCGCGGGCTGCCGAGGCCAACAGGGTGATGACGCGTTGGCCGGGATTGATGGTGGTGCCGTGAACGGTATAGGGCCTGCGCACCGTTCGGGCGAACCACTGCGCAGGCGCACTGTGCCGGATGATCTCCTCACGGGCGACGGGCACGTTGCCCTCGAGATCGGAACGCACTGTGGTCAATTGGTCAGGATGCCGGAGCAACTGCCACAGGCCGGTCGCGGTGATCTTCGGGACGGTTTCGGTGCCGCCGATGAACACACCGAGCATCTGCACGGCGGCTTCCATGTCCCCGAAGGCCGTACCGTCGGGTAGCCGGAAATCGATCAGCGCGTCGGCGATCGGCACGCTGCCGTCGTGACCTTCCGCGCGCCGGCGTTCGATGATCGGGGTGAGGTAGGACAGATAGCCGGGACGCGCGTTGCCGACCTCGACGCCCTGCCCGGGTTGCGCGAGGCTGCCGGCGTTGACCGTGGCCAGCACTTCGGGTGCGAGATCGACCGGTAACCCGACGAATTCGCACACCATTGCGGCGGCGACGATGCCACCGTAATCCTGGGTCAGGTCGAAGGTGCCGCGGGGCAGCAACTCGTCGAGACGCTCGTTGGCCAGTGTTCGTATCCTGTCGGCCAGCTTGGCCGCCGATCGCGGACGGAACTGCGCCGACGTGCACCGCCGGACGTTCTCGTAGAGCGGTGAATCGAAGTTGGCGTGGAAGGGCATGGGGTGCAGTGGCGGCTCCGGCACCGGGCCGTCGTTGCGGTGCGCCAGCACGTTGGCAGCAGGCAGGGTGCCCTCGGAGGCGACGAAGGTTCCGTCGTTGACTCCGAGCATGTCCCAGATGTCGCTGAACCGGGACAGCGCATAGGTATCCCATTTGTCGATGTAGTACACCGGGAACTCGTCGCGCAGGATCCGGTAGTAGGGCAGCGGGTTGGCCATCACATCGGGATCGAACGGATCGTAGGTGAAATCCTGCAGCACAGGTTGATTCACGGCAGACCTACTTGAGCGGTGACGGTGGCAGGGCCGAAAGGATGGAATCCTCCCAGCCGTCGCGAAGCGCGGGGGCCACGCTCATCCAGGTGACGATCTCGGCCGGCGGGTTGCCCTTCCACGACGGGTAGTGGTTCTCGAAACAGTCCCAGTCGTCGTCGAGCGCCCAGTAGTGGATCACCTCGTTGAACCGGAACGTGGTGATGAACGAGCCCAGCCAGCGCTTGCCGGTGCTCTCCGACCACGGCACATACAGCCGCTCCAGTTCCCGGATGTAGTCGTCCTGGCGGCCGGGTTTGGTCTGCATGATCTCCTGGATCACCAGGCCCGCACCGAAGTTCGCCTCCCGCAGCTGGGCAAGCGTCCTGTTGTACTTGCCGGCGTACATGATTCGGCCCTCGCCGCGGGCCCCTAGCTCGGACAGGTATGCCGCCCACTGCAGTGCGGGCTTCTCATGGCTGCCGCCGGCGGCCTGTGCCCTGCCGATCCGGGCGTAGTCGGCGAAGGCGTCGATCTCCCAGATGATCGTCACCTGGGGCCAGTGCCCGTTGTAGGGCGTGGTCTCCCAGATCGCGAACAGCCGGGCGCCGAGGTCCTCCATCATGGGCTGGTAGACCTCGCCGAAGGTTTCCACAAATTGGTCGGTCCGTCCCGACCCCAGGTCGATGGTCTCGTGCAGATAGAGCAGCGTGTGGCCGTAGAACTTCTTCATCAAGAGGCTCCGATAGTTGACAGTGGCACCATGGGAGCGTGACACTTATGGCGTGTTTTGTAAAGGTACGGGGACATGACGGCGGGAACCGAACAAACCGGCACAACTGAACTGGCGCATGGTTTCTGTTTCGGCGAGGGGCCGCGCTGGTTCGAAGGACTCCTGTGGTTTTCCGACATGCTGGGCGAGGCCGTCCACACGGTCACGTTGTCAGGGTCGATGACCACCCTGCCCGTACCCGGGCATTCGCCGTCCGGCCTGGGTTTTCGGCCCGACGGCACCCTGTTGATCGTGTCCACCCAGCGTCGTCAGGTGCTGCGCTACGACGGCGACACCGTCGAGCTGCTCGCCGATCTCAGCGACCTGGTCCCGGCGCCGCTCGGTGACATGGTGGTCGACGAACATGGTCGGGCCTATGTCGGATCCCAGGCCCGTACCGACGGGGTGATCGTGCGCATCGACCCCGATGACGCGGTGACCGTCGTCGCCGACCGCCTCGACTTCCCCAACGGCATGGTGATCACCCCGGACGGCACCACCCTGATCGTCGCGGAGTCCACCGCACGGCGGCTCAGCGCCTTCACCATCGGTGACGACGGCGGTCTGACCGATCGGCGGGTGTTCGCCGAAAGCCTCGACGGGCCGCCTGACGGTCTGGCGATCGACGTCGACGGCGGAGTGTGGGCGGCATTGACGCTGGCGCATGCGTTCCAGCGCGTCGCGCCCGACGGCTCCGTGGTCACCGACCGCATCGACACCGACGGTCGCACCGCCATCGCGTGCGCGCTGGGCGGTGCCGAGGGGCGCACCCTGTTCATGGTCACCACGACCGACGCCTATCCAGAAAGGCTCGTCGGCACCAAACTGTCGCGGGTCGACGCACTGATGGTCGAAACGCCCGCACCGGGCGATCACGACACCCACCATCACCACTGAACGGTAGATATGTCCGACTCCTACTACGAGCTGATCGACGAGAACGACCCGATCGGCGAGAAATTCGCTGCCACCGACATGGCCCGCGGCACCTGGTCGGCCGACATCCAGCACGGCGCTCCGGTGTCGGCGTTGCTGGTGCGGGCCCTCGAACGCTGCGACCACCGTGCCGACACCCGGCTGAGCCGCGTGGCCATCGACCTGATGGGCGGGGTGCCGTCCGAGGGTGACCTGTGGGTGCGCGCGCGACTGGAACGGCCCGGCAAGCAGATCGAACTGGTCAGCGCCGAGATGCTGGCGCCCGGGCCCGACGGTGCGCCCCGGGCGGTGGCGCGCGCCGGCGGATGGCGGATGTTGCAGCTGGACACCACCGCGCTCACCCACACGGGCGTCGAGCCGCTGCCGCCGCTGGAGCGGGCCCGCAGCCGCGACATGGCCAAGAACTGGGAGACCAACTACGTGCACAGCGTGGATTGGCGCTGGCTGACCGTGCCGCAGGCGCCCGGCCCGGGTGAATCCTGGCTCAAGCCGACGGTAGACCTTGTCAAAGGCGAACCGATGACGCCACTGCAGCGCTTGTTCGCGGTGGCCGATGACGCCAACGGCATCGGCTCCAAGATCGACATCCGGAAGTGGACGTTCCTCAACACCGATCTGGTGGTGCACATCCACCGCGTGCCCGACGGGGAGTGGATCGGCATCCGCGCCGACACCAACTACGGACCCGACGGCATCGGTGCCACAGTAGGCACGTTGTTCGATCAGGCCGGCGCGGTGGGCGCGATCCAGCAGTCGGTGCTGGTGCGCCCTCGCCCGCCCAAGCGTTCTTAGCGCGGGCAGTCCTCCGCAAGCGGGCGGGGCCCCAGCGAAAGTACCTGTCAATAGCCCTTTTCGGGTACCTGAGTGTCTGCTCGCCGGAGAACTGAGGGGTTCAGGTCGACCACGCTCGCCACACCCATCAGCGTCAGCGTCGAGCGGATCTCGGCGGCGAGGCTGTCGAGGACCGCACCCACCCCGGCCCCTCCGGCCACGGCCAGCCCACCTGCACAGCTGCCTCGGCATGAACCTGGCCCGGCTGGAGGCACAGATCTTTGTCGAGGAGCTGATCGATACCGTCGGCGACTGGCAACTGGCCGGGCCCCTGAACTACGGCACCAATTACCCGGTGCGCGGCCCGGTCCGGGTACTGGTGGCGGCCGCCTGAGGTTCAGCCCTGCATCCGTAAGGCACCGGCCGGACACTGGGTCACGGCCTGTTGCAACCGTTCCCGGTCGTTGTCCGGGTGATCGTCACCGAGGATGTGCACCATGCCCTTGTCGGAAACCTCGAACACGTCCTCGGCGATCGATTCGCAGATACCGTGCCCGGTGCACTTTGCCAGATCGACTTCGACGCGCATCGCGGCCTGACCTAGGCGATGTGCGCGGGCACGCGCTTGATGCCATGCACGAAGCTGCTGTACAGCAGTTCGGGCTCGCCGAATTCGACGGTGTGCAACCGAGTCAGCAACTCGCGGAACAGGTGTCGCAACTCGGTCTTGGCCAGCTGGTTACCCAGGCAGAAGTGCGGACCGCCGCCACCGAACCCGACTTGCGGGTTGGGTGAACGGCTCAGATCGAACCGTTGCGGGTCGGCGAACACCGATTCGTCCCGGTTACCCGAGCAGTAGAACAGGCCCACCTTGTCGCCCGCCCGGATCTGCTGACCGGCCAGTTCGACGTCTTCGGTGGCGTGCCGGGCGAACTGGATCACCGGGGTCGCCCATCGAACGAATTCCTCGGTGGCAAGGCCGATCCGGCTGTCGAAATCCTCCAGCAGCCAGTCTTTTTGGTCCGGGTTGGCGGCCAGGGCCATCATCGCGTGGGTGGTGGTCTGCTTGGTGGTGTCGTTGCCCGCCGAGGCGAGCAGGATCAGGAACGCCCCGATCTCCTCGTCGGTCAGTCGGTGCCCGTCGACCTCGGCGTTGACGATGCTGGTCATCAGATCGTCACCGGGATTGGCGCGCCGGAACTTGGCCAGCTCCACTCCGGTGTTCGAGATGAGCATGATCTCGTTGATGGTGGCCATGGCGCGTTCTTCGAGCGACGAGTACTCGTCATCGCTCATGCTGAACAGCTTCTCAGCAGCCTTGGCCAGCGCCGGCTGATCTGCGGTGGGTACTCCGAGCATGTCGGAGATGGTGCGCATCGGCAGTTGCGCCGAGCACGCCTCGACGAAGTCGACTTCCCCGGCACCGATCAGGTCGTCGACGATGGCGACGGCGTTGCGGTGAATCTGCTCTTCGATCTTGCGCACGTTGCGCGGGGTGAATGCCGAGCTGATCAGGCGACGGTAGGTGGTGTGCTCGGGCGGGTCCATCATCAGAAAGAAGGTGGCGAATTTCTGCACGTCGGCTGGCATCGGATCCAGCGCCACGCCCTGGGTCGAGGTGAACAACTCCGGATGCTGGCTGACGAACTGGATGTCGGCCCGGCGGGTCACCGCCCAGAAGCCGGGCTCTTCGACGTCGAACAGCGTCGACAGCGGCTGGTGCCAGCTCAGGCCCGCGCCGGCGCGCAGCTGGGCGAACGTTTCGTCACGTTCGGCGAAGGGCCGGCTCCAGAAGTCGTGCGACGTGATGTCGAATGGGCTGTATTCGCGTGCCTGCGGTGAGCTGGCAACTGTCACGGGGATTCCCTCCTGAACGGGCGTCCGACGACGGTGTCGCGCCACGAATTAGCGTGACAGTTGAGCGATAGTTTGTAAAGCTGTGGGCATGGCGGAGAACTCGTCCATCGATGACGACGGCAGCACCCGCGGGCGAATCCTGGCCGCCACCGCCGAGGTCCTGGGGGCCAACGGCATGACCAAGCTCAGCCTGTCCGAGGTCGCCTTGCAGGCCGGAGTGTCCCGGCCCACGCTCTATCGCTGGTTCGCCTCCAAACAGGAGCTTTTGGACGCATTCGTGGTGTGGGAGCGCAAGTACTACGAGCAGGCAGTGGCCCAGGCGTCGGCCGATCTGCCCGACAATGAACACCTCGACGCCGCACTGCGCACCGTCGTCGAATATCAGCAGTCCTACCCGGGCCTGCGGATGGTCGACATCGAACCCGAACACGTCATCAAGCGCCTCACCCAGGTAATCCCGCTGATGCGCGAACGCCTGCAGCGCCTGACCACCGGGCCGGACGCCGACATCGCGGCGGCCACAGCGGTGCGGGTGGCGGTCTGCCACTACCTGGTACGCAGTGACGACGCCGACGACTTCCTCGCCCAGCTCCGCCACGCCGCCGGGGTGAAGCACCCGCAGTGACCAGGGATTTACCCGTCCGACGCTACCCTGGGCTCGGTGACCGACTCTGCTGATCCCATCGCCGGGCTCGACCTGACCGAACAGGCTGCGTTGGGCAGCGGTGCCAGTTTCTGGACCACCAAGGCGATCGGCCCGGTGCCGGCGCTGATGTTGACCGACGGACCGCACGGCGTGCGCAGGCAATCCGGCAGCGCCACAGATCATCTGGGCATCTCGGGCAGCGAACCGGCGACCTGCTTTCCGCCGGCGGTCGGGCTCAGCCAGACCTGGGATCCCGATCTGGTGGAGCGCATCGGTCGGGCCCTGGGCGACGAGAGCCGCGCCCTGGGCGTACACGTCCTGCTCGGTCCGGGCGTCAACATCAAGCGCGACCCGCGGTGTGGGCGCAACTTCGAGTATTTCTCGGAGGATCCGCTGCTCTCGGGAACGCTGGGCGCCGCGTGGGTTCGTGGGGTGCAGAGCCGCGGTGTGGGTGCGTCGCTCAAACATTTCGCGGCCAACAACGCCGAGCACGACCGGATGCGCGCCAGCTCCGACGTCGATGACCGCACGTTGCGGGAGATCTATCTGCGCACATTCGAAATCGTGGTGCGCCAGGCGCGGCCCTGGACCGTGATGTGTTCGTACAACCGGATCAACGGGGTGTACGCGTCCGAGAATGCCTGGTTGCTGACGACGGTGCTCCGCGACGAGTGGGGTTTCGACGGCCTGGTGGTCAGCGACTGGGGTGCGGTGGCAGACCGGGTGACCGCCGTGGCCGCGGGCTTGGACCTGGAGATGCCGACGACCGGGGGCCTCTCCAATGCCGAGGTGGTAAGCGCGGTGCGGGCCGGGTCCCTGGGCGCCGATGTCGTCGCCCGCGCGGCGGGCCGGGTGGCCCGCCTGGCCGACAAAGTCACCGAAATGACCTGCACGGCAACAGTATTTGATGTCGATGCGCACCACGAGCTGGCGCGGGAAGCGGCGCAGCGCGCCATCGTGCTGGTGCAGAACGACGGCGATCTGCTGCCGCTGGCGCCGGCCCCACTGGCGGTCATCGGCGGGGTCGCCCAAGAGCCGAGATACCAGGGCGGTGGCAGTTCCCATGTGAACCCTACCCGCCTCGACGTTCCGCTGGAGGAGATCCGCAGGCTCGCAGGCGATCACCCCGTGACCTATTGCCCGGGCACCGACATCGCCGCCGCCGTCGGCGCCGCTGAATCCGCCGACGCCGCAGTCGTGTTCCTCGGCCTCACCGCCGAAGAAGAGTCCGAGGGCTACGACCGCGGGCACATCGATCTTCCCGCCGACCAGCTCGAGCTACTCCGCGCCGTGGTGCAGGCCCAGCCCCGCACCGTGGCCGTGCTGTCCCATGGCGGCGTGGTGCGCCTCGACGCGGTCGCCGATGCGGCCCCGGCCGTCGTGGACGGCGCCCTGCTCGGGCAAGCCGGGGGCGGCGCACTGGCCGATGTGCTGTTCGGCGTCGTGAACCCGTCGGGTCGGCTGGCCGAGACGGTGCCGTTGCGGCTGCAGGATTCCCCCGCCTATCTCAACTTTCCGTCCGAGTCCGGCCATACCGTTTACGGCGAGCGGATTTTCGTCGGCTATCGCTGGTATGACGCCCGGGACATCCCGGTGGCGTTCCCGTTCGGCCACGGGCTGTCCTACACCCGGTTCGACTACTCCGGCCTTGAGGTCGACCCCACCGAGGAGGGGCTGTCGGTGCGGCTCACGGTGGCCAACACCGGGACCCGGCCGGGTCGTGAGGTGGTGCAGGTATACGCCGGGCTACCCGGTTCCGCGGTCGCCAGGCCTGTCCGATGGCTGGCCGGTTTCGCCACGGTGACCGTCGATCCCGGTGAGCAGCGCACCATCGAGATCCCGGTCAGCCGAACCGATCTCGCGTTCTGGAGTACCGATGCCGGCCGCTGGGTCCTCGAGACCGGCCGGTATTCGGTGTCGGTCGGAGCGTCGAGCCGCGATCTGCGCGTGACGGCGACGGTAGCGGTGGCCGGCGATGAGCCGAGGAGCCCATTCACCCGGGATTCCACGCTGGGCGAACTCCTGGCCGACCCGGTGGCCGCGAAGACGATTCTGGCGGTGCTGGACAGCGCATCGCCTTTCGGCGCAGCCGATTCCGCACTCGGCAGCAATCTACTGCGGATGCTGGAGTCCGTGCCGATCGGGCGGATGGCCGCATTCTCGGCAGGCCAGGTGACCCGCGAGCAACTCGATGAACTGCTCGCGGGCATCAACGCTCAGCGATCCTGATCCCCCGCAACTCCGCCAGGATCTCGTCGGTGTGCGCCCCGAGCGCAGGGGCGACCATGCGCGGTTTCCATGGGGTGGCCGAGAAATCGGCCGGACTGGCCACCATCGGTACCGTCGACATCCCATCGGGAACTTCGACGATGCCACCTGCGGCATGGAACTGCTCATCGGCGATGACATCGTCCAAACTGTTGATCGGCGACCAGAAGAAGTCGGGTTCGCCGTCGAACAGCGCAGCCCAGTGATCCATCGGATGGGCCGCGAAGATGGCGTCCAGGTCGCTGATCAGCTCGCGGGCGTTGGCGTATCGGTCCCGCGCGGTGACGAAACGCGGTTCAGTCAGCCAGTTTTCGCGGTCCACCACCCGGCACAGCGCGGGCCAGTGCCGGTCCCCTTGCAGCCCGACGATCCAGAACCGTTGCCCGTCACCGGCGGTGTAGTTGTTCATGCACGGGTTGGCCATCGCCTCACGCCGGCCGATCGCGATCTGCTCACCGCTCATCAGCAACGTGTTGAGATCGAAGCTGATCGTGTAGGCGCCCTGGCGGTAGAGCGAGGTGGTCACCAACTGTCCTTTCCCCGTACGATTTCTGGCCAGGAGCGCGGCACACACCGCGGCCGCCAGCGTCATCCCCGCGGAGTGGTCCCCCATCCCGCCGCGCTGGAAGGGTGGGGTGTCCCCGGGCCGAGTGAGCAGATCGGCCAGGCCGGCACGCGCCCAGAATGCGGCGACGTCGTAGGCCGCGCGGTCCGCCTCGGGTCCGGTGAGTCCGTATCCGGTGATCAACCCGTACACCAGCCGCGGATTGCGTGCCGCGACGGCGTCGAAGTCCAACTCCAGCCGGCGCAACGCGGCTGGACGCACGTTGGTCAGGAAAACGTCTGCGCTGGAGAGTAATTCGCTCGCGCTGCCGCGCCCCTCTGGGGTGCCCAGATCGAGCACGATGCTGCGTTTGGACCGGTTGTCCATCTCGAAGGGCGGATTGGCCGCCACGCCCAGGTCCGGATCCAGTCCGAGCATCCGTCCGAACGTTCTCGCCGGGTCGCCCGACGGCGGCTCGATCTTGATGACGTCGGCGCCCCAGTCGGCCAAAAGCGCCCCGGCCGCCGGTGCGGCAACCCAGACACCCAACTCGATGACCCGAAACCCCTCCAACGGACCCGCCACCGCCGCCCCTTTCTGAATGCACTTTACAACCTGGCATAAATTTGTAAACTTGCCGAATGCTCACACCGGCGCGCCGCATCGTCCCTGTCGCCGGTCTCGCCGCCCACATCGGCCACGGGGTGCAACGTATCGCAACCGACGCGGCGATCGGGCGCATGCGCGCAATGCCCCGCCGGATCGCCGATCTCGATGCGGTCTACCTGTCCAGACTGACCGGTCGCACGGTCGAGTCGGTGTCGGTCATCGGCGGCGATGCCGGCACATCGTCACGCGCCAGGCTGGCACTGACCGGCGCCGGGCTGCCCGAATCGGTCTTCGTCAAGATGCCCGCCGAGACCGCGGCCACCCGGATGATGGGTGAGCTGGGCCGGCTGGGACACACCGAGGTTCGCTTCTACCAACAGCTGGCCGAGCGCCTGTCCGGCATTCCGCGGGCCTACGGCGCCGCCTTCGACGCCCTCACCGGCCGGTACGTGCTCATGCTGGAAGACCTCGCATCGAGCCCCTGCGAGTTCCCCGACACCCTGCACCCGCTGGACAAGGACCGCGCCGCCATGACGGTTCGACTGCTGGCCCGGGTACACGCGGCGTTCTGGGGCCGGCTGCCGGCGCGCAGCGGCAGCGGGCCGCTGGGCTGGCTGTACTCGGCGTCGGGCGACCACACCTCGCTGATGACCGGCTCACTGCTCAAGCTGTCGACCAAACGCCTGGCCGAGACCACCGACATCCCGGTGGCCGAAGGCCGGTTCATCGACGAGAACTACCGGGCGGCGGCCCAACTGCTGGACCGCCCGCCGCACACCGTGATGCACGGTGACGCACATCCGGGCAACCTGTTCTTCCGCAACGGCGAGGCCGGCCTGCTCGACTGGCAGGCCGTTCGGCGCGGCCATCCCGGCCGCGAACTGGCGTACACGCTGGTCACCTGCATGACCACGGCCGACCGGCAGGCAGCCGAACGCGACCTGCTCGACGAGTACCGACACGCGCTGGCCGCGGCGGGCGGCCCGTCCCTCGATCACGACGAGCTGTGGGAGCGATATCGCCTCGGCGCGATCTACGCGTACGCCGCACCGGTCATCACCGCCGGCCTCGGCGGAATGCAGGACGAAGGCATCGCCGCCGAAGGCGCCAGGCGGGGTGTGGCAGCCTTGGCGGACCTGGAGACTGTGGCAATACTCAAGAAGTTGCTGTGATGGTCCTACCATTTGGTGAACCACATCAACCGAGGCCTGGACGTGAATGAACCTGTAGCCGCACAGCGGGACGCATCAGCAGAAGACACCTCGACGCGCCACCGGATCCTGGTCGCGACGGCCGAGGTGCTGGCCCGAAGTGGCCAGACCAAGCTGAGCCTGTCCGAGGTGGCCCTGCAAGCCGGCGTCTCGCGACCCACGCTCTACCGCTGGTTCGCTGACAAGCAGGAGCTTCTCGACGCGTTCGGTACGTATGAACGCGAGATGTTCGACCACGGCATCAGCCGCGCCACCGTCGGCCTGCGCGGCACCGAGAAGCTCGACGCCGCACTGCGTTTCATCGTGCAGTACCAGCAGTCGTATTCCGGCGTCCGGCTGGTCGACATCGAGCCCGAAGTCGTGATCGCACAACTGGCCAACGTGATCCCGCTGATGCGCGCCCGGCTGCTCAAACTGCTGTCCGGCGCCAACGCCCCGGTCAAGGCCGCCACTGCGATCCGGGTCGCGGTATCTCACTACATCGTGCGAAGCGACGACGGCGATCAGTTCCTGGCGCAACTACGCCACGCCGTCGGTATCAAGCAGCCCGACGCGAGCTGATCCACCTCTGCACTAACCCCTGCCGCACCTCCGCTCTGCCGCCCCGCGAGTCTCTACGATCGCAGAGACTTGTCGATCGGTCAATCCTTTTTCCAAAGGGGTGACACGACACGCAATTTTTGTAAAGCTGTCTCCCATGACTCAGGTGCAGAGCGACACGGGCGTGCTCGCCGGTGACGAGCGGATGCTCATCGACGGCGAGCTCCAATACACCGGCAGTGGTGCGAAATTCGACGTCATCCATCCCGCCACCGAGCAGGTGGCCGGCCAGGCGACCGACGGCACGGTGGCCGACATCGAGCGCGCCGTGGGCGCCGCGCGCCGCGCTTTCGACGAGACGGACTGGAGCCGCGACGTCGACTTCCGATACCACTGCCTGATGCAGCTGCACGACGCGCTGGAGGCCGAGAAGGAGCGGTTGCGCCGGGTGCTGGTCACCGAGGTCGGCTGTCCGGTCACGGTCACGGGCTCGCAGATCGAGGACCCGATCGGCGAGGTCAAGCACTGGGCCGAGCACGGCAAGAACTTCGAGTACGTCGTCGACAACGGCGTGCACCAAACACAGCTGGGTCCGGCGCGCCGCAAGATCGCCTACGAACCGGTCGGTGTGGTCGGCGCAATCACCCCGTGGAACGTCCCGTTCTACCTGAACATCGCCGAGACGGTGCCGGCGTTGATGGCAGGCAACACCGTGGTGCTCAAGCCCGCGCAGCTCACGCCGTGGTCGGGCACCGAGCTGGGCCGCATCGTCGCCGAGCACACCGACATCCCGGCCGGCGTGTTCAACGTCGTCGTGGCAGGCGCCAACGAGGTCGGTGCCGCGCTGTCGGCCGACCCGCGGGTCGACATGATCACCTTCACCGGTTCGACGGCCACCGGCCGCGCCATCCTGGCCGCCGGTGCCTCAACGGTCAAGAAGACGATGCTCGAGCTGGGCGGCAAGTCCGCCCACATCGTGCTCGACGATGCCGATTTCAACTCGGCACTGCCGATCGCGGCGATGATGGCCTGCGTCATGAGCGGACAGTCGTGCATCCTGCCCAGCCGAATCCTGCTCCCCCGCAGCCGATATGACGAGGGCATCGCGCTTCTCAAGGGCGCGATGGAGAATTTCCCGGTCGGGGACCCGTGGACGCCGGGCATCATGCAGGGCCCGCAGATCAGCGCCACGCAACGCGAGAAAGTGCTCGGCCTGATCAAATCCGGAATCGATTCCGGGGCCCGGTTGGTCACCGGGGGCGGCGTTCCGGAGAACCTGCCCACCGGCTACTACACTCAGCCCACCCTGCTTGCCGACGTCGACCCCGATTCACAGGTCGCGCAAGAGGAGATCTTCGGCCCCGTTCTGACGGTCACGCCCTACGACTCCGACGACGAGGCGGTGGCGATCGCCAACAACTCCATTTACGGCCTGTCCGGGGAGGTTTCGTCCGGTGACGTGGACCGGGCCTTCGCCATCGCGCGACGCATCCGGACCGGCAACGTCACGATCAACAGCCGCAGCCACTTCGGTATCAACAGCCCGTTCGGCGGCTCCAAGCAGAGCGGCCTGGGCCGGCGCAACGGCGAGGAAGGCTTCAAGGAGTACTTCGAGTCCAAGACCATCGGCATGCCCGAGTGAGAGACCATGCCGACATCTCAGCCCTGCTGTACCGGTACGCCCGGGCTGTCGACTCCAAGGACTGGGAGCTGTACCGGTCGGTGTTCACCGAGGATGCCCACATCGACTATTCGTCGGCGGGCGCCGTGGTGGGCGGCCGCGAGGAAGTGGCCGACTGGTTCGCCGCCAACTTCGGGGTGATTCCGTGGACCATGCACTACATCACCAACATCGAGATCCTGGACAGCGATGGGGACAGCGCGACCGTGCGGGCGATGTTCTACAACCCCATGCAGCTACCTGGAATGGCCGAGATGAGCGCATGCGGCGGGTACTACCACCACGAACTGGTGCGCACGCCCGACGGCTGGCGCAGTCGCAGCCTGCGCGAGGAGAATCTCTGGTTCACCAACCCGCCGGGTTAGCCCTGACGACCCACGTTGACATTGAATCTGCGCAGACGTCTACTCGACCTTTTGCACCCTCAGTTCAAAGTCAACGCCGCAACTCAGCCCTCGGCGGCCAACTGTCCACAGGCCGCGGCGATCTCACGCCCTCGGGTATCGCGCACGGTGCACGAGACGCCCTTGGCCTGGACGCGTTTGACGAACTCGCGCTCGACCGGTTTGGGACTTGCGTCCCATTTACTGCCCGGAGTCGGGTTGAGCGGGATCAGGTTGACGTGCACCAGCTGCCCCAGTTTGGCGTGCAGCTTCTTACCGAGAAGGTCTGCACGCCAGGGCTGATCGTTGATGTCGCGGATGAGCGCGTACTCGATGGACACCCGCCGGCCGGTGACATCGGCGTAGTACCGCGCGGCGTCGAGCACCTCGTCGACCCTCCACCGGTTGTTCACCGGCACCAGGGTGTCTCGTAGTTCGTCGTCGGGGGTGTGCAGGGACACCGCCAGGGTGACGCCGAGGCGTTCGTCGGCGAGTTTCCGGATGGCCGGGGCCAGACCGACCGTCGACACCGTCACCGACCGCGCACTGATCCCGAAACCGTTCGGCGGCGGCGCGATGATGCGCTTGACAGCCGCCAGAACCCGGTTGTAGTTGGCCAGCGGCTCGCCCATGCCCATGAAGACGATGTTGGACAGCCGTCCGTCGTGTTCGGACCGCATGGCCGACGACGCCGCCCGGACCTGTTCGAGGATCTCGGCCGTGGACAGGTTGCGCATCAGGCCGCCCTGGCCGGTCGCGCAGAACGGGCAGGCCATGCCGCAGCCGGCCTGCGAGGAGATGCACACCGTGTTGCGCTGCGGGTAGCGCATCAGCACGGACTCGAATGTCGTGCCGTCACCGGCACGCCACAGCGTCTTGCGGGTCTCCCCCGCATCGCACTGAATCTGCTTCACCGGATCGATCAGCGTCGGGAAAAGCGCCTCGGCCACCTGGTCGCGCACGGCCGCGGGCAGATCCGTCATCTGCGTGGGATCGGCGATCAGCCTGCCGTAGTACTGGTTGGCCAGCTGTTTGGCCCGAAATTTCGGCAGACCCAGCTCGGCGACGGCAGCAGAACGGCCGTCCTCGTCGAGGTCGGCAAGGTGACGCGGCGGCATACCGCGTCGTGGGGCTTCGAAGACCAGTTCCTGCTTCATGTCTTTTCCAGTATCAGGCTTGTTCGGCGAGAACGTCGTGAACAGTGCGCTCGACGGTGTCCAGGACGTCGGTGTCCACCCCGGCCCGGCCGCGCACGAACACCGACGCGCGGCTGGCCGGGGGCAGCCCCTCGGCCAGACACAACCCGTCGGGCAGGCGGCCGATCATCGGCAGCAGTGCCACGCCCAAGCCGGAACGCACCGCTGCGAACAGGCCGGACAGGTTCGCCGATTCGGCGGCGATGCGGTAGTCGGTCCCGCACCGGTCGAGCGTGGCGAATGTGGGTTCACGCAACGTGCACGGTTCGGAGAACATCACGACCGGCAACGGCTCATTCGGCTGAGTAGCGAAGTTACGGCCCGAAACCCACTTCAGCGCGAGCGTTCCGGAGGCGTGAGCGGGATCCATTCCGGAGCCATCGAGCATCACGGCAAGGTCGACAAGACCGTGTTCGATGGCGTCGGCGAGTGTCACGTTGCGGTCGAGACGAAACCGCAGCCGCCAGTTGGGCAACCGCTCACCGAGTGCCGCAGTGAGCGCGGGCAGCATGACGTCGGCACCGTGTTCGGTGGCGCCGATCAACAGCACCTGCTCCTCGGCCGCACCGAGATCGATCAACGCCGCGTCGTGCGCGGCGAGGATGCCCCGCGCATGACCGAGGACGCGATGCCCCAGCTCGGTGAAGGCGACACCGCGACCGGAGCGTTCGACGACGGGACCGCCGACGACCGCTTCGATGCGCCGCATGTGCTGACTGACGGCGGACTGAGTCATGTGCAACACGGCGGCAGCGCGGTGAAACCCGCCACAGTCCGCCACCGCAACCAGGCTGCGCAGCGGTGCGATGTCCAGCACCTGCCCCATGCGCTCAACGTACTCCGATCAGTGCTTACGATCAAAAGCCAGGCATTTCCCACCATTCACCGAGTTATTCCGACTAATTGATTAGCATCAGCGATCGATTGTGATTGCCGATAATCGTTGGACCGCGCGCACGGGGCTCGCTCACGATGGGGGTCATGCCGCCCAATCCGATGCCGATGCGCACGGCGACGACCGTGACGTTCTTCTACGCCCTGGGTTATCCGATCGGGAACCTGGCTGTACACGCCTTGTCGCCGATGGCGGTGTTGGTGGTTCGTTTCGGGCTGGCGGGCCTGGTCCTCGGCACCTGGGCCGGGGTGGCCCGGGTCGGCTTTCCCACGGGCCGCAAGCTGTTTCACGTCGCGGTGGCGGGCCTGCTCATGCAGGCCGTGCAGTTCTGCGCGCTCTACATCGCGATTCAGCATGGAGCTCCGGCAGTGCTGTGTGCGGTTGTCATCGCGATGAATCCGGTTGCGACTGCACTGCTGTCAGCGATGTTCTTGCGTGACCGGTTGACGCCGCGCCGCGTGGTCGCCCTGGTGCTCGGCGTCGCCGCCGTGTTGGCGGCATGCGCAACGCGCCTGGTCGCCTCGGGTGGGATCGACCCTGCGGTCGGGCTCCTGTTGGTCGCGTTGCTCGGCCTGGCGGCCGGCGGGGTTTATCAGCAGCGGTTCTGCTCTGATGTCGACTTCCGGGCTTCGACGTCGGTGCAGAACGCCGTCGCGTTCATACCCGCGTTGGCACTGGCGCTGAGCACACCGCTCGAGGTCCATGACGCGACGAAGGCGGCGCTGGCGGTGGCGGGCGTGGTGTTGCTCAACGCCATCCTCGGGGTGTCGCTCTATGTGCGGGCCATCAATCTGCATGGCGCCTCCGCGGTGGCGATGCTGTTCTGCGTGATCCCGGCTGTCGCGGGAGTCCTGTCCTGGTTGATGCTCGGCGAGCGGGTGAACGTCGGTATCGCCGCCGGACTGGTTCTCGGTGCGCTCGCGTGCTGGCTGAACGCATCAGGCACGCGCAGCGAGCACGGCCTACGCCAGCAGCGTCAGCACGATCCAGCCGACGACGGCGGACGGGAGCATCGCGTCGATCCGGTCCATGATGCCGCCGTGGCCGGGCAGTAGCGTGCCCATGTCCTTGATCCCGAGGTCACGCTTGATCTGCGATTCGACCAGGTCGCCCAGCACGCCGGTGATGACCAGCAGCAGCCCCAGCGGCACACCCACCCAGGCGGGTTTGTCCAGGAGAAACGCCACCGACACAACGGCGGCGGCGATCCCGAACAGCAGCGAGCCGCCGAGCCCCTCCCAGGACTTCTTGGGGCTGATCGCCGGCGCCAGCAGGTGCTTGCCGAACAGGACGCCCGCGACATAACCGCCGATGTCGGCGAAAACGACGGTCACGATGATGGTGAAGACCCGGGCGCCGCCGTGGTCGGCGAAGATGAGCAACGCGGTGAAGGCCGCGAACAACGGCACCCACGTGGCGAGCAGGATCGTGGCGGCGATATCGCGTAGATAGTTGACCGGTTGCTGGTCCAGGCCCTGTCCGACCAGACGCCACACCATGCAGACGACGATCGTCCCGCCGTAGGCGCCCAGCAGACCCACGGCTCCGTACGGCCAGGTCAGCCAGATCATCGCCTGACCACCGAGCAGCAGCGGGATGACCGGCAATGCGTACCCGTGTTCGCGCAGCCGCCGGATCACCTCGTGGGTGGCGATGGCGATGGCCACCGCGAGCAACGGAAGCCACCACATCGGCGCGAACAGGAGGGTCCCGATCGCCATGGCGCCGAGGATGACGCCGACGGCGATGGCGGCCGGGAGGTTACGGCCGGCCCGGGACTGTTTTTTCTGCGGTTCTCCGACCGGTGCGTTTGTCACGAAAGGTATTTGCTGATCGGCCACTAGACCTCCAGCAGTTCGCCTTCCTTGTGCTTGACCAGGTCATCGATCTGGCTGGTGTAGGTGTGGGTCGACTTGTCGAGGTCCTTCTCGGCCCGGCCGACCTCGTCCTCGCCGGCTTCGCCGTCCTTCTTGATGCGGCTGAGCTCTTCCATCGCCTTGCGGCGGATGTTGCGGATCGACACCTTGGCGTCCTCGCCCTTGGACTTGGCCTGCTTGACCAGGTCGCGGCGACGCTCCTCGGTGAGCTGCGGGATTGCGATCCGGATGATGCTGCCGTCGTTGGTCGGGTTGACCCCGAGGTCGGAGTTGCGGATCGAGTCCTCGATCGCCTTGAGCTGCGAGGCCTCGTACGGCTTGATGACGACCATGCGCGCCTCGGGGACGTTGATGCTCGCCAACTGCGTGATCGGCGTCATCGCCCCGTAGTAGTCGATGTTGATACGGGAGAACATGCCCGGGTTGGCCCGGCCGGTCCGAATGGTGGCCAGGTCGTCACGGGCCACACTTACGGCCTTTTCCATCTTCTCTTCAGCGTCGAAGAGAGTTTCGTCGATCACGTCGGCTTCTCCCGTTTAGGTGGTGACCAGTGTTCCGATCTTCTCACCCGCCACCGCGCGGGCGATATTGCCTTCGGTGAGCAGGTTGAACACCAGCATCGGCATCCGGTTGTCCATACACAAACTGAAGGCGGTGGCATCGGCGACCCGTAGGCCGCGATCGATGACCTCGCGATGGCTGACCTCGGTGAGCAGCTCGGCGTTCGGATCCTCGCGCGGGTCGGCGGTGTAGACGCCGTCGACGGCCTTGGCCATCAGCACCACATCGGCCCCGATTTCGAGAGCCCGCTGCGCAGCGGTCGTGTCGGTGGAGAAGTACGGAAGTCCCATGCCGGCACCGAAGATGACGACGCGGCCCTTTTCCAGGTGCCGCACGGCCCGCAGCGGGATGTAGGGCTCGGCGACCTGCCCCATGGTGATGGCGGTCTGCACGCGGGTGTCGATGCCCTCTTTCTGCAGGAAGTCCTGCAGCGCAAGGCTGTTCATCACGGTTCCCAGCATGCCCATGTAATCGCTGCGCGTGCGTTCCATGCCGCGCTGCTGCAGTTGGGCGCCGCGGAAGAAGTTGCCACCGCCGATGACGACCGCGACCTGGACGCCGCTGCGCACCACCGCGGCGATCTGGCGGGCTACCTGATGGACGACGTCGGGGTCGAGGCCGACCTGGCCGCCGCCGAACATCTCTCCGCCAAGCTTGAGCAGAACCCTCGTATAGAAGGGACGAATGGGTGCTGCGCCCTCGCCGGCGACATTCGGATCCGCCATCGGTCTCCTCGGCACTCCTCGCATGTAGAGAGCCACCCGGGTTACCCCTGGACGGCCTCTCTATCCTGCCCTATGGCGGGCAGCACACCTAGTTCGGGGAGCCTTGGCGGGCGGAGTGTCGCCGGCGGGCGCAGGTCAACCGGCGACTACCCCAGGTGGGCCTGAAGCAACCAGGCGCCGATCGACTTGCGGTCGTTGCCCTCGTCACGGATGTCGGCTCCGGCGAAATCGGCAAAGTTGGCGAATTCCGCTGGTACGTGGGCGTGGATGCGAGCCGGCCGGACGTCGTCGATCACCCAGTACTTGCCGACGACCTCACGCAGTTCGTCCTCGGTGACCGGGTTGGCGGGGCCGGTGTCGCCCATCGTCCCCTTGTCGAACACCAGGACGAAGTAGGAGGCGCCGGGCGCGGCGGCCCGCACGATCGACTGCTGGTAGCCCTCACGCAGTTCCACCGGCATGGAGTGGAACAGCGTGCTGTCGACGATGGTCCCGAAGCGGCCGTCGTAGCCGGTGAACGCGCTGATGTCGGCGACCTCGAAGGTCGCGTTGGTCAGCCCGCGCTTGGCGGCCTCGGCCCGGGCCAACTCGATGGCGGTGGCCGACTGGTCGAGTCCGACCGTGGTGAATCCGCGCTCGGCGAGGTCCAGCGCCGTGGCCGCCTCGCCGCAGCCGGCGTCGAGCACGTCGCCATGGAACTTGCCCTCGGCGATCAGTGCCGCGATCTCGGGCTGCGGTTCGCCGATGCTCCACGGCGGGCGCACCCCGGCGAACTCGGGAGCCTCACCGCGGTAAGCCGATTCGAACATTGCATCTGACATTTCGCTTGGAGTGGTCATACGTCCGGTATATCAACCTGGTTGATATGTGTCAATATGCTTGATATGAACTCCGATATGGGCGGCGTCCTGGAGGAACAGCCACTCGGATACCTGATGTATCGCGTGGTCGCGGTGCTGCAACCCAAGGTCGCCGCGCAGCTGCAACCCCTCGGACTCAAACTCCCCGAGTTCGTCTGCCTGCGAGTGCTGTCGATGGCCCCCGGTCAGTCCAACGCCGAACTCGCGCGGCATACCAACGTCTCACCGCAGGCCATGAACAACGTGCTGCGCGGACTTCAGGACCGCGGCGCGGTGCGCAGACCCGCCACCGTCGACTCGGGCCGCGCATTGCCGGCCGAACTGACCGCCGAGGGCGCCGAATTGCTCAAACGCGCCGAAGCGGCGGTGCTGGCCGCCGAGGACGACGTGCTCGACTCCCTCGACCCCGAGCAGCGCCGCGAACTCAAGCGGCTGTTGGCACATGCCGTGACATGAGCGCGCTCTGCCGCGCCGACCGGCCCCGCAGTCGGTAATGTCCCGGCAGGATGAAGATCGTTCTGGCCCCGGATTCCTTCAAGGAGTCGATGACCGCGTCGCAAGCGGTGGCGGCGATGCGCGAAGGCGTCCGGTCGGTGCTCCCCGACGCCGAATGCGTCGGGGTGCCCATGGCCGACGGCGGTGAGGGCACCGTCGACGCCGTGGTCGACGCGCTCGGCGGCGAGCGTGTCACAGTCGAGGTGAGCGATCCACTGGGCCGCCCCGCACGCGCCACCTACGGCTACGTCGCTGCCCGCCGCCTGGCCGTGATCGAGATGGCCAGCGCCTCCGGCCTGGAGCTGGTGGCGCCCGCGGACCGGGACATCCTGCGCGCCGGCACATTCGGAGTCGGACAGCTCATCATCTCGGCGCTGGATCACGGCGCAACCGAATTGCTGATCGGGATCGGCGGTTCGGCGACCAACGACGGGGGGGCCGGCATGCTCACCGCACTCGGAGTGTCCTTCACCGACACCGACGGTGCGGCACTGCCGCCCGGCGGCGCGGCGCTGGCCCGGCTCCAGCACATCGACATCTCGGGGCTGGATCCCCGACTGGCCGGCGTGACCGTCCGGATCGCATCCGACGTCACCGCTCCCCTGCTCGGAACAGGCGGCGCCAGTGCGGTTTTCGGCCCGCAGAAGGGGGCCACACCCGACGATGTCGACGTTCTCGAGACCGCGCTGGCCCGGCTCGTCGCGGTGACTCGCACCGCGCTCGGGCACGCCCGGCCCGAGCAGCCGGGGGCCGGTGCCGCCGGCGGTCTGGGCTTCGGACTGATGGAATTCCTTGCCGCCGAATGCGATCCGGGTGTCGAACTGATCGCCCAGACCGTGGGTTTGGAACGAGCGCTGGCCGGAGCGGACTGGGTGTTCACCGGCGAGGGCAGCGTCGACGCCCAGACCATGCTGGGAAAGACACCGTTCGGTGTCGCCCGGCTGGCCGCCCGCACCGGTGCCCGGGTGGTGATCTTCGCCGGCCGCGTCGCCCCCGACGCCGACGTCCTGCTGGCCAACGGTGTCGAGAAACTGGTGGCCATCACCGCGCCGGGCACTCCGCTGGATCAGGCGTTGCGCGACGGCCCGGCCGCGTTGACCCGCGCGGCCGCCGCGGTGTGCCGCACGTTGGAACGTTAGAGGATCGCAGCCGCCACGATCAGCCCGAAAGCCAGGTAAGAGGCAGTCACCACCAGAACCTGTGGCGTGAACCGCTCGGAGGCCAGCACCATGCCGATGTCGATGCCCTTGATCGCGCCGATCAGCCGGACCGAGAACGCCTGGGCCGCAATACCCAAGAGACCGAACACCAGCGTCATGACGAGACCCTGGATGAGGTCGCCCGACGAAGAGTAGATGGCGAGCACGATGATGAATGCCATCGACAGCACGCCGGAGGCCGCTACCGCGGCCGCATTGGGTCGGCCGGCTCGCACCAAGGTCCGCAATGGACCGGGTGTGGTCCAGTCGATCACGTAGAAACCCAGGACCATCAGTGCCACACCGACAATCGTGTACAACACGATCGCCGAGACGCCGTGGCCCAGAACCGACCAGTAATCGGAGTCGAGCGCAACCAGGGTGGTTGTCATAGGTATTCCTTCCGGGTCACAGCGGGATACGGTGTGGCACAAAGGCAGCGCCGTTGTCGGTGACGAGACCGGAGGTCTCGCGGATCCCGAGCCCGGCGGACTCGTCGCCGACGATCCAGGCGCCCAACGCGGGCCGCATGTCGTCGAATTGCGGTAGCGGATCGAGCAACTGGTAGACGTAGCCCTCTTCGCCGTACACGCCGCCGGTCTCGGTCTCGAACCCCGCACCCACGATCGTGATGTTGGCGCCCTCACGTCCCAATTTGGGTTTGCGCACGTAGTCGGTCAGCTCGTGCGGGTCATCGACATAGGCGGGCAACAGGTTCGGATGCCCGGGGTACATCTCCCACAGCACCGCCAGGATCGCCTTGTTGCTCAGCAGCGTCTTCCACAGCGGTTCGACCCACATGGTGGCCGGCATCTGTTCGACGGCCCGGCGACCGAAATCGTCATCGAGCATCCACTCCCACGGGTAGAGCTTGAAGATCGACGACATCGGGGCTTCCTCGAGGTCGACGAACCGGTCGAGGTCGGTGTCGAACCCGATGTCCTCGATCGCCAGGCCCACCGTCCGCAGACCGGCCTCGGCCGCACACTCCTGCAGATAGGCCACGGTCACGTGGTCCTCACCACTGAGCTCGGCCCCCGACCAGGTGAAGTAGGTCTCCGCCCCAGGGAGGCGGTCGCGGATCTCAGCCCAGCGGGCAACCAGCTTCTCGTGCAACGAGTTCCACTGATCGTCGGCCGGGTAGACGTCGGTCTTCCAGTGCCACTGCAGGATCGCCGCTTCCAGCAGGGTGGTCGGGGTGTCCGCGTTGTACTCCAGCAGCACCGGCGGCCGGCGGCCGTCGTAGCGCAGGTCGAAGCGGCCGTACAGGTGCGGATCACTGCGCCGCCAGGACTTCTCGATATGCTCCCAGCTCCATTCGGGAAGCCCGAAGTCGCGGTAGCGCCCGGTCAGCACGACATGCTCGACGGCCTCCAGGCACATCGAGTGCAGCACCTCCACGGAGGCCTCGATCGAGAGCACCTCGTCCATGTCGAAGACGTAGTGCACCGATTCGTCCCAGTACGGGCGATCGGCGCCGGTGGCGTCCCGCGCCGGAGTTCCGAAACACATCCCCTGGTCAGCGACGATCTGTTCCCAGCCGGCTCGCGGGGAACTGCGTTGACGGCGCATTCAGCTGCCCGAGCTTCCGCCGTAGCTGGACGACGAACCGAATCCGCCACGGGAGATCGACGTGCCCGACTTGGTCTTGGCCGTGGTGCCCTTGGGTTGTTCGATGGTCCCGCCCCGGGCAATGGTGCCCACCCCGCCGTTGTTGCCGCCGTAGTAGTACCGGTACGGCGAGCCGAGGTAGATGAAGGTGCCCCCGGAGCTGCTGTGCCCGCTGGAGCAATACGAATCGGGCACCACCTCGTTGGTGCCCTCCTTGACGCACGACGCCGCGATCTCCTCTTTGTGCAGCAGGTGGTAGCCGAGCGCGATCACCCCGACGACACCGACCACTGCCACCGAGCCCATCAGGATCTTGCCGTTCCTGGCGGACCGCTCACGGGCCTTCTGCTCCTGCAGCGCGGCGAACTGCGCGGCGGCCTCACGTGCCTTCTGGGCCTTGTCCCGCTGGCGCGCCTCGGCCACGGTCGGCGGCCGCGGCGTAGCCGTAGCCGGATCCTGCCAACGTATCGAGCCGGTCTGCGGATTCGGCCGGTCCTCCTCGCTCGGCTGGAAACCGTCACCTGGTTGGTCTCCCAGACCCATGCACATCCCCCCGTTTCGGCGGTACCCGCCGGCCATCATAAGAGGAGGGCGCAATCGCCGCGCCGCCTACTCGTGAGAACGAGCATAAGGCCCCGTTGCTGCACGAGCAGACACTTATGTACCCGAAAACGCCGGGATCGGGACCCGCGTGCGGTGCCCGTGCCGTGTCAGTGGTGGTGGCACGCCGCCGGCGGTGAGGGCGGAACATCGAGTGCCGGGTTGCCGTCGAAGAATCCCAGCGGTTTGAGCTTGAAGCCGGTGTAGTGGCACGGCATCACCGGCCAGTCCTCCGGGCAGACCACATGGTGGGCACCCACCGTGTACCAGAGCACGACGTCGGTGTCCGTCAGCGGAGCATCGTCGGCGACGTACTGCGGTAGCCCCTGTGGCTCGGCACACTGATACATGTAATCCCCCGCGGCGAAGAGCTCCCTGGGGTGGTAGCGGGTCACCCAGAGGTTGTGCTGGACGAACCGGGCCCGGTCGTAGATCACCGAGCCCTCCTGCACCATCACCGGGACGATGTCCTTGGGCATCAGCTTGTAGCCGACCGGCACGCCGAACTCGTTGAGCTTGGACGGATTGACCACCTTCCAGTAGCGACCGGTCGAGTACTCCCAGTCCCGGGCACCTTCGGACTCCGAGGCCACCAGCGTGTCCCGCGTTATCCAGGCATTGCGGTGCGGGTTCAACTCCGGATTCGGCTCGGGGATCGAATCCACCTCGTACACGCTGTTTCCCGGACCGTCGATGCTCATATCCATGCGAAAGTTGAAGAAGTGCTGATGGTTGGGACCGTACATGCCGGGTGCCACCATCTTGCCCCAGCGCGGGGTCTCGCCGTCGGGAACCGCACCGGTGGTCAGCACCCCGGTCAGCTTGACCTCCATCTCGATGGAGGCATCGTTGTAGAAGTACCAGAAGAAGCCGTACTCGTAATTGCCGACAGTGCAGATCATCGAGATCACCAGCCGCCGGGACCGCCGCACCTCGACCTCCCCGGTGCGGAAATCGGTGTGCTTCCACGAGATGCCGTAGTCCTCCTCGTGCATGCAGATGGCGTTGGGAATGGTGACGGCATTGCCGCTGGAGTCGTTGACCGTGCCGTCGAAGTAGAAGATCTCACCGAGGCAGTCACAGCCCAGGGTCAACGGATTGGCCGAGAAGCCCATTCCGACCTCGCCCATGTCGAAGACATTCTTGTTCCAGTGCGTCGGCGACGAATCACCGTATGGCACCACCATTTCCGACAGCGCAGCGCGATACATGATGGGCCGGACCTCGCCACGGTCGGTGTAGGTCACCTCATGAAGCACCAGACCCTCGCGCGGGTTGAACCCGACTCGCAATGACCATTTCTGCCAAGTGACGTTCCAGCCGTCGACGGTGAAGCTGGCCCCGTGCGGTTGGCTGATGTCGATCGGCTTGACGTCGTCGCGAAACTGAGTGAACGCGGGCCGGTTGTCGGGCGTGAACATGAATTGCCCGGAGTAGTTGCCGCTCTTGGACGGTAGCGGGACCGCCCCGTGGTCCTCGATGTCGAGGATTTCCATGTTGTCGAGGTCGAACGTCACGATCAGGCCTTCGACGGGCCGCGCGTAGCCGTTCTCCGACGGTGCAGCACGCAGGAAGGTCAGCGGCCGGCAGATCAGCGGCGAGTTCTCGTAGTGGTCCTGCGCGCCGTAGTAGCCGGCCGGCCATGGGTCGATCATCGCCAGGCTGAAGTCGGTGACACCCCGTTTGCGCATGGCCTCCTGCCATCGCGGGTCCTCCCGCACCTTCTCCTCCACCCCCGTCATGTGTTCGACGAGATAGGACGGGAACCGGCCGGGAATCGGGTTCCACGAGTCGATCACCCTCGCGTCGAGGTCGACGACAGCCTCGTAGATCAGCTTGGCGGCACCGTCGTACATCGTCACGAACGCCTGACGCGCCACGTCGGCCTCCCCCGAGAACGACAGCGCGGCAGTCTTAGCCGGCTCGGCCAGCTGGATCATCACGAACTTCAATGTCGGTGTGGCGTAGTTCGATTCGGTGATGACGGCTGCGGCCGCCTCGATCTCGGCACCGGTCAGCGGATCCAGTGGATAACGGCCTGCGGCATCGGTGGACTCGGTCGGCACCAGGGTGCTGTCCATGGTCATCGGGGAAGATCCTCCTTGGTTGCGGTCGAGTCGTCGGCGGTGAGGTCGAACACGGCGAGATGGGCCAGGGCGTCCTCCTGCGACACCTTGTGCGCCGAGCGGCGGCCGAAGATGTAGACCACCAGCCCGAGGGCGAACATGCCGACGCTGATGCTGCCGACCCACTTCATCCACTCGGCATCCCCGACCCCGGCACTGGTCAGCCATGATTTCGCGAACGAGTAGTAGACCCCGCCGATGGTGCCGAGGGTGCCGACGATCACGGTGATCCAGACGCCGACCATGCCGCCAGGGATGCGCCAGAACTTCTCGTTCGCATAGCGATCCGCGTACTTCTTGCGGGCGATGACGACCGGAATGAGGAAGAAGAAGCCAGAAAGCAGCCACACGGTCGACAGGCCACCCTGGAGGAAGATCGTCGTGTTGACCAGGCTGCTCTGCGAATACAGGCCGACGATGAGCAGCGACGAGATGACGCCCTGGATCAGGATGGCGGACACCGGGTTACGGGTGCGCGGGTTGAGATGGGTGAAGATGCGCGGCAGGTGCCGCTCCAGCCCGGAGACGAAGATCAACCGCGAGTAGGCCACCTGATACGTCATCAACGCGACGACGATGACCAAGGCGAGTACGACCGCGCAGATCTCCATCAGCCCGGGGAATCCCGCGACGTCGAGCATCCCGATGACACCTGTCACGGCGTCGATCTCGGCGGTGGGCAACGCCATCATCGTGCCCAGCGTCGTCATCAGGTAGATGGCGACCAGCGCCGTCGAACCCCACAGGATCATCCGCGGGCCGCTCTTACGCACCGACAGGAACTCCGCACCCATGTTGTACGGCGTCTCTACACCGAGCAGGTAGAGCAGCACGGTGCCGTAGAGGAAGCCCGATACCGCGAAGTTGGGAATCGTCGCCTCGGACCAGCTGAACGGCGTCGCCGAACCGTTCTTCACCGCGAAGAGCACTCCCGAGATGAAGATCGTCAGCGCGAGGATGCCGAAGACCACGAAGACGACGTTCATGATCCGTTGGTTGGCGGCCAGCTTCGCCAAAGCCAGGCCGACAACCGTCCACAGGATCACCAGCTGCAGGATGACGCTCGTCATCACGCCGAGCTCGGTGTGGAAGGCCAACAACAGGAAGGACAGCACCACCGCGGGCGATGACGCGGCATTGAGGATCACCGGCACCCACGACAGGTAGCCGCCGACGAAGCCCCAGGTCTCCCCCATCGTCCGGGTGGCCCAGATGTAGACACCGCCCTGGCCGGGCCACAGGTTGCCCAGTTCCACCACGGCCATGCCTGCGGGGACCAGGAAGGTGAGGATGCCAAGCACCCACATGGGGATGGCGGTCCATCCCCCTGTCGCCATCACCGAGGAACCGGTGATCCAGCAGATGATGAAGACATAGGCCGCGGTCAGGCCGAAGGTGCTCATCACCTTCGGCAGGATCTGTTCGGGGACCAGTTCGGTCGTCATCAGCTTGTCACGCTCTGACGGCGCCGCGGCCTCGGTCGGATTGCTCCTCGCGTGCGCGGCCAGTTCTTGTGTCATTTGAGTCGTCTCCCAATACCGTTGATTCAGCTGACGATTTGTCCGTCTCGCATCCGGACAACACGGCTCGCTTCATCGGCCACCGTGGGATCGTGGGTGCTTGCGACGACCGTGACGCCCAATGTCGAGCACAGGTCACGCAGCAGGCGCACCACCGTCTCCCCCGTGCGGTGGTCGAGGTTGGCCGTCGGTTCATCGGCCAGCACCAGGGTCGGGCTGCTGATCAGCGACCGGGCGATCGCGGTGCGCTGCTGTTCACCACCCGACATCTTGGTGGGTTGGTGGTGCACCCGGTGCCCGAGGCCCACCAGCTCTAGCAGTTCGGTTGCGCGCTTGCGCAACGACTTCCGGTCGTACGGCTCGAACATCAGCGGCAGCTCGACGTTCTCGACTGCGGAAAGGAACGGGATCAGGTTGTAGCTCTGGAAGATGAAGCCGATGGTGTCGTGCCGCAGCGCGGCGAACTGGCTCTCCGTCAATTGTGCGGTGTCCTGTCCGCCGATCGTGACGGTGCCCTTGGTCGGACGGTCCAGCCCGCCGATGATGTTGAGCAGAGTGGACTTTCCGCTGCCACTCGGCCCCATCAGACAGACGAACTCCCCCGGCATCACCTGGAGTTCGGCGGCGACGAGGGCCTTGACCACCTCGTCGCCGAGCTTGTGCAGTTTCCATACATTGCTGATCTCGATGACGGGCTTCTTGACCGGGTCGGCGTCTTTTAGTGCGGCAGCGGCGGTGTCGTGAAGTGCGGTCATGTTCGGCTCAGCCTCCCGAGGTCAGGGATCGAATGGGTGGACGTGATGCGGCGTTGAAAGTGGGCACGAAACTCGTTGCGACCGCGGCAGCGACGCTGACCCCGACGGCGATCGCCGCGCCGACTGCCAGCCCCGAGTAGGACACCCCAGTGGGCGCCAGGCCCACCAGCGCGACCACGATGCCGGTGACACCTGCGCAGGCCGCACCAAGCAGTGAGCCCAGGACAGCGGCCACCACCGGTTCGACGAGGAGAGCGGCGATCACGGGCGCGCGGGGTATGCCGTTGGCTCCGAGCACGCCGAGTTCACGGGTACGGTGCGCCACCGTTCGGGTGGTGGCCACCGCGACCTCGACCACCCCGACGAGCAGTACGGTGACCGCGATCAGGATCACCGCCCGGTTGATCTCCTCGGCATGCCCCAGTGCCGCCGACTGTGCGCGGATCCCCGACGACATGCCGAACACCAGCACCACCAGGAAGGCTCCGGTGGCAGTAGTCACCACGGGCAGCACCATCTCGCGGATCCGCCGCCGGGCAGACAGCCAGCCGTAGGCCAGGCCCTTGCTGTTCACCTTGCCCCCAGGAGATCGACCGGACGTTGCTGCAGGAGCCGGTGCACGGGCACCAGGGCGCCGACGATGGCCATCGCGGGCAGGAAAGCAGCCACCATTCCGGCCGCCTGGGCCCATGCCGTCAGTGTGGAGATCTCCGGAATCACCAGTGCCACAGCGATTCCTGCTCCGACCACACCCACCACGTAGGCCGTTACGAAGACGATCCCCGACTCGACCAGGAAGAAGTACAGCACCTCGTCGGCCAGGCCGATACTGCTCATGATCCCGAATTCACGCTTGCGTTCGGCCACTGCGGCCAGGAAGGACGACACGGCGATGACGAAGCCCAGAGCCAGTCCGATGGTGGAGATCAGGCCCAGAGTCGAGCCGGTGACCTGCCCCGAGAACAGCGCCGAGAACTTTTGTTCGAAGCTCAGCGGACCCGATCCGCCGACCGTGTCGTAGATCAGGCCGTGCCCGTCCGGTTCCGGCCGCACCGACGGATCTGGGGTGGACGGCAACCCGACGGTGGTACCGAAGGTTTCGGCCAGGTCGCGGCGATGTTCGTCGCCAGGCGGGGCGTCGATCGTCCACCATCCGTTGGCACCCGCCAGCAACCGTGCCAGTGCCGGAGCCACTGCCATCGACTCTCCCGGACCGGAGACCTGCACAACGAGAGGAAGATCGCCGACATCGATCACGTCGCCGGCTGCGACGCCCAGGCGATCGGCTAATCTTGATCCCAAAACTGCTTGGCCCGAGGCGATTTCGTCGCTCCCACGCAACGACACCCGGGTACCGTTGACGACCGCCACCCCCGAGATGGTCAACCTGCCCTGCCAGCCCGCAGGGAGGTCGAATGCCGGCGGCGGCCCATCGGCAACCAAGGCGCGGGCCTCGTTGTCATAGTGCACTCCGGCGGCCGGCACCACCCACAACTGGGCATCACCCAGTACATCGACGACCGAATCGGCCCCGGTGATCGCAAAACTCGCCGAGATGGTGCGCACCACGGTGACGCAGGCGATGGCCAGCGCGATCCCGAGCACCGACAACACAAACCGCTCGGGCCGGCGACGAATGTTGGCCAGTGCGAAGCGAATCAGGCAGCCGAACGTGCCCCCGGTCCGCAAGGCAGTAGTCGCGATCTCCGGCGATCGACGGGCTGTGGATGCTTGAGACGACGGTATCGAAGCTACGGTCTCCACAGTGGGGAATGCTGCGAGCCGCGTGTTTCACCCGAAGTAGATCGGGGTGTCGCGCGAGTTAACACCCGCTGGTTGGCGTTACGTCATGATGTCGCCGACACAACGGATTTCGTCGTCCTCCCGGGCCGAAGAGTTCAAAAACTGCTTATTTCACCGCTTTTCGCGCGCGTTTGCGTGGGGCGGCAGGTGCCGGATCCTGAATACGCGCCCACGGCCTGGCCTCCTCGAGCTCGTAGGCCAGTTCCAGCAGCAGGGCTTCGCGGCCGCGGGTCGCCGACAGCATCATTCCCACCGGGAGACCGGCATCCGTGTGGGCCAGCGGCAGCGAGATCGCCGGATCCCCGGTGGCGTTCTGCAGCGGGGTGAAGGCGACCCAGTCCAGCAGCCGGTCGATGATCTGCTCATAGTCCGCGGTCGGGTCCAGGTGCCCGATCTGCACGGTGGGCTCGGCCAGGGTCGGCATGAGCACCGCGTCGTAGCTGTTGGAGAGCCGTTCGGTGATGCGCCGCGACCGGGCCAGCCGGGTGATCGCCGTGGGGACCCGATGCAGATTGCGCGAGGCGTGCCGTTCCAGTCCCAACGTGAGATTGTCCAGCTTGTCCCGATCGAACGTCGGACCGAACGACCGCTTCCCCCCGCGCACCAACGCATACGCCAGAAACGCCCAGTAGAGCAGGAAATCGTCCTTGAAGCGGGCCGGGACCGGGTTGCCGATCACGGTGATCTGATGGCCGAGTTCCTCCAGCAGCGCGGCGGTCTTGTGAGTCAGCTCGGTCATCTCCGGACCGGCGTCGTGCACCACGGACTGCGTGCACACCGCGATGCGCAGGCGCTGCTTGCCCGGGCGGCTGACGTCGCCGATGGGCGGCAGCTTGGGGTTGCGGTAGACCTTCTCCATCTCGCGGTAGAGCGCGGCGGTGTCACGCACCGACCGGGTGAGCACCCCGTCGGACACGATTCGCAGCGGCATCATCCTCAGATCCTTGTCCTGCGGCAGCCGTCCCCGGGTGGGCTTGAGCCCGACCAGTCCGTTACACGCCGCGGGAATGCGGATCGATCCGCCACCGTCGTTGGCATGCGCGATGGGCACCGCGCCCGACGCGACGAAGGCGGCCGAGCCCGACGACGAGGCGCCGGCTGTGTACAGCGGGTTCCACGGATTGCGTACCGGGCCCAGCCGGGGGTGCTCGCACGACGCGCTGAAGCCGAATTCCGAAAGCCGTGTCTTGCCCAGGGGCACCAGCCCGGTGGCCAGGTAGGCGCGGGCGAAGTCCCCGTTGGCCGTTTCGGGCCGGGGTTCCCATGCGTCGGTACCGCTCATCGTGGGCATGCCCGCGACGGCGGAGTTGTCCTTGACGAAGGTCGGGACGCCGTCGAAATACCCGCCGAAGGCGCTGGGTGCGGCGCCGCGGGCATGGGCGCGGTCGAACGCCTCGAATGCCAGCCCGTTGAGGGTGGGATTGACCGCCTCTACCCGCGCGACGGCAGCCTCGATCAGGTCAGCGGCGGATACCCGGCCGGCTCGCAGTTCCTCGACCAGGCCGACTGCGTCGTGCTCGCCGAGCGCATCGTCGCCGAAGGCACTCACACGGGTCGGGGCTTTTCGCGCTCCGCGCTGACCGCTAGTCACGCCCCGACGCTAGCAAGCCGCCCTTACTGCGTCCGAGCCACGCTCTGCAACGCGGCCAGATGCTCGTCGACGGTGCGCAGTCCGGCTCCCATGGTGTTCACCGTGACATGCGTCGCCCCGGCCTTGGCCCAGGCAGCGATATCGGCGGCAGCCTGGTCCGGGTCCCCGGCCCAGCCCACGCGGCCCTCCATCCCGATGGTGGCCGGATCGCGTCCGGCGGAGACGGCGGCACGCTCAACCCGGGCCCGGGCGTCGTCGAGCTCCACGCCGGGACCGACCATCGGGAACCAGCCGTCACCCAGCCGACCGGCGCGCTCCAGCGCCCGTGCCGACGCCGCTCCGAACCACACCGGGATCGGGCGCTGCACCGGCAGCGGGGCGAGGCCGGCACCGGTGACCTGGTGATAGCGCCCCTCAAAGGTGACCGACGATTCGGTCCACAGCCGGCGCATCAGCTCGACCTGTTCCTCGGACCGCTTGCCGCGGTTTCCGAAGTCCTCCCCGAGTGCCTCGTACTCGACGGCGTTCCAGCCCAGTCCGACACCCAGGCGCAGCCGTCCGCCGGTGAGCAGATCGACCTCGGCGGCCTGTTTGGCCACCAGCACGGCTTGGCGCTGCGGCAGGATGATCACCCCGGTCACCAGCTCCAGCGAGGTGACGGCGGCCAGGTAACCGAACATCACCATGGGCTCGTGGAATGTGGTGTACAGGTCGTAGGGCCCCGCCCAGTCCCGGTGGACTGCCGGGTCGGCGCCGACGACGTGGTCGTAGGCCAGGATGTGGGTGAACCCCAACTCTTCGACGCGCTGGCCGTAGGCGCGCACGGCTCCCGGATCGCCGCCGAGTTCCGTCTGCGGAAAAACCACACCTACGCGCATGTCACCTCCAACACCATTCGTACCTGCCACACTCCCACATCGGCAAACCCCCCCGCCCCGCCGTGGGCAACTACCAGGCACCGACCATGTCACGAATGAACAAAACCCCGCGCTTTCCGGGATCGCCGGAATGAGCGCGGGGTTTTGCGGCGGGCGGGCGGGGGGCCGCCCGAGTCCTCTGGAGGGTTAGGCCTGGCCGACCTCGAACCGCACGAAGCGGGTCACGGTGACACCGGCCTCGTCCAGCAGTGCCTTCACGGTCTTCTTGTTGTCGGACACCGACGGCTGGTCCAGCAGCACGACGTCCTTGTAGTAGCCCGTGACGCGACCTTCGACGATCTTGGGCAGCGCCTGCTCGGGCTTGCCCTCTTCCTTCGCGGTCTCCTCGGCGATACGCCGCTCGTTGGCGACGATGTCCTCAGGCACGTCCTCACGGGTGAGGTAGCGGGCCTTGAGCGCGGCGATCTGCAGTGCGACCGCGTGCGCGGCCTCCTTGCCCTTCTCCGCGTCGCCGGCCTGGTACTCGACCAGCACACCGACGGCCGGCGGCAGGTCCGCGGCACGCTTGTGCAGGTAGGTCTCGACCGTGCCGTCGAAGTAGGCGGCCCGACGCAGCTCGAGCTTCTCGCCGATCTTGGCGCTCAGGTCCGCGATGGCCTGCTCGACCGTGGTGTCGCCGACCTTGGCGGCCTTGAGGGCATCCACGTCGTCGGCCTTGGCGGCGGCAGCCGCCGCGACGACCTGATCGGCCAGCTCCTGGAATTCGGCGTTCTTGGCGACGAAGTCGGTCTCGGAGTTCAGCTCGATCAGCGCGCCGTCCTTGGCCGCGACCAGACCCTCGGCGGTGGCGCGCTCAGCGCGCTTGCCGACGTCCTTGGCGCCCTTGATACGGAGCAGCTCGACAGCCTTGTCGAAGTCGCCGCCGGCCTCGACCAGAGCGTTCTTCGAGTCGAGCATGCCGGCGCCAGTCAGCTCCCGCAGTCGCTTGACGTCGGCAGCGGTGTAGTTAGCCATATAAGACTTCTCCTGGAATTACGAAGCGTCAGTGGATGTTTCGGGTGCAGCAGCGGCTTCGCCCTCGGCGGCACCGGCGGTCGCACCGGCCAGCAGCTCCTGCTCCCACTCGGCGAGCGGCTCAGCGCCCTCGGTGTCCTGCTTCTCACCGGCACCCTGGCCGGCGCGGGCCTGCAGGCCCTCGGCCACCGCGGAGGCGACGACCTTGGTCAGCAGGGCGGCCGAACGGATCGCGTCGTCGTTGCCCGGGATCGGGTAGTTGACCTGATCGGGATCGCAGTTGGTGTCCAGGATGGCGATGACCGGGATACCCAGCTTGATGGCCTCGTTGACCGCCAGGTGCTCCTTGTTGGTGTCGACGACCCAGATGGCCGAGGGCACCTTCTGCATGTCCCGGATACCACCGAGGCTGCGCTCAAGCTTGTTCTTCTCACGCGTGAGCATGAGGATTTCCTTCTTGGTGCGACCCTCGAAGCCACCGGTCTGCTCCATGGCCTCAAGCTCCTTGAGGCGCTGCAGGCGCTTGTGCACGGTGGAGAAGTTGGTGAGCATGCCGCCCAGCCAGCGCTGGTTCACGTAGGGCATGCCGACGCGGGTGGCCTCTTCGGCGATGGACTCCTGCGCCTGCTTCTTGGTGCCGACGAACAGGATGGTGCCGCCGTGGGCAACCGTCTCCTTGACGAACTCGTAGGCCTTGTCGATGTAGGTCAGCGTCTGCTGCAGATCGATGATGTAGATGCCATTGCGGTCGGTGAAGATGAACCGCTTCATCTTGGGGTTCCAGCGCCGGGTCTGATGCCCGAAGTGGGCGCCGCTGTCCAGCAGCTGCTTCATGGTTACAACAGCCATGAGTAGATGGTTCCTTTGTATGTCGGTTGTCGCCCGGCGTCGGGTGATGCCAGGCCCTGGTGCCTACTGGTTGCCGAACCCGATCTGGGAAATCCCAGGTCAGGACCGTCGGCATCCGAGTACGACCCCGTTGAGGCAGTCGAATGCGCAGACACGCGAAGTCAGCCCGCTAGCGAGCTGCGGGTAGAAGTTTACACGCTGCTGGGAGGTGCTTTTACCACGCGGCGAAGCCGGGCGCATTCATCCACAGCCCCGGATTCGGGGGCTTCCGAGCCGGCCCTGGCCTGCAGTGAACTGAAGTGGTGAGGTTTGCCGCGGCGATCCTGCTGCTCGCGGTGGCGTGGACATGGCCTGCGGCGGCCCACGCCGAGGGTTCGCGGCTGCAGTGGCCGGTGTCCCCACGACCGGGGGTGACCAGGGGTTTCGATGCCCCCTCCCCCAATTGGAATCGCGGCCACCGGGGTGTCGACCTGGCGGCCGCGCCCGATCAACCCGTCTATGCCGCGGGCGCGGGCACCGTGGTGTTCGCCGGCGTGCTGGCCGGACGTCCGGTGGTCTCGCTGGCCCACCCCGGTGGTCTGCGGACCAGCTACGAGCCGGTGCAGGCCGCGGTCCGGCCCGGTCAGACGGTGCGTGCGGGGCAGCTGCTGGGCAGTCTGCTGGCCGGTCACCCCGGCTGTCCCTCGGCGGCCTGCCTGCACTGGGGCGCGATGTGGGGCGCGGCCGCAAACGCCGACTACGTCAACCCGCTCGGGCTGCTCGCCGAGACCCCGATCCGGCTCAAGCCGCTGAGTGGCTAACCCCTGCACCGCGAGCGTGCGTGTCTGCTGCCCGCCACGCCGCCGCACATCAGCAGTCTGCGCACCCTCGTACCGCACTCAGCGCGGCCTACTGTCGGGACCATGACCATTGCGTCACAATCCCATCGCGCCCGGCCCATGCGGTTCGGGCTGCACACCGCACTGCCGCGCGGCACGGACTTCGCCGAATTCACAATCACGGTCGAGGAATCCGGATTCGACGTACTGACCACTCCCGATCACCTGATGGCCTCCCTGTCGCCGTTCGCCGCCGCGGCAACGGCCTGCGCGGTGACCAGCCGACTGCGCACCGGCACCCTGGTGCTCAACAACGATCTTCGTCACCCGGTCGACGTCGCGCGCGAAGCGGCGACGACGGCGGCACTGTCGGGCGGGCGGTTCGAGCTGGGCCTGGGCGCGGGCCACATGAAATCCGAGTACGACGCCACCGGGCTGAAATTCGACCCCGGTGCCACGCGGGTGGACCGTCTGATCGAGTCCGTCCAGGTGATCCGCCCACTGCTCGCCGGCGAGCCGGTCGACGTCGACGGAGCCCACTACTGTGTGCGCGCCGCCGCGGGCGAGCTGGTTGCCGCGCCTGGTATCGCCGTTCCACTGCTCATCGGAGGCAACGGCACCCGGGTCCTGCAATTGGCCGGCCGGGCCGCCGATATCGCCGGGCTGGCCGGGTTCAGCCACAACCATGACGCCACCGAGGTACGGCTGACCCATTTCGGTTCCGACGGGCTGCAGGACCGGATCGGTGTGGTGCGCGACGCGGCCGGTGAGCGTTTCGAGGACATCGAACTGAACGCCCTCATCCAGTTCGTCGTGCACACCGAGAATCGGGCGGCGGCCGCCGCCGAACTCGCCGGGGCGCTGAAGGCGGACGCAGAACTGTTGCTGGAGTCCCCGTTCGTGCTGCTGGGCACCTACGAACAAATGGCGGAAGCATTGATTGACCGTCAGAACCGATTTGGCGTCAGCTATTGGACGGTGTTCGACGAATGGCCCGGCCGCGAATCAGCGCTGCCGCATCTGGCCGAGGTGCTCAAGCTGTTGCGCTGATGCCTCGCAGGAATCCGATGATCGCATCGAGCACGACGTCCGGCTGGTCACGCTGAACCCAATGCCCGGCGCGGTCAACGATTTTCAGGTGACCGTTCGGGATCAGCGCGGCAGCGGCGCGGGCCCGAGCGACGGGGACGCCGGGGTCGCGGTCACCGTGGATGACGAGAGTAGGGCACCTCAGCTCGACCAGCCGCGGCGTGTAGTCGGTGCGCAGCCGGTTCCACCCGACCTGATCGTGTTGCCATTGATCGAACGCGCCGAATCCGTCGGGTTGTGCTGCCGCAGTCATGATCTCGTCCATCAACGCGTCCTTCAGCTGCCGCGGATCCCTGATCAGCGCATGCATGCTGCGGGTCATCGCGGCCCGGTTGCCGCCCGCCCAACGGGTCACCGCACCGAGCAGACCCGTACGCAACGCCGCCCAGGTGACCAACTGCCGGACGCCCGACAGCGGTCCGTCCGACAGCCGGGGCATGATGCCGTAGCTGCCCAGCAGCATGGCGCCCATCACCCGCGCCGGGCGGTCCAGCAGGTGGCCGATGGTCATGCCGCCGCCGAGCGACAACCCGCCGATCGCATAGCGGTCCAACTCCATGCCGTCGACGAACTCCCCGACGTAGGCGACCAGCCGCTCCTGGGTGACCGGCTGCCGCGCCGGCGGGCTCTGCCCGTAACCGGGATGGTCCGGGGCGATGACGCGATAACCCGCTTCGGCCAGTCGGGGGCCGATGCCACCCCACGACAACGACGCGTTGTCGACGCCGCCGCCGTGCAGCAACACGACCGTGGCTGCCGACCGCCCGGGAGCCCAGGTGAGATAGGACACCGGCCCTGACGGCAACTCGACGGTTCTTCGGGTCTGCTCGACGATCGGATGGGGCACTGTTCCCTCTTCAGGCCCGGGGGTGGGCTTGGTCGTGCACCGCACGCAGGCGTTCGACGGTGACATGGGTGTAGAGCTGCGTGGTGGCCAAGGAGGTGTGACCCAGCAGCTCTTGCACGATGCGCAGGTCGGCACCGCCTTCGAGCAAGTGGGTGGCCGCGCTGTGCCGCAGTCCGTGCGGGCCGATGTCGGGTGCACCGTCGACCGCAGAGACCGTCTGATGCACCACCGTGCGGGCCTGACGCGGATCGAGCCGCTTGCCGCGGGCCCCGAGCAACAGCGCGGGGCCCGAGTCGGCAGTCGCCAGGGCGGGGCGGCCCTCGGCGAGCCAGGCCCTCAACGCGACGTGTGCGGGTTCTCCGAACGGGACCGTGCGCTGCTTGTTGCCCTTACCCAGCACCTGCAGGACCCGGCGCGAGGTGTCGATGTCATCAATGTCCAGCCCGCACAACTCGCTGACGCGGATACCCGTGGCATACAACATCTCCACGATCAGGCGGTCCCGCAGCGCCAGTGGATCGCCTTCGCGTGCAGCGGAATTGAGCGCCTCCATGGCGTCGATGGCCTGATCACGACGCAGCACCGCGGGCAGGGTGCGGTGGGCCTTGGGCACCTGCAACCGAGCGGCGGAATCCTCCGGCAGCAATCCCCGCCGGCTCGCCCAGGTGCAGAAGGTCTTGACCGTCGAGGTACGCCGCGCCAGCGTGGTCCGCGCTGCTCCGGCCGCGGCCTGCGTGGCCAGCCAGGACCGCAGCCTCGGCAGGGTCACGGTGTCCAGACCACCGCCGGTGAAGTCGAACAACGCGGCCAGGTCACCCCGGTACGCCCGTCGGGTGTGCTCCGACCTGCCGCACTGCAGCGCCAGGTATTCGTCGAACTCGGCGAGTACATCCTGGACTGTGGGCACGATGCCACCGTGGCAGAAGTGAGCCCGGCCCGCACCCGACGCGCCGGGCCGCTACCGTCGCGTGACCATCACGGGTTCATCTCGTAGCGGCCGGACAGTCCGCGCACAGCTGCGACCACACGACCGCGGCGCGCGGGGTCGGCCACGGGCTGCTTGACGATGTCGAGAGCGCGCTGCTGTTGCACCGCGGTGGCGTCCGGATGGCAATGCAGTTTGGTCGCGTGCGTGGACATGTCGGTGACGAGCACCTCGAAGAGCTGATCGATCAGATCGGAGTCGATCGCCTCGATCTCCGCCTGCTCCAGGATCAGCTGGGCGTACGGGATCAGGGTGAACATCTCACCGATCGCGAACAGGAAGTCGACGTTGCGTTGTTGATCCGCGGTGGGCGTCGCGACCGCGAGCAGGGTCTGCACTGCCCGGGCCTGGTCGAGGAAGACCGCGACATTCGGCGTCGAGGAGAATCGGCGCAGCACCGACTGCCAGTCCCCGAACCTGATCTTCGCCAGCCCACTGCTCGGCCCTTGACGGAACAAGAAGTCATCGTTGGTCGCATCTCTGCGCGTCGGAATCTGCGGCACCTCGGCCAGCAGCGATTTCAGCTGTGGAATACGTTGTGCCACAGGAGAACCTGCGATGACACCACCGGCCGCCCGCAGACCACCGGCGATCACACCGAGCAGGGGGCCCGGCGCCCGCCCGACCGGCAGCACGTTCAGCGCGGCCAGCGCTGCGTCGGACGCGCCGAACATGTAGTTCTGCATGAACTTCAGCGACAGCGCCATGTTGACGTGCACCGTGCCCTCCAGCCGCGGCAAGCCGGTGAGCCCCAGCAGCGCCATGGTGAAGTACATGTCGGATTCGAACGCCCGAGCCGCGATGGTGTCGGCGAGCAACGTCACGATCTTCTCGCCCTCGCGGGTGACGTTCATCTTCTCGATCGCGTTGAACAACAGGTAGCGCCGGTCGTCCGGGCTTGCGCTGCGCATGTAGTCGACGGCCCGCTCGCTGTAGAGCTTCATCCCGATCAAGCGGGCGTAGCCGTCGGCGAGCATGCGGCGGATCTGCGGGAACTCGGTGACCCGCTGGCCGAACAGCACGCGGTTCTCCGCGTGGGTGACGGCCTCGTACATGGCATGCTCACAGGCCCCGATCGCCCCGAATCCGAGGTTGAACTTGCCGATGTTGACGGTGTTGATCGCGGCGTTGAAGGCGGCCTTTCCCTCGTGGAGGATTTCGTCGGCGTTTACCGGATAGTCCTCCAGGTCGAACGCCGCGACGTACATCTGGCCGTCGACGACGTTCTTGCGCAGGTGATAGTTCGAATGCCGGCTGTCGGCGGCGAAGAACAGGTATCCCTCGAAGTCCTGTGCGGGACGTCGGCGGTCGAGATCTGAACTGTCGATGATGGGTTTGTCAGAGCGACGGCCGAACACCGAGACCATGCCGGCCAGGTTGCCGTTGCCGATGTAGTACTTGCCGCCGGTCGCGGTGTAGGAGCCGTCGGCGCCAGGCGTCAGCACCATGTCGGTCGAATAGACGTCGGCTCCGTGTGCCTGCTCCGACAGTCCGAAGGCGAAGATCTCCCCCGAATCCAGCAGGGCGGCAGCCTTTTTACGTGCCACCGTGTTCTCCGACTGCCATATGGGCCCGAGACCGAGAATCGTGACCTGCCAGACGTACCAGTACTGCATGCCGTAGAACCCGAGGATCTGGCTGTACATGGCGTTGCGTGCGGTGTCCCAGCGCTTGTCCGGATCGCCGCCGGCCTCCGACTCCGGGGTGAGGAACGTCGCGAAGATGCCTTCCCGCTTGACCAGATCGAGAAAGTCGCTGTACCAGACCCGATCCCGGTCCTGCTGCTTGAGCCACCGCTTACCGTGCGACTCGAAGAAGTCGATGGTGGCCCGGAAGATCTCCCGGGTTCGGGTATCGAACTGGTCGAAGTCGGTCCGATTCGGGTCGAACAGGACATCGGATCGTGCGGTCACGCCAAACTCCCCAAATAGGTTTGAGATTCGATGAGGCCCTCGTCACTCGGCAGTTGTCCCTGCCCGAACACCCGCTCGTACTGGCGCGCCCGCAACTCCTTGTGCGCTTCGGCGGGTTTGACGTAGCCGTAGCGCCTGCGGCCTTCTTCAGGGCTGAGCACTTCGTCCGAGCGCGGCGGAATACCCATGATGTAGGGCCCTGCGATCGGAACCACCGACGGCGCAATGATCTTGGCCACCAACAGCTTCAGCCGCGGCACCCGGTTGACCACGCCGAAGCCGAGCCTGAGCACCGGCCGCACGGCCAAGTCCACCACTCGTGGCTGGTCGAATCCACTGAGCCGACGCATCCACCGCGGCATCGTCGCGATGGTTCCCGCGCGCAGGAACCAGTTGAGAATCTCCACGGCCGGCCTCGCGATACGCGGCGCGGGCGGCAGCACCACCTTGGCGTTGAGCAGGTGGTCCATCATCGCGCGGGCCGCCTCGCTGACGGCGAGATGCGGCCGCATCTGCTCGAAGTACTCGTTGATGCCGTCACGGGTCCGCGGGACGTCGGCCGGATCGCAGGTTTGGAACTCGGCGGCACGGGCACAGTCGTGCCAGTAGCGGCTCTCCTCCTCTGCGGTCAACTTCCCGCCGCCGTACAGTTCGTAGGCCTTGAGCACCGAGTGCCAACCGGTGAGCAGGATCCAGAGCTGCGACCGGGGATCGTTGGCGTCGTACCTGTTGCCGCTCAGCGGTTCGGTGCCAATGGCTTTCGAGTGGACTTTCACCAGCACATCGGCGGTCTTGAGCACCGATTCGGTGTCGGCGAAAGCGACCATCGCGAAGTAACGCACGGTCCGGTCGTAACGGGTGCGAGGCCGGTCGTAGTTGGCGCCGGTGGTGTCGACCGCGGCGATCAGGGCCGGGTCGAGTTCCTCGACCACCACGGCGCGCTGCAGCCCGATGATCGGTGTGGTCGCGTGACCCCAGACCTTCCAGGTCACCGAGTCCGGCCCGAAGAACCCGTAGTCAGCCATCGGCTGGAGATCAGACATGTGACAACTCCTCTGTTCTGGATCAGGCGGCGCGAAACGCCCGGTAGGTGGCCGATCCGATGAATTCACCCAATGTGGTTGGGGTCCAGTCTTTTCCGTCGTCATGCAACAAGGTCCGCACCGCGCCTTCACAGATGGAAACGAACTGCTCGACCAGCACCGGCAGCTTCTTGTCGGCATCGGTGGTGCCCCACCGTTCCAAAGTGGGTGCCAGCCGTCGGGAGACCTTGCCGATCATCAGCGCGCGGCCGTTTCGGAAGTGTTTGGCCACGGCCGGGTCCGGGTCGGCGCTCATTACCAGCCGCCAGGAATCGGGCCGGCCGGCGACTGTCTCAAGCAACGCCTGGAAACCCTCGATGAAGACGGCCTCGTCGGCATCCGCGCGGCCGTAGGGCAGCGCGTCGATCGCCCCCTGGACCAGCAGCGTCAACTCCCGCTCAAGCAAGGCCCTCAGCAATTCCACCCGGTCGGGAAAGCACGAGTACACCACCGGCCGGGTGACCTTGAGTCGCTGCGCCACCGCGCCGATCGTGACCGCCGCGACCCCGTCGGTCACGGCAATCGCCAGGGCCGCATCGAGCACCTGGGGGCGCCGCCGCTCGGGCCCCAGGTGGGCGGCCCTCCCGCGGGCGGTTTCTACACTCATGAAGGAAAATGCTACACCGATGAATAATCACACGCCAGAGGCGTTCACCTGGGATTTTGCGTTTCTTTGTCACGCTGGAGTGGCTGCCATCTCCCAGCGCCACTCCAGCGTGACGAGACGGTCAGTCGACCCGGTGCAGTGCCTCAGGCGTGAGATCGGCCAGTGTCGGATACCCGTCGACTCCCATGATCAGATCGGTCTCGGCGAGCAGCGACCGCAGCACATGCACGATTCCGTCGGCCCCACCCAGCGCCAGCCCGTAGGCATACGGCCGGCCGACGCCGACCGCGGTGGCCCCCAGCGCCAGCGCCTTGACGATGTCGGCGCCGTTGCGGATCCCAGAGTCGAACAACACGGGCAGCCCGTCGGCGGCCTCCACCACACCGGGCAGGCAGTCGATCGCGGGCAGGCCGCCGTTGGCTTGGCGCCCACCATGATTGGAGCAGTAGATGCCATCGACGCCACCGTCCTTGGCCCGGCGGACGTCATCGGGGTGGCAGATCCCCTTGAGGATCAGCGGCAGCTTGGTCAGTGACCGCAGCCACGGTAGGTCGTCCCAGGTGAGCGGATTGCCGAACAGGCTGACCCAGCGCAGAACGGTGGCCTGCGGGTTCTCCTCGGGCGGCTGTTGCAGGCCGGCCCGGAACACCGGGTCGCTGGTGTAGTTGGCCAGGCACTTGCCGCGCAGCTGCGGGAAGTTCGAGGTGGCCAGATCCCGGGGACGCCAGCCCGGCACCCAGGTGTCGAGCGTGACGACGATGCCCTTGAACCCGGCCTTCTCGGCGCGTTGCACCAGGCTGGCCGCCAGATCCCGGTCGGTCGGTGTGTACAGCTGGAAAAAACCTGGGGTGTCACCGAATTCGGCGGCGACGTCTTCCAGCGGGTCCTCGGTCAGGGTGGACAGCACCATCGGCACCCCGGTACGCGCGGCGGCGCGGGCACCGGCCAGATCTCCGTGACCGTCCTGCCCGCAGATGCCGAGCACCCCGATCGGCGCCATGAACAACGGCGACGGCAGCTTGAGCCCGAACAGGTCGACGGAGAGGTCTCGGTCCCGGTGGGCGTTGAACATGCGCGGCATCAGACCCCATCGGTCGAATGCGGTGCGGTTGACCTGCTGGGTGCGTTCGTCGCCGGCTCCTCCGGCCACATAGGACCAGATCGAGGCCGGCATGGCGGCTTGGGCTTTGGCCTCCAGTCCCGCGTAGTCCATCGGCATGGTCGGCAGCACGCCGGACAGCCCCTGCAGGTAGATCTCGAGTTGGTAATCGCCGTATGCCATGACGGCTACCTTGCCATCCCGGAGCCGTCCGGGACCTCGCACCCGGTCTCAGCCGGCGGTGTCGGCCTCGGCTTTTGCCAACTCGGCCTTCCATTGCCGGAAAGTCTCCTCGGTACGCCCGCGACGCCAGTACCCCGAGATTGAGGCGGCCCATTTCGCGGCGACGCCGCGTTCCTTACGGATGTAGGGACGCAGGTTGTGCATGACGGCCTGCGCCTCACCGTGGATGAACACCTGCACCTGACCCGGCAGCCAGGTAGCGTCCTTCACGGCGGCGATCAACGGCGCGTTGTCTCCGGAATGGTCGTCACCAACCAGGTCGGCGCGGCCACCCCGGTGGATCCAGTTGACCTCGACGCCGGCGGGGGCGGTGAGTTGGACTTCGTCATGCGAGTCGGCCACCTCGATGAAAACTTTGCCGATCGCGTCGGCGGGCAAGGCCTCCAGGGCGGCACCGATGGCCGGCAGCGCCGATTCGTCACCGGCCAGCAGGTGCCAGTCGGCGGCCGGGTCGGGGTTGTAGGCACCACTGGGCCCCATCAGGTAGGCAGGTTGGCCCGGTACCGCCGACGCGGCCCAGGGTGCGGCCACACCCTGCTCACCGTGCACGACGAAGTCGATGGTGATCTCGCCACGCTCCGTGTCGAACTTGCGCACCGTGTAAGTACGCACAGTCGGTCGTTGTTCGGCGGGCAACTCCTGAAAGCTGTCCAGTGTCAAGGGTTTCGGGAGCGCCGACACATCCACATTCGCCGGAACGACGACGAGTTTGACATAGGCATCGCTGAAGTCGTTGGGCGAGAACGTGTCGAAGCCCGTGCCCTCGCCCGATCCGCCCAGCACCAACCGGACGATGTGGTCGGTCAACTGCTCGCGATGCACCACCTGAAAGGTGTGCACGGGTCGTCCTGCCATGGTGCGCCTCCAAGATCATCTGCCGCTCGTTTGTTAGCCGACCTCATCGACTATACGGAGACCACCGGCCGGCCTGGGTGCTACGTGAATCAGGCTTCGAGCCTCCTTCGCACCGCAGCCAGCCGCTCCTGCAGCTCGGTTTCGGTGATCACGCCCCGAGCCACCAGCGAATGCGCGAGGGCGACGAGCTGGTTCTCGGGATACGGCAGGTCGGCATATACGGTGGCCGACAGTTGGTCTTCCTCGTCGCGTCGTTGTTTGAAGTCGGGAACCCCGGTGCCGCAGGCAGCGCGGTCGAGCGCGTCACAGAAACCGTCGAGGCTGGTCTTCCACGGCGGGACCAGGTTTTCGACGCCGTACTTGGCCGCCATCAGCGGCCAGACCTGATTGCGTTCCACGATCCGGGCGAGTGTCGGGATCGGGTCATCCCCGAGTGGCGTCGGATCATGCGATGCGTTCACCGGTCCCCCTTATTCGCCGGCGGGGTGCGTCGCGGGCCGGGTGTCGGTGATGACGTTGGTGGTCACCCCGGCCCTGGGCAGTGCGACGCCGATGAGGCAGTCGCGGGTGATGATCTCGGTCAGCTGATCCTCGGTCCAGCCGTCGGTGCCCTCGGGACGCATCGGCATCACCATGAACCGATGCTTCTGGTTCGAATCCTGGACGCGCACGTCGACGGTGTCGGGCAGATACAGCCCGAATTCGGCGAGCACCTGCCGGGGCCAACGCACCAGCCGGCGCCGGTAGTTCGGGGTCCGGTACCACTCGGGCGAGTTGCCGAGAATCGGGCGTGGGTAACACGAGCAGAGCGCGCAGACGATCACATGGTGCACGGTCGGGGTGTCTTCGAGAATCTGAAATGCGGTGAAGTCGCTGGGGGTGCCGAATCCGGTGGGCTCCAGCCAGTCGACGCCGACCTCCTTGCTGGCCGTCATCGGCTCCGCGGCGGCCAGCTGTTTGAAGTCGGGGTCCAGCCAGGCCCGGGCGACCAGCCGGGCGGCGGGGGTCGGACCGATCTGCTCGGCGAACTCGGTGAAGAGTCGATGCTCCTCGGCGGTGAAAATCCCTTTCTCGATACACAGTTCGCGTAGGGCGATCTCCAGTACCTCGAAGTCGGTGATCTCGTCGACCATCGGTTTGACGGTGCGCTCGTGATCGTGATCATGGTCGTGCTCTGCCATGGTGCGCCCTTCGTCTCAGAGCCTGATAGGCGGTAGAGGTCAGCCGGCTGCCTGCAGCCAGTGCTCGGGAATCTCGGTTCTCAACGTGTCGGTGGCCGTTCCGGTGTAGCCGTCCCACAACTGCGCCATGGTGAAGCTGACGACGTAGAACCATTCGGGTGTGGCATCGGTCCGGTCCCAGGTCTCGTCCTCTGCTGCCGGGCTTTCGTATGCCACCGCGGCGATCTCACCGCGCGCACCGCGGACGTATTCGGGGGTGCGGGTGTAGAACAGCACCGGCAGCTCACGCACCAGCACCGAATCCCCCACCTTGAACTTCGGCTCCCCGGCCCGGCCGGCATACACCTGTGGGTCGCCTTTGCCCTTGGCGTGCACGATGTGGCTGTTGCGCTTGACGTCCGAACCGTCGCCTTGGCACTTCGGCCTGGCCTCAAGGCGCTTACCGGCCAGTCCGCCGGCGTAGCGCTCCTGAACTTCGGCCATCCGTTCGGACAGTTCGGTCAAGCCGATGTGATGCTTCTCCACGAGGACCCGCGCGACCGACAGGAGCCACCGGCCGTAGTACGGGAAGCCCAGATAGACCGCGCGCCCGACGTCGACGTTACCCATCCGGCGCCGTTCCTCCGACAGCCAAATACCCCGCCAGGCAAGGACTTCGCAGATGACATACGTCATGTGCTCCCAGTACTCATAGTCCTTGTTCTCGTACTTCATCGGGGCGTCCGGCTCCCCGCCGACATCGTGCACCGGTTTCATGTAGGCGGTGAAGCGGTCATGGTCGAGCAGGTCCGGCGTCGGCGCGTCGGGCAGTTCCGTATATGCCGACTTGAGGCGAGCGACCAATGCCAACTGGGCGGCGCGGTCAGCGGCTGTGCTCATGTCGAACCCTCCCCCTACCCCGACGCACCGCCGTTACGGTGCGACAGCGCGCCTGGGTCGTGAGCTCACTCGATGGAGGCAAATTAACACCGGGTCGGCACGCCCGGCAGCAGATCGGCGCCAATCCCGCCGACCTTGACGCCGGGGACATTTATGCGGACCGGGCCCGGCGCCGGCGCACGATGCGCCAGCATCCGTCGACGCTCTCCACCAGTCCGGCGAGTTCCAGCATCGTCAGCGGCCCCAGGACCTGATGCGGCGGCAGCGCAGCGAGCATCGAGATCTCGTCCACGGTGTGGGCACCGCGCGCGGGCAACGCGTCGTACACCTGTTTCTCGGCCGGCGCGAGCTCGTCGAGCAGCGCAGTCGGATGAGGCTGCTCGGGCGCCAGTTCACCTATCTGGCCGACGAGTTCGACGACCTGCTCGGCCCGGCCGACCAGATGCGCGCCGTTCTGAAGGAGTGCGTGACAGCCGGCCGAGGCCGCCGAGGTCACCGGACCCGGCACCGCGCACACCGAGCGCCCCATCGCCTTGGCCCATGACGCGGTGCTGGCCGCCCCGCTGCGCAACCCGGCCTCCACCACCACCGTTGCCCCGGAGAGGGCGGCCACCAACCGGTTACGGGTGAGGAAACGTAGCCGGCCCGGCGGCGTTCCCGGCGGGTACTCGCTGACCAGCACGCAGTCCTGGCGAATCCGGTGGAACAGAGTGCTGTGACCCGCGGGGTACGGATTGTCGATGCCGCCGGCCACGATCGCGACCGTCACGCCCTCGCATGCCAGCGCGGCGCGATGCGCCGCCCCGTCGATACCGTAGGCACCGCCGGAAACCACCGCCACCTCGCGTTCGACCAATCCGGCGGCCAGTTCGGCAGCCACGTGCTCGCCGTAGGCAGTGGCCGCACGGGTGCCCACGATCGCCGCGGCACGGTCGGTCGCTTCGTCAAGGCGTACGGGCCCGGCGGCCCACAACACCAGCGGAGGATGACCATTCGGGCGGTTGAGTTCCTTGTCGCCGCGCAGCGCCCGAAATCGCAGCAGCGGCCATTCCTCGTCATCGGGGGTGATCAGCCGCCCGCCCATCCTGTCCAGGACATCCAGGTCATCTGCCGCACAATCGAATTCCCGACGCGCCTCGACCCGGACCAGCAACTCGTCCTCGACCTGACCGGCCTTGACCCGTCCGGCCGCCTCGACCGGACCCACCTGCGTGACCAACGCGGTCAACTGCGGGCACGGCGGCTCGGCCACCCGCGACAGATACGCCCAGGCCCGGCGCAACTCGTCAGTCATGGCATATCCCCGGCCTGCCGGAAGCTCAACGCCGCGGCGACGTCCTCTTGGGCGGGCATGGTCCGCCCGGCCAGATCAGCCAAAGTCCAGGCGACCTTCAAACACCGGTCGGCACCGCGCATGCTGATCACCCCACGGTCGAGCACGGATCGCAACGGCTCCATCGCTGCTTTCGGCAGCCGGAATTCACGCCGCAGCAGCGGGCCGCTGACCTCGGCGTTGGTCCCGATCCCATACGGTTTCCACCGTTCCCGGGCGGCGAGGCGCGCGGCGGCGACGCGCTCACGCACCACAGCGCTGGACTCGCCCGACTGCGGCATGAACGCCCCCGCGGTGACCGGGTAGAGCTCTACCCGCAGGTCGACGCGGTCCACCAGTGGCCCCGACAGCTTGCTGCGATACCGCAGTTTGGCTTGGGCCGAACACACGCAGTCGGCCGAATTGGGCGGTGCGCACGGGCACGGGTTGGCCGCCAGCACAAGTTGGAAACGGGCCGGGTAGGTCGCCACCCCGTCACGGCGCGCCAACCGAATCTCACCGTCCTCCAGAGGAGTTCGCAACGCTTCCAGGGCACTTGAGCCCAACTCGGCGAACTCGTCGAGAAACAGCACGCCGCGGTGGGCTCGGCTTACCGCTCCCGGCCGGGCGAATCCGCTGCCGCCGCCGACCAGGGCCGCAACGCTGGAGGTGTGGTGCGGTGCCACGAACGGCGGCCGGGTGATCAGCGGTGTGGCCCCCGCCAACAACCCCGCCACGGAATGAACGGCCGTCACCTCAAGCGACTCGACGGGTGACAGCGGCGGCAACAGCCCGGGAAGCCGTTGCGCCAACATGGTTTTCCCGATCCCGGGCGGACCGGTGAGCATCAGGTGATGGGCACCGGCCGCCGCCACCTCGACGGCGTAGCGTGCCTTGGCCTGCCCGACCACGTCGGCGAGGTCCGCGATCGGCTCCGGTGCGCAGCCCGGCGCCGCGACCCTGGCCTGCAGGATTCCCTTTCCGTCGAGCCAGGCCTGTAGCTGCCGAAGCGTCCGTACCCCGCACACCTCGATACCGTCGACCAGGCTGGCCTCGGCCAAATTGTCTTCGGGTACCACCACCCTGGGCCAGCCCTCCTGCTTGGCGGCCAGGACCGCAGGCAGCACACCGTGGACCGGACGGACGCGGCCGTCGAGCGCAAGTTCGCCGAGCAGCACCGACTTCTCCAGCCGCGCCCAGGCCGTCTTGGTGTGCGCCGAGAGCACGGCAGCTGCCAAGGCCAAGTCGTAGACCGAACCGACCTTGCGCAAGGTGGCCGGTGACAACGCCAATGTCAGGCGCGACATCGGCCACGTGTTGCCGCAGTTGGTGATCGCGGCCCGCACCCGGTCCCGAGACTCCTGCAACGCGGTGTCGGGCAGCCCCACCAAGTTCACGCTGGGCAGCCCCGAGGTGATGTCCGCCTCGATCTCCACGATCACGCCGTCGATCCCACGCACGGCAACCGAATAGGCTCTGCCCAAACCCATTTCAACCCACCCCCTTGAGATGTGCCAGCTCCGGTTCGCGGCGACGTCCGATGCGCACCCCGATCACGTCGATGCGCAGCGCGGCGTACCGGGCCTCCTGCTCGGCCAGCCACAGCGCCGCCAGCCGACGGATGCGGCGCACCTTCTGGACCGTGACCGCTTCGGCGAGCCCACCGAAACCGTCCCCGGTGCGGGTCTTCACCTCGACGAACACCACTGTGTTCGTGGCGACCTCCTCGGCGATCACATCCAGTTCGCCGTAACGACAGCGCCAGTTGCGCGTCAGCATGTGCAATCCCTGGGCCGCCAGATGCTCGACGGCCAGCTGTTCACCCAGTGCGCCGATCTCGGCCCGTGTCAGAGAACTCATGTCCACACCGTGCGGACACGGTCCGACAGCCTCGGCTCCGTCAGGCTCGGTTATCCCCAGCGTCGCTTTCATCCACAGGCAGTGGATCGTTGCAGCTCTCTCGGCGAGCCCACCCCGGTAGTGTTCTTAGGTGATGCTCAGCTAACGCCGAAAGGGTCACTCGATGCGCACACGTTGGAGCCGCCGGGTTGCTGTAGTTCTGTCTGCCGTCGCTGTCGCGACCGGCATGGTCGCCTGCTCCGGTTCGGAGTCTGACGAGCTGCTGATCTACAACGCCCAGCACGAGTCGCTCACCAAGGAGTGGATCGACGCGTTCACCAAGGAGACCGGCATCAAGGTCACCTACCGGCAGGGCGGTGACACCGAGCTGGGCAATCAGCTGGTGGCCGAGGGCGCCGCCTCCCCGGCCGACGTGTTCCTCACCGAGAACTCCCCGGCGATGGCGGCAGTCGAGCGCGCCGGACTGTTCGCCGACGTCCAACAGCAGACCCTCGATCAGGTCCCGGCCCAGTTCCGGCCGTCATCGGGCAAGTGGACCGGCGTGGCGGCACGCTCGACGGTATTCGTCTACAACAAGGCCAAGTTGCCCGCCGAGCAGCTGCCCCGCTCGATCATGGATCTCCAGCAGCCGCAATGGAAGGGGCGTTGGGGTGCCCCGCCGGCCAAGGCGGATTTCCAGGCGATCGTGGCGGCCATGCTGGAGCTGACCGGTGAGCAGGCCACCGCCCAGTGGCTGGCCGGTTTGAAGGCCAATGCCGTTGTGCTCCAAGACAACATCGCCACTTTGCGCGCCGTCAACGACGGCCAGGTGGACGGTGGAATCATCTACCACTACTACTGGTTCCGCGATCAGTCCAAGACCAAGGAGATCAGCGGCAACACCGCCTTGCATTACTTCAAGAACGAAGATCCCGGCGCGTTCGTCAGCATTTCCGGCGGCGGCGTCCTGAAATCGAGCAAGAAGCAGGACCAGGCCCAGCAGTTCGTCCGGTTCATCACCGGTAAGGCCGGCCAGGAGGTGCTGCAGAAAGGCACGTCGTTCGAATACCCGGTCGCCAGCGGCATCGCCGCCAACCCGGCCCTGCCGCCGTTGGACACGCTACAGGCGCCCGCGGTCAACCCCTCCAATCTCGATGCCGCCAAGGTCACCGATCTGATGACGAAAGCCGGCTTGCTGTAATTGATCGCCACAGAAGCACCGTCGGCTCAGCCGGTCACGCAGCGCTCCGCAGGCGCCAGACCGGGGCCGGTGCTGAGCACGGCCGTGGTGCTGCTCCTGGCCGCCACTTTCATCCCGCTGGCCTACGTCGGCTGGTCGGTGATCACCACCGGTCCGGCCCGGGTGCTCGAGCTCGTGGTGCGGCCCCGTGTCGGAGAGCTGCTGCTCAACACCGTGGGCCTGGTGGTGGTCACGGTGCCGGTGTGCGTGATGCTCGGAGTCGGTGCGGCCTGGCTGGTTGAGCGCACCGATCTGCCGGGCCGCACATGGTGGCGACCGGTGTTCGTCGCACCGCTGGCCGTGCCCGCGTTCGTCAACAGCTACGCCTGGGTCAGTGTCGTGCCCTCGTTGCACGGGATGTCGGCAGGGGTGCTGATCGCGACGCTGTCCTACTTCCCGTTCGTCTACGTGCCCGCCGCGGCGACGCTGCGCCGGATCGATCCGGCACTGGAGGAATCTGCGCGTGCGCTGGGTTCCGGATCCGCCGGGGTGTTCTTTCGGGTGGTGCTGCCGCAGCTGCGTCTGGCGATCCTGGGCGGCGCCCTGCTGATCGGGGTCCACCTGCTGGCCGAGTACGGCGCGTTCGCGATGATCCGCTTCTCGACCTTCACCACCGCGATCTTCGAACAGTTCCAAGCCACGTTCGACGGTGCCGCCGGCGCGACGCTGGCCGCGGTACTCGTGTTGCTGTGCCTGCTGTTGCTGGTCACCGAGGCCGCGGCCCGCGGCAATGCCCGGTTTGCCCGGGTGGGTGCCGGCGCGCAACGCTCCGCCGCGCCGATGCGGTTGGGGCGCGGCAGGTTACCGGCCACCGCTGGGCTGCTGAGTCTGGCCGTGTTGGCATTGGGGGTACCGCTGTGGACGCTGACGCGGTGGCTCTGGATCGGCGGCACGCAGGTGTGGGAGCCGACGCAGATGGGCACGGCACTGGCCCAGACCGCCGCCCTGGCCGCCGTGGCCGCCGTCCTGACCACCGTGCTGGCCTTCCCGTTCGCCTGGGTCGCCGTCCGCTACAGCGGTCTGCTGGCCCGCTCGATCGAGGGCGCCAACTTCATCACGAGCTCGATGCCCGGCATCGTCACCGCTCTGGCCCTGGTCACGGTTGTGATCCACTACGCGCCACCGCTCTACCAGTCCGCGGCACTGGTGATTTGTGCCTATGTACTGCTGTTCCTGCCGCGGGCTCTGGTCAGCCTGCGCTCGGGCCTGGCACAGGTGCCGCCGTCGGTGGAAGAGGCCTCGCGCTCACTGGGCGCCTCACCCACGCGGACGTTCGTGCGTGTCACCCTGCGGTTGACCGCTCCGGCCGCGGCCGCCGGTGCTTCACTGGTATTCGTAGCCGTGGCAACGGAATTGACCGCGACGCTGTTGCTGGCACCAACCGGCACTCGAACGCTGGCCATGCGGTTCTGGTCGCTGTCCAGCGAACTGGATTACGCGGCAGCGGCACCCTACGCGCTGATGCTGATCGCCATGTCCGTACCCGTGACCCTGATGCTGTTGCGCCAGTCGACGAAGGTGGCTGCCCTGTGACCGACGATGTCCTGCAGGTACGTGGACTTCGCAAGGCCTTCAACGGCGCTGCGGTGCTCGACGGCATCGACCTGTCCCTGACGCCGGGCACCATCACCGCGGTGGTCGGGTCTTCCGGCTGCGGCAAGACCACACTGCTGCGGGTCATCGCCGGCTTCGAATCCCCCGACGCCGGCACCGTGACCATCGGCGGACGTGAGATGGCCGGTCCCACAAACACTGTCGCCCCGCATCGTCGCGATATCGGTTACGTGGCGCAGGACGGTGCGCTGTTCCCGCACCTGACGGTGGCCCAAAACGTCGCCTACGGTTTGCCTGAGCGCGGGGCCGCCGCACGAGCCCGGGTCGGCGAACTCCTGGACACCGTGTCCCTGGATTCCTCGTTCGCCGATCGCCGGCCGCACCAGCTCTCCGGCGGTCAGCAGCAGCGGGTGGCACTGGCCCGGGCGCTGGCCCGGCGGCCGGTGGTGATGTTGCTCGACGAGCCGTTCAGCGCCCTGGACACCGGTCTGCGCGCCGCCACCCGCAAGTCGGTGGCCCAGGCGCTGTCCGATACCGGGGTGACCACACTGATCGTGACGCACGACCAGGAGGAGGCACTGTCGATCTCCGATCAGGTCGCGGTGATGCGCGAAGGTCGGTTCACCCAGGTAGGAACGCCCGAGCACGTGTACCGCCAACCCGCCGACCGGTTCACCGCCGAGTTCCTCGGGGATTGCATCACGGTGGCAGGCACCGTCACCTCGGGGTGGGCCCTGTGCGCACTGGGCCGGATACCGGTGCAGGCCGGCGCCCCCGACGGGCCCTGCACGCTGGTGCTGAGGCCCGAACAGCTTGTCGCCACGGCGATCTCGGACTGCGCGGGCGATGTCGACGCGGCCGCCCCCGTGGGGACCGTGGTCGCCACCGAGTTCCTCGGACACGATGTGCTGCTCACCATCGAGCCGCCCGCTGCCGGTGAGCCCATCGTCGTGCGGCAGCACAGCCTGAATCCGCCCGCCCGCGACACCAAGGTCCGGATCGACGTGCGGGGCACGGGGACGGCATTGCCGTGAACCGCGTCGTCGAGGAGTTACTGGCCCACGGCGACCGGATCGCGGTGGTGACCGAAGCCCAACAGGTCAGCTACGCGGCCCTCGCCGATCTCGTGTCGCAGGCCGCAGCGGCGCTGGGGCCGGAACGCCGGCTCGTGCTTCTCAAGGCACGCAACGACCTTGACACCCTGGTGCACTATCTGGGCGCGCTCGCCGGTGGGCACGTAAGCCTGCCGTTACCCGCGCGCGGTGATCACCGCACGATCCTGCAGACGTACCGCCCCGATACCGTGATCGACGCCGAGGGCATCCACCATCGAAACACCCACAGCACCCACCGCCTGCACGACGACCTCGCACTCCTGATGTCGACCTCGGGCAGCACCGGGTCACCGAAGTTGGTCCGCCTCTCCCACACCAACCTGGCCAGCAACGCCGCCGCCATCGCCGAATATCTCGATATCGGTGAAACCGACCGGGCTGCAACCACTTTGCCGATCTCCTACTGCTACGGGCTTTCGGTGGTCAACAGCCACCTGCTGCGCGGTGCGGGCCTGATCCTCACGGATCGCTCGGTGGTGGAAGACGAGTTCTGGGACCTGTTCACCCGGCACCGGGCCACCACCTTCGCCGGGGTGCCCCACACGTTCGACCTGCTGGACCACATCGGCTTCGACACCCTGCACCTGCCCCACCTGCGCTACATCACCCAGGCGGGTGGGCGGATGGCGCCCGATCAGGTGCGCCGCTTCGCCGCACTGGGGCAACGCCGTGGCTGGCAGCTGTTCGTGATGTACGGGGCCACCGAAGCCACCGCCAGAATGGCCTATCTGCCACCGGAATTGGCCCTGGCACATCCCGAAGCCATCGGACATCCGATCCCAGGCGGCAGCCTGTCCATCCGCTCTGGTGACGGCTGGGCCGACGGCACGGGTGAACTGGTCTACCGCGGCGCCAATGTGATGCTGGGATATGCGCAGCGGCCGGCGGATCTGGCCCTCGGGGCCACGATCGAGGAACTGCGCACCGGCGACATCGCACGACGCACGCCCGAAGGCCTGTACGAGATCATCGGCCGCAGCGGACGATTCGTGAAGCTGTTCGGACTGCGCATCGACCTGGACCGGGTGCAACGCGGCCTTGCCGAACGCGGAGTGACGGCGCTGTGCACGGACGATGGCGACGCTCTCGCCGTCGCCGCCGTGGACACGGGTAAGGCGAGCACCGACGAGGTTCGGCAGTTGACCGCCGCCCTGGCCGACATTCCGGCCGGGTCGGTGCGCGCCACGGTGGTTCCGGAATTGCCCAGGCTGATCTCTGGCAAACCCGACTACGCAGCGGTACGCACGCTCGCCGCCGAACCACCGGCCACCGATGTCGCGGATCTGAAGGCCTTGTTCGCCGAGGTGCTGCATATACCGGTCCAATGCATCGACCCCGACGACAGCTTCATCGACCTGGGTGGAAATTCGCTGTCATACGTGGCGATGTCGGTTCGGCTGGAACGCGCGCTGGGACAGCTGCCGAAAGATTGGCACCGGATGGCGCTGCGCGATCTGGAGCGTAGCTGTGCGGCCCGGCCGAGCCGCTGGGCAACCGTGGAAACCAGCGTCGCGCTGCGCGCCGCGGCCATCGTGCTCATCGTCGGCTCGCACGCCGAACTGTTCGCGCTGTGGGGTGGCGCGCACATCCTGCTCGGGGTGGCCGGTTACAACTTCGGCCGGTTCTGCCTGACACCGGTACCGCGGTCGACCCGGTTACGGCACCTGCGCAACACGATCGCCTGGATCGCGGCGCCTGCCATCGTCTGGGTGGCCGTCGCACTGGTCCTCACCGACGACTATCACGCGTCGAATCTTCTACTGGCCAACAAATTTCTCGGGCCGCCCGACAGCATGACCGCCGGGCGGCTGTGGTTCGTCGAGGTGCTGGTCTGGATCCTGGTGGCGCTGACCGCGGTGTGCGCATTGCCGGGCGCCGACCGATTGGAGCGCCGGCGCCCATTCGGTTTCGCCGCGGTGTTCCTGGCCCTGGGGCTGGTGTTGCGTTATGACCTACCGGGTTTCGGCCTGGGCCGGGAGGCCTGGTTCACGGTGCTGGCGTTCTGGTTCTTCGCGGCCGGATGGGCGGCGGCCAAGGCAACGACCACATGGCAGCGGGTACTCGTCACGGTGGTGCTGGCGGTCGGCGTGCACGGCTACTTCGCCAACAGCGGTCGGGAAACGCTGGTGCTGGCAGGGTTCGCGCTGTTGATCTGGTTGCCCTCGGTGCGCTGTCCGGCCGGGGTGGCGATCGGGTGCGGGGTACTCGCCGAGGCCTCACTCTTCATCTACCTCACGCATTACCAGGTCTATCCGCTGTTCGGTGACCACCGAGTGCTCGGTGTGCTGGCCGCACTGCTCGTCGGAATCGTGCTCACCTATGTGGTCGACGTGGTCCGAAAGCGACTGGCAGGCACGAACGCCACGGCGCTGCGCGGCCGGCATATGGCCCGCTACGCTGCGCGTGCGCTATCCCTGAGCGACACTCCTCGGTCTCAGAGTGGGCAATCAGGCATTACGCCTTGATGGCGCTGTACCGCGGCGATCGTCGACATCACCGAGACGCCGTAGCAGATGTCCGAACTCGCGCGCTCTGGGTAGGCACGAATTCTGGGGCAGCCCATCCAGGTCAACGGTGCGGGCTTTACCGCAGCGGGTTGGGAACTGGAGACTGCGGCACGCCGCTCAGCTTGCGAAGAGTGGCGATGCAGTCATGAAGCTCTTCGAGGGCGACACCGGCCACCTTCGCGCGGAAGAACTCATGCAGGCGGCGCAATGACTCCTGCTGCACGTCCGCGCCGCGCGGCGTCACCTCGATTCGGGTGACTCGCCGGTCGGTTTTCGACGGTGTCCGGCGCAGCAGCCCCGCGGTGATGAGCTTGTCGATGTCTGAGGTGATCGTGCTGGGCAAAACATTGAGGTATTCGTGCAGCAAACCGGGGCGGTCGAGCCCGGCATGGACCAGGAACACGATGCCCAAGCCGCGTTCAGAGATGGCGTACTCGTGAGCCACGGGGATGGTGAGTGCTGAAAGCATGCGTTGAACGTCCATGACGGCGCCGAGGAAGTCGACGATGTCGGCATCGTCAGCAGCGCCAATGGTGTCGGTCACGCTGCCATACGATACCCGCCCGCCCCCCACCAGAGCCTCGCGTCAAAATAGTTCATAATCTGAACAATGTGCGCTATCGTCCTCCACTGAGGCGAGATTCGTCTCACGCGTCAACAACGGTCGCGGTGAAACAGCACGGAGTGTCATGGAGCCACCGATTCGTGTCGATAAACCCACGGGCGCCGACGACGGCACGCGCCCGTCCGTGAAGGCGCGTTGGAAGGGCTGGATCGGCTGGACCGTCGCCGTCGCGCTGGCGATCGTCGTTCTGGCAAGTGCGGAGAAACACGGCCCGGTATCACCGGAGAACGCGAATCCAGATGGGTTAGGTAAGCCACCGCCGGTGGAACCGCTGTTGTACCCCTTTGATTGGGTGTTCTGGGGACAGATATTGGGCGCGCTTCTCGCCGTCGGCATCCTCATCGCATCGGTGGTGGCTTGGCGACGTCAGCCCGGTCATCCGGTCGTACTCATGGTCATCGCCACCAGCACCCTGTTGTGGTGGGACCCGATCAACAACTGGGCCATCGGGTTGGTCTACAACCCGAAGATGTGGCACTTTCCCCGAGATTGGCCGTGGTTCAACATCTCTCCGATCATCGAACCGCTGACGTCCTTCATCTACTCGCCCTACGTGCTGCTCCCCTACTTCCTGGCCATGCCGATCCTGCGCGCCCTTCAGCGCCGCAGCGACCCGAAGGGCTTCGTATGGCGTCACCCGCTGGTCTCGATCGCCGTGCTGACGTTCCTCATCGGCGTCGTCTGGGATGCCGCCCAAGAGATCTTGCTGACGCGGGCTCAGTTCCTGACCTATACCCATGTCATCGAATTCGGCTCGATCGATGTGGGCAAGTACAGTCAGTTTCCGCTGTTGATGGCCAGCGTGCTCATTACGATCATCATGATCCCGGCATCGGTGCTGCTCTATCGCGACGACACCGGAAAGACTCAGGCGGACAAGATCGCTCAGCGACTGCACCTGCACCGCCGCCACCCCAAACTCGCCACGTTCCTGGTGATGACACTCGTCCTCAATGTCGCGATGATCAGTTTCAGTTCGACCTTCTGGCTCGTGCGCGCGACGGGCGCCGCGTCTACTGTGGCCTGCCCGTGGCCATACCCACAAGCCAAGACCTGGGATCCGCGCGGTTACTACGAAGCCCAGGGTGCCCCGGGACCGTTCACCGCCGGTGAGGCGAGCACCTGGCAGATCGGTCAGCCCGACGGCAGGCCAACCGACATCACAGTGGAGTCCGACCGCTGCAATTCCCAGTGACCTCGGCTGGGGTCGGGCCAGAGAACGACCGCGCACCTCACCTGTACGGCATGCTCGCGTCTGCCGTCGCCGGCCGCCGCATCGAAGTGGTCGCCGGCAGACCCGATGAGCCCGCCTGGTCCGATGGTCACACGATCGTCGTTGATCCTACGCAAGATAAGCAACGCGCCATCGAAGCGGTGGTGGTCCACGCCGCACTGATCGGCGCCGGCAGCCTGGCGGGCGAAGTCCTGCGGCCGCTGGTGTGGCGCAGCAGATTACGCCGTCGCTTCCTGTGCATCGAGGGTCCACGCGCGGTCGCCGGACTGCGGGGTCTATTGCCGCGGTCGCTGACCTACATGATCTGTGACGACGCTGCGGCGCTCAGCGACTCACCGGCCAGTTCTCTGGCGCTGGCCCGAACCCGTGCGGCCATACCAGAGTTCGGACTCTATCTGGGGACACTGCGGCCACGAGAGATACTGTCGGCACGGCGCAGAGATTCGGTGGGCGCGGTGGGGCCCAACGCGTCCCTCGGTGACAGCAGCGATGTTGAGCGGTCCGCGACCGATGACAGGCCGACACAGCCTGTACCGCAGGCCCGGATGCCCGACGACTCCTCCTTGTTCGCGGCCGGGAACGGCTCCACATTGATTGGGCGCCTCCTGAGGGCAATGATGCGCGGCGCAGGTCTTACCGACGAGGACGGGCCGATCGGCGGTGATTGCAGACCAAGTGCGAGCGTGGTGGGCCGCACCGGCTCAACCCTGTCCATGGCAGGGCCAGTCGCGGACGAACCTGGTATTTCCCATCCGGACAAACTGTTTCGATATCCCGAGTGGGATTCGAGGATCGAGAGCTACCGACCCAACTGGTGCACAGTGCGGGTCATCGAACCCGACAATCACGCTGGCTGTTCGGTGACCGCAGCCGAGCTGGGTCTGCGACGGCCGCTGTCTCGCCTGGGAACTGGAGCCGAGATCGGCCACCGGCAGCCCTACGGAGACGACATCGACATCGATGCCGCCATCGAAAATCAGATCGGCGTACTCGCCGCACGCGACCCCGACGAGTCGTTCTACCTCGCGACTATTCGTAACCGGCGGGACCTGGCGGCGCTGATTCTGCTTGACGTCTCCGGGTCCACCGCCGAGCCCGGCATGGGGCGGGTTGCCGTTCACGATCACCAACGGGCAACCGTGGCCGCGCTGGCCACGACCATGCATCGACTCGGCGACCGAGTCGCGGTGTATGCCTTCTCCTCGCACGGTCGCCACAACGTCCGGTTGACCGCGTTGAAGACTTTTGCCGAACACAGCGAGCAGCCGCTGCTCAACCGTCTGGACCGCGTGCAGCCATCGGGATATTCGCGACTGGGCGCGGCAATCCGGCACGGCGCCAACATCATCGAGCAAGGCGGTCACACCTCCCGGCGCCTGCTGGTGGTGGTCTCGGACGGGCTTGCGTTCGACCACGGATACGACCTCGATCACGGTGCCCGAGACGTTCGGCGAGCCCTCGCCGAAGCACGTGGTCGCGGTACCGGATGTCTGTGCCTGACTGTCGGCGCCACTGGTTCCGGCGAGGATCTTCGACATGTCTTCGGCACTGCCGCGCACGCCGCGGTTCCCCTGCCCGACCAGCTCGCATCGGTCATTGTCCGCCTGACTCGAACGGCGTTGCGCACCGCCGATGTCCGACGCAGACCCCGCTAATCACGAGAGGATCAGCATCCCGATGCCCACACCCGTCGATGTGGCGACACCCGCTCCTACCCCGCCGACGCAGCGGCCCTTCTACCACGCCGTCGGCAATGAAGAGCGGGTGTTCACCGCGGCGTTCCGACAACAACTTCCGGTGTTGCTCAAGGGACCGACAGGATGCGGAAAGACACGATTCGTCGAGGCGATGGCCCACGACATGGGGCGGCCGCTCATCACCGTCTCATGCCACGACGACCTGACCACCGCCGACCTCGTTGGACGATTCCTGCTGCGCGGCGGGCAAACCGAATGGGTCGATGGGCCACTGACGCGCGCGGTACGCACCGGCGCGATCTGCTACCTCGACGAGGTGGTCGAGGCTCGCCAGGACACCACTGTCGTGCTTCACCCCCTCGCCGATCACCGGCGAACACTCCCCATCGAACGCCTCGGTGAAACCGTCACTGCCGCACCGCAATTCTGCCTTGTCGTCTCCTACAACCCTGGCTATCAAAGTGTTCTCAATGACCTGAAGGATTCCACGCGGCAGCGCATGGTCGCGATCGAATTCGGCTATCCGGAGCCAGACGTGGAGATCGCCATCGTGCAACGCGAAAGCGGCGCCGACGCCCACACCGCACAAGACTTGGTCCGCCTTGCGCAGGCCATTCGGCGTCTTGACACGGCGGGGCTGCGGGAGGTGGCCTCGACCCGGGTCCTGGTTGCCGCCGCCCGCCTCACCGAGGCCGGTCTGCCGCTGCGCGAGGCCGCCGAGGCCGCCATCATCGCCCCACTGACCGATGACCAGGCTGTCGGCGCGAGCCTTCGGCAGCTGCTCGATGTCTACCTGGCAGACCCGCCGCACAACTGACGGGTATCAGCCGGCGAGGATCAGTTCGGCGGCGTGCTCGCCGATCATCATCGACGCGGCATTCGTATTGCCCCCAACGATGCTCGGCATGACCGAGGCGTCGGCCACCCGGAGCCCCTCCACGCCCCTCACCCGCAGCGAGGGATCGACCACCGCCCGGTCATCAGTTCCCATCCGGCATGTCCCGACAGGGTGATAGACGCCAGATGCGTTGCGCCGTACGAAGTCCACCAGGCCGGCGGCCTTCACATCGGACCCCGGCAGCACCTCACGACCTACCTCACGCGAGAACGCCGGATGTGTCAGTGTTTCGCGCACCAACTCCATGCCGGCCACCAGGGTCGCCAGATCTCGAGGTTCGGCCAGATAGTTGGGGTCGATCAGTGGCGCGGCAAAGGGATCAGTCGAGGCCAAGCGCAGGGTCCCGCGGCTCTCGGGATAGATCATCGTCGGCAGCAGCGTCAATGACAGCGCCGAATCCACCGGCAGGTGCAGGCCCGGCTGATCCTGATTCTCCGGATAGCCCATCGGAAGGATGAACATCTGCAAGTCCGGAACGTCGCTGCCGCGGCGCGTTCCGCTGTCAACGAACGCGACCGCCTCGAACAGCGTGTGCGCCAGATACGTCGATCTCGGACGCGCGTATTCCCGCGCAGCGACGGTCGCGAAACTCAGTGGAGAAGCGCTGCGCCCACCGTGGGCCTGGTAGGACAGCGGCACGAACAAGTGGTCGTGCAGATTGTCACCCACCGGCACGTCCGCGACCACCGTGATCCCATGCTCACGCAGGTGCGCTGCATGGCCGACGCCGGAGAGCATCAGAAGTCGCGGCGAACCGAGCGACCCGGCGCTGACGATCACCTCGCGATTCGCGCGGGCAACGCCGATCGGTGCCCGCTTGCGACCGGCAGCCAACTCCACACCCGTGGCGCGGCCGTTGTGTACCAGCACCCGGGTCGCGGTCACGCCGGTGAGCACGCGCAGATTGGTTGGCGCATCCCACAAATACCCGCGATCGGTCCCCACTCTGCGGCCGGCGCAGGCACTCTGCTGTATCGGCGCCACCCCGGCCTGCCGCGCACCGTTGTAGTCGTCATTCATCTCAACTCCGGCGGTCGCCGCCAGCGCGGCCATGTAGCTTTCGGTGACGCCGGCCAGACCCGTGGCCCGCTCCACGGCAATGGGTCCGTGTCCGCCGCGCAGCTCGCTGGGGCCGTCCTCGAAACTCTCCAGGCGGCGGAAGGATGGCAGCACGTCGGAGAACGCCCAGCCCTTGGCTCCATCGGCAGCCCAATCGTCGTAGTTCTGTCGATGTCCGCGCACGAATGCCATTCCGTTGATCACGCTTCCGCCACCGAGTACCCGCCCATGCGACTGGGGAAGCTTGCGGCCGTTCATATGTCGCTGCGGGACGCTGTAAGCAGGCCAGGTGACCAGCCGCTGCAGCGGGGTGACCGCGTGGATTGCTCCACACATGCCGGGAACCGTTACCAGCGGGCCACGTCGCCGGCGGCCCGACTCGATCAGGGTGACTGTCGCACCGGTGTCGGCCAGTCGCCGGGCCACAATCGCCCCTGCGCTACCCGATCCCACAACCACGTAGTCCGCCGGCTCCGGCCCGGCAGAATCTCCGGCCACCCGTGCTCGTTTCATCCAAGGCCTCCGTTGACACTAGATTCATTTCAGATTCTGAAATATTATCGGCATCACTGTAGCCCGCTCGACGCGAGGGAGGTAGTGGGTGGGGCAACCACGAAGGTCCGGTGATCGACGGCGCCGACCGCAATACCCGCGAGTCCTTGCCGGTCTGATCACCATCACGGCGCTCGCCGGAGTCGTCGTGCTGGCTGTCAGCCTGTTTCGCGGCGACTTCAGTCAGGGACTGCCGGTGACAGTGCTCTCCGAGCGTGCCGGATTGGTCCTCAACACCGATGCCAAGGTGAAACTGCACGGAGTTCAGATCGGCCGGGTCACCGCCATCACCGCCCGACCCGGCGGTGATGCCGCCATTCAGCTTGCCCTCGACGAATCCCAGATCCCTCTCGTGCCGGCCAACGTGCTCGTCGAGATCGCCTCGCCCACCGCGTTCGGCGCCAAGTCAGTCGAACTCATCGTCCCCGAACACCCTGTATCGCAGCGGATCTCAGCCGGACAAATCATCGAAGCACGCCATGTGATGGTGGAGATCAACACCCTCTTTGAGCAACTCACCACATTGCTCGACCACGTCGCACCCGACAAACTCAACGAAACGCTCTCGGCATTGGGATCGGCGCTGGGTGGGCGAGGACACCAAATCGGGCAGACAATCGACGATTTCGATGCGTTCCTGGCCGCCACCGAACCGGCCCTTCCGGCCTTGAGCCGCGAGTTGTCGGTTGCGCCCTCCGTCTTCAACGCCTACGCCGACGCGGCACCAGACCTGGTCACCACCGTCGACAATGTCACCCGCATCAGCCAGTCCATCATCGATGCGCAGGACCATCTCGACGCATTTCTGCTCAGCACCATCGGGTTGGCCCACAGCGGCACCCCGATACTGAGCGAGAACGGCCGGCCGTTGGCCGACGCGCTACACCTGTTGGCTCCCACCACCGATCTGACCAACGAGTACAACGCCGCGCTGCACTGTCAGCTGACGGCAATGGCATACATATCCAAGTGGGAGCCGCTGCGGATCCCCGCTGCCGAGGTGATCGCCGGCCTCACCGCAGGGCAGGAACGCTATCGCTATCCCGGCGATCTACCGAAAGTCGCGGCGAAAGGCGGGCCGCACTGCGAGGACCTGCCGGTGCCGTTCCTCGGCCGGCCCCGCTGGGTGGTCGCCGACACCGGCGCCAACCCCTGGAAGTACGGAAACCAAAACATCCTGCTCAACACCGACGGGCTCAAACAATGGCTTTTCGGCCCGATCGACGGCCCACCGCGCAACACCGCCCAGATCGGACAACCCGGATGACACGGCGCACCACGACAACCGTCATCAAATTCGGCACCTTCGCCGTCGTCATGACAGTGCTGACCGCCATGCTCTTCGTCATTTTCGGCGAGTACCAACCCGGTTCCAAGACTGCGTATTCGGCGATCTTCAGGGATGTCTCCAGCCTGCGCGAAGGCGACTCGGTGCGCATGGCCGGCATCCGGATCGGAACTGTCGAAAACGTCTCGCTCCGTGCGGACACCACCGTCGAAGTGCACTTCGACGCCGATCGAGCCGTCGTTCTCACCCCCGGTACGCGAGCGGTGGTGCGCTATCTCAACCTCGTCGGCGACCGGTACCTCGAACTGATCGACAGTCCCGGGCCCAACGGCACGCTGGCCGCCGGGGCACAGATCCCCCTCGAGCGCACCGCCGGAGCACTCGATCTCGACCTGCTGCTCGGCGGTCTGAAGCCCGTCATCCAGGGCCTCAAGCCCGACGACATCAATGCGCTGACCTCGTCATTGATCGCAATCTTCCAGGACCAAGGCACCACCTTGGATTCACTCATGTCCAAGACCACGTCGTTCACCAACACCTTGGCCGACAACAGCGCCACCGTGCAGTCGGTCATCGACAACCTGAAATCCACCCTGCAAACGCTGTCAAAGGACAGCGATCAATTCTCCGGAGTGATCGACCGCCTGCAACGACTGGCCGACGGTTTGTCGACAGACCGCGATCCGATCGGCGCAGCCATCGAGTCGCTCAACAACGGCACGGCCTCCATGGCCGAGCTTCTGACCCAGGCGCGGCCGCCCCTGTCCGGCACTGTCGACGAACTCAACCGCCTGGCACCGCTACTCGACCAGGACAAGGACCGGTTGGAAACCGGTTTGCGCATGGCCCCCGAGAACTACAACAAGCTCATCCGCACCGGCGCCTACGGAAGCTTCGTCAACTACTACCTGTGCGGCATCGCAGTCCGCGTATCCGATCTTCAAGGCCGGACCGCCGAATTCCCCTGGTTCAAACAAGAAACCGGAAGATGCGGGGAGCCGTGATGCTGAAATATCGTGGCGCACACCTCATCCGATCCGGCTTCATCGGACTGGTCCTGGTGACACTGATCATCGCGGTCGGACTGCAACCCGAACGCTTGCTGTCGCTGGCATCTCAAATCACCTATCGGGCTTTGTTCACAGAAGCCGGGGGGCTCACCGACGGCAACAAGGTCAAGCTGTCGGGCGTAGACGTCGGGACCGTCACCGACGTGTCCTTGCAGGGCCTGCAGCCCCTGATCACCTTCAAGGTCGACGCCACGGTACGGCTGGCGTCGGACACCTCGGCACACATCCGCACCGGCAGCCTCCTGGGCGAGCGGATGCTGGTGCTGGAGTCCGTGGGCAACGGAACCCTGCGCCCGTTCGACGTGATCCCGCAGACCCGCACATCTTCGCCGTACTCACTAACCGACGCTGTCGGCGACCTGACGCGCAACACCGCAGCAACCGATACCACGACGCTGAACCAGGCGCTGCAAACCCTGGCAACCACCATCGACCAGGTCGCGCCCCAGCTCGGCCCCACCTTCGACGGGCTCACCCGACTGTCAAGATCACTCAACACCCGCAACCACACGCTGCAACAGCTACTCTCCTCGACCTCGGAAATCACCGGCATTCTGGCCGACCGCAGCCAGCAACTCAACGCCCTGATCCTCAACGCCAACGACCTCGTCGATGTCCTCGTGCAGCGGCGGCAAGCGATCATCGAGCTACTCGCCAACAGCTCCGCAGTGGCCGAACAACTTTCGGGACTCATTCACGACAACCAGCAGGAGCTCGCGCCCACCCTCGACAAACTCAACGCTGTCACCGCGATGCTGGAACGCAGCCGCGACAACATCGCCAAGATGCTGCCCTCGCTGGCGAAATTCCAGATCACCCTTGGTGAAACCGTGGCCAATGGCTTCTACTACAACGCCTACGTCCCCGACCTCATCCCCGGCAATCTCCTACAACCGTTCCTCGACTACGCGTTCGGGTTCCGGCGTCCAGGCAACACCGGACGCCCTTCCGACAACGCGGCACCACGCGCCGAGTTCCCCATACCCCGCAACGGTATTCCGGAGGCACCCCGATGATGACAACCGCCCGGATCCGATGGACTGCGGCCGTGATGCTGGTCGCCCTGATCGCCGCCGCCTCGACATGGCTCGCCCGCGTGACCCTATTCGCGCCGAAAACCATCACCGCGCACTTCACACACGCCAGCGCGATCTATCCCGGGGATCAGGTCCGAGTGTCAGGAGTGGCAGTCGGCACCATCGACGCCATCGACCCCCATGGGACCCAGTCCACAGTGACCATGCGCATCGACCGCCAGGTGCCTGTCCCCAGCAACGCCAATGCCGTCATCGTCGCACCAAACCTCGTCGCCGCCCGCTACATTCAGCTCGTCCCCCCAAGCACACCCAGTACCACCGTCATCGACGACGGCGCACTGATCCCGATCGACCGCACCGCGGTCCCCGTCGACTGGGACGAAGTCAAACAACAACTCATGCGCCTGGCCACCGACCTGGGCCCACACAACGGTGTGTCGACCACCTCAGCCGCCCGGTTCGTCGACAGCGCCGCCAACGCCATGAAGGGCAACGGCGACAAACTACGCCGAACACTGGCCGAACTGTCCGGCGTCGGCCGCATCCTTGCCGACGGCAGCGGGAACATCGCCGATATCCTCGAAAACCTCCAAGTGTTTGTCAGCGCCCTCAAGGACAGCAACGTACAAATCGTCCAATTCCAGGACCGGTTCGCCACGCTGACCAGCACTTTGGACAACAGCCGATCAGAACTGGACGCGGCGCTGACCAATCTGTCGACGGTCGTCGGTGAAGTTCAGAACTTCATCTCCGGCACCCGCGACAAGGCCAGCGAACAGCTACAGCGGCTGACCAACGTCACGCAGACCCTCGTCGATCACCGCAAGGACCTCGAACAGGTTCTCCACGTCGCACCCCACGCCCTGGCCAATACCGTCAACATGTTCGACCCCCAATTGGGCTCTGGGACCGGCGCATTCGTCCTGACCAACTTCTCCAGCCCGGTCCAGTTCATCTGTTCCTCAATCCGGGCCATCGCCAACGTGACGGCGTCCGAAACAGGCAAGCTGTGCGCGCAGTACCTCGCGCCGGCACTCAACGCTGCGAACTTCAACATGCTGCCGTTCCCCATCAACCCGTTCCTGGCGAAATCCCCACCGCCGGAGGACTTGATCTATACCGAACCCGGCTTGATGCCCGGAGGCGCAGGGCCCAGCCCCGGCCCGCCCGAAACACCGCCCGCCGTTTCGGCCTACGGCCCCGCGCCCGCCAATCCCCTCGGACTGCCCGACATGCTGCTGCCGGCCGAGCCGGCGCCGGCCCAACCGAAACCAGGGACACCACAGCCATGATCAACGCTTCAACGCTGCGTCGGATGGTGAGCGCCGGGTGTTGCCTATTGCTGACCTCGACGGCCGGATGCGCCTTCCACGGCATCAACTCCCTTCCCCTTCCCGGCGCCGTCGGACGGGGTCCGGACGCGCGGATATACCACGTCGAGATCGCCAATGTCGGTACGCTCGAAGCGAACTCACCGGTGATGATCAGCGACGTCGTTGTCGGCAGCATCGCCTCGATGCAAGTCAAGAACGGCCATGCCGACGTGGAGGTCTCGATTCGGCCCGACGTACCGGTACCGGCCAATGCCGTCACCACCATCGGCCAAACCAGCCTGCTCGGCTCCAGCCACCTCACCCTCGATCCACCCGTCGACCAAGCCCCGACCGGGCGATTGCCGGCCGGCTCGACACTGACGCTGAACCAATCGTCGACCTACCCAACCACCGAACAGACTCTCGCCGCGGTGTCAGCGCTGGTCAACTCCGGCGGCCTCGGCCAAATCGGCGACATCATCCACAACATGAATACCGCGCTGTCGGGCCACGAACCACAGCTGCGCGACCTGCTCGGACGGTTGGACCGGCTGGTCGGCACCTTCGACGCCCAACGCAGCGACATGGTCGAAGCAATGCGCGCAGTGGACCGCCTCACCGGCACATTCGGTGCACAGAAGGACGTGCTGACCCGCGCGCTTCACACGATGCCCGGCGCACTGGACGTACTCGTCAAGCAGCAACCGACCTTCACCTCGGCATTACACGAACTCGGCGTTTTCGCCGAAACCGCAACACAAGTGGTCGATGAAACCCAGGCAGACCTGGTCATCAACCTCCGCAACCTCCAACCCACGATCTGCAGCCTGGCCAACGTCGGACCCGATCTGGACCGAGGGCTGGCGTTCCTGTCCAGCTACCCACTGACCCAGGACTTCATCGACCGCGCGGTACGGGGCGATTACATCAACCTGTTCGCCACCATCGACCTGACCGTCAACCGGCTCAAGAGCGGGATGTTCCTCGGAACCCGTTGGGGGCAGGAAGGATTGACCCTGGTCCCCGCCCCCGGGGATCCCGGCTACGACGCCTACTACAGCAACAACCCCCTGGCAGCCGGCATAGCCCCACCGATGACGCCCAACCCCACCGGCCTGCCCGAAGGTGCCGGGCCGCCCCCACCCCGCATCCCCGGCACACCGCCGCCCACCAACGGAGCCATCGGAGGCTGCTGATGCTGACACGCTTCATCCGCACCCAGCTGGTCATCTTCACCGTGGCGTCAATGATCGGTATCGCAGCAATGGCTTTCTCCTACATACAAGTGCCCACGCTGCTCGGAATCGGACGGATCACCGTCACCTTGAATCTGCCCGGCGCCGGCGGCCTGTACCGCTTCGGCAACGTCACCTACCGCGGCAGCCAGGTCGGCAAGGTGACCGCCATCGAGCCCACCGCACAAGGAGCCAAAGCAACACTCTCGCTGCAGAGCTCACCGAAGATTCCGGCCGACCTGCAAGCACAGGTTCGCAGCGTCTCGGCGATCGGTGAACAGTACGTGGAACTACGCCCACGCACCGACGCCGCGCCCTACCTGCACGACGGCTCGGTGATATCTGCCCACGACACCACCATCCCCCAACAGGTCGGCCCGATGCTCGATCAGCTCAGCGCCCTGCTCGCCAGCGTCCCCAAAGACTCACTGTCCCAGCTTCTCAACGAAACCTCCCAGGGCCTCGGCGACGCCGGCTATGACCTCGGCTCACTCCTCGACTCGTCCGCACACGTCGCCGGCGAGCTCACCCCGACCGCAGAACGGACCCGCCGACTCGTCGAAGACAGTGAGCCGCTGCTCGATTCACAAGCCCAGACGTCGGAGGCGATCCGGGTCTGGGCTCGCAGCCTGGCTGGTGTCACCACGCAACTGACCACCAACGATCCGGAGATTCGCGGACTGCTGCAACGTGGTCCCGGAGCCTTTCAGGAAGCGACCCGCCTCCTCGAACAAGTCAAACCCACCCTTCCGATACTGCTGGCCAACCTCACCTCGATCGGACAGGTCGGCGTCACCTACCACCCCGCACTCGAGCAGATCCTCGTGCTGCTGCCACCACTGACCTCCATGTTCATCGGCGCCGGACCGAACAACAACTACGTCGGCAAAGGCCTTGGCGATTTCCGGCTCACCGTGGCAGACCCGTCGCCGTGCACCGTCGGATATCTGCCGCCCAACCAGTGGCGCGCACCCGACGACACCAGCCCCGCCGAGACCCCCGACGGGCTGTACTGCAAACTGCCCCAGGACGCACCCATCGCTGTACGGGGTGCCCGCAATTACCCCTGCATGGGACACCCCGGAAAACGTGCACCGACAGTCGAAGAATGCGACAGCGACAGACCCTTCGAGCCGCTCGCCCAACGCCAGCATGCGCTCGGCCCCCACCCCTTCGATCCCAACCTGATCAGCCAAGGCATCCCGCCCGATTGGCGAGTCGGACAGAACGATCACATCTACGGCCCGCCCGAAGGCACACCTGCCGCACCCGGTCAACAACCGCCCGGCGTTTCACTTCCGGCGCCGCCAGACGCGCCACCAACGAGTGCCCCTGCACCATCGGTATCCGAAGAACCTCCGCCGGTGCAACCGAGCGTCCCACCGGATGCTCCCGCCGCGCAGCCCCAAGCATCGGGGCCGCTGCAGCCGTACGGTTTCGGTGCCGACCAGCCCGTGACGATCGCCCGCTATGACCCCGGCACTGGAAAATACCTGGCTCCCAACGGGCAGGTCTACGAACAACGCACCCTCTCCACCGACGGCCAGACGCAGACATGGAAGCAACTCATCATGCCCGGATGACCCCTGACCCCCGCCACTCAACGGAGCTGAAGGAGATCGCCATGTTTGTGAGCCGCGTCGCCGCGTCACTGACCATCCTGACCGCAGCAGCGACCCTGAGCATCGCTACAGCCGCTGTGGCCCAAGCCCTTTCATGCGACCGGCCGATCAACGGGACGTTCACCGCAACCTCGGACGGGCAGTGGGCCAAGACCCGCGAAGTGTTTCACGACGAAGCGACCGTCGTCACCACCTGGACCGTCAGCTCCACGTGCGACGACGTCATGCACTGCGCCGGCAACATCCACAGTCAGCAAGGCTGGAACAGCGATCTGCGCTGCCAATCCGGTCACTGGTACACCACGCATCGCATCCAGGATTGGCAACCCTGCCCCGACGGCAGCACCACGCCCGGGGACCAGTCGTTCCGCTTCTGGCGAGTCTCCGACAACCCCGAAACCTTCGAAGGCTACGACCGCACCATCGGCCCCAGCGGCGGATGCGGCGTCAACCTTTGGCTCACCGTCGAAATGCCACTCACCATCACCAAGACCGGCTGACCGAACGTCCCCCCGCAGCGAGCGCCGGCACCGGGAACACACACCATCCAAGCTGTGGGCGGTCTTCACTCAGTGTCAGCGAGTTTCGTGGTCCGAAACCCGCTCGGCGACCAGCCCCTCCTGCACCAACGTCGCCGCAACCGCACCGTCGGCGCGCAGCAAGCTTGACGTGATCAGGCCACGGCCCCGCGCGGCGGCCGGCGAGCGCGATTCCAGCAGGTTCCATTCGCCGGCCCGCACCGGGCGGTGAAACCAGATCGACGAATCGGTCGTGCCACTGCGGTGACTGCGCGACCGCATGCTGTAGCCGTGCACGGCCAAGGCCGGATCGATCCCGTACAGGTCGGTGATGTACACCGCGATCAGCATGTGCACCAACGGATCCTCGGGCAGGTCGGTGGTGACCCGCCACCACATCCGTCGCACGAACTCTTCGCCCTCTCCGGCATCGTCGATGCGGATGTCGAACTCATCGAGCGGCAGGGATGGCGCCGGCCCGGGCGGCCCGGTGCACGGCAGCACCTCGGGATCGTGCGGCATCGCACTCAACCCGTGTTCGGGCCCGGCCAGTGCGGTCGCGAACGACACCGTGGCCGTGGTCAGCATGCGGCCATGCTCATACGATTCGACGCGCCGGGCCGACGCCGTACGCCCGTCGTACACCCGGGAGACGCGGTGCTCGACTGCTTCCCCGGCGTCCCCGCCGCGCAGAAACTGCAGGTGCATGTTGGTCGGTGTCCGGTCATAACCGACCGTCCGGCATGCGGCCGCCAGGCTCTGTGCGGCCAGCAGGCCGCCGTAGGCCCGCTTGCCCTCCGGACCGCTGGCCCGTCCGGTGAACACCTCACCGTCGGCGGCACGTAGATCCAAGAGCTTCAGCAGGGTACTCACCGCTCGTCGGTACCCGTTGCGACGGTGCCGGATTCGGTCAAGGCGTCGATCTCCTCGGTGCCGAGGCCGAGATGTTCGGCCAGCACGGCGGTGGTGTCGTCACCGAGCGCTGGCGCGGGGACCGCCGGCGGATACATGCCGCCGATCGATACCGGCAGCCCCGGTGCCAGGTAGGTACCGATACGGGGTTGCTCCAGCGGAGTGAACAGCGGGTTGGCGACCACCCGGTCGTTGACGGCTACCTCGGCGAAGCTGCGGTACCGCTCCCAGAGCACCGAGGTGCCCGACAGCGCGGCACTGATCTCATCGGCGGTGTGCTCGCTGAACCACAGGGTGAACAGCCCGGTCAAAGCGTCGCGGTGGGTGTAGCGCTGGCCTTCGTCGGTGAAGTCGGCACCGAACGCCTCGGCAAGGGCGGCAACGGCTTTGGTGGTCCCGGTGACCTCGGTGAGGTCACGGAAGTGCCGGCCGGTAAGCGCCACGAGCATGAAGCCGACGCCGTCGCTGCTGGTGAAGTTCTGCCCGTAGGTCCCGTAGAGCGTGTTGCCGAGACGCTCACGGCCGGTGCCGTTGATCATCACCTCGGTCAGGAACCCGAGATTGCCCGCGGTGGCCAGCGCGACGTTCTCCAACGGGATACTGATCCGTGCCCCCTCACCGGTCGAATCACGTTCACGCAGCGCGGCACTCACCGCCAGCGCCACGTACAGTCCGCAGCTGACATCCCAGGCCGGCAGCACATGATTGACCGGGGTGGCCAACTGTGCGGGCCCGGTGACCATGGGGAAACCCAGACCGGCGTTGACCGTGTAATCCACCCCGGTGCCGCCGTCGGCCCGGCCCGACACCTCGACGTGGATCAGGTCAGGCCGCAGGGCGGACAGCACATCGTAGGAATGCCATTGCCGCCCCGCCACGTTCGTGATGAGCACACCGGCCTCGGCGATCAGCCGTTGCACCAGCTGCTGCCCCTCGGGTGAGCGCATGTCAGCAGCCAGCGATCGCTTGCCCTTGTTCAGCCCGGCCCAGTAGATGCTCTCGCCACCGTCGGTGAGCGGCCAGCGGTGGTAGTCGGCAGCGCCCCCGATGGGGTCCACCCGCACCACCTCGGCCCCCAGCTGGGCCAGGGTCATGCCCGCCAGCGGCACAGCGACAAAGCTGGAGATCTCGATGACGCGCACCCCGGCCAGCGGACGGGTCGGATCCGGCGTTACAGATTCAGCCATGCCAGTCAAGCTATCAAGCCCGTTCGCCGACCAGTTTCACCGCGGCGGCCTCGATGGTGTCCTCGGACAACAGCACCTCCCGTGCGGCGTCGCCCAGCGGGATGAAACTGTCGGCGCTCGACACCCGCTGCACCCGGCCCGAGTAGCCGTGATCGTCGAGTTCGGCCAGCACACCTTCCCCGACTCCCCCGGTGCGGCGGGTCTCGTCGACGATGAGCACCCGGCCGGTCGCCTCCGCCTCGCGCAGCATGTCCTCGACCGGCAGCGGCGACAGCCAGCGCAGGTCGACCACCCGGGCGGCGATCCCGGCCCGCTCCAACCGGCGGGCCACCCGCAGGCTCATCCACAAACCGTTGCCGAACGTCAGGATGGTCAGGTCCGCGCCGTCGCCATGGGTGCGGGCCGCGCCGATGCGCACGGGTTGGGACGGATAGGCCGCCAGCCACTGCTGATCGCCATCGGTATAGAGGTCCTTGGTGTGGTACAGGGCGATCGGTTCGAGGTAAACACACACCGCGCCAGCGGTTTTCGTGGCAGCTACACAGGTGTGCAGCATGGCCGCGGCGTCATCGGGCCGGGCCGGACAGGCGATCACCACCCCGGGGATGTCGCGGATCGCGGCGATCGAGTCGTCGTTGTGAAAGTGACCGCCGAACCCCTTCTGATAGCCGAGGCCGGCGATCCGCACCACCATCGGATTGCGGTACTGGCGGTTGGAGAAGAACTGCAGAGTGGCCCCCTCGCCGCGGATCTGGTCGGCGGCGTTGTGCAGATAGGCCAAATACTGGATCTCCGGGATCGGCAGCAGACCCGATACGCCCGCTCCCAGCGCCAGGCCCAGGATGGTCTGTTCGTCGAGCAGGGTGTCGAACACGCGCGCAGGCCCGGCAGCAGCCTGCAGGCCGCGGGTCACGCCGTAGACGCCGCCCTTGCGGGCGATGTCCTCGCCGAACACGATCGCCTCCGGATGCGCCTGCAGCACCTCCTGCAGCGCCCGGTTGATGGCCAGCGCCAAGGTCAGCGGCGGACCACCTGGTTCAGCCGGGGCGACAGACACCGCCCTGGCGTCGTCGAGCGTTTCGCGCAGCGGTCGCATCACCGCCGTCGTGCTGTCCAACTGCGGACAACCGCTGACCGCGCGGGCCAGCTCCATCACCTCAGCCCGTTTGTCCTCGTACCGTTGTACGACCTGCGCGGGGGTCAAGATGCCATGGGCGACAAGTGTTCTCGCGGTGTTGAGCACGGGATCGCGCTCATAGTCGGAGAGGATCTCGGCGGGCCGCCGGTAGGACTGCTCGTAGTCGGTGCCGGCATGCCCCATCAGTCGCACCGTCCTCAGGTGCAGGAACGCCGGTTTGCGTTCGTGGCGCACCCAATCGGCGGCGGCGCGTGCGGACTCAAGCGCGTCGACGAGGTCGCAGCCGTCGGCCGCGACGTACCTCAGCCCTGCGCGGTCCCCGTAGGCACGGGCGATCCAGCCGCGCGGCGTCGGTGTGCTGATCCCGATGCCATTGTCCTCGCACACGAACAGCAGGGGCATCGGCAGGCCTTGGTAGGCGGCGTGCAGGGCCGCGTTGACGGCGCCGGCGGTCGTCGAGTGGTTGGCCGAGGCGTCACCGAAGCTGCACACCGTGACCGCGTCGTCGGGCCATGGGCAGACCACGCCCAGCTTGCGGGTCCGGGCGATCGAGAATGCGACCCCGACCGCCCGGGGCAGATGCGAGGCGATGGTGGAGGTTTGCGGGATGATGTTCAGGTCATGACGGCCGAAGACCTTGTGCCGCCCACCCGAGATCGGCTCGGCGGTGGCCGCCACCAGCCCGAGCAGCACGTCGCGCAGCGGATCCGAGCCGTCGACCTGCGCGGCGCGGGCCAGGTAGAAGCCGCCTGACCGGTAGTGCAGCAGCGCCGGATCGGTGGGCCGCAGTGCGGCGGCGACGGCCGCATTGCCCTCGTGCCCCGACGATCCGATGGTGTAGAAACCCTTGCCCTGCGAACGCAGCCGGCGCGCGGCCAGGTCCAGATGCCTGCTGCCGAGCTGAGCATCGAAGAGCGCCAGCGGGTTTGGCACGTTGAGCGTGGGCGCTTCCCCCCGCCCGGGTGCGGTCAGCGCCGCTACCGTCGCGGTGAAGTACTCATCGATGGGCTCAATCCCCGAAACAACGGCCATCTCAGATCAATTCGATGGCTTCGGCGATCGAGGGCAGCACCCGGCTGGGCCGGAATGGATAACGTTCGATGTCGGAGACCGACGTCGACCCGGTCAGCACCAGAATTGTCTCCAACCCGGCCTCGATCCCGGCCACCACATCGGTGTCCATCCGGTCCCCGACCATCACGGTGCTCTCCGAGTGCGCCTCGATCCGGTTGAGCGCGCTGCGGAACATCATCGGATTGGGCTTGCCGACGAAATAGGGGTCGCGGCCGGTGGCCTTGGTGATCATCGCGGCCACCGATCCGGTCGCGGGCAACGGCCCCTCCGCCGACGGGCCGGTGACGTCGGGGTTGGTGGCGATGAACCGGGCACCGCCGAGGATCAGCCGGACGGCCTTGGTGATCGCCTCGAACGAATACGTGCGGGTCTCCCCCAGCACCACGTAGTCCGGCGCGATGTCGGTCAGGGTGTAGCCGGCCTCGTGCAGTGCGGTGGTCAGCCCGGCCTCACCGATCACATACGCCGAGCCCCCCGGCTGCTGATCGGACAGGAACGCCGCCGTGGCCAGGGCCGAGGTCCAGATCGATGCCTCGGGGATGAGCAATCCCGATCGCGCCAGCCGGGCGGCCAGATCGCGCGGCGTGAAGATCGAGTTGTTGGTCAGCACCAGGAACGGCCGTTCCTTGTCGGCCAGGGTCTGCAGGAATTCGGCGGCACCCGGGAGCGCATGTTCCTCGCGCACCAGGACGCCGTCCATGTCGGTTAGCCAGCACTGGGCAGGTGGACGCACGGGTCAAGTCTGCCAAGTTGCGCCGCGGATCTGGGGCCAACCGGGTGATAGCGGTGTAAACGCACACCGAGACCGCACTCAGGGACAGATTTTTCGCGATTCTTGTCCCTGAGCGCAGTCTCGGTGAAGAGCGGGCGCTAGATCAGTTGGCGTGCTGATCGGCGACGTCGAGCGCGGAGTCCAGGATCGCCAGACCCTCGCGCGCCTCCTCCTCGGTGACGTTGCACGGCGGCACCACGTGGATGCGGTTGAAGTTGGCGAACGGCAGCAGTCCGTTGGCCTTGCAGGCACCGACGACGGCGTTCATCGCCGGGCTGGAGCCACCGTAGGGCGCCAACGGCTCCCGGGTCTGCTGGTCGGCGACCAGTTCGACGGCCCAGAACACGCCGGCACCGCGGACCTCGCCGACGCTGCGGTGCTTGGCGGCCAACTCGGCCAGTCCGGGACCGATGACCTCGGCGCCGATCTTGGCCGCGTTCTCCACCATGCCCTCTTCTGCCATCGCGTTGATGGTCGCCACGGCGGCCGCGGTGGCCAGCGGGTGCCCGGAGTAGGTCAGCCCACCCGGGTAGGGCCGGTGCGCGAACGTCTCGTAGATGGCCGGGCTGATCGCCACACCACCGAGCGGCACGTATCCGGAGTTCACGCCCTTGGCGAAGGTGAGCAGATCGGGCACCACGTCGAAGTGATCGATGGAGAACCACCTTCCGCTGCGCCCGAATCCGGCCATCACCTCGTCGGCGATGAACACGATGCCGTAGCGGTCGCAGATCTCCCGCACCCCGGCCATGTATCCGGGCGGGGGCACCATGATGCCCGCGGTGCCCGGAATCGACTCCAGGATGATCGCGGCGATGGTGGTCGGGCCCTCCATCTGGATCAGCTTGTCGAGGTAGGCCAGCGCGCGCTGGGATTCCTGTTCTTCGGTCTCGGCGTAGAACGACGAGCGATACAGAAACGGTCCATTGAAGTGCACGATGCCTGCGTTGCCGCGGTCGTTGGGCCAGCGCCGCGGGTCACCGGTCAGGTTGATCGCGGTGTCGGTGCCACCGTGGTAGGCGCGGTAGCGCGACAGCACCTTGTAGCGGCCGGTGTGCAGGCGGGCCATGCGCACCGCGTGCTCGACCGCGTCGGCACCACCGTTGGTGAAGAACACCTTGTTCAGGTCACCGGGGGTGCGCTCGGCGATCAGCCGGGCCGCTTCAGAGCGGGCCGCATTGGCGTACTGCGGAGCGACCGTGCACAGCTTGGCGGCCTGCTCGGCAATGGCGGCAACAACTTTCGGGTGCTGATGACCGATGTTGGTGTTGACCAGCTGGCAGGAGAAGTCCAGCAGGCGGTTGCCGTCGCCGTCCCACACATACGAACCCTGCGCGGCAGTGATCGTCATCGGGGAGATCTCCTCCTGGGCGGACCAGGAGTGGAACACGTGCGCGCGGTCGAGTTCATAGGCCCGCGCGGCCTCGGCCTTTGCCGCCTCGACGGTCAGCCCGTTGGGCAGCACGGAGGACTCTTGGGTCACAGTCATGAGTGGAATTCTCTCACTTGTTCTCGGGGAAGCCGAGGTTGATGCCGCCGTGGCTGGGGTCCAGCCAGCGGGTGGTGATGGCCTTGGTGCGGGTGAAGAAGTGCACGCCCTCGGCGCCGTGGGCGTGGCTGTCGCCGAACAGCGACGCCTTCCAGCCGCCAAAGCTGTAGTAGGACATGGGAACCGGGATCGGCACGTTGATGCCGACCATGCCGACCTCGACCTCGTTCTGGAACCGTCGCGCGGCGCCGCCGTCGTTGGTGAAGATCGCCGTGCCGTTGCCGTACGGGTTGTTGTTGATCAGCGCAAGAGCTTCGTCGTAGGTCTCGACGCGCAGCACCGAAAGCACGGGGCCGAAGATCTCGTCGGTGTAGACACTCATCTGGGGAGTGACGTTGTCGAGCAAGGTCGGACCCAGCCAGAAGCCGTCGGCCCCGCCGTTGGCGATGACGGTGCGACCGTCGAGCACGACCTTGGCACCGTCGGCCTCACCGGCATCGATGTAGGAGGCCACCTTGTCACGGTGCACCTTGGTCACCAGCGGCCCCATGTCCGAATCCTTGGTTCCGTCACCGGTTTTGATTGTGGCGGCGCGCTCGGCGATCTTGGCCACCAGATCATCGGCGATGGGGCCGACCGCGACGGCGGCCGAGATGGCCATGCAGCGCTCACCGGCGGAACCGAAGCCGGCGTTGACCATGGCGTCGGCGGCCAGGTCCAGGTCGGCGTCGGGCAGGATCACCGCGTGGTTCTTGGCACCGCCGAGCGCCTGCACCCGCTTGCCCGAAGCGGTGGCGGTGGCGTAGACGTACTGGGCGATCGGGGTGGAGCCGACGAACGAGATCGCCTTGATCTTGGGGTTGGTCAGCAGCTCGTCGACCGCGGTCTTGTCACCCTGCAGCACGTTGAACACGCCTTCGGGCAGACCGGCCTCGGCCCACAGCCGGGCCATCCACAGCGAGGCACTCGGATCCTTCTCCGACGGCTTGAGCACCACGGTGTTGCCCGCGGCGATGGCGATCGGGAAGAACCACATCGGCACCATCGCCGGGAAGTTGAACGGCGAGATGATGCCGACCGGGCCAAGCGGCTGCAGCACGGAGTGCACATCCACACTGGTCGAGGCATTCTCGGTAAACCCGCCCTTGAGCAGACTCGGGATGCCACAAGCGAATTCGACGACCTCAAGGCCACGGCTGACCTCGCCGAGCGCGTCGGAGAGCACCTTGCCGTGCTCGGCGGTGATGAGCGCGGCCAGCTCATCCTTGCGGGCATTGAGCAGCTCTCTGAACGCGAAGAGCACCGAGGTGCGCTTGGCCAGCGACGTGTCGCGCCAGGCCGGGAAGGCGGCCACGGCGGCATCGATCACCGCGCGCGCGTCATCCACGCTGGCCAGGGCGACCTCACCGGTGACCGCGCCCGTGGCCGGATTGGTTACCGGGGCGGTGGCGGTCGAAGTGCCGGCAAAGATCTTGCCGTCGCGCCAGTGCTGGATGACATCGCTCATGAATCCGAACCTTCCTGTGGCTTGGGGTACGGCATTAACTTTGAGCCACGGCCGATCCTGTTCCGGCCAGCATCCTGTAAGTCTCGTTGACTCGTTCTTTACACTTTGTAAATGATCCCGACCGTGCGCGACATCATCGCGCTCCCGGTGGTGCGGGCCGGTGAGCCCGAGGTACTCAGTGCCCAACAACTCGACCGCCCGGTGCGCTGGGTCCACGTCAGCGACATGCCCGACCTCGCCGGCCTGCTGCAGGGCGGCGAGCTGGTGCTCACCACCGGCGCCGCACTGCGTGACGCACCCCGCGACTACCTGCGGCGGATGCAGCGCGCCGGCGTCGTCGGCGTGGTGGTCGAACTGGGCACCCGCATCGAATCACTACCCGACAGCGTCGGCCAGATGGCCCAAACCCTCGGCCTGGCGCTGGTGGTCCTGCATCGGGAGACCAAGTTCGTCGAGGTCACCGAGGCGGTGCACCGGCTCATCGTCGCAGACCAGTACGAGGAGCTCGAGTTCGCCCACCGGACACACAAGACGTTCACCGAGTTGAGCATGAAACGCCCGACGATGGCCGACATCGTGCGCGCGGCCGCCGAGATGATCGACGAATCGGTGGTACTCGAAGACTTGTCGCACCAGGTGCTGGCGATCTCACCCCGCAACGAGGCGGCCACCACCGTGCTCGCCGACTGGCAACGCCGGTCCCGGGCGCTGACCGAGCCGTGGGCCACGACCGCTGTCGGCCCGCGCGCCGAGGAGTGGGGCCGGCTGATCGTGCCGCGCGCCCCGGCCGCACCGGTGAAAACCACGATGGTCCTGGAACGCGCCGCACAGGCGCTGGCCCTGCACCGGATGGCCGAACGCGGCCGCTCCGGTCTCGAACATCAGGCCCAGAGCGGGCTGATCGACGACGTCCTGGGCGGACGGATCGCCGACGACCGTGAGGCAGACGCCCGGGCCCTGGCCCTGGGTCTGCGACCCGGCGGCCCCTACCTGCCGACCACAGTCCGAGTGGGTGCGCCACTGGACCGGCTCGACCCGGTCGGTACCCAACGCCGCAACATCCGCATCCTCGATGCGGTGGCCCACAGCGTGAAAGCCCAAGGGCACAGCGCGATCTGCTCGATCCGGCGGGACGGCGAGGTGGGCCTGGTGCTGGCGCTGAACCCACGGCGCGGATCCAGCGCCGAAGCCACGCTGAGCCGGCTGGCCGAGGGCTGGCGCGAGGCCATCTCCCGCGGCGGAGACTCCGACAAGGTCGTCATCGCGGTCGGCGGCGGCGCAGGCGCATTCGCCGACGCCGTCCACGGCCTGCGCGAGGCCGCCCATGTCGCCGAGGTCGCGGCGTCGATGCCGGATCTGACCCGTCCATTCGTGCGGGCCTCCGACGTGCGGCTGCGCGGGCTGATCACACTGCTGCTCGACGATCCTCGGGTCCAGATGTTCGCCGAGACCGAACTCAAGACGCTGCTGATCCACGATGCCGATCAGGGCAGCGACGACGTGGAAGTGCTGCGGGGTTACCTGGAACTGGCAGGCAACAAGTCGGCGCTGGCAAAACGCCTGCACATGAGCCGCCCGGCGCTCTACAGCCGGCTCGCCTCGATCGAACGCCGGCTCGGCGTCAACCTCGACGACGGTGAATCGATGACCTCACTGCACGTGGCACTGCTCATCCTCGATGCGCAACGCAGTGCCCGCCCGCAATCGACAGACTGATCTGTTCAATCGGTGAGAAGTTTCTTCTGCACCTTGCCCATCGCGTTTCTCGGCAGCTCGCCGACGAAGACCACTTCGCGCGGCCGCTTGTGCTGCGACAGTGTCTGGGCCACGAACTCGATGAGCCCCTCGGCGAGCTGTGGCCGATTCCCGTCATCGGTCACGACGTATGCCACAACCCGCTGCCCCAAGTCGGCATCCGTGCGGCCGACAACGGCTGCCTCGCGCACCGAGGGGTGAGCGAGCAACGCGGTTTCGACCTCCCCCGCGCCGATTCGATATCCGCCCGACTTGATCAGATCCACTGACTCCCGCCCGACGATTCGGTGAAATCCGTCCGTGTCACGAGTGGCGACATCGCCGGTCATGAACCAGCCGTCGTCGGTCCATGCGTCCACGGTGGCCTGGGGTCGATTGAGGTAGCCATCGAACAGCATGGGGCCGCGCACCTGGAGCCGTCCGATGCTGTTGCCGTCGTCGGGAACTACATGGCCGTCGTCGGCGCACAGCCGGGTATCGACGCCGAGAACGGGTTGGCCGACCGAGCCGGGTCGGCGTTCACCGTCGGCCCGGGTGGACAACGTGATCATCGTTTCGCTCATGCCGTACCGCTCGATCGGTGTGCAACCGGTGAGCTCGGCGATGCGGTGGAAGACCGGCGTGACCAACGGCGCGCTGCCCGATACCAGCAGCCGGGCGCCCCGCAACGCCCGTGCCGATGGTTCGTCGGCTGCGATGCGCGACCACACCGTGGGCACGCCGAAGTACATCGTGCCGGCCGTGGCGGCATAGCGCTCCGGTCGCGGCTTGACGGTATGGACCACCCGGGAGCCGATGCGCAGCGAAGCGAGCACGCCGAGCATCAGCCCGTGCAGGTGGAACAACGGGAGACCGTGCACCACGGTGTCGTCGCGCGTCCATTGCCAGGCGTCGGCCACGGCGTCGATACCGGCCGCCAGCGCCCGGTGGCTGAGATTGACGCCTTTGGGAGCACCCGTGGTCCCCGACGTGTACAGAATCATCGCGACTGCTTCGGGTGACGGCGCGTCGGGCAATTCGCCACGTCCGCGCCCCCGCACCGTTGCCGGTACCGCGGGGAGTTGTGAGTCCCGATGCGGCGGTCCCGCCCAACTCGTGACGCGGGCATCGGTGAGCATGTGCCGCAGCTCTGCAGAGCCCGAGTCGGGGGGAATCGGCACCACAGGGACGCCCGCCAGCAGGCAGCCGACCACGGCGACAACCGTCTCCAGCGTCGGTTGGGCGCACACCGCAACCGGTCCCCCGTCAGGCAAGTTGCCGGCAAGCGCACAGGCAGCCTCGAACAGCTGCGCTCGCGACACGCTGCGCGCACCCACCGAGATTGCGGCGGTGGCGTCGACCGAGTCGCTCGCGGCAGGGTCCAGTGACGTCAAAAGCATGGGCGGACAAGTCCTTTCGTTGCTGGTAGCGGCCACTCAGAACACCATGCCCGGAAGGACAAGGGCCCCGACGAGCAGAACCGGGCCGATCACGACCATCGACAGCCCCCACCGCATCAGCAACCTGGTCATGCGGGGCCGCTGCGCTTCGTCGACGGTGGTCGCCACCAGCGTCGCCCCCACGGTGGAGAACGGTGATACGTCGACGATGGACGCGCACACGCCGAGCGCGCACATCAGTGCCCAACCGGGAATGCCTCCGGCCGCGACCAGGGGCAGTGCGAGCGGAACCAGCGCCGCCAGCATTCCGGTGGTCGAGGCGAACGCCGAGACGAGCCCTGCCACAAGGCATATGAAAAGCGCAGCCAGCAGCGGAACGCCGATATGGCCGGCAAATTCACCGAGCAGGTCGACCGAGCCCAGTTTGTCGAGCACACCGGCGAACGTGATGATGCCGCCCACCAGCAGGACTGTCGACCAGTCGATCCGCGGAATTGCCTTGTTACCCGATCGTGGATCCACGAGGGTGAGCACAGCGCCGAGCGCGAACGCCAACACACCGATGTCGGGATCCATGCCCGCCAGCGACAGCCCAATGACCGCTCCGATCAGGCCGAGCATGGCAGCCAAGGTGGCAATCTGGTTGGGCGTGAAGGAGTTTCGTTCGGTTCCCGGAGGCAGGTCGAAGCTCGACGCCCCGCCACGAGGCGCACTCCGTGCGCTGCCGCCGCCGACGGTGACCAGCCGGTCTTCGGCCGCCAGCGCCATCGCCGGCTCGATCACCGCGGCGCGGTGCAGCAGTTTCAACCCTCCGAACAGCACGTAGGCCACCGCCAGCAGAATCAGGTTGACCGCCAGGGCCACGATGCACAAGACGAACGGATTGAGATCGATGCCGGCCTGATGCGCGGTGCCGTAGGTGACGATGCCGAACAGACTGGTGGGCGCGAATGCCCCAGCGCTCAGGCCGGTGCCGATCGACAATGCCATCAGCATCGGATCGATCGCGCGCTTGTCCGCCACCATCATTCCGATCGGCGCCATCACCAACCCGCCCAGCGGGGAGCCCATCGCCGAGATCGCCGCGGTCAGCGAGAAGAACACCAGGGGCAACAGCACCGTCCGATGCCCGACCTTGACCAAGGTGACCTCGATGATGCGGTCGATGGTGCCGTTGGCGTGGGCGATCCCGAAGAAGTAGGTCACGCCGACCAGCAACACCAGAATGTCGATCGGAAAGCCGTCGATGATGTCGTCGATCGACATCTCCGCCAGACCTAGCCCCACTCCGGCCGCCGCGGCGAACATCAACACGCCCAGGTGGGCATTGCGCCATGCCGAAACCGCGAAGACACCGACGAAAACCGCCAGCGCCAGCAGCTGAATTGTCATTCCATCGCCTTTCGAAACGTTGGACCCGCTTCCCCAACTGGTCCACTGTGTGGCACAGTGGTCTACTGTATGAACCGGTGCGGGTAAGCTAGCTCACATCTGCACCGCGGGTCAATGTGGATCGCAGAGGAGGGCGCATGTCGACGAACAGCGTGGTGTCCGCGTTTCAGGTATTGGAGGCGGTCGCAAAGCTGCAACCGGTGGGCCTGTCCGAGCTCACGCGCGCGGTCGGCCTCCCCAAGAGCACAGTGCAGCGGTGTTTGCTCACGCTGCACGAGATCGGCTGGCTGCGACCCACTTCCGCGCAGCCGACGCGATGGAACCTGACCTACCGCGCATTCTCTGTCGGCAGCCGGGCCGGCGACCATCAGCCGATGCGCGAAACCGCGCTGCCGTTTCTGAACGAGTTGCAGCTCAACACCACCGAGACCATCCACCTTGCCGCGCCAGACGGACCGGAACTGGTACTCATCGAACGCCTGGACACCGCCCACCCCCTGCGCGCCTTCATGCCATTGGGGTCACGGATTCCTTTGCACGCGTCGGCAACCGGAATCGCTTTTCTCGCCGCCAGCACCGACGAATATGTCGCGCAATATCTTTCGCAGCACCTCGCACCGCAAACCGACCACACCATCACCGATCCGGACCGGTTGAGCGAAGCGATCGAGTTGGTTCGGACCCGTGGGTACTCGGTCAACGAGCAGGGCCTGAACTCCGGCATCACCGCACTCGGCGCCAGTATCGTCAATGCCCAACGCGAACCCATCGGATCGGTGTCGATATCGGGACCGAGCAGCAGGATTACCGCCGACAAGTTCGCTAGGTTCGGGACTGCGGTGCGCGAGACCGCAGAACGAATCTCGGCGGCACTGTGAACTCGCGCAGAACTGGCGGAGAGGCGATACCGACATGGCAGATCGCAATGTGCTGGGCGGCCCGCTCGAGGAGTGCGGCACCGACCCGCTCACCGGGTTCTACCGCGACGGGTGCTGCTCGACCGGCGACGCCGACGCGGGCCGGCACACCATCTGCGCTGTCGTGACCACCGAGTTCCTCGAACATCAGCGGTCCATCGGCAACGACCTGTCCACACCGGCACCGCAGTACCGGTTTCCCGGCCTGACGCCGGGCGACCGCTGGTGCGTCACCGCGGCCAACTGGCTGCGCGCGCACAACGACGGCAGGGCGGCCCCGGTGGTGCTGGCCGCCACTCACGAACGCACCCTCGACCTGGTGCCCCTCGACGTCCTCGAGCAGTACGCCGTCGATGTTCCGGACGACCTGGGCAGCCTCTGAGGGTCCGTAGGCTCGGGACGTGAGCGTCGCATCGGATCCGACCGTCATCCTGGACAACCGCTTCGCCCGCGCCCTGCCCGAGATGGCGGTCGCGTGGCAGGCCGAGCCGGCCCCGGCCCCGCGGTTGCTCGTGCTCAACGAGCCGCTGGCCGCCGAGCTCGGCCTCGATATGTCATGGCTTCGCACACCCGACGGGCTCGGCCTGCTGGTCGGCACGGCGGTCCCCGATGGAGCCACGCCCGTCGCGCAGGCCTACGCCGGCCATCAGTTCGGCGGGTACGTCCCGCTCCTGGGCGACGGTCGCGCGCTGCTGCTCGGCGAGTTCGTCGACCCCGGTGACCGTCTCCGCGACCTGCATCTCAAAGGATCGGGACGGACCCCGTTCGCCCGGGGCGGCGACGGCCTGGCCGTCGTCGGGCCCATGCTGCGCGAGTACATCGTCAGCGAGGCGATGTACGCCATGGGCATCCCCACCACCCGAGCGCTTGGCGTGGTGGCCACCGGACGCGAGGTACGGCGCGAGACGATGCTGCCAGGGGCGGTGCTGGCCAGGATCGCCGCCAGCCACCTTCGAGTCGGCAGTTTCCAGTACGCCGCCGCACGCGCCCAGGCCGACGGAGACACGGGGCTGCTGCGCCGGCTGGCCGACCACGCCATCGCCCGCCACCACCCCGACGCGGCCGGCGCGGCCAACCCGTACCTGGCGCTGTACGAGGCGGTCATCTCGGCGCAGGCCGCGCTGCTGGCACAGTGGATGCTGGTCGGGTTCGTGCACGGTGTGATGAACACCGACAACATGACGATCTCTGGCGAGACCATCGACTACGGGCCGTGCGCATTCATGGAAACCTTCGATCCCGCAACGGTATTCAGCTCGATCGACCATGGCGGTCGCTATGCCTACGGCAACCAGCCGACTGTCGCCGGATGGAACCTCGCCCGGTTCGCCGAGGCCCTGCTCCCCCTGCTCCACGACGACGGTGAGCGGGCCGTCGAGCTCGCCACCGCAGCGCTGCACGGCTTCGGGCCGCAGTTCACCGGCGTGTGGTCGGCAGGGATGCGCGCCAAGCTCGGACTGTCCGCCGACATCGACGACGACACCGCCCGCACTCTCACCGATGACCTGCTTGTGCTGCTGCAGCAGAACCGGACTGATTACACGTCCTTCTTCCGTGACCTCAGCCGCGCCGCGCGTGGACAGACAACGATCGCCGGCGGATTCGGCGACTGGCTGGCGCGGTGGCATGCCCTAGAACCCGACGCCGACGCGATGGACCGGGTGAACCCCGTCTACATCCCGCGCAACCACCTGGTCGAGGAAGCGTTGACCGCCGCCACCGAGGATGACCTGGAACCCGTCCAACACCTCATGGACGCCCTGACCTCGCCCTATGACGAGCGGCCCGGCCTCGAACGGTATGCGGCACCAGCGCCGGCCGACTTCGGGACCTACCGCACGTTCTGCGGAACCTGACGACCTCCCGCTACTCTCGGTGAGGTGACGACGATCACCGTGGACACCCCGGCCGGTCCGATCGACGCCCTGCTCAACGCCCCCGGTGGCGAAGGGCCCTGGCCCGGGGTGGTGATCATCCACGACGCGATCGGCTACGGGCCCGACAACGAGGCGATCTCGGAACGGGTCGCGGCCGCCGGCTATATCGCCCTCACTCCCAACCTCTACTCCCGCGGCGGCCGGGCCCGATGCATCACCCGGGTGTTCCGCGAGCTGCTGACCCAACGCGGCCGCGCGCTCGACGACATCCTGGCCGCCCGCGACCACCTGCGTGCGCACCCGCAATGCACCGGCACTGTCGGCATCGCGGGGTTCTGCATGGGCGGTCAGTTCGCGCTGATCATGGGCCCCAAGGGATTTGGCGCCTCAGCACCGTTCTACGGCACGCCGCTGCCGAAGCGGCTCGACCAGACATTGGACGCGTCATGCCCGGTGGTGGCCAGCTTCGGCCGCCGGGATCCGATGGGCATCGGCGCCGCGGGCCGGTTGCAGCGGGTGGTGGACGACAAGAACATCCCCGCCGACATCAAGGTCTACCCCGAAGCCGGGCACAGCTTCGCCAATCAACTGCCAGGGCAGGCGTTTCTGCGAATCGCCGGCTTCGGATACAACGAGGCCGCCACTGCCGACGCCTGGTCGCGGGTGTTCGCGTTCTTCGGCGAGCACCTGGTCACTGAAGCCAACTGAGCCCGGCCACCACCAGCGCTTCGGTACCGGTGTCCAACGTCGGCTGGAGCACCGGGGCGAATCGCGGTGAATGGTTCACCGGAATGTCGGCGCCCACGCGGTCGGCGGCCACGGCGGCCTCGAAGGTCTGCTCGTCGATGCCGCCGAAGCCCCAATAGGTGTAGGGCGCTTTCAGGGCAGCCGGAATGTCACCGAAGTCCTCACTGGCCGCCCCGGCCGGCATGGTCTGCGCCCGGTCGCCGAAGTACTCGCTGAACGCGGCCTCGACACGAGCCGTCACCGCAGCGTCGTTGACGGTCAGCGGAAAGTTGGCGTACAACTCGAATTCCGGCTCGCGCGGTGAGTCGGACGCCTGGCACTCGCCGATGACCACCCGCCGGATCGCGGCGAGCACCGCGGTGCGCACCGATTCGTCGAACGTGCGCAGGTTGAGTTCGAGCACCGCGTGGTCACCGATGACGTTGCTCTTGGTCCCCGACTGGATGCTGCCGACCGTCAGGACGACCGTCTGGCTCGGATCGACCTCGCGCGACACGATCGTCTGCAAGCGGATGACGATCATCGACGCCAGCACCACCGGATCCACCGTGGCCTGCGGCATCGAACCGTGCCCGCCGCGACCGTAGACGGTGATCTTCATGCTGTCGGCCGCCGACAACACCGGACCGCTGCGGGTACGCAATTGCCCGGCCGGCGCCGGAAAAACGTGCTGGGCCATCGCCACATCGATCGGGCCGACGAGATCGGCCAGCCCGTCCTCGACCATCCCGCGGGCACCATTGCCCACCTCTTCGGCGGGCTGGAAGACCGCGATCACGGTGCCACGCCAGTGATCCGTTGCCCGGGCGAACAATTCGGCCGCACCCAGCAGACACGTCACGTGAGTGTCGTGACCACAGGCATGCATCACGCCGGCCTCGCTACTCGCATACGGCAGATCGGTTGCCTCGGTCACCGGAAGCGCATCCATGTCCGCGCGCAACAGCACCCGGGGGCCGTCGCCGTTACGCAGTACACCGACCACGCCGGTGCCCCCGACACCTTCATGGACGGTCAGGCCGGATTCCCGCAGGCGGGCGGCCACCAAGCCGGCCGTGCGGTGTTCCTGATGCGAGAGTTCGGGATGCTGATGCAGGTCCCGGTAGAGCGGCTCCTGCCATGCGCGCACCTCGGGCAGGTGCGCCAGCACGGCCTCGGCGCGGCGGCGAACATCGTCGGGCCCGGTACTGACAGTCGCCGTCACGTCGCCCCCTGTCCGCCGTTACTCCGGCAACCGCAGCTCGGGCTTCTCGACCTCTTCGATGTTCACGTCCTTGAACGTGATGACCCGCACCTGTTTGACGAACCTGGCCGGGCGGTACATGTCCCACACCCAGGCATCGGCGAGCCGCAGTTCGAAGTAGACCTCGCCCTCGGAGTTACGCGGAATCAGCTCCACGCTGTTGGCGAGATAGAACCGGCGCTCGGTCTCCACGACGTAGCTGAACTGCCCGACGATGTCCTTGTATTCGCGGTACAGCGAGAGCTCCATCTCGGTTTCATACTTCTCGAGATCCTCGGCGCTCATCTGCTCGGCTGTCCTTCTGGTTGTGCTGATGCCCTGTCGACCATCTTTGCGTACGTCGTTTCAGGATGCCGCATCGGTGCCACATCGCGTCGGACGTCTGCCATCTCTGCGGCCCGCCGCACCCCGGTTGTCTCTGCGGCCCGCCGCACGTTCACATACGAGTGGCGGTGCTCCACACACGGACCCAACTCGGTCAACGCCGCGGAGTGTGCGGGGGTGCTGTATCCCTTGTGCTCGGCGAACCCGTAGCCGGGATGGTGCTGTTCCATCTCGACCATCAGCCGGTCCCGGCTGACCTTGGCCAGCACACTGGCCGCGGCGATGCAGGCCGCTGCGGCATCTCCCCCGATGACCGGTAGGGACGGCACCGCCAGGCCCGGCACCCGGAAGCCGTCCGACAGCACATAGCCCGGCCGCAACGACAACCCCGCCACCGCACGCCGCATGCCTTCGATATTGGCCACGTGCACGCCGAGCCGGTCGACCTCATCGGAGGGGATGAACACCACGTGATAAGCCAGCGCATAGCGGCGGATCAGGGGAAACAGCCGCTCACGCTCGCGCTCGCCGAGCTTCTTGGAATCGTCGAGGGAGGCCAGGCTGTCCATCCGGTTCGGCCCCAGCACACAGGCCGCCACCACCAGCGGACCCGCGCAGGCCCCGCGACCCACCTCGTCCACCCCGGCAACCGGGCCCAGACCGTTGCGGTAGAGCGCGGATTCCAGGGTGCGCAGACCCGATGACCTCCGGATCACCGTTCGCGGCGGCCACGACGTCTTCACCACTGGAGGCACAGGGCAGCTCCTAGGAGTCGGTCTGCGGGTTCACGCCATTGATACCGCCCCAGCGGGACGGTGGCCAGGCGATGAACCGTGCCTTTCCGATTACATTCTCCACCGGAACGGTGCCGGCCATCGGATCGCCGGTGCACTGCAGACCTTCCCGTGCGTCGGCCGGCAGATTGCTGCAATGCACACGCGAATCGGCCGAGTGCGTGCGGTTGTCACCCATCACCCACAGCCGGTCCGGCGGGACGGTGACTGGCCCGAACTCAGGCCCCAGGCACGGATAGATGCCCGGGTCGGCCATCATGGTGGCCGGATCCAGATACGGCTCGTTCAGCGGCTTGCCGTCGACCGTCAGGCCGGTGTCGGCACGGCACTGCACGGTCTGGCCGCCCACCGCGATCACCCGTTTGACCAGGTCGTTCTCGTCCGGCGGGACGAACCCCACGAACGAGAGGGCGTTCTGCACCCAGCGGATGGCGGTGTTGTCCGAACGGATCGACTTGTACCCGATGTTCCACGACGGCGGGCCCTTGAAGACCACCACGTCGCCGGGCTCCGGCTGGGAGAACCGGTAGGTGACCTTGTCGACCATGATCCGATCACCCACGCAGCCGGCGCAGCCGTGCAGCGTGGGCTCCATGGATTCCGACGGAATCAGATAGGGGCGTGCGATGAACGTGAGGGTCACGTAGTAGAGCACCAGGGCGATGGACGCCAGAATGGCGATCTCACGGGCCGTGGAGTGTTTGCGCTTGGGCGACTCGTCCGGCGCTTGGCCGGTGGCCGACTCCGCCGAAGCTGAAGCGGAATCAGGATTTGAGTCGGATTCGAGGCTGCCCTCCGAGCGCGCGTCGGCAGATTCGGTGGGTCCGGTCACAGGCACCACAGTAGCGAGCGAGGTGACCGGTCCCGCGACGAGAGCTTCGTCAGGCGGAGCAGCGCGCTCAGCGCTTTTCCTTGATCTTCGCCTTCTTGCCGCGCAGTTCGCGCAGGTAGTAGAGCTTGGCGCGACGCACGTCACCGCGGGTCACGACATCGAGGTGATCGATGTTGGGCGAATGCACCGGGAAGGTCCGCTCGACGCCGACGCCGTAGCTCTCCTTCCGCACGGTGAAGGTCTCGCGGATGCCGCCGCCCTGACGACGGATCACGACACCCTTGAAGACCTGGATGCGCTCCTTCGAGCCCTCGATCACCTTCACGTGCACGTTGACGGTGTCGCCGGGGCTGAAGGTCGGGATGTCGTCGCGCAGCGACGCCTGATCGACGAAGTCCAGCGTGTTCATCGGTGACACTTCCTTGTTGTTCGCGGCTCCGGACGGGCGCGACATGGCGCCCAGCCGAAGCTATTTTCGGGTGTATCGGGGTGTATCTCGCACCGGAAGGCGGACAAGCCGGCCCAGTCGTGCGCAGACAACTGCTCAATTGTGCCAGATGGGTCCCCATACCGTGAAATCCGGCGAGTCTGCGCACCCATCTGCAACGACTCCGGCAGCATACTTCGAGCACAACTAAGCACGCGCTCCCCAAGGCAAACAGTTAGGCTTCACCCACCGATGTGCCGGTCCTGCAGAGCCCATCGGATTTTATGGACGGTTCAAGGAGGACCATGCGACGGCGGCCGTCGAAGCTGACGATGGCGAGCGCGGCCAGCATGACAGCAGTGGTCGCGATGGCCGTCATCACCGTCGGCTGCGAAGCCCGGGTCTATGGCACTCCCCCGGTCGCCCCCGACGCACCTCAGCTGACCGTCGTCGTCCCCCAGGGCAGCATGGCTCCGCTGCCCGAGGCATCTCCCGGTGAACCCGCAGCCAGCTTCACCGGCCTCGAAGGCCGCGCCCAGCAGGCCACCGAGGACGCCGCCGATGCCGGCGCCGAGATCACCGTGCTGGTCCTCGACCGCAACACCGGGCAGCTGGTGTCCAACGGAAACGGGACCACCATCGCCATCGCATCGGTGGTCAAGTTGTTCATCGCCGACGATCTGCTCCTGCAGGAAGCCAAGAAGCAGACGGTCCTCAGCCCCGAGGACCGCAAGAACCTCGACGTGATGCTGCGGTCCTCGGACGACAGTGCCGCCGAGGTCTTCTGGAACCGCAGCGGTGGCAGCGCCATCGTCAACCGGGTGGCTGCCCGCTACGGCCTGGGCTCGACCCGGCCGCCGAACGACGGTAGGTGGTGGAACACCATCAGCACCGCCGCCGACCTGGTGCGCTACTACGACATGTTGATGAACGGCAGCGGCGGTCTCCCCGCCGAACAGGCCAACGTCATCCTGTCCAACCTCGCCCAGTCCACCCCGAATGCCATCGACGGCACCCAGCCGGGCGGCATCTACCCCCAGCGGTTCGGCATCCCCGAGGGCCTCTATTCAGAACCGGTCGCGGTCAAGCAGGGTTGGATGTGCTGCATCGGCTCGGATTGGATGCACCTGTCGACCGGCGTGATCGGCCCCGACCGTCGCTTCATCATGGTGATCGGCTCACTGCAGCCCACCAACGCCGCCACCGCGCGCGACACCATCACCGACGCCGTCAAGACGATGTTCCCCGGCGGTCGGATCTAGGATTCGTCGAGCAGGTCCGGTCGGCGCTCACGGGTGCGTTGCAGCGATTGCTCATGGCGCCACGCCGCGACCTTGGCGTGATCCCCCGACAGCAGCACATCGGGCACTTCGAGCCCACGCCAGCTCTGCGGACGGGTGTAGCTCGGCCCCTCGAGCAGGCCGTCGGAATGCGAATCCTGTTGATGCGATGCGGGATTGCCCAGGACCTCGGGCATCAACCGGACCACCGCCTCGATCATGACCAGGGCCGCCGACTCACCGCCGTTGAGGACGTAATCGCCGATGGAAACCTCTTCGACCCGCATCCGGCGAGCCGCGTCGTCGGCCACCCGCTGATCGATCCCCTCATACCGCCCGCAGGCGAACACCAGATGAGACTCGGCACTCCAGCGCTCGGCCACCGCTTGGGTGAACGGCCGTCCGGCAGGGGTCGGCACCACCAGAAGTGTTTCCTCGGAACAGATCTCATCGAGCGCCTCACCCCACACCGGCGCTTTCATGACCATCCCCGGGCCCCCGCCGTACGGTGAATCATCCACCGAACGGTGCACATCGTGGGTCCAGTTCCGCAGATCATGCACGGAAACGGAGAGGATTCCGGCCTCGATCGCCTTGCCCGGCAACGACTGCCGGATCGGATCGAGGTAGGCCGGGAAGATCGTGATGACGTCAATGCGCACTGCGTCGCCCGTCAGACCTGGTCCAGGTTCAGCAGACCGTCCGGAGGATCGATGACGACGGTTCCGGTGTCCCGGGACACCGAGGTGACGATGGCGCTGACGAACGGGATCAGCACTTCGCGGCTGTCCGCGTCGGCTTTGACCGACAGCAGTTCACCGGCTGCGGTGTGCAGAACCTCGCGGACCACGCCCACCGCGGTGCCGTCGACCGTGACGACCCGAAGACCTTCGAGTTCGTGGTCGTAGAACTCGTCGGGATCATCGATCGCGGGCAGATCGGCGGTGTCGACGATGAACACCGTGCCACGCAGCTCATCGGCGGCGTTGCGGTCCGTGACGCCGGCCAGGCGAATCAGCAGCCGACCGGCATGATCACGGACGGACTCGACCGAGAAAGTGCGCTCGGCACCCCCCTTGGCGCGGCCCCGAAGGGCCACGCCGGGGGTGAACCGGGCGGCGGGGTCGTCGGTACGGACCTCGACGACAACCTCACCGGAAATGCCGTGAGCTTTGACAACCCGCCCGACAACCAGGTCCATGGATCCGACGCTACTGGTCGGTGTCCACCACGTCGACGCGGATACCGCGCCCACCGATGCCCGCGACCAGGGTCCGCAGCGCGGTGGCCGTGCGGCCGCCGCGGCCGATGACCTTGCCCAGGTCATCGGGGTGCACGTGCACCTCGACGGTCCGCCCACGGCGGCTGGTGACCATGTCGACGCGTACGTCGTCGGGATTGTCCACGATGCCGCGGACCAGGTGCTCGACGGCGTCGACCACGACAGAACTCACTGCGCTGCTCAGCTCTCGCTTGCGGCGTCGTCGGCAGCGGCCTCGGCCGCCGGCGCCTCAGCCTCGGTGCCGGCCTCGGCAGCCTCGTCCTTCTTCGGAGCCTTCTTCTTCTTGGGCGTGACGGCCGCGGCACCGGTGCCGCTCTCGGCCTCGGCCAGCGCGGCGTTGAACAGCTCCAGCTTGGACGGCTTGGGCTCCTTGACCTTCAGCGTGCCCTCGGCGCCCGGCAGGCCCTTGAACTTCTGCCAGTCACCGGTGATCTTCAGCAGGGCCAGCACCGGCTCGGTGGGCTGGGCGCCAACACCCAGCCAGTACTGCGCGCGCTCCGAATCGATCTCGATCAGGCTCGGCTCTTCCTTGGGGTGGTAGCGGCCGATGACCTCGATGGCGCGGCCTTCGCGGCGGGTCCGCGCGTCGGCGACAGCGATGCGGTACTGGGGGTTGCGGATCTTGCCAAGCCGGGTGAGCTTGATCTTGACAGCCATGGTTAAGCACTTCTCCTTGAGTGTCACGCTGCAATTCGGCGATGCGGGCGGAATTGCCCGATCCGGTTTTGCCTTACGTGTGTGACCGCCGCGCAGCGCATTGAACGAGTCGCACGGCAGACAGCCGACAATTGTGCCAGAGCAGGCAGTACCGGCCAAAATCGCGAGAGTCAGACGACCTTGTCGAAGCACTTGGTCTCGACGCGGCGGCTCATCCGCCACCCGTCGTCGGTGCGGACGAACTCGTCCTCGTACCAGAGCCCGCAGAACAGCACCTGCTGCTCCAGCCCGGGCAGCACCATCGGGTTGAAGCAGATGGTGCGGGAGGATGCTCTGTCCCCCTCGATCCGGACGTCGAAATTGCCGAGCATGTGGGCGTAGGCCGGGAAGTTCGGCAGCACTTCGGCCAGCCAGGCCTTGACCTCCGGGTACTGGCCGTCGATGCCGCCCATTGCCCGGTAGTCGATGTAGGCATCGGGCGTGAACACCGCGTCGAGGTCGTCGAACAATCGACGATCGATCGCAGTGGAGTAGTCGATCAACAACTGCTGGATCTCCAGACGGTCCGAAATCTCGGCCAGGCTCAACATGTCTCGATTCAACACGATTAGGCTGGCGCGCCATGGGGAGGTTCGTCAGCTTCGCGGTGGTGGTGATGGCCACACTGATCCCGCTCTCGACTCTGACCGGCGCCACGCCCGCGCGAGCGGATATCGAGGTGCAGCAGGTGGGCGCGGCCCCGATCCCCGACGGTCCCGCGCAGGGCTGGGTGGTCGCCGACCTCGACACCGGTCAGGTGCTGGCCGCCCGCAACGAGAACACCCGCTACGCGCCGGCGAGCACCATCAAGACCCTGCTGGCCCAGGTGGTGCTCGACGAGGTGCCGCTGGACTCCACCATCGTGGCCGAGGAAGCCGACACCCGGGTCGAGTGCAACTGCGCCGGTGTCGCTCCCGGCCAGACCTATACGGCGCGCCAACTGCTGGAGGCGGCACTGCTGGCGTCGGGCAACGATGCCGCCAACACCCTGGCCCGCATGCTCGGTGGCCCGGGGGCCGCCGTCGCCAAGATGAACGCCAAGGCCGCAGCGCTCGGCGCGCACAACACCAATGTCGCGACACCGTCGGGACTCGACGGGCCGGGTATGCCGTTCTGGTCGACACCTCACGACCTGGCGACGATCTTCCGCGGCGCGATGACCAATCCGGTGTTCGCACAGATCACCGCGATGCCCTCGACGACCTTCCCCAGCAAGACCGGCGATCGGGTCCTGGTCAACCAGGACGAGCTGTTGCATCGCTACCCCGGTGCCATCGGCGGCAAGACCGGCTTCACCGACATCGCCCGCAAGACGTTCGTCGGGGCCGCACAACGGGACGGCCGCCGGTTGGTGGTCACCATGATGTACGGGCTGATCAAGGAAGGTGGGCCGACCTACTGGGACCAGGCGGCCACCCTGTTGGACTGGGGTTTCGCCCAGGACCGTTCGGCCAGCATCGGCTCGCTCTGAATCCTGCGGTGAGGTCCGATATCTGAAGGAAACCTGACCGTGCGCGCAGCGAGTCCAAAGCTGGGTAGCGTCGTCGGGCGTGCGAAGACTGTTCGTGACGCTCGCGCTCGGCCTCGGCACGGTGATGGCAGCCGCGGCCCTCGGGGCTCCACCGGTCGCCGCAGCGCCAGGGGTGCAGCCGGCAGGCGCCCAGATTCCCGACGGTCCCGCCAAGGCCTGGCTGGTCGCCGACATGGACACCGGCCAGGTGATCGCCGCCAAGGATGCCAACGGCTCCTACGCCCCGGCCAGCACCATCAAGCCGCTGTTGGCGATGGTCGTGCTGGACCACCTTCGGCCCGACAACTTCGCCCGGGCCAACCAGTCCCACACCAAGGTCGAATGCTCGTGCGTCGGCCTCACCCCCGGACAGCCGTACACCACCCGGCAACTGCTCGAAGCGCTGCTGATGGTGTCCGGCAACGATGCGGCGAACATGCTCGCCGACATGCTCGGAGGCCAGCCCGCCACCGTGGCGGCGATGACCCGCAAGGCGGCCAGCGTCGGCGCGCGCAACACCCGCGCCTCGTCGCCTTCGGGTCTCGACGGCCCCGGCTGGGAAACCGTCACCACACCGCACGACCTCGCGGTGATCCTGCGAGCGGCGCTGAAGTATCCGCTGATCGCCCAGATCATGCGCCAACCCTCGGCACAGTTCCCGGGCAAGACGCTGACCAACCAGAACGAACTTCTCCAGCGCTATCCCGGTGACATCGCCGGCAAGACCGGATACACCGATCTGGCCCGAAAGACGTATGTGGGTGCCGCCCAACGCGGTAACCGGCGCCTGGTCGTCGTCCAGATGTACGGGACCGGTGACCTCTACGGTCAGGCGATCGAACTGTTCGACTACGGTTTCTCACACTGACCGTCGGCTTCGGACGGTAAAAGGTAAAGCCCCACCGGGACTCACAAGAAACTAAGGTAACCCTAAATTCGCGTGGCTCGCCCGCGCGCGATGAGGGGAGCCGATGTGTCCGACCGTGAGTTCTCGTTGGTGGTCGCCTATGGAACCGACATGGGCAACGCCGAAGACGCCGCCATGTCGTTCGCCGAAGCCGCCACCGCTGCCGGGATTCCCGCCGAGGCCGTGGAGCTCAACCAGGTCGAACTCGACCACCTCAGCACCACAACGCATTTCATCGTGGTCACGTCCACCTTCGGCGACGGCGAGTTTCCCGACACCGCCACGTTGTTCTGGGAGGCCATCAGCGCCTCGACCGAGCGGCTCGAGCACATGAGCTTCGCGGTGCTCGCGCTCGGCGACACCTCTTACGAATTGTTCTGCAACGCAGGAAAACTCCTCGATGCTCGCCTCGAAGAGCTCGGCGCGACCCGCCTGGCCGACCGAGTCGACGTCGACGGGTACTACGAAGAACCGGCCGCCGCCTGGACCACCGATCTCGTCAAGCAACTCACCGCCGCTCAGGCCGGTCCCGCCGCGCCGCCCGTCGCCGTCGCCGACAATCCCGAGCCCACACCCCGAAGCCAGGAACGCAACCGCACCTTCACGACGCCGCTGAAGGTCAATCGACTGCTCACCTCGACGGAATCCGACAAGGAGGTCCGTCACTACGAGCTCGACCTCACCGGTTCCGGGATCGCGTATCAGGCCGGAGATTCACTCGCCGTCCACCCGGCCAACGATCCCGACCTGGTCGCGGCGATCCTGGCCGAACTCAAGGTCGGGCCCGAGTATCGCGTGGCCGACGCGGACGAGACGCTGGGCGTCTTGCTCACCGAGCAGCTCGAGATCCGCACCCCGTCGCGCGCACTGCAGGAGCTGGCAGGCACCGCCGCCTATGGCGAGGATGTCCTCGACCTCATCCGGCGCGCCGACCTCACGGTCGACGAGGTCATCGACACGTTGCGCCCGTTGCAGTTTCGCGACTACTCGATCGCTTCGAGCCCCCTGGTGCACCCCGATCGCGTGCACCTGACCGTGGCCACCGTGCGCTACCCCGCCGGCGACCGACAGCACGGTGGCGTGGCCTCGACCTATCTGGCCGAGCGCACCCAGTCGGTCCGGATCCACTTGCGGCCCAACCATCATTTCCGGCTGCCGGCCGGCGATGTGCCGATCATCATGATCGGACCGGGCACCGGTATCGCGCCGTTCCGGGCGTTCCTGCAGGAGCGGCAGGCCGCCGCCGCATCAGGACGGTCCTGGTTGTTCTTCGGGGACCGGCGACGGACCACCGACTTCCTCTACGGCGAGGAGCTCACGGGATTCGTCGAGTCCGGCACATTGACCCGGCTCGACCTGGCGTTCTCCCGCGACCAGGATGCGAAAGTGTATGTCCAGCAACGTATGCGGGAGCACGCTGCCGAGTTGTTCGCGTGGCTACAGGACGGCGCATACCTCTATGTCTGCGGTGACGCCGACCGGATGGCCAAGGACGTCGACGCCGCACTGCACGAGATCGTCGCCGAGAGCGGCGGTATGGACGCCGAGGCCGCACACGCCTACGTCAACGACCTGATCAAGACCCACCGCTACCTGCGCGACGTCTACTAGACGAGCGACTTGTGCACCTGCGGTGACGGTGGGCGTTACGGCAGGTGCACGAATCACAGGTCAGAGTCAGAAGGCGCGGCCGCGCAGGATCACCAGATCCGGCCGGCTGACCCCGCCGTGACGCGGATCGTCGGTGTAGCAGACCAGGTCCGCGGACGCCCCGTGCTCGAGCGCGGGCCGCCCCAACCACGCCCGAGCATCCCAGCTGGCCGCCCCCAATGCGGCCGTGGGACTCATCCCGATCCCTTTGAGCGCCTCGATCTCATCGGCGATGCGGCCGTGTGCGATCATCCCGCCGGCATCGGTGCCCGCGAAAATCGGCACCCCCGCCTCGTAGGCTGCGCCCACCCGGCTACGGCACGACCCGTAGAGGTCGCGCATGTGCTTGGCATACACGGGGTATTTAGCTGCCGCATCGGCGATGCCGGGGAAATTGTCGATGTTGATCAGCGTGGGCACCAACGCCGTGCCGTGCTCCAGCATCAGATCGACGATGTCGTCGGTGATTCCGGTGCCGTGCTCGATGCAGTCGATACCGGCGTTGATCAGACCGGGCAGGGCGTCCTCGCCGAACACGTGCGCGGTGACCCGCGCCCCCTCGGCGTGGGCGGCGTCGACGGCGGACTTGAGGATCTCGTCGGACCACAACGGTGCCAGGTCCCCGACACCACGGTCGATCCAGTCGCCGACCAGCTTCACCCAGCCGTCGCCCCAGCGAGCCTGCTCGGCCACCGCGGCGGGCAGCTGCGACTCGTCCTCGATGTCGATCGGCAGCCCCGGCGAATAACGCTTGGGGCGGGCCAGATGCCGGCCGGCCCGGATGATGCGCGGTAGGTCCTCGCGATCGTCGAAACCGCGGGTGTCCACCGGCGACCCGGCGTCCCGCAGCAGCAGCGCGCCGGCATCCCGTTCGGTTTCGGCCTGGGTCACCGCCTCGTCGAGGTCGACGGCACCGCCGGGGCCCAGGCCCACGTGGCAGTGCGCGTCGACCAGGCCCGGAATGATCCAGCCGCCGTCGAAGACGGTGTCGGCGTTCGCCATCGGTTCCGCGCTCAGCACGCCCCGGTCGATCCACCATTCGACAGGCTCGCCGTCAGGCAGACCGCGTCCCCGGACGTGGAGCGCGCTCACCGAATCTACTTCTGGCCCGGGAACTTCAGCTTCGACAGGTCGAAATCGGCCAGACCGGGCGGTAATTCGTCCAGGCCCTTGGGCATGTTGGACAGATCCGGGAACCCGGCCGGCATACCGGCTCCGAACGGGTTCTTCGGCGGGGTCGGACCCCGGCCCTTCTTCTTGCCGGCCTGCTTGTTCTTGCCCTTGGCCGCCTTGCGCGGGGAATTCTTGCGCCCGAACGGCATGCCCATCTGACCGGCCATCGACGACATCATCTTGCGGGCGTCGAAGAACCGGTCCACGAGCTGGTTGACCTCGGAAACCTCGACACCGGAGCCATTGGCGATACGCAGCCGGCGCGAGGCATTGATGATCTTGGGATCGGCCCGCTCGGCCGGTGTCATGCCACGGATGATGGCCTGCACCCGGTCCAGCTGCTTGTCGTCGACGGCGGCCAGCGCGTCCTTCATCTGGCCGGCCCCGGGCAGCATGCCCAGCAGGTTGCCGATCGGGCCCATCTTGCGGATCGCCAGCATCTGCTCGAGGAAGTCTTCCAGCGTCAGCTCGCCGGAGCCGATCTTGGCGGCGGCCTCCTCGGCCTTCTGCTGGTCGAAGACCTGCTCGGCCTGCTCGATGAGGGTGAGCACATCGCCCATCCCCAGGATGCGGCTGGCCATGCGGTCGGGGTGGAAGACATCGAAGTCTTCGAGCTTCTCCCCCGCGGAAGCGAACAGGATCGGCACGCCGGTGATCTCGCGGACCGACAGTGCGGCACCACCGCGGGCGTCGCCGTCGAGCTTGGTCAGCACGACGCCGGTGAAGCCGACGCCCTCACGGAACGCCTCGGCGGTGGCGACGGCGTCCTGACCGATCATCGCGTCGAGGACGAAGAGGGTCTCGTCGGGCTTCACGGCGTCGCGGATGGCCGCGGCCTGCCCCATCAGCTCCTCGTCGATGCCCAGGCGGCCGGCGGTGTCGACGATGACCACGTCGAAGTGCTTGGCCCGGGCCTCGGCCATACCGGCAGTCGCAACCGCGACCGGATCACCGTGGCCACCGATCTCCAGGCCGTCGGGTGAGGTACCCGGGTGCGGGGCGAAGGAAGCCACACCGGCGCGCTCTGCGACGATCTGCAGCTGGTTGACGGCACCGGGCCGCTGCAGGTCACAGGCCACCAGCAACGGGGTATGCCCCAGTCCCTTGAGCCATTTCGCCAGCTTGCCCGCCAGCGTCGTCTTACCGGCACCCTGCAGACCGGCCAGCATGATGACCGTCGGCGGGTTCTTGGCGAACGCCAGCTGACGGGTCTCGCCGCCGAGGATGCCGATCAGCTCCTCATTGACGATCTTGACCACCTGCTGCGCGGGGTTCAGCGCGGCCGAGACCTCGGCGCCCTTGGCGCGATCCTTGATGCGCGAGACGAAGGCACGCACCACGGGCAGCGAGACGTCGGCCTCCAACAAGGCCAACCGGATCTCGCGCGCCGTGGCGTCGATATCGGCGTCGGTCAACCGCCCCTTGCCGCGTAGGCCCTGCAGGGCGCCGGTCAACCGGTCAGACAGGCTCTCAAACACGTGGTAAGCCTAGCGGCCGGGCCCGAGTGCGGTGGTGAGCCCACCGGCCGGGGCCCCGCTCGGAGGTCAGCTCGCGTGCTCAGCCGGTTTCGTCGGCTTGGCCGGCGGTGCGGGCAGGATCTTGAGCATGTCGCGCTCCAACTCCGCGCGTATCGCGGCCCGGCCGGCCTCGTCGGCGGCCAGTGCCGGTGCGGTGATGCAGAAGACATCCACCACCGATGAGCCCAGCGTGGTCACCTTGGCCCAGGCGACGTCCACCCCGTCCCGCTCGAACACCGCGGTCAACCGGGCCAACAGGCCGGCCCGGTCGATTGTGCGGATCTGGACGATCAGGTCCCCGGGCGCCGCCCCGGCCGACCACAGGATGCGCGGCGGGGCCGGCACGTGGTTGGCCGGCACCGACGCCAGGATCTCACCGGCGCGGGTCGTGGGCTGCAGGGCCGCCTCCTGGTCGCGCCGTTCCAACGCACCGATCACGTCCAGTTCGCCGTCGAGCGCCAGGATGAACTGCTGACGCAGCAGCTCGGCGGCCGGTGGTGCACCGAAATGCGGCGACACCACGAAGGTGTTGATCGCCGATCCCTCGTGACTGTTGACCGATGCCGAGTGGACCCGCAGCGAGTTCAGCGCCAGCACCCCGGCCGCCTTCGACAGCAGGCCGCGCCGGTCGGCGGCGATCATCGTCACGTTGTAGATGTGCGGGCCGTCGCCCTCGGTGAGCTCGACATGGACGCCGGCCTCGGCGGCCAGCGCCACGAACCGCGGCTCGATGGGATCGGGCTGCGGCAGCGGTTCACCGGCCATCACCAGCCGGCATCGCCGGACCAGGTCACCGATCAGCGACGCCTTCCAGTCCCCCCACACGCCCGGCCCGGTGGCCAGCGAATCAGCCTCGGCCAGCACGTGCAGCAGTTCCAGCAGCACCATGTCGCCGCCCAGCGCATCGGCCACAGCGTCAATGGTCTTGGGGTCCTGCAGATCTCGCCGCGTCGCGGTGTCCGGCAGCAGTAGGTGGTACCGCACGATCTTCGACAGCACCTCGATATCCGACGGCCACAGGCCCAGCCGGGTGCCGATCTGTGTGGCCAGTTCGGCACCGATCACACTGTGGTCGCCGCCGCGGCCCTTGCCGATGTCGTGGCACAGTGCGCCCAGCAGCAACAGGTCCGGACGTGATACCCGGGTCGTGAAAGCCCCTGCCCGCGAGACGGTTTCGACGAGATGGCGATCAACGGTCCAGGTGTGCACGACGTCGCGCGGGGGCAGGTCTCGCACTGCGCCCCACTCCGGGAACAGCCGTCCCCACAGGCCGGTACGGTCCAGGGCCTCGATGGTGGCGACCGCCGCGGGGCCGGACGCGAGCAGTACCAGCAGATCCTTGAGCGCCTGACGCGGCCAGGGCGTCCGCAGTTCCGGTGCGGTTTCGGCCAATCGGCTCAGCGTGGACACCGCCATCGGCAGCCCGGTACTGGCCGAGGCGGCCGCGACCCGCAGGATCAGGCCCGGATCACGTTCCGGCCGGGCGTCGCGGGCCAGGATCACCTCTCCGGCGTACTCGATCACCCCTTCGTCGAGCGGGCGGCGCACGGGCCGGCGCAGGGCGGCGAAGCCACGCCGCGGCAGGGCGTTGGCGGCGGTGCGGATCCCCGAGTCGACGTAGTAGCTCACGGTGCGCGCGGCATCGGAGAGGGTGCGGGCCAGATCGAATCGGTCGCCGATCCGCAGCGCCGCGCCGATCTCGTCGGCATGCTGAGCCAGCAACAGTTCCCGGCCCCGACCGGAGACCCGGTGCAGCTCGGTACGTACGTTCAGCAGGGCCAGGTGGGCATCGCCGAGGGTTCCGGTCGGCGAGGCCAGCGCCCGGCTGGGATAGACGTCGGCCAGCTGCGCTATGGCGAGCGCATTGAGCAGCTGGACATCTCGCAGACCGCCACGGCCCGACTTCAGGTCCGGCTCGGCGCGGTGCGCGATCTGGCCGCTGCGCTCCCACCGCGCCTGCGCATGCTCGACGAGTTCGTCGAATCGCGAGGCGATTCCGATCCGCCACTGCCGGCGCCCGCCACCGACCAGAAGCGCCGACAGTTCTGAGTCACCGGCGATGTGGCGGGCGTCGAGCATCGCCAGGCCCACTGCGATGTCTTCACCGGCCACCTTGAGCGCCTCGGGCACGGTGCGCACACTGTGATCGATACGAATGTTGGCGTCCCACAAGGGGTACCAGAGCTTCTCAGCCACCTCGGAGACGAGTTCGACCGGCATGTTGTCATGCAGCAACGTCAGATCGAGGTCGGAATACGGCAACATCTCGCCGCGGCCAAGGCCGCCGGTGGCCACGATCGAGAACCCACTGGTGGCGGTGATGCCGATCTCGGCAGCCTTTGTGGCGAGCCAGAATTCGTGCAGATCCAGCAACGCTTCCCGCAGAGCGGTCGCGTCCAGTTGGCGCGATCCGCCGGAGAGCAACTGCTGGGTGGCCGCGGCCAGATCGTTGGCGGGCCGTGACGGCGCCGCCGGAGCCTCCTGAGAGGAAGCTCCGGCGGTGTCTTGGTTGTTCTCTGTCATTTCGACTCCTCCCCGGCCGATCACCGGGTAGTGCTCACGCGATTGCTGGCCGGGGAGAAGACGTCTCGATGGACGCTCCGACTACAGCGCGTCAGCTCCCCGCTCACCGGTACGCACCCGAACCACGGTGTCGACCGGGCTGACCCAGACCTTCCCGTCGCCGATCTTGCCGGTACGTGCGGCCTGCACGATGACATCCACGACCTTGTCGACCGCGGAATCGTCGACGACGACCTCCACCCGGACCTTCGGCACGAAATCGACCGAGTACTCAGCACCGCGGTAGACCTCGGTATGCCCCTTCTGCCGGCCGTAACCCTGGACCTCGCTGACCGTCATTCCGAGAATGCCGGTTTGCTCCAGACCTGTCTTGACGTCTTCCAGCGTGAACGGCTTGACGATCGCAGTGATCAGCTTCATGTTTCCTTATTCCTCCCCGCCGTGACGACCAAGAACAGAACCGGTTCCGACAGCGACGAAGTCGTAGGCACTCTCGGCGTGCTCGGCCTCATCGATACCGGATGCTTCCTCTTCTTTGTCCAGGCGCAGGCCCACGGTGTATTTGACAATCAACGCCAAGATAGCGGTACCCACCGCCGAATAGAGCAGAACAGCACCGGCCCCGACGGCCTGTCGCCACAGCTGGTCGAACCCGCCACCGTAGAACAGACCGGCAACCGCGGCAGGCGCTTCCTTGGTGGCCACCAGGCCGACCAGCAACGTGCCGACGATGCCGCCGACCAGGTGGACACCGACGACGTCGAGCGAATCATCGAATCCGAACTTGAACTTCAGGCCCACCGCCAGCGCGCACAGCACGCCTGCGACAGCACCGATCACGAGCGCACCGACGACGTTCACCGACGAGCAGGACGGCGTGATCGCCACCAATCCGGCAACGATGCCCGACGCCGCGCCCAGGGATGTGGCGTGGCCGTCGCGGAGGCGCTCGGTGAGGAGCCAGGCCAGCATCGCGGTCGCCGTCGCCACGGTGGTGGTGACGAAGGTCGTACCGGCAATTCCGTTGGCCGATACCGCAGAACCGGCGTTGAAGCCGTACCAGCCGAACCACAGCAGGCCGGCGCCCAGCATCACGAACGGGAGGTTGTGCGGGCGCATGGGCGTGCCGGGCCATCCGAGCCGCTTGCCGAGGATGATGGCCAGCACCAGGCCCGCGGTTCCGGCGTTGATGTGCACCGCGGTGCCACCGGCGAAGTCAATTGCCTTGAGCTGGTTTGCGATCCATCCCCCGTGGTGAATCACGGTCTCACCGTCGGAGCCCTTGACGTCGAAGTCGAATACCCAGTGCGCAACCGGGAAGTAGACAAAGGTCGCCCACAGCCCGACGAACAGCAACCAGCCGCCGAACTTGATGCGGTCGGCGACAGCACCGGAGATCAGCGCCACCGTGATGATCGCGAACATCAGCTGGAAACCCACGAACACGGTGGCCGGGATCGTCCCCGCCAGCGCGATGGGCGCATCGGCCGAACCGTTCGCCCCGATCAGGCCCTTGAGACCGAAGAACTGGGCCGGGTTGCCGATCACTCCGGCGGTGTTGTCACCGAACGCGACCGAGTAGCCGTACAGCGCCCACAGCACCGTCACGACACCCATGGCGCTGACGCTCATCATGATCATGTTGAGCACGCCCTTGGCACGAACCATGCCGCCGTAGAAGAAGGCCAGACCCGGCGTCATCAACAGCACAAGTGCGGCGCTGGCCAGCATCCATGCTGTGTCACCGGTGTCCGGCGCACCCAATATCGGGAATTGCTCCACTCGCAGTTTCCTCCTTCACCACGCCACGGCCGCAAGGATTTACGACCATTGACCTGGTCCAGAACAATGCTGAGTGGATGTTTCAGCCACGGCGCCGTTGCGTTTCGCTCGTGTGAACGGATAGGCAGGCTGCGTTTCGCCGGTGTTACACCGCGCTTTTCCCTGGGTTTTCTGGTCAGCCCAGCAGGGCGTCGACGAATGCCGCCGGCTCGAACGGCGCGAGATCGTCGGGGCCTTCGCCGAGCCCGACGAGCTTCACCGGGACACCAAGCTCCTGCTGCACCCGGAACACGATTCCGCCCTTGGCGGTGCCGTCGAGCTTGGTCAGCACCACCCCGGTGATATCGACGACCTCGGCGAACACCTTGGCCTGCGGCAGGCTGTTCTGCCCGATCGTGGCGTCGAGCACGAGCAGCACCTCGTCGACCGCCGCACGCTTCTCCACCACCCGCTTGACCTTGCCGAGTTCGTCCATCAGACCGGTCTTGGTGTGCAGGCGGCCCGCGGTGTCGATCACAACCACATCGGCCCCGGCCTTGACGCCCTCGTCGACGGCGTCGAACGCCACCGACGCGGGGTCGGCGCCTTCTGCCCCGCGCACCACCTCTGCACCGACACGCGCGGCCCAGGTCTGCAGCTGGTCGGCGGCCGCAGCACGAAACGTGTCGGCCGCGCCGAGCACGACGCGGCGGCCATCGGCCACCAACACGCGTGCCAGCTTGCCGACCGTGGTGGTCTTGCCGGTGCCGTTCACGCCGACCACGAGCAACACCGACGGCTTGTCAGCATGCGGCAGTGCCTTGATCGAACGGTCCAGCTCGGGACGCAGCTCCGACATCAGCACCTCACGCAGCACCGCCCGCGCATCGGCTTCACTGCGCACGTTCTTGCTGGCCATCCGCTCACGCAAGGCTCCGACGACCGATTCGGTGACCACCGGACCGAGGTCGGCGATCAGCAGGGTGTCCTCGACGGCCTCCCATGAGTCCTCGTCGAGATCGCCTCCGCCGAGCAGCCCGAGCATGCTGCGACCCAACGCGTTCTGAGACTTGGCGAGGCGGCCGCGCAGCCGGTCCATCCGCCCTTCGGCGGGTGCGATGTCCTCGACGGCGGCGGCGACGGCGTCGGGCGCCTCCTCCGGTTCGACGACCGCTTCCGGCTCGACCGGTTCGGCAGGTTTCTCCGGCGCGACCGGCGCCACCGGTTCGACGGGTGGTTCTGGCAGCTGGACGTCGGAGATGGTGCGTTTTGGTGCGTCCCGCGGAATGGTCGCGTCATCGCCGACCGCCGGCAATCCACTGGTGTCGATGCGCTCGACCGTCGGGGTGCCCGACTGGCTGAACGTGATGCCGGAGGAAGCCGTATAGCCGCCGGAGCGGTCGATCGGTTTCGTGGCGTCGCGTTCGGACAGGCTGATCCGCCGCCGCCGGTAGCGCACCAATCCCACCGTGATCGCGACGACAACGAGCACGGCGACGACCGCGATAGCGATCCACAGACCCAACAACGCACCTTCTGTCACGCCGCCATTGTCTCAGGGCGGCCACCCGGGACAGACCGGCCCCGTTTCGCGCCCCGTCCCACTTGACCATCGAGGCGGTCGACTCCAGCCGGAACATCGGCGTACCAGATTGCTCAAAATCGCGGTACATACACGTACCAAAGCGGTATCTTCTACGCACTGCCCAAGCGTTCCGGCATGTCCAGCGCGAGCCGTAGATTTCATCTACGGCTTAACTGCATTGTTCGGCCATTCGACGTAAAACTGATATCTACCTCGATAAATCAATTTCTTAACGATATTTTTTCAATTCGCTGACAACCGACTTTGGAGTGGTCCACGATCCCCAATGGGTCGGGAAAGGCTTCAGCGTGGTCGGCATGTGGTCCTTCCCTTGGGATTTCTTTGCGAAAGGGAGGACAAAGATGCACATACGCGTGCTTCGGGGGCTGGCGCTGACGCTGGTCGCCCTGGTGGGCACCGTCGGACTCGCCGTGGTGACGAGCATGACGACGTTGGTTCAACTGGCAGCAACCACCGCTCTCATCATGGGCGGCACCGGGATGAAAGCACTGGGAGACCCACACCAGTGGGGAGCGGGAACCTACGTGGAGCAGGTGAACAACACCTACCTGTCCGGCTGGCACCTCGATGAGGACGACCTGCGATGGGTGTCCACGCCGGAGCAATTCTGGCCCGCGACCAGTCTGACCGACATCACCTTCGACACCTCGGTCGCCCGTGGCCTCCTGAGCCTGAACAACGCCGTATTGAGCACATCCGGAGAGAAGGTCGTCGTCGGCTACTCGCAGAGCGCCAACATCGCCACCCGGGAGAAGCGCAATCTGGCCGACCTCCGCGCACAGGGCGCCACCGTCCCGTCCGCCGATGAGTTGTCATTCGTACTCGTCGCCAACCCAAACCGCCCCAACGGCGGCATCCTGGCCCGGTTCGAAGGCCTCTACATCCCTATCCTCGGGATCAGCTTCGACGGCGCCACACCGGACGACGAATACCGGACCATCGACGTGGCCCGCGAGTACGACCTGATCGCCGACTTCCCGAAATATCCGCTCAACCTGCTGGCCGACCTCAACGCCCTGCTCGGCTACTTCTATCTCCATCCGAACTACGGGTCATCGGTGATCGACCTCGACGATCCAAGCACCTACCAGTCCTACACATCCGGCAACACCACCTACTATCTGGTCTACACCGAGCACCTTCCCCTCCTACAACCGTTGCGCGACATGGGAATTCCGGAGCCACTGCTCGACCTCGCCGAACCGACGCTGCGGGTTCTCATCGACCTCGCTTATGACCGCACACCGGAGAACATGGGAGTTCCGACCCGTGCCGGGCTGTTTCCCCACATCGACCTCGACAAACTGGCGTCGGATCTGAGGGCCGCGGCCCAGGAGGGGGTGCGCGACGCGCTCGCGCACCTGGGCATCAAGTCCGGCGACTCCGACACGACCGAAACCCTTTCCATCTCAACGAATTCCGCGCCGGAAAAGCCTGTACTCAGCACCTCGGCGCCGGACAGAACCATGCCGGAGCCGACCCGTCCGGATCTCAGTGGCGCTCAGCCCGCAGCCGAGGCCGGCACCGTCACCCCTGACACCGACACCCCCGAGCCCGAGAGCGACGCCACGAAGCCGACACCGACGCAGCAGCCGATATCGAAGTCCGAGCGGGTCCGACAACTACGGCAGGCGATCATGCCCAAGAAACCATCCGACGCCGTGGCCGTCGCAACGGCAGACCCGTCACAAGATGGTGCGCGTGCGCCCCGCGTGGTCCGTCATCCTGCCGAACCCGGTTCCAACCAGCTGAAATCTGGCAGCAAGCGAACGAAAACGAATGCCGCACAAGAAAACCGGCGTCCCCATCACCGTTCCGGAGACTCCGACGCGGCATAGGCGCGTATCCGCCCGAGTCAGCCCGAGCTGGCCGCGAGCTCCTGTCCGCGCATCCGCTGCGAGATCACCGTGGTGATGCCGTCGCCACGCATGGTCACGCCGTACAGCGCGTCGGCGACCTCCATGGTGGGCTTCTGGTGGGTGATCACGATCAGCTGCGACTTTTCCCGCAGCTGCTCGAACAGGCTGATCAACCGGCGCAGATTCACGTCGTCCAGCGCGGCCTCGACCTCGTCCATCACGTAGAACGGGGACGGGCGGGCCCGGAAGATCGCCACCAGCATGGCCACCGCGGTCAGTGACTTCTCGCCGCCGGACAGCAGCGACAGGCGCTTGATCTTCTTGCCCGGAGGCCTGGCCTCGACCTCGATGCCGGTGGTCAGCATGTCGGCTGGATTGGTCAGCAACAGCCGGCCCTCGCCGCCGGGGAACAGCGTGGAGAACACCTGCTCGAATTCGCGCTCCACGTCGACATAAGCCTCGGTGAACACCTGCAGGATCCGGGTGTCCACGTCGGCGATGACATCCAACAGATCGGTGCGCGCGGCCTTGACGTCCTCAAGCTGCGTGGACAGGAAGTTGTAACGCTCCTCCAGCGCCGCAAACTCTTCCAGGGCAAGCGGATTGACCCGGCCCAGCTCGGAGAGTTCACGTTCTGCCTTCTTGGCCCGACGCTCCTGGGTCGCCCGGTCGAACGGCATCGGCGCGGGCGCGGTGACCTGCTCTCCGCGTTCGCGCGCCTGCTCGTACTCGGCCATCTCCAGCTCACTGGGCGGCAGCGCGACCTGCGGGCCGTATTCGGCGATCAGGTCCGCCGCGGGCATCCCGAACTGCTCCAGCACCTGGGCCTCGAGCTGTTCGATACGAAGTGCCGCTTGCGCTTTGGCCATCTCATCGCGGTGCAGCGAGTCGGTCAGCGCGGTGATCCTCGCGTTCAGTTCGGTCACCGTCTCGCGCACCTGCGACAGAGCCGTGCCTCGCAACTGACGCTCGGTGGCCAGCTCGTCACGCATCCGCGACGCCACCGACACCACGGCGCTCAAACGCTGGGCCACAATGCGTCCGGACTCCGACACCGCGGCCGCCACCCGCGCAGCGTGCCCGTTGCGCGCGCACCCGAGCCTCGCGCTCGGCCGCAGCGGCCCGTCGCAGTGAATCAGCGCGCCCGCGAACTGCATTGGCCCGTTCCTCGGCCGTTCGTACCGACAGTCGTGCCTCCACCTCGACCGAACGCGCTGCCTCGGCGGCGGCCATCGAGGCCTGCCGGTCCACGGGCTCGGCCTCGAACATCGGCAACTGCTCGGCGTTGTGCAGCCGTGATTCGAGTTCGGTGAGTTCCTCCACCGTCTTGGTGCGCCCGGCTTCGAGTTCGTCGCGTTGGCGGATCAGCCGCTGGTACTCGTCATCGGCACCGCGGGCGTCCTGCCCCAGGCGACCGAGTTGCTCGTAGATGGCAGAGATCGCCGCGTCGGATTCGTTGAGCGCGGCCATCGCCTCTTCGGCCGACTCCTGCCGGGCCGCTTGCTCGGCCAACGCACCGGACAATGCCGCCGCCAGCTCACCGGTCTGCCGCTCGGCGACCTCCAGTTCGTTGCGGGCCTTGTCGATCTCCGCACTGATCTCGAGGGTGGAGGGTTTGCGGTCGGAACCACCGCTGATCCAACCGGCACCGACCAGGTCACCGTCAGCGGTCACCGCGCGCAGGTCCGGCCGCGTCGATACCAGCTGCACCCCGGCTGCCAGATCGGTCACCACGGCCACTCCGGCGAGCATCGCGGTGATCGCCGGACGCAACCGGTCCGGAACGCTGACCACGTCGTTGGCCCAGATGGCCCCGCCGGGGAGCACTCCTGACGGGGACGAGCCGTTGCCCTTCCAGTCCCCCAGCAGCAGAGCCGCCCGGCCACCGTCGGATTCCTTGAGTGCGGCGACAGCGGCCGCTGCCACACCGAAATCCTCGGCGGCCAACGCGTCGGCGGCCGCACCCAGAACGGTGGCCACCGCTACCTCATGGCCCGGTTGAACCTTCAGGTACTCGCCGATGCTGCCGAAAAGACCTGCGCCACTGTGGTTCTTCTGCAGCCAAGCGGCACCGTCGCGCCGGTCCAGGCTGACCGAGAGCGCCTCGATGCGGGCGCGCAGTGAGGCGACCTGCCGTTCGGCGGCACGTTCGGCGGCCTGCAGCTCGGCTACCCGTTCATCGGCGAGTCGCAGCGCCGCCACCGAGCGGTCGTGCTGCTCATCCAGGCCCACTTCCCCGGCGTCGAGCTCGCCCACACGGTTCTGCACGGTCTCGAATTCAGCTTTCGCCTGTTGGGCTTTGGCGGCGGCTTCCTCGATGCTGACCGACAGGCGCATGACCCCCTCGTCGATCGACTCGACCCGGGTGCGCATCGTGTCGACCTGACCGGCCAGCCGGGCCAGCCCTTCCCGCCGGTCAGCCTCGGCCCGTGCCGCGGCCAGATGCGCCCGCTCGGCCTCGGCGGCGGTCTGTTCACGTTCGGCCAGCTCGGCGCGGGCGGTCTCCAAGACGATGCGTGACTCTTCGAGCTCACCCAGTAGCTCCATCTCCAGCTCGGCCACCTCGTCGGCCTCGGCTTCCAGCGCTTCGGGGTCCTGCCCGGTGGACACCTCGGCCTCGGCCTCGAAAAACTGGGCCCGGTCGGTCGCGATACGCACGGTGGCACTCACCCGTTCGGCCAGCGCCGAGGCCCGGAACCAGGTCTGCTGGGCCGCTTCGGCGCGGCGGGTCAGTTCCGCGACGGCGGCCTCGTGGGCCTGCAGCTCGACGGTCGAGGCTTCCAGCCGGACGGTCGCCTCGTCATGCTCGCGGCGCAGCGTGGTCTCGGCCTGGTTGGTGTTGTGGAATTCGACCTGGCGTCTCACCAGGTCGTCGGCGGCCAGCCGCAGGCGGGCGTCGCGCAGGTCTGCCTGGATGGTGGCCGCGCGCCGGGCCATCTCGGCTTGACGGCCCAGCGGCTTGAGCTGACGGCGCAGTTCGGTGGTCAAGTCGGTGAGACGGGCCAGGTTCGCCGCCATCGACTCGAGCTTGCGGACCGCTTTTTCCTTGCGCTTGCGGTGCTTGAGAACGCCGGCGGCCTCCTCGATGAACGCGCGGCGATCCTCGGGACGCGACTCCAGGATCTCGGCGAGCTTGCCCTGGCCGACGATGACATGCATCTCGCGGCCGATGCCGGAGTCGCTGAGCAGTTCCTGGACATCCATCAGCCGGCAGCTGCTGCCGTTGATCTCGTATTCGCCTGCGCCGTCGCGAAATACGCGGCGGGTGATCGACACCTCAGAGTATTCGATCGGCAACGCGTTGTCGGAGTTGTCGATGGTGAGCGTCACCTCGGCGCGGCCCAGCGGCGCCCGCGACGACGTGCCGGCGAAGATGACGTCTTCCATCTTGCCGCCGCGCAGCGTCTTGGCGCCCTGCTCGCCCATCACCCAGGTCAGGGCGTCCACCACGTTGGACTTGCCCGATCCGTTGGGGCCGACGACGCAGGTGATGCCGGGTTCGAAACGCAGAGTCGTCGGCGAAGCGAAGGACTTGAAGCCCTTCAGCGTCAGACTCTTGAGGTGCACGGCGATTTACCCTACCGCCGACTCGGCTACCGTTCGATGAACCCCGCCATCGGGGCGTCGGCATCCGTCCAATCTGCGACGACGTTGTCCACCGACCCCGGGGTCCGACCGCTCTGCAGCAGCTCAAGCAATCGCTGACATTTCTCCCGCGGCCCCTGGGCGACGACGTGCACCCGGCCGTCGGGCCGATTGGAGGCAAACCCGGTCAGACCGAGTTCCAGCGCACGCGACCGGGTCCACCACCGGAACCCCACGCCCTGCACGTGACCGTGCACCCAGGCGCTCAGGCGCACCTCGGAGCCGGCCCCGGCGGCGGGGAGGTCCGGACCGGTCATCGAGTGGCGACCTCGAACTTCACCTCGGTGCCGGATTTGAGGGTGCGGCCGACAGTGCAGACCTGGTCGATGGCGCGCTCGACCACGGTCAACAGCCTGGCGACCTCGGATTCAGAGAGGCCGGACACGTCGATTTCGAGTTTCTCCTCCAGCAGCGGGTAGCGCTCCTGCTCGCGGTCCGCGGGTCCGGACACCCGGATCGTCGCCGGGTAGTCGTCACCCAGACGCCGGCGCAGCGGCTGATCACTGGACATACCGCTACACGCGGCCAGCGCGATCTTCATCAGTTCCCCCGGGGTGAACACGCCCTCGACGTCCTCACTGCCAACGAGTACCTCGGCACCGCGTGAACTGCGCCCGACATAGCGGCGCACGCCGGTGCGGTCAACCCAAAGTTCGGTCATGCGGTATTTCTACACGTCGCGACACCCGGATATTCCAGCGGTGATGGCTGCGGACACACCTGGGTACCTCAGCCTCGCCCCGGCGGTGAACCCGGTAGCGACGATAGACTCGGCAGACCGACTTCGCCGAGGAGCACCGTGACCTATCCGCCGAGCAATCCGCCCACCCCGCCTTCGGGTTCTCCCGGGCCGTGGCAGCAGCCATACCAGCAAGGCGGGCCGCAGGGATATCCGAACACGTCCGGTAACCCTGAGCAGCCCTATGGCTCGCCCTACGGAGCACCTCAGCAGCCGCAACAGCCTCAGCAGCCGTACGGGTCGCCGTATGGAGCGCCATACGGCGCACCCCAGCAGCCCCAGGATCCGTACGGCACTCAGTACGGAGGCCCCCAGCAGCCATATGGAGCTCCCTACGGCGCGCAGGGACCGTACGGGGCCCAGCAGCCGTACGGCGCGCCGCAACAGCCCTACGGCTACCCCACCCCCAAGCCACCCAGCGGCGGCAACGGCAAATTGTTCGCCATCATCGGGGCCGTGGTGGCCGTACTGGTGCTGATCGGCGGCATCGCCTTCTTCGCGTTGAGCGGCGATTCGGATTCGAACAAGGGCCGCACGAGCGCGGGCTCGTCGCAGTCCGCCGGCGAGAGCGATGCCGAGCAGGAGGTCCGGGACTTCCTCGATGAGGTGATGGCGAGCAGCAGCGACCTCAGCGAAGCGCTGCCGTATTTCTGCCAGGCGGATCAGGACCTGTTCGAAAAGATCGGCGGGATCGATGCGATCGACATCCCGAAGACCACCGACTCCAGCGGCTCCGCGGAGATCACCAAGATCACCGTGGACGGCAACAAGGCCGTCGTCGACATCTCCAGCAGCGCGGGCCCGGGCAAGTTGTACCTGCGCAAGGAAAGCGGATCGTGGACGATCTGCATGTCCGACATGCCCGGTATGCCCAGCATGCCGTGATCATGACCGGGTCAGCCCCGGGGACGGGGCTGACATTTCGGGCAATAGAACGATGACCGGTTCATGAACTTGTCGCGGCGCATCACCGCGCCGCACCGCCGGCACGGTTCCCCTTCCCGGCCGTAGGCGTCCAAAGACCGTTCGAAGTAACCGGATTCGCCATTGACGTTCACATACAGCGAATCGAATGACGTCCCGCCCTGGCTCAGCGCATCGGTCATCACCTCGGCGGCGGCGTCGAGCACCTCGGCCAGCCGGCGGCGGGGCAGCGACGCGGCCGTTCTGGCGCCGTTGATCTTGGTCCGCCACAACGCCTCGTCGGCGTAGATGTTGCCGATGCCCGACACCACGGTCTGGTCCAGTAGCTGGCGTTTGATCTCAGAGTGCTTGCGCCGCAGCACCGTGACCACGTGGTCGCGATCGAACAGTGGGTCCAGCGGGTCGCGGGCGACGTGGGCCACCGGTTGCGGGACGGCGGTGCCGTCCACCGTCACGAGCTCGGCCAGCTGCCAACCTCCGAACGTCCGTTGGTCGACGAAACTCAGCGCCGTGCCGTCATCGAGCACCGCGGCGATCCGCAGATGCCGGTCGTCGCGGATCGGACCCAGAAGCATCTGGCCGCTCATCCCCAGATGCACCACCAACGCCTCGGTCTCGTCCGCGCCGCCGTCTTGACCGTGCGCCAGCGTCAACCAGAGGTACTTGCCGCGACGGCCGGTTCCGGTGATGCGGGCATCCAGGAGCCGGGCGGTCAGATCGCCGGGGCCGGCCTCGTGACGGCGTACGGCGCGCGGATGATGCACCCGCACGGCCGAAATCGATTTACCCGCAACGTGTTCGTGCAAGCCGCGGCGGACTACCTCTACCTCGGGCAGTTCGGGCATCGGTGCTCACGCATTGTCGAGTGCGGTCCAGGCCGCGGCCGCCGCCTTGAGCTCGGCCTCTTTCTTGTTGCGCCCCACGCCCTTGCCGTATTCGACATCGGCCACCACCACGATGGCCGAGAATTCCTTGTCGTGATCGGGCCCGGTGGAGGTCACCACGTAGCTGGGGGCACCCAGCCCGCGGGAGGCGGTCAGCTCCTGCAAGCTGCTCTTCCAGTCCAGGCCGGCACCCAACGTCGGTGCGGTATCGAGCAACTCACCGAAGAGCCGCAGGATCACCTCACGTGAAGTGATCAGGCCGTGCTGTAGATAGATTGCGCCGAGCAGGGATTCGACGCCGTCGGCGAGAATGCTGGACTTGTCGGCACCGCCGGAGTTCTCCTCCCCTTTGCCCAGCAGCAGGTGGCTACCGAGGCCGCCGTCGGTGAGCCCACGGCCCACATCGGCCAGCGCCTGGGTATTGACGATGCTGGCCCGAAGCTTGGCCAGATCCCCCTCCGAGCGTTCGGGATGACGGTGGTAGAGCTCCTCGGTGATCGTCAACCCCAGGACCGCGTCCCCGAGAAACTCCAACCGCTCGTTGGTGGGTACGCCACCGTTCTCATAGGAGTAGCTGCGATGTGTCAGCGCGATGGTGAGCAGTTCGGCGGGAAGCTCGACGCCGAGCGCCGCCAGCAGCGCCTCGTGCGAATCGGTCACTCGTCGCCCCTGGGGCGCTCGCCGTCGGGCAGCATGGCAGACAGCTTGGCCCAGCGTGGATCGATCTTGTCGTGGTGGTGCCCAGGTTCCGCGGTGGCCAGCGCAACTCCGCAATCGGGGCACAGGCCCGGGCAGTCCGGACGGCACAGCGGAGAGAACGGCAACGCCAACCCGACCGCATCGATGATCGGCTGTTCCAGGTCGACCGTGTCGGCCTGGCCGGACGCGCCCACCCGACCCATCTCGTCGGCCTCGGTGGTCTCGTCGGTGGTGCTGTCCGGGTAGGCATACAGCTCGGTGATGTCGATCTCCACATCGCCGGTGATCGCGGTCAGGCAGCGCGCGCATTCACCGGCCGTGGGGGCCGACACGGTCCCGGTGACCAGCACGCCCTCCGACACCGACTGCAGCTGAAGGTCGAGGTCGAGCGGTGCGCCCTTCTCGATCGCGACCAGCTCCGCTCCGATCCGAACCGGACTGGGCACGGTCTCCTGATAGGACAGGAACGACCCCGGCCGTCGACCCAGCCGGGAGACATCGATCACCAGCGGCGACCGGGAATTACTACGCCTCTCAGGCCCTTCCCGCCCAGCCGAACTCGCATGCGTCGCCATGCATCGATCCTACGGCGGCGCCGGATCACACCACGACAGAGTGCGGCCGATGCCACGCACGGTCGTCAGCGGGTGGCGTAGTCGTGCGTGCCTGCGGTCGTACGCAGCTGGTGGCGTCCACGGCCGACGGAGCGCAGGGTGCCGTTGAGGAAGTCCTCGAACTCAGCCAGTTTGCTGTCGACGTAGATGTCGCATTCACCGCGCAACCGGTCGGCTTCGGCGTGCGCCGCGTCGACGAGCCGCGTGGCCTCGGCGGTCGCCGTCGAGACGATCTCGGTCTGCGACACCAGGCGTTGCTGCTCCTTGATGCCCTCTTGGACGGCCTTCTCGTACTGCAGGTTGCCGTTCTCGATCAGGCGATCGGCTTCGGCCTTGGCCCGGCCGGTGCTCGCGTCGTACTCGCGCTTGGCCGATGCCGCCAGCCGCGCAGCCTCCTCGCGCGCCTCCCCGACCATGCGCTCGCTGTGCTGACGGGCCTCGGCGACCATCCGGTCCGCCTGCGCCTTCGCGTCGGCGAGCAGTCGATCGGCCTCACTCCTGGCGTGGTTGAGCATGCCGTCGGCATCGGCGTTGGACTTCGACATCACCGACTCGCAGTGCTCCTTGGCTTCGCGCAGCAGCGAATCACGCGCGTCGAGGACATCCTGCGCATCGTCGAGCTCGCCGGGGATCGCGTCCTTGATGTCATCGATCAGTTCGAGCACATCACCGCGCGGCACCACGCAACCTGCCGTCATCGGCACACCACGTGCTTCTTCGACGATCGCGCCGAGCTCGTCGAGCGCTTCAAAAACTCGGTACACGGCAAAACCCTCCAGGTCGTCGTTGTTAGTGACTAGTGTGCCTGGTGTTACGCCTGTGACTTGGGAGCACAATCGGTGTGTCGCCCCGGCCATCGTCACCGTGGTCGCGGCAAAGTCACCGCATCGCCGCAGCGATCAGGTCGCGCGCGCGGTCGAGCATCGATGCGAACGGCCCGACGGCGAAATTGAGCCCGGCCGACTCCACCCCGGGGTGCGGCCGGGTGGGTGCGATCGCCTCGGCCGCCTGCACGGCCTTGACCATCCGCTCGAGCTCGTCGGCGTCGAGCTTGCGGTGCAGCTTGTCGAATTCCTCGTGCTCCTCGTGTTCGGCGTGGTCGATCACCGCCTCGCGAAACTTCGTCAGCTCGGTGAGGAAGGCGTCCGAGTCGACGTCCATGTCCTCCAATTTGGACAGTTGGACCTTGGCCGCATGTTCCTCGTGCAGGCGCGCGTCGACGATCTCGTCGCCGTCGGTCACCTCGCGGCGCACGCGTGGATGCACCACCATTTCCTCGGCGGTCTCGTGCACCGCCAGCAATTGCCGCAATTCGACGAAGGCTTTTTCGCGGGCTTCCGCGGTGGAGGCGGAGAACACCTCCTCGAACAAGTCCTTGATCAGGTTGTGCTGATCTTTGAGGAACTTCACGACATCGTCGGTGGATTGAACGAATGTTTTGGTCACGGCGGAACCTCCGCGTATCGGGTTGTCGAGTCACGGCGCGTGGGCTGAGCGCCGTTTCAACCAGATACCCGCCGGCGGGGCGGGCTAACCGCCGAGCTTGCCCTGCAGCCTGCGGTTCACCGGCTCCGGCAGCAGCGCCGAGACGTCACCGCCCAGGGACGCGACCTCTTTGGCCAACGACGACGACACGAACGAATACTTCGGCGTGGTGGCCACGAAGAAGGTGTCGACGCCGGCCACGTGCTTGTTCATCTGCGCCATCTGCAGCTCGTACTCGAAGTCGGTGCCGGTGCGCAGGCCCTTGACGATCGCGGTCAGCCCGCGGTCCTTGACGAAGTCGACCACCAGGCCCTGACCGGACTCGACCCGCAGATTCGGCAGGTGCGTGGTCGACTCGACGATCATCGCGATCCGCTCGTCGAGGTCGAACATCCCCTTCTTGTTGGGATTGACCAGAACCGCCACCACGACCTCGTCGAACTGCGCTGCCGCACGCTCGAAAATGTCGACATGGCCAAGGGTCACCGGGTCGAAGGAGCCGGGGCATACCGCGCCACTCATGGGTGACGACGCTACAGGCCGCCGCGCCGACGGATCCGCTAGCCCACTTCGGCGAGTTCCACGCGGGTATCGCCGTAACGCCGGCTGCTGAGCTCCTCCCAGCCTTCCGGCCAGCTCACCGGACCGCTCGACGCACGCCGTTCCACCAGGACGACGCTGCCGGCGGTCACCCACCCCGCGCCGGCAAGCACCGTGAGCATCCGGTCGACCGCGGCATCGTCGAGGTCATACGGCGGATCCGCGAACACCAGATCCACCGGCCGCGTGGTGCCGCCGGCCAGCACCGTGTCGACGCTGCCACGGCGCACCGTGGCGGCCCGGACACCGAGGGAGGCGATGTTCTCGGCGATCACGGCGGCCGCACGCGCATCGGACTCGACAAAGGTCGCCGAGACCGCGCCACGCGAAAGCGCTTCCAGGCCAAGCGCTCCCGAACCTGCATACAGATCGAGCACAGACAGCCCGGCAAAGTCCAGCCGCGCCGTCAACGCGTTGAACACTGCCTCCCTGACCCGATCGGAGGTGGGCCGGGTTCCACTGCGGGGCACCGCGATCCGGCGGCCACCGAGCGCGCCGGCGATGATCCGGGTCAGATTGATTCCCCGGTCGCTTCGCTCCTGCCCGCCGAACCGACCACCACGAGGAGATCACCACCCTCGACCTGCGCGGTGGCGGCCACCGCGACGCGTTGCACGGTGCCGGCCTTGGGGGCGGTGATGGCGGCTTCCATCTTCATCGCCTCGATGGTGGCGATGGTCGCGCCGGCTTCGACGGTATCCCCGGCGGCGACACCGACGGTGACCACACCGGCGAACGGGGCCGCGACATGATCGGGGTTGTTGCGGTCGGCCTTCTCGGCGGCGGGAACCTCGCTGGCGATGCTGCGGTCACGCACCGTGATCGGACGCAGCTGCCCGTTGAGAATGCACATCACCGTGCGCATCCCGCGCTCGTCGGCGTCGGAGATCGCCTCCAGGCCGATCAGCAGCTGCACGCCGCGCTCGAGCTCGACGCGGTGCTCCTCGCCGTAACGCAGCCCGTAGAAGAACTGGTTGGCGCTGAGGCTGGACGTGTCGCCGTAGGTTTCGCGGTGCGCCTCGAACTCCTTGGTCGGCCCCGGGAACAGCAACCGGTTCAGCGTGGCCTGCCGCTTGGGTCCCGGCGCGGCCAGCAACGCCTCGTCCTCAGCCGAGAGTTCCTGGATCGGCTTGGCCGGTCCTCTGCCCTCAAGTGCCTTGGTGCGCAACGGCTCCGGCCAACCACCCGGCGGGTCACCGAGCTCGCCGCGCAGGAACCCGATCACGCTGTCGGGAATGTCGTATTTGGCGGGATCCGCCGCGAACTCCTGCGCACTGACCCCGGCCCCCACCAACGCCAACGCCAGGTCCCCCACCACCTTGCTCGACGGGGTCACCTTCACCAACCGGCCCAGCACCCGATCGGCGGCGGCATAGGCGGTCTCGATCTCCTCGAACCGATCCCCCAACCCCAGCGCGATCGCCTGCTGGCGCAGATTGCTCAGCTGCCCGCCAGGGATCTCGTGGGTGTAGACCCGTCCCGTCGGCGCCGGCAACCCCGACTCGAAGGGGGCATAGACCTTGCGCAGCGCCTCCCAGTAGGGCTCGAGATCGCAGACAGCGCTCAGCGACAGACCGGTGTCGTACTCGGTGTGGGCGGCCGCGGCCACGATCGAAGACAACGCCGGCTGGCTGGTGGTGCCGGCCAACGGCGCCGCGGCACCATCGACCGCGCTCGCGCCAGCCTGCCAGGCCGCCAGATATGTCGCCAACTGCCCACCCGGGGTGTCATGGGTGTGCACATGCACCGGCAGATCGAAACGCGAGCGCAAAGCCGAGACCAGCGTGTGCGCCGAGGCCGGGCGCAACAGACCGGCCATGTCCTTGATCGCCAGCACGTGAGCGCCGGCGTCGACGATCTGCTCGGCCAGCTTCAGGTAGTAATCCAGCGTGTACAGGTTCTCGCCCGGGTCAGACAGATCCCCGGTGTAGGACATCGCCACTTCGGCGATCGCCGTGCCGGTCTGACGCACCGCATCGATCGCCGGACGCATCGACTCGACGTTGTTGAGCGCATCGAAGATGCGGAAGATGTCGATACCGGTGCGGGTGGCCTCATCGACGAACGCCGACGTCACCAGTTCCGGATACGGGGTGTATCCCACGGTGTTTCGGCCCCGCAGCAGCATCTGCAGACAGATGTTGGGCACCGCCTCACGCAGGGCGGCCAGCCGCTCCCACGGATCTTCCTTCAAGAACCGAAGCGCCACATCGTAAGTCGCCCCGCCCCAACATTCGATGGACAGCAACTGCGGCATCGTCCGCGCCACATACGGCGCCACTTTGAGCAGCCCGGTCGAGCGCAACCGGGTGGCCAGCAACGACTGATGGGCATCGCGGAACGTCGTATCGGTGACCCCGAGCGCCGAGCTGTCACGCATCCAACGCGCGAATCCTTCCGGACCCAACTCGAGCAGACGCTGCTTGGAACCCGACGGCGGCACCGACGACAGATCCAGCGCCGGCAGTTTGTCTTGCGGATACACCGCCGACGGACGCTCGCCGTTCGGCTTGTTCACCGTGACATCGGCCAGGTAGTTCAAGATCTTGGTGCCGCGGTCGGCCGGAGTGTGCGCGGTCAGAAGCTGCGGACGGTCGTCGATGAACGAGGTGTTGACCCGACCGGCCCGGAAGTCGGGATCCTCGATCACCGCTTGCAGGAACGGGATGTTCGTCGACACACCGCGGATGCGGAACTCTGCCAGCGCCCGGCGCGCCCGCGCCACCGCCGTGGAGAAATCCCGTCCACGACAGGTCAGCTTGACCAGCATCGAGTCGAAATGCGCCAGCACCTCGGCCCCGACATTGGTGCCGCCGTCCAGGCGGACACCCGCACCCCCGGGCGACCGGTAGGCGGTGATCCGGCCGGTGTCCGGACGGAATCCGTTGGCCGGATCCTCGGTGGTGATCCGGCACTGCATCGCCGCCCCGCGAATGACCAGCGAGTCCTGACTCAGACCCAGATCGGCCAGCGTCTCCCCGGCCGCGATGCGCAGCTGCGAACCGACCAGGTCCACATCGGTGATCTCCTCGGTCACCGTGTGCTCCACCTGAATTCGTGGATTGCACTCGATGAACACGTGATGCCCACGCTCGTCGAGCAGGAACTCGATGGTGCCCGCACAGCTGTAGCCGATCTGGCGGGCCAGCGCCACTGCATCCGCGCAGATCCGCTCGCGCAACCCAGGTTCCAGGTTCGGCGCCGGCGCCAGCTCGATCACCTTCTGATGGCGCCGCTGCACGCTGCAATCCCGCTCGAACAGGTGCATCACGTTGCCCTGCGTATCGGCGAGGATCTGCACCTCGATGTGGCGCGGGTTGATGACGGCCTGTTCCAGGTACACCGCCGGGTCGCCGAACGCAGACTCCGCCTCACGCGAAGCCGCCTCCACCGCCTCGGCCAGTGCCTCGGGATCGGTCACCCGGCGCATACCGCGCCCACCGCCACCGGACACGGCCTTGACGAACAACGGGAACTCCATATCCCGTGCCGCAGCAACCAATTCATCCACCGACGACGACGGCGCAGAGGACGCCAGCACCGGCAGGCCCGCTGCCCGCGCCGCGTCGATCGCCCGCGACTTGTTACCGGTCAACTCCAGAACCTGCGCCGAGGGGCCCACGAAGGTGATCCCCGCCTCCGCACACGCCGAAGCCAATTCCGGATTCTCCGACAAGAACCCGTAACCCGGGTACACCGCATCCGCACCCGAATGCTTGGCGACCCTGATGATCTCCTCAACAGACAGGTACGCCCGAACCGGATGACCGACCTCACCGATCTGATACGACTCGTCAGCCTTCAACCGATGCAACGAATTGCGATCCTCATACGGATACACCGCCACCGTCGCGATGCCCATCTCATAAGCAGCACGAAACGCACGGATCGCGATCTCGCCACGATTGGCGACTAACAGCTTGGAAATCACGGGTAGACCTAACCGACAAGTTATTTCGGAAGTGTTACAGCAGCGTTGACCAGTATTCCCAGAAACGCACCAAGATCAACAGCAAAAGTGAGGTGAACCAGAGCGCCACCAGCGACCACCGCCACTGGTAGACCGCCCGGGCGACCGCGTTGGTGTGCAGCGGTCGAAGCGCGATGGAACTCGTGACAACCAACAGCGGGATGGTCACCGCCCACACCACCATGCAGTACGGGCACAGGGCGCCGATCCGATACAGGCTTTGGAAGATCAGCCAGTGCACCATGACGGCACCCAGCAAGGTCCCGGTCGCGAGGCCGGCCCAGTACCAGCGGGGCATGCGCACACCGGCGACAGCCAGAACGCCGGTGACCACGGTGACCGTGAAGGCGATGATCCCGAGCAGCGAATTGGGGAATCCGAAGACCGATGCCTGCGGGGTGGTCATCACCGAACCGCAGGAGATCACCGGGTTGATGCTGCAGGTCGGCACGTACGACGGGTCGATCAGCAGCTCGATCTTCTCGACCGTCAGTGCCAGAGCCGCCGCCAGCCCGAGGACGCCGGCGATGAGCACCCAGACGGCGCTGGCCTTGCTGACGGCTACCCCTGGGGACTCATCGGTCCCCAGTTCCTCGAGCTCGGCGGCGGTGTCGCTCATGGGTTGGCCGGCGCCGGAGCGGCAGGTGCGGCCGGGGCCGCGGGAGCTGCGGGTGCAGGCGCTGCCTCAGCCGCCGGGGCTTCTTCGACGAGGGGCAGGCGCGGCGGGGCCGGGGGCCGGACCCTTCAGGGCCGGCAGGTCGCCGACGATCTCTTTAACCTTCGCGATCAGCGCGTCAGGAGTCGTCGGGTTGTATTCCTCGCCGTTGAACTTCACGGTCGGGGTGGAGTTGATCCCGGTGGCCGCGGCCATCCCCTGCACCATCTCCACGTAGCGGCCGTTGGTGATGCAGTCGGGCACGTCACCGGCGGCACCGGCCTGGCGCGCGAGTTCGATGATCCGGGCGTTGTCCGGATAGACGCCGCTACCCTCCTCCGGCTGGATTCCGGGGGTGTACAGCGCCGAGTGGAACCGGCGGAACGCGTCGACGGACTCGTCGGCGACGCAGTACGCGGCGCCACCGGCCCGCGACGAGTAGCCGTTGCCGATCTTGTCCAGAATTCCCACCATGTGGTAGTCGACGGCGATGGCGCCGGCGTCGATCAGCTTGTTGATGGTCGGGCCGAACTGCTGTTCCAGATGACCGCACGCGGGGCACAGGAAATCCTCGTAGAGGCTCAGTGTCACCTTGGGCTCAGAGGTGCCCTCTTTGGTGATCACGCTGGGCGCGGCCACGTGTACGGCCCTGGCCTCCCCGGACGCGGGGCGCTTGTGGCCGGTCGTCACGATGTAGAGCACCAGACCGACGGCGAACAGCACCACCACGGCTGTCAGCCCGATCTGAACCCACAGGTTGCGCTTGCGGTCAGCCGCCTTGAGGTCGTACTTCGCGGTCTTCTTCGGTTTGGCCACGTCGACAAGCGTACCGGCGTCGACAGGTCAACTTTCGGCGTGGCTGAGATGTGCGCGCAGCGCAGAGATCATCGCGCTCGTCGCGGTGGCGCTACCGCCTCCCAGCGGGAAGAAGTTGGCGAACGCGTGGATCAGCGATCGTTCCTCGCGGAGGTCCACCACCACCCCGGCGTCCTGCATCGCCTTGGCGTATCTGTTGCCCTCGTCTCGCAGCGGGTCGAACCCGCCGGTGACCACCAGGGCCGGCGGTAGGCCGGACAGATCCTCGTTCAGCAGCGGCGAGATCACCGGATCCTCGGCGGTCACCTCGGCACCGTCGAGGTAGTGGGCGCCGAACCAGTCCATGTCACGTTTCTCCAGGAAAAAGCCGTCGGCGAACAGCGTCTTGGATCGCGTCTCACTCGACCAGTCGGTGACCGGATAGAGTAACAACTGCAGCGCAGGCAGTGGCAACTCAGAGTCGCGCGCCTGCTGGGCCACCACCGCGGCCAGGTTGCCGCCGGCGCTGTCTCCCCCGACCACGATCCGGGTGGCGCCCAGGCCGGCCGCGTGATCGAGCGCCCATCGGTACGCGGCATAGGCGTCGTCGACGGCGGCGGGCGCCTTGTGTTCGGGCGCGAGCCGGTAGTCGACGGAGATCACCTGAATGCCGCCGTCCCGGCAGATCATCCGGCACAGGCCGTCATGGGTGTCGAGGCCACCGAGCACGAAGCCGCCGCCGTGGAAGTACAGCAACAGCGCCGAGATCGCCGGGGATCCCGTGCCGTCGGGAACGTACCGTCGCGCCGGGATGGGCCCGGCCGGTCCGGGAATCGAAATCTCTGTCACGTCCGCGTCGATCCGGACCTTCATCATCGCTGCGGTGGCCTGCAGCGCGGCCCGTGAGACCGCGACACCGGACTCCGGGCTGTGATCGGCGACCAGGCCCCCGACCCCGGCTGCATGTTCGGCCGCGAGGGTGAATTGCAGCGTGGTGTCCAGGGTGTTGCCGTCGATCTTCACCGAACGCCCGGCCAGCAGCAGGCGCTTGACCGGATCGGGGATCCGCGGGATCGCGGACAGGGTGAGCTTGGTGGCCCGCTCCAGGACGGCCTGTTTGACCGTGTCCCGCCGGGAGCCGTCAGGTCCGCCTCGAGCCGCTCCGCCTGGCAGACTTTCAGTCATGGCTGCTCCCTCTGTGAGTCCTCGTGTCACGCTCAACGACGGTAATTCGATACCGCAAGTCGGGTTGGGAGTTTGGCAGACCCCTGCCGAGGAGACCGAGCGGGCGGTGACCGCGGCACTGCAGGCCGGCTACCGGCACATCGACACCGCCGCCGCGTACCGCAACGAGCCCGAGACCGGCCGCGGCCTGGTCAACTCCGGGATCCCCCGCGAAGACGTGTTCCTGGTGACCAAGCTGTGGAACAGCGACCAGGGGTATGACGCGACGCTGGCCGCGTTCGACGCCAGCGTCGGGCGGCTCGGTGTCGACTACCTCGACCTCTATCTCATCCACTGGCCGGTGCCGGCCAACAATGCCTACGTCGACACGTTCAGGGCCTTCGCCCATCTGCACGATCAGGGCCGGGTGCGGTCCATCGGCGTGAGCAACTTCGCACCCGAGCATCTCGACGTTCTCATCGACTCCACCGGCATCGTGCCCGCGGTCAACCAGATCGAACTGCATCCCCTGCTGCCGCAACACGAGCTTCGTGAGGTGCACGCCCGATTGGGTATCGCCACCGAGGCCTGGAGCCCGCTGGGACAAGGGTCGCTGCTCGCCGATCCGGTGATCGCCGGCATTGCCGAAAGGCACGGTAAAACGCCCGCACAGGTACTGATTAGGTGGCATATACATCTGGGTAATATCGTCATCCCCAAATCGGTGAACCCCGAGCGGATTGTCAGTAATTTCGACGTGTTCGATTTCGACCTGGACGAAGCGGACATGGCGGCCATCGCCTCGTTGGAGACGGACACCCGCCTGGGACCCGATCCGCGAACCTTCAACTTCACAGGCTAGGTGACATGACCTCCTCGGACGGGAATGCGATTCCCACCGTCACACTCAACGACGACCGTACGATGCCCGTCGTCGGATTCGGCGTCGGTGGCCTCTCGGATTCCGAGGCAGAGCGCGTGGTGTCGGCGGCCCTGGAGGCCGGCCACCGGTTGATCGACACGGCCGCCGCCTACGGCAACGAGGCGGGCGTCGGCCGCGCCATCGCGGCATCGGGCATTCCGCGTGAGCAGATCTCGGTGACCACCAAACTGGCTGTCACCGACCACGGTTTCCAGTCGTCGCAGAACGCCGGACGGGCCAGCCTGGAGCGGCTCGGCCTGGACTATGTGGACCTGTACCTGATCCATTGGCCCGGCACCGACACCGGCAAGTATGTCGACAGCTGGGGCGGACTGATGGCGCTCAAGCAGGAAGGGCTGGCGCGCTCCACCGGTGTGTCCAACTTCAGCCCGGACAACCTCTCGACGATCGTCGAACTGACCTTCACGACGCCTGCGGTCAACCAGATCGAGCTGCATCCGTTGCTCAACCAGAGCGCCTGGCGCGCAGCCAATGCCAGGTACAACGTCGCAACCGAGGCCTACAGCCCGCTGGGTGTCGGCAATCTGCTCGACAACCCGGCCGTCACGGCCATCGCCGAGGCACACGGCCGCACCCCGGCGCAGGTGTTGATCCGCTGGAGCATCCAGCTGGGCAACATCGTGATCTCCCGGTCGACCAACCCGGAGCGGATCGCGTCCAACCTGGAAGTGTTCGGCTTCGAGCTGACCGATGAGCAGATGGACAGCCTGAACGACCTCGACGACGGCACCCGGTTCCGGCCGGACCCGGCAAACTTCGCCGGGTAGTAACGCCACGAGCCGGCCTACTCAGCGGGTCGGGCTTGTCCAGAACGGTTCCCGCAGTTCGCGCTTCAGTATCTTGCCGGGGCCGGATTGCGGGAGCGGTGTGTCGCGGAACTCGACCGAACGCGGACACTTGTAGCCGGCGATCCGCCCGCCGCAGTGCTCGATGACCGCCTCGGCAGTGAGCCCGGCCCCTGGACGCGGTACCACGACGGCATGCACAGTCTCGCCCCACCGCGGGTCGGGAATTCCGATCACCGCGACTTCGGCAACGCCCGGCATCAACGAGATCGCGTTCTCGACCTCGGCCGAGTACACGTTCTCGCCACCGGAAATGATCATGTCCTTGAGCCGGTCGACGATGAAGAGGAATCCCTCGTCGTCCAGATAGCCGGCATCGCCGGTGTAGAACCAACCAGCTTCTAGCACCGCCGCGGTTTGTTCGGGCATGTTCCAGTAGCCCAGCATGATCATCGGCCCCCGCACCGCGACTTCACCGATTACCAGGCGAGGCAATATCTTTCGCTCCTCGTCGACGATCTTCAACTCCGTCGTGAGTTGCGCCTGCCCACACGACTTGAGGCGACCGGCATACGGCCCATCGAGGGTGGCGTAACGCGGCGGTAGCAGGGTGACTCCCGGCGAAGCCTCGGTCATGCCATAGGCGTGGATGAAGCTGCAGTTCGGGAAAGACTCGAGTGCCTTGCGTAGCAGCCCTTCCGGCATCGGCGACGCGCCGTAGGTGATGTAGTCGAGCCTCGACAGATCGACGTCACCCACCGCCGGGTTGTTGACCAGCATGTTGATCATGGTGGGTACCAGCGCGGCGTGCGTGACCCGTTCGCTTTCCATGGTTCGCAGGCATTCGGTGGCATCGAAGCGCGGCACGAACACGTGACGGCCCCCGCAGACGGTGACACCGAAGGTCGCACCACCGTCGGCGAGATGGAACATCGGGCCGGAATGGATGTAGGTCATGTCCTGGTCGTAGTACATCCCGGCGATGACGTTCATCGCGTTCCACACCAGGTTGTTGTGGCTGAGCATCACTCCCTTGGACTTTCCGGTGGTACCGCCGGTGTAGAAGATGCCGGCAAGGGTGTCACCACCGGCACCTGCGTCCGCGAGAGCGGGTCCCGCCGCCAGCTCCTCGTAGTGCCGCACACCCGCGGGCGCCGCGTCGTCATCGAGGTAGAACGTCGTCTCAAGCGTCGGTGTCTGCCCGGCCAAATCCGCGGCATGCGCCTGCATCGCGCCGTCCGCGAACAGCACGCGGACCCCCGAATCTTCGAGGATGTACCGGATCTCCGGCGTTGCGAGCCGGGTGTTCACCGGCACCATGACGGCGCCCAGCCATGGGATGGCGTACAGAAGCTCGAAATAGCGATCGCTGTTGAGTGCCAGGATCGCGACACGGTCGCCGGGCCGGACACCAATTTCCTTGAGACCACCGGCAATCCGCGCGACGCGGTCCGCGGTCTCCGACCAGATGCGCCGCCGCTGCCCGAACACCGTGGATTCTTCCCGCGGCCGGATCTGCGCCGCGCGCCGTAACCCCTGCGTCAGATACATCGCACACCTCTATGCCTCCCCAGAGGCTAACCGGTCAGCGCAGGCGTCGGTACGTTTTGGTCACGCCCTGGCGAATCAGCTCAGCCGGTCGGACAACTGCCCGCGGCCTCGCGCAGGACCCCGGCCGACGCCGCGTCCACCGGCAGCGCGTAGCCGCGCAACACCTCGACGAACTGCACCGCGTACTGGCACCAGAACGACCGGTTGGGCGGCATCCAGTGGGCGGGCTCCTGATCGCCCTTGTCCTGGTTGGGCTTACCGGCGACCGCCAGCAGATTGGCCGGGTCGTTGGCGAACCGCAACCGCAGATCGTCGGGCCAGTCCCGCGCCCCCAGGTCCCAGGCCAACGCCAGCGGCACGATGTGGTCGATCTGCACCGAGGCACCGGTCTGGTTGCCGCGGACGAACGACACCAGCACATTCGTATACGGATCGTGCAGCGTTCCGGTCGCCACGGCGGCCGGACACCGCTTGATCGCGACGAACGTCTTGTCGACGAGGTCACGGTTGAGGATGTCGTTGCGGGTGTCGCAGCCGTTGTGGCCACCGGGCGCGCTGTTGTCGTCGTCCCAGGATTCACCGAACGCCGCGCGGCGATAGTCGTTGCCGCGCACCCGCACCGGAATCTGCGGCACTCCGGCCAACAGGTCGACACCGGCGGCGACGGTGGGCGGTTGCGCCTGCGCGGCGAACCGCACGCCGTCCTGCGTCGAGGTGCTCACCTGGACGGCGACCACCACCGCGAGTGCGACGACCGCGGCCAACCACCACAGCCGGCGACGGGTCATGCCTTGTCCAGGTACTCGACGCGGTCGGTGTTCACGAATTGCGCTGCCAGGAGGTCCATCCCGGGATCATGCGGGTTGTGCGCGTACCGCTGCTCGCAGAACGCCCGGGCCTCCTGGATCACCTCGAGATGATCATGCAGGGACAAAAAGCGCAGGTTGATGGTGCGCCCGGACTGGTTGAGGCCCAGCACATCCCCCTCACGACGCTCGTCGAGATCGAGATCGGCCAGGGCGAAGCCGTCCAGCGTCCCGGCGACGGCGGTGATCCGCTCACCGGCCTTGGAGGTTTCGGGGAGCCGGGTGGCCAGCAGGCACAGGCTGGGATGCTGCCCGCGACCGATCCGGCCCCGCAGCTGATGCAGCTGACTGATGCCGAACCGGTCGGCGTCCATCACCACCATCATGGTCGCGTTGGGCACGTCGACACCGACCTCGATGACGGTGGTGCACACCAGCACATCGATCTCGCCCGCCCGGAACGCGCCCATCACCGCGTCCTTCTCGTCGCCCGAGAGCCGGCCGTGCATCAGCCCTAGCCGCAACCCGGACAGTGGGCCCGCACTCAACCGGTCGAACAGGTCGACCACCGTGATCGGCGGCGGGCCGCCGCGGCCGTCGTCCTTGCCGTTGGGCTTGTCGGACTCGTCGATACGTGAGGCGACCACGTAGGCCTGCCGCCCGGCGCCCACCTCCTCGCGGATCCGGGCCCAGGCCCGGTCCAGCCAGGCCGGCTTCTGCGAGACGAAAATGGTGTTGGTGGTGATGGGCTGGCGGCCACGCGGAAGCTCACGCAGCGTCGAGGTCTCCAGATCCCCGTACACCGTGAGCGCGACGGTGCGCGGGATCGGCGTGGCCGTCATCACCAGTAGATGCGGCGTCAGCCCGTCACGGGCCTTGGCGCGCAACGCATCCCGCTGCTCGACCCCGAACCGGTGCTGTTCGTCGACGACCACCATGCCCAGGTTGTGGAACTCCACCGCGTCCTGCAGCAGCGCATGCGTGCCGACCACGATGCCGGCCTGCCCGGACGCCACCTGATCACGCACGGCCCGCTTCTGTGGTGCCGTCATCGACCCGGTGAGCAGCGCGACACCGGTTGCCGTCTCGGTGCCGCCGAGTTGACCCGCCATCGCCAGCGGCCCCAGCACGTCCCGGATCGAGCGCGCATGTTGGGCCGCAAGCACTTCGGTGGGGGCCAACAGGGCACACTGATAACCCGCATCGACCATCTGCAACATCGCCAGCACCGACACGATGGTCTTGCCCGAGCCCACCTCGCCCTGCAACATCCGGTTCATCGGCCGCGTCGAAGCCAACTCACCCGAGATCACTTCCAGCACTTCGGATTGCCCCGCGGTCAGCTCGAACGGCATCCGACCGCGCATCGCCGCGGCCAGCCGGTCGTCGACAGGCGGTGCGGCAGGACCTGACTCGCTCAGTTCGCTGTAACGCCGGCCCACCAGCCCCCACTGCAGCCCGATGGCCTCATCGAAAGTCAGCCGTTCACGCGCCAGCTCACGCTGGGTCGAGTTCTCGGCCAGGTGGATGGCGCGCAGCGCCTCATCCTCGGATACCAGGTTGTGTTGGCGGACAAAGTCTTCCGGGAGGGGGTCGGGAATCGGGTCGAGCATGTCGAGGGTCTGGCGCACGCAGGCGTAGATGTCCCAGCTCTGCACCTTGGCCGACGCCGGGTAGATCGGGAAGAAGTCCCGCTCGAACTCGGCCAGCATGTCCTCGCCGCTGGCTCCCGACGCCGACGCGATGGTGGTCATCGACTTGGTACCGATCTGCTTACCGGGCGGCGGATTGAGCACCAGAAACGCCGGGTGGTTCAGCTGAAGGGTGTTGCGGAAGTACTTGACCTCGCCGGAGAGCATCAGGCGGGTGCCCGTCTCCACCTTGTCCACCATCCAGCCGGCGTTGAAGAACGTGGCCGTCACCGCGGGCCGGTGCTCCCCCAGGGTCACCCGCAGATACTTGGCCCTCCGGGTACCCCCGGATTTGGTCCGCACGCTCGACTTCATCTCACCGACGTCGGCTTTGGTCACCACGTCGATGAAGGTGACGTGTTCGCCCTCTTCCAGATCGAGAGCCTCCCCCTCACCACGGACCGTCATGCCGTCGCTGTACTTGCGCGGGTAGTGCCGCAGCAGGTCGTTGACCGTGCGAAGGCCGAAGTTCGCGTTCAGCTTGTCCGCGTTCTTCTTCCCGATCACGAATTCGAGCCGGTCGCCGAGGCTGACCATCACTCCACCCCGATCAACAGGGCGTCACCGCGGTGGCCGGTGTGATACGTCACCAGTTCGGCGCCGAGGTGCTCGCGGTGCACGTGAGCCTGCAACGCCTCACCCACAGCGGCATCCACGCCGTCGCCGGTCAGCACGGTGATCAGCTCCCCGCCTGCCACCATCAGCAGATCGATCAACCCCGCCCCGGCCGCGGTGAGGTCGGGCCCGACGATCAGCACCTCGTCGCCGGCGATGCCCAGCCCGTCACCCGGCTTGCAGGCACCGGCCCATGTCAACGCGTCTTCGGTGGCGATCCGCACCGTGCCGTGGCGAGCGCCCGCGGCCGCGGCCGCCATGGTGTACCCGTCATCGACGGCCTGCCTGCCCTCGTCGTGCACGGCCAGCGCCGCCAGCCCCTGCACCATCGAACCGGCCGGCACCGGGACCACGTCGATACCCCAGCCGATCGCCGCCGTGCAGCCGGCCACCAGCTCCTCGGCGGCGACATAACCATTGGGCAGCACCATGACCTGGGCAGCGCCCACGTCGACCAGGGCACGCAACAACTGCTGCGCGCTGATCGGCTGCCCCTCCTCGGGCCGCAACACGTGCGCGCCCTCGCCGGCGAACAGCTCGACGGCACCGTCGCCGTCGACCACCGCCAGCACCGCCCGCTCTCGGGCCCAGCCTCCGGCCGACCTGACACCCGGGGCGCCGGTGAGCGCGGTGATCTGGATGCGGGTCAGCGACCCCACGGCGAGCCCGGCCTCGACCGCGGCCCCCGCGTCGTCGACATGGACGTGGACCGAATACTGGTCACTGCCCGAGGCAGCGATCGCCACCGACTCGCCCATCTGCTCGAGCGCGGCCCGCAAGCCGTCGACCGCGGGCGCGCCACAGCCGCTCAGCAGGTACATCACCTCGAACTGTGGCGGCGCCTCCGTGGCCACCAGCGCCGCAGCCGCCACGGCTGGGGCGTAGACCGGCCGGCGCGGTGCCTGCCCGGCCAGGGTCGCCGTCATCGCGTCGAGCAGCACCAGCAGGCCACGACCGCCGGAATCGACCACGCCGGCCTTGGCCAGCACGTCGAGCTGCTCCGGCGTTCGATCCAGGGCCGCCGAAGCGGCGTCGCCGGCGGCAGCGGCGGCCTCAGCGACATCACCGCCCGCGGCCGCACAGCGTTCGGCGGCCTCGGCGGCGGCCTGCAGGACCGACACGATCGTGCCGGGCACCGGCTCACCCATCGAGGTGACAGCCAGGGCGGCGGCATGGCGCAGCGCCACGCCGAACAGGACGCCGTCCACGGCGGACAGGTCGCCGTCGCGTTGGGCCGCTGCGGCGGTGATGACCTCGGCCAGGCCGAGCAGGATCTGCGACAGGATCACCCCGGAGTTGCCTCGCGCTCCCTGCAAGGCACCGGCCGCCAGGGCGCTGGCCACCGCCGGGATGTCGCCGCCGACCGGTTCGGCGTCGACGTGCGCCCACGCCGAACGCATCGTGAACAGCATGTTTGTCCCGGTATCGGCATCGGCCACCGGGAACACGTTGAGCCGGTTGATCTCGTCGGTATGGGTGATCAGGTCATCGACGGCAGCGTGGGCCCAAGCCCGCAAAGCGGGGGCATCCAGCCGCCGAGCCGACATCGGACCTCCCAATCCCCATCAGATCCCACAGAAATCCGCGGCCATCCCCCGCGGTCACCACCGTGGGCGCCAGCCTATCGACTGGCGGCGACAATCTTGATCAGAGCACCGCCGGCTGTGCACAACCTGGGACGTGTTCACGGGCCGTTTTGGCGATCCTCTGGCCTCCCGGTATTCTGATCAGGTTGTCGGGCTGAGCCCCGCCGTTTGCGGCGAGCGGGCCCAGACCCCCCAAGGACTGATTTCGAGGAGTTGTTGATATGGCTGCCGTGTGCGATATCTGCGGAAAGGCCCCGGGCTTCGGCAAGTCGGTGTCGCACTCGCATCGGCGGACCAGCCGGCGCTGGGATCCGAACATCCAGTCGGTGCGTGCCGTGGCGCGCCCGGGTGGCAACAAGCAGCGCGTGAACGCCTGCACCTCCTGCATCAAGGCCGGCAAGGTCTCGCGCGGCTGACGTCGCGCGCCTGATCGGTGCGCGACGGTCCTGTTTACCTGAGGGTATGGCGGGGTATCTCCTGCCGTCATGACCCCATGTCGTGCATCACATAAACCGCTCTACGCGTTTGCTGCCGCACTCGCGGTCGGCTCGATGCTGACCGCGTGTGGTGGCGACACTTCCGATAGCGATACCACCACCTCGGAGACGCCGACGACGACCGAGGCTCCGGTGACATCGGAAGGTCCGGCGACCGAAACCGAGACCACCGTCATCGAAACCCCGGTATCGCCTGCACCTACCTCGCCCGCCGAGATGCCCACGTCGCCGACCGATGGCGACGGTGACGTGACGATCGAGATTCCGTCACCGGGAATCCCGGCACCGCCTGCGATCCCGCAGCCGCCGGCCGTCCCGATGCCGTGAGCGCCTCACGGCAGCCGCCAGTCGATCGGCTCAGCACCCTTCTGCTGCAACAGTTCATTGGCCCGGCTGAACGGGCGTGAACCGAAGAATCCCCTCGACGCCGACAACGGCGACGGATGCGGCGATTCGATCGTGGCGCAGTCCCCCTCGGCCAGAAGCGGTTTGAGCGTCGACGCGTCACGCCCCCACAGCACCGCCACCATGGGCTGCTCGCGGGCCACCAGGGCCCGGATCGCGCATTCCGTCACCGCCTCCCAGCCCTTGCCGCGGTGCGAGGCCGGAGTGCCCGGCGACACCGTGAGCACCCTGTTGAGCAGCATCACGCCCTGCTGGGCCCACGGGGTCAGATCGCCGTTGGCCGGCTGCGGGTAGCCCAGATCCGCGGTGTACTCGGTGAAGATGTTCGACAGACTGCGCGGCAGCGGACGCACGTCGGCGCCCACCGAGAAACTGAGGCCCACAGCGTGCCCCGGCGTCGGATACGGGTCCTGACCGACGATCAACACGCGCACCCGATCGAACGGGAACGTGAAGGCGCGCAGCACATTCTGACCGGCAGGCAGATAGCGCCTGCCGGCGTTGAGTTCATCGCGCAGGAACTGCCCCATCTGCGCGACGTGCGCGCCCACCGGCTCAAGCGCGCGGGCCCAGCCGTCCTCGACAAGTTCGTTCAGGGGACGCGCACCCGTCTCGCTCCTCGCGTCCGCCCCTACCGTCTCGCTCCTCGCGTCCGCAGTCACGGAAAGCCAACTTAGCGTGACCACTCAGTCGAACGACTGCCATCCCGCGTTTCCACCCCACGCGCCGCCGTCCACAACCACCTTCGCCGGTCCGTCGAGCACCCGCCCGATGGCCCGCCAGCCGGGCGGGAGCGCACCGGGGAAGGTCGCGGCCAGCGCGTGGTCCTCACCACCGCCCAGCACCCATTCCCACGGATCGGCGCCCACGGCCGCGGCGGCCTCGGCGACCGCCCTCCGGTCGTCGTCGAGCAGGCTGGTGTCCACGTCGATACCTACCCCGGAGGCCGTCGCGATGTGGCCCAGATCGGCGAGCAGACCGTCGGAGACATCCGTCATCGCCCTCGCCCCGGCGTCGGATGCCCGAACGCCCTGACCGTAGGGCGGCTGCGGGGTGAAGTGCCGCTGCCGCAGTTCGGAGAACCCGGCCTGCCCTTCTATGCCGAGGTGCAGGAGCGCGAAACCGGCGGCCGAGCGGCCGAGGTCGCCCGCCACCGCCACGGTGTCGCCGGGTCGGGCGCCGCTGCGGCGCACCGGTTCCCGCCCACCGAGGTCACCTAGCGCGGTGACCGAGATCACCCACACCGGGGCGCGAACCAGGTCTCCGCCGGCGATGCTGGCGTCCAGCCGGCCCGCCTCGTCCCACAATCCGTCCGACACTGCCGTCGCCGCGGCGACCGACGTGTCCGACGGGGCTCCGAACGCCACCACGAAGGCGGTGGCCCGTGCCCCCATCGCTTCGATGTCGGCGGCATTCTGGGCGATGGCCTTGCGGCCGATGTCGTGCGGCGTCGACCAGTCCAGCCGGAAATGGCGGTCCTGCACGAGCATGTCGGTGGACACCACGGTGAAGCCGTCGGTCGCCGTCACCACCGCCGCATCGTCACCGGGGCCCAGCGTTACCGCATCGGCTTGTGTACGCCCGGCCACCAGCCGGTCGATGACGACGAATTCCCCCGCCCGGGCCAAGGTGTCGTCGTTGTCGTCACCGGGATCGGTGCCCGGGATCTCGCCGGTCATGTGGCCTCCTGCCGGTCGGCTGCCGTGTCCTGAACCCGAACCCGACCTGCGGTACGTTTGGTGCCTGCGGCCAGCAGTTTATGCACAGAGATGGAGGAGACAGCCGGTGGTGGAGGCTTACGTGCTGATCCAGACCGAGGTGGGCCGCGCCGAGGTCGTCGCCAAACAACTCGCCGCCCTTCCCGGCGTGGTGTCCGCCGAATACGTGACGGGGCCCTACGACGTGGTCCTGCGCATCGCTGCCGACACCCTGGCGGCGCTGCAGTCCGATGTGGTGCCCGCCGTACAGCAGGTGCCCGGAATCACCCGGACCTTGACCTGCCCGATCGCCAACGCCGGCCAGCCATAGAGTTGGTGGTGTGACCGACTCCCCCGCCGTTGACGGACCACCCCGCGCCCTGCTGATCGCGGCGGTCGTCGTCGCGATCTCGGCGTTGATCACCGTCCTCGGCATCGCGGCGTCACGACAGCAGTCCCCCGAACAACAGCCCGTCGCCATCCCGGCGATACCCGCGCCGCAGGCCGACAGCCAGCAGTGCCGCGACCTGCTCAATGCGCTGCCCCAGCAGCTCGGTGATTTCCGGCGCGCCCCGACCGTCGATCCGACGCCGCCGGGCACCGCGGCCTGGCGCGCCGAGCCGAACACCGAGCCGGTCGTTCTGCGCTGCGGGCTGGAACGCCCCACCGATTTCGTCGTGGGCACGCCGCTGCAGGTGGTCGACGAGATCCAGTGGTTCCGGGTGGGAGAAGCCGGCCCGGCGAACCAGACCGACGACCAGGGCCGCAGCACCTGGTACGCGGTCGATCGGGCGGTATATGTCGCGTTGACCCTGCCGGCCGGCTCGGGGCCGACACCCATTCAGCAGATCTCCGGTCAGATCGCCCGGACGATGCCCGCCCAGGAACCGGCACCTGCCCCGGCGCGCTGACGCGTGATCCCTCGCGTGGTTCAGCGCAGGCCGGTGCCGCGCGCCAGCGCGGTCTCGACCATCGCGGTCAGCAACGTCGGGTAGTCCACACCGCTGGCCGCCCACATCCGCGGGAACATCGAGATGGTGGTGAACCCAGGCATGGTGTTGATCTCGTTGATCACCGGTCCGTCGTCGGTGAGGAAGAAGTCGACGCGGGCCAGCCCCTGGCAGTCGATCGCGGTGAAGGCACGCACGGCCAGCCGGCGAACCTCCTCGGAGATGTCGTCGTCGACCTTGGCGGGTACATCCAACTCGGCGGCGTCGACAAGGTATTTGGTGGCGAAGTCGTAGAACCCGTCCTCGCGCCCGCGCACACCGGCCACCCGGATCTCGCCCACCGTGCTGGCTTCGATCCTGCCGTCGGGGAACTCCAGCACACCGCATTCCAGTTCGCGGCCCGGTACCGCGGCCTCGACGATGACCTTCGGGTCGTGGCGGCGCGCGAGTTCGATCGCCGCGGGCAGTTCATCCCACGCCGCGACCCGGCTGACCCCGATCGAGGAGCCGCCCCGGGCGGGCTTGACGAACACCGGCAGGCCCAGCCGCTCGCGATGCTCGAAGTCCAGCGTGGCGTCGTTGGCGCGCAGCACCACGAAGTCGCCGATCGGCAGGCCCTCGGCGACGAGCAGCTTCTTGGTGAACTCCTTGTCCATCCCGGCGGCGCTGGACAGCACACCGGAGCCCACATAAGGAATCCCGGCCAGCTCCAGCAGGCCCTGGATGGTGCCGTCCTCGCCGTACGGGCCGTGCAGCACGGGGAACACCACGTCGACGGCGGCCAGCAGCTCACCGGGGCCGTTGCTCAGCGCCAGCAGCTGACCGCTGCGGTTGGGCGCCGCAGGCAACGCCAGTTCGGTACCGGATGTCTCGGTGACCTCGGGCAGCTGACCATCGGTGATCGCGAGGGTCTCGGGACGTCCGTCGGTCAGCATCCACGAGCCGTCGGGGGTGATCCCGACGGCGACCACCTCGAACCTCTCGGGGTCGAGGTTGCGCAGGATGCTGCCTGCCGATACGCAGGAGATCGCGTGCTCCGAGCTACGTCCGCCGTAGACGACGGCGACGCGGGTCCGGGATGCGCTCTGATTGCGGGCGGTCACAACCTAGAGAGGCTACCGTCCCGGTCAGCCCCTGCACTTCGGCACACCCTGACCTGGCCTTTCAGCCGTCAAGCGCCTGTTCGAAGTCGGCGATCAGGTCTTCGGTGTCCTCGATCCCGGCCGAGATGCGGGCGAATCCGGCAGGTACGGGATCACCCCAGCGGGCCCTGCGGTCGACCGAGGTGTGAATCCCACCGAAGCTGGTCGAGGCGATGAGCAGCGCGCTGCGCTCCACCAGGGCATGGACGGCGTCGGCGTCGGCCAGCTCGATCGACACCAGCCCGCCGTACCGCTTCATCTGGGTGGCCGCCAGCTCGTGCGCCGGATCCTCGGGCAACCCGGGATAGCGCACCGATTGCACCGCCGGATGGCTGCGCAGCATCACCGCCAGGGCCGCGGCATTCTGGCACTGCCGTTCGAAGCGCAGCCCGGCGCTACCCAGGCTGCGCAACACGAGCCAGGCCTCGAACGCGCCCAGGACCGGTCCGGCCAGTAGCCGGTCGGATTCCACCGCGGCCATCAGCTCGGGCTGGCTGCCCGCGACGTAACCGGCCACCAGATCGCTGTGCCCCGACAGGGATTTGGTGGCGCTGGCCACCACGAGGTCGGCGCCGAGCGAAAGCGGCTGCTGCCCCAGCGGTGTGGCGGTGGTGTTGTCGACGACAAGGGTGGCGCCGTGACCGCGGCAGGTCATCGCCAGCCGGTGCAGATCGACGACGTCCAGGCCGGGGTTGGCCGGGGTCTCGGCGAGCACCACATCGGCACGAGCGGCGGCCTCACAGATGTCGGCCACATTCGCCTCGATCACTGTGATCCCTTGCGGTGCAAGATATTCGGCGGCATACCTGCGCACCTGGTAGTAACCGTCGGCCGGGACCACCAGCGTGGTTCCCGGTTTGGTGAGCACCCTCAGGGTCGAGGTGATGGCGGCCATGCCGGACCCGAACGTGAGAGCGGCGGCCGCCCCTTCCAGTTCGGCGAGCGCCGATTCCAGTTGTCGCCATGACGGATTGGAGCTGCGTCCGTAGCTGTCCAGCGGCTCGGCCTCGTCGGGCGAAAGATGGAATGTCGACGCCGGTACCGGCATCGGCGCCACCGGCTGCCCGGGAATCGATTCCAGACCAACAGCTTTGACGCTCCGGGTGGAATCCCCGTACCTGCCGTCCATAGCTGTGCATCCTCCTCGCCCGGGCGCCCTCACTCCGGTTTGGTGCTGCGACCCAATAGTCCTGCGACTGCCTCGTGAACCGACAATCCCTTGTGACACACCCGATAAACGGCGTCGGTCAGCGGCATCTCGACGCCGTAACTGGACGCCAGCGCCAGCACCGATTCACACGAGGCCACTCCCTCTGCCACGTGGCCACCGCCAGCGATCATGGCCGACTCCATGGTGCCGCCCTTGCCGAGCCGCTGGCCGAACGTGCGATTACGGGAATGCCCCGAGGTGCACGTGGCGACGAGGTCACCGACACCGGCCAGCCCGGCCAGCGTGGCGGGGGTGGCCCCCAAGGCGATGCCCAGCCGCATCACCTCGGCCAGCCCGCGAGTGATGATGGCGGCAACGGTGTTCTCCCCCAGCCCCACTCCCACCGCCATGCCACAGGCCAGCGCGATGACGTTCTTGCAGGCCCCGCCGACTTCGGCGCCGACCACGTCGGCGTTGGTGTAGGGCCGGAAGTATCCGGTGGCCAGCGCGCGCTGGAGCGCGACCGCACGACCGGAGTCGCTGCACGCCACGACGGTGGCCGCGGGTTGTTCTTCGGCGATCTCGCTGGCCAGGTTCGGCCCGGTCACCACGGCGACCCGGGACGGATCGGCGCCGGTCACCTGGACGATGACCTGGCTCATCCGCATGAGCGAGCCGAGCTCGATTCCCTTGGCCAGGCTCACCAGGGTCGCGTCGTCACCGATCAGGTGCTTCCAGCCTTCGAGGTTGGCCCGCAGCTGCTGCGCCGGAACCCCGAGCAACACCGTGCAGGCCCCGCTCAGCGCCTCGGCCGGATCGGCAGTGGCCCGGATCGTCGAGGGCAGGACGACGTCGCCGAGGTAACGACTGTTGCGATGTTCGGTGTTGATCTCGTCGGCGACCTCGGGGCGCCGGGCCCACATCGTCACCGGATTTCCCGCGTCCGCCAGCACCTTGGCCAGCGCCGTCCCCCACGCACCGGCACCCATCACCGCAGCCTCTACCACCCGTTCACCCTATCCCGGCGGCTGCGCCACTCGCCGCCTCAGCCGGGCTGGCAGGATGAACCTATGAGCGGCTCCCGAAGCGACAACGCCGCAGCAGCAACGCAGGCCGCTGACGTCACCCTCGTGATCGCGGTCAAGCGGCTGTCGGCCGCCAAAACCCGGCTGGCGCCCATCTTCTCCGCGGCCACCCGCGAGGCGGTGGTGCTGGCCATGCTCGTCGACACCATCACCGCCGCGTCCTCCATCGCCCCGGTGACCGTCGTCACCCCGGACGAGACCGCGGCGGAAGCCGCCCGGCAGCTCGGTGCCGGGGTGCTGATGGATCCGACACCGGCCGGACATCGTGACCCACTCAACAACGCGATCACCGCGGCCGAAGCCGAACTGCGCTCCGCGGCACCGAATATCGTTGTCCTCCAAGGTGACCTGCCTGCGTTGCAGCCGCAGGAGCTGGCCGAGGCCCTGACCATGGCGCGTAGCTACCAGCGCAGCTTCGTAGGAGACCGGCACGGCACGGGCACCTCGGCGCTGTTCGCGTTCGGCACTTCGCTGGCTCCGCACTTCGGGTCCGATTCAGCTGCGCGCCATCGACACTCCGGCGCGATCGAACTCACCGGGGCGTGGCCCGGTCTGCGCTGCGACATCGACACACCCGACGATCTCCAGGCGGCGCGACGGCTCGGCGTCGGTTCGGCCACCGCACGCACGCTCGGCAGGCATGCCAGTAAGTAGCCGCGAACCCGCGCGATAGGGAATGATCGGACACATGAGCGAAGCCACCGAAGCCGAGCCACGGACCCGGTCGGACAACTCCCAACGGGACACCACCTCAACCGCATCGGGGCAGTCCATCGAGTCGGCGACACCTGAGGCGCCGCCGGCGGCCACCTCACCGGCAGTGGACAACGCGCTGCCCGAGGATCGCTACCTCAACCGCGAACTGAGCTGGCTGGACTTCAACGCCCGGGTCCTGGCCCTGGCCGCCGACACATCGCTGCCGTTGCTCGAGCGGGCGAAGTTCCTGGCGATCTTCGCGTCCAACCTCGACGAGTTCTACATGGTCCGGGTGGCCGGGCTCAAACGCCGCGACGAGATGGGGCTGTCGGTGCGCTCGGCCGACGGTCTGTCCCCGCGCGAACAGCTGCGCCGTATCAACGAACGCACCCAGCAGATCGCCAACCGGCACGCCAACGTGTTCCTCAACTCGGTCCGCCCGGCGCTGGCCGAAGAGGGCATCCTCATCGTCAACTGGGCCCAGCTCGACGAGGCCGAACGCGCAAAGCTGTCCACCTACTTCCACGAGCAGGTGTTCCCGGTCCTCACCCCGCTCGCAGTCGACCCGGCCCACCCGTTCCCCTTCGTGAGCGGGCTGAGTCTGAACCTGGCGATCACCGTCAAGCATCCCGAGGACGGCGGACAACACTTCGCCAGGATCAAGGTGCCCGACAACGTCGGCCGTTTCGTGGAACTCAGCGCCCCCGCCGACGGATCGACGGCGGTGCGGTTCCTGCCGATGGAGGAACTCATCGCGGCGTTCCTGCCCGTGTTGTTCCCCGGCCTGGAGATCGTGGAGCACCACGCATTCCGGATCACCCGCAACGCCGACTTCGAGGTCGAAGAGGACCGCGATGAGGATCTGCTGCAGGCGCTCGAGCGCGAACTGGCGCGCCGGCGGTTCGGCTCGCCGGTGCGGTTGGAAGTGTCCGATGACATGACCGAGAGCATGCTCGAACTCCTGTTGCGGGAGCTGGACGTCGCCCCCGGCGATGTCATCGAGGTGCCGGGGCTGCTGGATCTGTCGGCACTGTGGCAGATCTATGACGTGGACCGGCCCGCACTCAAGGACCGGCCGTTCGTGCCCGCCACCCCACCGGCTTTCGGCGAACGCGAGACACCCAAGAGCATTTTCTCGACGCTGCGCGACGGCGACGTGCTGGTGCACCACCCATACGACTCGTTCTCCACGACCGTGCAGCGCTTCATCGAACAGGCCGCCGCCGATCCCAACGTGCTGGCGATCAAGCAGACGCTGTACCGCACCTCGGGCGACTCCCCCATCGTCAACGCGCTGATCGACGCGGCCGAGGCCGGCAAGCAGGTGGTCGCACTCGTCGAGATCAAGGCGCGCTTCGACGAACAGGCCAACATCAAGTGGGCCAGAGCCCTTGAGCAGGCCGGGGTGCACGTGGTCTACGGGCTGATCGGCCTGAAGACGCACTGCAAGACCTGCCTTGTGGTGCGTCGCGAGGGGTCGACGATCCGCCGGTACTGCCACATCGGCACCGGCAACTACAACCCTAAAACCGCTCGGCTGTATGAAGACGTGGGGTTGCTCACCGCTGACCCCGACATCGGCGCCGACCTCACCGATCTGTTCAATTCGCTGACCGGGTATTCGCGCAAGGACTCCTACCGCAATCTGCTGGTGGCTCCGCGCGGTGTGCGCAAGGGCATCATCGAGCGCATCGACCGGGAGATCGCCGCACAGCGTGAGGGCGCCACGACCGGAATCCGGCTCAAGGCCAACGCCCTGGTCGACGAGCAGGTGATCGACGCGCTGTACCGGGCGTCGCAGGCCGGCATCCCCGTCGACATCGTGGTGCGCGGCATCTGCGCGCTACGGCCCGGTGTGCCCGGGTACTCCGACAACATCAGGGTGCGTTCGATCCTCGGGCGTTTCCTTGAGCACTCGCGGATTATTCATTTCCGCGCCATCAACGAGTTCTGGATCGGCAGTGCCGACATGATGCATCGTAATCTCGACCGCCGTGTCGAAGTGATGGCTCAGGTCAAGGATCCGAGGCTGACCGCGCAACTCAACGAGGTGTTCGAGTCCGCGATGGATCCGGCCACCCGGTGCTGGGAACTGCGACACGATGGTCACTGGACGGCGCTGCCCCAGGAGGGACAGACAGTCCGCGACCACCAGGTGTCGCTGATGGAACGTCACCGACACCCCTGATCCCCGCCGGGCCCCGGGCTGGTAGCCCAGACCGGTGAATGACTGCAGGAGTTGACGTGTCCAACGACAGCGCGACAGCGGCCAAGCCGGGCACCAAGGTAGTGCCCGCGGCGGGCGCCGTGTTGTGGCGTGGCGGCGAGGACGCCTCCGGCGTAGCCGTCACCGAGGTGGCCGTCATCCACCGTCCGCGATATGACGATTGGAGCCTGCCCAAGGGCAAGGTGGACCTCGGGGAAACCGATCCGGTGGCCGCGGTACGCGAGGTTCATGAGGAGACGGGCTACACCGCGCAACTCGGGCGCCGGCTCGGCTCGATCTCGTATGACATACCCCAGGGAACCAAACGGGTCTGGTACTGGGCTGCCCGCGCGACTGGAGGTGACTTCACCCCCAACGATGAGGTGGACAAGCTCATCTGGCTTCCGGTGGATTCGGCGATGGATCAGCTGGTCTACCCCCATGATCGAAAAGTGTTGCGCCGCTTTGCAAAACAGCCGCCAGATACCAAGACGGTGCTCATCGTCCGGCACGGTACGGCCGGGCGGCGATCCCGTTTCAAGGGCGATGACCGCAAGCGTCCGCTCGACAAGAAGGGCCGGGCGCAGGCCGAGGCCCTGGTCGCCCAACTACTGGCATTCGGTGCCACAACGCTTTACGCGGCCGATCGGCTGCGCTGCCATCAGACCCTTGAGCCCCTGGCTCAGGAGCTCGGGGTGGAAATCCACAATGAGCCGGCACTGACGGAAGAGGCGTACAACTCCGACCACAAGGCCGGCCGCAGCCGGGTGCTCGATCTCGCGGTCCGGGCGGGGACGCCGGTGATCTGCACCCAGGGCAAGGTGATTCCCGATCTCATCTCGTGGTGGTGTTCGCGCTCCGGGGTGCGCCCGCAGACCACCGGAAATCGCAAAGGCAGCACGTGGGTGCTGTCGATGGCCGACGACCACCTGATAGCTGCCGACCACCTCGGCAGTCCCCTGCCCGCCGGCGGTTAGACCAACACGAGGAAAGGCACGTCGTGAGCTGACCTATGGCTCACGACGTGCCTTTACCGTAATTACTTGCGGCCCTTCTTGGCCGGTGCCTTCTTGGCGGCGGCCTTCTTGGCGGGTGCCTTGGTCGCGGCCTTCTTGGCGGGTGCCTTGGTCGCGGCCTTCTTGGCGGGTGCCTTGGTCGCGGCCTTCTTGGCGGGTGCCTTGGTCGCGGCCTTCTTGGCAGGAGCCTTGGTCGCGGCCTTCTTGGCAGGAGCCTTGGTCGCGGCCTTCTTGGCAGGAGCCTTGGTCGCGGCCTTCTTGGCGGCCGGGGCCTTCTTGGCAGCCACCTTCTTGGCCGGCGCCTTCTTGGCGACGGTCTTCTTGGCAGCGGCGCGCTTGGCCGGGCCTGCGGTCACGCCACGCTTGACGGCCGGACCGTCAGACGGGAGACGCTGCGCCCCAGAAACAACCGCCTTGAACTGTGCGCCCGGACGGAAAGCCGGCACCGAGGTGGGCTTGACCTTCACCGTCTCGCCGGTGCGCGGGTTACGCGCCACACGGGCAGCGCGGCGGCGCTGCTCGAAGACACCGAAGCCGGTGATTGTGACGCTGTCGCCCTTGTGCACCGCACGGACGATGGTGTCGACAACGTTCTCCACCGCGGCGGTAGCCTGCCGACGATCGGTGCCCAGTTTGGTTGTGAGTACGTCGATGAGCTCCGCTTTGTTCATCCAAAACCTCCGAAACCAGTGGTCCTCCTTGGACCGACTAGAGGACACGGTAAACCCTGTGACCACTGATTTCCAAGAGCCACGCGCAATTTCAGGCGTAGCTAGCGAACAATCCGGCAATCCGCTTGCCCCACTTGGACTCCGCCCGGCCGGGTCCAGAACCGGTTTGGCAGGCGGCGAATTCGGGCGCCGAAGCGCCCGTGAGAGGCCTCCGATCAGGCCGGCAGAGTGCGCGGCTTCCAGGTCGGCCGGCGCTTCTCGTAATCCTCGATTGAGGAGAGTTTCCGCAGCGTAAGGCCTATATCGTCGAGTCCCTCGAGCAGCCGCCAGGCCGTGTAGTCGTCAATTCTGAACGGCACCACAACCGTTCCGGCGACGATATTTCGATCTTGAAGATTCACAGTGATTTCCAGCCCAGGATTCTGCTCGATGAGCTTCCATAAGAGCTCGACATCGTCTTGGGCGACTTCGGCCGCCAATAGCCCGGCCTTGCCGGCGTTGCCGCGGAAAATGTCGGCGAAACGGGACGAGATAACCACCCGGAAGCCATAGTCCATGAGCGCCCAGACGGCGTGTTCGCGTGAAGATCCGGTGCCGAAATCGGGCCCGGCGACCAACACGGAGCCTTTGTCGAATGGCGGGAGATTCAGAATGAACGACGGATCAGAGCGCCAGGCGGCGAACAATCCGTCCTCGAAACCCGTTCGGGTTACCCGCTTCAAATAGACCGCGGGGATGATCTGGTCGGTGTCGACATTGGACCGCCGCAGGGGGACGCCGATGCCGGTGTGGGTGCTGAAAGCCTCCATCACGCTTCTCCTTTTCGGTTTGCTTAGCGGGCCGCGACGGGCAGATCGGCGGGGGACGCCAGTTTTCCGCGCACGGCGGTGGCTGCCGCGACGGCCGGCGAGACCAGGTGGGTGCGGCCTCCCTTGCCCTGTCGGCCTTCGAAATTCCGGTTGGACGTCGAGGCGCAGCGCTGTCCCGGGGACAGCTGATCGGGGTTCATTCCCAGACACATCGAGCAGCCGGCCTGCCGCCATTCGGCGCCCGCGGCGGTGAATATCCGGTCGAGACCTTCCGATTCGGCCTGCGCCCGGACCCGCATCGAGCCGGGCACGACCAGCATCCGCACCCCGTCGGCGACCTTGCGATCGCGCAGCACGTCGGCGACGACCCGCAGGTCTTCGATCCGGCCGTTGGTGCAGGATCCGACGAACACGGTGTCCACGGCGATGTCACGCATGGCCATCCCGGGGCGAAGATCCATGTAGGCCAAAGCCTTCTCCGCCGCCTGCCGGTCTGCGTCGTCGCCCATCAACTCCGGATCTGGGACCGCCGCGGACAGCGGGACGCCCTGACCCGGGTTGGTGCCCCACGTCACGAACGGACTCAATGTTGCCGCATCCAGGTAGACCTCGGTGTCGAATTCGGCGCCCTCGTCAGTACGCAACTGGCTCCACGCGGCAACAGCGGCGTCCCAGTCGGCACCCTCGGGAGCGTGCGGGCGGCCCTTGAGGAATTCGAAGGTGGTCTCGTCGGGCGCGACCATGCCGGCCCGCGCTCCGGCCTCGATGCTCATGTTGCAGATCGTCATCCGGCCCTCCATGGACAGCGCCTCGATGGCACTGCCCCGGTATTCGATGACGTGCCCCTGGCCGCCGCCGGTACCGATCTTGGCAATGACGGCCAGGATGATGTCCTTGGCGCTCACACCGGCGGGCAGGACGCCGTCGACGTTGACCGCCATGGTCTTGAACGGCTTGAGCGGCAGTGTCTGCGTGGCCATCACGTGTTCGACCTCGGAGGTGCCGATACCCATGGCGATGGCGCCGAACGCACCGTGGGTCGAAGTGTGGCTGTCCCCACACACGACCGTCATACCCGGCTGAGTCAGTCCGAGCTGCGGTCCGATGATGTGCACGATGCCCTGTTCGGCATCACCCATCGGGTGCAGCCGGATGCCGAATTCCTCACAGTTGCGCCGCAACGTCTCGACCTGAGTGCGCGAAACCGGGTCCGCGATCGGCTTGTCGATGTCGACCGTGGGCACGTTGTGGTCCTCGGTGGCGATCGTCAGGTCGGGCCGTCGCACGGGCCGGCCCGCCAGTCGCAGACCGTCGAACGCCTGCGGGCTGGTGACCTCGTGCACGAGATGCAGGTCGATGTAGATCAGGTCGGGCTCTCTGGCCGCGCCCTCTCCCTCACCGCGCGCCACGACGTGGTCGTCCCAAACCTTTTCGGCCAGGGTGCGCGGCTTCACGGATGTCTGTGTCGATTGGTCCATCGCTACTTCTCGATTCGATTAACGGCAATGCTGGGCTGCATCAAGGGTCCGCCAGGGCTGGGAGTTACTGTCGTCATCTTATCTGTCATCTCACAATGCGAGACGTTAGTATCTCTCTGTGAGAAATGATAGCGGCATCGGCGTCCTCGACAAAGCTGTGGGTGTGCTGCACACCGTGGCCGAGTCACCTTGCGGGCTGGCCGAACTCTGCGAGCGGACCGGGCTGCCCCGGGCCACCGCCCACCGGCTGGCCGCCGGGCTCGAAACGCACCGGCTGCTGGCCCGCGACGGCGACGGCCGCTGGCGCCTGGGCCCGGCATTGACCGAATTGGCCTCCCACGTCAACGATCCGCTCCTGGCGGCCGGGGCCGCGGTGCTGCCCCGTCTGCGCGAGATCACCGGCGAGAGCGTGCAGCTGTACCGCCGTGAGGGCCAATCACGGGTCTGCGTGGTGGCCCTGGAGCCGCCGGCCGGGCTGCGCGACACCGTGCCGGTCGGCACCCACCTCCCGATGACCGCCGGATCGGGAGCCAAAGTGCTACTGGCCTATGCCGACCCGGCCACCCAGCAGGCCGTGCTGCCGGCCGCCAAGTTCACCGACCGCACCCTGGCCGAGGTCCGCAAGCGCGGCTGGGCGCAGAGCGCCGCCGAGCGTGAGCCGGGCGTGGCCAGTGTCTCGGCACCGGTGCGCGACGGCCGCGGCGCGGTGATCGCCGCGGTGTCGGTGTCCGGCCCCATCGATCGCATGGGTCGGCGGCCAGGCGCTCGCTGGGCCGCCGATCTACTTGCCGCCGCCGACGCGCTCACCCGTCGACTGTGAGGCGAATCTCAGTAGCCCGCGCCACCAAATCTCACCGAGCGTCACGCCAGGGTGACCTTCGACACCCAGAGCCACTCTGGCGTGACAAAGCCGACGGGAAGAGCGCAAGACGGGAGAGCGACGCAAACCGGGCGGACGAATCCCACACAACGCAAAAGCGCCCAGTTCGTGAGAACTGGGCGCTTTTACTTCTGTACCCCCGATGGGATTCGAACCCACGCTACCGCCGTGAGAGGGCGGCGTCCTAGGCCGCTAGACGACGGGGGCTAGAACTTCCGGATGGTCAGCATAGCTCAGGCGGTCGTACTCACCTAATCCGGCTGATCCGCTCCGGATGGCTGGGGTACCAGGACTCGAACCTAGAATGGCTGAACCAGAATCAGCTGTGTTGCCAATTACACCATACCCCATTAATTGCCCATCACCGCAGGTCACGGGCAATTTTCGATCCGATCGGCTCGGCGGGGGCTTCCCCGCTTCGCTTTCCGGGCCGACGAGCAGACTACCAAAGATTTTGAGTGCTCTTTACCAAGCCCCCGTCACGCCCGGGCGTTCACAGGGCGGCCCGGGCGGCCCGCAGTCGCGACAGGCTGCGGTCGGCCCCCAGTAGTTCCATCGACTCGAACAGCGGCGGACTGATCGTCGCGCCGGTGACCGCGACCCGGATCGGCCCGAACGCCTTACGGGGCTTGAGCTCAAGGCCGTCCAGAAGCGCCTCTTTGAGCGCCGCTTCGAGGTTGGCGGTGTTCCACTCCCCGACGCCCTCCAAGGCGCTCAGCGCGGCGTCCAGGACCGGTGCGGCCTCCTCGCGCAGCTCCTTGGCAGCGGCCTTCTCGTCGATCTCGTAGGAGCCGTCGTCGAAGAACTTCAGCAGCCCCCACGCATCGCCGAGCACGACGATGCGGGTCTGGATCAGCGCGGCGGCTTCGGCGAATGCGGCGTCGTCCAAACCGGTGTCGTGGCCGTGGGCATCGAGATAGGTCCGCAGCCGGGCGGTGAAATCCTCCGGCGTCAACTGCCGGATGTGCTCGGCGTTGATCGCGTCGGCCTTCTTCTGGTCGAACCGCGCCGGGTTGGAGTTGACGTCGGCCACGTCGAATGCCGCGACCATCTCGTCGAGGCTGAACACATCGTGATCGTCGGCGATGCCCCAGCCCAGCAGCGCCAGGTAGTTCAGCAGACCTTCCGGCAGGAAGCCACGATCGCGGTGCAGGAACAGATTCGACTGCGGATCACGCTTGGACAGCTTCTTGTTGCCCTCACCGAGAACGCTTGGAAGGTGCGCGAATTCGGGCACCCGCTCGGCCACGCCGATGCGCATCAGTGCCCGGTACAAAGCGATCTGCCGCGGTGTCGAGGGCATGATGTCCTCGCCCCGCAGCACGTGGGTGATCTTCATCATCGCGTCGTCGACGGGGTTGACCAAGGTGTACAACGGATCACCGTTGGCACGCGTGATCGCGAAATCGGGCACCGAGCCCGCCGGGAAGCTCACCGGACCGCGCACCAGGTCGGTCCAGCCGAGGTCTTCGTCGGGCATACGCAAGCGCAGCACGGGCTTACGCCCCTCGGCCGCGAAAGCCGCGCGCTGCTCATCGGTGAGCGTGCGATCGAAATTGTCGTATCCCAGCTTGGGGTTCCGGCCTGCTGCGTGGTGGCGTGCCTCGACCTCTTCTGGCGTCGAATATGCCTCGTACACCTCGCCGGCCTCGAGCAGGCGGGCGATCACGTCCCGGTAGATCTCGCTGCGCTGCGACTGCCGGTACGGCTCGTAGGGACCGCCGACCTCGGGGCCCTCGTCCCAGTCCAGCCCCAACCACCGCAGGGCGTCGAGAATCGCGGCGTAGCTCTCGTCGCTGTCACGCGCGGCGTCGGTGTCCTCGATCCGGAAGACGAAAGTTCCGCCCGTGTGCCGGGCATACGCCCAGTTGAACAGCGCAGTGCGCACCAGCCCGACGTGCGGCGTGCCGGTCGGCGACGGACAGAACCGCACCCTGACATTTGAACTCGTCATTACTTTCCTTTACGCACAACGGGATTGGTAAGGGTGCCGATGCCCTCGACGGTGACGCTGACGGTGTCCCCGTCTTCGATGGGTCCGACACCCTCGGGTGTTCCGGTGAGGATCAGGTCTCCGGGCAGCAGCGTCATCACCGCCGAGACCCACTCGACGATCGCGCCGATGTCATGGATCATCAACGAGGTCCGGCTGCGCTGACGCAACTCTCCGTTCACCTCGGTGCGGATCTCCAGGTCCGAGGGGTCGAGATCGTTGACGATCCACGGGCCCACCGGGCAGAAGGTGTCATGGCCCTTCGCCCGCATCCACTGGCCGTCCTTGGCCTGCTGGTCGCGCGCCGAGACGTCGTTGGCGATGGTGTAACCCAGGATGTTCTCGGCAGCGCGGGCGGCCGGCACGTCCTTACAGGGCCGCCCGATGACGATCGCCAGCTCGCCCTCGTGGTGAACCGGATGGGCGTCGGCCGGCAGCTGGATCGGGACGTTGGGCCCGATGATCGCGGTGTTGGGCTTGAGGAAGATCACCGGATCCTCGGGGGCCACCCCACCCATCTCCTCGGCGTGGGCGGCGTAGTTCTTGCCCATGCAGATCACCTTGCTGGCCAGGATCGGTGCCAGCAGCCGGACATCGGCCAGCGGCCAGCTCCGTCCGGTGAAGTTGGGATTGCCGAACGGATGCTCGGCGATCTCTTTGCAGACGGCATCGGCACCGTCGCCTTCGACACTGACGAAAGCGACGCCGTCGGGACTGGCGATTCGACCTAAGCGCATTTTGACCAGGGTAGTGCGCAGCGTCTGACGACCAGCGCCGACGCCTCTTGTCGGTTCCCTCAGTCGCCTTCGAACACCGCGGCCAGGAACGGCGTGGAGTCCGGGATGGAGGCCAGCACCGTGCCCGAGTGATCCTCGTCGGGATAGATCTTGAGCGTGACGTCCTGGCCGTTGGCCCGTAGCTGATCGCCCAGTTGCTGCGACATGCTCGGCGGGACATCCCGGTCCAGCAGACCGACGCCCAGGAAGATGGGCCGGTCGTAGCCACTGGTCGGCGTGCCCAGATATGCGTCCAGAGCGTCAGCTGCGCCGGGCAGGGTGGCCAGGGGCGCGCGGAAGAACCCGGTCGGCGTCATGCCCGTGAGCGCCTCGTCGAGTTGTGGCTTGCACAGTGTCTCCGCTTTGTTGACGGCATCCAGCCCAGCCGGGGTCAGCACGCTGTCGATGTTCAGATCGGGCCGAGCCTCGCGCACTCCGGCCAGGATGTAGCCGGTGTAGCTGTTGGCCGCCGGCCCGAGGTTCGGCGGCAGCGCCATGTCGGGGCCGGATTGTTTGACGATGCTCTCGACATTGAAGGGTGTCCCGGTGGCCACCACCCCGCGGTAGTCCAGGCCGGTCCCCCGGCTGAATTCAGTGGCCCAACGTGCACTGTTGACCGCGGCCCCGCCGCCCTGCGACTGCCCCACCAGGGCCCATTTCGGTGACAAGGGCAGGTCCATGTGGTGCATCGCGATCACCGAGTCGACCACGCTGTGGGCGGTGGCCACGCTGTTGAGATAGCTCATCAGGCCGGGGGTACCCAGCCCGGCGTAGTCGGAGCCGACGACGGCGTAACCCTGGTCGAGCCAGTGCGTCAGGTATTCGCTATCCCGTGCGCTGCGCGGCTGCGCCGACGGTGCGCAGTCGTCACCGAGCCCGACCGTGCCGTGCGCCCACGCGATCGTCGGCCAGCCGCCCTCGGGCACCTCACCGTGCGGGATGAACACCGCCGCGGTACTCAGCGCCGGCGAATCATGTTGATCAACAGTCGAATACAGGATGCGGTAGGAACTCGCCGCGCCCGGCACCGTCAGTGCCCGATCCAGCGGAACCGCCTCGATCAGGGTGCCGGCCGCGGGAATCGGCGCGTCGTAAAGACGGGCGTCCAGGCCCGACCAGTTCGGCGCGGCGGCCGCCGCGGGCGGTGCTGTCACGAGTCCGCACGTCAGCAGAACGGTTGCCGTCAACCACCTCAACTTCACCGCCACAGCCTAGGGGAGCCGAACTGCGTCTCATATACTGGAATCACAGTTCAATATATTGGGACATCCGTGAAACGATGCACCCATGCCCGTTTCGTCCATCAGCACGTTTCGCCGTTGGTCGATGTTGGCGATCGCACTGACTGCGACCACATGCGCCAACGTGTTCATCAACGGCGCGGCATTCCTCATCCCCACCCTGCACGCCGAGCGGGGCCTGGATCTGGCCAAGGCCGGCCTGCTGTCGTCGATGCCGAGCTTCGGACTTGTGCTCACCCTGATCGCGTGGGGCTACATCGTCGATCGGGTCGGCGAACGGATCGTGCTCACGGTGGGCTCGGCGCTGACCGCCGCGGCGGCGTTCGCGGCGGCCGCCGCGGATTCCCTGGTGGCGGTCGGAATCTTCCTGCTGCTGGGCGGAATGGCCGCAGCCAGCAGCAATTCGGCAAGTGGGCGGGTCGTGGTCGGTTGGTTCCCACCCGAACAGCGCGGCCTGGCGATGGGAATCCGGCAGACCGCAACACCTTTGGGTGTCGGTTTGGGCGCGTTGGTGATTCCGCGTCTCGCCGAGACTCACGGCACCGCGACAGCGCTACTGTTCCCGGCGGTGGTGTGTGTGCTGTCGGCGGTGATCTGCGCTGTGGGAGTGCTGGATCCGCCGCGGCCGCCCCGCCATGAGGCGCCGGCCGAACACCTGGCCAACCCCTACCGCGGCTCGAACGTGTTGTGGCGCATCCACGCGGTGTCGGTACTGCTGGTCGTCCCCCAGGGTCTGGTCTGGACGTTCACCCTGGTGTGGCTGATGAGTGACCGGGGCTGGTCGGCGGCATCGGCCGGGACGCTGGTGACCATCGCTCAATTGCTGGGCGCGGCAGGCCGGATCGCCGCGGGCCGGTGGTCCGATGTCCTCGGAGAACGGCTGCGCCCCATCCGGACCATCGCGCTGGCGGCAGCGGCGACGATGGGGCTGCTGGCGCTCACCGATTGGCTGGGCTCACCGCTCAGCGTTGCGCTGATCGTGATCGCCTCGGTGATCACGGTGTCCGACAACGGCTTGGCGTTCACCGCGATCGCCGAGATCGCCGGCCCGTTCTGGAGCGGGCGCGCCCTGGGCATGCAGAACACCAGCCAGCATCTGGCAACTGCCAGCTCGGCACCGCTGTTCGGCGCGCTGATCGGGGTGGCGGGCTACCCGGCGGCCTTCGCGGTGTGCGCCCTGTTGCCGTTGCTGGCGGTGCCACTGGTTCCCCAGGATGCGCGCGTGTGCGAAGAGCATCAGGACACGTGAGCGCTCACGCGCTCATGTCCCCTGTTCCAGGCACACCGTCGGCGAGCCCGTACCGCAGGAACACGATGCCGTTCGGGCTGGCCACCGGCGGTTGCAGCAGTGTCACATTGGTGGGCACCGAGCCCCCGTCGAACACCTTCTTCCCCGCTCCCAGCATGATCGGGTGCACCCACAGATCCAGACGGTCGAAGAGCTTCTCGCGCAGCAGCGTCTGAACCAGGTTCAGGCTTCCGACGACCTTCACATGCTCGTGCCTGTCCCGGATCTCGCGCACCGCGGCGCCCAGATCCGGGCCGACCTGTGTAGAACCGGCCCATGACAGATCAGGCGTGCCGCGGGAGGCGACGTATTTCGGGATGCCGTTGAACAGCGTGCCGAATTCGTCCGTCTGGTGCGGCCAGTAGGCGGCGAAGATGTCGTACGTGCGGCGTCCGAGCAGCAGCGCGTCGGTGCCCTCGTAGGCAGACCCGACCTGCGCGCCGGAAACCTCGTCGATCAGCGGCGCCTGCCAGCCGCCGAACGAAAAGCCCTCGGGGTCCTCGTCCGGGCCGCCGGGCGCCTGCGCGACGAGGTCCAGGGTGGCGAACAGTTCGATGGCGATGACGCCCATGGCGCTACTCCCTGCTGAGTTGATGGTCTCGGTAGAGAGATAGACCCGCGAGCCTCGACAAAGTCATCGGCTCGATCGACCGGAGCCGGCACCGCCCTGGCCGTGAACGGCTCACCCCGGGCGGTGCCGAATGTCGGGCGATCAGCTCTGACGGAAGTTCTTCACCACCGCCATCAGCTTCTCGACCCGCTCACTGTCGGCGCGGTTCTCGAACACCCCGTCCTTCTTGAATGCGGTGCCGACCACGGCCCCGTCGGCGATGCTCAGCTGCGCCTCGGCGGTCTCCACGCGCATTCCGGTGTTGACAAACACCGGGACATCGCCGGCATTGTTCTTGACGGTGGACAGAGCAGACGTGTCGGTGGGCGCACCGGCGGTCAGCCCCGAGACGACCAGGGCGTCGGGCTTGGCGTTGAACACCGTGGAACGGGTGATGTCAGCGAGATCCCGGTCACCGAGATATGCCGTCGCCTCGGGGACCACGTTGAACAACAGACGGACATTGTCCGCATGGACGCGCCGCCGGTGCCGCGCCGCCTGACCGACGTTGGTGTTCCACAACCCGAAATCGCTGCCGTAGGCGCCGGTGAAGATCTCCCGCACGAACTTCGCGCCGGTCGCGGCAGCGAGGTCGATCGATGCCACCCCGTCCCACAGCACGTTGACGCCGAACGGCACTCGGACTTCGTCGAGGAGCTCGCCGATGACGCGGGCCATCGCGGTCGCGGTGATCGGCTCGGTCTTGGTCAGATACGGCAGGCTGAACTCGTTGGAGAACATCACCGCGTCAACGCCTCCGGACTGAAGTGCATCGAGGTCGCGCCGTGCGTTGTCGACCACCGCACGCATACCGGCCGCCGTGTCAAAGGACGGATCGCCCGGCAGGGCATCGAGGTGCAGCATGGCGATCACCGGTTTCTGCACACCAAAGACGTCGTCAAGCCATTGCATGTATATCTATCTCCTCTTGTTCTCTTGTCCCTCAGGCCAAGCGCTGAATCGTGACTGTCTGGGTGTCGAGGTGGACGCGTCCCTCCTCGATGTCGCGGGCAAGGTCGTGGTCGAAAATGTGGTACAGGGTGAGCTGTTCGGGAGTCGTCCCGAGTGACGCCACCTTCATGGCCTGGCGCGCGGCTTTCTCGATGACCGTCGCCGTGAACATCGCATCAGCCAGATCGGGCCCCAGGGCCACCGCACCGTGTCGGGCCATCAGGGCCGCCTTGCTGCCGCCGGCCAATACCTCGACCATGTTGTCGCCCAGTTCTTTCGATGCGACGACGCCGAATTTTCCACATCGGATCGGACCGAATCCGGCACGGGTGTACGAGTCGATGGTGGCGGTGGGAATATCTCGCTCCGCGGCCGCGAAAACCTGCGAATCCTCGGCATGGGTGTGCACGATGGCGTTGGCATCAGGCCGGGCCGCATAGATCGCGAGATGCATCGGCAGTTCCACCGTCGGGTCGGTGAGGGACTCCGGCAGGGTGTTGCCATCGGGGTCGACGACTGCGACATCTTCCGGGCGGACGTCTTTCCAGCTCCGGATCGGCAGCCGATCCGATGGCGCCGGCAGCGCGTAGATGACGTCGTTTTCCCGGTCGAACACGGTGATGTCACCCGAATCCAGACCTGTGGTGAGGCCGAGATCGACCATTCGCCAACCGCCGTCGGCCACCGCCACCTTGTAGTCGTGCCGGATCTTCATCGCGACCTCCGGGTCAACCCGTGCGAAATGGGCACCAGCGCATCGCCGGCCTGCCGCCACAGCTGATATGCCTCTTCATAGATCGCCGACCGCTCACGGTCGGGCACCACCGGCGCATCGAACTGCAGGAATCGCTCGGCATCGTCGAGGCCGAGCACACCGGCGCCCACACCCGCCAGGATGGCGGCGCCCAGCGAGGCTCCGGGATGGTCACGCACCGGCGCCAACTCGGTGCCGAGCACATCTGCGTGGATCTGCTTCCACAGGGTGGACTTGCTGCCACCGTTCGTCACCCTGGCCCGCGACAGCGTGATTCCGGCCGATCGCATGACTTCGGCGTTGTGCCGGAACCCGAAGGCGATCGCCTCGAGCACCGAGCGATACATGTCCGCCCCGGTGTGGGCCAGCTCGAGGCCGATGAACGCGCCGCGCAACTGCGGATCGTGGATCGGCGACTTCTCACCGAGGAAGTAGGGCAGGCACAACACCGCGGCGGGTCGGCGCCCGGCGGCCTCGGCGTCCAGATCGGTCAACGGCGTTCCGCCGATGAGGGTCTGGAACCACCGGATGAGACTGCCGCTGGTGGCCATACAGCCGTTGGGCAGCCAGGTTCCCTGCCGGGGATGCGCATCGAGGTACAGGCGCGCGTCGACGATGGGATCGGCACAGGCAGTGAGAATGTCGCCGGCACCGCCCAACTTGATCAACCAGTCACCGGCGGTGTCGACGCCGGCCGCGTAGGCCGACAACACATGGTCGGCGCCGCCCACCACCAACGCGACATCAGCCGGCAGACCGGTGGTTTCGGCCATCGATGCACTGATCGTGCCGATCCGGGTGCCGGGCCGGTACACCTCGCACAGCGACGAGGAAGACAGGTCGACGGCCTCGAGCGCCGGCTCGAAGTGTTTTCCGTCGAGGGTGTAGAGACCGGACTCCAGTGCCCAGTTCTGCTCGACGTGTGGCGGCGCCCCCAACGCGATCAACACATAGTCGTATGACCCGACCAGATAGCGCGTGGCCGACCAGCATTCGGGCTCGTTGCGCTGCAACCATCGCACCGTCGGCGCCACGGACTGCTGGGTCAGCGCGGATCCGGTGCGGGACAACATGTCCGCGCCGTCGATCACCGCCGACAGCTCGTCGATCTCCCGGGTTGCCCTGGCATCGTTCTGCAGGATGGGCCGGCGCACCGGCTTGAGGTCGGCGTCGAGGCAGATCACGGCGGGAACCATGCCGGTCGCCGAGACCGCAGCCACCATCGCCGGGTCGATCTCCGATTCGGCAAGAACCTGCCGAATTCCCTCTACCGCGTTGGTAACCCAAGCCGAGGCGTCCGCCTCGGCATATGCCGGCCCGTCCGAGAAGATCGGCGAGCTCAACGTCGCCTGCGCCACGATCCCGGCAGTTTCGTGCAGCAGAACAGTTTTGGTTCCGGTGGTGCCGATATCGACGCCGATCAGATAGGTGCCCCGCAAAGAACTGTCTCCTGTCCAGAGTTCCCGATGCCAGCGCAACGTGTCGCTGACACTAGCCGACAGTGTGAAGAACTATCAACCTTCTGTTAACAATTCACGTCATTCGCGTTCGGAGCGGTGACCCGAAGCTCGTCGGCCGGCGACGCCGGTCGCCGCACCCTCAACCCGGCCTCCTCGGCCACCAGCGCCGCAGCCGCCCAGTCGTACTCGCCGAGATGGCTCTCGACATAGCCGTCCAGCGCGCCTTCGGCAACGGCACAGATCGCAAGCGCGGCCGATCCGAGGGCCCGGGCGTCGGTGTATCCGGCCATCATCTCGGCGGTCAAGCCACATTGCGCCTGCCGGACCTCGGCCGAGTAGGCATAGCCCATCCCGAGCAGGCGCGCGGCACCGTCGACCCCGGCGGCCGGCCCGGTCAACCGGTACACGCCCGCGCCGTCGGCCAGCCACGCCCCGCCACCCCGGTACGCGTAGTAGGTCTTGCCGAGCACCGGCGCGTCGACCGCACCCGCGAGCCACTGTCCGGTGCGGATACAGACCGCACCCACCGACGTGGCGTAATACGGGATCCCCCTGGTGAAGTTCGTCGTGCCGTCCAGCGGATCGATGGACCACCGGACACGCGCTCCGTCCGGAGCCGTACCCGGCAGTTCCTCGCCCGTGACGTGGTCGTTCGGCCTGCGATTGCCCAAGACGGCACGCACCGCGCGCTCGGCGGCGACATCCACGTCGGTGACGAGATCGCCCCGCTCACCCTTGACCGTCACGCTGGCGCTCCCCCGCGGGCGTGAACGCAGAACCGCCGCGCCCGCGCGCGCCGCCTCCAGGGCCACGTCAGCGAGTTCTGCGGGTTGCTCAGCCGCGCTGCCGTACTGCTCAGAATCCATTTCTGTTACCTCTTCCCATCTCACACCCGGCTATGTTAAACATTAACGACATTCGTCCTTGAGTTGAAACATCACAGTGAAAACTGTCAACTATTCACACATTGTCACAGGGGGTTGCCGATGTCAGTCGAAGAGCGAAGAGCCCTGATCGAAGAGCGGCTGCGGACTGACGGCGAAGTGGACTTCGCCTCGTTGGCCGAGATGTTCGAGGTCTCGGAGATGACGATTCGGCGCGACATCGATGTTCTCGAAGCCCAAGGTGCGGTTCGCCGGGTGCGCGGCGGTGCGATTGCCTACTCGCACAAGTCCGAGGAGCCCGCATTCGGGACCCGCGTGGAGTCGGCCACCGCCGAGAAGGCGCATATCGCAGCCGCCGCCGTCGAGTTGCTGGAACCACACGAGACCGTCATCATCGACAGCGGCAGCACCGCACTGGCCGTGGCGCACCAGATCCGTGGCCGCGGACTCGGTTTGACCGTGATCACGCCGAGCGTGCTTGCCGCACTCGAACTCGTCGACGAACCCAACACCACCGTCTTCCTCACCGGCGGCCGAATGAGACCGGGCGAGCTCAGCCTCATCGGTTCCGACGCCCAGGCGACCTACCGGCGCTACAACTGCGACACCTATGTCATGGGTGTAGCCGGTGTCGATGCCAAGCGCGGACTCACCGATTACCACAGCGAGGAAAGCGACGTTAAACGTGCGGCCATGGAGTCCGCCGACCGCGTCATCCTCGCTGTCGACTCCAGCAAGCTCGGACGCGTACAGCTGGTCAATATCGCGCCACTGAGCGCGGTGAACACGATCGTGACGGACGGTCCGCACGACGGCCCGGTACTGGAGGCCGCCCGACAGCAAGGCATCGACGTGCGTGTCGCGCACGAGTGACCTCGTCGGCCCCATCGATCACAGTGAGAGAAGGAAGAGCATTGGCGAAGACAGTCGTAGTGACGGGCGCGGGATCCGGCATCGGTAAGGCCATGGTGACCGAATTGGCGCGCCGGGGGTGGCAGGTCGTCGTGACCGACGTCGACGAGCAGGCGGCCAAAGCCTGTGCCGAACAACTCGATACCGCGGCCGGCCAGCACCACGAACACCTGCAGCTCGACGTGACCGACCCGGCCGGTGCGGCCAGGGTGGCCGATGACGTCGCCGACCGCCTCGGGCTGGACGCCTGGGTGAGCAACGCCGGCATCTCGTTCATGGAGCGCTTCCTGGACATGCCGCTGGACCGGGTCGAGAAGACCTTCGACATCAACCTCAAGGGCGTGTTCATCTGTGGTCAGGCCGCAGCCCGGGCAATGGTCCGCACCAAGAGCAAGGGCACCATCGTCAACACCGCCTCGATGGGTGGCAAGCAGGGCCGGGTTCCGTTCCTCAGTGACTACATCGCATCCAAATTCGGCGTCATCGGACTGACCCAGTCGATGGCCTATGAGCTGGCCGAGCACGGCATCACCGTCAACAGCATCTGCCCCGGGTATGTCGCCACGCCGATGCAGGAACGCGAACTCGAGTGGGAGGCCTCGTTGCGGGGCACGACCGCCGAAGCGGTGAAACAGATGTGGATCGATGACACCCCGCTCGGACGTGTCGAGCAGCCCGAGGACATCGCCAAGGCGCTGACCTTCCTGCTTTCCGAGGACGCCCGGTTCATCACCGGCGAGGCACTTGCCGTCAACGGCGGCGCCTTCATGGATTGATCACCCACCGAATCAACAGGATTGGAAGGGATATGGCAGGAACAAGAAAGTGGTTGTCCTCCGTCGCCGCGCTGTTAGGGGCGACCACATTGGCGCTCGCGGGCTGTTCGAGTTCCGGCCCGGCAAGCGAAAGCGGAAGCGGCGCAGGTGACATTCCCGCTGACCATGCCGGCACCGTGAAGATCCTCATGGAGGACGAACACGACACCGAAGCGGTCGAATCGCTGCTCGACGGCTTCAAGACGGCGTATCCGAACATCAACGTCGAAATCGAGAAGCTTGCCTACGACTCGATGCGCGACAAGCTGGTGGCGTCGTTCCAAGCTCCGCAGGGCACGTACGACCTGATCATGATCGACAACCCGTGGACCGACGACTTCGTCAACGCCGGATTCCTGGCGCCACTGGACAGCCGGATCGAGACGGCCGGCAAGCTCGACTACGCCGACTTCTACCCGTCTCTGCGCGGGGTCAACGAGATCGACGGATCCACCTACGGCATCCCGATGTACAACTACGCGCAGGGCTACATCTACCGCGACGACCTGCTGCAGCAGGCCGGCCTGTCAGTGCCGACCAACCTCGACGAGCTGGTGACGACCGTCAACAAGCTGACGACACCGCAACACGCCGGCATCGCTCATAGCCCGCAGCGCGGCTACAAGATCCTGGAGGAATGGTCGAGCTGGTATGCCGCGGCCGGTGGGTCGATGTTCGACAAGGACGGCAATCCGACGATCGACACCCCGGAAGCCCACAAGGCGCTTCAGGTCTACATCGACACCTTGAAGTCGGCCTCTCCGCCCAACAGCGTCAACTGGGCACAGGACGAGACCATCCGGTCGTTGTCCTCCGGCGGATCGGCGTCCATCGTCGGATACAACTGGCTGACGTCGAGCCTCAACTCGCCCGAATCCGGTGAGCTGGCCGGCAAGTTCAAGCTGGCACCGATGCCGGGCGGCCGTGGCGCATTGGGCGTCTGGTCCTGGGCTATCCCGGCCAACTCCAAGGACTCCGACTCCGCCTGGGCGTTCATCTCCTGGATCACCGACAAGGACACCGACAAGCAGCGAGTGATGCACGGCGGTGCGCCCACCCGGATCTCGACGGTCGCAGACCCAGAGGTCCGCAAGTCGGGCAACGGTGAAAGCTACTTCGCCGCGGTGGACGAAATTCTCAAGAACACCGTCCCGTTCGCGCAGGGGCCCAACGCCGAACAGATGGTGCAGGAGGTCGGCACCCAGCTCAACGAAGCGGTGATCGGCGCCAAGTCCATCGATCAGGCACTGACCGACGCGCAGGCCGCGGCCAACCAGATCACGGGACGCTGACCCGGTTTCCGCGGAGCGCTCCCCCTCCAGCGCTCCGCGGAAACCGCCGAGAGAGAGCACAATGAGAAGGTTTCGCTACGGCATGATGGCGCCGTTCGCAACGGTATTCGCCGTTGCCATCGGTTTCCCGTTGGTGTACGCCGTGTATCTGAGCTTTGTCGACAAGAAGCTGACCTCGCAGCGACCGGCGCAATTCGTCGGAATCGACAACTACACCAAGGCTTTTCAGGGAAAATTCATCGGCTCGCTGGGCGTGACGGCGACCTATGTGGTGATCGCGGTTGTTGCCGAACTGGTGCTCGCACTGCTCATCGCACTGGCGCTGCAGCGGCAGCGCTGGATGAAAGACCTGACCCGCTCGGTCCTGCTGATCCCGATGTTCATCACCCCGATCGCCGTCGCACTGGTATTCCGGTTCCTGCTCAACAGCCAACTCGGCGTGATACCCAGCGCATTGCACAAGGTCGGTATCGACCACGATTTCTTCGGCTCCGGCTCGGCGCTGTTCACGCTCATCGCCATCGATGTGTGGCAATGGACCCCGTTTCTGGTGCTGCTGTTGGTGGCCGGTCTGGAGTCGATGCCCAAGCAACCGCTCGAAGCCGCCAAGGTCGACGGGGCCAGCGGTCTGTACACCCTGTTCCGGGTCACCTTGCCGTTGCTGTCACCGGTGCTGACCGTCGCGGTCATGCTGCGTGCGCTCGATGCGCTGAAAGTATTCGAATACGTCTATGCCACCACGCGAGGCGGCCCCGGCACCGAAACGGAGACCATCCAGTACCTGATGTACCAGACCGGGATTCAGTTCTTCCGGCTCGGCGAGGCGAGCGCCATGGCATGCCTCGTGCTGGCGTTCGTGCTGGCTGTCATCGTCGTCGTCTACCGCCGAATGGAGAAGTCCGCAGCATGAGTGACTTTCGGCGCAAGTCCTTCGGCGCGCTGCGCATCGGGTTCCTCCTCGCCGGCGTCGCCATCGTCGTCCTGCCGTTGGCGTGGATCGCGCTCGCCAGCTTCAAGACGCCGGGACAACTCAACGATCCGTGGCTCATCGCGTTCACACCGTCGATGGACAACTGGAATCAGGTGCTCGACAGCACGATCGTCAGCGCCGTCATCCGGAGTGCCATCGTCGCGTTCGTGACGGTGGGTGTCAGCATCACGGTGGGCAGCATGGCCGCCTACTCCATCAGCCGCTACAAGACCGGTGGTTCGGCAACGAGATTCGGCATGCTCGCCGCGCAGGTACTACCGCCGGCGGTCCTGGTGTTCCCCTTCCTCACCGCCGGGTACGCGATGAATCTCAGCGGAACGCTGATCCCGGTCATCTTCGCCCACATCAGTTTCGTGCTGCCGTTCGTCACCTGGTTCCTGATCGGGCTGTGGGAAGCGGTTCCCCGGTCCCTGGAGGAGCAGGCCCTCGTCGACGGACTCACCCGGTTCGCCGCCTTCCGCAAGGTGATGATTCCCCAGGTCTATCCGGGCATCGGCGCCTCCGCGATCTTCGGCTTCATCCTGTCCTGGAATGACATGTTCTACGGGCTCATCCTGGCTCCGAACAACAACCAGCTGCTGCCGGTGGCCATCTCGTCGTTCAATACGTTCCGCGGCGTCGACCTCGGCTCGATGAGCGCCGCCATCATCATCTCGATCGTTCCGGTCATCATCGCGGCATTCTTCGTGCAGCGACGCCTGATCCAAGGCATGGGCGGCGGAGCCGTCAAGTTCTAGCCGCTTCGGCAATTTTGGAGATCACATGGCAACAATCACCTTCCGCGATGTGTGCAAGGACTACGGTCACCTGCGCATCGTCGACAACCTCAACCTCGACCTGCCCGACGGTTCGATGACCGTCCTGGTGGGTCCGTCAGGGTGTGGGAAGTCGACGTCCCTGCGCATGCTGGCCGGACTGGAACCGATCAGTTCCGGCGACATCTTCATCGGCGAGCGCAATGTCACCCACGTCGACACCAGAGACCGCGACATCGCGATGGTGTTCCAGAACTACGCGCTCTACCCACATCTGAATGTGCTGGGCAACATCGCCTTCCCGTTGCGCGCCAAGAAGGTCAAGAAGGCCGAGGCTCACCGACGCGCCCGCGAGGTTGCCGAGTCGATCGGACTCGGCAGCCTGCTCGATCGGCGGCCCAAGGACCTCAGCGGTGGTCAGCAGCAGCGGGTCGCGATCGCCCGCGCCATCGTCCGGGAGCCGTCGGTGTTCTTGTTCGACGAACCGTTGAGCAATCTCGACGCCAAACTGCGGGTGGAAACCCGCACCGAGCTATTGCACATCCAGCGTCGGCTGGGTATCACCTCGTTCTACGTCACGCATGACCAGGAAGAGGCGATGACGCTGTCGGATCGTATGGTCGTGATGAGGGAAGGCAGCGTGGCGCAGGCCGGCACCCCCCTGGAGGTGTATTCGAAGCCGGCGGACACCTTTGTCGCCGCTTTCGTCGGGTCTCCGAAGATGAACTTGATCCCCGGATCCAACGAAACCGGTGGATTCCGAACCGAATCCGGTCTGCACCTTGACCTGACCGCCCCGAGCAGCGGTCCCGTGGTACTCGGCGTGCGGCCGGACGACCTGCTGCTCACCCCTGCAGCGGAAGCCACCGCCACCGTGACTCTGGTTGAACTGCTTGGACCGCGTGCCATCGTCACCGTCGCGACCGGCGATGTAGAGCTGACGGCGGTGGCCGAGGTCTCACGCCTCAGCGGTGTCACCCCCGGTGCTGCCGTCAGCTTGCAAGTGCGGCCCGACAGCGCACACTACTTCGATCATTCGACCGGAAAGCGAATCAACTGAGATGGCAACCACATCCAGCGACGGACCCAACTTGATACTGGGAATCAACACCTGTTTCGCGGTCAAGCGGTGGCCGCAACCCGAGGCGTGGGCCCGCATCGTCACCGAGGAACTGGGGCTCGACACCGTCCAGCTCAGCTTGGACCTGGTGCCGTTCGGCCTGAACAGGGACGCGATCCGGCGCTACGCCGAACGGGTCCGCACCGCGGCCGACGATTTCGGTATCAGCATCCACAGTGTGTTCACCGGCCTGGCCGCCTACTCCTCCCCCCTGCTGCTCTCCGAGGACCCGTTCGACCGGGCCGCGGCGTTCGAGTGGTATCAGGAGATGATCGCCTTCACCGCGGCGGTCGGGGCGACCGGACTCGGCGGGCACATCGGTGCGTTGTCGGTATCGGCGGCTGCCGACCCCACCTTGTCGAAGACCCTCATCGCCACCGAACTGGACCAGATGCGACGGCTCGCCGAGACCGCCGCCGACGCCGGCCTCGACCACATGCAGTTCGAAAACCTGGCTGTCACAAGGGAGTACGGACACAGCATCGACGAGGCCCACGCCTTGGAGACCGAACTTGCCGGTACCGCGGTGCCGTGGCGGCTATGCCTGGATCTGGGTCACCCGTCATCGCTGACACCCGGGACGCCCAGCGCCGACCCGCTGAGCTGGTTGACCGAGCAGTGGATCAACACCCCGGTAGTTCAGCTTCAGCAGTCTCCCGTCGGTGCGGATCATCACGGCCCCTTCACCGCGGCGGCCAATGCCTCCGGCACCGTCGACCGCGATGCGGTGCTGGGACGGTTGGCCGGCTGGACGGGTGATGTCCATCTGTTCTTCGAGATCATCCATTCGAACGAGTACCCCGACGGCACGGTCCTGGACGAGTTGCGCGAAAGCGTGCAGTTCTGGCGTGCCCGCCTCGACCGCCTGACCACCGTCTGAACGGAGCTCACATGGAAACGGGCCTGCGCGACTCAGTAGCCTTCGTCACCGGGGGCGGCACGGGGATCGGACGGTCTACGGCGCTGGCGCTGGCTGCCGAAGGAGCGGCCGTCGCCGTCGCCGATATCCACATCGAATCCGCCCGGGCCACCGCGGCGGAACTCATCGTGCAGGGCGCCGAAGCCATTGCCGTACAGGCAGATGTGAGCGACGAGGAGTCGGTGGCCGAGGCAGTGGCCACCACCGTCCACGAACTCGGCAGCCTCGACTCATTGGTGTTGTGCGCCGGTATCTCCGGGCTGTACGGCCGATCGATCGACGAGATCAGCACCGGCGAGTGGGACCGCATGTTCGACATCAACGTGAAAGGCCAGTGGCTGCCGGTCAAACATGCACTCCCGTTCCTGCGCCTCAGTTCCACGGCCTCGGTCACGATCGTCGCCTCCGATTCCGCGCTTGTCGCCTCACCGCTGCACGTGCCGTACTGCGCGTCCAAGGGCGCGCTGATCATGATGGTCAATGCCATGGCTGTCGATCTGCGGGCCGACGGCATCCGGGTGAATTGCGTGTGCCCGAGCGTGGTGAACACCCGAATGCCCAAGAACGACGTCGGTTTGTCCGACGACGCCGATCTCGGCGACAGTTACCCGATCCACGAGCCCGAGGACATCGCCCGTTACCTGACGTTCCTCGCCTCGCCTGCCGCGGCCACCATCAGCGGACACGCTCTCGTCGCCGATTTCGGATTCGTCGGACAGTCCTCGTTCCCGATGTGACGCACGAGCTGTCATCGACTCTGCGATGAGAGCGGAGAAGTGCGAGAGACCAACGCCCTCACCGCAGAGTCGACCTCAAAAGCCAACGTCTTACAGCAGCGACAGGATCCGCTCGCCGACCTCGCTGGTCGAGAGGTTCGCGTCCCCGCGGGTGGCCAGGTGCTCGGAGACCGCCTTGTCGACACGCGCGGCGGCGTCGGTCTCACCGATGTGGGCGAGCAGCAGCGCCACGCTCATCACGGCGGCGGTCGGATCGGCGATCCCCTGCCCCGCGATGTCGGGTGCGCTGCCGTGCACCGGCTCGAACATCGACGGATTGGTCCGTGTCGCATCGATATTGCCGCTCGCGGCCAGCCCGATGCCACCGCACACCGCCGCCGACAGGTCGGTGATGATGTCGCCGAACAGGTTGTCGGTGACGATCACGTCGAACCGGCCCGGATCGGTGACCATGTGGATGGTCGCCGCGTCGATGTGCTGGTAAGCCACCTCGACCTCGGGATATTCGTTACCGACCTCGGCCACCACACGGGCCCACAGACTGCCGGCGAAGGTCAGCACATTGGTCTTGTGCACCAGGGTCAGGTGCTTGCGCCGCGATTGTGCGCGGGCGAAGGCGTCCCGCACCACGCGCTCGACGCCGAACGCGGTGTTGACGCTGACCTCGGTGGCCACCTCGTGCGGCGTGCCGACGCGCAGTGCGCCGCCGTTGCCGGTGTAGGGGCCCTCGGTGCCTTCACGCACCACGACGAAGTCGATCTCCGACACGCCTGAAAGTGGGCTGCTGACACCGGGATACAACCGGCCGGGCCTCAGGTTGACGTGGTGATCGAGCGCGAACCGCAGCTTGAGCAGCAGGCCGCGCTCCAGGACACCGCTGGGCACCGACGGATCACCGATGGCGCCGAGCAGGATCGCGTCGTAGCCGCGCAGTTCCTCGATCGTCTCGGAGGTGAGCAGTTCCCCGGTCGCGTGGTAGCGCCGCGCTCCCAGGTCGTACTCGGTCCGGTCCACGCCGGGCAGCACCGCATCCAGCACCTTGAGCGCCTCGGCGATGACCTCCGGACCGATGCCGTCACCGGCGATTACAGCGAGTTTCATGACAGGTCGACCACTTCCAGCGTCGTCGCGTCAACCGCCGCGGCCAGCGCGGAACGCACATCCTCGGGCACATCGGTATCCAGACGCAGCATCACGATGGCGCTGTCGCCGTCGACATCCTGGCTCAGCTGTGCGGCCAGGATGTTGACGTTGGCCCCGCCGAGCAGGGTGCCGATCTTGCCGAGCGCGCCCGGCTGATCGTTGTAGTGGACGATGAGGTTGTAGCCCTCGGCCCGCAGATCGAAGTTGCGCCCGTTGATCTGGACGATCTTCTCGACCAGCTGCGGCCCGGACAGGGTGCCCGCGACATTCAGCGTGCTGCCGTCGGCGTGCACGACGCGAACATCCACCACGCTGCGGTGGTTCGGGCTCTCGGTAGCGGTGCTGATCTCGGCGGCCACGCCACGGTCGGCTGCCAGTGTCGGGGCGTTGACGAACGTCACCTGCTCGTCGACCACCGCGGAGAACAGCCCCCGCAGCGCCGACAGCTTCAGGATCTCAACGTCTTCGCTGGCCAGCTCGCCACGCGCCTGCACCGACAGCGACACCGGAGCCGCATCGGACAGGGCACCGGCCAGCAGACCGAGCTTGCGCACCAGGTCCAGCCAGGGCGCAACCTCTTCGCCGACGGCCCCGCCGCCGACGTTGACGGCGTCCGGCACGAATTCGCCGGCCAGCGCCAGCTTCACGCTGGCGGCCACATCGGTACCGGCGCGGTCCTGCGCCTCGGCGGTCGAGGCACCCAGGTGCGGGGTCACGACGACCTGGGGCAGCTCGAACAGCGGGCTGTCGGTGCACGGTTCGGTCGAGAAGACGTCCAGACCTGCGGCACGCACATGGCCGCTGGTGATGGCGTCGGCCAGGGCCTGCTCGTCGATCAGCCCGCCGCGGGCGGCGTTGACGATGATGACGCCCGGCTTGGTCTTGGCCAGGTTCTCCTTGCCGAGCAGACCGGCGGTTTCCTTGGTCTTGGGCAGGTGCACCGAGATGAAGTCGGCGCGGCCGAGCAGCTCGTCCAGCGGCAGCAATTCGATACCGAGCTGGGCTGCGCGGGCCTGCGAGACGTAGGGGTCGTACGCCACGATGTGCGCGCCGAAGGCGGCCAGTCGCTGGGCGACCAGCTGTCCGATGCGGCCCAGGCCGACGACACCGACGGTCTTGTCGAAGATCTCGACGCCCGAGAACGACGACCGCTTCCAGGTGTGATCGCGCAGCGTCGCATCGGCGGCGGGGATCTGCCGGGCGGTGGCCAGCAGGAGAGCCAGGGCGTGCTCGGCGGCGCTGTGGATGTTGGAGGTCGGCGCATTGACCACGAGCACCCCGCGGGCGGTGGCGGCATCGACGTCGACGTTGTCCAGGCCGACGCCCGCGCGCGCGACGATCTTGAGTTTGGGGGCCGCGGCGATGACCTCGGCGTCCACCGTGGTGGCGGAACGGACGAGAAGCGCGTCGGCTTCGGGCACGGCGGCGAGCAGCTTCTCGCGGTCCGGACCGTCGACCCACCTGACCTCTACCTGGTCACCGAGGGCGGCGACGGTCGATTCCGCGAGCTTGTCGGCAATCAAAACAACGGGAAGACTCACGCGGACAGCCTAGTGTGTGGCTCCTACCACAGCCGAACCGCGTGCGGTGTACTGATGGGCGTGGACGTCACAATCGTCGGCAGTGGGCCCAACGGCCTGTCCGCCGCGGTCATCTGCGCAAGGGCTGGACTGTCGGTACGCGTCATCGAAGCACAGCCCACACCGGGCGGCGGCGCGCGCACCCTGCCCGACCCGGAGTTTCCCGGCGTCAGCCACGACATCTGTTCGGCGGTACACCCGCTGGCGCTGGCCTCGCCGTTCTTCGCCGCCTACGACCTGCCGGCCCGCGGCGTGCAGCTGGCCGTCCCCGAGATCTCCTATGCCAGCCCGCTGATCGACCGTCCCGCCGCCGTCGGCTACCGCGACATCGAGCGCACCTGCGCCGAGCTGGATTCGGGAGATTCCTGGCGACGGCTGCTCGGCCCGTTGGCCGCCGATTGCGATGGCGTGGTGGGCCTCATCCTCGGTGACAAACGGTCGATACCCCCATCGCTGGGCGCGGCGGTACGGGTCGCGCCTCGGCTCCTGGCCCAGGGCACTCCGTTGTGGCGCTCCCTGGCCGGCGAGGACGCCCGTGCGTTGTTCAGTGGCGTTGCCGCACACACGATTTCAACGATGCCGTCGCTGGTTTCAGGAGGCGCGGGGTTGATGCTGGCGACGCTGGGGCATGCCGTGGGGTGGCCGATCCCGATCGGTGGATCCCAGGCGATCCCCGACGCGCTGCTCGCCGATCTCAACGCCCACGGCGGCGAACTGGTCCTCGGGCACGAAGTCACCGAACCACCGTCGGGCGTGGTGATCTATGACACCGCGCCGACTGCCCTCCTTTCGATCTACGGCAAGGCCCTGCCACCTCGTTACGCCCGGGCGTTGAGCCGCTACGCCTACGGGCCGGGCGTCGCGAAGGTCGACTTCGTGCTGAGCGGCGAGATCGGCTGGCGTGACCCGCGCCTGAGCCAGGCGCCGACACTGCACCTGGGCGGCAGCCGGGCGCAGATGGCATTGGCCGAGTCCGAGATCGCCGCGGGACGCCACGCCGAGTGGCCCATGGTGCTGGCCGCGCTCCCCCATATCGCGGACCCATCGCGCGTCGATGACGCCGGCCGGCGCCCGTTGTGGACCTATGTCCACGTCCCCAACAACTCGACGCTGGACCTCGCCGACACCGTGACCGGGATCTTCGAACGGTTCGCCCCGGGCTTTCGCGATCTGGTGGTCGCGGTGCGCAGCGTGCCGGCGTCCCGGATGGACGAACACAACGCGAACCTCGTCGGCGGCGACATCGGCGTCGGGGGCAACAACATGACCAGCGCGCTGCTGGGACCCACGCCGCGGTTCGACCCGTGGACCACACCGATTCCCAAGGCATATCTGTGCTCGTCGGCCACGCCACCGGGCGGCGGAGTGCACGGAATGGCCGGGTTCTACGCCGCGCGCACGGTTCTGAAACGCGAGTTCGGCATCAGGGGCCTGCCTAAGCTGGCGCCATGACGAACTCTGCCCCCAAGGTCGCCGTCATCTACTACTCGGCGACCGGCCACGGCACCCACATGGCCCAGCGCGTCACCGCCGCCGCGGAGTCCGCGGGTGCCGAGGTGCGGTTGCGCCCGGTTACCGAGACGCGCGATCCGGAGTCGTTCGCGGGCAATCCGGCTTGGACCGCGAATTACGAAGCCACCAAAGATCTTCCGACGGCCACCGGTGACGACATTGTGTGGGCCGATGCGGTGATCTTCGGCTCCCCCACTCGATTCGGTTCCGTCGCATCGCAATTGCGTGGATTCCTGGATTCGCTCGGCGGCCTGTGGTCGCAGGGCAAGCTCGCCGACAAGGTCTACGCCGGGTTCACCTCGACCAACACCGCGCACGGTGGGCAGGAGACGACACTGCTGACGCTCTACGTCACGCTGATGCACTGGGGCGGGATCATCGTGCCGCCGGGCTACACCGAACCGCTCAAGTTCACCGACGGCAATCCGTACGGCGCGAGCCTGCTGGCCAACCACGACAACATCAGCGCATTCGACGACACCACCTACGACGCGCTGGATCATCTGGCCCGCCGGGTCGTCAGTGTGGCCGCACGGCTGGGTTCGTAGCCGTCGGCGTAACAGCCCGGTTCGCGTCACGCGGCCCGGATCCACGGCCTGCGCTCTGCCGTCGTCTTCGCGAACGACGGCGATGGCCAGTGTGACGTACATCACGTAAAATCGGGACTCAAGCGCTCGTGTGCGCGTTGGGCAGGCCGGACAACGGCGCACAGGGGCCACGATCAGGGGACCGGCGATGATGAAACAGCAGACAGCGGGACTGAAGTTCGTGTTCGGCACAGCCGCCGCAGCAGCTTCGCTCGCGTTCGCAGCGCTACTCGGCCCGGCGGGCAGTGCCCTCGCGGCTCCCGGCGACCCCGGCGGCGGAGGCTACGTGAACGACAACGCGGGTGGCGGGTACGCGACCGGTGAGGCCGGCGGCGGGTATGCGACCGGCGAGGCCGGCGGCGGATACGCGCGCGGTGAGGCCGGCGGCGGGTACGCCACCGGCGATGCCGGCGGCGCCTGGTTCAGGGAAGCGTGTGAGGCTGCCGCGGAAGCCGGCGACCCGGCACCCATCGGCTGCGCCAGCTGACCACCTGCCGAATTTGGTGCGATGAGGGCCGCGCTGCCGCCCTTAAATTTGACGCGTGAACTTCGGGGGCGTCGCGCGTTTGGTGGGTTGTGTGCCGCACACGGATCCGGTCATGAAGATCATGGCCGTTGGCGACATGGAGCTCTATCACGTGAGCCCGCCGCTGCACGGCTATAACGTCGTCGCCGCCGCGCAGACCATCTGGGCCATGCGGGCCCAATGCATCTACCCGGACGGCCGGATCGAGCCGGCCGAGCCCGACGACCCGGTGTCCACCGAGCTGTACGGGGTGGTCGGGGAAGGCTTGCAGATCGACGGCACCGAGAAGCTTCCCGGCAGCGCCGACGGCAGGAACGTGTCCCGGACGCTGGCCGCGATCGGCTACAGAATCATCTAGAAACGCCGAAAGGCCAGTTATCGCACGCGGTTTCGTAGCTTGCGTGCAATAACTGGCCAGTCAGTTGAGAAATCAGGCCGTTTCGGTGATCGGCCGGTCGACCCAGCTCATCAGGTCGCGCAGCTTCTTGCCGGTGACCTCGATCGGGTGCTCGGCGTTGGCCTTGCGCAGCGCCTCGAGCTCCTTGTTGCCACCCTCGACGTTGGCGACCAGGCGCTTGACGAAGGTGCCGTCCTGGATGTCGGTCAGGATGTCCTTCATGCGCTTCTTGGTGTCGGCGTCGATGACCCGCGGGCCCGACAGGTAGCCGCCGAACTCCGCGGTGTCGCTCACCGAGTAGTTCATGCGGGCGATGCCGCCCTCGTACATCAGGTCGACGATGAGCTTGAGCTCGTGCAGCACCTCGAAGTAGGCCATCTCCGGGGCGTAGCCCGCCTCGACCATGACTTCGAAGCCGGCCTTGACCAGCTCCTCGGTACCACCGCAGAGCACGGCCTGCTCACCGAACAGGTCGGTCTCGGTCTCTTCCTTGAAGGTGGTCTTGATGACGCCGGCGCGGGCACCACCGATAGCGGCGGCATACGACAGCGCCAGGGCCTGGCCCTCACCCTTGGGGTCCTGGTCGACGGCGATCAGGCAGGGCACGCCCTTGCCGTCGACGAACTGGCGACGCACCAGGTGGCCGGGGCCCTTGGGGGCGACCATGCCGACGGTGACGTTGGCCGGCGCCTTGATCAGGCCGAAGTGGATGTTGAGACCGTGGCCGAAGAACAGCGCGTTGCCGTCTTCGAGGTTGGGCTCGATGTCGTTCTTGAAGATCTCGGCCTGCGCGGTGTCGGGCGCGAGCACCATGATCACGTCGGCCCACTTGGCCACCTCGGCCGGGGTGTCGACCTCCAGGCCCTGCTCCTCGACCTTGACGCGGGACTTCGAGCCCTCTTTCAGGCCGACCTTGACCTGCACACCCGAATCGCGCAGCGACAGCGAATGCGCGTGCCCCTGGCTGCCGTAGCCGATGACGGCGACCTTGCGACCCTGGATGATCGACAGGTCCGCGTCGGCGTCGTAAAACATCTCAACTGCCATGCGAAATTTTCCTTCTCTTTCTAGCTCTACAGCCGACTAACGCTACTTGACGTGCTTACTTCACTGCGCTGATACCACGGGGACCGCGCGAGACCGACACCATGCCGGACTGCGCGATCTCGCGGATACCGTAGGGCTCCAGGACCCGCAGCAGGGCCTCAAGCTTCTCCGCCGTACCGGTCGCCTCGACCGTCAGTGACTCGGTCGAAACGTCAACGACCTTGGCGCGGAACAGGTTCACCGCTTCGATGACCTGACCGCGGTTGGACGCGTCGGCGCGCACCTTGATCAGGGCGAGCTCGCGGGAGACGGAGTTGTCGTCCTCCTGCTCCACGATCTTGATCACGTTGACCAGCTTGTTGAGCTGCTTGGTGATCTGCTCCAGCGGCGATTCCTCGACGCTGACCACGATCGTCATCCGCGACAGGTGCTTCTGCTCGGTGGCGCCCACGGCCAGGGACTGGATGTTGTAGCCACGACGGGAGAACAGCGTGGCCACCCGGGCGAGCACACCGGGCTTGTCCTCGACCAGCACCGAAAGGGTGTGGGTGGGGGTGGAGTTGCTCATCAGTGCTCTCTCTTCTTCGCGCAAGCGCTCATCAGGCGTGCCCCTCTGCGTCGTTCTCGTCGAACAGCGGCCGGATGTCGCGGGCCGCCATGATCTCGTCGTTGCTGGTACCGGCGGCCACCATCGGCCACACCTGCGCGTCGGCACCGACGATGAAGTCGATCACGACCGGGCGGTCGTTGATGGCCCGGGCCTGGTTGATGACGTCCTCGACGTCCTCGGCCCGCTCGCACCGCAGTCCGACGCAACCCAGCGCCTCGGCCAGCTTGACGAAGTCCGGGATCCGGCGAGAGTGCGTGGCCAGATCGGTCTGGCTGTAGCGCTGGTCATAGAACAGCGTCTGCCACTGCCGCACCATGCCCAGGTTGCCGTTGTTGATCAACGCCACCTTGATCGGCGCGCCCTCGATGGCGCACGTGGCCAGCTCCTGGTTGGTCATCTGGAAGCAGCCGTCACCGTCGATGGCCCACACCTCGGCCTCGGGCCGGGCGAACTTGGCCCCCATGGCCGCCGGGACGGCGAAGCCCATGGTGCCCAGGCCGCCAGAGTTCAGCCACGTCTTGGGGTTCTCGTACTTGACGAACTGCGCGGCCCACATCTGATGCTGGCCGACGCCGGCGACATAGACCGCTTCGGGTCCGGCGATCTGACCGAGCTTCTCGATGACGTACTCGGGGCTCAGGCTGCCGTCGCTCTGCGGGCCGTAGCTCAGCGGGTAGGTCGACTTCAGGCCGGACAGGTACTCCCACCAGCCGTCCAGTTTCAGTGCGGCGCTGGTCGTTCCGTCGCGGCGCAGCACCTCGATCAGGTCGGTGATGACGGCCTTCACGTCGCCCACGATCGGCACGTCGGCGTGCCGGTTCTTGCCGATCTCGGCCGGGTCGATGTCGGCGTGGATCACCTTCGCCTCAGGGGCGAACGAGGACAGCTGGCCGGTGACCCGGTCGTCGAACCGGGTGCCCAAGGCGATCAGCAGGTCGCTCTTCTGCAGGCCGCCCACTGCGGCCACGGTGCCGTGCATACCGGGCATTCCCAGGTGCTGCGGGTGGCTGTCCGGGAACGCACCACGGGCCATCAGCGTGGTGACCACGGGGATGCCGGTCAGCTCGGCCAGCTCGAGCAGTTCGGCACTGGCCTCGCCACGGATGACACCACCGCCGACGTAGAGCACCGGCTTGCGGGCAGCGGCGATCAGCTTGGCCGCCTCGCGCACCTGACGGCTGTGCGGCTTGGTGTTCGGTTTGTACCCGGGCAGGTCCATCTGCGGCGGCCAGGAGAAGGTGCACTGCCCCTGCAGGATGTCCTTGGGAACGTCGACGAGCACCGCGCCCGGGCGTCCGGAGCTGGCGATGTGGAAGGCCTCGGCCATCACCTGGGCGATGTCGTCACCGTTGCGCACCAGGAAGTTGTGCTTGGTGATCGGCATGGTCATGCCGGTGATATCGGCTTCCTGGAAGGCGTCGGTGCCGATCAGGCTGCGGCCCACCTGCCCGGTGATGGCCACCACGGGGATGGAGTCCATCTGGGCGTCGGCCAGCGGGGTGATCAGGTTGGTTGCGCCGGGTCCCGAGGTGGCCATCATCACGCCGACCTTGCCGGTGGCATGGGCATAGCCGCTGGCCGCGTGGCCGGCGCCCTGCTCGTGGCGAACCAGCACGTGGCGCAGCTTCTGCGAGTCGAACAGCGGGTCGTAGACCGGCAGCACGGCGCCACCGGGGATCCCGAAGACCACGTCGACGCCGAGCTCTTCCAGCGACCGGACGACCGCCTGGGCCCCGGTGAGCTGCACCGGGGCAACCCGGTTGGGCTGTCCCGAATCTGATTTCGTCTTGGCTGCGCCGTTGGCAGGCGCGGCTCCTGACCGGGCCGGCGGTCGCGTTGTCGGTGCGCTCACGATGTCCTCTTCACGGTCTGCTTCACATTCCTGTTCAGGAAACTTCAATTTTTCAATGATTCCGGCGCGCTTGTTGGGCAAATAAAAAACCCCCGTCAGCCGGTAGCTGTACGAGGGTGGCGCGTCGATGCGGTTGGCTATGCCCGGCAGAGGGCCAGCGCGGCATCAACGCGCCAACCAATTACTACGAGCAATCCGGGGGTCTGCATAGCACCCGACGGTAGCTGCCGTACAGGTTAAAGGTCAAATTGGTTCAGCTCCCGGCCCGGCAACGGGTGATGGCCGGACCGGACTGCCCATCGGGTGGTGCAAGGATGAACCTGTGAGCGCACGATCGGCAACCGCCCCTGTCGTCATCCGGATATCGCCCATGGCGCATCTGGCAGTCGGCTTTCTGACGCTCGGCCTGCTGACCCTGGTGCTGAGCAATCCCGCCTGGTTCTCGGTGCTGCTGGTCATTCCGATTGCACTGTCGGTGGCCATCATTCGGTACCGCACCATTGCCGACGCGGACACCGTCACCGCGCGGTCGCTGACGCGCAGCCGCACGGTGTCGTGGGGCGATATCAAGGGGCTGCGGTTCGACCGGGCGTCCTGGGCCATCGCCGAGGTGAACGACGGCACCGACCTGCGTCTGCCGGCCGTGACGTTCTCGACACTGCCGCTGCTCACCGAGGTGAGCGGTGGGCGGGTGCCCAATCCGTACGCCTGAGGCGTCAGCCGAGCGGGTTGCCGCCGTTGAGGAAAACCCAGATGGCGATGCCGCCGGCGATGCCCAGCAGTAGCGCCACGAAAGATCCGACAAAGGGCCTGCGGGCCCAGCCACGCCCGGCGTCGAATCCGTAGCGCCCGGGGCCGGTCAGGATGACGGCGGCCGCGGCCACGACGACGATCATCCGGTATTCGGTGCCGTCGGTGATGACTTCGGAGAGCCGGGCCTGCTCATGGGCGGCCATCGCGGTGGCGAGCACCCCGTTGATCAGGTAGGCCAGTGCGCCGGCCGCGGCGATGGGCGTGAACAGGCCCAGAACCAGCAGCACACCGGCTGCGATCTGGCCGCCGGTGGCCGCGTAGGTCAGGATGTCGGCGTTCTTGAACCCCATCTCATCCAGTGACGCGTTGAATCCGTCCAGCCCGGGGCCGCCCCACCAGCCGAATGCCTTCTGCAGGCCGTGGATGATCATCAGCCCGCCGAGCGCCACGCGCAGGATCAGCAGACCCAGGTCCTGGGTGCCCCGCCGGCCGGCGGCCCGGATGCGGTCGTCGACGAACTCATCGCGCTCGATCTCGGCCGGCTCCGCCGAGAAGGGTCCCATCGGGGCGGGCCCGCCCGCTTGCACGTACGGCAGTGGTTCAGGATCGGAGACCATGCTGAATGCCGATTGATCACCCGATTTGGAGTCGTACCGCGGGATCGCGGTGGTTTCGAAGTCGCCGCCGTACGTCGCTGACGGCAGGTCGTCTTCCGGGTCGACCAGGCTGGCTCCGGCCGGCCTGGCGGAATCGTCCGAGTAACCCGGTCGTTGCCAGGCTTGTGGGTCCTGCGAGTGACTGGTCACAGCTGCCAGGGTAAGTGCAAGTCCGGTTCGATTCGGGTATTTACCCCGGCGCTTCTGCCTGGTATCGGCCTGCTATGGACACCGCTCACGGTCCCGACGTGGCGCGCACTGCCGAGGCATCCGTAATCTGGCGGGCATGAAATCGCGCCGGCGGATGACGGGGGTGGCCGCCGTTCTGTGTGCCGCGATGCTGGTCGGTTCGGGCTGCGCCCGATTCGACGCGGCCCAGTCCGAGCCTTTCACCACCGAACCGAAGATGGAGCCGGGGCCGACCACGACGCCGCCGCCTCCGCCACCGCTGCCGGCCAAGCCATTCCCCAAGGAATGCAAGGCGACGGGTGTGATGCAGGGCTGCCTGGACAGCACCAGCGGTCTGGTGATGCTTCCCGACAGCCAGTCCGCCCTGGTCGCCGAACGGCTCACCGGCGCGGTCAAGCAGGTGTCGGTGAAGGCCGAGCCCAAGGTCAAGGTCACCATCCCGGTCGATCCGTCCGGTGACGGCGGCCTGATGGACATCGTGTTGTCCCCGACCTACGGCCAGGACCGGTTGATGTACGCCTACGTCAGTACGCCGACCGACAACCGGGTGATCCGCATCGCCGACGGCGACGTCCCGAAACCGATCCTCACCGGGATCCCGAAGGGAGCCACCGGCAATGCCGGGTCGCTGACCTTCACCAGTAAGACCACTCTGCTGGTGCAGACCGGCGATGCGGGCGATCCGGCACTGGCCGCAGATCCCGCGTCGTTGGCCGGCAAGGTGCTGCGCATCGAACAGCCCACCACGGTCAATCAGGCCCCGATCACCACCGCGCTCAGCGGCCTGGGCGCCGCGGGGGCCATGTGCGTCGATTCGTCGGACGGCTCGCTCTACATCACCGACCGCACTCCGAGTGCCGATCGGCTGCAGCGGATCACCAAGGATTCCAAGGTGTCCACGGTGTGGACGTGGCCGGACCGGCCGGGTGTCGCCGGATGCGCCGCGCTGGAGGGCACGGTGTTGGTCAATCTGGTCAACACCAAGAAGACCGTCGCGGTGCGACTGGCTCCCGACACCGGCGCGGTCACCGGTGACCCGGAGGTGGTCCGGGAGAACGTGCGTGGTCATGCGTGGGCGTTGCAGCTCTCCCCCGACGGCAACGTCTGGGGCGCGACGGTGAATCGAACCACCGGTGATGCCGAGATCTTCGACGACGTCGTCTTCCCGCTCTTCCCGCAGGGCGGCGGCTTCCCGCGCAGCAACGCCGACAACACCTGACGCACAAGGCTTTTCGACATAACCCTAACCTCGATGCACGGCCGAAACGGGCCGCGCCGACAGGTCGGCATGAATGCAACGCGCATAATGTGCCCTTAGAAATGGTTCGTCTATCACGTACCATTAGCCGGGTGCCTGACCGCCAGCGCCGCAGATATGCACCGCGGCTACCGCGTGAGGAACGGCGCGAGCAACTACTGGACGCGGCGATGACCGTGCTCCACGACTGCCCCTTGCACGAACTCAGGATGGAAGCGGTCGCCGAAGCCGGCGGTGTCGGCAAACCGGTCCTCTATACCGCATTCCGGACGCGTACCGAACTCGTGAACGCCTTGCTCATCCGGGAGCATCAGCACGGGCTGGCTCAGGTGTTGACCGCGCTGCCCAAGAATCTTTCGGGGGCCGGACCGACGGACGCGTACACCGCGACCGTGACGGGTTTCCTGCGCTGCGTGCTGGAGAACCCGACCCGCTGGCGGCTGATCCTCACGGTTCCCGACAGCGCTCCGCGGGATTACCGCGCTGCCGTCCGCAACGCGCGGAATCAGATCCTCTCGCAGGTGGAACAGATGGCGAAAGCCGGCATCGCGGTGGACCCCCGGCTGTCCGCACTCGACCCGGAGCTGCTCGGCCACACCTTGCTGTCATTCGCCGAGATGCTCGGCCGGTTGGCCGTCCACGACCCCGACACCTACCCGCGCGAACGGCTCGAGCAATACGCCGCCGCGGCGATGACGATGTTCGCCCGGCCGCTGAGCTGAGCTGAGCTGACGGGCGGGCGGTTTACCCGCTCTGGCCGCAGGCGGCCAGTACCAACTCGCGAACCCTGGCCGCGTCGGCCGAGCCCTTGGTGGCCTTCATCACCGCACCGACGATCGCGCCGGCGGCCTGGATCTTGCCGCCGCGGATCTTCTCCACGACGTCGGGCTGAGCCTCGAGCGCTTTATCAATGGCAGCCTGGATCACCGAGTCGTCGCGCACCAGTGCCAGCCCGCGGTCGGTCATCACCTGCTCGGGTTCGCCCTCGCCGGCCAGCACTCCCTCGATCACCTGGCGGGCCAGCTTGTTGGACAACTTGCCCTCGTCGACGAGTTTGACCACGGCGGCCACCTGGGCCGGGGTGATCGGCAGTGCCTCGAGCTCGATTTCGGATTCGTTGGCCTTCTGCACCAGGAAGTTGCCCCACCAGGCGCGGGCGGCCTCACTGGAGGCGCCGTGGGAGACGGTGGCTGCCACCAACTCGACCGCACCGGCGTTGACCAGGTCGCGCATCACCTCGTCGGAGATGCCCCACTCCTCCTGAATCCGCTTGCGCGCCAACCACGGCAGTTCCGGAATGGTCTGGCGCAGCCGGTCGATCAGCTCGGCGCTGGGAGCGATCGGCTCGAGGTCGGGCTCGGGAAAGTAGCGGTAATCCTGCGCGGTTTCCTTGCTGCGCCCCGGTGAGGTGTACCCGTCCTCGTGGAAGTGCCGGGTCTCCTGGGTGACGGTGCCACCGGCGTTGAGAACTGCCGCCTGCCGGCGCATCTCGTACCGGACGGCAACTTCGACGCTCTTGAGTGAGTTCACGTTCTTGGTCTCGGTGCGGGTGCCGAACTCGGCGGCCCCCACCGGCTTGAGGGACAGGTTCGAGTCACATCGCATCGATCCCTGGTCCATCCGCACATCCGACACACCCAAGCCGCGCAGCAGATCTCGCAGTGCCGTGACATAGGCCCGGGCGATCTCCGGTGCCCGCGCCCCGGTTCCCTCGATGGGCCGGGTGACGATCTCGATCAGCGGTACGCCGGCCCGGTTGAAGTCGGCCAACGAGGTCGTCGCGCCCGCGATGCGACCGGTATCGCTGCCCAGGTGGGTCAGCTTGCCGGTGTCCTCCTCCATGTGCGCACGCTCGATCTCGACGCGGAAGGTGGTGCCGTCATCGAGCGGCACGTCGAGGTAGCCGTCGATCGCGATCGGCTCGTCGTATTGCGAGATCTGGTAGTTCTTCGGCTGGTCGGGGTAGAAGTAGTTCTTCCGGGCGAACCGGCCCCACGGCGCGATGTCGCAGTTGAGCGCGAGGCCGATGCGGATCGCCGCCTCGACGGCCGCCTCGTTGAGCACCGGCAGCGAACCGGGCAGGCCCAGGCAGACCGGGCAGACCAGTGTGTTGGGCTCAGCGCCGAAGCGGTTGGCGCAGCCGCAGAACATCTTGGTGGCCGTGGACAGCTCGACGTGCACCTCCATGCCCATCACGGGCTCGTAGGCGGCGATGACGTCGTCGTAGTCGACGAGTTCGGCGGTAGCGACAGACATGGTGTCGATCCTAGTTGGGCGGTGATTCAGCCAAGTCCGGGGTGGACGCCGGGGATCAGGCCCGCCGCGGCCGACAGGCGCCGCAGCGTCTGTCGAAGCGCCTCACGTTCCTCGTCGGACAGTGAGGCGGTCAGTTCGTCCTCGAGCGTCCGTCCCGTGGAGTCGAGGCCGGGCAGCAGTTCGCGCGCCCGGTCGGTCAGCGACACGGCGAAGGCCCGCCGGTCCCCGGGGTGTGACCGGCGTTCGACGAGACCTTCGGCTTCGAGCGTGTCGATCAGCGTGACCATGACGTTGCGGTGCAGGCCCAGGCGCTCACACAACTCGCGCTGCGACTGCCCGTCGGCCGCGGCCAGCGCCAGCAGGACCGCGGTGGCCCGAGGGTGCAGACCCAGTGGCTGCAGCCGGGCCTTGAAGCTCTCGGCGACGTGTGCGCCGAGCTGCGACAACAGGAACGGGATGCGCTGGTCGAGCGCGGATACGCCGATCGGTTCCTCAGCCACGCCTCGGACACTAGCACTGTCGATGATTGTCATCTAATGTGATTGTCATATTTAGTGACTATTTGGGAGGCCAGATGCGCATCACAATCTTCGGAGCCAACGGCGCGACCGGACGCCTGCTGACCCGCCGGGCGCTCGACACCGGTCACACCGTCGTGGCAGTCACCCGCCACCCCGAAAAGTTTCCGATCGCCGACCCCGCACTCACCGTCGCCGGAGCCGACGTGCGCGACGCGGAGGCGGTGACCGCCGCCGTCGACGGTGCCGACGCGGTGCTGTCCACCCTGGGCGTCACGTTCACGATGGAACCCGTCGACACCTATTCGGTCGGCGTGGGAAACATCGTGGCCGCGATGCGCTCGACCGGAGTTGACCGGCTGGCCGTCGTGAGCTCCACCGCGATCGCCGACTACCCCGGGCGCACCGATACGCCGATCGCACTGCGCGTGGTCCAGCCCGTGATCAGCCGCATCTTCGGCAAGACCCTTTACGCCGACATGCGCCGGATGGAGGACATCGTGACCGGCAGCGGGCTGAACTGGACCATCGTGCGGCCGTCGGGCCTGTTCGACCTGCCCGAGGTCACCGACTACATCGCCGGCCGACGCGACCCGGTGGGTGCGTTCACCTCGCGCACCGATCTCGCCGACTACCTGCTGAAGTTGGGCGGATCACCTGAAACCGGTGCGACCGTGACGATTTCGACCACGGTGAACACCCCGTCCATGTGGCAGCTGCTGCGCCGCGAAGCCCTCAAAAGCGCCTGACGTTCCGGCGCGCTCAGCCGAAGAACTCGGCGGCGTCGTCGTAGCGGGACTGCGGTACCAGTTTCAGGTGGCGGGTCGCATCGGCCAGCGACACCCGGCCGATGTCCTGCCCCTGCAACGAAACCATCATCCCGAACTCACCGGCATGCGCGGCGTCAGCGGCATTCACGCCGAACCGGGTGGCCAGCACCCGGTCGTACGCCGTCGGGGTACCGCCGCGCTGGACATGCCCCAGCACGGTGACGCGGACATCCTTCTTGATCCGCTTCTCCACCTCGAGCGCCAATTGCTGTGCCACACCGGTGAATTTCTCGTGGCCGAACTCGTCCATACCGCCCTGGCGCAGCTGCATGGTGCCCTCGGCCGGCTTGGCTCCCTCGGCCACCACGCAGATGAAGTGCGACGAGCCGTGCTGGAAGCGCTTCTTGACCAACCGGCACACTTCTTCGACGTCGAAGGGCTGTTCGGGGATCAGGGTCATATGGGCACCCGAGGCCAGCCCGGCGTTCAGCGCGATCCAGCCGGCATGCCGGCCCATCACCTCGACCAGCATCACGCGCTGGTGTGATTCGGCGGTGCTGTGCAGCCGGTCGATCGCCTCGGTCGCCACCTGCAGGGCCGTGTCGTGACCGAAAGTCACGTCGGTGCAGTCGATGTCGTTGTCGATGGTCTTGGGCACCCCGACCACCGGGACGTTCTCCTCGGACAACCAGTGCGCGGCGGTCAAGGTGCCCTCACCACCGATGGGGATCAACACATCGATCCCGTTGTCTTCGAGCGTCTGCTTGATCTGCTCCAGGCCCGCCCGCAGCTTGTCCGGGTTGACCCGCGCGGTGCCCAGCATGGTGCCGCCCTTGGCCAGCAACCGATCGTTGCGATCGTCATTGGCCAGTTGGATCCGCCGGTCCTCCAACAAACCTCGCCAGCCGTCGAGGAATCCGACCACCGATGAGCCGTAGCGCTGGTCGCAGGTACGCACCACCGCCCGGATCACCGCGTTCAGGCCAGGACAGTCACCACCGCCGGTGAGAACTCCGATGCGCATGAGCACCATCTTGCCCCGCCCGACACAACCGTGCCGGGCATAAGGGCATGCCGCTACAACGCGCTGGGCAGCGGGCCGCGGGCCGCCTCATAGGCCGCGCCGACGCGGTACAGCCGGTCGTCGGCCAGCGCCGGGGCCATGATCTGCAGACCCACGGGCAGGCCGTCATCGGGCGAGAGCCCCGACGGCACCGACATACCGCAGTGCCCGGCCAGGTTCAGCGGCAGCGTGCAGAGATCGAACAGGTACATGGCCAGCGGATCGTCGACCTTCTCCCCTAGGCCGAAGGCCGTGGTAGGAGTAGTCGGCGTCACGAGAACGTCCACGCTCTGGTAGGCCTGCTCCAGGTCACGGGCGATCAGCGTCCGCACCTTCTGAGCCTGGTTGTAGTAGGCGTCGTAGTAGCCCGCCGACAACGCGTAGGTGCCGATCATGATCCGGCGCTTGACCTCCGGGCCGAATCCAGCGGCCCGGGTCAGCGCCATGACCTCTTCGGCGCTGTGGGTGCCGTCGTCGCCGACGCGCAGCCCGAACCGCATCGCGTCGAAGCGGGCCAGGTTGCTCGACACCTCCGAGGGCAGGATCAGGTAGTAAGCATCCATCGCATGGTCGAAGTGCGGGCAGTCGACCTCGCTGACCTCAGCGCCGAGCGCGGTCAGCTGGGCCACGGCGGCGTTGAACGACTCCAGCACGCCGGGCTGGTAGCCCTCGCCGCGCAGTTGCTTGACGACGCCGACCCGCACGCCCTTGAGATCGCCCGCCGCACCGGCCCGGGCGGCACCGACCACATCGGGCACCGGGGCGTCGACGGAGGTGGAATCGCGCGGATCGTGACCGGCGATCACCTGGTGCAGCAGTGCGGTGTCGAGCACCGTGCGGGCACACGGGCCTCCCTGATCGAGCGAGGACGCACAGGCGATCAGGCCGTAGCGCGAGACGGTGCCGTACGTCGGTTTGACGCCGACGGTCGCGGTGAGCGCGGCCGGCTGACGGATCGAGCCACCGGTGTCGGTGCCGATGGCCAACGGGGCCTGATAGGCGGCCAGCGCCGCGGCGCTGCCGCCGCCCGAGCCGCCGGGCACCCGCTCGGTGTTCCACGGGTTACGGGTCGGGCCGTAGGCCGAATTCTCGGTCGACGATCCCATGGCGAATTCGTCCATGTTCGTCTTGCCGAGGATCGGGATACCGGCGGCGCGCAGCTTGGCGGTGACCGTCGCGTCATACGGCGCACGCCAGCCCTCAAGGATTTTGGACCCGGCGGTGGTCGGCATGTCGGTGGCGGTGAAGACGTCCTTGAGCGCCAGCGGCACACCGGCCAGCGGCGAGGGCAGCGTCTCACCGGCGGCCACTGCGGCGTCGATCCGGCCTGCCTCGGCCAGCGCGGACTCCGCCGCCACGTGCAGGAAGGCGTTGAAGCGTTCGTCGGTGTCGGCGATCTGGTCCAGGTGGGCCTGGGTCACCTCGGTCGAGGAGACCTCCTTGGCCGCGATCTGGGCACCCAGGGTCGCCGCATCGCGACGGATCAGCTCACTCATGCTCGTCATTCACCCTCTCCGAGAATCCGCGGCACGGCGAAGCGCCCGTCTTCGGCACGCGGCGCGGCGGCCAGCGCTTCGTCCTGCGTCAGGCACGGCATGACAACGTCAGGCCGGCTGACGTTGACGTCCTTGAGCGGGTTGTCCGTCGCTTCCACACCGGTGACGTCGACGGACTGGATCTGGCTGACGTGGCCGAGGATGGCATCCAGCTGGCCGGCGTAACTGTCCAGTTCGTCATCGGTCAGCGCCAGACGCGCCAGACGCGCCAGATGGGCAACCTCGTCTCGGGAGATCTTCGACACGACAAAGCAGCCTAGTCAAGCCACCAAATCGGCCTCTCGTCGGCAGTGCACCCGACGATGCACCGGCATGCCCCACTCCGCCCGCTGTGCAAAGGTGATGCGCGTGCCTTCGTATCTGCTGCGGGTCCAGCTAGAGGACCGACCAGGCAGCCTCGGCTCCCTCGCCGTGGCGCTCGGCTCGGTCGGCGCCGACATCCTGTCGCTCGACGTTGTCGAGCGCGGAACCGGCTACGCGATCGACGATCTGGTCGTCGACCTGCCGCAGGGCTCCATGCCCGACACCTTGATCACCGCCGCCGAAAACCTCTCCGGCGTCTATGTCGACAGCATCCGCCCGCACACCGGGCTGCTCGAGGCGCACCGTGAACTCGAACTGATCGACCATGTCTCCGCCGCGCATTCCCGCGCCGATCGGCTCCGGGTGCTCGCCGAAGAGGCGCCCCGCGTTCTGCGCGTCAGTTGGTGCGTCGTGGTCCGCTCGACCGCCACCGGTGTGGAACGCATCGCGGCGAGTCACGGGGCGCCCGAGACCCAGGCCCAGTCCGCACCGTGGCTGCCGTTGCCCCATGCCGCCGCCCTCGACGGCACCGAGGACTGGGTGCCGCAGCTGTGGCGCGACATGGACACCACCCTGGCCGCCGCCCCCTTGGGTGACCACGACACCGCGGTCGTGCTGGGCCGCCCCGGCGGCCCGGGCTTCCGCCCATCGGAGGTGGCCCGGTTGGGTTATCTGGCCGGAATCGTCGCCACCATCCTGCGCTGAGCTCCGGCTAGCTCTCGGCCGCCGCCGGCGGGCCTTCGGCGAGCAAGGCCCGGAAACCGTCCTCATCGAGGATCGGGACGCCGAGCTCCACGGCCTTGTCGTACTTGGATCCGGGGGCCTCCCCGGCCACCACGTAAGCGGTCTTCTTGGAGACCGAGCTGGCCGCTTTGCCGCCGCGATTGATGATGGCTTCCTTGGCCTGGTCACGGGAGAATCCGGGCAGCGACCCGGTCACCACGATCGACAGACCTTCCAGCGTGCGCTCGATGCTGGCGTCGCGCTCGTCGGCCATCCTGACCCCGGCCGCACGCCACTTGTCGACGATCGCGCGGTGCCAGTCCACGGTGAACCAGTCGATGACCGCGGCCGCAATGGTCGGACCCACCCCTTCCACCGCGGCGAGCTGTTCCTCACTGGCCGCGACGATGGCGTCCAGGCTGGCGAACTCGGTGGCCAGCGCCCGCGCCGCGGTCGGGCCCACATGGCGGATCGACAGGGCCACGAGCACCCGCCACAGCGGCTGGGCCTTGGCCTTGTCCAGATTGGCCAGCAGCCGCTTGCCGTTGGCGGACAGCTCGCCGGCCTTGGTGGTGAACAGGTCGGTGCGCAGCAACTGGTCGGCGGTCAAGGTGAACAGATCGCCCTCGTCGGTGATCACCCCCGCCTGCAGCAGCGCGGTGGCCGCCTCGTAGCCGAGCCCCTCGATGTCGAACGCGCCACGGCCGGCGACGTGAAACACCCTCTCCCGCAACTGCGCCGGGCAACTGCGGGTGTTCGGGCAGCGGATGTCGGCGTCGCCCTCCTTGGCCGGGGCCAGCACGGTGCCGCATTCGGGGCAGTTGGTGGGCATGACGAACGGACGCTCGGACCCGTCGCGCAGGTCGACCACCGGACCGAGCACCTCGGGGATGACGTCGCCGGCTTTGCGGATCACGACGGTGTCCCCGATCAACACGCCCTTGCGCTGAACTTCGGTCGCGTTGTGCAGCGTGGCCAGGCCGACGGTCGAACCGGCCACCTTGACCGGCTCCATGTAGGCGAACGGGGTGACCCGACCGGTTCGCCCCACGCTCACCCGGATGTCGAGCAGCTTCGTGGTGGCCTCTTCCGGCGGGTACTTGTAGGCCACGGCCCAGCGCGGTGCGCGCGAGGTCGAGCCGAGCCGGCGCTGCAGCGAGACCTCGTCGACCTTGACCACCAGACCGTCGATCTCGTGGTCGACGTCATGGCGGTGTTCACCCCAGTAGGCGATCCGCTCGGCGACCGCGGCGACACCGGAGACCTTGGCGGTGTGTTCGGACACCGGCAAGCCCCACTGGCCCAGCGCCCGGTAGGCGTCATGCAACGACGCCGGGCTGAAGCCTTCGGCGTGGCCCAGCCCGTGACAGATCATCCGGAGTTTGCGCCGGGCGGTGACCGCCGGGTTCTTCTGCCGCAGCGAGCCCGCCGCACTGTTGCGAGGGTTGGCGAAGGGCGGCTTACCCTCGGCGACCAACCCGGCGTTGAGCTCCTCGAAGTCGGCCACCCGGAAGAACACCTCGCCGCGGACCTCCAGCACGTCGGGCACCGGAAACTCGTCGGAGGCGGTCAACTGCTCGGGGATGTCGGAGATGGTGCGGGCGTTGAGCGTCACGTCTTCACCGCTGCGCCCGTCACCGCGGGTGGCGGCCCGTACCAGCCGGCCGTTGCGGTAGACGAGGGCCAGTGCGACGCCGTCGATCTTGAGCTCGCACAGGAAGTGCGCGGCATCGCCGGTCTCCCCACTGATCCGGGCTGCCCAGGCCGAGAGCTCGTCGGAATCGAACACGTTGTCCAGGGACAACATCCGTTCCAGATGCTCGGCCGGGGCGAACTCGGTGGCGAATCCGGCACCGCCGACGAGTTGTGTCGGGGAATCGGGGGTCCGCAGCTCGGGGTGTTCCTCCTCGAGCGCCTGCAGCTCCCGCAGCAGCTTGTCGAACTCCGCGTCGGAGATGATCGGCGCGTCTTTGACGTAGTACCGGAACTGATGCCCCCGCACTTCTTCTGCGAGTTCCTGCCAACGTCGTCGCAGGTCAGCGTCTCCAGCGTCGTTCGAGGTCACCACCGCAGGCTAGTCGAACCGACCGACAGACCGATCAGCCGCTGTGCCCGCAGGCGGGACCGGGCGTCCCACTAATCTATGGGCATGCCGCACCCGATCATGTTCAGCGACGACGATCTGGGCCTGGCCGAGCTCCGCGACATTGCTCTTGGATTTCCCGAGGCATTCGAGAAGATCTCGTGGGGCCGGCCGGTGTTCTGTGCGCCGAAGATGTTCGCGATGTACGGCGGCAACGTCAAACCCGAGACCCGCGGCGAGATGGTGCCGTATCCGCATTCGCTGCTGATCAAGGTGGACGACAGCGACCGCCGGGCACTCGAACAGGACAGCCGTTTCTTCTTCCCGGCCTACATGGGCCCCTTCGGGTGGCTCGGCCTGGATTTCACTGCGGCGAAGGTGGATTGGGTCGAGGTCCGCGAACTCGTCGACGCCTCGTTCCGCCTGGTCGCCTCGCGCCGGCTCATCAAACAACTCGACGAGAACTGAACGGAAGCAGCCATGAGTTTCGCCAGCCCATTCCCCGATGTCGACCTGCCGACCGTCAGCGTCTACGACTATCTGTTCGCCGACATGCCGGCCGCCGATGCCGCCCGGATCGCCATGGTCGATGCCAAGTCCGGTACCGAGACCACCTACGGCGAGCTGGTGAGCCGGATCGACGCGTTCGCCGGCGGGCTCGCGGCCCGCGGGATCGGTGTCGGCGACGTGGTGGCACTGCTGTCGCCCAACAGTTCGGATTTCGCGATCGCGTTCCACGGAATTCTGCGCGCGGGCGCGACCGCCACCACCGTCAACGCGTTGTTCACCGCGCGTGACATCGCCAAGCAGCTCAAGGATTCGAAGGCCCGACTGCTCGTCACGGTGAACGCCCTGCTGCCCCAGGCCGCTGAAGGCGCCTCCGCCGCGGGCCTGGACCCCGGCCAGGTCGTGGTACTCGACGGCGACGGTCTGGGCGCGCAGGGCCCGGCTCCCGAGGTGAGTTTCGATCCGGCCACTCACTTGGCCGCGCTCCCCTACAGCTCGGGCACGACGGCCAACCCCAAGGGCGTCATGCTGACCCACGCCAACCTGACGGCCAACGTCGCGCAGATCCGCCCGCTGCAGGGCATGACGTCCGATGACCGGCTGCTGGCCGTGCTGCCGTTTTTCCACATCTACGGAATGACGGTGCTGCTCAACGCCGCCCTGCACGCCCGCGCGCAGCTGGTGATCATGCCGTCGTTCGATCTCACCGAGTTCCTCGACAACATCGCGACCCGCCGGTGCACCTTCGTCTACATCGCCCCGCCGGTGGCCGTCGCCCTGGCCAAGCACCCGATGGTCGACTCGTATGACCTGTCCTCGCTGCGCGCCGTGCTGTCCGGTGCGGCATCGCTGGATGCCGACCTCGGTCGCGCCGTGGCAGAACGGTTGAACTGCACGGTGTCCCAGGGTTACGGCATGAGCGAGCTGAGCCCGGTCAGCCACATCACCCCGCACGACGGCGGGCTGGCATCGGTCGGCACGGTCGCGCCGCTGGACTCGTGCGGCTGGACCGTCCCCAACGGCGTGAGCAAGCTGGTCGACCCCGAGACCGGGAATGAAATCGAGATCCCGGCAGAGGGTTTGAGCGAAACCGGTGAGCTGTGGTTCAAGGGCCCCAACGTGATGGCCGGCTATCTGGGCAATGCGGCGGCCACCCGGGAGACCATCGACGCCGACGGGTTCCTGCACACCGGAGATCTGGCCCAGGTCGATTCCAACGGCTGCGTCTACGTGGTGGACCGGCTGAAGGAACTCATCAAATACAAGGGCTACCAGGTGCCCCCGGCCGAGCTGGAGGCCGTGCTGCTGGGGCATCCCGGTATCGCTGACGCGGCCGTGATCGGGGTGCAGGACAAGGAATCCGGCGAGGAGGTGCCGAAAGCCTTTGTGGTCAAACAGCCTTCGACGGAGTTGACCGCCGAGGAAGTGATGGCGTTCGTGGCCGGCCTGGTGGCGCCCTACAAGAAGGTGCGCCAAGTGCAGTTCATCGAGGCAATCCCCAAGTCATCGGCCGGCAAGATCCTGCGCCGGGAGTTGCGCGGCAGCTAGTCGTTGCCAGTTGTTGCGATAAGCAGGATTTTATGGCCCAGGTGAAGGGTCGTTAGCGTCGGCTTCATGGATTGGAGTCGTCGGTCGGCCGGCGAGTTGGCAGTCGCATTGCGCGCTCGTGAGGTGTCCTCGGCGGAGCTGACCGAGGCGGCAATCGCTGGTATCGAGCGGGACGACCGGGCGATCAACGCTGTCTGTGTGCCCGACTTCGACCGTGCGCGGGAGGCTGCGCGGCGGGCCGACCACGCGCTGGCCCGGGGCGAGGACCGGCCGCTGCTGGGTATTCCGGTGACGGTCAAGGAGTCCTACAACATGGCAGGGCTGCCCACGACCTGGGGCATGCCGCACTACCGGGATTTCGTGCCGGCCGAGGACGCGGTGCAGGTGTCGCGGCTCAAGTCTGCCGGTGCGGTGGTGCTCGGCAAGACCAACGTCCCACTGGGGCTGCAAGATGTGCAGACTTTCAACGATATCCATGGCACCACCAGCAATCCGTGGGATCGCGGTCGTACGTCGGGCGGATCATCGGGTGGGTCGGCGGCCGCCCTGGCGTGCGGGTTCGGTGCGTTGTCGGTCGGCTCCGACCTCGCCGGTTCGCTGCGCACCCCCGCGCATTTCTGTGGCGTCTACGCCCACAAACCCACCGTTGGGCTGGCCGCGATGCGCGGTATGGCCCCGCCTCCGGGGCCGGCCCTGCCGATCGACTCCGACCTCGCTGTCGTCGGTCCGATGGCGCGCACCGCCCGCGACCTCACTGTCCTGCTCGATGTGATGGCCGGCCCGGATCCGCTGACTGTCGGCGTGGCACACAAAGTGACGCTGCCACCCCCACGCCGAGAGCGTCTCGGCGACTTCCGGATCTTGGTCGTCGAGGAGCATCCGGACATTGCGACCGGAATCGCGGTTCGCGCCGCGGTGAATCGGGTGGCCGACGCCCTGATCTCCAACGGTGCCCGCGTCCAGAGGCACAGTCCGCTGCTGCCCGATCTGGCCGAGGCCGCGTCGCTGTACACGCAGCTGCTGTTTTCTGGTTCCACCGCACGCTTTCCGATCGATTCGTACGAGCAGCTACGTGACCGCGCCGCCGGACTGAGTGCCGACGATCAGAGCCTGGAGGCGGCGCGGCTGCGCGGGATGGTGCTGAGCCACCGCGACTGGATCGAGTTGACCCGGCGTCGCGAGCTGCACCGCCACGGCTGGCGACAGCTCTTCGGCGAATTCGATGCCGTCGTCTGTCCCATCACGCCGACTCCCGCGTTCCCACACGACCACCATCCGGATCTGCTGAAACGCCGGCTCGACATCGACGGCGTCGAGTACCCATATTTCGACCAGCTCGTCTGGGCCGGTCTGGCCACGATGCCAGGCCTGCCCGCCACCGCCATACCAGCGGGTCGGTCCCGAGAGGGACTGCCGGTGGGAGTGCAGCTCATCGGTCCGATGTTCGAGGACCGCACCCCGCTACGGCTGGCCGAGCTGCTCGAACATCAGATCGGCGGGGTTTTCGCACCCGAGTAGCAGCAACAGTCTTCTCCCCCAACCGCTTTCAGTCCTCGACGTAGGCCCGCAGGCGGTCGAGCGCCTTGTCCCAGCGGTGCGACAGTGCCGTCAGGTAGTCGCTGGCCTGCACCAGTGGTTCGGGATGAATCCGCCAGATACGCTCGCGACCCTTGCGATCACTGGTCACCAGGCCCACCGCCTCCAGCAGCAGGAGGTGCTTGGTCGCGGCCTGCCGGGTGACCGGAATGACCTGTGTCAGTTGCACTGTCGAACAGGGGCCACCCTCACAGAGCCGGGTCACGATGCGCAATCGGTTGGGATCGCCGAGCGCGTCGAAGAGTGGCGCACGTTCGGCGACGGCGGCTGTCATACCGACTCGCCGAGCGCGAGGTACTTGCGCACCATCTCGGCCTGGTGGGCCCACCCCTGGCTGTTGGCCTCGAACGCCGAGCGCCGTCGCGCGGCGGGAACCGCGTCGAACCCCGATTCGACGATGCGCAGCAGGACCCCGCCATCGGCCTCGGCGAGGGTGAACTCGACGAGGGTGGTGGGCGCCGCCGGCTCGCGGGAGCCGGGTTCCACGGCGTAGGGATGCCAGCGGAAGGCCAGCCGATGCGGCGGCTCGACCGCCACGATGTGCCAGGCGTCGGCCTCACCGGCGTAGGGCTCCTGCATGGCGGCGACGTCGTCGTCGACCTCGGTGGGCGTCATCACCCCGTTGACCGATTCCCCGGCGATGAAGGGCCCGTCGAAGCGGACCCCGAACCATCGGCCGAATTCCTCGGAGTTGCTGATGGCCCGCCACACCCGGTCCAGCGGCGCCTTGAGCAGGACTTCCTTCTCGATCCGATCAGTACTCATACGCAACCTTTCAGTTGCCCTTCAGCGTAGAACGATGCGCGGTCAAGCGCAACCTTTTAGTTGCCTTTGTTAGATGGCGTCCGGATCTTCGGCGAATGCGTCGGCGGCCTTCTGCGTGAGTTCCACCGCGGTGCGCGCCCATTGCGACGTGGCCCCGGCCAGCCCGCAGGCCGGCGTGATCCCGATGCGGTCGCGCAGCACCGCCCGGGCGAAGCCGAGGCGGTCGGTGAGTGCCACCGCGGCCTTGGCGACCTCCTCGACCGAGGGTCTCCCCTCGGGCGCAGTCGCAGGCACCACGCCGAGCAGCACCGTTCGTCCCGAGTCGACGAACTCCCCGACACCGTCCAGATCCGCGGGCGACAGGGTCGAGACGTCGACCGATATCGCCTGAACAGCGCTGCGCAACAACGCCTTCCACGGCAGCTCCGGGGCACAGCTGTGCAGTGCGACATCAGAGCCGGCCGCCACCACGCACGCGTCGAGCAGGTTCATCGCCAACGCCTCGTCCACCGGATGCACCGGGGTGAAACTCGTGACCCCGGAGAGCCGGCCCGCCAGCGCGGCCGGCAGCGACGGCTCGTCGAGCTGGACCACCACCGGAGTCTCCAACCGCCGGGCCACCTCGGCTCGGTGGATCGCCAACCCTTCGGCAAGTGAGGCCGAAAGATCGCGCAGCGCACCGTGATCGGTGATGGCCCGATGTCCGTTGGGCAACTCCAGCTGTGCGGCCAGGGTGATCGGTCCGGGCGCCTGCACCTTGACCGCACGCCCACTACCCCGTAGCCCGGCCCGCTCCCAGGCTTCTTCCAGCGCGTCGATGTCCTCGCCGAGCAGGCTGACCGCCCGCCGCAGGGCAGCGCTGCGGCCACCGGCGATGCGGTACCCGCGCGGCACGGTGTCGACGCCGATGTCGACCAGCAGGGCCCCGGCCCGTCCGATCAGATCGGCACCGATCCCCCGCGCGGGCAGCTCGACGAGGTGCGACAGGGTGTGCAGTTCACCTACGACAACCTCGGCCGCGGCCCGCGGCTGTGTGCCGGGCCATGATCCGATACCGGTCGCCGCTGCGAAAACGGTCACGCGCGTGCGATGGTCGCGCTGGCGATGACCTCGTCACCGTCGGCGTCGGGCCGGTACAGAACCATCGTCTGGCCGGGCGCCACCCCGCGCAGCGGCCCCCGCAGAGAGACCTCCAGCCTGCCCTCGCGCAGCTCGGCCACCGCGTCGGTGATCCCGCCGTGCGCGCGCACCTGGACCTGGCATTCCACCGGGCCCTGCAGCGCCGCCCCGCCGGTGAACACCGGCTTGTTACCGGTCAGCTCCCAGATCTCGAGATCTTCGACCGGACCGACCCGGACGGTGCCCGTCTCGGCGTCGATCCCGGTGACATAGCGGGGACGACCGTCGGCACCCGGTCCCGCGATACCCAGACCCTTGCGCTGTCCGATGGTGAAGCCATGCACGCCTTCGTGTTCGGCGAGCACCGTGCCTTCGTTGTCGATCACCGAGCCGCGCCGCACCCCGATGCGGGCGCCCAGGAAGGCCTGGGTGTCCCCGGAGGGGATGAAGCAGATGTCGTGGCTGTCCGGCTTTTTCGCGACAGCCAGGCGACGCTCGGCGGCCTCGGCCCGGATCTGCGACTTGGGAGTGTCACCGATCGGGAAGATCGCGTGAGCCAGCTGCTCGGCAGTCAGCACACCCAGCACGTAGGACTGGTCCTTGTCGGCATCGACCGCGCGGCGCAGCCGGCCGTCGGCCAGCCGGGCGTAATGACCGGTGGCGACCGCATCGAATCCGAGCGCCAGCGCGCGTGCCGCCAGAGCAGAGAACTTGATCCGCTCGTTACACCGCACACAGGGATTCGGGGTCTCGCCGCGGGCGTACGACTCGACGAAGTCGTCGATCACGTCGTCCTTGAACCGGTCAGCGAAATCCCATACGTAGAACGGGATGTCGAGGATGTCGGCCACTCGGCGGGCATCGCCGGCATCCTCCTTCGAGCAGCAGCCCCGGGAGCCGGTGCGCAACGTCCCCGGCGCCGACGACAGCGCCATGTGCACACCGACCACGTCATGGCCGGCATCGACCATCCGTGCGGCGGCCACCGAGGAATCCACACCGCCGCTCATCGCGACCAGCACCCTCATGAGAACGTCCTCCCCGCGCTGGCCAGCGCCGCCTGCCGGGCCCGCTCGACGGCCGCAGGCAGCACCTCCAACACCGCGTCGATGTCAGCGTCGGTGCTGGTGTGCCCCAACGAGAATCGCAGCGACCCCCGCGCAGTGGCCGGGTCGGCACCCATGGCGATCAGGACGTGCGACGGCTGCGCCACGCCGGCGGTGCAGGCCGAGCCGGTGGAGCACTCCACGCCCTTGGCGTCGAGCAGCATCAGAAGCGAGTCACCTTCACAACCGCGGAAGGTGAAGTGGGTGTTGGCGGGAAGCCGGCCGGCTCCCCGCGGACCGTTGAGGTACGTGTCCTCGATCGTCGACAGCACCCCGTCGATCAACCGGTCCCGCAGCGCCTGCATCCGGGCGGCATGCTCGGCGAGCCCACCGATGGCCACCTCCGCGGCCGCGGCCATCGCCACGGTGCCGGCCACATCGGGCGTCCCGGAACGGACATCGCGCTCCTGCCCGCCGCCGTGCAGCAGCGGCACACAGGCGGTGTCACGCCGCAGCACCAACGCGCCGACGCCCATCGGGCCGCCGAACTTGTGCGCGGCGATGCTCATCGCCGCCAGCCCGGTCTCGGCGAAATCGACGGGGATCTGGCCGACGGCCTGGATGGCGTCGCTGTGCATCGGGACCTCGAACTCGGCCGCGATCGCAGCCAGTTCGGCGATCGCCATGATGGTGCCGACCTCGTTGTTGGCCCACATGATGCTGACCAGTGCCACGTCTGCGGGTCCGTCGCCGGCCTCCAGTGCCGCGCGCAGCGACTCGGGGGCGACGACCCCCTCGGCGTCCACCGGCAGCCAGGTCACCTCGGCGCCCTCATGGTCGACCAGCCACTGCACGGCATCCAGAACCGCGTGGTGCTCGACGGCGGTGGTGATGATGCGGCGCCGCGTCGGCTCGGCATCGCGGCGGGCCCAGTAGATGCCCTTGACGGCGAGGTTGTCGCTCTCGGTGCCCCCGGCGGTGAAGATCACCTCCGAGGGACGGCAGCCCAGCAGGTGGGCCAGCGTCTCGCGGGCCTCTTCCATCCGCCGACGCGCCGTCCGGCCGGAACCATGCAGCGACGACGCATTGCCGACGGTGGCCAGCGCAGCGGTCATCGCCTCGATGGCAGCGGCGTGCATCGGGGTGGTGGCGGCGTGATCGAGATAGACCGGCCCGCCTGAGGAGGAGGTCAGGATGGAGGCCATAACCCTCCTAGGATAGCCGCTGGCAGGCGGCCCTCCCTCCGGCCGCCTCAGGCCGCCAGGACGTGCGCGGGAGCGCCGGGGAGCTCCTGGTGGCCCCGCACCACCGCCTCGCAGCGCCCGGCCAGTGCCCGGCGGTCGTCTCCGGGCAGCTGCAGCGACCCGACATGCACGTGGCACACGGTGCGACGTGCGGTGATGACGCGCCGCACCGACCGCAGCAGGGTGTCCTCTCCCACGAAGGCCGGAATCGTCGACGGCCGGCCGTCGCGGTGGCGGTAGACCAGCCGCAGCGGCTGTACCGGCCGGGCCGCGTCGATCGCGGCCTGGAACATCGCGGGCCGGAAGGGTCCGTAGGCCAGTCCGCACCAGGTGGTGCCCTCCGGAAACGCCACCACCGTGTGCCCGGCACGCAGCCGCTCGGCCACGGTGTGCACCACCGCGGGCAGCCGGCGCAAGCTGCCCCGGTCGATCGGGATGACCTTCATCACTCGGGCCAGTCGGCCCAACGCGGGCCATTCCACCAGATCGGCACGGGCCACGAACGAGCCCGGCAGCACCGCACCGATGGTGAAGATGTCGAGCCACGACACGTGCCCACTGACCACGAGCACGCCCTGCAGGTTTCGAATGGGCCCGCCCGACAATGTCACTCGCACGCCGAAGCAGCGCAGCATCAACCGGCAGTAGAACCGCTGCACGTGCGAGCGGCCCGGCATCGGCACCGCCAGCAGCACCGCGCAGGGGAACAGGACGACGGCCATGACAACCCGGATGCTGGTGCGGATCCAGACCACGAGGCGGCGACCGGCGTCGGCGCCGCCGGCATATACGCAGCTGCCATCGCACGATGCCTTGGGCAGCCAGGAATGTTCACACGGGGCTGTGGTCATGATGCGCCCCCGGCCGTCCCGTCGGCCATGTCGGCTGCTGCCGATACCGAGCGCAGACGCTTCAGGTAGCGGACGTCGGCACGGCGCTTGTCCAGCAGCGCCGGGAAATCCCCCACCCCGAAGTCGGGGTCGTGGGCCGGCTCTCCGCACACCTGTGCGCCCAGGCGCAGATAACCGCGCATCAGCGGCGGCACCGTGGTGCGCGACGGTGGGTCGATGTCGTCGAGCCCTTTGCCGGCCAGGACCACCGGCCGGTACGGGTACACCGTGTGCTCGGCGGGTGCGGCGTGGCGACGCCGTACGAAGTCCCGGACGCCGCGGATCTGGGTGCCGGGCGGACCGTCGGCGTTGCCGGCGACCGGCACCGAGACGCAGCCCGTCACGTAGTCGTAGCCGGAGCGGTCGAGGTAGGCCAGGATCCCCGCCCACATGAGCAGGACGACGGCGCCGTTGCGGTGATCGGCCCGCACCACCGCACGCCCCATCTCGACCAGGGACGGCCGCAGCGCGTCGAGACCGCGTACGTCGAACTCGGTGGCGGTGTAGAGCCCGCCCGCGGCGATGGCGCCCGGCGGGGGCAGCATCCGGTAGCAGCCCACCAGCTCACCGGTGCGGTCCTCGCGCACCAGCAGGTGGTCGCAATGCTGGTCGAACCGGTCGGCGTCTCGCCCGTCGGTGGCCGCGGTGAGCGCGAATCCGGGTTCGGAGGTGAACACGTCATGACGAAGCCGCTGGGCGGCTTCGATGAGCTCGGGATCGGCGGACAACAACAGGGTGTAGCGGGGCGCATCGGGCGCCGCGCTGTCGGCGTGATCAGCGGCGATGAGTACAGATGCAGTGCTCATAACCAGCACGGTCGCCCAGTCGGGTCTCCATACGGCATCGCCCGTGTGACATGTCTGTGAGCGCCAGGTGACTTTTTGGGCGGCGCCCTAGGCGTCGAGAAACACCACGTTCTCACCGATCGGATTGCGCGGTGTATCCAGGTTGTTGGCGGGGAACTCGGGGTCGGCGTAGCCGATCGACACCCCGCTCAGGATCGTCAGATCGTCAGGGATGCCGAGTTGTTCACGCAGCACATCGGGATAGAACGAGATCGACACCTGCACGCAACTGCCGAGACCCCGTTCGTTCAACGCGAGCAGCAGGGTCTGCAGGAACATGCCGACCCCCATCGCATCGACATTCGTGAAATCTCGATGCATGCAGACCACTCCGGCCACGGAAGGCACAGGAGAACGGCGTGCGCTTCTGGGCCGCCCAGCGCCCCTGGGCGTCATCGCGGGCGATTCCCATCGCCCCGTAGACCAGGGCACCGCTCTCCCTGCGAAGGTGGGCGAACCGCGGCGGCAGGCCCGCCGAACCTATCGCCGGAGGTGCCGCCTCGACCGCGGCGAGCAGCGCGTCCACCAGTCGGACGCGCCGCTCACCGGTGGCGAAGAAGACGTGCCAGGGCTGCGTGTTGGAGTTCGACGGCGCCCGCACTGCCAGCGCGAGCGCCTCGTCCAGAAGCTCCCGCGGAACATGCTTGTCCGGCAAGAACATCCGCGACGACCGACGCGACCGGACCACGTCGGAGAACTCGGCCATCAGCGCACTCGCCGGTCCTTGCGGGCTTCGAGTTCCTCGTCCTCGACGATGACGAGCATCGGCTGACCGGGCACGCACAACATGTTGACGAGAAACTTCAGCGGAACGTCGTCGCGATTGTTGGCATCCGAGTAGTGGATGACGTCGCCGCCGGGTTCCCAGAAGGCCTCCCCCGCCTTGACCACCCGCGGCGGCTCACCCTCCAGCTCGAACAGCATCTCGCCCTCGAGCACGTAGCCGAAGGCAGGTCCGGCGGGATGGCGGTGTGGCGGCGCCCCGGGTGATCCGGCGGGCCACTCGATGATCGTCGTCATCACCTCGGCGTTCGGCGGGATGAACGGCGGTGTCACGCTGGCGATCACGGTCATCGCGTCGTGGAGGGCTTTTTCCTGCTCCGCTGTGACCGGCATGTCAGTGCGCCCCGGCCCATGCGGCCCAACGGGTTTCACCCAGAATCCCGTCGTCACCGGTGACCAAGCTGTCGTCGTCTACGGCGGTGCCGAAGTACGTCGCCTGCGGATCGACCACGACGGGCTTGTCGTCGCCCTGCGCGGCCAGTACCGCGCGCGCCATGTCGGCGAACGAGATCTTGTCGGGCCCACCGATGTTGACGATCCCGTCGAGTGGAGCGCCCTGCGCCACCTTGGCCACCTCATCGGCGACGTCGTCGACGGAGATCAGCTGGATCCGCGCATCGGGAACCCGCACCTCGTCGCCCACCACGAGCGACCCGGTGATGGCTTCGGCGAACTCCTGGAACTGTGTGGCCCGCACGATCGAGTACGGCAGTCCGGATTCGGTGATGTTGTTCTCCTGGGCCACCTTGGCCCGCATGTAGCCGCTGTCGGGCAGGCCGTCGGTCCCCACGATCGACAGCGCGACGTAGTGTCCGACACCGGTCTCCTTCGCCGCGGCCACCAGATTGCGCGAGGACGCGGTGAAGAAGTCCATCACCGGGCCGTCGTCGAACGAAGGCGAGTTGACCACGTCGACGAGTGCGTCGGCGCCGCTGAGCGCCTCCACCAGACCCTCACCGGTGAGGACGTTGGCACCCGATGACAGGGAGGCGGCCACCACGTCGTGGCCGGCCTCGGTGAGCAACCGCACCACCCGCGAGCCGATCTGGCCGCTGGCCCCTATGACTGTGATTTTCATCGTGCGAATCCCTTCTCTGGCGTGCTGACAGGACCAACACTGGCACCGCGGGCCGAGATTCAAACCCTGGAAAATCCGTAGTCGGCACGCCAAAGTGACTCTCGGGCTCGCGCTTGACTCCAGCGTGACACCCGGCGCGCGGTGTGTGCGCGATTCGCGCCAGACCGCCCCCACACAGCACAGAACCCCGGGCACCACAGGGTGCACCGGGGTTCTGCGTTGACGCGTTGGGGATCTATCCCTTGCGGGCCTTGACCGCCTCGGTCAGCTGCGGGCTGACCTTGAACAGGTCACCGACGATGCCGAGGTCGGCGATCTCGAAGATCGGCGCTTCCTCGTCCTTGTTCACCGCGATGATCGTCTTGGAGGTCTGCATGCCGGCACGGTGCTGGATCGCGCCGGAGATGCCCAGGGCGATGTACAGCTGCGGCGACACCGTCTTGCCGGTCTGGCCGACCTGGAACTGGCCCGGGTAGTAACCCGAGTCGACCGCGGCGCGGGAGGCGCCGACGGCGCCGCCCAGCGAGTCGGCCAGCTCTTCGACGACCGAGAAGCTCTCGGCGCTGCCGACGCCACGGCCACCGGCGACCACGACGCTGGCCTCGGTGAGCTCGGGGCGGTCACCGGCAACGGCGGGCTCGCGCTTGGTGATCTTGGTCGCGTTCTCGGCCTGGGCCGGGACCTCGACGTTGACGACCTCGCCGGCACCGTCGGCCGGGGCGGCCTCGATCGAGCCCGGACGCACGGTGATGACCGGGGTGTCGCTGGTGACCTGGGCCTCGACGGTGAAGGCGCCACCGAAGATGCTGTGGACACCCACCGCACCCTCCTTGACGTCGACCACGTCGACCAGCAGACCCGAGCCGATGCGCGCGGCCAGGCGAGCGGCGATTTCCTTGCCGTCAGCGGTGGCGGCGAGGATCACGCCGGCGGGGGCGGCCGACTCGGCCAGCCCGGCCAGCACGTCGACGACGGGGGTGACCAGGTAGTTCTCCGCGTCGTCGGACTCGGCGACGTAGATCTTGGCCGCACCGGCGGCCTTCAGGCCGTCGACCAGCGGGGCCGCGGTGCCCGGCTTGCCCACCACGACAGCGGCAGGCTCACCCAGCACGCGGGCGGCGGTGATGAGCTCGGCGCTGACCTTCTTCAATGCGCCTTCGGAGTGCTCAACGAGCACAAGTACTTCAGCCATGAGTTCTCGTTATGTCTTTCGGAAGTGGGTGGGCTAGATGAGCTTTTGCGCGACCAGGTACTCGGCGATCTTCGTGCCGCCGTCACCTTCGTCGGTCACCTTCTCACCGGCGGTCTTCGGCGGCTTCGGGGTCGAAGACAGCACCTTGGAACCGGCATTGGCAACGCCGACCTCATCGGCTTCCACGCCGATCTCGGCGAGGGTGAGCACGGTGACTTCCTTCTTCTTGGCGGCCATGATGCCCTTGAAGGAGGGGAAGCGGGGCTCGTTGATCTTCTCGTTGACGCTGACCACGGCCGGCAGCGAGGCCTCGAGGCTGAAAACGCCCTCGTCGGTCTCACGCTCAGCGGTGACCTTGCCGCCCTCGACGCTCAGCTTGCGCACGTGGGTGAGCTGCGGCAGGCCCAGGTACTCGGCGATCACGGCCGGGACCGCGCCGCCGACACCGTCGGTGGCCTCGTTGCCGGCGATGACCAGCTCGGTGCCCTCGATGGTGCCCAGCGCGCGGGCCAGCGCCCAGCCCGTCTGGATCACGTCGGAGCCGTGCAGGCCGTCGTCCTTGAGGTGCACAGCCTTGTCGGCACCCATGGACAGCGCCTTGCGGATCGCCTCGGTGGCGCGCTCCGGACCGGCGGTCAGCACGGTGACAGTGCTGTCGCCGCCCTCACGCTCCTTGATCAACAGCGCCTCTTCCACGGCGCGCTCGTTGATCTCGTCGAGCACGGCGTCGGCAGCCTCGCGGTCGAGGGTGAAATCGCCGTCGGACAGCTTGCGCTCCGACCAAGTGTCTGGGACCTGTTTGATCAGGACCACGATGTTCGTCATGACTCTGGTTCGTCCTCCTCGATGAGACCGGTGGCCCGGGCTCATATCACGTTCTAGGCAACTAGCATCATGTTACCGGTCGGTAACTTTTGATGGTTCGCAGGAACACCATAGCTGGTCGGAGTTTGTATTCCGGCCTCCCCTACCACACCCCTGAGGTATCCGAACCGTAGGTTGAATCGCCACCGACCCCTTCAACCTGGGTAAGGCTGGGTTAGCCTGCCTTCCAATGAGCGCATTCGTTGGCGACCCGGATCACGCCCTACCCCTGACCGGCGAGCGGACCATCCCCGGCCTGGCGGAGGAGAACTACTGGTTTCGCCGGCATGAGGTGGTGTATCAGCGGCTGGCCGGCCGGTGCGTCGATCGCGAGGTCCTGGAGGCCGGCTGCGGTGAGGGCTACGGTGCCGACCTGATCGCCGACGTGGCGCGCCGAGTCGTCGCGCTGGACTACGACGAGGCCACGGTGGCCCACGTGCGGGCCCGCTACCCCAGGGTGCAGATCCAGCACGGAAACCTCGCCGAGCTGCCGCTGGCCGACCAGTCGGTCGACGTCGTGGTGAACTTCCAGGTCATCGAACACCTGTGGGATCAAGGCCAATTCGTCTCCGAGTGCTTCCGGGTGCTGCGGCCCGGCGGCGTGTTCCTGGTCTCCACCCCCAACCGGATCACCTTCTCCCCCGGTCGGGACACCCCGCTCAACCCGTTCCACACCCGTGAACTCAATGCCGCGGAGCTGACCGAACTGCTGCACGACGCCGGATTCAACGTCGAGTCGATGCTCGGCGTCTTCCACGGCGCCGGGCTGGCGAAACTGGACGCCCGGCACGGCGGCTCGATCATCGAGGCGCAGGTGCAGCGCGCCGTGGCCGACGCACCGTGGCCCGAGGAACTGCTCGCAGACGTGGCGGCGGTGAGCATCGACGACTTCGACCTGACCTCCGCCGACGAGCGCAACATCGACGACAGCCTCGATCTGGTGGCGATCGCGGTGCGGCCGTGACGCATTCCACTCGGGAGGCCGACCCCGACCCGGTACCTCGGCGCCATGTCGCCGGCAATCCGGCTCCGGGTTTGTTCACGCTCGTCCTGCATACCCATCTGCCCTGGCTGGCTCATCACGGCCGCTGGCCGGTCGGCGAGGAGTGGCTCTACCAGTCCTGGGCGGCGGCGTACCTGCCGTTGATGCGGGTATTGCGCGGGCTGGCCGCCGAGGACCGCAGCCATCTGATCACCCTCGGCATGACGCCGGTGGTCACCGCACAGCTCGATGACCCCTACTGCCTGACGGGCATGCATCACTGGCTGGCCAACTGGCAGCTGCGCGCCCAGGAGGCCACCACATTGCGCGAGCCGGAAGGCTTGCGGCAGTTCGGCATTCGTGAGTACGCCGAGGCGGGCGCGGCCATCGAGGAATTCACCACCCATTGGCGGCACGGCGCCAGCGGGCTGCTGCGCCAGCTGATCGACGCCGAGACCATCGAGCTGCTCGGCGGCCCGCTGTCACACCCGTTCCAGCCGCTGCTCAACCCGCGGCTGCGCGAGTTCGCGCTGCGCGAAGGCCTGGCTGACGCCCAGCAGCGGTTCGCTCAAACCCCGGTCGGCATCTGGGCACCCGAATGCGCGTACGCGCCCGGCATGGAGACCGGATATGCCGCCGCCGGTGTCGGGCACTTCATGGTCGACGGACCGTCGCTGCACGGTGACACCGCGCTCGGCCGGCCGGTCGGCGAGACCGACGTGGTGGCTTTCGGGCGCGACCTGCAGGTCAGCTACCGGGTGTGGTCGCCGAAGTCCGGCTACCCCGGCCACGCCTCCTACCGGGATTTCCACACCTACGACCACACCACCGGCCTCAAGCCGTCCCGGGTCACCGGTCGCAACGTCCCGTCCGAGGAGAAGGCACCCTACGACCCGCAGCGCGCCGACCGCGCGATCGACGAGCATGTCGCCGACTTCGTCGAGGTGGTGCGCCGCCGGCTGATCAGCGAGAGCGAGCGGATCGGCCGTCCGGCACACGTGGTGGCCGCATTCGACACCGAGCTGTTCGGGCACTGGTGGTACGAGGGGCCGGAGTGGCTGGGCCGGGTGCTGCGGGCCCTGCCCGCGGCCGGTGTGCGGGTGGGCACCCTCGCCGATGCCAAGGCCGGCGGATTCATCGGTTCTCCGGTCGAATTGCCGCCCAGCTCATGGGGTTCGGGCAAGAACTGGCAGGTCTGGAACGGCGAGAAGGTGGCCGATCTGGTGCAGCTCAACAGCGAGGTGGTCGACGGCGCGCTGAGCACCGTGGACAAGGCGCTCACCCAGCATGCCGCGGTCGGCGCACCGACCGCCCGTGACCGGGTGGCCGATCAGATCCTGCGAGAGACACTGTTGACCGTGTCCAGCGACTGGCCGTTCATGGTGAGCAAGGATTCGGCCGCCGACTATGCGCGCTACCGGGCCCATCTGCACGCCCACGCCACGCGCGAGATCTCCGACGCGCTGGCCTCGGGCCGTCGCGACCATGCCGAGCGGCTCGCCGACGGCTGGAACAAGGCCGACGGACTGTTCGGCGCCCTCGACGCCCGGCGTCTGCCAAAATGACCCCCAGCGCGAGCGTGCGCGTCTGCCGCCCGACACGCCGCCGATCCACAGCATTGTCCGCACAGTCGCACCGGCATGAAGGCACGCAGTCATGAAGATCCTGATGGTGTCATGGGAGTACCCGCCCGTCGTCGTCGGCGGTCTGGGCCGGCACGTGCACCACCTGGCCACCGCGCTGGCCGAAGCGGGCCACGAGATCGTGGTGCTCAGCCGCAGGCCCACCGACACCGATCCGAGCACCCACCCGTCGACCGACGAGGTCAGCGAGGGCGTGCGGGTGGTGGCCGCCGCGCAGGATCCACACGAGTTCGTGTTCGGCACCGACATGATGGCCTGGACGCTGGCCATGGGTCATGCCATGGTGCGCACCGGCCTTGCCGTCAAAGACAATTCGGGTGACCGCTGGGTCCCCGACCTGGTTCACGCCCACGACTGGCTGGTGGCCCACCCGGCCATCGCGCTGGCCGAATACTTCGATGTACCACTGGTTTCCACCATCCATGCCACCGAGGCGGGCCGGCATTCCGGATGGGTTTCCGGCTCGATCAGCCGGCAGGTGCATGCCGTGGAATCCTGGCTGGTGCGCGAATCCGATTCGCTCATCACGTGTTCGGCCTCGATGAGCGACGAGATCACCCAGCTGTTCGGACCGGAACTGTCCGAGATCAGGGTGATCCGCAACGGCATCGACGCCGACCTCTGGCCGTTCGCGCCGCGACGCCCGCGCCAGGGCCCACCCGAGTTGCTCTACCTCGGTCGCCTGGAGTACGAGAAGGGCGTGCACGACGCGATCGCGGCCCTGCCCCGTATCCGGCGAGCGCACCCCGGCACCACGCTGACCATCGCCGGTGACGGCACCCAGCAGCAGTGGCTCGTCGAGCAGGCTCGCAAGCACAAGGTGCTCAAGGCAACCCGGTTCGTCGGGCGGCTCGGTCACGAGGAGCTGCTGCAGGCCCTGCAGTCCGCCGACGCGGCGGTGCTGCCCAGCCATTACGAGCCGTTCGGCATCGTGGCGCTGGAGGCCGCGGCCACCGGAACGCCGCTGGTGACCTCGAACGTGGGCGGCCTTGGTGAAGCCGTGATCGATGGCCAGACCGGAATGTCCTTCGCGCCAAGGGATGTGGCGGGGCTGGCGGCGGCGGTACGCGCCGTGCTCGACGATCCCGAGGCCGCGCAGCGCCGGGCGATCGCCGCCCGCGAGCGGCTCAGCGCCGACTTCGACTGGCACACTGTGGCCGCCGAGACCAGTCAGGTCTATCTGGCTGCCAAACGGGCCGAGCGGGAACCGCATCCCCGCCGCCCGATCGTCGAGCACGCACTGCCCGACCGCTGATTCGACCGGCGTCGAATCAATCCGCACTTAGCGTGCGGGTATGGCTCCACAACGATCCCCCGTCGTCACGCTGATCGCCGCTTATCTCGGGCTGTTCATCGGCCTGGTCGACGCGAACGCCGTCAACCTGGCGCTCCCGGCGATCGGCGCCGACCTGGGCGGCGGGGTGACCGGTGCGCAGTGGACCATCGACGCCTACAACGTCACGTTCGCGGCGTTCCTGCTCACCGCGGGATCGTTGGGTGACCGGTTCAGCCGGCGCCGCATGCTGCGGATCGGCCTGGCCATCTTCGTCGCGGCCTCGATCGCCTGCGCGCTGAGCCCGTCGTTGACGTTGTTACTGGTGGCCCGGGCGGTCCAGGGGCTCGGCGCGGCGATGATGCTGCCGCAGGGCCTGGCCATCGCCGCAGCGGTCTATCCGGATCCGCGCGGGCGGGCCCGGGCCACTGCGGCGTGGGCGATGGCCGCGGCGAGCAGCACCGCGCTGGGACCCCTGCTGGGCGGCGTCCTGGCCGACACCAGCGGCTGGCGTTGGATCTTCTGGGTCAACGTGCCGATCGGCCTGCTCGCGCTGGTCATGAGCGTCTCGTACCTGCCCGATTCGCGCGATCCGCACGCCGCACGCCTCGACCTGGGCGGTCAGTGCCTGGCCGTCCTGGCCCTGGGCACCACGACACTGCTGCTGGTCGAGGGGCACGACTGGCATTGGCAGCAGACGGTGGCAATCGGCGCGACGGCCCTGGCCGCGTGCGCCGCATTCCTGGCTGCCCAGCGCCGCAGCCCGCATCCGATGCTGCCGCTGGACGTGTTCGGCAGCCGCCACCTGATCGGCGCCCTGCTGGCCACATTCGCGATGACGTTCGGCATCTACGGCCTGCTTCTGGTGAACAGCTTTGCCTTTCAACAGCTCCGGGGCGCCGGCGCACTGGCCACAGCCGTGTGGTTCCTGCCGATGGCGGTCGTCTACCTGCTGCTGATCCCGGTCGCCAATCGGCTGGCCCGCCGGACCGGGCCACGCCCGCCGATGGCCGCCGGCCTGACCCTGATGGCGGCGGGATCTCTGCTCTACGCCACAGCCGGACCATTGGGCGCCATCGGGTGGCTGGAGTTGTCCTTGGTGCTCGCGGGGGCGGGGCTGGCCCTCAACACCGGCCCGGCGGTGACGCTGGCGATGGCCGCGATCCCGCTGGGGCGGACGGGCCTGGCCGCGGGCGTGGTGAATCTGGCGAGGCTGCTGGGTATCACTGTCGGGGTCGCGGTGTTGGGTAGTGCCATGACGGTCGTGGGCGGTGCGGCAGGGGTACGGACCGCACTGCTGGTTGGTGCCGGATGTCAGTTGTTCGGCGCGGTACTGGCGCTACGGCTGACCCGACGCACCCGGACGCCCGCTGCGGCAGCCCAAGCTGACCGGACCCTCAGGAAGGAGTCATGCCATGCGTGAAGCCCGGGAACTGGCTGGGGCAACCGAGTTGGACATCTCCGCGGTGGCCGCGCTGCTGGCCGATCCGGCCCGCTGCAAGGTGCTGCTGGCGCTCGACGACGGCCGCGCCCTGCCGGCCAGTGTGCTGGCCGATGAGGCAGGCGTGAGCCGCCCTACGGCCAGCAGTCATCTCGCCAAGCTGACGGAGGCCGGTCTGCTCACGGTCCGCACGCAGGGCCGTCACCGCTACTACCGGCTGGCCGGGCCGGAGGTCGGTGCGCTCATCGAGCAACTCGGTCGGCTGGCGCCGGCCCGGCCCGTCACCTCCTTGCGGGAGGGCACCCGCGCGGCGCGGCTGCGCTCGGCCCGGACCTGTTATGACCACATCGCCGGCCGGCTCGGTGTGCAGCTCATGGGCAGCCTGCTCGATCGCGGCGTACTCACCGGCGGCGACGGGTGGTTTCACCCCGGCGGCACCGACCGGCTGAGCAGCCCTGGCCACGATGTGCCCTATCAGCTCACCGCGGACGGTCAGCGCCTGCTGCGTCAGATGGGTATCGAATTACCCACCGGCCCAAGGCCTCTGGTCCGCTACTGTGTCGACTGGACCGAGCAGCGCCACCATGTCGCCGGCGGATTGGGCCGGGCGATTCTCGACCACTTCCTGGCCGCGGAATGGCTGCGCCGTACCCCGCGTCACCGTGCCCTCACCGTCACCAGTTCGGGGCGGGCCGCCCTCAACGATCGATTCGGCATCGACTGGACCGGTTGACGCGCGCGTTCGAGAATCGCCGATCCGGGCCCGCTGGCGATGGCCGCCAAGCACAATCGAGGCGTGACCCGGACCTGGAGACTCGGTATACGTACGGCCTGCACCGCATTCGCCGGCGCAACGCTCGCACTCGGCCTGGCCGCCCCGGCAACCGCCGAACCAGCGCCCACGTTGCCCGCGTTCGTGCCCCACCCGTCGGACTGGACGCCGAACTACACAGTGTTCCCCTACAACCTGTGGCAGGTCCGCGTCACCCCCGAGCAGATCGACGCGCAACGCGAGTCCTGCCAGTGGTTCAACGCGCAGTACGGCACGTTGATGGGTCAGATCGTGGGCTTCCAGCGTTTCCTGGGCGAGCAGCACGACTATTGGACCGCGCCCGGTGTGCAGGCCGCCGGCGATGCCGTGAAAGCCAACGTCGATCAGTCCGCGGCGTTCCTGGATCCCCGCGCCCACATCTTGTACATCACCAATTACCCGGACCAGAGCCAGTATTCACCGCTGTACAACGGCGACTCGATCTATCACCTGTGGTACCAGTTCACCCAGATCAGCGACAAGATCGCCAAGCAGCAGCCGGCCGGCGTCATCAACGCCAACATCGCCACCGCCAATGTCTACGGGAACACGATCCGCGACTCCGGGGTGTGCGACAGGGCTTGAACGGTCCGCTCAGTTGCTGTTGGCAGCCTTCTTGCGCTCTATGTCGGCCAGTGCCGCAGCAAGTTCGGCGCGCTCGGCGGCCGACGTCTCCCAGTCCAGCTTGCGGTTCTTGACCACCTTGGCCGGCGCCCCGACGGCGATCGAGTAATCGGGGATCTCACCCTTGACCACGGCATGGGCACCCAGCACGCAGCCGCGGCCGATCGAGGTGTTGCGCAGGATGGTGACCTTGGCGGCGATCCAGGTGTCCGGGCCGATCCGCACCGGGCCCTTGATGATGCCCTGGTCCTTGATGGGCATGTCGATGTTGTCCATCTTGTGGTCGAAGTCGCAGACGTAGCACCAGTCCGCCATCAGCGCGGAGTCGCCGAGCTCGATGTCCAGGTAGGTGTTGATCACGTTGTCGCGGCCAAGCACCACCTTGTCCCCGATGCGCAGCGAGCCCTCGTGGCAGCGGATGGTGTTCTTGTCGCCGATGTGCACCCAGCGGCCGATCTCCATCTGCGCCAGCTCAGGGGTGCACTGGATTTCCACACCCTTGCCGAGGAACACCATGCCGCGGGTGATGATGTGCGGGTTGGCCAGCTTGAACTTCAGCAGCCGCCAGTACCGCACCAGGTACCACGGCGTGTAGGCCTTGTTGTCGAGCACCCATTTCAGCGACGCCTTCGTCAGGAAGTCGGCCTGGCGCGGGTCACGCAGCCGGGAGCCACGCCAGCGCTTGTGAATCGGGGCGCCCCACATCGTCGTCATGGCCGGACAGCCTACGCGAGGACGTCAGACGGGCATCCGGGTCGCTCCGCTCCTGTACTGCCGCACGCGTCCCGGGTCACTGCGCTCCGGGCCTCCGGACAGAACGGTTACCCTCACGTGGGTCACAAATACGAGCGCCCCGCGTGTTCGGCGACGAAAGGACATCGTGTTCCGGCGATACCTTGCACTGGCGGTCGCGGTGCTGTTCACAGGCCTGCTCGCCGGTTGCGAGAACACCGATTCGTGGGTGGACGCACATGCCGCGCAAGGCTGGTCGGCGCAGTACGGAGACGCCGCCAACAGCAGCTACACCCGATCCCCTGGTCCCGAGGCGCTGCGCCTCGAGTGGAGCCGTTCGGTCAAGGGTGAGGTGGGCGCCCAGGTGGCCCTGAGCGCGAACAATCGCCTGGCGGTCAACGCGCAGACCGCCGGGGGTTGCTCGTTGATGGTGTGGGAGGCCGACAACAACGCCCGTCAGCGCTGGTGCACCCGATTGGTCCTGGGCGGTGGCTGGTCCAGTCCCCTGTTCGACGGGTTCGACAACGTCTACGTCGGACAGCCCGGAACCATCCTGTCCTTCCCCCCGACGCAGTGGATCCGCTGGCGCCAGCCGGTGATCGGCATGCCGACCACACCCAGGCTTCTCGATGACGGCCAACTACTGGTGGTGACCCATCTGGGTCAGGTGCTGGTGTTCGACGGGCACCGGGGCACTGTGGTGGGAACACCGCTGGATCTGGTCTCCGGCGTGGACCCGACCGATTCCCAGCGGGGTCTGGGCGATTGCCAGCCGGCCCGGTCGCGGTGCCCGGTGGCGGCGGCGCCCGCTTTCTCTCATGAGGCCGGTCGCGTGGTGCTCAGCGTGTGGCAGCCCGGGGCCGAGGCGCCGGTGCTGGTCGGCTTGCGTTACCACCGTGGCGAGAAGACGTTGTTGACGCAGGAGTGGACCAGCACCGCCGTCGGGCGCGGGCCGCTGGGCAGCCCGGTGCTGTCCGCCGACGGTTCGACGGTGTACGTCAACGGCCGTGACCAGAAACTGTGGGCGCTCAACTCCGCCGACGGCACGCCGAAATGGTCGGTGCCACTGAACTATCTGGCCCAGACGCCACCATCGGTGTCACCGGACGGCCTGATCGTGGCCGGCGGCGGCCCCGAGGCCAAACTGACCGCGGTGCGCGATGCCGGGGACCATGGCGAGGTGGCCTGGACCCGTGACGATGTCGTCCCGTTGACCACGTCGAGCCGGGCGGGCGGGGTCGGTTACACCGTTGCCCGCGAAGGTGGGCACGGTCAGACCCTGTTGGTGTTCGACACCGCCGATGGACACACGCTCAACGCATATCCCGTGCCGGAGGCCACCGGCTGGCCCGTCGGGGTGTCGATCGGGCACGATCACCGGATCGTCACCGCGACAAGCGACGGCCAGGTGTACGGCTTCGCCCCGGCCTGATCGCGAGGTCAGGCCAGCAGTGCCGCCACGGCGGACCGCGGCACGCTGGCCTGGCTGGCCCCGGCGGCCTCGGGCAGCAACTCGCCCTGCCCGAAGAAGAAGATGACCGAGTCGTCGGTGATCGCGAAGTTCTGGTAGTGCACGGGGTCCAGGCCGACGGTCGGAGGGATGGCCTGTTCCACACCGGACTGCTTCTGCAGTTCACGCTGAACGATCGGGAAGATCACGTCCAACGGTCTGGAGCCCGGCTTGAAAAGGGTGTCGAAGGTGATCGGCGCCCGGGTGGCCACGTTGTAGTTGAACGTCTTGTACCAGGTCTGGGGGTGGGCGCCACCGACGTTCTGATACACCTCGAACACCAGGCTCTGGGTGTGCGCCGGCGTCCCGGAACTGTAGGCGGTGCCCTTGGCGTCGAGGACGTACGGCTGATCGCGTGAACCGGGCATGTCCGAGACGTTGACGAATCCGTCGCGGGTCTGGGTCAGGTAGGCCGCGACGGCCGGTTGATCGGGGTAGCCGACCGGGAACGTGTAATCCAGCGTGTAGGTGGCGTTGGCTGTGTGCACCTGACAGATCTGGTCGCCGTCGACGGTGCCGCCGAGGTCGGCGCAGGCCGACTGCGCAGCTGCCACGGGCATGCCGAGCCAGCCGAGCAGCGCACCGGCTGCCAGCAGCGCTGTCACAGGGGGAATTCGCATCGTCAGTCGTCCTCGCAGGCGATCAACTCACACCGGTGGATGCACCGGCGTGTTTCGTTCAGGGTACGTTGCCGCTATCGCGACGGGCGACAAATGAATGCCGTCGCCCGGGCGGCCGCCCCGGAACCGAGCCGCGTGATCACCACCGACAGGTGTTCGGTGCCGCGCAGCCGCATCCGGGACCGCAGCGCATCGGGATCCACGTCCAGACCCCGAACCAGGATCTCCAGGGCGCCCACGGATCGGGCTGCCAGCGCCGCGCGCAGTCGCCGCTCCTGGAAATGCAGCTGTTCGAGGACCTCGAATCCGCGCACCCCGACGGGCAACTCGTCGCCGGACAGGTAGGCGATGTCGGGGTCGAGCTGCCACAGCCCGTGCCGCGCCGCATAGTGGCGCACCAGGCCGGCACGCACCACCGCACCGTCAGGGTCCACGATCCAGCGCCCGGCCGGCGCGACAGGGCAGTCGTCGGGTTCGGCGTCGCTGATCTCTTCCCCGGTCTCGAGCAGGCTGGCGCGCCGATGCACGCCGTGTTGGCTCAGACCCGGTGACCACAGGCAGGCTTCGCGTACGCTGCCGCCGACCGAGGTCACCTCGATCTCCCCGGCGAACCCCATCTTGGCGAGTTCGTCGAAATCGATTCCCGGGGCGCACTTCACCACGAGGTCGCGGTCACGGTAGACGTCCAGGACCGCGTCGAGCGCCGGGGTGTACGCGCGCGGGTCGAAGCGGCGCCGTCCGCCGGACCGGCGGGCGGGGTCGATGATCACCACCGTGTCGCGAGTGACGGGCGCCAGCGCGTCGGCCCGGCAGAGGTCGACGCCTTCGGCGTTGTGCGCGGCCATCGCCAAACGCACCGGATCGAGATCGCTTCCGAGCAGCTGCGTTGCGCAATCACGCAGTGCCACAAGCTCACCGCCGATCGAGCAGGTGGCGTCGTGCACGCGGGCACCGGCCAGCCGGCGGGCCCGGTGGGCAGCCACGGGTGCGGCCGTGGCCTGTTGCAGCGCCTCGTCGGTGAACAGCCACCGCCCCGGGTCGTCGAATTTGGCCGCGGCCCGGCGCCTGAGCTGTACGGTCTCCACCAGAATTCCGGCGCGGTCACCGAATTGTGTTCGGACGGCAGCGATGTCACTGACCAGACCGGCTCCGGTGAGGCGGCGCTCGGCCACCTCACCCAGGGCCTGCTCCCCCGCCTCCGACCGCAGATAAGCGACGTGTGAGAGGTCGAACGCTACTCCACCGCTCAGGAGGGCTTGACCCCCGTGACCATCACGTTGTAGAACCAGCCCTTGGGCACCACGCGGCGCCACACGTTGGAGTCGACCCAGCTCAGCGTGGTCCAGCTGCTGAAGGCGAACTTGGCCCAGCCCCAGCCCAGCCGCCCGGGCGGGACGGCGGCCTCGAAGGTGCGCACCGGCCAGCCGAGCATCGCGGCGGTGAATTCCTCACTGGCCGTGCGCACTTCGACCGCACCGGCGTTGGAGGCCATCCGCTCCAGATCGGCCGGGTCGAAGGTGTGCAGGTCGACGACGGCTTCCAGCGCCGCGGCGCGGGAAGACTCGTCGAGTTCGGCCTGGGGCCGACGCCAGCCGCTCAGCCAGGGCAGCTTGGTCAGGTTGGTGGTGGCGTGCCAGGTCAGGGTGGACAGCTCACGGGCGTACTTGTTGCCGACCGTGGTGGGTTCGCCGGCGAATACGAAACGGCCGCCGGGCTTGAGCACGCGGACCACCTCGCGCAGCGAGAGTTCGACGTCGGGGATGTGGTGCAGCACGGCGTGCCCTACCACCAGGTCGAAGGTGTTGTCCTCGTACGGGATGCCCTCGGCGTCGGCGACCCGTCCGTCGATGTCCAGGCCGAGTGACTGACCGTTGCGGGTGGCCACCTTCACCATGCCCGGCGACAGGTCGGTCACCGAACCGCGGCGCGCGACACCGGACTGGATCAGGTTGAGGAGGAAGAAGCCGGTGCCGCAGCCCAGCTCGAGGGCGCGGTCGTAGGGCAGCTCACGCTGCTCGGACTCCGGGACGATCCCGTCGAACCGGCCACGGGCGTAGTCGATACAGCGCTGGTCGTAGGAGATCGACCACTTCTCGTCGTAGGTCTCGGCTTCCCAGTCGTGGTAGAGCACCTGCGCGAGCTTGCTGTCGTGCATCGCGGCCTCGACCTGTTCGGCCGTGGCGTGCGGGTTAGGAGTCGGCATGCCAGCTACATCGACCGCCGCGTCAACGTCGGCGCCGGAATCCTTGATGTCAGTCATGAAGGGCAGCCTAACGGCCCGGGTGGGGTGGATGTCAGGGCCGGTCCGTCACTCCGTCGACGGCGGCTTTCGCTGCGGCCAGTACGTCCACCGGATGATCGACGAATCGCCGTGCCCAGGCCAGTGCCTCGTCGTACACGTGGTCGGGTGCCACCATCTGGTCGATCAGGCCGAGTGCGAGCGCCTCCTCGGCGCCGACGAACCGGCCGCTGTACACCAGTTCCTTGGCCTTGCTGGCCCCGATGACCTCGGCCAGCTGCGCGCCGCCACCGGCTCGCGGTGCCAGCCCGGCCAGGATCTCGGTGGCCCCGAACTTGACGTTGTCGCCGCTGACCCGCCAATCGGCGGCCATCGCCAGGGTCAGCCCGCTGCCCAGGGCATACCCGGTGATCGCGGCCACCGTGGGCTTGGGGATGGCGGCCACTGCGTCGATGCACTGGCGCAATGCCGTGTCGGCGGCGGCGGCCTCTGCCGCGTTCAACGTGCGCAGTTCGGGGACGTCGTCGCCGGCGCAGAAGATCTCGTGTCCGCCGAACAGGATCACCACCGAAATGTCGGTGCGCTCGCCCAGCTCATGGGCGGCCGCGACGATCTCGCGGTACATCTGCCGGGTCAGGGCGTTGGTCGGCGGCCGTGACAGCATCAGGGTGCCGACGCCGTCCTGCTCCGGTGCGGCCCCGGTGATCGCGCGGACGAACTCGCTCATTGAGCGGCTTCCGCTGCCTCCGGGCCGCGGCCCAGAGGTGCCCGTTGGTTCCTCGCCGCGTTGTACCGGCCGCTGTCGAAGAATTCGATCTGCCAGCTTCCCTCGCCGAGGGACAGGTTGGGCTCGGTGGCGACGATCTTGCGTTCGGTCGCCAGGACGTCGGACACCGATCGGCCGTTGAGGGAGTTCAGCTGGGTCCAGGTCGGCGGCAACAAGAACGACTCGCCCTGCTCGAAGGCATCGAGACCGGCCTGCGGGGTGCTCCAGAACGCCTGGTCGGTTTCGGTGTTCTCACCGTCGGCCCGTTGCCCCTCTGGCAGTGCACCGACGAAGAAGAAGGTGTCGTAGCGGCGGGTGCGTTCCTCTTTGGGCGTGATCCAGTTGTCCCATGGGCGCAGCAGGTCGGCCCGCAGCACGAGTTTCTCGTGGCGCAGGAAGTCGGCGAAGGACAGCGTGTGGTTGGCCAGGGCGGCACGCGCCTCGCCGTAGACCGATGCGTCGCTGACGATCCCATCTGGGTCGTTGGCCGGGCCGGCGAACAACACCCCGGACTCCTCGAAGGTTTCGCGGGCCGCGGCGCACACGAGCGCCTCGGCCAGCCCGGTGTCCACGCCGAGACGCTGAGCCCACCAGTCCGGTTCGGGACCGAACCAGGCGATGTCGGCGTTGCGGTCGCGGTCGTCGACGCCACCGCCGGGGAACACCATCACCCCGGCCACGAAATCCATCGCCGCATGCCGGCGCATCATGAACACCTTGATGCCGGACGGTGTGTCCCGCACCAGCATCACCGTCGCCGCCGGGCGCGGCACCAGTGGGTCCGTCGTAGCGCTCATTCTCGCCTCCTGTGAGCCGCACGGCTCCTGGTCCGCCGGGCGAAGTAACGCCCGTCGATCACGTCCAGCGCGATCGACTGACCGAACGCCTTGGACAGGTTCTCAGCAGTCAACACCTCGGTCAGCAGACCCGAGGCAACCGCCTTGCCCTCCGACAGGATCAGCGCGTGGCTGAATCCGACCGGAATCTCCTCGACATGATGGGTGACCAGCACCATGGCCGGCGCATCGGGGTCGGCCGCCAGATCGGTCAACCGCGCCACCAGCTCCTCGCGCCCGCCCAGGTCCAGTCCCGCCGCGGGCTCGTCGAGCAGCAGCAGTTCGGGATCGGTCATCAGCGACCGGGCGATCAGGACGCGCTTGCGTTCACCTTCGGACAGGGTTCCGTAGGTCCGCTCGGCGAGGTGTTCGGCACCGACGCTCTCCAGCATGTCGACGGCCTGGACGTAGTCGACGTCCTCGTAGTCCTCGCGCCAGCGACCCAGCACGGCGTAGCCGGCCGACACCACCAGATCGCGTACCACTTCGCTGTCGGGGATCCGCTGCGACAGTGCCGAGCTGCTGAGTCCGACCCGGGCCCGCAGCTCGGACATGTCGGTGCGGCCGAGCCGTTCGCCGAGCACATAGGCGGTACCCGACGAGGGATGTTCGGTGGCGGCGGCGATCCGCAGCAGCGAGGTCTTGCCTGCGCCGTTCGGGCCGATCACCACCCAGCGCTCATCAAGTTCCACGGTCCAGGTGATGGGACCGACCAGGGTGTTGCCGCCTCGGCGCAGGCTCACCCTGGCGAAGTCGATCAACAGGTCGGGGTCGGTTCCGTCTCCGTCATCGTTGATTGTCGAGTCGGTGCGTTCCCCTGCGGCCACTCGCTCATCGTAGTGACCGGATCCTGATCCGCTCGGGCACGCCCGCCGCTGAAATCGTGGAACAACAACGAGCGCGGGGTGAGCCGCAGGAACAGCTGCACGAGCGGGCCGATTCCGAAGGCATAGACCACGGTGCCGACGCCGACGGTGCCACCCAGCAGCCAGCCCACAGCCAGCACGGTCGCCTCGATCGCGGTGCGCACCAACCGCACTGACAATCCGGTGCGGGCCACCAATCCGGTCATCAGGCCGTCACGGGGCCCGGGGCCCAGGCCGGCACCGATATAGAGCACGGTGCTGATCGCGTTGAGCACTACGCCGCCGAGCAGCATCGCGATGCTCGCCGGCAGCGCCGACGGCGCGGGCAGCACGGCCAGCGTCGCGTCCACCGTCACGGCGAGGACGATGACGTTGAGGATGGTCCCGATTCCGGGACGGTTGCGCAGCGGGATCCAGGCCAGCAGGACCACGACGCCGACGACGGCCGAGGCCATGCCCAGACTCAGCGGGGTGTGCCGGGTCAGACCCTGGTGAAAGACGTCCCACGGGTCGAGCCCCAGCCCGGCGCGGACCATCATCGCCATGGATACGCCGTAGCCGCACAGGCCGATCAGGAGCAGCGCGCCGCGAGTGAACGCCGTCCTCATGCGTGATCGGGGAATCGGGCGCGGATCGCGTCGAGCTCGCTCTGCACGCGGCGGGCGTCCACATCGCACGCACCGCCGGGCAGGTTGGCGGGGTCATGCAGACGGCGGAGACTCTCCGCCAGTCGAGAAATCCAGTTCCGAGGCATGCGTCCATATTCGTGGCGATGTGGCTTGCTGCTCAATAGCCAGTTAGCGCATACTGGCCTTATTATGTCGACAGATATGGCCGCCCGAGCTCTTGATGTGGACCTTTTGGCCCGCGAACTTGGCAACTGGCGTACCTCCAGTCAAAGTGGCCCCGCCTATCTGGGCCTGGCCGACGCCATCCGGTTGCTCATCGTGGACGGCCGGGTGCCGGTCGGATCGCGCCTGCCCAGCGAACGGGCGCTGGCCGAATCGCTGCGGGTGTCCCGCACCACCGTCACCGCGGCGTTCTCCCAGCTGCGCGACGACGGTTATCTGCATGCCCGCCGCGGCGCCCGCAGCACCACGGCGCTTCCCGCGGCCACTCACATCGAGCCGGAGGCCACCACCCCGACGGTCAGCCTGGCTGCTGCGGCCCTGTCCGCACCCGGTACCGCCGTGCTGGAGGCGTTCGCCGACGCCGGCCGCGACATCGCGCCGTACCTGCGCGAGCCCGGGCACGAGTTGATGGGCGTCGGCCCGTTGCGCGCCGCCATCGCCGAAAGGTACTGCGCCCGTGGGTTGCCCACCGACCCCAGCCAGATCATGGTGACCAGCGGCGCCCAGCATGCCATCGGTCTGATCCTGGCCAGCCACACCCAGCCCGGTGATCGGGTGCTCGTCGAGCAACCCACGTATCACGGTGCGCTCTCGGCGATCTCGACGGCCGGGGCACGGGCGGTCCCGGTCGCCCTGACCGACGACGGCTGGGAGCTCGACGCGGTGCACGCCGCCGTGCGGCAGCTGGCCCCCAGCCTGGCCTACCTGGTTCCCGACAGCCACAACCCCACGGGGTTCACCATGTCCCCCGCGGAGCGAAAGCGGTTGGGGCAGATCATTTCCGACACGCGGACCCGGACCATCGTCGACGAGTCGATCGCGGACATGTGGATCGATGAGGCTCCTCCGGAGCCGCTGGCCGCCTCGGTGGCCCGCGACGATCTGGTGCTCACCATCGGCTCGATGTCCAAGTCGTTCTGGGGTGGCCTGCGGGTCGGCTGGATTCGCGCCGAACGCGGCACCCTGGCCACCATCGCGGCGATCCGGCCGTCGGTGGATCTGGGCACCCCGATCCTCGAACAGCTCGCCGCGGCACGGTTGCTGGGGATGCGCGCGGAGGTCCTGCCCGAGCGACGCGAGATCATCCGCGTGCGTAGGGAGTTCCTGGTGGCGCTGCTGGCCCGCGAACTTCCGGATTGGCAGCCCGGGCACGGCCGCGGCGGGATGTCGTTGTGGGTGAGGCTGCCCGCGCCGATGAGCACGGCGTTGTCCGCGGCCGCGATGCGGCTCGGTCTGGATGTGCCTGCTGGCCCGCGGTTCGGCGTGGACGGCACGCTCGAGCGCTTCATCCGGCTGCCCTATGCGCTGCCCGAACCCGAACTCGAAGAGGCGGTGCACCTACTGGCACGGGCCTGGCACAGCATCACCGGCACGCTCAGTGCGCAGCCGCAGACGCTGGTGGTCTAGCCGAAAGTTCTACGGCTGCTGCGCCATTGCGTAGCAGGTGCTGTAATGCTCGATGGTGCACGGAATCCCGTTCACCGTCGGCAGCTGTCCCGGCTGGTTGGTGATGTTGGTTCCCCCGGCGCTGGGCGCCATCACCGGCGGTGCCACTGCACCCATCCCACCGCCGGACGAACCGGCCACGCACACACCCTCGAACTTGGTCTGCACCGTTCCCGAGGGGCATCGCTTGGCCTCGGCCGGGGCGGCGACCGCGAGCTGCCCCAGAACTGCCGCAACGGCGAACGCGCCAACCACGACCGTGTGTTTCAGGTTCGCCATGCCCCCACCCTACTTCAGGACCGGTGCGGTATTCACCCGGAGCGCCGTCAGTCCTCGGGGATCTCGACGCGCCGCAGCACACCGTCCTGGGCGTCGGCGGCCTCGATCTCACCGCGGGTGACGCCGAGGATGAACAGCACGGTGTCCAGGTAGGGATGGCTCAGCGATGCATCCGCCACCTCGCGCAACGCGGGTTTGGCGTTGAACGCGACACCGAGACCGGCGGCCGCCAGCATGTCGATGTCGTTGGCACCATCGCCGACGGCCACTGTCTGTTCCATGGGCACACCGACCTGCTGGGCGAAGTCGCGCAACGCCTTGGCTTTTCCGGGCCGGTCGATGACCTGGCCGATGACCCGCCCGGTCAGCTTGCCGTCGACGACCTCCAGCTCGTTGGCGGCCACGTAGTCCAGCATCAGTTCGTGTGCCAGCGGCTCGATGACCTGGCGGAACCCGCCTGACACCACGCCGCAGTGGAAGCCGAGCCGCCGCAGGGTCCGGATGGTGGTCCGGGCGCCTGGGGTCAGTTCGACATGTTCGGCGACATCGTCGAGCACCGAGGCGGGCAGTCCGGCCAGCGTCGCCACCCGGCGGTGCAGAGATTCGGCGAAATCCAGTTCGCCGCGCATCGCGGCCTCAGTGACCGCCGCGACCTGGGCTTCCATCCCGGCCCGGGCGGCCAGCATCTCGATGACCTCGCCCTGGATCAAGGTGGAGTCGACGTCGAAGACGATAAGCCGCTTGGCCCGCCTGGCCAGGCTGTAGTCCTCCAGCGCGATGTCGACGCCTTCGTCGACCGCGACCTGGGCCAACGCCGTCTGCAGTTGGCTGTACGCGGCACCCGCCGGCACCGATACGCGGAGTTCCAGTCCCGTCACCGGGTAGTCCGAAACCCCACGGATCGTGTCGATGTTGACGCCCAGACCCGCGACCGCGCGGGCCACCACGCTGAACGACTCGGCAGTGATCGGCCGGCCCAGCACCACGATGGTGTGGGTCGACGGCTCACGCATGACGGGCATGTCATCGCTGCGCTCGATCGTGACGTCGAGGCCCAGCCGGTTGATCGCCGTCTCGACATCGGTGCGCAGCGCGTCGCCGTCGACCGTCTCGACCGGTGCCGCGACCAGCACACCCAAGGTGAGCCGGCCGCGGACCACGACCTGTTCGACGTTGCGTAGGTCCACCTGATGGCGGGCGAGCACCTCGAACAGCGCCGATGTGACACCGGGCTGATCGACTCCGGTGACGGTGATCAGTACCGACGAGCGCTCTCGCGGAGCACCGGTCATCGGAACATCCTCGACGTGCTCACCCCCGGATGCTGCCACCCGTCAGCTGGAACGGTCCGCAGGCTCGAGCTCTGGGTGATGTGCGCGGCCCACGTGGGCTTCGGCGCGCATCCGCTCGACCATGTGCGGGTAGTGCAGCTCGAACGCCGGGCGCTCCGAACGGATCCGGGGCAGCTCGGTGAAGTTGTGCCGCGGCGGCGGGCAGGAGGTCGCCCACTCCAGCGAGTTGCCGTAACCCCAGGGGTCGTCGACCATCACCGGCTCGCCGTAGCGCCAGCTCTTGAACACGTTCCACACGAACGGCAGCGTCGAGATGCCCAGGATGAAGGCACCGATCGTGGAGATCACGTTGAGCGTGGTGAAGCCGTCGGTAGGCAGGTAGTCGGCGTAGCGGCGCGGCATGCCCTCGTCACCGACCCAGTGCTGCACCAGGAACGTGGTGTGGAAGCCGATGAAGGTCAGCCAGAAGTGCAGCTTGCCCAGGCGCTCGTCGAGCAGACGTCCGGTCATCTTCGGGAACCAGAAGTAGATGCCCGCGTAGGTGGCGAACACGATGGTGCCGAAGAGCACGTAGTGGAAGTGCGCGATGACGAAGTAGCTGTCGGTGACGTGGAAGTCGATCGGCGGGCTGGCCAGCAGCACGCCGGACAGGCCACCCAGCAGGAAGGTGATCAGGAAGCCGACCGAGAACAGCATCGGCGTCTCGAAGGTCAGCTGCCCCTTCCACATCGTTCCGATCCAGTTGAAGAACTTGATGCCGGTCGGGACGGCGATCAGGAACGTCATGAAGGAGAAGAACGGCAGCAGGACCGCGCCGGTGGCGTACATGTGGTGCGCCCACACCGCGACCGACAGGGCCGCGATGCTGATGGTGGCGTAGATCAGCGTTGTGTAACCGAAGATCGGCTTGCGGCTGAACACCGGGAAGATCTCGGACACGATGCCGAAGAACGGCAGCGCGATGATGTACACCTCGGGGTGGCCGAAGAACCAGAACAGGTGCTGCCACAACAGGACACCGCCGTTGGCGGGGTCGTAGATGTGGGCGCCCAGGTGGCGGTCGGCGGCCAGGCCGAACAGCGCGGCGGTCAGGATCGGGAAGGCGATCAGCACCAGGATCGAGGTCACCAGGATGTTCCAGGTGAACACCGGCATCCGGAACATCGTCATACCCGGGGCACGCATGCAGACCACGGTGGTGACCATGTTGACGCCACCGAGAATGGTGCCCAGACCACCGACGGCCAGACCCAGGATCCACAGGTCACCGCCGGCACCCGGCGAGTGGATCGCGTCGGTCAGCGGCGAGTAGGCCGTCCAACCGAAGTCCGCGGCACCACCCGGGGTGATGAAGCCGCCCAGGGCGATCAGCGCACCGAACAGGAACAGCCAGAACGACAGGGCGTTCAGCCGCGGGAACGCCACGTCGGGCGCGCCGATCTGCAGCGGGAGCACCAGGTTGGCGAACCCGAACACGATCGGGGTGGCATAGAACAGCAGCATCACCGTGCCGTGCATGGTGAACAGCTGGTTGAACTGCTCATTGCTCAGGAACTGCAACCCGGGCATCGCCAACTCGGTACGCATGAACAGCGCCATCAGACCGCCGATGAAGAAGAAGGCGAAGCAGACGACGCAGTACATGATGCCGATCAACTTGTGATCGGTCGTGGTGATGAGCTTGTAGATCAGGTTGCCCTTGGGGCCCATCCGTTCCGGAAAAGGACGACGTGCCTCGAGTTCTCCGATTGGGGGCGCTTCGGCTACCAAGAGATCCTCCAAAGATTCGTCGGGAAATCCCGCTTATCGAACTGAATCCTAACGCTCCCGGCGGCCTCTGCGTCCGTGGGTCCTACAAACTGTCGTACTGCGTGGCGGTTCAGCGTCGATTCCGTCGGCGGCGAGGGCCTGACCAGCGGTAAGAGCGTGAATGTTACGGTCGCCCGGTGCTGACCAACCGACCCCGCGCCGCAGTCGCGGTGATCGCCGCGGCCGCAGCCCTCGCCAGTGGGTGCGGCTCTGCCGAGCAGACGCAGCAGGCGCAGACGTCGATGACCACCAGCGTCACCAAGATCGCCGACGCGGGGGTGCTGGGTAATCAGCGCCGCCCCGACGAATCGTGTGCGGCCGAGCCGGCCGCAGCCGACCAGTCGGCACGCGAGGTCCGCAATGCTCGCGGAGACGGAGCAGACGGCTCGGATATTCCGGAGTCCACCGAGGTGCGCGGCGACCCGCAGCGCATCGTCGCACTGTCCGGAGACCAGCTCGATGCGTTGTGTGCGCTGGGCCTGCAGTCCCGCATCGTCGCGGCCGCAGTTCCCGACGGCTCGTCCGGGCAACCCTCTTATCTGGGTGCCGTCGTGCACGGGGTCGCCCCGGCCGGTCCGCGAACCGCACCGGACCTCGACGCCGTCAAGGCGGCCAACCCGGAGCTGATCCTGGGATCGGTGAGCCTTACCCCCGCATCGTTCGGCGCGTTGTCGGCGATCGCCCCGACCGTGTTCACCGGGGCGCCCGGGTCCGCCTGGCGCGACACCCTGCGCACGGTGGGTGCGGCGACCGGCCGCGCGGACGCGGCGGCCGATCTGATCGCGAAGTTCGACGACGCCGCCCGTGAGACCGGTGCGAAGAACGACGCCCCGCACTTTCAGGCCTCGGTGGTGCAGCTGACCGAGAACAGTGTCCGGGTCTACGGCGCCAACACCTTCTCCGGCAGCGTGCTGGCCACGGTGGGGTTGGATCGTCCCGCCGCACAACGTTTTACCGATAAGCCCTACGAGGAGCTCGGCACCACCGACGCTGATTACCGCATCGCGGACGCGGACATCGTCTACGTCTCGTTCGCCTCCGCGGCCGCGAAGGACAACGCACCCGAGATCCTGCAGAGCACGGCCTGGCGGGACTTGTCGGCGGCCAAGGACAACCGGGTGTTCGTGGTGAACAACGAGGTCTGGCAGACCGGCCAGAACATCGTGGCCGCCCGCGGCATCCTCGATGACCTGCGTTGGGTGAACGCCCCGATCAACTGATCCCGTCGACTCCGCGCCCGGCCTGCCGGCCGAATTGGCCGGTGGCCAGCGACCCGTCGGGCAGGACCAGCTCGCCGGCCTGCATGCGGCGGCGCAGATAGGTGAAGGTCTGGGCGGTCTGGGCGAACAGGTGCTCGCCTGCGCGCAGCGCCGGACGCCGGGGTCCGTCGGCGGTGACGAACCGGGGCAGCGGTTTCACCTCGGTGTGATAGTCGACGTTGAAGAACAGCGGGAATGAGTAGCGCTCCCGGGCTACCCGGCGCACCCGGTGACTGGTCGCCACGAATGTCCCGTTGGTCCACAGTTCCAGCAGATCCCCGATGTTGACGACGAATGTGCCGTCCACCGGGGGCACGTCGATCCACTCACCGGCGCCGTTGAGCACCTCCAGGCCGGGTGCGGTGGGCTTGAGCAGGGTGAAGCACTCGTAGTCGGTGTGCGCGCCGATGCCCTGGCTGTCCTGCGCGCCGGCGTCGTACGGGTAGTGCATCAACCGCAGTTGACTGGGCGTCTTGGTGGCGTGCCGGGAGAACACGTCGGGGTCCTCCCCCAGTGCCACCGCGAACGCCCACAACAATTGCTTGCCCACGTCGAGTACGGCCCGGTAGTAGGAGGTCACCGCTTCGGCGAAGCCGGGGAGGTCGGGCCAGGTGTTGGGTCCGAGCATCGGGTTGCCCGCCAAGTGGTCGGGGTCGTCGGCGGGCAGGTCCAGTGCGGTGTCGAACGCTTCCTTCAGGTCGGGCGGGTTGTCGGATTCGAGGCCCTCCTCCCCCACCGGGACGTAACCCCGGTGGCACCGCGACAACCCGATGTAGCTGCGCATCTTCTCTTCCAGCGGCAGTGCGAAGAATTCTTTTGTCGCGGTGAGCATCTGTTCGAACAACGACTCGTCGATACCTGACCCGCTGATATAGAAGAAGCCGACTTCCCTTGCTGCGCTGCCGATCTCGGCCGCAACCCGTTCCCGCTCGGCACGCAGTTCCGAACGTAGCCCGCTGATGTCGATGACCGGCACGGAGTCGAACGCCGCCAACGCTGATGCACTGCCACTCACAGATCCACTGTCCCTTCACTTCGTTCCACGACCCAGCGGACGCCGTTGGCCCGGATCTGCTCACCTTCCAGATCGATTGCGAGCGAGGTCCATTGCGGGCCGCCCACGGTGTCGATCACCACCTCGTCGCCGTCCAGCCAGCCGAAGTCCGGGCCCACCCGCACCAGAACGGCCCGGCTGCCGTCCGTTGCCCGCAGGAAGAGCCCGCCGTGCGGCACCGTCGGTCCGGGATCACGCAACCAGTGTTCGACGTAGTCCTCGTGCACTCCGGTTTCGATCAGCGTTTCTCCGTCCCAACGCATCTCGCCCTCGTCGGGAGTGGGACCCGACGGCTCGAGTTCGATGTCGCGTCGCCAGGAGAAGACGGTGCCGCGCTGGATCAGCTCACCGCCGAAGCCGCGGGAGTCGACGTAGGCGCTCCCGGCCTGCAACCACGTGACGCCGGCCTCGGTGTCGCACGATCCGTCGGCCTCGATCAGCAGGGTGCGCCGCCACAGTCCGGCGCAGTCGGAGGCCATCACCGCCTTCACGGACATTCCTGTTGCAGCCCGTGCTGGACGGGCCCGAAGCGCTCGTGGAAGTGGTGCGTGAGGCCGGGCCATACCTCCGGATCATGGCCGGGGATCAACTGATATCCCTTGTCGCGCGCCAGCTTCTTGAGCCTGCGGATCGGTTCGACGGTGTCTTCGGGCTCGACGTCGATGAAGCCGCCAATCGGGAGTTCCTGCTCGATGTTCTCCGTCAGGTCCGCGGCATCGAACGCGAACACGAACCCGCCACCGCCGACGGACTCGTCGAGTTCCACGGCGAAGCTCTGGTGCCCGGGCGTATGTCCGTACGTGGGGATCGCGGTGATGCCGGGCGCGATGGTGGCCTCACCGTCAGCCAGCCGCCAGTCGATGTTCGGATCGTCGAAGTCGACCCGGACGATCGCGTTGCGTTCCGGCTCAGGGTGATTCGACAGCCCGTAGTCGAGCTCGCGGCGCTGGGCGTGCACCGGCACCTTGCCGGCGAACAACTTGAGTCCACCGGCATGGTCGTGGTGCAGGTGACTCACCGCGACGGTGTGGATGTCGTCGAAGTCGACGCCCACCTCGGCGAGCCGCTGCTCGATCGGCTCGCCGGGCCCCGGCAGCACCGGCCGGTACTCCACCGTCGGGAAGAACCGGCGATACAGCGCGGGGTCACGCACCAGTGCGGTGTTGAACCCGGTATCGAGCAGAACCCACCCCCCGTCGGTCTGAAGCAGCACTCCGGGCACGGGTTCGCGCATGCGCTCGGTGGCTGGCGCGCCATGGACCGAAACCGATTTCGGCAGTTCCTCCCAGCCCAGGGTGAGCAGGATGATGTGGCGGACTCCGCTCTTGCGGACCAGGGTCGCCATCAGCCCACCGACAGTGCGGCGAGCCGCAGCGAGTTGGGGTTGGTCACCACGTGGGCCTGTTCGACGCCCTTGAGCCAGGGCTGGGCCACCATGAAGTCGTTGACGTCGGCGATGTTCAGCCAGCAGCCGGTCTTCACCGCTTCCAGCCCGGCCCGCGAGAACACCGCGGACTCACCGGTGGGCAGGCCACTCGCCAGCGCGTCGGTGACCGGTTGTGCCGAACAGCCCAGGTAGTTCAGGCCGCCGTCCGGATCCCACGAAATGTGGCCCCAGGTGTACGGCGACGGGGCGTCGGGCCAGGCCAGTGCAGTGAAGATCTCCGGAGCCGACTGACCGTCAGAACCGACCCAGCCGTAGATCTCGGATGTCGGGTAGGCCTGCACCTTGGCCGTCAATCCCGCCGCGGCGAGCTGCGTCTGGAGCAGATTGCTGACCAGTTGGTTGTCGGGATTGCTCGAGTCATAACCGATCGTGATCGCCTTCTGGTCCGCGGGTAGTCCCGCGGCTATGCCGGTCAGCGCGGACGGATCATGGGCCACAGCCTGATTGGCAAAGTCGGAGGCCATCATGTTGGGCGGATAGATCTGCCGTGCCACATCGCCGCGCCCGAAATACGTCTGCTTGACGAGCTCATCGACGTTGATCGCCTGCAGCACCGCGGTGCGGTTCTTGGCGTCGGTCATCATGCCCTTGTGCGGGTTCACGTACAGGTAGTTGGACATCATGGTCGGCAGCGAGTAATTGGCGAATGCCTGGTTGTCCAGGTAGGACTGGACCGCGGACGAGGGCAGGTCATGCAGGATCGCGGCGAGCTGCCCGTTGTTGAACTGGAGCTGCTGTGCCGAGACATCGGTGATCACCGGCATCTCGATCTTCTCGAAGTACGGCTTGGTTCCCCAGTACTCCGGGAACGCCGCCATCGCATACCGGGATCCGACTTCGGCCGCGGTAAGCGTGTACGGCCCGGTCCCGAGGTCGTGATTCGTCAGATAGCTCTGCGCGTGGTCGGAGCCCGCGTTCTGTTGCAGGCCTTGAGGGCTCATCATCCTGGGTCCGTACGCGCAGGCGAGGTAGTCGAGGAAGGCTGCGTTCGGTGCCTTCAGCGTGATGGTGACGTCGTAATCACCCCGCGGGGTAACCGATTCCACATCCTTGACCATGTAGGCCGGGCCCTGGTTGACGGCGAGCCTGCGATCGAAAGACGCCTTGACGGCCTCCGCGGTGAACGGGGTGCCGTCGTGAAACTTGACGCCTTCGCGCAGCTTGAAGTCGAACACCTTGTTGTCGGGCGACGCTTTCCACTCGGTGGCCAAAAGCGGTTCCAGTTCGGGCTTGTCGGTGCCCGCCTTGTACTGCAGCAACCCCTCATACGTGTTGGTGGTCAGCAACAGCCCTTGGCCGGCGTAGTAGATGTCGGGGTCTGGCGGCTGACCTGGGTCCTGGAGGAAGGACAGGTGAAGCACCTTGTCGGTCGGCGCCGGACTGGGCGCTGCACTTCCCGAATCCGAACCGCCGCAGGCGGTCAGTGCCAATGCGGCCGTCGCGCTCACGGCAGCCATGGTCTTCCATCGCTTGATCATCGGGCGGCTCCTTCGAGGACGGGTCGGGAGGTGGCGAGTTCTGAGAAGGCGGCGAGGATCTCGTCGGAGGTTCGCAGTGCGCCGGTCTGCAGGTACTCCATGGCGTCCAGCGCGGCGTCATGGCGGTACTGCGACGACCCGCCCACGCAGTCGGTGACGACGCGGACATAGAAGTCACGCTGGTGGGCGTCGGCGAAGGTGTAGTGCACGCACACATCGGTGAGTCCGCCGATCAGGATGAGCGTCGAGGCCTTGAGACCGGACAGCACGATCTCGAAATCCGTTCCGATGAAACCGGAGTAGCGTCGCTTCACGATGTGGAACTCGTCCGGCAGTGGCCGCAACGTGGGTTCCAGGTCGGTGCCCGGCTGACCCTCGACACAGTGGACGCCCTCGGTGCCGTCGAGCTCGCGGCCGAAGTCGATTCCGCTGGGCCGATGGACCTCCTGGAAGAACACCACCGGGATTCCCGCCGCGCGGGCGGCGGCGAGCAGCTTTTCGGCGACCGCGACGCGCTCGGCATGACCGGGCATCACCGGAATCCCGGCGTCCTGGGCCGACATTCCCCCGCCCTCCTGGATGTCGACCACGACAAGAACTGGATTACCCACGATGAGTGGCTGTTTGGGCACCTAACCTCCTATAACTGCGATACGGGGATCGGCCGCCGCCTGGAGTAGGTCCACGGCGGTGTTGATGACTACGTAGAGCGCCCCGAGCATCAAGGTGACGCCCGCGATGGCTGGGAAGTCGGCGACGGGGATGCTCTGCGCGATGTACTGGCCGATGCCTGGCCAGCCGAAGACCTGCTCGACGACGAGTACTCCCGAGAACATCAGGCCCACTTGCAGTCCGGTCATCGACAGTGCCGACCCGACGGAGTTGCGCAACACGTGGCGGGTCATGATCTGCCCTTCCGACAGTCCCTTTGCCCGGGCCGTGCGCGCGTAATCGCTGTCGATGTCGGTCATCAGGCTGCTGCGCAACACCCGGCCGATGGCCACGGCGGGCCCGATGGCGATGACGAGGGCCGGCAACATCAGGTGGTGCACGGCGTCGGCCACCACGTCGAGCCGGCCGTGCAGGAGTCCGTCGACGGTGAGCAGACCGGTCGGCCCGGTGGGTAGGTTCGTCACGGCGATGCGCCCGTTGGCTGGAACCCATCCGAGGTTCTGGTAGAACACGATCAGCCCGAGGATGCCGAGCAGGAACATGGGTGCCGCGGCGCCGGTGAACAACACCGTCCGAAGCACCTGGGCGCCAGGCCATTTCAAGGTGGTGCTGAATGCCAGCAGGGCCGCGAGCACCAGCGCGATGGCGATGCCGAAGATCGCGAGTTCCAATGTGGCCGGCAGGAAGCTGCCGAGGTCGGACAACACCGCATGGCGGGTCCGGTATGAGGTCCCCAGATCACCGGTCACCGCATTGGTCAGGTAGTGCCAGAACTGCACGAGCACCGGCTGGTTCAAACCGAGTTCTTCGCGCCTGTCGGCGACGGCCTGCGCCGAGGCTTGCGCACCGAGCTGGGCCTTCACCGGATCCAGCGGCGAGACGTGCTGCAGGACGAACATCACTCCGGTCAGGGCGACCAGGATCGCCACCATCGCGCCCAGCCGGGAAGCCACGAAAGTCTTCACTCAGGTTCTCCTCACTCACCGGCTCTTCATCAGGTTGCGCAGGCAGTCCCCGGCGATGTTTCCGACGAGGGCCAGCACCAGCACACCGAGACCGGGCATCACCGGAATCCACCACTGCTGCAGGAAATAACTCAGGTTGCGGGCCGAGTCGGCACCCAGTTCCGGCGCCGGCGCCGCCTGCCCCAGCCCGAGGAACGACAGCGCGGCCACGGTGAGGATGAGGGCACCCAGATCGAGGCTGGCAGCGACCAGGGCGTTGGGTACCGCGCCGGGCAGTAGGTGCCGGGTTGCCAGCCGGAATCGGCTCGCCCCGGCCAGTTTCGCGGCCTCGACGTGTGGGCGGGCCGCCAGGCGCGCAATCTCTCCGCGTACCAGCCTGGCGTAGAACGGCCACCAGACGATCGACACCGCGATCAGGGTGTGGACGAAGCCGGGGCCGAGTGCGGCTACAACCGCGATCGCGAGCACGGGAGCGGGCAGTGACAGGAACGCGTCGGTGATGCGCATCAACAGCGAGTCGATCCATCCCCCGGAAGCCCCGGCGATCAAGCCGACCAGTCCGCCGATCGCCAGACCGGCAGCGACCACCACCAGCGCGGCGAACCAGCTGGAACGGGCGCCGTAGAGGACTCGGGACAGGATGTCGCGGCCGACGGAGTCTGTGCCGAGCAGGAATCCGTTCTTGCCCGGTGCTTGCAGCGGCATCCCCACCGGAGTCAGCGGATCGTGCGGGGCGATCCACGGCACCGCGATGACGAGCAGGGTAAGCAGGACCAGCGTCGAGAATCCGGCCCAGTTGAGGACAGTGGACCGCGGCGGGGACCATGACAGCCTGCGGGTGCCGCCGCGGGCCGGCGTGGGAAATGCAATCGCTATCGCCATCAGACCGCCCGCCTTTCGATACACGCCACTTGGTGCGTATTTCCCGGTGTGCCTTCCAACCGGACGTCGAGTTCGCTGCCGCCACACGCCGGGACCGATATCGGACATCGAGGGTGGAATGCGCACCCATCCGGCGGCGACAGCGGGCTGGCGGGCTCGCCGGGCAGCACCCGTGATTCACGTCCGAGGTCGGGGATCGCGTCGACCAGCGCCTGGGTGTACGGATGGGCCGGGTCGCCGATCACCCGGTCGGCGGGCCCGATCTCGACGATGCGGCCCAGGTACATCACGGCGATCCGGTCGGCCACCACTCGGGCAACCGACAGATCGTGGGTCACGAAAATGACGGACATGTCGAGGCTGCGGCGCAGATCCCCGATCAGATTGAGCACCGAGGCGGCCAGCGACACGTCGAGCGCGCTCGTCGGCTCGTCACATAGCAGCACCGAGGGTGGCACGACAGTGGCGCGGGCCAGCGAAACCCGTTGGCGCTGACCGCCGGACAGCTCCCCTGATCGCGCCTTGGCCACCTCGGACGGCAGTCCGACACGTTCGAGGACCTCATTCACCGTGGCGCGGCGCTGAGCCGAGGACATCTTGGTGCCGCGCAGCCGTTCGGCGATGAGCTCGCCGACCGACAACCAGGGGGTCAGCGAGGCGCCCGCGTCCTGGAAGACCATCTGCGGGCGTCGGCCGCCGGCCACCTGCGCAGATCCGGAGGTCGGGCTTTCCAGCCCGGCGATGATCCGCAACAGTGTCGACTTGCCCGAGCCGCTCTCCCCGACGAGCGCCACGGATTCGCCCTGGCCTACTCGCATGGTGACGCCGCGCAACGCGTGCAGTTTGCCGTGATTGCCTGCCGACCGGTCCAGCCAACGGCGCGATACCGCGAACGTCTTGCTGATATTCGCCAGCGCCACTGCCGGTGGCTGTTCCACGTCGTGCTCTTTGGCCGGGAACAATTCCCCCGCACCGGCTGTCGCGGTGGCCGACGTGGCCGCGATGTCGGACATCGGCCGCAGGCAGGCGCTGACCCGTTGCGGTGCAACGTCGATGGGATCCGGCAGTGATACCGAACAGTCCGCGGTGGCCATTGCGCACCGCGGCTCGAATGCACAGCCGGGCAACGGCGACGCTGGGCTGGGCACTGCTCCGGGCAGTGCCGCGAGCCTCCGGTCACGTGGGGTGTCGAGGGTGAGCCTGCTACCGAGCAGCCCACCCGTATACGGGTGCGCGGGTTTGGCCAGCACCTGGGCAGCGGGCCCGATCTCGGCGATACGCCCCGCGTAGAGCACCGCGATGCGGTCCGAGATCTGTGCGGCAACACCGAGGTCGTGGGTGATCAGTACGATGCTGCAACCGATCTCGTCCCGAAGCCGCTGCAACAGCCGCAACACCTGGGCTTGGACGGTGACATCGAGTGCGGTGGTCGGTTCGTCGGCGATGACGAGTTCGGGGTCCCCTGCGACCGCCATCGCAATCATCACGCGCTGACGCAACCCGCCGGAGAGTTGGTGCGGGTAGGCCCGCATCCGTCGCTTGGGTTCCGGAATGCCGACCGCCGTGAGCAGACGCAGCGCCTCCTGCTCGCTGCCGGCCGCCTCGGCCACCTGCTTGCCGATGCGCATCGTCGGGTTGAGCGAGGTCATCGGGTCCTGGAACACCGCACCCAGATCGAGTCGGCGCACTTTGCGCTGCGCCTTGTCGCCGCCGTTGACCATGTCGGAGTTCGCCACTCGGACCGACCCACCGACCGTGGCGCTCTTGGGCAACAGTCCGAGCATCGTGAACCCCAGAACGCTTTTCCCGGAACCGGATTCACCGACCAGTCCGACGATCTCGCCCGGGGCGATGGTGAGTGAGACCCCGCGCAGCGCGTAGACGTTACGTCCGTTTCGGCGAAAGGTGACGCGCAGGTCGTCCACGGCGGCCACCGGTGGCGGCGGCGAGAGTGCAACTGCGCCAGCGTATATCGCCGAGTCGTCCGCCGCGGAATCGTGTGCGCCGAGGTCCGCGGGGAGGGTGACGTCGATCATGGCCTCAGCCATCGTGGGCCTCCCAGAAGCGATTTGACGAATCCGCGTCACCACCTTGTGCCGCAGCCTGTCGAGCGACAGTTTTCACCGGCGGCCGCGTCATCGGGTGTCACAGGCGTTAATGAGGCGTAAAGGAATTGACGGGTCCGGTAACCGTCACGTGTCACGCGTTTCTATCGAGTGACCGATACCCCGTGCGCTGGCCCTTCGCCATTCGAGGGCCAACCATGGCTGTATGGCGGGACGACCACGCGTGCACGCCCAGCGCCGGCAGGGGGAAACAGCTCGTGACGAGATCCTTGACGCCGCAGGGGAATTGTTCACTACCACCGGATACTCGGGAACGTCGACGCGGGCGATCGCCGATGCCGTCGGCGTCCGCCAGGCATCCCTGTACCACTACTTCAAAACCAAGGACGACATCCTGTGCGCGCTGCTCGAGCAGACGGTCGCGCCCACGCTCGAGTTCATTCCGAGCCTGCTCGGCACCGAACCGGCGTTGACCGCCGATGAACATCTGCATGCTTTGGCCGCGTTCGACGGTGCCCAGCTGATGTCCGGCCGGTGGAACCTCGGCGCGCTGTATCTGCTGCCCGAGTTGCGTGAAGCCAAGCTCGAACCGTTCTGGTCAGACCGCGAGCGGCTGCGATTGCACTACCTGTCATTGAGCCGCGCGCTGAGCCGACGGACCGGGGTACACCAAGCGGCGGCCGACCTTCCGTTCCGGCTCGTCGAATCGTTGGTCAACGTGTGGTCGATGCCGGCCGGACCGGAACGTTCAGAGATGCCGTTTCATGTGGCGGACGCGTGTATGCGCGTTCTGGGCCTCCCCGACGAGACTGCCGCGGCCCTGCGGGAGCGCAGCCACCAGGTGATCGACAGACACAACAGGAGCCGCGCAGGCGACCCGTAGTCTGCATGGCATGTTCCACGTCCTCACCACGACATATCTGCAGCCCCTCGACGTCGTCGACCAGACCCGCCCCGCCCACATCGCGTGGCTCGAAGACGAGGTGGCCGCGGGCCGCATCGTGCTGGCCGGACGTCTGGAGTCGGCGACCGGCGCGGTGCTCGTCACCGGGGACCTCACCGAAGAAGAGGTCGAGGATCTCATCGCTCGCGATCCCTATACCTTGGCCAACCTGGTCCGATGCGAGCGCACGTCCTTCAACGGGGCGTTCCGCGCGCCCGGTTTGTGACGCACCCGACATTTGCCCGGGAGATATGTCACACCTGGCTGCGGGATTACTGGCGCAGCCCGCGTCGTTGCACCGCCAGGACTGCCTCTCAGGCAGTAGTCAGTTAACCGGACTAATCTTTCCGGGGTACGCAAAGACGAGCAAAGAGGGCTTTGATGAGCACTGTTTATGCCTATGCCGCCAACTCGGCGACCGAGCCGCTGGCCAAGACCACCATCACCCGGCGTGAGGTGGGGCCGCATGACGTGGCCTTCGACATCCATTTCGCCGGCATCTGCCACTCGGACATCCACACCGTCAAGGGCGAGTGGGGCACCCCCAACTACCCCGTCGTGGCCGGTCACGAGATCGCCGGCATCGTCACCGAGGTGGGCTCGGAGGTCACCAAGTACAAGGTGGGCGACCACGTCGGTGTCGGTTGTTTCATCGATTCGTGTCGTGAATGCGACAACTGCAAGGCCGGTCTGCAGCAGTACTGCACCGGCGATTACGGCATGCACGGCACCTACAACTCCACCGAACGCGACGGCTCCCCCACCTACGGCGGCTACAGCGGGGCCATCGTCGTCGACGAGAACTACGTCCTGCGCATCCCCGACAGCATCCCCCTGGACGCGGCCGCTCCCCTGCTGTGCGCCGGCATCACACTGTTTTCTCCGCTGCGCCACTGGAACGCCGGGCCGGACAAGAAGGTCGCCGTCATCGGGCTCGGCGGCCTCGGTCACATGGGTGTCAAGCTCGCGCACGCGATGGGCGCACACGTCACCGTGCTCTCGCAGTCGCTGAAGAAGATGGAAGACGGCCTGCGCCTGGGCGCCGACGAGTACTACGCGACCAGCGACCCGGACACCTTCCGCAAGCTGCGGGGCAAGTTCGACCTGATTCTCAACACCGTGTCGGCCAACCTCGATCTGGGCGCGTACCTGGGTCTGCTGGCCGTCGACGGCACCCTGGTGGAGCTGGGCATGCCCGAGCATGCGATGGAGGTGCCGCCGTTCCCGCTGGCGGGCATGCGCCGCAGCCTGTCCGGTTCGATGATCGGTGGAATCCCGGAGACCCAGGAGATGCTCGACTTCTGCGCCGAGCACAACGTGACCCCGGAGATCGAGGTCATCCAGCCCGACTACATCAACGAGGCCTACGAGCGCGTGCTGGCCAGCGACGTGCGGTATCGCTTCGTGATCGACACCGCCTCGCTGCGCGGCTAGCTAGTCGGGATCAGAGGTTTCGCCGGGGCCGGCGTCGGATACCAGGTCGACGCCGGCCAACGGCCAACCCGCGGCGGCAAGTTTGGCCGCCACCCGCGCGATGTTCTCCGGACCGGCGTCGTGGTCGGTGACATCGGCGATGAATTCCGCGATGTCGTCGCGGTCGATCGGATCATCGATGTCGGCCGGTGCTGAGGCTTCGGCGATATTGCGCACCACCTCCGCCACCTGCTCCTCGGTGAGCGGCGTGGCCCGGAGCAGCGCGAGCAGCGGAACGCGATCGGTGCCCGGGACCCCTTCCGGGTAGCCGGCACGCAGCCAGTTCAGGACCGAGATCAGCAGCGACTTTGTTGACACCCGGCTAAGTTTCGCGGCTGCCCGGCAAACCCACCACTGGACGCGCCGACAGTTGCGTGGCCATTCATTCGTAGTTCACCGCCAAAACAATCCCGCTGAGCACAACCGGTGACCACCTGGCGGTTCCCCGGCATTCTCGGCGCAGTGACCCGCGTGATCCGTTTCAACGCCTTTGACATGAACTGCGTCGCCCATCAATCGCCTGGCTTGTGGCGCCATCCCGAAGATCAGTCTTGGCGCTACAAGGACATCACCTACTGGACCGAACTGGCGAAGTTGTTGGAACGCGGGCGTTTTGACGGCCTGTTCATCGCCGACGTGCTGGGCACCTACGACGTGTACGGGGCCAGTGACGAGGCGGCGATCCGCCAGGCCGCGCAGATCCCGGTCGGTGACCCGATGCTGCTGGTGTCGGCGATGGCATTGGTCACCGAGAACCTCGGCTTCGGGATCACCACCGGTACCGGATTCGAGCATCCGTATCCGTTCGCCCGGCGCATGTCGACGCTGGACCATCTGACCAACGGCCGGGTCGGCTGGAACGTCGTCACCGGCTATCTGCCTGCGGCGGCACGCAATATGGGCCAGACCGACCAGCCGGCGCACGACGCACGCTATGACCATGCCGACGAGTACCTGGAGGTGCTCTACAAGTTGTGGGAGGGCTCCTGGGAGGACGACGCGGTGGTGCGCGACGCCGAACGCGGGGTCTTCACCGATCCGGCCAAGGTGCACCACATCGGTCATTCCGGCAACCATTTCAGCGTCCCCGGGGTGCACCTGGCCGAACCGTCGCTGCAGCGCACACCGGTCATCTACCAGGCCGGTTCCTCACCGCGCGGGGTTCGCTTCGCCGCCGAGAATGCCGAGGCGATCTTCACCGCCGCTCCCACCAAAGCCCTTCTGCGCGAGACGGTTTCCACGATCCGCGCGGAGCTGGAGTTGGCCGGCCGGGATCCGTACTCGGCCAAGATCTTCAACCTCACCACGATCATCACCGGTGAGACCGACGAGGATGCCCACGCCAGACACGCCGAGTACCTGGCCTACGGCGACCCCGAGGGCGCGCTGGTGTTCATGTCCGGCTGGATGGGTGTCGACCTCGCCCGCTACGGGCTCGACGAGCCGATCGGTAACGTCGATTCCAACGCAATCCTGTCCGCGGTCAAGGCCTTTCAGTCCGCCTCCGACAAGGGCGGTGAGTGGAACGTCCGCGATATCGCCGAGTGGGGCGAGATCGGCGGCATGGGACCGCGCATCGTCGGATCCGGTGTGCACGTCGCCGACACCCTGCAGGAGTGGGTCGAGGAGACCGACGTCGACGGTTTCAACCTGGCCTACGCCATCACGCCCGGGTCCTTCGAGGAGTTCATCGAGCACGTCGTTCCGGTGCTCACCGAGCGCGGCGCCTACCAGTCGGCGTACGCACCCGGCAGCCTGCGCAACAAGCTGCTGGGTCACGGCGATCGCCTGGCCGACGAGCATCGCGGGGCCAGCTACCGTGTGGGCGGGTCGAATTCGACCATCATCGAGCGTCCGTCGACGCTGCCCTCCTCGTCGGCGTCGACGGCCGCTCAGCCCGCGCGGGGCCGCTGACTCAGCGCGGTGCGGCCTGGACGTTCGTAGGTTGTGGCCCCAGTGTCGACGCCGGCAGTTGGGTCTCTTCCACGCCCGGGGTGTTCAGCTGACCGGCCAGCCACGGCAGTGCGGCGCCAAAAGCGTTGGCGGCGAACGCCCAGTCGTGGCGGCCAGGAGCGGTCTGCACCGAGCAGGTGATGTTGTCGGCGCGGGCCGCAGTGCACAAAGTGCTCGCGGCGACGTCCTGGGCCTCTGGATTCGCGGTGGCATCGCGCGTGGTGCCCTGCTGCGAGATCGGGACCTCGAACCACGCGGTGACGTCTGAGTACGGGCCGTGGCGCCGCATGACGGTGACCGGATCGTAGGCCGCCCAGGCGTCGGCGTCCCCGCCGAAGAGCCGGTTGATCGTCTGGGACTTGTCCCCGGTGTTCGGGCGCAGGTCCCCCGCGATGTCGACGAATGACCGGAACAGGTCCGGGTGCATCAGGGTCAGGTCCACCGCGCAGGTGCCGCCCATCGACCAGCCCGCAATCCCCCATCCGTCGTGGTCGGGTCGCACCCCGAAGTTCGAGATCAGGTATGGAACAACGTCTTTGGTCAGGTGGTCGGCGGCGTTACCCCGGACGCCGTTGACGCACTCGGTGTCGTTGGTGAACGAGCCGGTGGCGTCGACGAATACGAACACCGGCGCATTGCCACCATGCGCGGCGGCGAAGCCGTCGATGATGCCGAGCACGTTGCCCGCGCGCAGCCAGTCGGCCGGCGTATTCAACTGGGAGCCGATCATCATCACCGCCGGAAGTCGCGGCGGCGGACTGTCGGCGAACCAAGCCGGTGGCAGGTAGACGAGCTCACCGCGGTGCGCGAAACCTGACGCAGCCGAATCGATGGTCACCGGGACCAACACCCCGTGCGTCGGCGTGACGTGGGCCAGCTGCATCTTGGTCACCGTCAGGCGGTCCGTCTGCCCGGGCAGTGGACTCGAGGTGAGCTGGTTCCATAGCGCGTGCACGGTCGGGCAGTACCCGACCCAGATATTCAGCGTCAGCGCACAGGCCAGCCCACACGCAGCGATCGCCGCCACCGATGCGGTGCGCCGCCACCAGCGGGCACTCACCCAACCCAGCAGACCGACACCGACGGCCAGCACGGTCAACGCGATCCAGATCCACAACTGCGGTGGCCCGGCGTTACCGGCCACCCCGATCGAGTCGATGTACCAATAGGTCACACCCGCGAGCAGGACAGCCGCGGTCGCCAGCGCCGGCAAAATCCGGCGCCGCCACCGTGGCGAACGCCAACCCACCGCGGCTCCCAGCAGCAGTGCCGCGATCGTCTGCACGACGAATGGGAACCAGCCGTGGATCAGCGAGATCTGCGCGATGAGCTGGTGCATCAGCTCATTTCATATCAACGTCAACTGTCAACTCCCTGGTGGGACGCTGAGTGAGAGACCGGGAGCCGGCGGTGTCTTGGCCAGTAGTTCAGCGTGCCGGGAGGTCACCTCTTAAGGTGGCGTGATGCGTATGAGGATTCTGGTGGCTCTGATGGCCGCGGCGGTCAGCGTCGGCGGCCCGGGTGTGGCCGCAGCGGACCCACCGCCGCCTCCGCCCCCGCCGCCACTCAATCTCAACGCGCTCACCCCGGTGAAGCCGTCGGACTTCGCAATGCAGAATGGCGAGTACTACGCATTTGCGGTGCCGGGCGATATCGCATGCGCCATCAGCCGCGGGTCGGGCAATTACGGTTGCAGCGGCCCGCTGCCCGCAGCACCAGACGGGGCCAACGCCGTCACGGGCGGACAGCAGGGGTTGCCCACGTTCCTCAGCGACAACCGGCCGCTGTTCGTGTTCGACAAGCTGCCGAACCGGCTGCCGCCCGGGACCCGCATCAGCTTCCGCAATGTGACGTGCGGAACCGACGGCACGGTGACGATGTGCAACAACGCGTTTGACGGGGCGGGGTTCGTTCTCAGCCCGGGCGGCAGCCACGTCCTCGATGTGAACAACCCACTGCTGCTCAACACCGGCGAGGGCCGCAACCCGTACGCCAACTAGTTAGAAGTCCCAGTCCTCGTCTTCGGTGACGACGGCCTTGCCGATCACATACGACGAACCCGAACCCGAGAAGAAGTCGTGGTTCTCGTCGGCGTTCGGCGAGAGCGCCGACAGGATCGCCGGGTTCACGTCGGTCTCGTCCTTGGGGAACAGCGCCTCGTAGCCGAGGTTCATCAGCGCCTTGTTGGCGTTGTAGCGCAGGAACTTCTTGACGTCCTCGGTCAGCCCGACCTCGTCGTAGAGATCCTGGGTGTACTCGACCTCGTTGTCGTACAGCTCGAAGAGCAACTCGTAGGTGTAATCCTTGAGCTCCTGGCGCTTTTCCTCATCGACCAGGGCCAGCCCGCGCTGGTACTTGTAGCCGATGTAGTAGCCGTGTACGGCCTCGTCGCGGATGATCAGCCGGATCATGTCGGCGGTGTTGGTCAGCTTGGCCCGGCTGCTCCAGTACATCGGCAGGTAGAAGCCCGAGTAGAACAGGAAGCTCTCCAGCAGCGTGGAGGCCACCTTGCGCTTGAGCGGCTCGTCGCCTTTGTAGTACTGCATGACGATCTCGGCCTTGCGCTGCAGGTTCGGGTTCTCCTCCGACCAGCGGAACGCGTCGTCGATCTCCGCGGTGGAGCACAGCGTCGAGAAGATGTTGGAGTAGCTGCGGGCGTGCACCGACTCCATGAAGGCGATGTTGGTGTAGACGGCTTCCTCGTGCGGGGTGAGCGCATCGGGGATCAGGCTCACCGCACCGACGGTGCCCTGGATGGTGTCCAGCAGCGTCAGGCCGGTGAACACCCGCATGGTGAGCTGCTTCTCGTGCGCGGTCAACGTGCCCCACGACGGGATGTCGTTGGACACCGGCACCTTCTCCGGCAACCAGAAATTGCCGGTGAGCCGATCCCAGACCTCGGCGTCCTTCTCATCCTGGAGGCGGTTCCAGTTGATCGCTGACACGCGGTCGATCAGCTTCATGCCTTCGCTCACCGGAACCCCATTTCACCAGGTCGTTGTGTTTGCCGGACAGTACCCACGACACTACCCCTGGGGTTAGTTACCCGCGGGGACCGCAACACCTTGTGTTTTCGTGTCGCTCGCCTCATGGATGAAATCGAACTCCTCCGGGTCGAGCTTGCGCGTTGCCATCCAGTACTGCCAGGTCATGCCGCTCCACAGCGTCCGGTTCACGCCCGTGGCGTCCATGTACCAGCTCCGGCAACCTCCGGTGTTGAACACCGTGCGCTCGAGATCGTGCTGCAACTCGCTGTTGAACTCCGCCTGCGCGCGGGGGCTGGGCGACAGGGCCTGAGCGCCGGCCTTGTCGACGGCGGCGATGGCCTGACCCACGTAGCGGATCTGCTGCTCGATCATGAACACCACCGAGTTGTGCCCCAGCGCCGTGTTGGGGCCCAGCAGGAAGAACAGGTTGGGCATCCCCGCGACCGCGATGCCGCGGTGGGCGGACATACCCTCACGGTTCCAGCGATCCACCAGGTCCTCACCGCCTGCGCCCTTGATGTCGACGTAGGTGTAGGAGTCGGTGACGTGGAAGCCGGTGGCGAACACCACGACATCGACCGGATGCTCGACGCCATCGGCGGTGACGATGCCGGTGGGGGTCATGCGGGCAATGGACTCGGTGATCACCTGGGTCTTCGGGTTGGCGATCCCGCGGTAGTAGGTGTCGGAGTTGAGGATTCGCTTGCAGCCGGCGCGGTAGCGCGGGGTGAGTTTGCGGCGCAGCTCGGGGTCTTTGATGCTGCGGTTGATGTTGTAGCGCCCCATCGCCTCGCCGATCTTGAGCAGCCACGGCTGCTGAGTCATGGCGAAGCCGACGCCTTCGTGGATCCAGTAGATGGCGGCACGCATCGCCGCGCGGGTGCCGGGAACGTAGCTGAACATGCGCCGGATCCATTGCGGGAACTTGTTGTTCACCCGCGGCATGACCCACGGCGGGGTGCGCTGGTAGAGGTGGAGCTCGGCGACGTCCTTGACGATCTCGGGCACGATCTGGATGGCGCTGGCACCGGTTCCGATCACCGCGACGCGCTTGCCGGTGATGTCGACGCTGTGATCCCATTGCGCGGAATGGAAAGCGGCACCGGTGAATTCGTCACGCCCCTCGATGTCGGGGATCTGCGGGATGTGCAGGCCCCCGGCACCCGAGACCAGGAACTGGGCGATGAACTCCTGGCCGGTGTCACTGAACACGTGCCAGCGCAGCTCCTGGTCGTCCCAGTGCGCGCGGTCCACGTGGGTGTTGAAGCGGGTATTGCGGCGCAACCCGTACTTGGAGGCCACGCCCAGCAGGTAGTCCTGGATCTCGGGCTGGAACGACCACATGTGGCTCCAGTCCGCCTTCGGCTCGAAGGAGAACGAGTACATGTGCGACGGGATGTCGCAGGCGCACCCCGGGTAGGTGTTGTCGCGCCAGGTGCCGCCGAACTCGTCGGCCTTCTCCAGGATGAGGAAATCGACGCCGCGGCGTTGCAACTCGATCGCCATCCCCATCCCCGAGAACCCGCTACCGATGATCAAGGCGCGAGTCTGGATTGGTTGCTGACCCTGCGGCGAGGGTTGGGCAGCCGTCATAGCTCAGGTCCCTTTCTGGGAACGGCGGTACCGGATACTTCCCAGTCTCCGGACCTGGGACCCTACTGTCAACGAGTTGGTCAGCTGGCGTGCTGGCGGCGCTGGACACCCTCGTGCAGCGGCAGGTCCGGGTCGATCCAGATGCCGAGCAGTTCACAGGTGCCGTTGATGGATCCGACCATGATGGTGGTCAGGTGGTTGACGAACTCCGCGGCCGGCATCCGGCGCGGGCTGTCCTCGTCGGTACCCAGCCACCAGTCGGTGGCCGACGCGCAAGCCCCGAACGTGGCGAATGCCGCCAATTCGATCGCGGCCCCGTCGAGCTCCATCTCGCGAAGCTCGTTGGAGAACATGTCGGCCATCGCCAGGGTGATGCCGCGGCCCTCGTTGAGTGCCCGCATGGTCGATTCACTCTGTTCGGCGAACCGGCCCTGGATCAGGAACCGCAACACGTTGGGGTGCTCGTCGACCAGCAGCACGTACTGCTCAACGCTGCGCCGGATGACTTCCCGAGCCGGGTCGGCGCCGAGGTTGATCGCCGGGAAGATCGCCGACCACAACATGTCTCGTAGGCGCTCGCCGATGGCCTGGAACAGGTCGGACTTGTCGGCGAAGTGACGGTAGATCTTCGGCTTGGCGGTACCGGCCTCTTCGGCGATCTCCCGAAGGCTGACCTCAGGCCCGAGCCGGTCGATCGCCCGGAACGATGCGTCGACGATTTCCGAACGCACCTTCTTACGGTGCTCACGCCAGCGCTCGCTACGGGCGTCTACCTTGACACCCGAGCCATCGCTGGAATGTGATCTCGACGTTCGCCGCACGCGATCACTGTACCCGCCCTGATGGTGCTGACCTGCCCAGACCGCCTCACAACACGCGGTTTTGCCGTTTGACCCGGGCGTTCGCCCGTCAAGCCGCCGAAAGCTTGCTTGGGTACTATCGCAGCCACAGTCAACCAATGAGACGAGGCTCATGACGCAGCGATACGACCTGGTCATAGCAGGTGGCGGCCCTTCGGGCTCGGCCGCGGCGTGGCAGGCCGCCCAGACCGGCGCCAAGGTGTTGGTCCTGGACAAGGCGGAGTTCCCCCGCGACAAGCCATGTGGTGACGGGCTGACCGCCCGCGCGGTGAGCTACCTGCAGAAGATGGGCTTGGCCGACGAAGTGGCCAAGTTCCACCGGATCAACAAGGTGATCGTGTACAGCCCCAGCGAGTGGGAGCTGTCTTTCCCGCGTCGTCCCGGGATGCCCGACCACGGCCACACCGTGAGTCGTACCGAGCTGGACACGCTGCTGCTCAAACATGCTGAGTCCGCCGGCGCCGAGGTGCGCCAGGGCGCCGAGGTCGCCGGGCCTGAGTTCGACGCCAATGGCCGCGTGGTCGGGGTGGTGCTCAAGAGCGGTGAGAAGGTGTTCGGCGACGCCGTCATCGCCGCCGACGGGGCCTACTCGCCCATCAAGCGCGCGCTGAAGATCGACTCCGAGTACAACGGCTACTCGGCCATCGCGATCCGATCCGAGATGCACGCCAACCGGCCTGACAGCGATTCCTTCGAGATCTACCTCAAGCTGCTGTTCCAGGGCGATCAGCTGCCCGGCTACGGCTGGATCTTCCCGATGGGTGGCGGCCGGTTCAACATCGGCTTGGGCTACGTCAACAGCTACAAGAACTGGCAGTCCATCAATGCCACGCAGTTCCTCGGCGACTTCCTGCGGACCCTCCCGCGCGAATGGGAGCTGCCGCCGATCGAGGAGCTGAAGAAGAACAAGAGCGTACGGGCCTGGCGATTGCCGATGGGCTTCACGGCCTGGCCGCCATGGCGTCCAGGCGTGCTGTTCGTCGGTGACTCGCTGGGTGCGGGTAAGCCGGTCTCTGGTGCGGGCATCTCGAAGGCGCTCGAATCCGGTTTGACCGCAGGCGAATGCGCCATCGCCGCGCTCACCAACGGCGGGCCCGACGACTTCACCAACTACGAGCAGCGGATGCAGGCGACGTGGGGCCGCGAGTACCGCCGCGGCCGCTTCTTCCACAAGCTTGCCGGCATCCCCGGCGTCGCGGGTGCGGGCTTGAAGGCACTGGACAACCACACGTTCCGTGACATGTTGCTCAAGTCTCTGTACAAGAAGGCGCAGAGTCCGCAGCACACGTAGTCATCGAAGCCCCAGATGTGAAGCCTCTGCGATGTTTTCGCAGAGGCTTCACATTTTCCGGGGGGTTTGGGATCGTCCGGCGACCTCAGGGTTGGGCCAACGTGTACCGCACGTCGTCGGCGATGGCCTCGAAACCGATACGCCGGTACACCCGGTTGGACACCGGATTGGCGGTATCGGCGAACAACACCACCTCGCTCGCGCCCTCGTCGCGCGCGAATCGCGCGGCGGCGGCGGTGACCGCGGCCGCATATCCGCGGCCGCGGCGCCCAGGCGGGGTATAGACCGGGCCGATCCGAGAGACGCCAACGACCGCGGCGCGCACCCGCGCCATGCTGGCCGGTTCGCCGTCAATCGTCCACAGCACGATGTGGTCACCGGAGTCGACGATCGAGGTGAGCATTGCCCGACTCGCGTCGACGTTCGATGGCTCGCCGAACGCTTCGATGAAGAACTCGTTCAGCCATCGCACGACGGTCTCCACATCCCCGGTTCCGGCAAGTCGCCATTCACCGGCGACATCGTAGGGGCCGGTCAGGCGCCCCAGCCGGTAGAGCACGTCGCGTGATGACTCACTCGCCTGCACACCGGTGACCGCGCGCCATGCCTGCATGAAAGCCGTTGCCGTCGCCGGTGTTCCGCGCACCCCCGACAGGCCCGCCGGGAATGCGGCAATGGCCTCGGCCGCCGCCATTGCTGTCCTGGGCGGCAGGCCATTCACCAACAGCACCGAGTCGCGAGTCTGCACCGCCGCGCCCTCGACACCCTTTCCATTGCCGACCGACAACAGGATTCGCTCGGCGGGCCAGGGCGTCGTGTGCACCGTAGTCAGTTCCAAGGTGAACAGCACTGGATCCAGGCGGTACACGGACCGCACAGCGGGTTCGAAGTCGACCAGCGACTGATGCAGGTGGGCCTCCATGCGTCAAGCGTGGAGGCTCATCGCGACGGTTGCCACCGATTTTTGTCGCCGCACGTTTACCCGAACTCACCGACGCATCAGCTAGCGTAACGCTGTGCATTTGCCAGGTCGGTACAGCGGAGCTGTGGCGGTCCTCGCGGCACTCGTGGGAAGCACCGCTTGTTCGCACGTCGTGACGGGGCAGCCGGTCGCCGGCGTCCACGAAGCACCGGCGGACACGGCGACGTGGCGTGATCACGTCCTGCCCTCGGACTGCCTGCTCAGCGGTCAGCAGATGTCAGCCCTTGCCGGCGTCGCCATCGACAACGGTCTGGATACCAACATCAAGCACTCCGACGGCACCGTCGGGCATAGCTGCAATTACTACGCCACCGCAGGAGGCGTTCTGTCGTTCACCGCGACGATCAAGGTCCAGTCACCCTCCACCGGAGTCATCACCGAGGAACTGCTCGCGGATATCGGCCAGCCAGGAGCCACGGAGGTTCCGGGCGTCGGCCGACGCATGCTCATCGAACCGCTCACGCGCCCAGGCGCTTTCCCAGCAATGCGGGTAGCCACCGACAAATACCTGACGAATGTGGTGTTGGTGATCGGCAACATCCCGGGGCCGCCCGACGTGTCGGCGTGGAAGAAGGCTGCGGCCGAAATTCTCAAGGCACTGCCCGCCTGATTCTCAGCCTTCTGGATAGAACAGGAACAGCACGCACCCCTGAGCGGATTGCGGTACGTGCCACGACCCGGCCGGGGCGTGCAGGAATGTGCCCGCGGCATAGTCGTTGACTCCGTCGTTGAAGACACCGGAGACCACGTACACCTCTTCGGGACCTGGGTCGTGTAGGTCCTCGCCGCGCCAGACCGCACCCGGCGCGATGGTTGTGACCGCCGCCTTGGCTCCGTTGGCACCCTTCCAGAGCGGCTGGACGGTGATTCCGGGAAACACTTCGATCGGTTCGACGTCCGCCGTCGACTTCCACACGTATCCAGGTGCATTGGGACCGAAGGACGCGACATCGCCGTTGGTTGTCATATCTGCACGAACCGTGCGGGCCGACTCGCAATTCCCGGCACGTCGGTGCGTCAGCGCCGACCGCGCTTGGCCGGTCCGGGCTTGCGCGCGACCTTGCCCGCGGCTGCGCGGGCAGCCTGCTTGGCGAGGGTCTTCTCTCGTGCGGTGCGTTTCGGTGCCGGCTCGGCCTGCCCCCGCGACGACGTGGATTTGCGGCCACGCACGATCCCGATGAATTCCTCGACCAGTTCCGACTGCGGTCCTTGCGGGAACGCCAGCACCACAGGGCAGGTGGGTGCGTCGGTGATCGGGCGGTAAGTGAGGTCCTTGCGGTGGTACAGCCGGGCCAGCGACTGCGGAACGACGAGAGTGCCCATCCCGGCGGCGACGAGTTCTATTGCGTCCTGGGTGGTCTCGGGCCGGTGATCGACCGGGGCGCCAGGAGCGTCTGCCCAGACGACGACGTTGTCGAGTGGGATCAGCGTCGGCTCGCCGACCAGGTCGGCGGAAGTGATCTCGTCGATGGCGCTGAAAAGGTGATCGGTCGGCACCACCGCCACCGTGGTCTCCTCGTAGAGGGGGATGACGGCCAGCCCGGACGTGTCGGTCGGCGGCCGCAGCAATGCAACGTCGACACTGCCGTCCCGCACCGCGTCGGCCGCATCGGCGGCGCCCACGGCGTGCAACCGCAGCGGCACACCCGGGTGGCGCTGCGCCCAGATCCGCGCCCACTTCGCCGGCGTCCCACCGGGGACGTACCCGAGGGTGAGGGACTGCGGCGTCATCGCCTCAGGTTACCGATACGCTGACTCCATGAGCAGGCCGAACGCGCAGTCCATGAAACCCGCCACGGCGGCGAAGAAGCTGGACGTGTATTTGCCGGCGACGCCTGCGGAGTTCCAGGAGAATGCGATCACCCGCGCTGAGCTCGCCGCCCTGCAGGAGGACCCGCCGCAGTGGCTCAAGGACCTCCGCAAGAACGGGCCACACCCGAAGAACCTCGTGGCAGCCAAGCTGGGCATCTCGATCGCCGGCCTCGCGCGCGGTGGTGTGGGGGACGCACTCACCACAGAGCAGATCGACCGGCTGCTCGAGGAGAAGCCGGAGTGGCTGATCGCAGAGCGGGAGAGCTACCAGAACGTGCTGGCCGAGCAGCGGCGACTTAAGGCGCTGCGTGCGGAGCAGGGTCGCGAAAGCTGATCCGGAATGCCCGCAGTACCGGCCTGCGCGGTCTAGGTGAAGTCCATCGGCTCCCACTGCAGCATTGATTCCCAGTCGGCGCTCTCAGTGGCCCACCCCCACAGAACCTTTTGGGCCAGTTGGCGATCCGGCGTGACCGCCTGATAGTGACGGTCCGGACCACCGCGCCGATACTCGACCTCAACCTGTTCATCCAGTGGAAATTTCGACTGGATGTAGCACTGGTCGGCGCGCTCGATGATCACCCACGGATATTCAGGGTGGGGATGATCGAAGAGATCACTCAGCAGAGCGGGGCTGAGGTAAGGCACGTCCCATCCGTCGCCCAATGTCACGGTGAGTCCCTGGATATGGCCGCGCGGATCGTACAGCCGATCGCGCTGCGGATCGTAGAGTCCCAAACCGTGGTCGCGGGCCAGCTCTAACATCGCGGCACGGTTCTCGGGTATCGAACCGATCCATGTCGGCACCACCGCACCCCGCGCATCCCCGTCGATCGGCGCGACGCTGAGGAACCCTGACTCCTCATCGTTCTCATAGCCGTACTTCTGATGCAGTTCGTCCATGAATCGCTGCACGTTGCCGGGCACTGGGCCTTCCGGTTGTTCACACATCGCGTTGTGTAGTGCCAACGCTTGTTCGTGAGTGCCGATCAGTTCGGGGATCAGCACCGTGAAGTCGTAGCTCACGTTCTGGGGCTCCTCTGTTCGTCGGCGGACCGTTTCCCGGCACGCAGCTACCCGTTCGTGAGGCCATCGTATTTCGACTGCGGATCGGGTCGAACCACCAAAAAAATCAAGAACGGCAACGGGCCGGTGCGAGAGCGAGTGCCGCACTGATCCGGAACGGCCGGGGTGCACCGCTACTGTCTGGATGTGGCCATCGCATTCGAGGACTTGCGGGTATTGCACGACAGTGGGGCGCTGTATGCAGCCTTGAGTCAGCTCCTTCTTCAGGAGGGAGTGGAGGAACGGCTGGGCGGCGAGTTCGACTACGCGGCGGACTTGGCCGAGGATTCCTTTGTCTTCACTGGCCACGAATCTGGGCAGACACTGGCCACCACGGTCGAGTTGATGGCCAGCGTCGCGCCCGGTCCGCAGTCGATCCTCTGGGGTCGTGCGCTGCCGTCCGGCGGTCGCGCAGGCGCACAGATGATTCTGGAGCGCGGCCGTGCTGACGGTCTGCCCAGCCTCCTGAACGACGAGGTGCCCTTCCCTGTCGGCGACGACCCCGATACCGCGGCGGAGTACGCGGCGCTCGAAATCGGTGCGGTAGTGGCGGCGGTGACCGGCGGCGGCATCACCTACGTTGTGTCCGTTGGCGGCGGTTCCCTGGCCGTGCTCCTACTCGGCGACCTCGAGTTCGCCCGGCCTCGGATCGACCACCGGTTCCCGGCGAGGGTGCCGATGGCATTGGGGGCCGGCACGATCGAGGATCACCGATCCGCCATGCATGGTCTGGCAGTGATGTCAGGCTGGGCCGTCGACTGGACCGATGATTGGACCCGCGCGGAACTCACCGACCCCGTGACCGGCAACTCTGCGACCGCAGAATTCGACGAGTACGCCCGACTCACCGGCTTGCGGCAACGGATTACGTCCACGGAGTAGGTCCGCTTTGTATGCCCTGCGCCCGCTCGATCTCAACGGTGCATCTCCGCGGTGATGTCCTCGGCCGACGCCGGCCGCAGATCCCACGCTTCAAGCGACACGCAGATCGACCGCTTCCCTGACCGTCGCTCATCCGAGTGTGTGTGTCCGTGGATCAACCACATCCCGAGATTCGGCAACTGGTACTGATCGAAGTTCTTGCGCGACAACCTGTCCGGGACGTCGGCGTATGGGAAGTGGCTGAGCATCGCGCCCTCACCGCCGACCTTCGTCCGCGCCACCTGCTGAACGCTGGCGAACACGGCGGTGTAGTCGGCGAAGCGCTTCTGCGCGCTCCGGTACATCGGATGCACAGGATCGTGATTGCCGGTCACCAGGTGCATCGGCACCCTTAGCTTGCTCAGCTGCGCCAGAGCCGATTCCATGGAGGCCACGCCACCGGCACAGATGTCGCCGAGCACCCACAACGTGTCATGGTTCGGGTCGAGCTCGTAGAGCGGCGCCATCACCACCGCGTCATGAGCTGCCACGGTCTCGAACCCGCGCAAGCCGGCCAGCTTCGGGTGCGCGAGGTGCAGGTCGGCGGTGAAGAAGTCCACGCGCGGACGGTAGCGGGCAAGCCCGACACCGGGCGAGCGAGTTTCGTGTCCCCTAGCGGTCGAACATGTCGCTGACGCGATCGAAGAAGCGATCGATGCGCTGCTCCAGTCGAGTGCCCCTCCCCCACTTGTCCCACGCGTAGATGAGGCCGAATATGACAGCGACGATCCCGAGGACCAGAGCGGTGACGAGGATGGCCTCAACGATGGTCGACATCGGAATATGATCTCTCGTTTCCGTGTCGGTCCCGCAATGTCCTCGCGGATTGTTGTCAACCGCATCCTGTTTCACATCCGACGAGCCACCGTGACGTCGGCGGGACGGCCATGTTCAGGAATGTGCGCACCAATCGCGGGCTTGACTCTCACACCATGTGAGAGGGCACAGTCGTAGCCGTGACCGACACCCCGTCCTTGATGTCGATCGGCAGGTTCTCCTCGCTGAGCCGTATCTCCGTTCGCATGCTGCGCCACTACGACGCCCACGCTGTCCTGGTGCCCGCGCGGGTGGACGCGATCAGCGGCTACCGCCGGTACGCCGCGGCGCAGCTGGCCGACGCAGCCACCATCCGGCGGCTCCGCGACATCGGGTTCGGCGTGTCCGCCATCGGAGCCCTGCTCGCCATCCGCGGCACCGCGGCGTTCGACGCAGCCCTCGCGGCCCAGCGCATCGAACTGGTCGCGGCGGCCGAGGAGGCGAACGCGCGGCTCCGGCTCATCGACCACCTACTTTCCGAGAAGGAGCTCACCATGACCGACACCGTCACTGAAGAAGCGATCCCAGCGCAGACCATCGTCTATCTGCGCGACACTGTTCCGGACTACGCCGCCGAGGGGCAGCTGTGGGAACGGTTCATGCCGGCCCTGCAGCAGCAGGGCATCACCCCGGGCACGTTCGGCGGATGCATCGAACACGACGACGAGTTCCGCGAATCCGATGTCGACGAATCGGTGTTCTTCGAGGTTCCCGCCGGCACCACGGCCCGGGATCCGCTGAGCGTGCTCGTCGTCCCCGCTCGACGGGCCGTGGTGGCCAGCGTCACCGGGCCGTACGCCGAGGCGATCTCGCGGGCGCACGAGCTCATCAGTGCCTACATGACCGAACACGGGTTGAACCTGACGCGCACCGCCCACGACATCACGACGCACCACTACAACGTGTACATCGACGACCCGAGCGAGGTACCCGAGGACCGGCTGCGGACCAAGGTCTACGTGCCGGTGAAGTAGGGCACTCGACACCACTGCGGCTATAGAAGCAGGCCAGGGGAGATTCCCCTGGCCTGCGACCTGTCTAGAAGTGCGTCACAGCATGCAGCTGACGCAACCCTCCACCTCAGTGCCTTCCAAAGCCATCTGGCGAAGCCGGATGTAGTACAGCGTCTTGATTCCCTTGCGCCAGGCGTAGATCTGCGCCTTGTTGACGTCGCGCGTGTTGGCGGTGTCCTTGAAGAACAAGGTCAGGCTCAGACCCTGATCCACGTGCTGCGTGGCCGCGGCGTAGGTGTCGATGATCTTCTCGTACCCGATCTCGTACGCGTCCTGGTAGTACTCCAGGTTGTCGTTGGTCAGATACGGCGCCGGGTAGTAAACCCGGCCGATCTTGCCTTCCTTGCGGATCTCGATCTTGCTCGCCACCGGGTGGATCGAGGACGTCGAGTGGTTGATGTAGGAGATCGACCCGGTCGGCGGGACGGCCTGCAGGTTCTGGTTGTAGATGCCGTGCTTCTGCACCGACTCCTTCAACTGCTTCCAGTCGTCCTGCGTCGGGATGTGGATCTCGGCGTCGGCGAAGATCTGCCGAACCTTGTCAGTGGCCGGCTCCCACACCTGCTCGGTGTACTTGTCGAAGAACTCTCCCGAGGCGTACTTCGAGTCCTCGAACCCGCCGAAGCTCGTACCACGTTCGATCGCAATGAGATTCGATGCCCGCAGGGCGTGGAACAGCACGGTGTAGAAGTAGATGTTGGTGAAGTCGATGCCTTCTTCGGAGCCGTAGTGGATCCGTTCGCGGGCCAGATATCCGTGCAGGTTCATCTGGCCCAGGCCGATCGCGTGCGAGCTGTTGTTGCCCTGCTCGATCGACGGCACGGACCAGATGTGCGTCTGATCGCTCACCGCGGTCAGTGCCCGGATGGCCACCTCGATGGACTGTGCGAAGTCCGGTGAGTCCATCGTCTTGGCGATGTTCATCGACCCCAGGTTGCACGAGATGTCCTTGCCCACCTTGGAATAGGACAGGTCATCGTTGAACTCCGAGGCGGTGGAGACCTGCAGGATCTCCGAGCACAGATTGGAGTGGGTGATCTTGCCGGCGATCGGGTTGGCCCGGTTCACCGTGTCCTCGTACATGATGTACGGGTAGCCCGACTCGAACTGCAGCTCGGCCAGCGTCTGGAAGAACTCACGGGCCTTGATCTTGGTCTTGCGGATCCGGCCGTCGTTGACCATCTCGTGGTACTTCTCGGTCACCGAGATGTCGGCGAACGGAACGCCATAGACCTTCTCCACGTCGTACGGCGAGAACAGGTACATGTCCTCGTTCTTCTTCGCCAGTTCGAAGGTGATGTCCGGGATCACCACGCCCAACGAGAGCGTCTTGATCCGGATCTTCTCGTCGGCATTCTCGCGCTTGGTATCGAGGAACCGGTAGATATCGGGGTGGTGCGCGTGCAGGTACACCGCACCGGCACCCTGGCGCGCACCGAGCTGGTTGGCGTAGGAGAACGAGTCCTCCAACAGCTTCATGATCGGGATGACGCCCGAGCTCTGGTTCTCGATGTTCTTGATCGGGGCACCGTGCTCACGAATGTTGGTCAGCAGCAAGGCAACTCCGCCGCCGCGCTTGGACAGCTGCAGGGCCGAGTTGATGGAGCGCCCGATGGACTCCATGTTGTCCTCGATACGCAGCAGGAAGCAGGACACCGGCTCACCGCGCTGCTTCTTGCCCGAGTTGAGGAACGTCGGGGTGGCCGGCTGGAACCGGCCGTCGATGATCTCGTCGACCAGCTTCTCGGCCAGCACGGTGTCACCGGCGGCCAGGGTCAGCGCCACCATCACGACCCGATCCTCGAAGCGCTCGAGGTAACGCTTCCCGTCGAAGGTCTTGAGCGTGTACGAGGTGTAGTACTTGAACGCGCCCAGGAACGTCGGGAACCGGAACTTCTTGGCGTAGGCCCGATCCAGCAGGCTCTTGACGAAGTTACGGCTGTACTGATCGAGCACCTCGCGCTCGTAGTACTCCTTCTCGATCAGGTAATCGAGCTTCTCGTCCTGACTGTGGAAGAACACCGTGTTCTGGTTGACGTGCTGCAGGAAGTACTCCCGCGCGGCCCGCACATCCTTGTCGAACTGAATCTTGCCGTCGGCGTCGTACAGATTCAGCATCGCGTTGAGCGCGTGGTAATCCGTCTCGCCGGGCAGCGCGTGCGCGCCGGTGGTTACAGGCTCTGCAGCTGTGACGGTTGGTGGCACGTCTGATCCTTCCAAAAGTCTTTCAAACCCTCGCGGACGGCGTCGACATCGTCCGGGGTACCCATCAGTTCGAAGCGGTACAGGTACGGCACACCGCATTTGCGCGAAACGACATCGCCTGCGTAGGCGAACTCCGCACCGAAGTTGTTGTTGCCCGCGGCGATGACGCCGCGGATCAACGACCGATTGTGCTCATTGTTCAGAAACGCGATGACCTGCTTGGGCACATAGCCACCGTTGTTGATGTCGGGGGTGGCACGACCGCCGCCGTAGGTGGGAAGGACCAGAACATAAGGCTCGTTCACCTCGATGCGGCCGTGCAGCGGGATCCGGGTGACTCGGTCTTCGGGCCACTGCAGCTTCTGGACGAAGCGGTGGGTGTTCTCCGAGACGCTGGAGAAGTAGACGAGATGGCTCATCGTGTTCTCCGTCCTCCCCCGTAGTGATGCCTTCCGTTACGCGCTGGCCGCGACCGTGCTGAGTGTCTTGATCCGATCCGGCCGGAAGCCCGACCAGTGCTCGTTGCCGGCGACGACGACCGGGGCCTGCAGGTAACCGAGCGCCATGACGTAGTCACGGGCCTCGCTGTCGAGGGTGATGTCGACCTTCTCGAACTCGATGCCCTGCTTTTCCAACGCCTTGTAGGTGGCGTTGCACTGCACGCATGCGGGCTTGGTGTACACGGTGACGGTCATCTTCGGTACGGCTCCTCTTGCGGAAAGTGAACAAACTAGACAGGTGACTGGCAACTGATCGGGTCTTACGTTTCGCTTAAGTTCAGCGACCTTCGGGCCGCCAAAATTCCTGCCGGTCGAAGCCGCTCTCCGGCTGGTCCTGAAACCGACTCAGCCGGATTCGCTGCGCTCCGGCCGGCTCCCGAACTGTGGTGGCCTGTCGGTCTCACAGACACTACACCTAGTGGCCGACAGTTCGAAGCCATACAACATGTTCTGAATAACATTTCTGAAATTCCCTGGTCGTAAGCTTGCCAGCAACCACGTTCACGGCGTGTCGCCCTCGACTTGACAGACCGTGTCGCGCCGCACCATCAGATGTAGCACCAGGCACCGACAAGTCCGGGCGCCGCAAAGCGCAAGACCCCCAATAGCAAAGCCGCCGGCCGGGTCGTACGACCCAACCGGCGGCAGGAATTTTGCCGGAAAGCTTCCCGGACGGCAAAACGCGTAGGTGGGCTCTCAGCCGACCTCGACTGTGAGCTTGCCCACAATGTCACGCAGCGCCTCGGCCACCTCAGCGTTCTCCCGCGGATGCTTGTCGTCGAGCGTCTTGGACGGCACCGAGAGCTTGAGATCCTCGACCACGCGCGGCCCGGCGATGCCGAAGGACTTACGCGTCTCGTCGTGCGCCCAGCCCCCGCCGTACTGCCCCAGCGCGGCACCGACCACCGCCAGCGGCTTGTCCTTGAGCGCGCCGTTGCCCCACGGCCGCGACAGCCAGTCGATCGCGTTCTTCAATACGCCCGGGATGCTGCCGTTGTATTCGGGGGTGACGACGAGCGCCGCGTCAGCCTCGGCGGCCGCCGCCCGCAGCGCGACCACGGGCTCGGCTACGTCGTCCCCGTCGATGTCCTCGTTATAGAAGGGCAACTCCCCCAGCCGATCGAAGATCCGCAGTTCCACCCCGTCGGGCGCCTGCTCTACCGCCAGCTCGGCGAGCTGGCGATTGATCGACGCCGCACGCAGGCTTCCGATCAACACCAGCACCTTGATATCGGCCATGCTCTCTACTCCTTAGTTCGGCTCGTCCGATCTTCGCAACGATCAACCGGACTGTGGTCCGATTAATTCCGGCTGAGTTAAAGTGCAGTTGTGGCAGCCTCCGACCGCCCGACCCGGCTCATGGGTATCGATCAGGTGCCACAGGAACGCGGCGATGCCGCCCGGAACCGCGCCCTGATCCTCGCCGCCGCGCGCCGGCTGATCGCCGAACGCGGCCCCGACGCGGTCAGCACCGACGATATCGCGGTTGCGGCCGGCGTCGGGAAGGGAACGCTGTTCCGAAGATTCGGCAGCCGGGCCGGCCTGATGATGGTCCTTCTCGACGAGGACGAGACCGCCCAACAGGACGCCTTCATGTTCGGCCCGCCCCCGCTGGGCCCCGGCGCACCTCCGTTGGAACGCCTGCTGGCCTACGGCGCGGAGCGTCTTCGGTTTGTGCACTGCCATCAGGCACTGCTGTCCGATGCCATCCGCGAACCCGGGCTGCGCTACTCCGGCCCGTTCACGCTGCACCGCACCCACGTCCGGATGCTCCTGGAAACCGCGGGCACCACCGGCGATCTCGACGCGCAGGCCGATGCCCTGGTCGCCCTGCTGGACCCGGACTACATCGCGCACCAGCTCGCCGCCGGCCGCAGCCTCGATGCACTGGCCGCGGCATGGCAGGACACCGCCCGCAAGTTGTGCGGCCACTAGGTAGCCATGACCACCTGGGTGCTGCATGTCGACCTGGACCAGTTCCTGGCCTCGGTGGAGCTGCGCCGCCACCCGGAACTGGAGGGGCTGCCCGTCATCGTCGGCGGCAGTGGTGACCCCACCGAACCGCGCAAGGTGGTCACCTGTGCGTCGTATCAGGCGCGCGAGTTCGGTGTGCACGCCGGCATGCCGCTGCGCACCGCGGCACGCAAATGCCCCGATGCCACCTTCCTGCCGTCGGACCCGCAGGCCTACGACGCGGCGTCCGAACAGGTGATGGGCCTGCTGCGCGATCTCGGCCACCCGTTGGAGGTATGGGGTTGGGACGAGGCCTATCTGGGCGCGGAGGTGAACGATCCGGTCGAGCTGGCCGAGCGCATCCGCACCGTGATCGCCGCAGAAACCGGACTGTCCTGCTCAGTGGGCATCAGTGACAACAAGCAGCGCGCCAAAGTCGCGACCGGGCTGGCCAAACCGGCCGGTGTCTACCTGCTCACCGAAGCGAACTGGATGTCGGTGATGGGTGATCGTCCTCCCGATGCGTTGTGGGGAGTTGGGCCCAAGACCACCAAAAAGCTTGCCACGCTGGGCATCACCACGGTCGCCGATCTGGCCGCCACCGACGCCACGGTGCTCACCTCGGCCTTCGGTCCGAGCACCGGGCTGTGGATCCTGTTGCTGGCCAAGGGCGGCGGCGATACCGAGGTCAGCTCCGAACCCTGGGTTCCACGCTCACGCAGTCACGTCATCACGTTCGCCACCGACCTCACCGAGCGCGGTGAGATGGACGACGCGATCCGTGAGCTGACCCGGCGCACTCTCGACGAGGTGGTCGAGCAAGGACGCATCGTCACCCGGGTAGCGGTCACGGTCCGCACCTCGACGTTCTACACCCGCACCAAGATCCGCAAGCTGGACGTGCCGAGCACCGACACCGACGTCATCACCGAGACCGCACTGGCGGTGTTCGATCAGTTCGACCTGGACCGGCCGATCCGCCTGCTGGGTGTTCGGCTCGAACTGTCCATGGACGAGCTTCACAGCACCCCGGTTGTCGGGACCGACCAATAACCTCGACCCCATGTTGCAGACCATCGCGATCCGCGGCTACCGCTCGTTACGTGAGGTGATCCTGCCGCTGGCCGAACTCACGGTGGTCACCGGCGCCAACGGCACCGGCAAGTCGTCGATCTACCGCGCGCTGCGGCTGCTGGCCGACTGCGGACGAGGCCAGGTGATCGGGTCACTGGCCCGCGAGGGTGGCCTGCAGTCGGTGCTGTGGGCCGGACCCGAGCAGCCGAACGAACAGACCCAGGGCACCGTCCGGACCCGCCCGGTATCTCTCGAATTGGGCTTCGCCGCAGACGATTTCGGGTACCTGGTGGATCTCGGTCTGCCGCAGATGGCCGGCACCGGTCCGACGGCGTTCGCACAGGATCCCGAGATCAAACGTGAGGTGGTGTTCGCCGGGCCGGTGCTGCGCCCGGCCTCGACCCTGGTGAGCCGCACCCGCGATTACGCCGAGGTCGCCGCGCAATCCGGCCGGGGTTTCGATGAGCTGACCCGGTCCTTGCCCAGCTATCGCAGCGTGCTGGCCGAATACGCGCACCCGCATGCACTTCCGGAGCTCTCGGCGGTGTCCGACCGGTTGCGCGATTGGCGGTTCTACGACGGCTTCCGGGTCGACGCCGGCGCCCCGGCCCGCCAACCGCATGTCGGGACCCGCACCCCGGTGCTCTCCGACGACGGCGCCGATCTGGCCGCGGCAGTGCAGACGATCATCGAGGCCGGCTTCGACGATCTCGCCCGCGCGGTGGCCGAGGCGTTTGACGGCGCCACGATCGCGGTTGCCGTCAACGACGGGCTGTTCGACCTGCAATTACGCCAGCGTGGCATGCTGCGCCCGCTGCGGGCGGCCGAATTGTCCGACGGCACATTGCGTTTCCTGTTGTGGGCCACGGCGCTGGCCAGCCCGCGGCCGCCGTCGCTGATGGTGCTCAACGAGCCGGAGACCTCGTTGCACCCCGATCTGGTCCGGCCGCTGGCGTCGCTCATCAAAGCCGCGACGAAACAGTCCCAGGTGGTGGTGGTGACACACTCGCACGCCCTGCTGGACTTCCTGGACACCGCACCGGCGGCCGACGAGGAGCGGGGCGCCGCGATCGAGGTCGAGCTCTACAAAGAGTTGGGAGAAACGAAGGTCACCGGCTTCGGCATGCTCAACACGCCGTCCTGGCATTGGGGAAAGCGCTAGCGCTGCGCGGCTTTCGGTCGCAGTGCCCGGCTGAACAGCACGTTGACCTGGCGCATCGCCACACTGTAGGGCCACCACGCCACGCGCTTGAACGCGTACAGGGCACGGATGTCCGACGAGGTGTAGATCAGGAAGCGGTTGCGCGCCATCCCGGCCAGGATCTTGGCGGCGGCCTTCTCCGGTGAGATGGCGTGGCCGGCGAAGCGGTCCACCCACTTCTGCACGTTCGGATCTTCCCGGTCCACCCCGGCGATCTGAACGGTCTGCACCAGACCGGTTTTCACCGCACCGGGCACGACGACCGAGACCCCGATGCGGTGCCGGGCCAGGTCGAAACGCAGCACTTCGCTCAGCCCGCGCAACCCGTACTTGCTGGCGCTGTAGGCACTGTGCCAGGGCAATGCGACGATGCCGGCGGCCGAGGAGACGTTCACCAGATGGCCACCGCGACGCGCCTGCACCATCGGCGGCAGGAACGTCTCGATCACGTGGATCGGGCCCATCAGGTTGACGTCGATCATCGAGCGCCAGTGCTGATGGGTGAGTTGGTCGACGGTTCCCCATGCCGACACCCCGGCGATGTTCATCACCACGTCCATGGCCGCATGCGCCGCATGGATGTCGGCGCCGAAGGCCGCCACCTGGTCGTAGTCGGAGATGTCCAGGGCCCGATGAGCGGGCACCTGGGCGCCCAGCGCCCTCGCGTCGGCAACGGTCTGGGCCAGCCCCACTTCGTCGCGGTCGGTCAGATAGAGCTCAGCGCCGCGAGCCGCCAGGGCCAGCGCGGTGGCTCGGCCGATTCCGCTCGCGGCACCGGTGATCAAACACTTTTTTCCCTGAAAGTCCGACCGACCGTTACCCGCGGTATCACTCCCCATAGCGGTGACCTTACCTGTGGCGCTAGCCCTCTTGGCCACCCCACAGTGCGTTGAGCCACAGTCGCTCGACCACGTCGAGCGCACGTGCCGGGTCGGTGCCACGCCCAACGAAGGCCGAGTCGTGAGACAGCGTCATCGCGGTGGTCGCCACCAGGGTGCGTACCAGCGCGGGGAGGTCGTCGGAGATCGGGCGGGCACCCGAGTCCTGTTCGACGAGGCCGACGATCTGGCCGATCACCGCGTCCTCGTAGTCGTTCATCAGTTCGCGGATCTGGGCGTCGGTGTTCTGCGCGACGGTGCAGGCCGACATGATCGGGTCGTTGGTGGCGAAAACGGTGGCTGCGCTGCCGACCATCCGCTTGGCGAAGGCGGCCGGGGTTTCACCTGCATCCCGGGGCGCGTAGTTGTGCGTCAACGCGGCGAGTTCTTCCATCGCGTCGGACACGATCACCGCCAGCACGGCGTACTTCGAATCGAAGTAGAAGTAGAAGCCCGACCGGGCCACTCCGGCGCGTTCGCTGATGGTGCTCACCGACAAATCGGCGAACGAGTGCTCCTCGAGCAGGTCCCGCACGGCCGCCACGATGGCCTCGCGTTGCCGGTCGCCCCGGCTGCGACGGGCCTGCGGACGCCCGGTGGAGCCGTCGCTGCTCCCCGGTATCGATTCGGCGGTCATGGCATTAGACCTTTGCACCCGCGACGCGCCAGTTCAAAACTTGACATGCGTCAAGTCTGACAGTCAGGATGGCCACAAGTGGTGACATCGACCACACTTCGTCAGGCTTTTATGGTCAGGAGCGGCCCATGGCAACCATCAGCACCCCGCATTACCTGCTCGATCAGGCAAAGCGCCGGTTCACCCCGACGCCGAACACGCTGCCGGGCATGGGGACGCTGGAGAAGCGTCTCAAGGCCAAGCAGTGGGACCAGTTCACGTTCGCCGAGCCGCCGGCCGGCAGCGGGCTCAAGCCGATCAGCGGCGACTCCGGTTTGCCGATCATCGGCCACATGATCGAGATCTTCCGCGGCGGTCCGGACTTCATCCTCGAGCTCTACCGCAAGCACGGCCCGATCTACTACGCCCAGTCCCCCGCGCTGTCGTCGGTGATGGCCCTGGGCCCCGACGCCACCCAGGCCGTCTTCTCCAACCGCAACAAGGACTTCTCGCAGCGCGCCTGGGATCCGGTGATCGGCCCGTTCTTCGAGGGTGGCCTGATGCTGCTCGATTTCGACGAGCACATGTTCCATCGCCGGATCATGCAGGAGGCGTTCACCCGCACCAGGCTGACCGGTTACATCTCGCACATCGATTCGGTGGCCTCGAGCGTGCTGGCCAATGACTGGGTGGCCAACGACCCGCGTTTTCTCCTTCACCCGGCGATGAAGGAGCTCACGCTCGACATCGCTTCGGAGGTGTTCATGGGCGTACCGGCCGGCACCGACCGCGCGCTGGTGACCACGGTCAACAACGCATTCACCACCACCACCCGGGCCGGCAACGCGATCGTGCGGACCCCGGTGCCGCCGCTGAAGTGGTGGCGTGGCATCCAGGCGCGCAAGACCCTGGAGGAATACTTCGCCAGCCGCATCGGCGAGAAGCGCCGGTCGGAGAGCACCGACATGTTCAGCGTGCTCTGTCACACCGCCGATGAGGACGGGCAGTCCTTCACCGACGACCAGATCATCAGCCACATGATCTTCTTGATGATGGCCGCCCACGACACGTCGACGTCCACCATGACGACGATGTGCTACCACCTGGCGGCCAATCCGGAGTGGCAGGAGCGCCTGCGCGACGACTCCGCACGCATCGGCGACGGCCCGCTGGACTTCGAGTCTCTGGACAAGTTGGAAACCTACGACCTGGTGATCAACGAGTCACTGCGGATGATGACGCCGCTGCCGTTCAACTTCCGCCAGGCGGTGCGCGACACCGACCTGCTGGGCTACTTCATCCCGGCCGGTACGAGCGTGGTGACCTGGCCGTCGATCAACCACCGGTTGCCGGAATTGTGGACCGACCCGGAGAAGTTCGACCCGGAGCGATTCGCCGAGCCGCGCAGCGAGCACAAGAAGCACCGCTACGCGTTCGCCCCGTTCGGCGGCGGCGCGCACAAGTGCATCGGCATGGTGTTCGGCCAGCTGGAGATCAAGACCGTGATGCACCGGCTGCTGCGCCGCTACAAGCTGGAACTCGCCAGCCCGAATTACAAGCCGAGCTACGACTACGGCGGCATGCCGGTGCCGATCGACGGTATGCCGATCGTGCTGCGCCCGCTGCACTGAGGCAGCCGACCGCATGGCCGGTTATCGCACAGTGGAGCGAATCACCGTGCGATAACCGGCCATTGGGCGTCTTGGGCGTCTAACGTCGCGACATGACCGCCGACGCTTCCAAGGAGGCATCCCCGACTCGGGCCACCGACCGCCCCGGCGATACCTCGCCGTTCGCTCTCGGGCTACTGCTGCGGCGCGCCCACTGGCATGCGGCGGCGGTGATGTCGGAGGCACTGCAACCTCTCGGCATCGAGATGCGCCATTTCGCGGTGCTGCTGGAGCTGGTCAACCGCGGCCCGACCGAACAACGCGTTCTCGTGGAGGCCACCGGCTCCGACAAGTCCGCGATCATGCGCGTCATCGACGACCTGGAAAACAAGGGCCTGGCGGTGCGTAAACCGGTTCCGGGTGACCGTCGGGTGCGTGCGGTCGAGATCACCCGCAAGGGCCTCGAACTTTTCGATGCGGCACACGTGGCCGCGGAGCCGCTGGCCGAGCAACTGGTGTCCACGTTGCGGCCTGGCGAGGTCGAACAGTTGAAGCGGCTTCTCATCCGGTTCAGTCCCCAGCCGGAGTCGTAGCAGGCACGTGTGCCCCCTGAGGGAATATTCTCGACCTTTATCGTCTTGAATAAGATAGTCGCAAACGCGACAAACTTGCTCCGGGAGGCACCCGATGATGGACGTCTATGACGCGGTCACCAGCCGAAGGGCGGTGCGCGGATTCACTGATCAGCCAGTACCGGCAGCGGTGCTGCACCGCGTGCTGACGGCCGCCACCTGGTCGCCGTCCGGCTCGAACATCCAGCCGTGGACCATCTACGTGGTCACCGGCGCGCCGTTGGCCGGGCTCAAGAAGCGGGCCACCGAACGTGTCGCCACCGGCGTCGCGTGGGACGAGCGCGAATACGACATGTACCCCGACGACATGAAGGCGTTGTACCGCGACCGTCGCGCCGCCTTCGGCAAGGAGCGCTACAGCGCCCTCGGCGTCGCCCGAGATGACTGGGAAGCCCGTCAACGCGCCGCGATCGCCAACTGGGACTGTTTCGGTGCGCCCGCGGCGCTGTTCTGCTACATCGACCGCGATCTGGGTCCGGCCCAGTGGGCCGATGCCGGGATGTACCTGCAGACCGTGATGCTGCTGCTGCGCGCCGAAGGTCTGCACAGCTGTCCGCAGATGGCGTGGTCCCAGGTTCACCGCACTGTCGCCGACATCCTCTCGCCCCCGCCCGAACTCACCTTGTTCTGCGGGATGTCGATCGGCTACGAGGACCCCGCGGTCAGCTACATCCGCACCGGCCGCGCGCCGTTGAGCGATACCGTCACCTTCGTCGACGGCTGACGGCTCAGGCTGCTGTCATCAGCCGGTTGGCGCAGGCGATCACCGCGGACAGCGCCGATTGCACCGGGTCGGCGGACAACCCCATCGCCCACTGGCGGTGCAGGCCGTCGCACCCTTCGATGAAGGTGGCGGTCTGCCCGCCCGTCGGCAGCTGGTGAAACGACGTGGTCTCGACGCTCACACCGCACGCGTGCAGCATCGCGGTCAGCGCCGCCACCGGTCCGCTGGCCGCCGTGGTCGAGGTGGCGACGATGTCGCCGATGGCCAGCGTGGCCCGGTAATGGCGGGCTTGCGGCCCCAGGCCCCGGGAGGCACCGTCGTCGGCGCAGCAGAAGTCCCCGAGCCGCAGCGGTCCCGCGGAAGGCGCGTACTGGCCGAGGAACTGATCCCAGGATGCTGTCTCGCCGGCTTCACGCAGCGCGCGTGGCAGGGGGTTGGTGAAATGGGCGGCGAATGTCGATTGCGGTGCCGATGTGCTGAGTTGCATGTGCCGGTCTTCTCTGGTTAGAGGAAGTGACCGACGAAGTAGCGAACGACCCACAGCGAGGGGTCGGTCTGGTCAGACCCCGCTGCGGGTTGCTACTACGAGTCGCCTTGGCACGTTGGCGATGCTAGACGCAGCCCGCCCGGTCGCGCAAACACTTTGACTCCGTAGTCTCGGCGGGGTGGGAACCGCATGAGTGTCGGCGAGGTGGTTCTGCTTGTCCTCGCCGGTATCGGCGGCGGACTCACCGGCAGTATCGCCGGCCTGGCCTCTGTGGCCACCTATCCCGCGCTGCTGCTCATCGGCTTGCCACCGGTCACCGCGAACGTGACCAACACCGTGGCACTGGTGTTCAACGGCATCGGATCGGTGTGGGGTTCGCGGCCCGAGCTCGCCGGGCAGCGAGCCTGGATCAAACGGATCATCCCGGTCGCGATAGCCGGCGGCGCCGTCGGCGCGGCCCTGCTGCTGTGCACACCGGCCGAGGGCTTCGAGAAGCTCGTGCCGCTGTTGCTGGCCTTCGCGTCGGCGGCGATCCTGCTGCCGCGTGGCCGCCGGCTGCAGACGCGGGTGGCCGATCATCGGGAACATCGGCTCAAGGTGTTGATGGAGGCCGGGGCGATCTTCCTGATCACCATCTACGGCGGCTATTTCGGGGCCGCCGCCGGCGTGCTGCTGCTGGCCCTGCTGTTGCGGACCGGCGGCGCGACGCTGGCGCATGCCAACGCCGCCAAGAACGTGATCCTCGGTGTCGCCAATTCGGTTGCCGCAGTGGCCTTCATCGTGGTGGCGCCGGTGTACTGGCCGGCCGTCATCCCGCTGGGCGCCGGGTGTCTGATCGGCTCGCGGCTGGGCCCGGTGATCGTGCGCCACGCACCGGCCGCCCCGCTGCGGTTCCTGATCGGCGCGGCGGGGGTGGCACTCGCCGTCAAGCTCGCCCTCGACACGTACTGATCCTTGCGGCGCGCCTATTCGAACGGGTTGTCCCCCTTGGCTACCCGGGTGCCCAACGCGAGAAGGTTCTCCGCCGAGGCGTGCAGTTGTTCGCCGGCGTCGCGGCTGGCCCGGCCGGCCAGGTACCGCGACCAGGTGCCCTCGATGACGATGCCAAGCTTGAAGCAGGCCAGTGCCACATACCAGTCCAGCCGGTCGGTCTGCCGTCCTCCGGCGCCGCGGTAGGCCTCGATGAGTTCACTGCGGTGGGCCAGCCCGCCGAGTGCGGCCAGGGCCGATCCCGCGTTGATCGGGTTGGGATCGTCGGGCCAACACACCAGCATCCACCCGAGATCGAGCAGCGGATCGCCGATCGTGCACATCTCCCAATCGATGAACGCGGCCAGTTCGGGGGTGTTTCGGCGCAGCAGGACATTGTTGAGGTGTGCGTCGCCGTGCATGATGCCCGGTTCGGAATCGGGCGGGCGGTTGTCCTCCAGCCATTGCGCCAGCTCCCCCACACCCGCCAGCGACTCGGGCGAGTACTGCTCGTGGCGATAGCTGTCAAGCAGTCCGAGAAACTGCGGAACCTGTCGGGCCAGAAAGGATCCCGGCCGGCGGATGGCGGCCAGTTCACTGTTCTCCCAGGCGACGTTGCCGAGTTCGGCGAGGCTCCCGGCGTACGACAGGCCGACGCGGTAGCGCAGGTCGACGTCGGCTTCATACGCCGGGCTCACGTCGGTACCGGGGTTGAACCCGTCGACCTCCTCCATCAAATAGAACACCACGCCGGTCACCTCGAGGTCGGTGCACGCGGCGATGAACCCCGGATGCGGCACGGCCGAGCCGGCCAGCGTCCGCAGCACCGCGATCTCGCGGAGCATGGTCTTGTCGCTGGTCGGCCGCGGGTGTAAGGGCGGTCGCCGCAACACCATTCGGCGTCCGTCGACGCACATTCCCACCACGATGTTCTGGGTCCCGCCGGTCAGCGGCGCCACGTCGGTGATGGTCGTTCCGATCCGCTGGTCCCGCAGCCAACGCTGGATCGCGTCCTGATCGGCGGCACTGAGCGTGGGCAATTGCGCTACGTCGTCGGGCATGCAGCCATGGTGCCAGCTGTCCTTGCCGCTCAGTGCATGTTCGCCACCGTCAGCAGGTATTCCCATTGCATCGTGGACCCGGTGAGGAACCGGTCTCCGAGCGCGGCGATCTCCGCATCCAGCGCTGCGGTCTTCTCGGCGTCGGCGGCGATGGCCCGGTATGCCGAGATCGTCGGGCCATAGTTGGCCTTGAAGTAGTCCCGGAACGCGGCGCCGTCGGCAAACACGTGGACGTCCAGTTGCCGACGCTCACAGGTCAACTCGTCAACCCGCTCCCCCAACAGGGTCCGCACATGTTCTTCGTCGCCCCACCGCGGTGGCGGGGACACTCCCGGTGGCGGCGCGGGCACGTACGGCTTCATGGTGGCGAACAGCTGCCCGATGAACCCTTCTGGGGTCCAGGCGATCAGGCCGATCCGGCCGCCGGGGCGGGTCACCCGCACGAGCTCGTCGGCCGCCTGTTGGTGATGCGGGGCGAACATGACGCCGATACAGGACAGCACGGTGTCGAAGGAATCGTCGTCATAAGGCAATGCCTCGGCGTTGGCCTCGTCCCAGTCGATCGTCGCTCCGGCTTCCGCGCCGAGTCGTCGTCCCTCTTCGACCAGTTCCGGACACAGGTCGCTGGCGGTCACCTGCGCACCCGTCGCGGCGGCGGGGATGGCGGCGTTGCCAGTTCCGGCCGCCACGTCGAGCACGCGGTCTCCGGGTCCGATGCCGCTGGCCTCGACCAGCACGGGGCCCAGCGGGCGCACGATGTTCGCGGCGATCACCGCGTAGTCGCCCAGCGCCCACAGCGCCCGGTGTTTGGCCTCCAGCTCACGGTCGGTCGTGGGCAGGTTCATGGCGGGACTCCTTTTCGCAGGTTGGGTTCATCGTCGTCGCGCGTGGGCGCCAGTTCCAGTACCAGATCTGTAGCGCCGGTGGTTCAAGATCTGTACTGGCTTCCGGACCTCGACAGCGGTGTACTTAGAGAGCCGCGCACGCTCCCGGGGAGGAAGACCGCCGATGTCGACGTATGGCCAGTTCTGTCCCGTGGCCAAAGCCATGGAACTGCTCGACGAACGCTGGACCTTGCTGGTGGTCCGGGAACTGTTGCGGGGCAGCGCCCACTTCAACGATCTGCGCCGCGGGGTTCCGAAGATGTCACCGGCACTGTTGTCCAAGCGGCTGAAGTCGCTGACTCGGGCCGGGGTGATCGAGCGCTCCGAGATCGATGGCCGGACAAGCTATTCCCTCACCCCGTGTGGTCGGGAACTCGCCGATGTGGTCGATGCGCTCGGGTCGTGGGGGGTGCGGTGGATCGGTGAACTCGGCGAGCAGGATCTCGACCCGCATCTGCTGATGTGGGACATGCGCCGCACCGTTCCGATCGGGGAATGGCCGCGCTCGCGCACCACGGTCGCGTTCGTTCTCGACGGTGCGGCGCCGAAGGCGTCGAGGTGGTGGCTGACGGTCAGCGACGGGCAGGCCGATGTCTGCGATTTCGATCCTGGCCACGAGGTGGCGGGGACGGTGCAGACCGAGCTGCGTACGTTGATCGAGATCTGGCGTGGCGATGTCGGGTGGTCACGGGCGGTGCTCGACGGCAGTGTCGCGCTGTCGGGCCCCGCCGAAGTGCGCCGGGCCATCCCGAAGTGGCTGGGTCAGAGCACGTCGGCCGCGATTCCGCGGCCGGCCTGAGGTCAGTCCAGGATGCGCCGGGCGACGTTGGTGGTGACCAGGTCCAGGAGTTCGTCTGCGCGTCCGGCCAGGATGGTGCGGATCGCGTAGAGCGAGAAGCCCTTGGCCTGCTCGACGGTGATGGCCGGTGGTATCGACAGTTCCTGGCGTGCGGTGAGTACGTCGATGACCGCGGGGCCGTCGTGTGCGAAGGCGTCGGCGATGGCGCGTTCGAGGTCGGCCGGTTCGGTGACCCGCCTGCCGAACACGCCCATCGACTGGGCCACCGCGGCGAAGTCGGGATTCACCAGGTCGGTGCCGAACGTGACGATGCCCGCGGCCTTCATCTCGAGTTCGACGAAGTTCAGTGAGGAGTTGTTGAACACGATGAGCTTGACCGGCAACCGGTTCTGGATCAGCGTCACCAGCTCACCGAACAGCATTGTGAGCCCGCCGTCACCGGCCAGCGCGACGACCTGGCGGTCGGGGAACGCGGTCTGCGCGCCGATCGCATGCGGCAGCGCGTTGGCCATGGTGCCGTGGTTGAACGATCCGATCAGTCTGCGCCTGCCGTTCATGGTCAGATAGCGGGCGGCCCACACCACCGGAGAGCCCACGTCGCAGGTGAACACCGCATTGTCGGTCGCGAGCCGGTTGGCAACTGCGGCAACGTATTCGGGCCGGATCGGGGTCTTGTCGCGATCGTTGACGGCCAGCGAATCGAGGGTGGAACGGGTCTTGCGGTAGTGCCGTAACGACCGGTCGAGATGATCGCGGTTGCTCTTGGGCCGCAGTAGCGGCTGCAGTGCGGCCACGGTATCGGCGACGCTGCCGCGCAGGCCGAGGTCGATCGGGGTGCGGCGGCCCAGATTACGGCCGCGGATATCGACCTGGATGACGGTGGCGCCCTCGGGATAGAACTGCTGATAAGGGAAGTCGGTGCCCAGCATCAGCAGGGTGTCGGCTTCTTTGATGGCCTTGTAGCCCGAGGCGAAGCCGAGCAGTCCGGTCATGCCGACGTCGAACGGGTTGTCGTACTCGATGAATTCCTTGCCCCGCAAGGCATGGACGACGGGCGCCTGCAGGGTCGATGCCAGTTCGATCAGCGCATCGTGGGAACCGGCCACGCCCGCGCCACCGAGGATGGTGACGCGCTCGGCGCTGTTGAGGATGTCGGCGGCACGGCGCACCGACTCGTCGTCGGGTCGCACGATCGATCGGGTGGGCCGCACCGGGCGTGAGGTCCACCCGGTGTCGCCGGCGCGCTGCAGGAAGATCTCGCCGGGGATCACGACGACGGCGACGCCGTTTTCCTCCACGGCCGTCCGCATCGCCATCTCCAGGATGCGGGGCGCCATCTCGGGGGTGCTGACCAGTTCGCAGTACACGCTGCATTCGCGGAACAGGTCCTGCGGGTGGGTTTCCTGGAAGTACTCCGACCCGATCTCGGTGCGGGGAATGTGCGCGGCGATGGCGAGCACCGGGACGCGGCTGCGGTGGGCGTCGAACAGCCCGTTGATCAGGTGCAGGTTGCCCGGGCCACAGCTGCCGGCGCACACCGCGAGCTGGTTTGTCAGCGCGGCGTCGGCGGCCGCCGCGAACGCGGCGGTCTCCTCATGACGGACGTGCTGCCAGGTGAGCTGGCCGCTGCGGCGGATGGCGTCGGTGAATCCGTTGAGGCTGTCGCCGGGAAGGCCGTAGACCCGCCGTACCCCACTCAGTGTCAGTGTGGAGATGACCTGGTCCGCGATGGTCGCCATTACGCCTCCCCGGTATGCGATTCCGGCGTGATCGGTGACGCTGGGCGTCCTCGATCACGCCGGAATTCACTCTACTTGGGGGCGAAGCGCTGCCCGGCGTCCAAACGCAGGCACTGGCCGTTGAGCATGGCGTTCTCGGCGATCGCCACGGCGAGCTTGGCGTACTCCTCGGGCTTGCCCAGACGCTTGGGGAACGCGGCGTCCTTGGTGAGCACCGCGGCGAACTCGTCGGGGATGCCCTCGGTCAGGCCGGTGGCGAACAGGCTCGGGGCGATGGCGAGCACGCGGATGCCCAGGCTGCCCAGGTCGCGCGCCATGGTCAGGCACATCCCGGCGATGGCGGCCTTGGACGCGGTGTAGGCGACCTGGCCGATCTGGCCCTCGAACGCGGCGATCGAGGCGGTGTTGATGATGACGCCGCGCTCCTCGGCCTCGGCGTCGACGGGCTCGTTCTTGCTCATGTGCCAGGCCGCCAGCCGGCTGATGTTGAACGTGCCGATCAGGTTGAGGTCGATGGTGGAGCGGAACGAATCCAGGCTGTGCGGGCCGTCTTTCTTCACGGTGCGCTCGCCGATGCCGCCACCTGCGGTGGTGACGATGATGTGCAGGCCGCCCAGGGCCGCGACGGCTTCTTCCAGGACCTTTTCGGTGCCGTCGAAGTCGGTGACGTCGACGGCGAAGAACGAGCCGCCGATCGCGTCGGCCACTTCCTGGCCCTTGGACTGCGGCCGGTCCAGCACGGCCACGCTGGCGCCGCGCTTGGCCAATGCCTCGGCAGTCGCCCGGCCGAAGCCCGACGCGCCGCCGACGACGATAGCCTTCTTGCCTTCGATCTCCATCTAGCTTCCTTTCCAAAAATGACCGAAATCGTAAAGCAACCTATCCCATGGAGCCTTCCCGTAAGCCTTTCGGGTTCGCCCTTCCGCTCCCCTTGCACCGCGACCGTGCGTGTTTGTCCCCCGACACGCCGCATATCGCCAGCATTCGGCGCACCCTCGCCGCTGCTGAGCGTGCGTAAATCCCTCGACGCCGTCACCGAGACCGAATAAGTTCGCCTGCCATGACACCCGCAGAGCTGTGGCGCGAGAACCTGCGCCGGTCCCTGCTGTCGGCGCGCAAGGCCCGTGACACCACCAGCATCACCGCCATCCGATCGGCACTGAGCGCCATCGACAACGCCGAGACCCCGCTGCCCGACCAGACCGACACCCGCACCGGCGGGCCGATCGCCGGTGCGGTGTCCGGGTTGGGCTCGACCGAGGTGGCCCGGCGGGTGCTCAGCGATCGCGAGATCCGGGGTCTCATCCAGGCCGAGGCCGACGAACGGCTGGCCGCACCAGCCGAATACATCGCGAACGGGCACGACTCCCGGGCATCGGATCTGCAATCGCAGGCCGCCGTCCTGACCCGGCTGCTCGGCCAAACACCGGAGGGTGTCTGACTCCCGTGGCACGCTGAGAATGTGTTGCTCGCCGACGTAGCCGCCGCATCCGCCGATATCGCGGCGGCCTCGGCGCGGCTGGCCAAGGTCGACCGCATCGCGACCCTGCTGGCCCTGACCGCCGCCGAGGGGGACGCCCGCTCGGTGGCGGTCACGGTGGCCTGGCTGTCCGGGGAGCTCCCCCAACGCCAGATCGGTGTCGGCTGGGCAGCGTTGCGTTCACTGCCGGTGCCGGCGGAGACGCCGGAGCTGACGGTTGACGGGGTGGACGAACGGTTCACCCGGATCGGTGCCGTCTCCGGGAAGGGCTCTCAAGCGCTGCGTGCCGAGCTGGTGCACGAGCTGTTCCACGCGGCGACCGAGCACGAGCAGACCTTCCTGCGGCGCCTGCTCGGCGGCGAGCTGCGCCAGGGCGCCCTGGCCGGGGTGATGGCCGACGCCGTCGCCCGCGCTTCCGGCATTCCTGGGCCTGAGGTACGGCGCGCCGCGATGCTCGCCGGTGATCTGCCGGCCGTGGCCGCTGCGGCGCTGACCGGCGGCCGGCCCGCGCTGGCCGAGTTCGCCTTGCAGGTGGGTCGCCCGGTCGGGCCGATGCTCGCGCAGACCGCGACCGGCGTGGCCGATGCGCTCGAACGACTCGGGGGCACAGCCATTTTGGAAGCCAAGCTCGACGGTGCCCGCGTACAGATCCACCGTAAGGGAGCCGAGGTGTCGGTCTTCACCCGCAGCCTCGACGACGTCACCCACCGTCTGCCCGAGGTGGTGGAGGCGACGCTGGCGCTGACGGCTACCGACCTGATCGCCGATGCCGAGGCCATCGCTCTGCGCCCTGACAACCGCCCGCATCCCTTTCAGATCACCGCGGCCCGGTTCGGCCGCAAGACGCCGAACGGTCTGCAACCGTTGTCGGTTTTCTTCTTCGACCTGCTGCACGTCGACGGCCGGGATCTGCTCGACCTACCTACCGAGCAACGCCTGGCGGCGCTGGATGCACTCGTGCCGCGGGACCAGCGCGTCGATCGCGTCGTCACCACCGACGCCACGGTCGCGCAGCAATTCCTGGACCGCACCTTGGCGGCCGGCCATGAGGGTGTGATGGCGAAATCGCCGACGGCACCGTACGAAGCAGGCCGCCGCGGTGCCGGCTGGCTCAAGGTGAAGCCTGTCCACACCCTCGACCTTGTGGTGCTGGCGGTTGAGCGGGGCTCCGGGCGGCGGACCGGCAAGCTGTCCAACATCCACCTCGGCGCCCGTGATCCCGATACCGGCGGATTCGTGATGCTGGGCAAGACGTTCAAAGGGATGACCGACGCGATGCTGGCGTGGCAGACCGAACGCTTCCGCGAGCTGCAGATCGGCGATGACGGCTGGGTGGTCACGGTCCGGCCGGAACAGGTCGTCGAGATCGCTTTCGACGGGGTCCAGCGGTCCAGCCGCTATCCGGGCGGTGTCGCGCTGCGTTTCGCCCGGGTGCTGCGCTACCGCGACGACAAGTCCCCGTCCGAGGCCGACACGATCGATACCGTGCGGACATATCTGGCCTGATTGCCGCAGCCCTGGGAGGCTGCACGGGAGCACGCCCTGGCGCGCGTGGTCGGGCTGCCGCGACTGCTCGAGGACACCGCCCGGCCCTGACGCGGTCGCGATTTCCTGGTTAGGGTTCGGAAACGTTTGGCTCGATGAAAAGATCGAACGACGCGTATCACCATGGGCAAGCGAGGAGAGACCGTGGCAACACCGGATGCCCCACCAGCGGACCGCATCGAGGAGCATGACGGCGACGTCACCTATATCCGCACCGACAAAGACCTTCCGCCGGTGGCGATCATCGACCGCTCGCCGATCGGCGCCAAGCACAAGGCGATCTTCGGGATCGTCGCGGTGCTGGGCGCCATCGCGTGGGCGGTGATCGCCTTCTTCCGTGGGGAGACCGTCAACGCGGTCTGGTTCGTGATCGCGGCGATCTGCACGTACGTGATCGGCTTCCGCTTCTACGCCCGGCTGATCGAGATGAAGATCGTCCGGCCTCGTGACGACAATGCCACTCCGGCAGAGCTTTTCGAAAACGGCACGGACTACATGCCGACCGACCGGCGGGTGCTGTTCGGTCATCACTTCGCCGCGATCGCCGGCGCGGGCCCGCTGGTCGGTCCGGTCCTGGCCATGCAGATGGGCTATCTGCCCGGCACGATCTGGATCATCATCGGCGCGGTGGTGGCCGGCTGCGTCCAGGACTACCTGGTGTTGTCCATCTCGGTGCGCCGTCGCGGCCGCTCGCTGGGCCAGATGGCCCGCGACGAGCTCGGTGTGGTCGGCGGTATCGCCGCCATCGTCGGCGTGCTGGTCATCATGGTGATCCTGCTGGCAGTGCTGGCGCTGGTGGTGGTCAACGCCCTGGCCGAAAGCCCCTGGGGCGTCTTCTCGATCGCGATGACGATCCCGATCGCGATCTTCATGGGCCTTTACCTGCGCTTCTTGCGGCCCGGCCGGGTGTCCGAGGTCTCCCTGATCGGGGTCGCCCTGCTGCTGCTCGCGGTGGTCGCCGGTGGCTGGGTGGCCGAAACGTCCTGGGGCGCGGACTGGTTCACGCTCTCGAAGGTCACGCTGTCGTGGTGCATCATCATCTACGGCTTGGCCGCCTCGGTGCTGCCGGTGTGGTTCCTACTGGCCCCACGCGACTACCTGTCGACGTTCATGAAGGTCGGCACCATCGCACTGCTGGCCATCGGCATCCTGATCGCCCGGCCGGTGATGCAGGCGCCGGCGATCTCGCAGTTCGCCACCAGCGGTACCGGTCCGGTGTTCGCCGGCTCACTGTTCCCGTTCCTGTTCATCACCATCGCCTGCGGTGCGCTGTCGGGCTTCCATGCGCTGATCTCTTCGGGCACCACGCCCAAGCTGCTGGAGAAGGAAAGCCAGATGCGGCTGATCGGCTACGGCGGCATGCTCACCGAGTCGTTCGTGGCGATCATGGCGCTGATCACCGCCGCGATCCTCAACCAGCACCTGTACTTCGCGATCAACGCGCCCACGGCCGCCACCGGCACCACCGCGCAAACCGCTGCCGAATATGTGAACGGCCTGGGCCTGTCCGGTCAGCCGATCACGGCGCAGGAGATCAGTGCGGCCGCCGAGGGCGTCGGCGAACAATCGATCGTGTCGCGCACCGGCGGTGCACCCACGCTGGCCTTCGGTATGTCCGAGGTGCTGCACCAGGTGTTCGGCGGGGAGAGCCTCAAAGCGTTCTGGTATCACTTCGCGATCATGTTCGAGGCGCTGTTCATCCTCACCACCGTCGACGCCGGTACCCGCGTGGCCCGCTTCATGCTCTCCGATGGTCTGGGCAACTTCGGTGGGCCGCTGAAGAAGCTGCGCGATCCCAGCTGGCGGGTGGGCGCCTGGGCCTGCTCGATCATCGTGGTCGCCGCGTGGGGCTCAATCCTGCTGATGGGTGTCACGGATCCGCTGGGCGGCATCAACACCTTGTTCCCGTTGTTCGGCATCGCAAATCAGCTGCTGGCCGCGATCGCGCTGACAGTGGTGACCGTGGTGGTGATCAAGCGGGGCTTGGTGAAGTGGGCCTGGATTCCCGGTGCCCCGTTGCTGTGGGATCTGACGGTGACGATGACGGCGTCGTGGCAGAAGATCTTCTCCGCCGACCCGAAAGTCGGTTACTGGAAGCAGCATTCGCAGTACGTCGCCGCCCAGGAGGCCGGCAAGTCGTCGTTCGGCGCCGCCAAGAATCCTGATCAGATCGACGCCGTCATCCGCAACACCTTCATCCAAGGCACCTTGTCGGTGGTGTTCGCGGTGCTGGTGCTGATCGTGTTCATCGCGGGCGTGGTGATGGCGCTGCAAGCGCTGCGCGGCACCGGCCGGCCGCTGGCTGTGGACGAAGAGGTGCCCTCGCGCATCTTTGCCCCCTCCGGCCTGATCGCCACACCGGCAGAGAAGGAGGTGCAGAAGCAGTGGGACGCCTTGCCCGGAGCACACGCCAGGCCGCACGCCACATCGGGTGGTACTGGTCAACATTGATGGGCGACAACCACTATCGCCGCTATGTGACGCACCGCGAGCGCACGCACCCTGGCGAGCCGGTGTTGTCGGAGCGGGATTACTGGAAGATGCGGCACCGCAACACGGAGGCCAATCCCGGGGCGCGGTGCTGCTGACCCCAAGTCCTTGAATGCGCATACTGTAACCTATTCAGTATGTCGCTTTCCGGGAAGACGCTGTTCATCTCCGGCGCCAGCCGCGGCGTCGGTTTGGCGATCGCCAAGCGTGCCGCCGCCGATGGCGCCAACGTCGCGCTGATCGCGAAAACCGCGGAACCGCACCCCAAACTTCCCGGCACCGTGTACACCGCCGCCAAGGAAATCGAGGACGCCGGCGGGCACGCACTCCCGATCGTTGGCGATATCCGCGACGGGGACGCCGTGGCCGGGGCCGTGGCCACGGCGGTCGCCCAGTTCGGCGGCATCGATGTCTGCGTCAACAATGCATCGGCGATCAACACGGGCGCTGTCGAAGATGTGCCGCTCAAACGCTTCGACCTGATGAACGGCATTCAGGTCCGCGGCACCTACGCGGTGTCGCAGGCCTGCATCCCCCACATGAAAGGTCGCGAGAATCCGCACATCCTGACTCTCTCACCGCCGATCCGGCTCGAGCCGAAGTGGCTGACACCGACGGCCTACATGATGGCGAAGTTCGGGATGTCCTTGTGCGCATTGGCACTTGCCGAGGAGCTCCGACCGTACGGGATCGCGTCGAACACGTTGTGGCCGCGCACTTCTGTGGCCACCGCGGCGATCCTCAACCTGCGTGGCGGCGAGGAGTCGATGAAGCGCTCCCGACGCCCTGAGGTGTACTCCGATGCCGCCTACGCGGTACTCAACCGGCCATCACGCGACTACACCGGTCGCAGCCTGTTGTGTGAGGACGTGCTGCTCGAGTCGGGCGTCACCGACCTCTCGGTCTATGACTGCGTACCTGGCGCCGATCTCCGGATCGATCTGTGGGTCGATGCGGCCGATCCGCCGGGATACGTGGGTCCAACTCCGGACCGAAGAACCACCACCGAAGCTAAACTGTGAGCCATACCGTAAGGCAGTCGTGAATGGAGCGCGTTCGTGAATAAAGACGACATGATCCTGATCAGCGTGGACGATCACATCGTCGAGCCACCTGACATGTTCAAGAACCACCTTCCGAAGAAGTACGCCGATGAGGCACCGCGCCTGGTGCACAACCCCGACGGCAGCGACACCTGGCAGTTCCGCGACATCGTCATCCCCAATGTCGCGCTCAACGCGGTCGCCGGCCGCCCCAAGGAGGAATACGGCCTGGAACCTCAGGGCCTCGATGAGATCCGCAAGGGCTGCTACAACGTCGACGAGCGGGTCAAGGACATGAACGCCGGCGGCATCCTGGGCTCGATCTGCTTCCCGTCCTTCCCCGGCTTCGCCGGGCGCCTGTTCGCCACCGAGGATCCGGAGTTCTCCCTGGCGCTGGTGCAGGCCTACAACGACTGGCACATCGACGAATGGTGTGGCGCCTACCCGGCCCGGTTCATCCCGATGGCGCTGCCGGTGATCTGGGATGCCGAGGCGTGCGCGGCCGAGGTCCGCCGGGTCTCGAAGAAGGGTGTGCATGCCCTGACATTCACCGAGAACCCGGCCGCCATGGGTTACCCCAGCTTCCACGACGATTACTGGACTCCGTTGTGGAAGGCATTGTGCGACACCAACACCGTGCTCAATGTGCACATCGGGTCGTCAGGCAAGCTGGCCATCACCGCACCCGATGCTCCGCTGGACGTGATGATCACGCTGCAGCCGATGAACATCGTGCAGGCCGCCGCGGATCTGTTGTGGTCCAAGCCCGTCAAGGATTATCCGGATCTGAAGATCGGCCTGTCCGAGGGCGGCACGGGCTGGATTCCGTATTTCCTGGAGCGCGTGGACCGCACGTACGAGATGCATTCGACCTGGACGCACCAGAACTTCGGCGGCAAGTTGCCCAGCGAGGTCTTCCGCGAGCACTTTCTGACCTGCTTCATCTCCGACCCGGTCGGCGTGGCGCTGCGCGACAAGATCGGCATCGACAACATCAGCTGGGAAGCCGACTATCCGCACAGCGACTCGATGTGGCCGGGTGCCCCCGAGGAGTTGTGGGATGTGCTGACCGAGAACAACGTGCCCGACGACGAGATCAACAAGATGACACACGAGAACGCCATGCGCTGGTACTCGTTCGACCCGTTCACCCATATCTCGCGTGAACAGGCCACCGTCGGCGCACTGCGTAAAGCCGCTGAGGGTCACGATGTTTCGATCCGGGCGCTGAGCCACCACGAGCAGGGCACCCGAGGCGACGCATTGCATGCCGCCGCTCGGGGCAACTCGGGTTCCAGTTAGTCCTTCATCGCCCAGATCAACGAAATGGCTGTTATCCGACCGGGATAACAGCCATTTCGTTGTTTTCGCGTGTCTAGCGCAGCGAGTAGCGCACCGGCAGGTGCTTGAGACCGCCGACGAACGTGGTGGCCATGTGTTGCGGTTCGCCGGCAAGCTCTGCGGAGCGCAGCCTCGGCAATAGCTCGGAGAAGAAGCTGTTGATCTCCAGCCGAGCCAGTGCGGCACCGAGGCAGAAATGCACACCGTAGCCGAACGCGATGTGTTTGTTGGGATTTCGCCCGACGTCGAAGCGGAACGGATCTACGAAGACGTCCTCGTCGCGGTTGCCCGAGACATAGGACAGCAAAACCGACTCGCCCTTCGCAATGCGTACACCGCGAATCTCGTAGTCCTGTTGCGCGGTACGCATGAACTCCTTGACCGGTGTCGTCCACCGGACCATCTCCTCGACCGCCAGCGGCATCAGACTCATGTCGTTCTGCAGCCGGGCCAGCTGGTCGGGGTTCCGCAGCAGCGCATGCATACCGCCGGAAATGCTGGCACTGCTGGTGTCGTGGCCGGCAGCGGCGATGATCGCGTAATAGGAAACCGTGTCGATATCGGACAGTGGCTCCCCGTCCAGCGTGGCGTTGGCGATCGTCGAAGCCAAGTCGTCGGTGGGATTCGCCCGACGCGAGGCGGTCAGTTCGGTGAAGTACTGGAACATCTCGAGCAGCGCCATGCCCTGCTCTTCCATGCTGGTGCCGCGCTTGAACTCGTCGTCGTCACTGCCGAACAGCTCCTGGGTGAGCTTGAGCATGAACGCAAAATCGGATTCCGGCACGCCGAGCAGCGTCATGATCATGTACAGCGGATAGTTCACGGCGACCTGCTGCACGAAATCGCATTCCGGCCCTTCGTCGACCATCCGGTCGACGAACTGCTTGGCCAGTTCGTCGGCTCGATCCTTCAACGCGCGCATAGCCTTTGGCCGAAACCAGTTGGCTCCGATGGCCCGTAGGTCGCGGTGCAATGGGTCGTCAGTGTGGATCAACGTCCGGATGCCGATCGCGGCCTGCTGCTCGTCGCCCTCGCGGGTGACCAGCACCGGCCGGGGCGAGTTGGTGAAGATGTCGTTGGCACGCTCGATCTCCATGATGTCCGCGTGCTTGGTGATCGCCCAAAACGGGGCGTACTCTGGCACCTCGACCCAGGACACCGGGGCGTTGGCCCGCAGGTGGGCCAGGTCCGCGTGCAATGTCGCCTCGTCGGCATACGCCGACGGGTTGGCGAACATCTTGGCGGTGTCGTCGACGGTGCGGACTGTCATACGTTGCTCCTCACTGGCGGGCATTCACGGAACTCCTGAAGCACCGCGTTCACGGTTTCGGGGGACAGCGCGGCGGGAAAGCCGGGCAGCACGCGGTCGATGACGCCGTCGCAGCGCCGCCACAGGGCCGCGGCGAGTTCGGGGACCGGGGCGACGACGGCGAACGTGCCGAGCACTTCGTCGTCGATCAGCTCCCCCATCGCGTCCCACTGGCCGGCCAGCGACAGCCGGTGCAGTTCGGTGTGCAGATCGCCCCAGCCGTGCAACTCCAGGACTTTGCGGTAGGCCGGTGTCGATCCGTAGAACGCGAGTTGTTTGCGGGTGGCGACCGACGCCGCGGCCATCTCCTGTTCGTCGGCTCCGGTGACCAGGAAGACCGGGCAGGACACCTCGAAGTCGGTGCGGTCACGACCGCTGCGGTCCATGCCGCGCCGCAACGCCACGGTGGTCACCTCGTCCAGATAGCGCCGGGTGGTGAATGCGTGTGCCAGCAGACCGTCGGCCGTCTCGCCGCACACTTCGGTCATCAGTTCGCCGACCGCGGCCAGGAACACCTTGGGCAACGACAGCTCCGACGGTTCCGGGGTGAACATCGGCGTCATGATCTTGTGGGTGTAGAACTCCCCCTCGAACCGCAGCTTGGTGCCGTCACGCCAGCAGCCCCAAATCGCGTGCAGCGCTTCGATGTACTCACGCATACGGCGGGCGGGATGGCTCCAGGGCATGCTGAAGCGCTTTTCGATGTGCGGCTGGATCTGGGTGCCCAGCCCTAGGATGAAACGGCCTCCCGAGTAGGTCTGCAGATCCCAGCCGAGCTGGGCCATCGTCATCGGATTGCGCGCGAAGGCCACCGCGATGCTGGTGCCGATCTGGATCCGCTCGGTGTGTTCGGCCGCGATCGTCAACGGCAGGAACGGGTCGTGGTTGATCTCGCCGGTCCAGCACCCGTCGTAACCGTCCGCTTCGAGGTCGCGGGCCACGTCCGGGACCTCCGCGAGCCGGCTGGGAATACCGCGGTCGACTTTGACGGCGCGCGGAACGGGGTCACTCATCGGCGACACATTCCTTTGCCGGCGTGATTCACCATGCGCAAAACAAGCACCCGATCGACGCTACAGTAAGCAATTCAGTATGGTCAACGGCGGTAGGCTTGTGCACCCAAGCGCAAACGCAAGACAAGAAGGACGGCGGCATGACGAACGACCCGGAGTGGAAGGAAACACTCGAGGACCTCGCCCGCCGACGTGAACATGCGTACGGCATGGGCGGAGCTGAACGGCTGGCCAAGCACCACGGCAAGGGCAAACTCGACGCCCGCGCCCGGATCGCACGCCTCCTCGACCCCGGCACGTTCCAGGAGTTCGGCACCCTTGTCGGCGGTGACATCGCCGCCGACGGGCTCGTCGCGGGTTCGGGCCGCGTCGACGGAACACCGGTGATGGTGGGAGCCGAGGACTTCACGACGCTGGCCGGCAGCATCGGGCCCGGCGGCAACGCCAAGCGGTACCGGCTCGCCGAATTGGCGCTGCGCAACAAGATTCCGCTGGTAATGCTGTTGGAGGGCGCGGGTTTTCGCCCCAGCGGGGAGCATTACGGACGAACGCCGACTGATCTGATCGCCCAGGCGAAGTGCTCCGGAAAGGTGCCGACCGTGTCGGCGATCCTCGGCCCGTCCGCCGGCCACGGCGCCCTGGTGGCCCCGGTCTGCGACTTCACGATCATGAGCCGGCAGGGAGCCATCTTCACCGCTGGGCCGCCGGTGGTGAAAGAGTCGACCGGAGAGGACATCTCAAAAGAGGACCTCGGCGGGCCCAATGTCGCGCTGGCAAGTGGCGTGATCCACAACTACGGCGAAGACGACGAGTCCGTCATCGACGACATCCGGCGCTATCTGTCCTACTTCCCGTCCAGCGCATGGTCCTATCCCCCGACGCGCCTTGCCGATGACACCGCCGACCCGCGGCTCACACCCGAGATCCTCGATATCATCTCGCGCGATAATCGGCAGATCTACGACATGCGCGCCGTGCTCGACGAGATCTTCGACCGCCCCGACTGGTTCGAGGTGCAGCCGAAGTTCGGCCGCGCCATCATCTGCGCGCTGGCCCACCTCGGCGGCTATCCGGTTGCGGTGGTCGCCAATCAACCGCAGGTGATGGCCGGTTCGATCGACGCCGATGCCGCCGACAAGGCCGCACATTTCATCTCGGTGGCGGACTCGTTTCACCTGCCGATCGTGTTTCTCGCCGACAACCCGGGCATGCTGCCGGGCAGCCGGTCCGAGGGCAGCGGCGTATTGCGCAGCGGCGCACGCATGTTCGCCGCCCAGACCGCCGCGACAACGCTCAAGTTGCACGTCACGCTGCGCAAGGCATTCGGCTTCGGTTCGATGGTGATGTCGCTGTTGGGATTCGACGATCAGGTCGCCACTTTCGCCTATCCCGGCGCCACGATGGGCGCGATGGGCGCGGCCGCGCTCAGCGCCGCCACCCATGCCGGCGAGGACTACGCCGAAGTGCTCAAGCGGATGGAACTGGAGGCGTCCTTCCGGTCGGCAGGTCACCTCGGGTTCGACGAGCTCATCTCCCCCGAGGAGACCCGCAACGCGCTACTGGTCACCTTGCAGCACGGCATCTTCAGCCGCCAGGAGGTGGCCGAGCCGGTCTCCCGCACGTTGATCATGCCGTAGCCCCTTCACCGCGAGCGTGCGTGTCTGCCGGTCGAAACGCCGTATTTAATAGCATTCTGCGCACACTCGCGCCCGGCCGGCCGAGGCCAAACCGTCAGCACGCCTCAACTCCGAACCACGTCGGCAGGTGCTCCGTCAGGTCTGCCTGATCGTCCCCCACCCACGCCACGTGGCCATCCGGCCGTAGCAGTACCGCGGGCACATCCAACTCGTCGCTGGTGTCGACGACATGGTCGACGCGGTCGCCCCAACCGCCCACCGAGAGTCGACCGGTTTGGTCGAGCAGCAGTCCACGGCCGGCGTGCATCAATCCGTAGAGGCGACCACGTGTGAGCTCGATGTCCCGCAACCGTCTGCCGACCAGGTCATGCGCGCCGCCGAAGTCGTAACGGATCGCGATAGCGATGATCTTCTCGGTCAGATGCCGGCTCACCCCCGGGAAGTCCATAAGCTCGGCAACCAGCCGCCGCACCGCCTGAGCGCCAGGTTCCAGCGACATCAGTTCCATCTGTGCCCGGGTGCTGTCCAGCACGTCGGCGGCCACCGGACGGCGTTCGTCTCCGTAGCTGTCCAGCAGATCCGTCGGAGCCCAGCCGTTCACCGAAGCCGCCAGTTTCCAGCCGAGGTTGAAGGCGTCCTGGACACCGAGATTGAGTCCCTGCCCGCCGGCCGGCGGATGAACATGCGCGGCGTCACCTGCCAGCAGCGCCCGCCCGCTTCGGTACCGCTCGGCCAGCCGGGTACCGTCCCCGAATCGAGACAGCCAGCGCGGGGAATGCACGCCGAAGTCGGTGCCGGCGGTGATCAACAACTGACGCTTGAACTCCTCCAGTGTCGGTGGCCTGACCCGGTCTTCGGCCACCGCATCGGCCGGCACGATGACGCGGTACACGCCGTCGCCCAACGGCATGGCCCCGAACCGCAGTTGGGTCTTGCGGACCTCGGCCATCACGGCGTCGAGTGTTTCCCGATCCACGTCAAGCTCAACCTCGCCCAACAGCGTCTCAAGCCTCGCCGGTTCCCCGGGAAAATCGATACCAAGCAGCTTGCGGACCGTGCTGCGGCCACCGTCGCAGCCGACGAGGTAGCGCGATCTCAACCACGACCCATCAGCCAGTTCGACGGTGACGCCGTCGTCGTTCTGGCTCACTCCGGTCACCTCACATCCGCGGCGGATCTCGGCGCCGAGGTTCTCAGCGTGCTCGGTCAGCAGACGTTCGGTGATCGTCTGCGGGATCCCGAGGACGTAGGCGTGCGCGGTGTCGAGTCCTTCGGGCTGCGGTTTGGCGATGCCGGCGAAGAACCCTCCGATCGGGTGCCGCTGCCCGTGCTCGAGGAACCGCGACAGTAGACCGCGCTGGTCCATGATCTCGATACTGCGTGCGTGCAGCCCCAGCCCACGGACCACCGTGGACGGCTCTGGCTCCTTCTCCAGCACGACGACGTTCACACCGTGCAGACGTAGTTCGGCGGCGAGCATCGATCCGGTCGGTCCCGCGCCGGCAATGATCACGTCAAACATGAATCCCCTGTCTCCGCTGCTCAGCGCTGCGGGAGGAGATTGTGCACCACCTCCGGGGTCTTGCCGCAAGACCCCGGGTGCGCTATATGTTGAAAGTGGCAGGGAGCGGACGACGCCCCTGCTGTTCTATTTTCCGGTGGCTGACGCCTGGGTTGCCCGGTATTCGGTGACGATCGGCTCGAGCTCGTCGGGGGTGGCCCCGTGCATGATCACCGCGTCGGCACCGTAGTCGAATTCCTTGCGGATGCGGGCGACGCATTGGCGTGCCGATCCGGTGGCCGAGGGTTCCAGCCATTCGTCAGGGATGAGTGTGGCGATGTGCTCGATCTGCTCGGCGCTGGCCTTGTGATCGATGCCGCCCGGGATCGAGGTGACGACGGAATCTTCCCGGAACCGTTGCAGCACAGCAGGATCCCAGTTGTTCGTGCTCACCAGTAGGTCGCCGTAGCCCTGCAGGTAGGTGGCCAGCCGGGCCACGGTCTTCTTGAGTCGTAGTTCCTCGGGCAGGTGATCGCCGACGGTGGCAAAGCAGGACCACACCCGCACGCTGTCGGGGTCACGGCCGGCCTGCTCGGCGGCATCCTTGACCGTCTTGACCGCGCGTTGCAGCGTCTCCGGGGTGAAATAGGTGTGCAGGATGACGTCGTCGAACTCCCGCCCGCCCAGCGCCAGTGTCTGCGGCCCGAAGGCGACGATCGCCAGCCGAATATCCTCTTTGAAGTCGGGATCCAGGAACAGGACCTGATATTTCCCGATCGGTCCGTCGTGGTTGAAGATCACCTCGCCGTGCCAGAGCTTGCGCATGACCTGGGCGAAATCCTCCATCTGCGCGGTCGTCACGGCCGGGACGCCGAAGGCGTTGTACATGGCGGCGACCCCGCGGCCGATGCCCAACGTGAATCGGCCCCTCGACAGCCGGTGCATCGTGGTGGCCCACGACCCGGTGATCAGCAGGTGGCGAGTGTTGTGATTGGTTGCCGCCGTGGCGATCTGCATCCGGTCGGTCACCGCACACGCGGCGCCGACGAGCGAGGACGCCTCCTTGACGTTCCACCGTTCGGAGATGAACGCGGTGCCGAAACCGAGTTCCTCGCCGCGGCGCGCCTCGTCCATCAGCGTGGCCGGGCCTTCACCGCCCGCCCCGGCCAGCAGGTAGTAGCCAAGCTCGTCGAGTACAGGTTCACTCATGCCCAAACTCCTTGTTTGTAACCGCAATTCCAGACTTCGGTGATCCGGCCGTCGACGACGCGGAAGATCTCCATGCTGCTGATCGTGATGGCGCTTCCGTCGGGGAACGACATCGGTGATTCGTAGACGATGGTGACGTGCTCCCCGTCGTCGCCGGCGATCACCAGATTGAGATCGAAACGGACGGTCTCGAACATCGCCCAGTGGTCGATGATCCGCTGCACCGCCTGTCGATGGGTCAGATTCTGCGCCTCCCCCACGTCGTGACGAATCACGTTGTCGCCCATCAGTTCTTCTGCCAGGGCGAAGTCCCGCTCGTTCCACACCACCAGGTTGTAGAGCTCGACGACTTCGCGGGCGGTACGCACACTCACGCGAACACCTCCAAAGCGTCGATCTCGTCGATGCAGGCGACGGCCCGGTCGACGAGGGTCAGACACAGTTGTCGCGAACGCTCCGGCATCGCATCCCATCCCACCAGCGTGATGACGGGAAGCACCATCAGATAAGCGACCGCGAACCGGTAGTGCCGCCAGGCTTCGTCGAAGCCATAGTCGGTCAATCCGTGGCTGCCCAGTCGGTCCAGGTATTCGCGTACCAGGATCTGATCCTGACCGCGCCGGGTGTCGGTGGGCAACCCCTGGCTCACCAGGTAGCCGATATCGGCCACACCCGCTCCGTGACTGGCGAATTGGAAGTCCACCACCTTCAGTCGATCGCCGTCGAAGAACATGTTGTCGGCCCGGATGTCACCGTGCAGGAGCATCGTCCGCTCGGTGAGCGCGGCCAGGGCCTGCGGGGCCAGCTCCACGAAGCGCTCGGCGAACTCGGCCACCTCGGGTGGGACAGCCATCGACGAATGCTCTCGGTAGGCTTGCCATCCCAGTCCGAAGACCGGCAGGAACAGGTCGCGGGCCATGGGCGTGTCCAAGCTCGGGAACTCATCGACCAGTGCTGGGTCGGCCGTGGTGACCGACCACGCATGCAGGGCGGCGAGCTCATCGATGGCGATCCGGGCCCGGTCCAGCGGCAGGCCGGCCAGGTGGTCGGCATTCACCCAGTGCTGCAGGTCTTCCATCACCAGGACGAAGTCCACCGTGCCCTTCACCATGCGCGCGGTGTGCACGTGCGGCGTGGACATCGGCGCGTGTCCGGCCACCCGCTGGTAGAAGGCGAGTTCACGACGATAGCCACCGAGCATGTCCATGGCGCCGCGCGCTTCCGACTGGGCCGGTAGTTTCACGATCACCGAGGGCGGAACATCCTGACCACTCAGATGCAGTCGGTACAGCAGCGAGGAGAAACCGCTGTCCATCGCGATCTGCTCGGCACGGATCTCGCTCACGGTAGCGGTGTCGGGTGCAGCGGGATCCGCACGCAACACCTCGGTCAGCCAGGCGACGGTCACGGCATCGATTTGGGCCGGCACGCTCACGGCGTCCTGGGCGTGAGCGTTCGTCACCATCGACTCCCCGAAATTATTTGACACTGAACAAGCAACATAATTGTCGGGCGTCTAATATGCAATGGTGCCTTCACCCGAACGCGGGTTGACCCAGCCGCAACGTGTCGAGATCTCCGGTCAGCGGCTGCTGCACGCTGCCGCCGAACTGATCGTCGAAAAAGGTTGGGAGGCAACGACCGCCGCTGAGATCGGTCGCCGCGCCGGCTACAGCCGAGCCATGGTCCATGCCCGTTACGGCAGCAAGGACGCCATCCTGGAGGCCTTCCAGCAGGCCTACGTCGTGCGACTGAACCCTGACCCTGAACCTGGCACCACCGGCCTGCAGCAGGTGCTGGCTCACTTCGACCGCATAGCGGAGATCCATGCCGAGGATCCGGAGCTGATGCGGGCCATGTTCGTCTCGGCGTTCGAAGCGGTCAAGACCACATCGCCGTTGCGCGACGCCCTCCGTGCGCAGTTGTCCGGGGCCGCAGTCAAAGTCGAAGCGGGCTTGCGCTCCGGCATTCGCGACGGGTCGATCCGGCCCGACGTCGATCTGGAGGCGGCCAAGCAGGACATCACCGGATCGGTGTTCGGCATCGCCTACCACTGGGTGGTGCTGTCCGAGAGTGTGGATCTCGACCGGCAGCTGGATTGCGTTCGGAGCCGGATCATTTCACAGTACGGCGCGTAACGGCTCGAGAAAGCGGCTGGTTGCGTCCTGAACCGCACCGGAGAACAGGTGCCCGACGTGACTGCCGTCGTGCCAATGCAGTTCGCCGCCCCACCGCTCGTGCAGGGCAAGTGCCGAATCCCGCATTGCCATCCGGTCATGCCAGGCCCCGACGATCAGTCGGCGATCGCCCCGGGGCACAGTGGCCAACGGGTCCACCACCGAGGTCAACGCCGTCACGACATCCGACTGCAACTGCACCCCCGCCGCGCGCCCGGCCGAACCCCACCGCCCGAGGTGCAAACCGATCATGGTGTTGAGCCCGAGAATGGGCGTGTAGACCGCCACTGCGCCGACCCGGGCGTCGAGATGCGAAACCAGCGCCGCCACAGCACTACCCAGCGACAACCCGGCCACCGTGATCGACGACGCCTGCGGCTGCAGCCAGCCGATCAACGCTCGCACCTCCGACACCGCGCGCATCGTGCCGGCCACATTGGCCAGGGGATCGCGGGCGGGGTACTCGGGCCAGGAACTGCGCCGCGGCCCGTGCCCGGGTTGCACCGGCAGTGCCACGTTGAATCCGAGTTGCTGCAACTGCCGCACCCGGGCCACCAGTAGATCCATCGGATCCCCTTGACCGGCCCCGTGTACCCAGATGAGCCACGGCCGGACCTCGTCGTTGCGGCGGTACAGCCGCACTCTGGCCGTGGCCGGACCGCCGTGGCCGTCGGCCAGCACCGAGTCCGGCAGTACGGGCTCATGATCGAAGACGAGCTCCTCGAAGGTCAGTGCGCCGAATCGACGGGCCCGGATGTGCTTGACCTGCAGCGCATCCGGGGACGCATGTGCGCCGTCGATTCCGAGTGCGGCCAGTTCGGAGGCGGCCTCTTCATAGTCACGCAGTGCCCGCGGTATCTGGGGTGGTGCACCGGTCAAAGTCATCCCGGTGACCACCAACTCGTCGAGCGTGACCTCACCGAGCTGGCGCAGACCGGTCACCGACAGCGGGTTCCACTGGCCGGCGAGTGCGCCGACGGAGCGCGGCACCACGCCGCCGAGCCCCCACGCGATGCGTGCAGCCCTAAGCAATGGTGAATCCGGTGTAGCCGTCCGCGGCGATCTCGTCACAGCGACGACGGTACTCGGGGATGCCGGCGGTGTATCCCAGGTACATCCGCTTCTTGCCGGGCACGTTGCCGCCGTTGTACCAGGAGTTGCAGCTCGGGTGCACCAGCACGGTCGGCGCGACGAGGGCCGTGGTGTGCTCGACCCATTCGGTCTGCGCCTGCGGCGTAGCCTCGATGCTGCGGTGTCCACCGGCCCTCAGGTAGACGATGCAGTCTGCGATCCAGTCCACGTGCTGCTCCAGTGCGGCCACGAAATTGGTTGCTGCCGAGGGGCTTCCCGGTCCCTGAATCGTGAACAGGTTCGGGAACCCGGCGACGGCCAATCCCAGGTAGGACAGCGCGCCCTCCTTGGACCAGTACTCCCCCAACACCAGCCCGTCACGGCCACGCACGTCGATCCGGCTCAACGCGCCGGTCATGGCATCGAACCCGGTGGCGTATACGATCACGTCGAGGTCGAAATCGCCCTGCTCGGTGGAAATCCCGGTCTCCGTCACCTCACGGATCGCGCCCTTGCGCAGATCGACAAGGGTTACGTTGTCGCGGTTGTAGGTCTCGTAGTAGCCCTGGTCGATGATGGGGCGTTTGCAGGCGAACGGGTGGCTCGGGGTCAACGATGCCGCCGTCTGCGGATCCCGGACGATCCGCGCCACGGCCTGCCCGTACAGCTCGGTGGCCATCCGGTTGGCGTCGATGTCGAAGAAGACGTCGCCCCAATTGAGCGCACCCATCACGCCGTGTTCCTCGACGGCGCGCTGCTTCTCCTCGGGTGTAGCCGATTTCACCGGCGGCCGCACCAGCATGTCCAGCAGCACCGAGAACGCGCTCAGCCGTGCGGCACCGACCGGGTGCTCCCGTTGTGCGGCGCGTATCTGCGGGTAGTCGGCCTTCAGGTCGTCGAGTTCACCCGGCTCGAACGGGCGCACCTGCCACGGCAGCGTGAATGCCGGTGAGCGCTGAAAAACCGTCAGCTGCGCCGCCTGCGCGGCAACCACCGGGATCAGCTGCACACCCGTGGAGCCGGTGCCGATCACCCCGACCCGCTTGCCCGCAAGGTCCACGCCCTGATGCGGCCAGCGGCTGGTGAACACAGACGTACCGGCGAACCGGCCCATCCCGGGAATGTCGGGTTCGAGAGGGACAGAGAGGATTCCGGTGGCGGCCACCACGAACGGCGTGTGCAGTATCTGACCGTCGGAGGTGGTGACGGCCCATTGTGACGTGCTCTCGTCGAACACCATCGTCACGACCTCGGCACCGAATGTGATGTCCCGGCGTAGGTCTAGCCGGTCGGCGACGAAGTTCAGGTATGCCTCGATCTCCGGCTGAGCCGGCATCGTCTCGGTCCAGATCCATTCCTGCTGAATCTCGTCGCTGAAGCTGTAGGAGTACTCGATGCTCTCGATATCGCAGCGAGCACCCGGGTACCGGTTCACCAGCCAGGTCCCGCCGACGCCGTCGGCCTTTTCCAGGACTCGCACCCGCAGCCCTGCTTCGCGGAGTCGGTGCAGTGCATACAGGCCGGAGAATCCGGCGCCGACGACTACAGCATCAAAGGCTTCGCTGCTCACAAATCTATGACCTTCTCGTTGCGGTTCTTGCGGTCCACGTAGAACTGCGCGGCGCGGCCGATCGATTCGGCGGTCGGCGCCGGTTTCCAGCCGAGGTCACGGGTGGCCTTGCTGTGATCGGCCGGCGAGGTCAGCCACATCAGCCGCGCGGCGGTCAGATTCATGGGAAAGTCAGTGCCGAACAACCGATTCGAGATGCCGGCCAGCCAGCCGAAGACATACAGGGGCGCCATCGGTATGCCGAATCGGGGCGGCCGGGCACCTACTGCCTCGGCTGCCACGGTGAACATCTCCCGCTGGGACATATAGCGCTCGGACACGATGTAGCGTTCTCCGATCCGCCCGTGCTCGGCGGCCAGGACGAGAGCCTGTGCCGCGTCGTCGATCCCGACCACCTCCGAGCCGACACCGCGCACGTATACGGGCAGCTTGCCGAACGCGGCCATCGCGACGAGCGCCCCCTGCCTCGGCTGCCAGTCGGGTGGGCCGTACGGGTTGGATACACACATCGCCACCGCTGGAAGGCCACGCTCCCGGGCATAGGACAGGACGAGGTCCTCGGCCTGACGCCGGGATTCGATGTACGGGCCGCCTTTGCCGGCCCAGTTGAACGGGGTGTCTTCGTCGACGGTGGTGCCGGCGTCACCGACGGCGATCGTTCCGATGGTGCTGAGGAACACGAACCGCTGCAGGTCGGCGTTCACCGCGACGTCGAGGACGTTGCGCAGACCCTCGACGTTGGTTGAGAACAGGGGCGTCGGGTCGGCCAGGTGAGCCCGGGTGTCGACGACGCAGTAGAACACCACGTTTCGGTCCGCCATCGCAGCCGTCACCGCGGCCGTGTCGAAGATGTCGCCGTAACAGCGCTCGACGTCGACATCGTCGATGCCCTTGGTCGAACTGCTGCGTCGGAGTAGCACCCGCACGTCGTCACCACGCTCGACGAGTTGCCGGGTGACACATGCCCCGACGTTTCCGCTCGCGCCCATGACGAGCACTTTTCGCCGGCGATCCATCGCTACTCCATCCCAGTCGGTTACCAGTGTTGGATGATACGGTAATGCTTTCAGTAGTGCCCCGAAACGGGTCAGAAACGGGGAAATAGATGAAGTACACCCTCGAATATCCGAGCGAGCTGCCCACCGCACCTGACGACTTCCTGCATCCCGAGGTCATCCACGCGGTCGCCACCCAGGCCGAAGCGTCGGGCTTTTCGGCCGTCGCCCTGAGCGAGCATCCGGCCCCGTCGGTCAAGTGGCGGAACAACGGCGGGCACAACACGCTGGACCCGATCGCCGCTCTGAGCTTCATGGCGGCTGCCACCACGCGTATCCGGTTGATGACCAATCTGTACGTGCTGGCCTTCCGCAACCCGTACCTGTCCGCCAAAGCACTGGGCAGCCTCGACCTGGTCTCCGGGGGCCGGCTCATCGCGGGCGTCGGGGCCGGCTACCTGGGTTCGGAGTTCGCGGCGGTGGGCGTCAGCCTTCACCGTCGCGCCGAGTTGCTCGATGAGGCGCTGGCGTCGTTACGGGCCATCTGGACCGACCCCGAAACACCGGTTACCGGCGCCGATTTCGCGGCGGTGGGACCGGTCTGGCTGCAACGGCCCGTCCAGCGGCCACATCCGCCGATCTGGATCGGCGGAAATGGCGCCGCCGCCATTCGACGCGTTGTCGAGCACGGCGACGGCTGGATGCCGATCATCGCCGCGTCAGGCATGGCCTCTGCCATGCGCACCGCGGCCATCGAGAACACCGAGCAATTCGGCGCGGCCGCGCAGCGCCTGCGCAACCGGCTCACCGAGGCCGGCCGTGACCTGTCAGCCGTCGATATTCAGGTTGTGTGCCCGCCCGTCGACCTGGACGACGCTGCCTCGTTGCGTGGTGCACGTCAGGTGCTGGCGGAGCTCACGGGACACGGTGCGACGTGGGCGGTCGTGCATGTCGACGGCAGCAGCCCGCAAGCCGCGCTCGACTACATCAAAGCCTTCGGCGAGGCAATGGATCTCGTCGCAGACCAGGGTGTCTCGGCTTCGCGTCTGTAACGCAGTGGCCGTGATTCGGGCGGCTTATCGCCGCTGCGTTACACACGAACAGGCGCCGGGTTAGGCGGATTTGAACTTCAACAGCGTTCGGGTCAGGTGCAGGCTGGTGATCTGCCATGTGCCGTCACGCTTTTCATAGGTCTCGTGGTAGTGGCCCGCCCCGTGCAGCTCGTTGCCGTCGGCGAAGAACAGCATGTCCTCCATGGCCCAGATGCCGGTTGCGGTGGTGTCAGAGGTCATCGTGATCTCGGGGGTATGGCAGTGGTGCACAGTCGCCGCATGCTCCACCCCTCCCCACACCACGGGTAAGAATTCCTCGAAGCCGTTCAACGGTGGAGCGGTCTGCGGGTCGGCACCGCCGGTCGACACCGCCATGTCGAGCTTCACCACGACGTCTTCGGCGAACAGACCCCGCCAAGAGTCGATGTCCTTGGTGTCCAGGTATCGGCAGTATCGGGCCTTGAGCTGCTTGATCGCCTCGATGTCGTCGGACATGCGCGCCTCCTCGGTATCCACCGAGATGTATACCGTAAGACGTTCCGCACCGGAACGGTGGACCCCGAGCCGATTACCAGCGCGCCGGCGCCGGGGTGTCCAGCGACAGCGGGCGGTCGTAGGACAGATCGGCACGGTCGCGGGTGCCCACGAGATAACCCTGCTCGGCGAAGAAGGGCGACTGCAGCACCCTGGCGTCGGCGAGGAACATACCTTCCACGGTCGACCGACGAACGGCGATGCGCCACTGACCATCTCGGCGTTCCATCCGATCGAGGTAGCGTCCGGTGATGAATTGGGCACTCTTGCCGTCGATTCCGATCAGCACGACGATCACGTAGCTCTCGGCATGTGCGGTGTCACCGTCGACCTCGCAGGTGTGTGTGGTGATGTTGTGGGTGTGGACGCGAGACGTCTCAGCGTGAGTCTTGTTCGCCCACTCACCGTAATCAGGGCCCGTATTGACTGCTCGTCCGTGTTCATCGAGGCCGTCAGGGTGGTACGCCGAGGCGATCAGGTCGATGTCGTGGCGGTCGCAGCCGCGGGCGTGCCGGGCGATGCAGTCCAAGATCGCGGTTCGGTCCAGCAGATACCGAACGTCTCGCTGCAATACGTCCAGTGCGGGATCGACTGTCATCGGAGCTCCTGCTCGTCGAGTGGAAGAAATCCGTGTCGCGGGCACACGTTCAGATGCGTGGGCGACTACGAAATGACACTATACGACCGTACAGCAGGAATCGAGTGCCAAAATGCTTGTATCGACCGAGCGAGGAGACCATGGCAGCAACGTCGCGACGGGTGGGCGCCGAAACGTCCAAGACGAGGGACACGCTCCTGGACTGTGTCGAGCAGATGATGCTCAGCGAGGGCTATGCGAGCGTCACCTACCGGGCGCTGGCCGCCAAAGCCGAGGTGACTCCCAGTCTGGTCCAGTACTACTTCCCCACCCTCGATGACATCTTCGTCGCCGCGATACGGCGGTATTCCGAGCGCGGGATCAACCACCTCTCCGAGCTACTCACATCACGCGCGGAAGACCCTTTGCGAGCCGTTTGGGAGTACAGCTGGGATGAGGCCACCGGTGCTCTGATAACCGAGTTCATGGCGCTGGGCAACCATCGCAAATCGATCCGGACCGAGATCGCCAAGGTGACCGAGAATGTGCGCAAGATGCAACTCGATGCGCTGATAGCCAAGTTCGGTGAAGACGCTCGGCCAATCGGGGACCTCTCGCTGCCCGCGCTGCAGGTTTTGATGTCCGGACTGCCGAAGTTCCTCAATCTCGAGAAAGGCATCGGTGTCAGAACCGCACATGCCGAGGTTACTGAGGCATTCGAACGCTACTTGGACCTCGTAGAGCCGCCGGTGTCACCGAAGAAGAAGGCTGCGCCACGCCGGCGCAAGGCACAAACCTAACCGCGCGGGAGCCCGAGCGCCCGTTGCGCGATGATGTTGCGCTGTATTTCTGAGGTTCCGCCTGCGATGGTGGCACCGAAACTACGCAAGTAGCGAGTGAACCAACTACTGGTGTAGCTCTCGAGGTGGTACGGCGAGAAGGAACCTGTCTGGGCGGGATCGATGAGTCCAGCTGAACCCGACCCGTTGAACGCCGCGTCGGCTGCTGCCTGTATCGCCTCGGAACCCATCAGTTTCAGTACCGACATCCTTGACGGGTCATCCGCTCCCCTTGCGGCTCTGGTGAGTTCGGCCGATCCCATCAGGCGTAGCGCCCAGTCGTCCATGACCAACGTCGCATAGGCGTCGCGGTCGACGTCCGACGCGGGCCGCCAGTCCTCGATGAACTCCTGCAGCCGGTCGGCATAGCTCAGCCACAGCAAGGTCCGCTCGTGGCCGAGTGAACCGTTGGCTACCTGCCATCCCCCGTTGAGTTCACCGACGAGATTGCCGACGGGCACGCGGACGTCGGAGAAGAACACCTCGTTGAAGTCGATGTCATCTTGGCCGCACGCCGATGCGAAGGGCCGGCGCGTGACACCCGCCAGATCGGTGGGTATGAGCAGGACGCTGATGCCTTGGTGCTTCGGTGCGTTCTGGTCGGTGCGCACCAGCGTGAACAGCACGTCGGCGTCGTGTGCACCGGAGGTCCACACCTTCTGACCGTTGACGACGAAGTGGTCGTTGTCGAGCACGGCCCGGGTTCGCAAAGACGCCAGATCGGATCCAGCCCCGGGTTCGCTCATTCCCAGCGCCGCGGTCCTCTCCGCACGCAGGATCGGAATGGCCCACCGCTCTTGCTGTTCCGTCGTTCCGAAGTGGATGAGCGAAGCGGCGATGATACCCACCCCTTGCGGGTTGAAAGTCTGATACACCCGCCGCCGGGACAGTTCTTCGAAGTACACGTACTGCTCGACCACAGTTGCGTTTCGGCCGCCGAATTCGGGCGGGTATCCGGGATGCAGCCAACCGTTGTCGAACATCAGACGCTGCCACTGACGTGCCCATTCGGGAACATGGGCGCTCGACGACGATCGCTCCGCCGAGGCCACCGCGGCATCGGGTAGGTGCGTATCCAAGAACTCGATGAACTCGGCTCGGAATGCCTCCACCGCCGGGTCGAACGTGAGCTGCACTACGACTCCTGCCGCTCATCCATTGCTGAACATGCCCCGATAGCCATAGGCGGGGTGCCGGTCGCTGATGTCCGCGGTCGGAGAACCGAACAGTTTCTCTCGAAGCGTTCCGGGCCGATATTCCTTCTGCATCAGCCCATTCGATTGGAGAACCGGCACCAGATGGGTGAAGAAGTCGTCGTAGCTCTCCGGCATGAGCGCGTTCATCACCTGAACACCGTCTACTCCGGCTCGCTGATACTCCTCGAGGCGCTTGGCGATCGTCTCGGGTGACCCGACGACCATCTGGGGCAGTGACAGCGACGTGAGGAAATCCTTGACGGTGGGCTTGGTGCCTTCCGGCCAGGCATTGATGACGGAGAGAAATGCCCCACGGATACCCGGGATCTCGTCCACGATGTCCTCCAGTGGCGTGGCAGGGTCGTAGCGGCCCAGGTCGAGCCCGCTCAGGCTGGAGAAGTAGGCGGTTTGCGCCTCTTGGCTGCGGAACTCCTCCAGTTCACCCCACTTGCGGTAGGCCTCTTCGTCAGTCGATCCGATCACGAACATCATGCCCTGAAGGAACAGGATGTCACCGTCGCGTCGGCCGCGCTCGCGTGCCAGGCCACGCACAGTATTGACTTGCTGTGCAATGGTTTCCAGCGTCATGGCCGAAAGGAACATGAGTTCGGCGTGGCTGCTGGCGAAGTCCAGGCCCGCGGGCGAGCCGCCGGCCTGGGCCAAGACGGGCGTGCGCTGAGGCGACGGCTCCATCAGGTTGAAACCCTCGATGCTGTAACGCTTACCCTCGTGGTTGATGTCGTGGACTTTCGTCGGGTCCGCATATATCCCGGAGTCCGGGTTGTTGACGACCGCATCGACGTCCCAGGACCCCTCCCACAGCTTGTAGGTGACGTCGACATACTCGGCAGCCCATGCGTAACGCTCCTCATGTGAGGGGCTGGTCGGCAACCCGAGATTGCGGAAGGCCTTCTCGTTCGCCGACGTGACGATATTCCAGCCGATCCTGCCGTTTGTGAGGTTGTCCAGGGTGGAGACGGCACGGGCGAAGACGAACGGGTGATGCTGGATGACCGAACTGGTGTACATAAAGCCCAGATCCTTGGTCTGATGCGCCATTGCCGGGATCACCATGGTGCAGTCCCCGATCGGCACGTTCATCGCCATCTCGAAGATCACGTCGCGAGAACCGTTGTACTCCCCCTGAACACCGATCACGTCGGTGAAGAAGAAGGCATCGACCTTCGCCTTCTCGGCTTTCTTGGCCAGATCCACCCACAGGTCGAAGCCCTTGAAGTCTCGGTTGCGAGCTCGTGGATGCCGCCAACTGCCGTGGAAGTTATGGCCGATCGAGTCCATGAGCAGCAACGTGAAGATCATCCGTTTTGACATATCCGTCCTCGATTCGAAGTTCTTCGGCTACGCGCAAGTTCGATGAGCAGGTCCCGCGTCCGGGCCAACGACGACCGCCGTGCGTCACGGTCAGGGCCAACCGCAACAGGTTGGGCCCAGATGTCCGTTGCACCGGAATCCAGCAGCCGTTGCAACCCGGCCTCCACAGCGGCCTCATCTCCTACGATCGCCAGATCAGCCGCCGACGCGGCACCACCTGCTTCGATGATGCGCCGGTAATTGGCCATACCGGCATATCCGCGGGATGTCTCGGCCACAGCACGTCGCGCTTCGTCGACGTCGCTGTGCACTGCGACGGGCAACCCCGCCACGATTCGGGGCAGCTGCCGCCCCGCGGCGGCCGCTGCCGCGGAAAGTGCTGGTGCGATGTAATTTTCGATCGCCTCGGCGGAGGCCATCCACAGCACCACACCATCGGCATATCTACCGGCGATACGTACCATGCGCGGCCCGAGGGCCGCGAGCAGGACCGGGATCCGGTGGTCTACGGCAACCATTCGGCCCTGACTGCCGTGCAGCGACCAGTGCGAGCCCGCAGAATCGACAGTCTCGCCCCGCATCAAAGCGGTGAGGATCGCCAAGTACTCCTCGGTGTTCTGCGCGGGCTGCGCGTACGAGAGGCCGAGGACGTCGCGGACGACAGGTTCATGGGAGGGGCCGATGCCCAGCACCAGCCCGGACCGCCCCATCGCGTTGGCCGCTGCGGCCACCCGGTTGGCTTGCAACAGCGGATGACACGGATAGGTCTGCAGCACCGCCGTGCCCAGTTCGATGGACGTCGTCGCCCGCCCGGCGAGGGCCATTGCCACCAACGGATCCCCCGCCACCCCGCTGGCATACCACAGCGCGCTGAATCCGTCCGATTCTGCTTGTGCGGCTTGGTCCACGATCTTGTCCACCGTGGACCCACCACCCGTCAACCCGATGCGCACGCGGTTCCCCTCAACGCATCGTGTGCGCGTACTGCGTGTGCGGGTGCACACCGAACATGTCGCGGTAGGACGGCGGTTGGCGTCCCTCCTCATCGCGAATGCCGTACTTGACTGCCAGTTCAGCCCCGATAAGTGTCTCGCCGCTCATCTCCATCAGGTCCGGATCGTTGTACAGCGCCCAGATGACGTGTCCGGTCAGTTCGGGTGTTTCGGCGGAATCCAAGATATGTCCGAACTTTTCGGGCTTGGCGGCGATGATTGCCCGGACCCGGTCGGTCAGAAGGGAACCCATCCAGATCGAGATCGCGGCGATGTCGAACTCACGCAGGTCGAAGGCCATGTCCGCGGCCATTTTGTCGGTACCTGCCTTCGGTACCCCGTAGGCCGGGCCGAACGCATAGTGGGCCGCCCCCGAGGACGACGAAAAGGCCACGAGCCCTTTCCGTTGCGGGAGCATGAGCGGGGCGGCGTAGACAGTCGCGACGTAGCTGCTACGCAGGCCGACGTCCAGCGTGTCAATGACGTTCAGCGGCTCTTCCCAGAATTTCGTGCGGCCCATCATCTCGTCGCGGATGATCGCAGCGTTGTTCACCAGGATATCGACCCGGCCGTGGTCACGGTCGATCTGCTCGAACAGTGCCTTCACCTGGTCGTCATCACCATGATCAACCTGCACGGCAATCCCGCACCCACCAACGGCACTGACCTGGGCCGCAGTCTGGTCAATGGTGCCGGCCCGAGGTGCAGCAGATCCGTCACGGCTCCGGCCGGTGACATACACCGTGCATCCGTGACTACCCAGCGCATGTGCGATCCCGGCACCGGCGCCGCGGCTGGCGCCGGTGACCACGGCAACGGGCGCACTTGAGGTCGCCTCGTCCGTTTCAGGAGCCATCAGTCGGTGATCTTCGCTGCTTGCTTGGATTCGGTGATCGGGCGCGCCAATCCCTGCTCATCGCAGACTATTTGCAGTTTCTGTACAGTCTCGTCGACACCGGGGCCCAAGCGTGGGCCGGCAGTGAATGTCGCCGGCAAGTGCCGCATGCCCTGGATTACACCGATGGTGTCGTAGTGCACGGTGCCCTCGGCCACGCACTGGTAATCCGGCATCCGGTCCAGAACTGCGGTCAGCATCGACTTGAACACCGTGCGTGCCACGTTGGAGCCTATGCAGCGGTGCACACCGAGCCCGAAGCTGAAGTGTCGGTTGCCTTTTCGATCCAGTACCAATTCGTCCGGGTCGGTGAACACAGCCGGGTCACGGTTGGCCATTGCCCAGGACAGCCATAATCGATCCCCCTCCTTGAGTACAGCACCACTGACATTCATGTCTTCGGCCACCGTCCGCGCGTCGCCTGGCGCGGGCGTGAAGTAGCGGAGGAATTCTTCGGTGGCCAGGTTGAGCAAGTCGACTCGATTGTCGCTGAGCCGGGTTCGTTGTTCGGGGTGCTCTGCCAGCCACTCCAGTGCGTGGGCGGTCAGAGCCGTAGTGGTGTCGAATCCTCCACCGATGAGCAGATTGAGCATGCCGATCAGTTCGATATCCGGAGGCGCCTCACCGTCGATTCGGAGCTTTGCCAACGCGTCGATGATGCCCGGGCGGGGTTCTTCGCGGATCTCGACGAGGTTGGTGAACAGGTCCACACCCATCGCCATGTACAACTCGCGCACGCGGGCCGAGTCAGGCGAATCGGGCGGCGTGTACACAGAGGCGTGCGCTGGTTCGTTGTAAAGCGTCCACTTTTCCAGCCGGACCCCCAGCATGGCCAATGTGAGCACGGCGGGCACCACGTTGGCCAGGTGGTCGACGAAGTCGATGTGTCCGCTTTCGATATGGTCATCGATGCAGGCCCGGACGATCTCATCGACGAAGGGTTCCCAGCGTCGCACCGCGGCCGGCGACAAGTAGGGATTCAGCGCCGTGCGATAAAAGCGGTGCTCCGGGTCGTCCATCTCCAGCATGCCGCCCCGGAAGCCCTCTCCTTCCACCATCAGCGGAATGGAGATTCCCTTGTAGCCTCGGCGCTCGTTGCGCACATCGTGGTCGTTGGAGACGTGTGGGCAGCGTGCGAGCTCAAACACCTGTTGGCTGCCCGCCGCAACCCAGTGCCCGTCGTAGGTGTCGGTCCAGGCAATCGGGCACCGCTGATGCATTTCGTGCGTGATGTCGAGGAAATGTTCGCGGTAGCCCGATGTGTGGCGATCGAAGTGATACCGCGCCGGCCCCACCGCATCCGCGGAATCCGTCGACCGGTCAGAGAGTGTGCTCACGTCATATCTCCATTCGTCGGCCATGTGCGGCGCGGGCCGAAATCACTCGCTCGACCAGAACTTCGATGGCTTGCTCTGGACACGAATGCACGGCTTCCAGCACCTGCTCGCGGTCCTCTGCCGCAACGTCTTCCGTGACCACGCGCGCGTGGCCGTCCACATCGTCGAGTTCGAAGGACTGCGGCGCGATCATGGCGCACAGGGTGTGTCCCTGACACCGCGCGGAATCTACTCTGACGCGCACAATTACCTCCCCCATCGATTGCTGAGCAACGAGACTTCCTGCGGCAGTATGCCTGGACTCATCACACGACGGCCCCACCGTTGACGCCGATCACTTGCCCGTTCACATAACCCGCGGCTTCCGAACACAAGAACGAACACACCGCGGCCACGTCAGCCCCGGCGCCGAGGCGGCCCGCCGGGATGGCCATGGTGAGATGCTCGGTCGGTGGCAGTTTGCCTTCCTGCTGTTGGTGACGCAGCATCGGCGAGTCGATGACGAACGGCGGAACAGTGTTGGCTGTGATGCCCTTGCGCGCGTAGTCCAGTGCGATAGTTTTGGTCATGGCGATCACACCGCCCTTGGTCGCCGAATAGTGCCCCTGACGGGGAGCGCCCTGCTGGCCGGCCGCCGAGGAAATCGTCACGATCCGACCCCAGCCGGCGGCGACCATATCGGACAGCCCGGCGCGGGCACACAAAAACGTCCCGGTGAGGTTGACCGCGAGGTAGCGGTTCCATTCCTCCAGCGTGATCTTGTCGAACCGGGTGAATCCGGCGATCGCGGCGCTCGTCACCAGGATTTCAACCGGGCCGAAAACGTCACGGACAACGTTGAATCCGTCGATCACCGCCGACTCATCCGATACATCCACCGCCACCGCCACCGCTGTACCGCCGGCCGACTGAATCTCAGCGACCGCTTTTTCTGCGGCTTCGGCGTTGACGTCCATCACCGCCACCCTGTGGCCGTCAGCGGCCAGTTGCACGCTGATCGCTTGACCCAAACCGGATCCGCCTCCGGTTACCACTGCTGTTCGGCTCAACTCGCACCATTCCTCGACTGTGGACACCATCTCTGGTGCTGTACGCATGTATAGCACCAGAGGTGGTGCCGCACAAGCACGTCGCAGCAGTCCGTTCAGTACACCGAGTCGCCGGTTGCCGATTTCCGGCAGGCTCAACCGTTGCCTGCCGGTCGAGCTTTCCTATACAGTCGTACAGCAGATGCGTTGTGCACGCATAGAATGTCCGCTGCCGAGGAGCCGATGTTGACCGATTTGTACTACGACCCATGGGATTTCGACATCGACCTGGATCCCTACCCCACGTATCGCCGGCTGCGCGACGAACGCCCGGTGTACTACAACGAACGCCACGACTTCTGGGGTATCAGCCGGTACGCCGATGTCGACGCCGCGCTCAAGGACACCACCCGCCTCAGCTCGGCCAAGGGCGACATCCTCGAAGTGGTGATGACAGATCCGGTGATGCCACCGGGCATCTTCATCAACGAGGATCCGCCACTGCACACGATCCACCGCGCCATCGTGTCGCGGGCCTTCACGCCCAAGAAGATGCGTGCGGTGGAGGAGAAGATCCGCGCATTCTGCGTCGCCTGCCTCGACCCGCTCGTCGGTGGCGACCGGTTCGACTTCGTGGGGGACCTCGGCGCAGAGCTTCCGATGCGCACCATCGGGATGCTCGCCGGTATTCCCGACGCCGAGCAACCAGCCGTGCGCGAGCACGCCAATAACGTGCTGCGCAACGAGCCGGGCAAACCCATGGAGATCAAGAAGGATCGTTACTTCACCGGCGAGATGTTCGGCGAGTACGTCGAATGGCGAGAGAAGAACCCGTCCGATGACCTGATCACCGAACTGCTCAATGTGGAATTCGAAGATGAGAACGGCACCACACGAAAGCTGACCAAACAGGAGCTCATCGTGTTTCTCGCCGTCGTCGCCGGCGCCGGCGTGGAGACCACTGGACGCCTGTTCGGCTGGATGGGCAAGGTGCTCGCCGAACATCCCGAGCAGCGCAAGGAACTGGCCGAAGACCATGGGCTCATCCCCACAGCCATTGAGGAGTTACTTCGGTACGAACCCCCCGGCCCCCACGTCGCCCGGTACATCGCCACCGATGACGTGAGCTTCCAGGGCCACGTGGTCCCGGCCGGCAAGCCGCTGCTGCTGATGCTCGCCTCGGCCAACCGCGACGAACGCCACTTCGACGATCCTGACAGGTTCGACATCCATCGCAAGCCCGGCGGCCATCTGACGTTCGGTCGTGGTCCGCATTTCTGCGTCGGTTCCCCGCTGGCCCGGTTGGAGGGCAGGGTGGCGCTGGAGGAGGTGCTGAAACGCTGGCCCGAGTGGGAGATCGACATGTCGGGTGCACGGCGGTCACGCACCTCCACGGTGCGGGGCTGGGACAGCATGCCCGCGGTCGTGAGCTGACGTGAGCACCAACACGAGCCGCGTCGCGGTGATCACCGGCGCCGCCCGCGGTCAGGGACGCAGCCACGCAGTGGCCCTGGCGGCCGCAGGTTTCGACATCATCGGCATCGATCTGTGCGGCGACATCGAGTCAATTCCTTACCCACTGGCCAGCACGGTCGACTTCGACGAGACCGCCCGGCTGGTCAGCGAAGCCGGCGGGCGCATCAAGACAGTGGTCGCCGACGTTCGCGACCTGGACGCACTCCAAGCCGGGATCGACACCGGCATAGACGAATTCGGTGATGTCGATGTTGTGGTGGCCAACGCCGGCGTTGTCGGCATGGGATTGACCGACCCGTTGGACGCCAAGGTGTACCGCGATATCGTCGATACCAATCTCAACGGCGTCTGGCACACCATCGCGGCTACCGCGCCCTCCATGATCCGTAAGCAGACCGGCGGGTCGATCATCCTGATCAGCTCGATGCAGGGACTCGTCGGGCGCGGCGGCGACGGCAGCGCCGCTACCTTTGCCTACGCGGCGTCCAAACACGGAGTTGTCGGGCTGATGCGCTCGGCGGCGTACGCCTACGCACCGCACCACATCCGGGTGAACTCGATCCACCCGACCGGGGTGGCCACGCCGATGATCTTCAACGAGCACATGGCGAGCGTCTTCGCTGCCAACCCTGAATCCAGCGCCATGTCAGGCAACCTGCTTCCCGTCCCGTTCGTGGAGCCCATCGACGTGAGCCATGCAGTGCTGTTCCTCATCAGTGACGCCGCGCGCTACATCACTGGCATGACCCTGCCGGTCGACGCGGGATTCGCGGTCAAGTAGCTCCACACTAAGCGTAGGAACAAAGTGGGCCCCGACAGTCTGCTGCGGGGCCCACTTTTGTGTGTTCACACTCCCGCGGGGCCTGGGGCGCCGTGCATGTACAGAGTCTGGCCTGAGCAGAAGCTGGACGCATCGGACGCGAAGAACAGAGCACCGTAACCGATTTCATCGGGCTCTCCGAGCCGGCCCAGCCCGTTGGTCATGGCGATCGCCTCCGGATCGAGACCGTACCGCGCCGCATCGTCGGTCAGCGTGGCCGCGCGCACTGCCCCCACGGCAATCGCGTTGACCCGCAAGCCCTTCTTGGCCCAGGCAGCTGCCATTGAACCGGTCAGGTTGTTCACAGCAGCTTTTGCCGCGCCATATGGTGCGGCCTGAGGCATCGCCAGCAAGCTCGCGCCGGAGGAGATGTTGACGATCGATCCTTTACCTTGGGCGATCATGGGGCGTGCAGCAGCCTTCGACAGGTGCCACACCGCCTTGAAATTGAGTGCGAGTACCTTCTCGAACTCGTCTTCCTCGAACTTCATGATCGACTTTGTCTCTGCACCGCCGGCACAGTTGATCAGGATGTCAACTCGACCGAACTCATCGATCGTCTTGTCGATCAACGCGTTACAAGCATCCGCAGTGGTGACGTCGGTCGATACGGGGAGAGCCCGTCGCCCAAGATCGACAATCTCCTTCGCCGTGATTTCCAGTGGGTCGGGACGACGCCCCGCCAGCACCACGTCAGCACCGTGTTCTGCGAGCACCAGTGCCGTTCCCCGGCCGATCCCCGTGCCGCCACCGGTGATGACGGCCACACGGCCTTCTAGTGAGAATCGGCTTGTCATGAAACTCCTTGGAGATTAAGGCGATGGCCGTTCCGACGGTGCGGGACACCGACCACATGGGCTATACGATCGTATAGCATCCACGCCGTGCGCGTATAGCTGGTCGGGCTTCATGCCTTGTGAATGACGAACAGGGTTCCGGGCTGCATCAGGAAGTCTGTTCCGTTCGCGCAGATGACAGCCGTGACGGGAGATCCGCCGTACTGCCCACCGGCCTCGATACTGCCGGACACGTTCGCCTTCACCGGGTGGTCGGCGGGGCAATCCGCAGAGGGGCCGACTACGGTGTTGGCGATGTTCACCAATTGAAAGCTCTTTCCGCTTTCGAATGGCGCGGACCACCGAATCGTCTCGGTCCCCGGTGCCGTACGCACCGTCTGGCCCGCCCCGTTTTCCCCACTTCTGGAATCGCATCCCGAGAGCACGTGCGGCCACTGCGTATTGGACCCCGAGAACGCAGCGCATTGAATCCACACGTCGTTGGGAACCTTCGGATCAGCCAGAGCCGGGCCTGCGGTTGCCACCATCGACGCCATCATCACCGCCGACGCGGCCGTCACCATCCGACCGCACAACGCCACCCCTTGCATGACAACCCCTTTCCCTTGTTGTGCGTGTGGCCGTCCTGCGTTCCACACGGCAACCCGCCGTCAACGACAAGTCGCTATACGACTGTATAGCACTGGTAGGTCGCCTCGCGGTGAAAGTGTTGTGATCGAGTTCTTTTCCCAGCAGAGGGCAGGGGCCAATCAAACGTTCTGGCGGATCAGATCGGCCGCGCGCCACGCCACGGCCATGATCGGACCGTTGAGGTTGCCGGCAACCATGGTGGGCAGCACCGAGCAGTCCACCACCCGTAGACCTTCGACGCCGCGCACCTTCAGCTGGTCATCGACGACGTCGTCGCCGTCAGGCCCCATCGCGCAGCTACCGGCCGCGTGATATCCACAGTATCCACCGGTGAGCACAGAGGCCACCAGCGCTTCGTCAGAATCCACATCTGGCCCGGGGTAAGTTTCGTGGCTGATGCGCTCGGCGATCGGCGACTGCTCGAACAGTGTGCGCATCCGCCGGACCAAGTCGGCCGTGGTGCGTCGATCCTGCTCGGTTCCAAGGTAGTTCGGGTCAATTCGCGCTGCTGCACAGGGGTCGGATCCGGTGATCTCGATCGAACCCTCCGAGGTCGGGCGCAACATCATGCCCAGGCAGGAGACACCGGCCTGGCGTTCGATGGCCACTGGTTCGCCGAGGTTGTAGGGAGGAATGGTCCACGGGCCCAGCATCAATTGCCCATCTGGCCGGTCGACATCGGGACGGGATTTGGCGAAGCCCACGATGTCGAACGACGGTGCCGCCAGAGGACCCTTCCTGGTGGCCAGGTACTTCGCGCCGGTGACCGCCTGCCCCAATGCGCTCGAGAGCAGGCGGTTGTATCCGAGATCGTCTTTCAGCTGCAAACGCATGGTGGCACATCGATGTTCACGCAATCCGCGGCCGACCTTTGAGCGATCCAGGTACACCCTCACTCCGGCCGCGAGCAGAACTTCCCGCGGGCCGATGCCCGAGCGCTGCAGCAGCAGCGGGGTATTGAGACTGCCCAGTGCGACGATCACTTCCCGGGTCGCACGTATCGTCGCGGTCGCACCTCGGCGTGCGACGTGCACGCCGACAGCGCGACCATGCTCGAAGACCAGGCCGTGTACCACCGTGTTGGTCTGCACGGTCAGGTTGGGCCTGCGTAATGCGGGCTTGAGGAAAGCCTTCGCCGCACTGACCCGTCGACCATTCCTGATGGTTGAGGTGGCGTATCCGATGCGTTCTCCGTCGGATTCATTGATGTCTTGGACCCTGGTCAGCCCAAGGCCGGCTCCGGCGTAGATCATCTCCTCACACAGCGGATCGGGATCTCGCGGCACCGAGATGTGCAGTGGCCCACCTACGCCTCGGGTGGGCGATGGGCCGAACTGGTTGTCCTCGAATCCGGTGAAGATCGGCAGCATCTGGTCCCAACCCCAGCCCTTGTTACCCAGCTGTTCGATTGCGTCCCAGTCGGCGCGCTGCCCGCGGTTGTAGATCATGCCGTTGATCGAGCTTGATCCACCGATCACCTTGCCCCGCATCCACTGCTCAGAATGACCGTCGGGACCGAAAGGCACAGTCTGGTAATGCCACATGTGCTTCGGACTCTCGAACAGCTTGCCGGATCCCTTGGGGACGACCAACAGTGGATTGCTGTCGCCACCGCCTGCCTCCAGCAACAAGACCTGCACGCCGGGGTCTTCGGTGAGGCGATTGGCCAGCACGCAACCGGCAGATCCGGCTCCGGCGATGATGTAGTCATAACTGGTCATCTCGTGTCCCTTCCCGCCCGCGTTCCGCAGTCGCGCTGTACGACCGTACAATATGTGACGGTCGACACGCCACCGAAGAGATCACCCCGGCAGACGTGGAACTCCACTGGCATCCAGACCGTCCTCCAATTGGAGATTCCAGCTGTTGAAAGCCATTGCGAGGCAGGCATACGCCCCGACGATGAACGGAAGCTCGACCAGCTGGCGGTCATCGAGATGAACCGCCAGGCGCTGCCAAGTGGTGTCATCGATGCGGTAGTGGTCGAGAAGTTGGTCCGCCGCGGCCACCAGATCGCCCTCGAGCGCCGACCACTTCTCGCAAGCCCCGTCGATGACCCCTTGAACGTCGGTCGCGTCCAGCCCATAGCACTCCGCTTGCCGCACGTGGTGCGCCCACTCGTATTTGGCTCGCGTGCGCCAGGCAACGCGCAGCAGCATGAGCTCGCGTCCCCGATGCCCGATCGCAGGCCTGGTCAACAGCTCGTTGCCGAGCCGGTTGAACGCCGCGGCCAAGCCCGGATGGTGCACCATCGTGGCCAGCACATTTGGGGCCGCACCGGCGCGTTGAAATGCCTTCACACCGCCGGCTCCAAATGCGGAAGCGACGGCGGCAATCGCCTCCTCACCCCATTCGCCGATGGGCAACGGGGCGATCCTCGGGGCGGACTCAAGCTCATGCTGCGACGTCATGAGCACACTGTACAGTCGTACAGCGCCGGTGCTACGTTCGATACATGACGCTCACCCCGGAATCAGCAGGCACCGCACCCGGCCGCGGTCGACTCAAAGATCGGCGCGTCGTCGTCGTCGGCGCAGGGTCACGACCGTCGACCGATCCTGAGGTCACCGTCGGCAATGGCCGTGCCATCGCGATGTTGTCGGCCAGGGAAGGCGCGCAGGTGGTTTGCGTCGACATTGACGAGGCTGCCGCCAAGACGACGGCCGATCTGTGCGCGCAGGAGGGCAGCCAGAGCATCGCGGTGGTTGCCGACGTGCGTGATGCGGCCGCATGCGAGCGCCTGGTCCACGAGGCACACGAGAAGTTGGGCGGACTTGACGGCGTGGTCGCCAACGTCGGATTCGGCTCAGGGCAAGGACTTGCCGGCACCTCACCCGAGTTGTGGGACGACCTTTTCGCGCTGAACATCCGATCCCATTTCCTTGTCGCCCGCGCTGCCATGCCACTGCTGACCGACGGCAGCGCCCTCGTGTTCATCGGTTCGGTCGCCGGAGTGAGAGGCGGCACCCGACTGCCGGCCTACGACGCATCCAAGGCCGGGTTGTTCGGGCTCTGCAGGCACGTCGCCCTCGAAGGGGCACCCCGCAGCATCCGTGCCAACCACGTGATTCCAGGCCCCGTCGACACTCCCCTGGGGCGCATCGGGGACGCCACCGTGGAGCGCCGAGCCAAGATCCGGTGGCCGTTGGGGCGCCAGGCCACGGCATGGGACATCGCCTACGCGACCGTTTTCATGCTCAGCGGCGAGTCCGCATACATCACAGGTCAGTCCCTGGCCGTCGACGGCGGCATCACCCAGTTCGGGTAGCACGCCGGCGCCGGCCCGCGTCGCCATGGAGAGCCACGACGGTCAGTTCAGCACGCACTTTCTATCCAGTAATCGCTACTGTAATGTCTTCCGTACCTATCGCGAGAGCAGGAAAACGGGAGGCAGCGAGCATGAAAGTGCCGTTCACCTGGAAGGTCACCGGCTGGTTCATGATCGGCTGGTCAGCCGAGTATGAGATCGGGGACGTCAAGGCACTGAAGTACTTCGGCGAGGACCTCGCGGCCTACCGCGACGAGTCCGGCGAGCTGCATGTGCTGGAAGCTCATTGCAAGCATCTGGGCGCGCATATCGGTCACGGCGGCAAGGTCGTCGGCGACTGCGTCGAGTGCCCGTTCCACGGCTGGCGCTGGGGCCCGGAAGGCAACAACACCTATATCCCCTACCAGCCGGACAAGCCCAACCGCGGTCTACGGCTGCGTTCCTACCCGGTCAAGGAGCAGTACGGCTGCATCTTCATGTGGTACCAGCCCGCCGGTTTGGAACCGCAGTGGGAACTGCCCGACATCTTCCACAAGTTCCCGCAGTTCGAAACCGATCCGAATGCGTACTACCGGCCCTATCCGGAGTTCTCCAGCCGGGCCGACGCGATTCCGGTGCACCCGCAGATCGTGGCCGAAAATGGTCCGGACAGTTCACATTTCCGCTATGTCCACGGCGCGACCGTGACGCCGGTGTGCCTGCACTGGGAACATGTAGACGAGGAATGGCGGTTCCTCACGGGTTGGCCCGATGCCCGCAGCGATGATCCGAACAAGATGGCGCTGCGTATCCACAGCCACTTCTCCGGGCTCGGGTTCGCCATGAGCGCCTTCGAGGGCTCGTCGAATCATCGGTTGATCTTCGCCTGCACACCGGTCGACGACGAGGTGTCGGACATGTTCTATTCGATCTGGTGGCCCAAGGTTGCGGGTGAGACGTCGGATATCCCGCCCGAGCAGGTGCGCAGACAGGTCGAGAAGCAGTTCCTCAAGACGGTGTGGGAGGACTGCGACATCTGGCGCTACCAGAAGTACGTCGAGCATCCACCACTGGCCAAGATCGACGCGAAGCCCTATATGGCGATGCGCAAGTGGGCCACCCAGTTCTACGAGGTGCCCGCCGACGACAGCGTCGCACACGCATGAAGATCGACCTGCCGAACCTGGTCGCGCCTGAGCACACGGCAATCGTCACGCAGGAATGTCAGGGCGCGGTGGTCGGTCCCGATGCCGGGCTGGCCGCCCTGGCCGACGAGGCCCGCCGGCAGGCATTGCCCAATATCTCCCGGCTGTTGCCGGCGGCGCGGGCCGCCTCGGCCCGGGTGGTGCACTGCCTGGTGCAGCGACGCCCGGATGGGTTGGGCTCCAACCACAATGCCAAGATCTTCGCCATCGGGCGCAGCGACGTCGGCATCCAGCCCGGTAGCCCCGGCGCCACGCTGCTGCCCGAATTCGGCCCCGAGCCGGACGATCTCGTGCTGTCCCGCTGGCATGGCCTGGGACCGATGGGCGGCACGGACCTGGATGCGATCCTGCGCAACCTCGGGGTGCGCACCATCGTCGCGGTGGGCGTCTCGGTGAACATCGCGATCACCAACCTGGTGATGGATGCGGTCAACGCCGGATACCGCGTGGTGCTGCCCCGGGACGCCGTTGCCGGCATCCCGACCGCCTACGCCGATGCGGTCATCGACAACACGCTGTCCCTGCTCGCCACGGTCACCACCACCGATCACCTGCTGCAGGCCTGGCAGCAGCTCCGACCCGCCCACTAGGAGAATCCCGTGCAGTTCACCGTTCCGGCTGTCGCCGAAGCCGTCGCCGCCGCCATTCCGGACCGACCGCTGATCATCCAGGGCGACCGGCGCTACACCTATCGACAAATCGTGGACCGCTCGAATCGGCTGGCGGCATACCTGCATTCACGCGGGCTGGGCACACAGACCGAACGCGGTGAGCTCGCCGGCCACGAAGTGGGCCAGGACCTGCTCGGCATCTACGCCTACAACGGGCCGGAGTTCGTCGAATCGCTACTCGGCTCCTTTCGGGCCCGGGTCGCCCCATTCAACGTCAACTACCGCTACGTCAAGAACGAATTGCAGTACCTGCTGGCGGATTCCGGCGCGTCTGCGTTGGTGTACCACGCATCCTTCGCGCCGCGGGTGGCCGAGATCCTGCCCGATCTGCCGGAGCTGCGGGTACTGATCCAGATCGCCGACGACTCCGGCAATGAACTGTTGGAGGGCGCGGTGGATTACGAGTCGATCGCCAATTCCTCAACGCCGGCCCCGCCGCCGGTCGACCCCAGCCCCGACGATCTCTACGTGCTCTACACCGGCGGCACGACCGGCATGCCCAAGGGCGTGTTGTGGCGCCAGCATGACATCTTCATGACCGCGTTCGGCGGACGCAACATGGTCACCGGTGAGAAATCACAGTCGGTCGAGGAAATCGCCGGGCGCGCGGTCGACAATCCGGGCACCAAGCTGCTCATCCTGCCACCGCTGATTCACGGCGCGGCCCAATGGGGTGCGATGACGGCCGTGACCACGGGACAGACCGTCGTATTCCCCAGTGTCGTGGATCGTTTCGATGCCGACGACGTGGTACGCACCATCGAACGCGAACAGGTGTTGGTGGCGACGGTGGTGGGCGACGCGATGGCGCGTCCGCTGCTGGATGCGATCAAGACAGGCGCTGCGGACGTATCCTCACTGTCCGTCGTGGCCAACGGCGGAGCGCAACTGACGCCCTACGTCAAACAACAACTCATCGACGCCAAGGCCAACCTCATCGTGATCGACGGGGTGGGATCCTCCGAGACCGGTGCCCAGATGAGCCACATGTCTGCTCCGGGTGCGGTGTCCACGGGAACGTTCAACGCCGGGCCCGATACCTGCGTGGTGACAGAGGATTTCACCGCTGTCCTCCCCGCGGGTCACGAGGGGTTGGGCTGGCTGGCACAGCGCGGATTCGTGCCTCTGGGTTATAAGGGTGATGCCGCCAAGACCGCGGCAACGTTCCCGGTGATCGACGGCGTGCGCTATGCGACACCCGGCGATCGCGCCCGCCATCTGAACAGCGGCGCGATCGAGCTGCTCGGCCGTGACTCGGTGACCATCAATTCCGGTGGGGAGAAGATCTTCGCCGAGGAGGTCGAAGCCGCCATCGCCTCACATCCCGCGGTGCGGGACGTGGTGGTCACCGGCCGACCGAGTGAACGTTGGGGCCAGGAGGTGGTGGCTGTCGTAGCATTGAGCCAGGATGCGCTCGCCGACAACGGTGTTACCGCCGATGAGCTCATCCGGCACGCCGAATCCTCCATTGCCCGCTACAAGTTGCCGAAGGCCGTGGTGTTCCGCCGCGTCATCGAGCGCAGCCCCGCCGGCAAGGCCGATTACCGCTGGGCCCGCGAGCAGGCGGTCAGCGAAACTTCTTGATCCGGGCAGCGGTCCGGCTCCGGGCCCGCCGCACCGCGAGGTTGGTGCTGACCCGCAGCGACGCGGTGAACGGGCGGGCAGCCTGGCCGGTGACGCTGAACGGCAGGTCGGTGCCCACCACCGTGCGGTAGTGGCTGAACGTATCAAAGCCGGCCTTGCCGTGGTAGGCGCCGGTACCGCTCCGCCCCACGCCGCCGAAGGGAGCGTCCGACGGGATCATGTGCGCGGCAAAATCATTGCGGGCCACGCCGCCACTGCGGGTGTGACTGACGAAATGCCGGAAGTCGTCGTCGTCCGGCCCGAACCAGTAGGCCACCAACGGTGACGGGTTGGCATTGATGTGGTCGACGGCTTCGGTGAGCGCGGAGTAGCCGCGGACCGCCAGCACCGGCCCGAACACCTCTTCGCTCGCGATGCGCATGCGGTCGTCGACGTCGCGCACGATGGTAGGCGGGATCTTGCGCGAGCCTGGATCGGGCAGCACCTCCCCCGCCGGCACCACGGAATCGATCCGGGCCCCGTGCGCGCGGGCGTCGGCGATCAGTCCCACCACCCGGTCGAAGTTGGCCTCGTTCACCGAGGAGCAGTAGTCGGGATTGCCGACGATGGTGGGAAACAGGTTGCCCAGTGTCTTGCGGGCCACCGCGACGAATCGGTCCACCTGGCCATCAGGCACGAAGACATAGTCCGGGCACACGCACACCTGCCCACCATTGACCATGCGCGCCTGGGCGATCCGGCTCGCTGCGCGTTCGATATCAGCCCTCGGGGAGATCACCACCGGGTTCTTGCCGCCCAGCTCCAGCGTCACCGGCACCAGGTTTTCCGACGCCGCCCGGGACACGAGTGCCCCGATCGAGGGCGAGCCCGTGAAGAACAGGTGGTCGAACGGCAGCCCGGCGAACTCGGCAGCCACGTCCGGCCCGCCAGTCACGACCTGGAGTTCGGTGGCGTCGAAGTACTTCGGCGCGGTCGCCGCCATCAGCTCGGCGGTGCGCGGGGTGACCTCGGACATCTTGATCATCACCCGGTTGCCCGCGGCGAACGCGGCTGCCGCCGGCAGCACCGTCAACTGGACGGGGAAGTTCCACGGGCCGATCACGCCGACCACCCCGAGGGGACTCGGCAGCACCTCGGCGCGCAATCCGGCGAAACGGGCGGCACGCATCAGCTTTGTGGCGCGCATCCAGTGCGGGATATGCGCCCGGGTGTGCTCGATGACCGACAACATGCCCATGATCTCGGAGAGGAACGCCGCTGAGCGCGAACGCGATCCGTAGTCGGCCGCGGTGGCTGCGACGAAGTCCTCCGAATTGTCCAGGACCATCGCGAGCAGCCGGTCGATGCGGTTGCGGCGCAGCGCGACGCCGGGCGGACCGTCGGCGATGAACGACCGGCGCTGAGCGGCCAGCAGCTCATCCAGACCCCCGCGCTGCGGCTGCACCGCCGCGCGTTCCTCGACCGTGCTCATCGAATCCGTCTCCTCGCCACGCCAACGCCAGCTCCGCTCCGGAAATCCCTCCGGGAAGCCTAACGGTAGCACTGGACAAGCAGGCGGAAGGCAATTGTCCCGCCCGGCCGAATTGTTTACAGTCATGCTTACTGTCGTTCATTCAGTGAGAGGTTGGCGCATGTCGGAGACCGCACGCAGAATCGTCGTCGTCGGAGCCGGATCCGGGATCGGCGCAGCCACGGCGGCGCATTTCTTCGAGCGGGGTGACCACGTGCTCGCCGTGGACGTACGCGCAGGCGAAACGCCGGCGACGGAGCACGCCATCTGCGACCTACGGGACGCCGCCGATATCGCGAGGCTGTTGCGCGAGATCGGTGACGGCTGGGACATGCTCGCGCACGTTGCCGGCGTCCCGGGTACCGCACCGGCTGCCGACGTACTCAAGGTCAACTACCTGGGCATGCGACTGATGACCGAGGGCATGCTACCGCTGCTGCGTCAGGGCGGCTCGATCGTGACAGTGGCGTCGACCGCGGCACTGGGCTGGCAGCAACGCGTCGACATCCTGGATGGCCTTCTTGCGCTCACCGATGGAGATGCGGTGGCGCAGTGGCAGACCGGACAGGATCCGGACTTCCCGGTGTACACCACGTCCAAGCAGGCGGCGATCCTGTTCGTCAAACGCGTAGCGGGGCCGGCATGGGCCAAGTACGGGGTGCGGGTGAACACCGTCAGCCCGGGTCCGGTCGAGACGCCGATCCTGACCGATTTCGAGCAGACCATGGGCAAGGACGTGCTCGACCTGGTGCGCGCCACCGTGGGCCGGCACGCGACCGTCGACGACGTGGTTCCGCTGATCGCCTTCCTGGCCTCTCCCGAGGCGCGCTGGATCAACGGTCAGGACATCCAGGTCGACGCGGGCTTCATCGCGGCGATGAGCAACGGCGCCCCGATCGAGCTCTGACAAGGCGCGATCCCGCGCGGATTTCATTACTGTAAGATTTACAGTAATATGCTTCAGCGTATGGGTCCGTCGCGGGTGATGGGGTGAGCTGTGGGTAGTCAAGTGCGGGATGCCGCTTCCGACGAGACGGTCGACGGGTCCGTCGGCGACACAGCCGCCCTGCTGCGTGACCCGTATCCGATCTTCGCGCGGCACCGCGCTGCACACGGGGTGTTCCGCGGCTCGGTGATGGACTGGTCCAAGACGCCCGAATCCCTACTGCCCGAACATCAATTCGCGGCCGTGTCCTTCGATGCGGTCAACACCGTGTTCCGGGACGGCAAGTCGTTCAACTCGAAGATCTATGACCACACCATCGGGCTGTTCATCGGCCCCACCATCCTGGCGATGGAGGGCAAGACCCACCGCGATCACCGCAACCTGGTGTCGGCCGCGTTCAAGTCACGCTCCCTGCAGCGCTGGGAACCCGAGATCGTCCGGCCGATCTGTGAAGCACTCGTCGACGAGTTCATCGAGGCCGGCCGTGCTGATCTGGTGCGCGATTTCACTTTCGAGTTCCCCACCCGGGTGATCTCCAGGCTGCTGGGACTTCCCGAAGAAGACCTGCCCTGGTTTCGGCAGCGCGCCGTCGAATTGATCAGCTACACGGTGAAGTACAAGCGCGCGTTCGAAGCATCGACGGCCTTGAAGGATTACTTCCTGAATCAGATCGAATTGCGGCGCTCCAAGCCCACCGACGACATCATCGGAGACCTCGTCACCGCCGAGATCGACGGCGAGAAGCTGACCGACGAGGCCATCTACTCGTTTCTACGGTTGCTGCTGCCGGCCGGGCTGGAGACCACCTACCGGTCCTCGGGCAACCTGATCTACCTGCTGCTCACCCACCCCGACCAGTTCGCCGCGGTCCAGGCCGACCACGAACTCATCGGCCAGGCCATCGAAGAGGGCCTGCGCTACGAAACCCCACTCACCACGGTGCAACGCTCGACCACCCAGGACACCGAACTCGACGGCGTGGCACTGCCCGCCGGTGCGGTGATCGACGTGTGCATGGGATCGGCCAATCGCGACGAGAACCGATGGGAACGGCCGGAGGAGTTCGACATATTCCGGAAACGCGTTCCGCACATCACCTTTGCCGCCGGCGAGCACACCTGCATGGGGCTGCACCTCGCCCGGATGGAAACCCGGGTGGCCATGGAGAGCCTGCTGTCCCGGGTGCGCAACCTAGAGCTGGTCACCGACGACGATCCGCACATCTTCGGTCAGCCGTTCCGCTCCCCGACCGCCATCCCCGTCACGTTCGACCCGGTCGGCTAGCAGGGCTGTAATGGTCAGGCCCGCCAGTACCAACGGTCGCCGACGCCGCGAACGCGGCTCGATCAGCGTCGACGAAATCCTCAGCGGAGCATTCGAAATCGCCGAAGAGGTGTCGATCGACAACCTCAGCATGCCGCAACTGGCACGGCATCTCGACGTCGGCGTGACGAGCATCTACTGGTACTTCCGGCGCAAGGACGAACTGCTCGATGCGATGACCGAACGGGTGCTGCTCGACTATGACATGAGTGTGCTGTCCATGGAGGCCGGCACCTGGCGAGAATCCCTGCGCGCGCACGCCCACCGCATGCGCGCGATGTTCGCGAACAATCCGATCATGTGCGACCTCATCCTGATCCGAGGCACCCGTGGGCTACCGGCGGCTCGCAGCGCCCTGGAGAAGATCGAGCAGCCGGTGGCCGTGCTGGTGGCCGCCGGGATGACCGCCAAGCAGGCTTTCGACACCTACACGGCCATCTCTGTGCTCGTACGCAGTTCCGCTGTGCTGCAGCGTTTGCAGAGCCGCACCGCCGAAGTGCAGTTTCCCCGCGAGTACTGGGAGCAGGTCATCGATGCCGAGGCGATGCCGCTGATCGCCTCGATTCCGGGACGCGGCTACCGCATCGGCATGGCCGACGACGGGAACTTCGACCACATTCTCGACAGCATTCTCGACCGCGCAGCCTCATTCACCACCGCGCAGGGGTGACTTTCCTCCGCCCGAGCAGAGCAACCTACTGCCGGGGCAGGCGCCATCCGATGGTCTTGGTCTCGGTGTACTGCGCGAAACCCTCGATTCCGCACTGCCTTCCGACGCCACTGTTCTTGTATCCACCGAACGGGGCGTCGGCGCCGTAGTACATGCCGCCATTAACACCAATTGCGCCGGTCCTTATCCGCCGGGCGATCCCCATCGCCCGCTCGGATGACGCCGACATCACCGCACCCGCCAAGCCGAACGCGCTGTCGTTGGCGATCCGCACCGCCTCCTCGTCATCGTCGAACGGCAGCATCACCAGCACCGGTCCGAACACTTCGTCCTGCGCGATCGCCGAGCGCGGGTCGGCCCCGACGATGACCGTGGGGGCGACGAAGTGCCCGTCGCGCAGATGGTCGGCCAGCCCTGGAACCTCACCGCCGCCCACCACGATGTCGGCGCCGTCGCGCCGGGCACCGTCGATGGCGTCGAGCACCCGCTGCTTCTGCGCCGCACTGATCAGTGGGCCGACGAGGGTGGTAGGCAACGCCGGGTCGCCCACCGGGACCGCACCGAATGCCATCGTCACGTTGGCGACGGCCTCGTCGAACAGACTGCGGTGCACCAGCATCCGGGTATTGGCCGCACAAGCCTGGCCGGCGTGCACGCAGGCACCGATGGCGCCGGGGATGATGTGGCCGGGCTTGGCGTCGTCGAGCACGATCATCGCCGACTTGCCGCCGAGTTCGAGGAAGGTCCGCTTCATCGTGTCGGCGCCCACCCGCATCAAATGCCGGCCGACCGCCGTCGACCCGGTGAACGACACCATGTCGACACGCGGATCGGTGCCCAACTGCCCGGCCACCTCGTTGGACGGGGTGGGCACCACGTTGACCACGCCGGGCGGCATATCGGTGCGCTCGGCGATCAACCGACCCAGCCGGGTGGCATTCCACGGCGTGTTCGGGTCGGGTTTGAGCACTACGGTGTTGCCGGCGGCCAGCGCCGGTCCGAGCTTGTTGAGGATCACCTCGATCGGGAAGTTCGACGGCGTGATCGCGGCGACCACGCCGACCGCCTCTTTGACCACTGTGCGGGCGTTGCGCTCACCGAACAGGCCGCCGCCGTCGAGGGTGCGTTCCCATTCGAACTCGTCGATCAGCCGGGCTGGGTATCGCAACGCGTCGGCCAGCGGCCAGTCCAGCTGGGCATTCTCCGTCGTCATCGCCGGACAACCCACCTCGGCGATCAGTTCTTCACGCAGGTCGTCTTTTTCGGACTCGATGGCGTCCTGCAACTGGGAAAGAACGCGCTGCCGCAAGGTGCGGTTGGCGCTCCAGTCGGATTCGTCGAACGCACGCCGGGCCGCACCGATCGCGGCATCCATGTCCTCGGCACCGGCCGCAGCCGTCGTCCCCAACAGCAGGCCGGTGGCGGGACTGACGTTGTCGAATTCGGCACCCGAGGCCGCGGCCACCAACGCGCCGCCGATCAACAGGCGTTTCTCGGCCTTCTGCGCTGCGCGCTTGCCGATTTCCACACTGCTGACCGCCTGGTCCACAACTTCACTCACGCGGTCAACTGTAACACTTACAGTATATAAATCAGCCAGCCTCGACCTGCACCGGGACGCCCGTCAACCAGGACATGCCGGCCAGTGCCTCGACATCGGACGGATCGCTCGACATCAGCTGATTGACGTTGGCACCACCCGCCTGGTTGGCGATCCGCCAACCGCCACTCCCTTTGTGGCCCCAGCCGTGAGGTATCGCGACCGTGCCGCGGACGATGTCGTCGGTGAGTGACACCGCGATATCGATCTGGCCGTACGGCGACCGTACGCGCACCGCGTCACCGTCGGACAGCTGCCGCGCCGCCGCATCTTCGCTGTGCATCAGGGCACGGTGAATCCTCGTGCCGCGCATCAGCAACGGTGAGTTGTGCAGCCAGGAATTCTCGGAGCGAGCTTCCCGCATACCGATCATGCGCAGCGGATAGTCGTCGGGTCTGGCACGGCGTGACAGCGCGGCGATCTCAGAGGAGATGTCTTCGTGCGCCAGCCGAATCCGCCCCTTCGGATACACCACGACCTCACCGAGCACGCCGGTACGGATGTTCGGCGCCACCACCACACCGTGCGGATGGTGTTCGGCCAGCCGACGGAAAGTCAGTCCGCCACGGCGCAATCCGAAGCGGTCACCGCCATCGGCCATCCGGATCATCATGTCGATCATCGGTCGCGGGCTGAGCCTCTGACCGCGTCGCGCGGCCCGCTTGGCCGCCAGCCGCAACGCACCGAAAACGGGTGTCCGCACTGTCATCCGGGCGACCAGGTCGACGACGATGTCCCATTCGGTGCGGGCCTGACCGCGCGGGGCCACCACCGCGTCGGTGGCCTGCCGGAACGGCGTGGCCTGGAACATCTGGAACGTGACGGCGAAGTCGTCGCGCTCGTACATCGTCGTCACCGGCAGCACGTAGTCGCAGTGCGCGGTGGTCTCGTTGACGTAGAGGTCCAGTCCCACCGACAGGTCCAAGGATTCGAGTGCTTGTTCCATTTCCAAGCCGTTGGGCACCGACAGCACCGGATTGCCGGCGCCGATGAACATCGCCTTGACCTGCCGCCGACCGGACGTCGTGATCTCCTTGGCCATGAACGCCGCGGGCTCGGCCCCGATCACGGCGCGGAATCCGCCGACCCGCGTCCGTTTGTTCCGGTAGCTACGGCGCAGCGCGGCGCCCATCGCCATCGATCCCCACTTCTGGCCGGGGATGCCCAACGTGCTGAACACACTGCCACCCGGGGTGTCCAGATTGCCCGCGACGAGGTTGACGGCGTCGAGCAGGTAGTTGGTCAGTGTGCCGTTGCGGCCGACGCAGGTGCCCAACCGGCCGTACACGGCGGCCCGTTCGGTGCCGGCGAGATCTCGGGCCAACGCACGCACCGTCCCTGGGTCGATGCCGGTGTGTTGGTGCGTCAACTCCGGGGTGAACGGCGCGCACTGCTCCTGCAGCCAGTCCAGGCCCTTTGCCTGCGTTCGGGACCGCACGCTGACGAGCCCCTCGGCGAACAGCACCTGCAGGATCGACAACAGCAGGTACGCATCAGAATCCGGGGTGATACCCAGCCACTCGAACTGGGCCGCGGTCTCGCTGCGCCGCGGGTCGACCACCACGACCCGTCCACCGCGCTTGACGATGTCATGCATGCGGTCTTTGATCCGCGGCGCGGTCAGGAAACTGCCATGGGAAACCACCGGATTCGCGCCGAGCATGACCAGCAGATCGGTACGAATCAGATCCGGGATGGGCACGGGGAACGGTGCCCCATAGAGGAACTGGTTGGCCAGCAGCCGGCTGCTGGTGTCCTGGGTCGACGAGCTGAAGAAATGACTGTCCCCGCCGATCCCCTTGGCGAATGCCATCGCGGCGAACAGGTGCGAGTAGCTGAAGGCCGCGGGGTTGCCCATGTACCAGGCCACGGCGCCCGAACCATGATGCCGGTGTATGGCGTCGAGCCGGGCGGCGATGTCGTCCAGGGCCTCGTCCCAGCTCACTGGTTCGAAGCCGTCCGGTGTGCGCTTGAGCGGCATGGTGACCCGATCGGGGTCGTTGACCACCTCGGTGAAGGCGATGCCCTTCTGGCAGGCGAACCCCGCCGACAGCGGGTGGTCCTTGTCCGGGCGTAGCGAGGTCAGACGGCCGTCTTCTACCGTCGCGATCATGCCGCACAGCGGCTCGCAGATCCGGCAGAAGGTCGCCCTCGACTCAGCCTTGCTCTCGATCACCGGTACTAGGTTACTGTAAGAGTTACAGTTGCTATACCCTTTTGGTTGAACACGGAGGATCGCACGTATGCAGAAGGCCCTTGCGCCGGAGATCTCGACCTGGCCCGATGCCGACCCGCAACTGATCGGCACCCGCTGCGGCGACTGCTCAGCCACCACTTTCCCGGTCCAGGCCCGCTGCCCGCGGTGCAGCGGAGCCAACACGGCCGAGACGCTGCTCCCCCGCCGCGGCACCCTGATCGCCTGGACCACCCAGGGCTTCCCGCCCGGCGCCCCATACCAGGGCCCGACCGGGAAGGCCTTCGTGCCCTTCGGTGTCGGACTGGTCGAACTCGCCGACGACACCGGCCCGGTGATCCGCGTCGAGGGCCGGCTCACCGAAAACGACCCCGCCAAACTGCAATTCGGCATGGACGTCGAACTCGCCATGATCCCGTTCACCACCGACGAAGACGATCCCGACAACCCGGTCGAAGTCGTCACCTTCGCCTTCCAGCCGGTGTAGAGAGGCAGAAACATGACCAACGACGTAGCCATCATCGGCGTCGGCATCCACCCGTTCGGCCGCTTCGAAGGCAAATCCGCGATGCAGATGGGTGTCGACGCGATCTTCGCCGCCGTCGCCGACGCCGGCGTCGAGTGGAAGGACATCGGCGCTGCCACCGGCGGCAGTTGGACGGTGGCCAACCCGGACGCCATCGTCGGGATGGTGGGGTTGACCGGTATCCCGTTCACCAACGTGTTCAACGCCTGCGCCACCGCCGCCAGCGCCACCAAGGCCTGCGCCGACGGAATCCGGCTCGGGGACTACGACATCGGCATCGCCGTCGGCCTGGACAAGCATCCCCGTGGTGCGTTCACCGAGGATCCCGCCCTGGTCGGTATGCCCAGCTGGTACGCCGAGAACGGCCAGTACCTCACCACCCAATTCTTCGGCATGAAGGCCAACCGTTACCTGCACGAGCACAACATCTCTCAGCGCACCCTGGCAAAAGTCGCCAACAAGAATTTCCGCAACGGTGCGCTGAACCCGAATGCCTTCCGGCGCAAGCCCATCAGCGAGGACGACATCCTCAACTCGACGATGTTGAACTACCCGCTCACCCAGTACATGTTCTGCGCCCCCGACGAGGGTGCGGCCGCGGTCGTGATGTGTCGTGCCGACATCGCACACCGCTACACCGACAAGCCCGTGTACCTCAAGGCCGTAGAAGTGCGGACCCGCCGCTACGGCGCGTATGAAGTGAACACCACCTGCGCACCGGTGGAAGAGGACGTGGCACCGACCGTGTACGCCGCGCGCGCCGCGTTCGAAAAGGCCGGAGTGGCACCGGAAGACGTCGATGTAGTGCAGCTACAGGACACCGACGCCGGCGCCGAGATCATCCACATGGCCGAATGCGGCTTCTGCGCCGACGGCGACCAGGAGAAACTGCTGGCCGACGGCGCCACCGAGATCGGCGGATCCCTGCCGATCAACACCGACGGCGGCCTGATCGCCAATGGCGAGCCCATCGGCGCATCCGGATTGCGTCAGATCCACGAGTTGGTGCGCCAACTACGTGGGCAGGCCGGCGATCGGCAGGTGCCCGGCAACCCTCGCGTCGGCTTCGCCCAGCTCTACGGCGCCCCCGGCACCGCCGGCGCCACCGTGTTGACCCTCTGACTTTCATGGCCGAGCGGACGCACATGTACCCGACACGCCGAACGTTCGGGGACATTTGCGTCTGCCCGCGCGAGAAAAGGACCCACTGACATGACTGAGCAACCCACCGAACAGTTCAGGGACGCACCGATTTTCGATGCCGACCAGCACATGTATGAAACCGGCGATGCGCTGACGAAGTTCCTGCCCGAAAAGTACTCACGTGCGGTGCAGTACGCGCAGATCGGGCGACAGACCCGGGTGGTGATCAACAACCGGGTCACCGACTTCATCCCCAACCCGACCTTCGAGCGCGTCGCCGCACCGGGGGCGCACGAGAAGTTCTTCGCCGGGGAGAACGCCGAGGGCCTGACGCTTCGCGAGATGCAAGGCAAGGCCATCGATGCGCCCGCGGCCACCCGCAACCCGGAAGACCGCATCGCCGAACTGGATCGTCAGGGTGTCGTCGAGGCACTGAACTACCCCACGCTGGGCAGCCTGGTCGAGCACTCCAGCGCCGACGACCCGCAGCTGACGCTGGCGATCGTTCACGCGCTCAACGAGTGGATCCTGGAGCACTGGAGCTTCAATCACGCCGACCGCGTGTTCTCCACACCGATCATCAACCTCTCGGAAGTCAATGCGGCGCAACGCGAACTGGAGTGGATTCTCGATCACGGCGGCAAGGTCGCGTTGATCAAACCGGGCCCGGTCAACGGCCTGCACGGCTGGCGCTCCCCCGCGCTGCCCGAGTTCGACCCGTTCTGGCGTGACGTCGAGGCCGCCGGCCTGCCGATCGTATTGCACGCCAGCTACCCGCCGCTCGATGAGTACGTCAACAAGTGGGAACCGCCGTACACCCAGAACTTCATGGCGCAGAGCGCGTTCCGCTGGATGGTACTGGGCCACCGCGAGATCGCCGACATGCTGACCGCCCTGATCTGCCACGGCACGCTGACCCGGTTCCCGAAGCTGCGTATTGCCAGCGTCGAGAACGGCAGCAGCTGGATCTTCCCGCTGTTCCATGATTTCGCCGACCTGTACAAGAAGATGCCGCAGAACTTCCCCGAGCATCCGCACGACGTGTTTCGCCGCAACATCTGGGTCAGCCCGTTCTGGGAGGGGTGCGTCTCCGACGTGGTGGAGACGGTCGGCTGGGACAAGGTGCTGTTCGGCTCGGACTATCCGCATCCCGAAGGGTTGTCCGAACCGAAGGGCTTCTGGAAGTACGCCGAGGGCATGGACATCCGGCGCACCTATGACTTCATGGGTGACAACGCCCGACGGTTCATGGGGCTGCCCATCGCCAACCCCGACCCCGCGGCCGTCAAACCGCCGGCGCTGACCAGCGCCTAGCCGGAGGGGTCCGGCAGCGGCGGAAGTGGCTGGGCGTCGGCGGGATTGAGGGCGTCCAGCATCAAGCTCAGATACCGGCGGCGCAGTTCCGAGGGTTGATCGAGCGCGACGGACGCTGCCGTCACCATCGCGACGAACGTCGGCACGTCATCCACGGTGAGATCGGCGCGCAGGTCCCCGGCAGCCTGGCCCTGCGTCACCAGCGTCTCGAGCAGTTCGCGCTTGCGATTGAACAGCCTGGACGTCAGCTCCGTGAGGTGATCCAGTGACGGCAGCAGCGGCCGCTGCAGGTACATGAGTTCGGCCAGCCGCTCGATCACGTCGATGAATGCCTCACGGGGGGCATCGCTGTCGATCAACGCCAGGATCACCGGTTCGACCTCGGTGGCGAACGCGTCCTCGTACACCGCGGCCGCCAGCGCCTGCCGGTTCGGGAAGTGACGGTACAGCGTCGCGTTGCCGACGCCCGCGTGCGCGGCGATCTGAGTCAATGTCGCAGCGGCGCCGTGAGCTGCGAAGACCTGTCGGGCAGCCGCGACGATGCGGCTTTCATTGGCATAGGCGTCGGTGCGACGGCGGGTGGTACGAGCAGGCATTTCCGATCCGGGGGACGTGGCGCAGGTCATGTCCGTGCACCGAGGATGGGCTTGGCAACAAACGATAGCTTACTCCCATATTGAGAGCCTACTCTCACTTATATGTCCACCTATCTGTACCGACTGGGGCGCTTTGCGTTCAGTCGCCCATGGCTGGTGATCAGCGGCTGGCTCGCGCTGATCGCAGTTGTGGCTGGGCTGCTCGTGGCAAACCCACCCAAGATCTCCAACGAGATGCGCATCGACGGCACGCCGGCACAAGAGGTCATCGATGACCTCGCGCAGCGCATGCCGGAGTCGTCGGGCGGGCAAGGGATGATCGCCTTTGCCGCCCCCGACGGCCGGCGCATCGATGACGCCGACAACCGCGCGGCACTGCTACGTGCCGTCGATTCGGTCTCGCATTCCGAGCACGTACTGGACCCGGGTGCCCTCGCCCAGGCCGAGATGGCCAAGGGACCGGCCAGCCCGACGCTGACCGTGTCGGCTGCCATCGCCCGGGCCCAGGTGCCCGCGCCGGCTACCCCGGATGCGCCGCAGCCGTTGACGGTCAACGGCCAGCCCGTGCCCGGTGTGCTGATCTCCGGCGACGGCGCGGCTGCGCTGTACCAGTTCCAGTTCGACAAGCAGACCGCCGAACTGCCCTCGGGCACCGTCGAAGCCGCGGTGAAGGCCGCCCGCGACGCGGTCGCCGCCACCGGGATCGACGTTCTGCCGTCGGCGAGCATGGTCGAGATGCCCGAGATCGTCGGCGTCGGTGAGGTCGTCGGCCTCGCCGTTGCCGCCCTGGTTCTGGTCGTCACACTCGGATCACTGGTGGCCGCCGGCCTGCCGTTGGCCACCGCACTGAGCTCCGTCGCGGTGGGTGTCGGCGGAACCTTCCTGTTCTCCCACCTGGTGAACATGCAGTCGATGACCGCCGTGCTGGCGTTGATGCTGGGCCTTGCGGTCGGAATCGACTACGCGATGTTCATCGTCAACCGTCAACGCCGGCTGATCATCGATCAGGGCCTCAGTGCCGCCGAGGCTGCCGGCCGGGCACTCGGAACAGCCGGTAGCGCAGTGATTTTCGCCGGGACTACCGTGGTGATCGCGCTCGTCGCGCTGACCGTGGTCGGCATCTCGCTGCTGACGCCGATGGCACTGGCTGCCGCCGCCACAGTCGTCGTTGCGGTGATCGCCGCTCTCACCCTGCTGCCGGCGCTGCTGGGGTTGGTCGGCGAGCGCATCTGCTCCGAGAAGACCCGGCGCACGCAATCCGCCGACAACGGGACGAATCACCGGTTCGCCACGGCGTGGGTCGGTGCGGTGTTGCGCCACCGCGTCCCGGTGGCCATCGGCGGCGTGGTGATCGCCGCACTGTTGGCGCTGCCGGCACTGAACATGTCGATGGGTCTGCCCGCGGGCGCCAGCTACAACCAGGGCACCCCGCAGCGCGAAAGCTACGACCTGGTGGCCACCCATTACGGCGAGGGCTACAACGGACCGCTCGTCGTGGTCGCGGAACCGGCGGCGGGCAACGGCAAGCTCACCACGGCCGATCTGGTCGACACCAACAACGATCTGCGCCGCATGGCCGGCGTCGAATCGGTGAACCTGCAAAAGGTCAGTGACGACGAGGAATTCGCGCTGTTCTCGGTCGTTCCCGGCACCGGGCCCACCGATGACGCGACCGCACAGCTGGTTCGCGGCATCCGGGCACATGCCGGACCGCTCGCCGAGCTGCACCACGTCGACCTCGGAGTCACCGGTATCACCGCGATGGGCGTCGACACCACCGATCGCCTTGCCGAGGCGGTGCCCCTCTACATCGGGGTTGTCGTGGGCCTGTCACTGCTGGTGCTTCTCGTCGTGTTCCGGTCGATCGCGGTGCCGATCAAGGCCACGGCCGGATTCCTGCTCAGCGTGCTGGCCACCTTCGGTGCCACCACGGCGCTGTTCCAATGGGGTTGGTTCCAGCAGTTGTTCGGCTTGACCGCGACCGGCCCGATCCTGAGCCTGCTGCCGATCATCGTGATCGGCGTGCTGTACGGGCTTGCCATGGATTACCAGGTGTTCCTGGTGTCGTCGATGAAGGAGGCCCACGTGCACGGGCACCGTGGCGACGATGCGGTCAAGCACGGCTTCACCCAGGCCAGCCGAGTCGTGGTGGCCGCCGCGGTGATCATGATGTCGGTGTTCGCCGGGTTCGTCTTCAACGGCGATCCGATGATCAAACAGATCGGTTTCGCCCTGGCGTTCGGTGTGCTGATCGACGCCTTCGTGGTGCGGATGGCGATCGTGCCGGCCGTGATGTCGATGCTCGGCGAGAAGGCCTGGTGGCTGCCCAAGCGGCTGGAACGTGTCCTGCCCAACCTCGACATCGAGGGCGACCAGCTCAACAAGCAGCTGGCCGAGGTCTGAGCACCCATTTCGCCGAAACGGCATTCCAGCAGGGAAACCTCGAGTGAGGTCCTGCTGGAATGCCGTTTCGGCGGTGGGTAACGGGAGGTCTGCTCGCGCTAGGAAGCCTTACGGGGCGCGGAGTAGTTCGGCTTGCCCAGGCCCAGCACGTGCTGGGCGATCATGTTGCGGAACACCTCGAGCGTCCCGCCGTAGATGCCGACCAGCGGCGCGAACCGGTAGACGTACTCACTGCGGTCATCGGCTCCCCCGTCGGCCCCGATCGGCAGTGCCGCAACTGATCCGGCGATATCCATCAGATCCGGCGCGATGTCGCGCATGGTCTGCGCCAGCGCGACCCGGCCGAAGATGCTCGGTGAGGACAGCGAGGCCTCCAGTCGAGCCACACTGCGCCCCAAGCGATATGCAACCGATCCATCCTCGACGGCGCCGGACCGGCCCACCAACGCGGCGACGTTGTCGGCCGCCTCGGCCATGAATCCGGCCTGGTGCATCATGATCGCGACATCGGCCAGGCCGTCGTCGGCGGCCGCGACCGCCCCGTGCTCGGCGTCGAGCGGCTCACGGACCACGGTCCAGCCGCCGTTGACGTCACCGAGCCGGTACTTGTCGTCGACCCGCACGTCGGAGTAGTACACGATGTTGGTGCGGTCCCCGTCGACGGTGCGGATGCCCTGGATCTCGATGCCTTCGGAATCCAGAGGCACCAGAAACATGGTGAGGCTCTTGTGTTTCGGCGCGTCCGGATCCGTATTGGTGATCAGGAAGACGTACTGGCAGTTGTGCGCGCCGGTGGTGAACATCTTCGACCCATTGATGATCCAGCTCGCCCCATCCGCCTCCCGCACGGCGCGCGTCTTGCACGTCGCGACATCGGACCCACCTTCGGGTTCGGTGTAGCCCAGGCACAACCGCACGGTGCCGTCGAACACTCCCCGCAGCACATCATCGCGGATCTCCGGTGCGGCGAACTTCGCCACCGAGCGGGCCACCATCGCGGTGGTCCCCCACGTCACCCACGGCACTTCGGCCCGGCGCTTCTCCAGCTCCCAGATTCGCCGGCGCACCCGGGAGAAACCGCCGTCGGCCTCGGTCTTCCATTCCTTCTCCAGGTAACCGGCCGCCCCCAGGGCCAGGTGCACACCCTCGTCGAAGTTGTCGCCGGTCTCACGATCGCGCCGGATGACCTCCTCGGTCACGACGCTCGACAGGAACTCGCGTACTTCGGCGCGGAACGCCTCGTCCTCGGCGGACAGTTCAACTGTTGAGAAATCCATATCTAAACCTTGCTTTCGCGAGCCGCGACGATCTGAGCAATGTGAACGGCGGTGGCGCCCGGGTCACCACCGGCGAGCGCCCACCCGCGCGCCCGCACCAGATATGCGGTGGCCGCGGCCTCCGCGGATACCCCGAGCCCGCCCTGGACGTGTACCGCCATGGTCGCGGCCTTGGCGGCTTCCTCCGCCATGAAGACGAACGCAGACGGCGCGAGTTCCGGTCGCTCGTCGGGCTCGTTGTCGAGGAACCAAGCCGCCCGACGGACCAGGCCGCGCCCGCTCTGCACGGTGATCGCGATATTGGCCAGCGGATGCGAGATGCCCTGCAGCGTTCCGATCGGTACACCGAGCGTGTACCGGGACTTGGCGAACTCGGCGGCAATCGTCATGGTCTCCTCGACCAGACCGACCAGCGCCGCGGCGGTCAGCACCCGCCATTCATCCAGCGCCCGTTGATATTCCGCCAACGCCCCGGCACCGCTGGCCAGCACCACGCGGGTATCGGCGGCGGCCGGATCCACCCAGGCCATCGGCAGTTTGCCGATGTTGTCGACCCGGGCCGGGCGCGTGGAGAACTCCAGCTTCACCACATCCTGTCCGTCGCGGACCACGAGATGATCAGCGATCGACCCGATCGGGATCAGCCGGGTGCCGGTCGGTGCCACCTGCTGCGGATCGAGTCCGACGATCTGGGTGCCGTTGACAATGTCCTCCGGCTCCAGCGCACCGAGACGTGCGAGCAGCCGCGCCGCCACCACGTGGTCGATCCACGGCACCGGCGCCAGGGAGCGCCCCAGTTCCTCGGCCACCAGCGTCAGGTCGACCAGTGTCGCCCCGTCACCGCCGACGTCTTCGGGCAGGGCCATGGTGGTGGCGCCCATGGCACACAGCCGTTCCCACAGGCTCTTGTCGAAACCTGAGGGTTCGGCCGCACGCACGGTCTCGATGTCCGAATGCGTCTTGAAGAACTGCCGGTACGCGGTCTGCAGGTCGATGTGGTCCTCGGTGAGGCTGTAGTCCAGCCTGCGCAGTTCGTAGCGGTCCATCCCTCAGTTCTCCTTCTCTTCGCCGAAGAAGAACTCCGCGGCATTGTTGTAGAGGTAGTTGTCGAGCACGTCTGCCGGCAGATCCAATGCCAGCGCCTCGGGCACGACGCGCTGCATGCGCAGCACCGGGAAATCCGAGGCGAAGATGACCTTGTTCTTGCCGCGGGTGCGTATGAAGTGCAGCAGCGAATCGGGTAACCGCTTCGGCGACCAGGCCGAGGTCATCAACCGCAGGTTCTGGTATTTGATCAGCATCCGGATCGCGATGTCCCACCACGGATCCGCGCCGTGGATCATGCACAGCTTCAGCTCCGGGAACCGCACGCACACGCGGTCGAGGTGTATGGGGTTCTGCACCTCACCCGGAATCGGCGGACCCGGGATGCCGGTGTTCACACACAGCGGCAGTTCCATCTCGGCGCACTTGGTGTAGAGCGGGTAGTAGACCGCGTCGCTCGGCGGGTACTGCCCGTCTCCCCAGAAGCTGGGTCCGACAACGGTATAGGCGACCGGCAGGTCCGCCACGACGGCCGCGAGTTCACGCAACGACGGCATGGGCCGCAACAGGTTGACCCCGCCCATCGCCAGTGCGAAGCGATCGGGATGCGCCTCGACGAACTTCCGGGCGGTCACCGACGGCTTGGCCAGCGAATCCATCAGGATGGCCTTCTGCACGCCGTGGGTGTCCATCTCGTCGAGCATCTCGGCCAGATCGATGGGGTCATACATCGACGTCGGGCCCTTGAAGTAGTCGTCGCGCACCTTCTTCATGAAGGTGGGCTGGTTCTCGGTCTCGCCGAAGTGCACGTTGGCCAGACAGTCAATCACCTTCTGCGTCATGCCCTCGCCTCTGCTTGCTCCGAAGCCAGACCCTTGGCCCAGCGGTAGTCGGCCTTGCCGTTGCCGAGTCTGCGGATCTCCTCGACGAACAGCACGTCCTTGGGAAGTTTGAAGCGGGCCAACCGGGTCGCGCAGTGCTCCCGGAGCGCGGCCGCGTCGACCGCGTCGCGCACGGCCACCAGCGCCACCAGCTCCTCACCCCACCGCTCGCTGGGCCGCCCGACTGCCAGCGCATCCACGACTTGCGGATGTGCTCGCAGGGCTTCCTCGATCTCCTCGACGAACACCTTCTCGCCACCGGTGTTGACCACCAACGAGTCCCGCCCGAACAGGCGCAGGGTGCCGTCGGCATCGAGCGAGGCACGGTCACCCGAGACCACCACGCGTTGACCGGCCACCTCGGGGAAGGTCCTCGCCGTCGCCGCCTCGTCGTTGAAGTAGCCGAGCGGGATGCGACCGTTGCGCGCCACCCAGCCCACCTCGGTGTCGCCGGGATCCAGGAAACGGGAGTAGTCGTCGGCGAGTACCAGCCCGCCGGCCCGCAACTGGAAGGTTTCGGCGGTCGGGGTCTCGCGCTGGGTGTGGCCGAATCCCATGTTGCCGGTCTCCGAGGAGCCGAACCCGTTGATGATGGTGATCTGCGGAATGTGTTCCAGCAGTGCGCGTTGATGTTTCGGATTGGTGGCGGCCCCGCCGGTACCGATGGCGAACATCGACGAGAGGTCATAACTCCGCCGGCCGAGCTCCTCGACGATCGGTGCGGCGTATGCGTCGCCGACCATCGTCATCAGCCCGATCTTCTCCCGCTGCGCGGTTTCGAGCACCGAACGCGGGTCGAAGCGTGGCTTGGTGTCGTGCAGCACGACGGTCTGGCCGGACAGCAGGCCGGAGAACGCTGTCCACATCCCGGCGGCGTGCATCAGCGGCGACACCGCGAACCAGGGCGGCCCGGCATGGGCCACCTTGTGGTGGATCTCGCTGACCTGCTCGTGATCGGCGCCGTTCATCGACGACACGTAGATGTCGCCTTGACGCCACATCACGCCCTTGGGACGGCCGGTCGTGCCGCCGGTGCAGACCATCAGCAGGTCATCAGGCGACGGGGTGATGTCCCGATCGGTATCCCCTTGTGCCATAGCGTCTTCCAGAGTCACCGAACCCGGCAGCTCGTCACCGTCCCCGTCATCGACGGAGATCAACAGCTCGGCAACACCGTCACCGAGCACGTCGGCGAACTTTGCCCCCAACGAACGGTGGTAGATCACCGCCCGCGGATTGAGGTACGCCAGCAGGTCAGCCACCTCGCCCGGCGAGTAGTAATAGTTGACGTTGACCGGGACCGTGCGCGCCTTGAGGCAGCCGATCACCATCTCGGGGTACAGGTCGTTGTGCATGACGAGCGCGACGACGTCCTGACCGCACTCCCAACGGTTCAGGTCCGGGCGCTCCCGGTACGCCCCCAAGCCGTATGAGGCCAGGAAGTTCGCGAGCCGCCGGGTCAGCTCAGCGCCCTGCGCGAAAGTGGTGCGACGGGTGCCGCACACCGTCATCTCCCGGTCGGGTACCGCCTCGGCGATCGCATCGACGACGGCGCCGATCGTCCATTCAGCCATCGCGGTGGCTACGCCGGCACCAGATGCGATACACCGGGCGCGGTCCGAGTGACGTCGCCGAGCAGTTCGAGCGCGTTGTCGCGCATGACCTTTCGGGTGTCCTCCAGGCTGAACTCGGGGAACTGCGGGATGTCCGCGGTGAAGGTGGTCGGATCGGCCAGTCCCTCACCGTGCGGCCAGTCGGAGCCGAACAGGATCTTGTCGACGCCGATGGTGTCGGCGAGCAGCTTGACATCGTCCTCGTAGTAGGGCGCGATCCATACGTTGTTGCGCAGCTGCTCGACCGGATCCTCCTTGAAGTGATACGGCGCATTGTTGGCCGCCTTCTTCAGCCGTTTGATCAGCCGGTAGACGAAGTAGGAGCCGTTCTCGATGCTGCACACCTTGAGCTTGGGATGCCGGGTGAACACCTGGTGCACGATCATCGAGGCCATGGTGTCGTGGATCGCACGGTCGTCCATGATCACCATGTCGAGCGGATCACGCTTGCCGAACCCTTTGAACACCCCGCTGCCGCCCCACAGGGCCGGCACGGCCATGTACCCGGAGTCCGACAGATGGAAGACCACGGCCACGCCGGCCTCGGCCAGCCGGGCCCACACCGGATCATGGAGCGGGTCGCCGAGGGACCGCGGCCTGACCGCGCCGGGTACCGGGGCCGGGCGCACACACACCAGCTTGGCGCCGCGGCCGATCACGAAATCGACTTCCTCGACCGCCTTCTCGGGATCGGCGAGCGAGATGATCGGTGCCGACACGAAGCGGCCGTCAGGTCGGTCGAATCCCCAGTCCTCGTCCAGCCACAGGTTGAAGGCGTGCACCGAGGCCATGGTGGCCTCGATGTCGTGCTTGAGTCCCTCCTCCACGCCGCAGGCGAACGTCGGCAACATGAACACGGTTTCGAGGCGCTGGCGGTCGAGCACCTCCAGTCGGGCATCGCGATTCTGATACTCGGGGTGGTCTGAGAGCCGGTCCACCTTCATCAGGGAGGCGGGATCGACGCCCTCGGGGATCTCGCCACGGAACAGCAGATCCAGGCAGCCCGGTTCGATGATCGGGTCGAAGGTCGGGTTGGGGATGAAGTGGTTGACCGTTCCGCCCATCACGGCCAGGGTTCGTTTGCCGTCCTGCACCATCTGCACGCCGCGGCTGCGGAACTCCTTGGGCAGGTGCCGGGTGAACGCATCGATCGGCTCGTAGTAGTGGTTGTCGACGTCGACGGCCAGGTACGGAAGCCGTTCGGGAGCTTCGGTCATGTCATCAACCTTCTTTCAGGGGCGGGAAATTCGGGGGCCGTTTCTCGAAGAACGCGGTGATGCCCTCGAGCAGGTCGGGGCGCACCATGGATTCGTGCATCAGCGTTTCGGCGCGCGCACTGACCTGCCGCACGTCATCGTGGGCATTGCCGTACAGCTGGCGCTTGATCACGGCCATCGAGGCGGGCGAGCAGTTGCGGGCCAGATCCTCGGCATACGCCAGGGCTCGGGGCAGCAGATCTTCAGGCGCCACAACCTCTTTCACCAAGCCGAGCTGCAACGCCTCCTCCGCGAAGAAGGTCCGCCCGCTCAGCAGCAGATCCGCCGAGGCGCCCCAGCCGGCCAGCCTCGGCAGGATCCAGGTGATACCGTACTCGCCGATCAGTCCCCGGCGCGGGAACGCGGTGGCGAATTTCGCTCCGGCAGCGGCGAACCGGACGTCGCACATCAATGCGTGGGTGAGACCGATGCCGACACATGCGCCGTTGATGGCCGCGATGACGGGCTTGCGCAGTTCGGTGAGGAAATACGGGTGGCGCTCGCCGACGATCTTGCTGACATCGGTGTCTTCATTGATGCTGGCGCCGAGGTCCTGCATCGCGCCCATGTACGCACCGGCGCAGAAGCCCCGGCCGGTACCGGTCAGCACCACGGCACGGACCGCCGGATCCGCCTCGGCACGGTCGAATGCGGCGTACACGCCGGCCGAGATGTCCGCACCCCAGGAGTTCAGCCTGTCGGGGCGGTTCAACGTGATGACCGTGACGCCGGCGTCGGTTGTTTCGTAGAGCACCGCCTCGGTTCCCACCTCGTCGGCGAGCGTCATGCGCCGACCACCTCCCGCTGCCGCACCAGCCGTTCAGACATACATACTGTATACCTATCGGTAGTGCATTCCGCAAGCCCCGCATCGAAGCCGCGACCTGCGCAAAGACGGCTCAATCGTCGATCAAACCGAGCTTCCGATAAGCGGTTTCGATCTGAGTCTTCGCGACCTCGGGAAGCACGACCTGGGGCGGACGGGAATGCGGATAGGCCCCGACCGGCATTCCCAGCACCGAGGCCGCGTATTTGAAGGCGCCGGCCCAGTGGGTGAAATAGTCGGCGCGGCCCGGATAACACGTGAACCAGGACCCCAGGTCCAGGCTGAACTGGTCCAGACCGGAGTCCCGGGCGAAGTCCATCGCCTCGATGAGCCGGTCGGCGTACACCAGGTCCCAGTATTCGGTGAAGATGCGGCGTTGTGGAGTTTCGTACAGGTACCCGGCGGTGCCCAACTGGGCGGGACAGACGATGCCGTCGCGTAGCCAACCGGCCCGGTACACCATCGTGTCGCACTCCCAAACCGCGAGATACGGCGCCAGTTCGTGCAGCCGTCGGCTCGCCGCGGGCCGGAACGCGCCCTCCTTGGTGGCACACACCGCAGGGATCGCCTCGGCAATCCGCGCGCTTTCGTCGGGCGTCAGCACATAGCCCGAGGATGGTGAGTTGAACATCCCCAGCGCGATGTCGGTGCGCTCGGCGATGTAGGAGAAGAAGCGCAGGACGCCTTCTCCTCCGTGCGTTTCCATCATCGGGGTTTGGATGTAGACGATGTCGGCGCCCGCGTGCTGGGCGTGCAAGGTGAGCTCCAGACAGTCCTTGGCCGATGTCGTCGCGGTGCAGGCCTGGATCACGACATCCGGGTTGGCCCGGCGCCCCTCCTCGATCGCCACCTCGAGCAGTCGCTTGCGCTCAGCGAGGGTCAGCGCCCAGAATTCGGCCAAACCGCTGGTACACCAAAGCATCTGGTGACCGAGGTCGCCGACGCAGTAGCGCACCAGGTACCGGTAGGCGTCCCAGTCGATGTCGTCACCGTCGGTGCCGCAGAACGGGGTATAGAGCGAATCACCGATTCCGCGTAGCGCACCGCGGGCCCAGTCCCTCGCCTCGGCTGCTGTTGCCATGCGACCCCCTAGATGAAGTCCGATCCACCATCCACGTTGACGTTCGCACCCGTCATGTACGAATTGCGCTTGGAGGCGAGAAATGCTGCGACGGGACCGATTTCGCTGGGAAGTCCGGCGCGGGGCAGGTGGGCAGGATGCCCGAAATGCTCGTCGATGGCCGCCATCAACGCATACGGATCGTTGCCGTCGACACCCACCGTGGCGGCCCAGCCCCGCAGCGCCTCCGACGAGATGCTGCCCGGTGAGACCACATTGACCATGATCTCGTCCTTGGCCAACAACAGCGAAAGGTTCTTGGACACACTGTTGAGGGCTGCTTTGGCCGCTGTGTAGGCCGGTAGCCGCGTGCTCTGCCGCTGGGTGGAGTGGGCCGAGAAGTTGACGACGCGTGCCCACTCGGCCTTGCGTAGCAACGGCAATGCCGCGCGCACGCAGCGCACCATGCCCATCAGACCGGCGTCGAACGCCTCTTGCCACTGGTCGTCGGTCAACTCCTCGAAGTTGCCCGCGGCGCCGGGGCCGACCGTGTTGATCAAGGCATTGATCACACCCCACCGCTGACCCAACTGGGCGAAGGCCTGGTCGACCTGGCCGCCGTCGGAGGTGTCCGCGACGATCGGCACCGCCTCGGGCGATCCGAGGCGGGTCAGCTCCGTCGCGGCGGCGTCGAGTACGTCACGGGACCGCCCGACGATCGCGATCCGAGCTCCGTCCTCGGCCAGGCACTGCGCGGTCGCGAAACCCATCCCACGGCCACCGCCCACGACGACGGTGGCCGCACCGGCGAATCCGAGATCCATGGAATCGTCAGGAACCGGTCCAATTGGGGGCGCGCTTCTCGGCGAAGGCGATCGCCCCCTCCTTGGCGTCGTTGGAGGAGAACACCGGTGCGAGCAGTTCGCCCTGCTTCTTCCACATCTCGTCGGCCGACCACTCCGAGGACGAGGCGATGATCTCCTTGGTCACGGCCACGGCCAGCGGGCCGTTGGCGGTGATCCGATCGGCGAGTTCGAGCGCACCGTCGAGCGCTTCTCCGGGCTCGGTGAGCTTGTTGACGAAACCCCACGCGGCGGCTTCCTCGGCGGTGAAGCTGTCGCCGGTGAGCGCGAGTTCCATCGCCTTCTGGTACGGGATGCGCTGGTGCAGTCGCAGCAGGCCGCCACCGCCGGCCACCAGACCGCGCTTGACCTCGGGGATACCGAACTTCGCGACCTTGGAGGCCACAACCAGGTCAGTGGCCAGCACCAACTCGGTACCACCGGCGAGCGCGAACCCTTCGACCGCGGCGATCAACGGCTTGCGCGGCGGGCGCTCGGTGAAACCCGCACCGCGACCGGGAACGTAGGGCAGCTCCCCCGAAGCGAACGCCTTCAGGTCCATGCCGGCGCAGAAGTTTCCGCCCGCACCGGTGAGGACCGCCACCGACAGCTCGGGGGTGTCGTCGAGCTCGTCCATCGCATCGGCGAGCCCCTGAACCACCGCAAGGTTGAACGCGTTGCGCGCTTCCGGACGATTGATCGTGATGACGAGCGTCCGACCACGACGCTCCCGCAGAACTACTTCCGACACCAAATGCCCCTTCGCTCGCGAAGCCCGATAACCCGGAAAAGCCTACTATAGGGATTACAGTACAAACGCGGCACCCCGCCCGCAGCGGCCGAGCGACGTCCCGATGCGAACGGTGGAAGGTATCCACGGAAGGGCTACCGGTAAGGTTGACAGCGACAAGACCCCGCGACACGCGCGCATAGGCGCAGTTCAGGTGGCAGCCGGCGGTAAATTCACTGCGATTGAGCCGCGGCACAGGGACGACTTGAGCAGATTCGATTTCGATGGAGGTGCCCGCAGTGGCAAAGCAACCGACCGCTGAGAAGCGTCAACGGCGCGAACGTGGATCCATCAATCCCGACGACATCATCAACGGCGCATTCGAACTCGCCGAGCAGGTGTCGATCGACAACCTCAGCATGCCGCTGCTGGGCAAACATCTCGGCGTCGGTGTCACGAGCATCTACTGGTACTTCCGCAAGAAGGACGATCTGCTCAACGCGATGACCGACCGCGCCCTGCGCGAGTTCGTCGTCGCCACCCCGTACGTGGAGGCCAAGGACTGGCGCGAGTCACTGGCCAATCACGCCCGCACCATGCGAAAAGCCTTCATGGCCAATCCGATCCTGTGTGATCTCATTCTCATTCGGTCCGCACTGAGCCCGCGCGCCGCACGCCTCGGCGTGCAGGAGATGGAGACCGCCATCTCCGGTCTGGTCGAAGCCGGGCTGTCGGTCGAGGACGCCTTCGACACCTATTCCGCCGTGTCCGTCCACGTCCGCGGGTCGGTGGTGCTGCATCGCCTCTACGAGAAGAACCGGGCCAACGACAACGCGCCCGGCGATTACGAAGAGACCATGGTCATCGATCCCGAGACCACCCCGCTGCTGGCACAGGTCACCAGCGAGGGGCACCGCATCGGCGCGGCCGACGAGAAGAACTTCGAGTACGGCCTGGAGTGCATCCTCGACCATGCCGCGCAGCGGATCGAGGCGAATGCCGGCAAGGCCAAGAAGGCGCCCGCCCGCCGGAAGGCCGCGGCCAGCTGACTCTGCGCCCGCGGCGCGTCCTGCTCGGACTTTCGCGCCGGGGACGCAGAGTCAAACCACGTTCTAGACCTCGATGACCAGCCCGCCGCCCTGGCCGCCGCCGGCGCACATCGCTGCCACACCGATACCGCCACCCTGACGCTGCAGTTCGTAGATCAGCGTGGTGACCATGCGGGCACCCGAGGCCGAGATCGGATGGCCCAGGCTGCAGCCGCTGCCGGAGAAGTTCACCAGCTCCTCGTCGATGCCGTACTTGCGGACCGCGGCGATCGGTACCGAGGCGAAGGCCTCGTTGATCTCCCACAGCGCCACATCCGAGGGCTTGAGCCCGGCCCGGTCGAGCACCTTGCCGATCACCTCGACGCCACCGAGGCCGGTGTCGCGAGCGGCAACGCCGACCGCGCCCCAGGCCCTGACCTTGGCCATCACGTTGAGGTTCTCCGCGGCCGCATAGTCGTCGCCGACCAGCGCGACAGCAGCGGCAGCGTCGTTGGTGCCGCTGCTGTTGCCCGCAGTGATGGAGAATCCTTCGATCTCCGGGTGCAGGACCTTGAGCTCGGCGAGCTTCTCGGCGGTGGTGCCACGGCGCGGGTGCTCGTCGACGCTGAACTCGATGACCGAGCCGTCGGGCTGGTTCACCTTGAGCGGCACGATCTCGTCGAGGAACTTGCCCGCGTCAATGGCGGCGATCGCCCGCTGATGCGAGCGCGCGGCCCAGGCGTCCATGTCCTCACGGGTGATCCCGGCGGCCTGCGCGGTGTTCCAGCCGACCGTGATCGACATGTCGCGCATCGGCGCATCGGGCGTCTCGACGTGCGTCGGGGTCATCCACGGCTCGATGAACTCGATCTCGGGACCGAATCCCGGAACGCGCCATTTCATCAGCGGCGACGAGGACAGCGACTGCACGCCGCCGGCGACCAGGACCCGCTCCATGCCGGAGCCGATCTGGGCAGCCGCATTGCCGATCGCGGTGAGCGATCCGGCGCAGTGCCGGTTGACGGCCTGGCCGGGCACCGACTGCCAGCCCAGCGCGTCGGCCGCGTAGCGGGCGATATCGCCGCCGCCATAGTTGGATTCGGCGAAGATCAGGTCGTCGATGGCTTCCGGGTTGATACCGGCGCGACGCACGACCTCGGGCAGGACCGTGGTGATCAAGGTTTCCGGCGGGGTGTTGACCAGCGTTCCCTTGAAGGAGCGGCCGATCGCTGTGCGGGCAGCGCCCACGATGACGGGTGTTGGCATGGTTTCACCTTTACGCTATATCGTGTTTCTGTAACGGTATCAGGACGGGATGCTACTGCGGTTCCGGGACGTGAAAATGTTCGTCACGCAGTCGGAACGCTTCCTTCGTGCCGTGCTGCGCGCGGGTCTTGACGAAGTTGAACTCGCCTGGCGCGAACTGCAAGTTGGTGCCGTAGGCATGGAAGATGTAGCTGGCCACCTCCTCGCCCTGGTAGGCCTGACTCTGTTCGACGAGCCGGAACGCCTCCTTGGCGATCACCACCCCGTCGGCCGGCATCTTGGCCGCCTTCGCCGCCCAGTACTGCGCCCGGGCGGTCACCTGGTCGGCATCACAGGTGTCGGTGAAGACGCCGAGGTGCTCGACGGAACCGGCCTCGACGATGTCGCCGGTGAGCAGCATCCGTCGGGCCAGCACCGGGCCGAGCCGGTGGAAGAACATGTGCAGGCTGCCCAGCGCCGGGCCGAGGAACCGGGTGGCCGGCATCCCGATCTTGGTGTCGCGTGCGATCACCGAGATGTCGGTCATCAACGCCATCTCGAACCCGCCGCCCAGCGCGTAGCCGCTGATCTCGCCCACGGTGACCTTCGGGAAGCCCATGAAATTGTGATAGAAGCCAAAGGACTTGCGGTCCACCGTGAGTCGGCGCCGCTGGCTGGGGCGTGACTTCTTCGGCGCCTCAGCAGGGGCGTCCGTCCGCTCGCCGCCATACCAGCCGTAGGCGTTGTTCATGTCGGCGCCGGTGCTGAACACCCCCTCGGCACCACGCAGCAGCACGACGGTCAGATCGTCGTCGTCGGCCACGATGTCGAGACAGCGGGCGATCTCGTCGCGCATCGCCGCATCGTAGGAGTTGCGCTGCTTGGGATTGTTCAGCGTGATGGTGGCGATGCGGTGATCCGCATCGACCTCGAACAGCACCCGGTCATCTGTCATGCGAAATCAACCTCGCTTCAATGGTTTTGTCGTTACCGGCGGCCAGTGTCGTGCGCCGCGCGGCGGTGAGATGGTCGGCGGCGAGCTTGGTAGCGCGGGCCGAGTTGCCCTCGGCAATCGCGTCCAGTAGCCGCTGATGATCGCGCAGTGCCGCCCGCATGGTCGGAGCCGACATGCCCGCCTCCCCCTCCCCGGTCCACACCCCTGACTCGTGGGTGGACCAGATCAATTCCAGGGAACCGATCAGCAGGATCATCGGCTCGTTGCCACATCGGGATACCAAGGCCTCGTGGAATCTCCGGGCGTTCGGCACGTACTGCGAGAGGTCGTCGAACTGCGCTGCCTGAAGGTCGATCTCGGCCTGCAGATATGGCACCACCTCGGTCGCGCGATCTTCCCGGGCGGCGCACATTCCCGCGCAGATCGGTTCCAGGCGTAACAGCGCCTCGCTCACGTCGGCCGGCGTGGCGGCCCGCGTCTGCAGCACCATGCCGATCATGTGGGCGGTGCGCTCAGCCGAGGGCATCTGCACCACCGCACCGCCGACATTGCCGCGGCGCACCGAGATCAACCCGTCGGTCTCCAGCAGGTGAATGGCCTCGCGCAGCGCGGGCGGACTGACGCCGAACTCCTGGAACAGGCTTTCCTGGGTGGGTAACACGTCGCCCTCGCGCAGGCGGCCGGACAGGATGTCGTCGCGCAGTTTGGACGCGACGATCTCGGCAACCCGGGGCTGCCGGATGCGCCGCACGCGTCCTTCCATCGACGCCCTTTCCTTGCTAACTTGTACAGAATAGTAACCGCATCGCCTACTGTATGGGCAACTGTATGGATTGGAAAGGCTGGTCTCCAGGTGAGTGACGGTTCGGTGACCACGTCCCGCGCGGACTCCACCCTGCGCATCACCCTGCACCGCCCGGCGCGGCGAAATTCGTTGAGCCATCAGATGATCGACGATCTGGTGAACATCCTGACCGCGGCCGCCTACGACGATTCCCTGCGCGCCGTCGCCATCACCGGGGCCGGTGACGACTTCTGCACCGGAGCCGACTGGGTGGCCACCAACGAAGCTGGCCGGCGACCCCGTACCGGCGACCTGGTCCGGCGGATCCCACACACCGCCCACCGCGCCATCGAACTCGTCGCCACGATCCAACTGCCGGTGGTGTGTGCGATCCGGGGCTGGGCTGTCGGTCTGGGCTGCAACCTGGCGCTGGCCGCCGATTTCACGATCGCCGACAGCGGGGCGACGTTCTGGGAGCCGTTCATCGACCGGGGGTTCACCCCCGACTCCGGCGCGACCTGGCTGTTGCCCCGACTGGCCGGGGTGGCGCGGGCCAAGCGCATGCTGCTGCTCGGCGAGAAGGTCAGCGGGTCCCAGGCCGCCGACTGGGGGTTGATCCACAGCGCGGTTCCCGCCGACGAGCTGGACACCGCAGTCGACTCATTGCTCGCACGTCTGGCAGCCGGACCGACCGTCGCGATCGGGCTGGCCAAGCAGGCAATCGCCTACGGCCAGCACGCAACCCTGTCGCAAGCACTCAATCAGGAGCTGTCCAACCTGGAACTCTCCTGCCGCACCACCGATTTCAAAGAAGGGCTGGCCGCGTTCCGGGAACGGCGCGACCCGGACTTCCAGGGCCGTTGAACTAAGGAAACCGATGACTGCAATCGCCACGTACGACACCATCAAATACGAGGTGGACGGGCACAAAGCCACCATCACCTTGAATCGGCCCGACGCGCTCAATGCACTGTCGCCCCACATGATCACCGAGTTGCGGGCTGCCTACGCCGAAGCCGAGAACGACGACAACGTCTGGCTCATGATTGTCACCGCCACCGGCCGCGCGTTCTGCACGGGTGCCGATGTCAAGGAGATCCCCGGCGACGGAAAGGTCCTCAACGAGCGGCCGTATCTGTCCACCTACGAACAGTGGGAAGCACCGCAGGAGGGCACGCCGCCCTTTCGGAGCATGGCCAAGCCCGTCGTGGTGGCGATCAACGGGATCTGCTGCGGTGCCGGCCTGGACTGGGTGACCACCGGTGACATCGTCATCGCCTCGGACCAGGCGACATTCTTCGACCCTCATGTGAGTATCGGCCTGGTGGCCGCGCGCGAGATGGTGCGCCTGGCCAAGGCTCTGCCGCGTTCGGTGGCGCTGCGAATGGCGTTGATGGGTAAGCACGAACGGATGACCGTCGAGCGCGCCTACGAGCTCGGGCTGATCACCGAGATCGTCGAACACTCTCGGCTGTTGGAACGTGCGCATGAGATCGCCGACACGGTGTGCCTCAATGCCCCGCTGGCGGTCCGCGGGACCCGGCTGGCCATTCACAAGACGCTGGATCTGCCGTTGCACGAGGGTGAGATCCTGGCCGAGACGTTCCGTGAGCGCGTGGTGCGCACCGAGGATGCGCTCGAAGGACCGCGGGCGTTCGTGGAGAAGCGCAAGCCCAACTGGCAGGCGCGGTAGTCGTGGAAACGATCCTCCTCGAGTTCGACCATGAATCACGGGTCGCCACCGTCACGCTCAACCGGCCCGAAGCGTTGAACTCGTTCAACCGCGCCATGTGCAACGAGATGCGCGACGCCTGGCACGCCATCAAAGACGACGAAGGCATCAACGCCGTGGTGTTGCGGGCGGCGGGCGACCGGGCGTTCAGTGCCGGGCTGGATGTGAAGTCCAGCTATGGTCAGCCCGAGATCGTCTGGAACCACGAGGATCCCGGCGAACTGCTGAGCCCGAAGTGGCAGAAGATGTGGAAGCCGGTGGTGTGCGCGGTACAGGGTATGTGCACGGCCGGTGCGCTGTACTTCGTCAACGAAGCCGATGTGGTGATCTGTTCGCAGGAAGCCACATTCTTCGATTCCCACGTCAGCGCCGGTCTGGTGTCGGCGCTGGAGCCCATCGGACTGATGCGCCGGGTCGGACTCGGTGACACCTTGCGGATGGCGTTGATGGGCAACGACGAACGCGTCAGCGCCGACACTGCCCTGCGCATCGGACTCGTGACCGAAGTGGTGGCCAGGGACCAATTGTGGGACCGCGCAAACGAGATCGCCACCACCATTGCGGCGAAACCGCCGACCGCCACGCAAGGCACCGTGAAAGCCATCTGGGAGTCCCTCGACAAGCCCTACCGTGCCGCCATGGATCAGGGCCTCATCTACACCCGGCTGGGCAACCCGATCGCCAAAGCCGAGCTGGCTGACCGTCCTCTTCCCAAGACCGCGCCCAGGATCCGCTGATGACCCACCCTCTTTCGCGGCGCATCGACGACATCTTCGATCTGGACCCGGCGGCCAACGCCATCCAGTACGACGGCCAGTGGCACACCTGGGGACAGGTCGCGACGGTGGCACGGCACGTCGGCGCGGTGTCCGGCGGCACCCGGGTCGGCATCATGCTGCGCAATCAGCCCGCCCACGTCGCGGCGCTGCTCGGAGTGCTGGCCGCCGGGGGCACCGTCGTGGTGATCAATCCGTCCCGCGGTGACGACCGCACGCGCGCCGACATAGAAGCTCTCGGGCTGCCGGTACTCGTCGGCACGGCCGAGGACATCAGCGCCCTCGCCGCGCCCTCCCCCGCCACGATGACCGTGACGATCCGCGACCTCGACACCCCGCCCGAGATCCGTCGCGCCCAGAGCCCGACGCAGGATGCCGGACGGCCGGGTGTGGCGGTGTGGATGCTCACCAGCGGCACCACCGGGCCACCCAAGCGCGTGGACCTGACCTACGACATGCTGGCCCGCAGCGTGATCGGCGGCGATCCCGAAAACGCACCGGCACCAACCGAACTGCGCCGAGGCGTAGCGATCGTCAACTCCCCGTTGGTGCACGTCGGCGGGGTGTTCCGGGTCCTGCTGTGCATCGCCGAGGCACGGCCTTTCGTACTGCTGCCCAAGTTCGACCTGACGCGCTGGGCCGACGCCGTCCGGGAACACCAACCACGGGCGGTATCACTGGTGCCGGCCGCCCTGCGCATGGTGCTGCACTCCGATCTCACCCGTGACGACCTGGCCGGTATCCGCGCCGTCACCTCCGGCACGGCGCCGCTTTCGGCCGACGATGCCGACGCGTTCACCGAGAAGTTCGGCATCCCGGTGTTGACCTCGTACGCCGCCACCGAGTTCGGCGGCGGGGTGGCGAGCTGGACACTGGCCGACCACCAGAAGTACTGGAAAGCCAAGCGGGGCAGCGTCGGCAGGGCCAACCCTGGAGCCCAGCTGAGGGTGGTCGACGAGAACGGCAATCCGCTGCAGCCCGACGAGCAGGGCTTGCTGGAGGTCAAGCCGGCACAGTTCGACAACGACGCCGACTGGCTGCGCACCACCGACCTCGCCCGGATCGACGCAGACGGATTCGTCTGGATCCTCGGCCGCGCCGACCAGGCCATCATCCGCGGCGGATTCAAGGTGATGCCCGACGATGTCCGCACCGCCCTGGAAAGCCACCCGGCGGTGCGCGGGGCGGCCGTGATCGGCATACCCGACGACCGTCTGGGTGAGACACCCGCGGCGATGGTGGAGCTTCACGGCACCACCACCGTCGACGCACTGCTGGACTACCTGAGTGGCCGCCTGGCCCGCTACGAGATCCCGACCGAGATCGCCATAGTCGAGACGATTCCCCGAACACCCTCGGGGAAAGCCGATCTCGGTGCCGTACGGGACCATTTCTCTTCGCGTGTCTGACACCGTCGCGGGGCTGCTGCGCGGGTGCGCCGATCGCCCGCTGCTGATCTGCGACGACGAGCGGATCACCTACGTCGAGGCGCAACGCCGCTCCTCCGAGGTGGCCGGCGGTCTGATCACGCTCGGCGCCGGCAAGGGCACGCATGTCGGGCTGCTCTATCCGAACGGAGTGGACTTCGTGGTCGGGATGCTCGCTGCGGCCCGGATCGGTGCGGTGGTGGTGCCGCATTCCACCTTCCTCACCGGGACTGAACTGGCTACCCAGCTTCGCGACAGCGATACCGCCATCTTGCTGTCGTCACGCAGCTTTCGCAATCACGACTACGTGCAACGCCTCTCGGGCATCGACGCACCGTGTCTGCGGCACGTGTTGTTCGAGATGCCACGCTCCCAGGCGCCTACGCTGCGCGGTTTCGAAGACGATGTCGACGGCTGCGATCCACTGGCGATCATCTACACCTCAGGATCCACCGGCTCACCCAAAGGTGTGGTGCACACCCACTCCTCGCTGATCGGACATCAACGCAATCTCAACGAGATTCGCGGGCTCACCGCGACCGACCGGCTGTTCTGCAACTCACCGTTCTTCTGGATCGGCGGGTTCGCGTTCGGGCTACTGGCCACGATGACCGCCGGGGCGACCCTGATCTGTTCGAACTCGACCGACGCCGGCGTCACGCTCGACCTGCTCGAAGCCGAGAAACCCACCGTCACGAACGGTTTCGTTGCCGGTATCGCCCACCTGACCCGGCATCCCAGCTATCCGTCCCGCCGCTTCTGGGCGACGAGAGGCAATCTGTATCCGGTCATGGCTCCCGAGGCCCGCCCGGCCGACCCGGAACTGCGGCACAACATGCTCGGGATGACCGAGACCGGCAGCGTGGTGTTGCTCGACAGGCACGAGGATGAGCAACCCGAGCACCGCCGTGGCAGCTATGGCCGGCCCGCACCGGGTTTCGAGGCCAAGGTGCTGCCCTCGGGCGAATTATGCGTGCGCGGACCGTACCTCATGCAGGGTTATTACGGCCGCAACCGCGAGGACTGCTTCGACGCCGACGGCTGGTTTCACACCGGTGACCTGGTACGCACCGATGAGGACGGATACTTCTACTTTCTGGGCCGGGCCGGCGCGATGATCAAGACCGCCGGCGCCAACGTCACTCCGGGCGAGGTAGAGACTGCGCTGTCAGAACTGGGTTTCACCGCGCATGTCCTGGGACTGCCCGACGACGAGCGCGGACAGATCGTCGCGGCCGTCGTCGTCACCGACGGTCCCGTCGACGTCGAGGCGGTTCGGACCGAACTGCGCGGCACACTCTCGGCGTACAAGGTCCCTCGGGTGTTCGCGGTATGCCGCCCCGCCGATGTGCCGACACTGTCCAGTGGCAAGCTCGATATCGCCGGTCTACGTGGGCTGTTCGATGCCTGACACCATCGACGCACTGGTGCGCGCTCGTTCATCGTCCGCGAAGCCCGCCGTGGTCGATCCGATGTCGCGGCTTTCCTATACCGAACTGGACACCGGCACTGCAGAATTGGCTGCTGGGCTCATCGCCGCGGGCGTCGCCAAAGGATCCCGCGTCGGCCTCGTCATGCCCAACGGCGTCGACTGGGTGCGGATCGCCGTCGCGTTGATGCGCATCGGCGCCGTCCTGGTACCGATGAGCACCCTGCTGCGGCCGGAAGAACTGACGGTCCAATTGCGGATGGCCTCGGTGCAGTTCCTCATTGCCGTCGAGGAGTTCCGGGGCCATCGGTACCCGGTGGACCGGAGCCGGCTGCCCGCGCTGCGCGCCGTGTGGAGCAGTGCGGAGACGCTCGCGTTCACCGGGTCCCGCGGTGAGGCCGACGCCCTGGCGGCCCGGGTACGCGAGAGCGACCCGATGGTGATCATGTTCACCTCGGGCAGCAGCGGGCCGCCGAAGGGAACCATCCATTCTCACCGAAATGCCCTGGGCGCCGTACGGTCGGGGCTCCACGCGCGATGTATCACCGCAGATACCCGGCTGTACCTGCCCATGCCGTTCTTCTGGGTGGGTGGATTCGGTGCAGGCATCCTCTCGGCTCTGCTGTCGGGGGCCACGCTGGTGACCGAGCCGATACCCGGCACCGAGTCCACCCTCCAACTGCTGCAGCGGGAACGGGTCACGCTGTTCCGCGGCTGGCCCGAGCAGGCCGAGGTCCTGGCCCGCCACACCGGCAATGCCGACTTGAGCTCACTGCAGCCCGGAAGCCTGGAAGCGCTGTTGCCGGACAGCATGCGGTCACGGCCCGGGGCACGGGCGTCGTTGTTCGGGATGACCGAATCGTTCGGCCCGTACTGCGGATTCCGCGCCGACACCGACATGCCCGAATCGGCATGGGGCAGCTGTGGCCGGCCGTTCGACGGAATGGACGTGCGCATCGTCGACACAGACACCGGGGTACCACTGCCTGACGGCGACACCGGGGAGATCCAGATCCGCGGCCCGCATGTGATGCGGGGCATCTGCCGGCGCAGCCGCGAGCAGGTGTTCACCGCCGACGGCTACTACCCGACCGGGGATCTCGGCTACCTCGATGACGACGGATTCCTGTTCTACCGAGGCAGATCCGACGACATGTTCAAGGTCCGGGGTGCCACGGTGTATCCGAGTGAAGTACAGCGGGCGCTGCGGTCCATCCCCGGCGTACGCGCCGCACACGTGGTGAACGTGCCTGACGGACAGGCCAATCGGGTCGGCGCGGTCGTAGTCGGTGACGCGCTCTCGTTGGAGTCGGTGCACACGGCCACCCGGGCCGCCATCAGCTCGTTCAAAGTGCCCACGCTGTGGCTGATCCTCGACGACGAGGACACCGTCCCGCGCGGCGCTACCGGAAAAATCGACAACGCCGCGCTACGGGCCATGTTGAGGGAAGGTGAATCCCAGTGACGACCAGCATCTTCGAGCTGTTCGAGCTCATCGGCTATCGGGACGCCCCGGGAGCTGATGATGAAGCCGTCGTCGAACTTCCCGTCGCCCCGCATGTGGTCAACACCAACGGCGGGCTGCAAGGCGGGCTGCTGGCCACCCTGGTCGACACGGCGGCAGGCAAGCTCGCCATGCGCCAGTTGCCGCCCGGGCGCAGCGTGGTGACCTCTGATCTCAACCTGCGCTACCTGCGGCCGGTGACCGAGGGCGCTGCCCGGGCCGTGGCCCGCGTCGTGCATGCCGGCAAGCGATCCATGGTGATCCAGGTCGACATCTTCACGGTCCCCGACAATGACCTGGCCGTCGTCGCCACCGTCAGCTTTGCGAAGATCCACGCCAAGGAGGCAACGACGTGAAGCTCGGACTATCCACACCCATCGTCATGCAACACCCCGGTGAGTTCTCGCCGTGGGAGGCCGACGCCGGTCCCGACGAGCTGGCCCTGATCGCCGAGGCCGCAGACAGATTGGGGTTTCACCACCTCACCTGTGCCGAGCACACCGGGATACCCGCCTCGGCCGCCACGGTGCGAGGGACGGTGTATTGGGATCCGCTGGCCACCCTGTCGTTCCTGGCGGCGCGGACCAGGCGCATCCGGCTGACCACGGCCGTGGTGGTCCTGCCTTACCACCATCCGGTGGCGCTGGCCAAGAGCTACGGGACCCTCGACCGGCTCAGCGATGGCCGGGTGATCCTCGGCGTCGGCGTCGGATCGCTGACCGAGGAATTCGAACTGCTCGGCGCCCAGTTCCAGGGCCGCGGCGCCGCGGCCGACCACGACATCGCCAGGCTTCGGGCCGCGTGGGGACAGCCCGTGGTCGATGGCTTCGCCATCGAACCGCACGCCACCAGTACCGATATCCCGATCTGGGTCGGTGGGCGCACCAGGCGCTCGTTACGTCGCGCCGTCGAATTGGGCAATGGCTGGATGCCTTTCGGTCTGTCAGCTGACACGATCGCTGAGTTTCTCGCGCCGTATCAACTGCCCGCGGGTTTCGAGGTCATCCTGTCCCCTGGTGTGGCGCTGGACCCGTTGGGCGATCCGGACGTCGCACGCGGGCGCCTGAATCGGCTACGCGACGTCGGTGCCACCATCGCCAACTGCACGGTGCAGGCGCGCAGTGCCGAACACTTCTGCGAGCAGCTCGCCCAGCTTCACGCGATCGGCGACTCGTTATAGGTCGGGCGACACTGTGATTCACACGATGGCGTTCGTCCGCAGTTCGGCGATCTGCGTCGCGTCGTAACCGAGCTCGGCCAGCACCTCGTCGGTGTGCTCGCCCAGCAGCGGCGCCCGGTGCCGGATGGTGCCCGGCGTCGCCGACATCCGAAACGGGGTTTCGATGATCGGCACGTCGCGTGAGGCTCCGGGGAACGGAACCCGCTGCAGGTAGCCCATGGCCTGCACATGCGGGTCGTCGAGGACGTCCTGCGTGGAATTCAGCGGGGCCGCAGGCATTTTCGCCTTCTCCAAGAGCTCCATCACCTCGGCCTTGGACTTGTCGGCACACCAGCGGGCCATGATGTCATTGAGGATGTCACCGTTGGCCCAACGGATGTCGTCGTTGGCGAAACGCGGATCGTCGAACAGCTCTTCGCGCCCCACCAGCCGGCACCAGCGCTTGAACATCGGCTGCCCGGCGACCTGCAGCAAGACCCACTGGTCGTCGGCGGTGCGATAGAGATCGCACGGCGCGACCGACGCGCCTTTGTTGCCCATCCGGGGCTTGTCGACCTGCAGCAGTTCACGCTCGATGAGGAAGGCGTTCGACAGCATCAGCGCGGTGGGCAGCAGCGCGCCCTCGACATGCTGGCCCTGCCCGGTCTTGTCGCGGTGATACAAGGCCATCATGACGCCGATCGCCAAGGTGAGCGCGGTGCCGAAATCCGCGTAGGGCACCACTGTTCGGATCGGTTGATCCGGCAAGCCCTGCCGGTAGACCGCCCCGGACATCACCTGCCCGGCGCCGTCGAAACCGATCTTGTCGCTGTACGGTCCGCCCTCGCCGTAGGCGGTGGCGCTGGCCAGGATGATGTCGGGCTTGACCGCCTTGAGTGTCTCGTAATCCAGTCCGCTGGCCCGCATTCCGGCCGCGGGCATGTTGGCGATCACGATATCGGCCTGCGCCACCAGGCGGCGGGTGATCTCCGCGCCCTCAGTGGTGGTGGAGTCCAGCGTCAGCGAGCGCTTGTTGCGGTTGCACTGCAGGAAGGTGCCGCCCTCACCGCCCTCGGTGACGGCCTGCACCCAACGGTCCTCGCCGCCTTCGCGTTTCTCCACGCGCAGCACGTCGGCACCCATGTCGGCCAGGATCGCGCTGCACCAGGGTGCTGCGATGAACCGGCCATAGTCGAGCACCCGAATCCCGTCGAGAACACCTACCATGCCTGCCACCTTCATTCGCGGGTCAAATTGCTACTCCAGCACGCCCAGCCGGTCGAGGTGATCGGTCAGCGGCTTCGATGCGGCACACAGGTGCTCGGCCATGGCGTCGCGCGCGCCGTCCCCGTCGCGGGCCTTGAGCGCCGCCAGGATCCGGCGGTGGTCGTGGGTCGACTGTTCGGGCCAGCCCTCTACCGTCGGATACACCGATTCCAGTGCATACCGGGTGATCTGGGACATCAGCTGAGCCAGTTTCGGCGACTCGGCCGCCCGGTTGACACCCCGGTGGAATGCGTGGTTGAGCCGGACCGCGGCGTCATGATCGTCGCGGGCATAGGCGTCTTCCAGCTCACGCTGGATCCGGTCCAGTTCGTCGAGCTGAGCGTCGCTGATCTGGTCGGCGGCCCGTAGCGCCAACTGGCCGCCGATGTGGGCCTGCACGCCGGCCACGTCGTCGATATCGCGCCGGGTGACCGGAAGCACCAGAAATCCGCGCCGGGGCTGCTGCGTCAGCAGCCCCTCGGCGCGCAGGCCGAACAACGCCTCCCGCACCGGCGTCACGCTGATTCCCAGTTCGGCCGCCAGCTGCTCGAGCCGGATGTAGTTGCCCGCCGGGTAGGTGCCGTCGAAGATCCGTCTGCGGATCAACCGTGCCACGTCCTCGGCCATCTGTGGCCGGGCCGAGAAATCGGGGATGGACACGGCTCAGACCCGGTAGTCGGACAGCAGTCGCTTGCTGATGATGTTCTTCTGGATCTCGCTGGTGCCCTCACCGATCAGCAGGAACGGTGCATCGCGCATCAGCCGCTCGATCTCGTACTCCTTGGAGTAGCCGTAGCCGCCGTGGATCCGGAAGCTCTGCTGGGTGACCTCCGAGCAGAACTCGCTGGCCAGGTACTTGGCCATACCGGCGGCCACGTCGTTGCGTTCACCGGAGTCCTTGAGCCGGGCGGCGTTGACCATCATCAAATGGGCTGCCTCGACTTTCGTTGCCATCTCGGCCAATTGGAACGCCACCGCCTGGTGCTCGGCGATCGGCTTGCCGAAGGTTTCTCGCTGTTGGGCGTAGCGCACGGCCAGCTCGAAGGCACGGATCCCCACCCCACAGGCGCGCGCGGACACATTCACGCGACCGACCTCGACCCCGTCCATCATCTGGAAGAACCCCTGCCCGGGAAGGCCGCCGAGCACGTCGTCAGCACCGGCACGGTAGCCGTCGAAGATCAGCTCGGTGGTGTCGATGCCCTTGTAGCCGAGCTTGTCCAGCTTGCCCGGAATGGTCAGCCCGGGAACGACTTCACCAAAACCGGTGGGCTTTTCGACCAGGAACGCGGTCAGGTTGCGGTGCGGCTTGTCGGCACCCTCATCGGTGCGCACCAGCGCGGCCACCAAGGTGGAACTGCCGCCGTTGGTCAGCCACATCTTCTGGCCGTCGATGGTGTATGTACCGTCGTCGTTCTTCTTGGCCCGGGTCCGAATGGCCGCGACATCCGAACCGAGTTCGGGCTCGGACATCGAGAACGCCCCGCGCGTCTCGCCAGTGGCCATGCGCGGCAAGAATTTTTGCTTCTGGGCATCGGTTCCGTGCTGCCGGATCATGTACGCGACGATGAAGTGGGTATTGATCACCCCGGACACGCTCATCCAGCCGCGGGCCAGCTCCTCGACGCACAGCGCGTACGTCAGCAGCGACTCGCCGAGGCCGCCGTACTCCTCGGGGATCATCAATCCGAACAGGCCCATGTTCTTCATCTGGTCGACGATGGCCTGTGGGTAGGTGTCGGAGTGCTCGAGCTCCTGGGCGGTCGGGATGACCTCTTTGTCGACGAATTGCCTGACCGTGGAGACGATCTCGGTCTGGAACTCGGTGAGCCCCAGCGTCTGCGCAAGTCTGGTCACGATGCCACCCTCTCGAATACGGCGGCCAGCCCCTGGCCGCCGCCGATGCACATGGTCTCCAGCCCGTAGCGGGCCTGACGCCGATCCAGTTCCCGGGCCAGCGTGGCGAGCATCCGTCCGCCGGTCGCGCCCACCGGATGCCCCAGCGAGATGCCGGATCCTCGCACGTTGGTGCGTTCGAAGTCGGCCTCGCCGAACTTCCACTCCTTCATCACGGCCAGCGCCTGCGCGGCGAACGCCTCGTTGAGCTCGATCAGATCGATGTCGCTCAGCTGCAGGTCGGCCTTGGCCAGGGCCACCTCGGTAGCCGGAACCGGACCGATGCCCATGATGTTGGGAGCGACGCCGGCCGAACCCCACGACACCATCCGCACCAGCGGCCGCAGGCCGAGCTCGGCAGCCTTCTGCGGGGTGGTGACGATGCACATCGACGCGGCATCGTTCTGGCCGCTGGAATTGCCCGCGGTCACGGTGGCCTCCGGATCCTGCTTGAGCAGAACGGGTTTGAGCTTGGAGAGGGCCTCGACGGTGGTGTCTGCGCGCGGGTGCTCGTCGGTGTCGATGACGGCCTCTTCTTTGCGAGTGCGGACGGTGACGGGAATGATCTCCTCGGCCAGCACCCCGGACTGCTGAGCAGCCACGGCGCTGCGATGCGAGCGCACCGCGAGCTCGTCTTGTTCGGCGCGAGTGACGCCGTACTCACGGCGGAGGTTCTCAGCGGTCTCCAGCATTCCGCCCGGCACCGGATAGAACTGCCCACCGGCCGTGGTGCGGCCGCGCGCGAGCCCGTCGTGAATCTGCACACCGCCACGGGCTCCACCCCACCGCATATCGGTCGAGTAGAACGCGACGTTGCTCATGCTCTCGGCACCGCCGGCCACCACCAGATCGTTGTCGCCACTGCGCACCTGCAGGCAGGCCTGGATCACGGCCTGCAGTCCGGAACCACACCGCCGGTCGACCTGCATGCCGGGAACCGTCACCGGTAGGCCGGCGTCGAGCGCCACCACGCGGCCGACAGCCGGGGCCTCGCTGTTGGGATAGCAGTGCCCCAGAATCACGTCCTGCACCTGTTCCGGCGCTACACCGGTGCGCTCCAGCAGGCCCTTGAGCGCGGCGACGCCGAGGTCGACGGCGGTGAGCGACGCGAACATGCCGCCATAGCGGCCGATCGGGGTGCGGACCGGTTCGCAGATGACCGCCTCGCGCGTGCTCATACGTGCCGACCGCCGGTCACCTCGAGCACAGTGCCCGTCATGTACGACGACAGGTCGCTGGCCAAGAACAGGGCGACCTTGGCCACCTCGTCGGGTTCACCGGCTCGGGCCATCGGGATCTCGGCAAGCTTCTGATCCCAAATCCGTTGCGGCATGGCCTCGGTCATCGCCGAGCGGATGAGCCCAGGCTGGATCGCGTTGACCCGAACCCCGAGGTGTGCGAGTTCCTTGGCCGACGCCTTTGTCATGCCGACGATTCCGGCCTTGGCCGCCGAATAGTTGGTCTGCCCGACCAGGCCGACCTTGCCCGAGATCGAGGACATGTTCACGATTGCGCCGCGCTTGTTCTCCCGCATGATCGCCGCGGCCGATTTGGTGCCGTTCCAGGTGCCCTTGAGATGCACGGCGATCACCTGGTCGAACTGCTCCTCGGTCATCTTTCGCAGCGTTGCATCGCGGGTGATGCCGGCGTTGTTGACCATGATGTCCAGTCCGCCGAAGCGCTCGACGGCGGCCTGCACCAGGGCCTCGACCTCACTCGACGAGGTGACATCGCAACGGACGGCGGTCGCCACCTCGGGCCCGCCGAGTTCCTGGGCGGCCGCCTCGGTGGCCTCCAGGTTGACATCGCCGAGCACGACACGGGCGCCCTCGCCGATGAAGCGCTTTGCGATAGCCAGGCCCAGACCCTGGGCACCGCCTGTCACCACTGCAGTCTGACCGCTCAGCAACGACACCTGATCACCTAACTTTCGACCGTGGGGGCTCTGTCTGGCGCAGATCATATTTCATATACGATATTGGAGATTCATCACCCCGCCGATCCCGCGCGACGAAATGGAGCTCCCTGTGACCACCACCGCGGCCACTGCCGAAGTCAGCGACGAGGACTTCAGTGAGATCCTGGCGCAGACCCGCAGCTTCATCCGCTCCGCCGTGGTGCCGCGCGAGAACGAGATCCTGGCGACCGACAAGGTGCCCGACGATCTGCGCGAGCAGGCAAAGAACATGGGGTTGTTCGGCTACGCGATCCCGCAGCAGTGGGGCGGCCTCGGCCTGAATCTCGCCCAAGATGTCGAGCTGGCAATGGAATTCGGCTACACGTCGCTGGCGTTGCGGTCGATGTTCGGCACCAACAACGGCATCGCCGGGCAGGTACTCGTGGGGTTCGGAACCGATGAGCAGAAAGCCCGGTGGCTGGAGGGCATCGCCTCCGGTGCGGTCGTCGCCTCCTTCGCACTCACCGAGCCGGGCGCCGGTTCGAACCCGGCGGGCCTGCGCACCAAGGCGGTACGCGACGGGAGCGACTGGGTGATCAGCGGCCAGAAGCGGTTCATCACCAACGCGCCCACCGCGAACCTGTTCGTCGTGTTCGCCCGCACCCGTCCCGCCGATGCCGACGGCCCCGGCATCGCCGTGTTTCTCGTGCCTGCCGACGCCGCCGGTGTCGAAGTGGGCGCCAAGGACGCCAAGATGGGTCAGGAGGGCGCCTGGACCGCCGACGTCAATTTCACCGACGTGCGGGTGACGAACAGTGCGCTCGTGGGCGGCAGTGAGGACGTCGGCTACCGCGCCGCGATGACCTCACTGGCGCGCGGCCGGGTCCATATCGCGGCACTCGCGGTGGGATCCGCCCAACGCGCGCTCGACGAATCAGTCGCCTACGCCGCCGCGGCGACCCAGGGCGGCCAACCGATCGGCAGCTTCCAGTTGGTGCAGGCGATGCTCGCCGACCAACAGACCGGGGTGATGGCCGGCCGGGCTCTGGTCCGGGACGCCGCGGCCAAGTGGGTGTCCGGCGAGGACCGCCGCATCGCCCCCTCGGCAGCCAAGCTGTTCTGCACCGAAATGGCAGGCAACGTGGCCGATCTCGCGGTGCAGATCCACGGCGGTACCGGCTACATGCGCGAGGTCCCGGTCGAACGCATCTACCGCGAGGTCCGGCTGCTGCGCCTCTACGAGGGGACCAGCGAGATCCAGCGACTCATCATCGGCGGCGGGCTGGTCAAGGCCGCCCAGCGCCAGCACTGAATTCCCCCAACACTCAAGGAGATTCCATGTCCGAGCGGCTCGCCGGAAAGGTCGCCTTCATCACCGGAGCTGCCCGTGGGCAGGGCCGCGCGCACGCGGTTCGGATGGCCAAAGAGGGCGCCGACATCATCGCCGTCGACATCGCCGGTCCGCTGCCCCCGAGCGTGCCCTACGACTCGGCGACCCCGGAGGATCTGACCGAAACCGTGCGTCTCGTCGAGGCCACCGGCAAGCGCATCATCGCCACCGCTGCCGACACCCGCGACCACGACGCGCTGCGGGAGATCGTCGGCAAGGGTGTCGCCGAGTTCGGCAGGCTCGACGTCATCGTGGCCAATGCGGGCATCACGGTTCCCGAACCCTGGAACGAGACCACTCCCGAGTCGTTCCGCGACGTCATGGACATCAATGTCACCGGCACCTGGAACACCGTGATGGCCGGCGCCCAGCACATCATCGACGGTGGGCGCGGCGGATCGATCATCCTGATCAGCTCGGCAGCCGGGATCAAGATGCAGCCGTTCATGGTGCACTACACGGCCAGCAAGCACGCCGTGGCCGGGATGGCTCGGGCATTCGCGGCCGAATTGGGCAAGCACAAGATCCGGGTCAACAGCCTGCATCCGGGCGCGGTCAACACCCCGATGGGCACCGGAGACATGCTGGCCGCGCTCAATCGCGCCAACGACACCAATCCCGGCCTGATGCAGATGGTCACCCCGTTCCTGCCGGATTACATCGCCGAACCCGAGGACATCGCCGACGCGGCGATCTGGCTGGCGAGCGACGAGTCACGGTATGTCACGGCCAGTCGGGTCGCCGTCGATCTGGGCTCCACCCAGTTCTAGGGGCGGCATGCCCGGCCCAGTATCCACCGACTTCGCCGCCGGCCTTGCCGCCGGGCTGCAGGCCTACGGCGATCGGCCGTTCATCGAGTTCGCCCGAAAGTGGTATTCGGGCAACGACATCACGCGGTTCATCGAGCAGATCTCTACCGCGCTGCAGCAGGCAGGCGTGCAGCCTGATGAACCCGTCGGCATCGTCGTCCGCAACCGCGTCGCCCATGCCGCGACGATCCTCGGCTTCATCGCGGCGCGCCGCCCGGTGGTGATGATCTACTCATATCAATCGGCCACCGCGATCGCCCGCGACGTCGAAAGCCTGGCCCTGCCGGCGGTGGTCGCCGACCTCGACGACTGGACACCCGAACTGCGCGGCGCGGTAGCGTCGTCCGGCTCGGCCGGTCTCGTACTGTCCGGGGATCCGCTCCGGGTCGGCGTTACCACCGCGCGGCAACCCGGCAGCAGGCACGACGCGAACCTGGAACAGTCGGGCCTGCACATCCTGACCAGCGGCACCACCGGACCGCCCAAGCGAATCCCGGTCGGCACCAACGTGCTTGCCCACACCGTGCTGAGCATGACCATCGGCTCAGGCAATGAGGCGGTGGGTCCCGACACACCGCCCGCGCTGGTGTACTGGCCATTCGGCAGCATCGGCGTCTGTCAGCTGCTGGCCGCACCGTGCTCGGGCAAGCGCATGGTGCTGCTGGAGAAGTTCAGTGTCGGCGAGTGGGTCCAGGCGATCAAGACCTACCAGATCACCCGGGCGGGCGTGCAGCCCGCCATCCTCCGGATGCTGCTGCAGGCTGACGTCCCTGCCGAGGATCTGGCATCCCTGGAAGGTCTGTCCGGCGGCTCCGGCCCGCTGGAGCCCGAACTGCGGGCCGAGTTCGAGGGCCGCTACGGGATACCGCTGCTGTGGGCCTACGGGGCAACCGAATTCGCGGGGTCGGTGTGCAGTTGGACACCTGAGCTGTACCGCCGCTATGGCGCGGACAAACCCGACAGCGTCGGCCGGCCGCTGCCCGGCGTGCGGGTCCGCATCGTCGCCCCCGACACCGGCGCCGAGGTCCCCGCCGGGGGCATCGGCCTGCTCGAGGCCGCCGTCGAGATCATCGGACCGGATTGGGTGCGCACCACCGACCTGGCCTCCATCGACGAGGACGGGTTCGTCACCCTGCACGGGCGCGGCGACGGCGCGATCAACCGCGGCGGCTTCAAGATCCTCCCGGAAACGGTTCGGCGGGTTCTGATCTCACATCCCAGCGTGCTCGATGCCTGCGTCGTCGGGGTTCCGGATGCGCGCCTCGGCGCGGTGCCGTTCGCCGCGGTCGAGCTTCGGCGGGACGCGGTCCCACCCACCGAAGCCGAATTGAAAGATCTGGTGCGCGAGGCGTTACCGAGCCATCACGTCCCGGTGGCCGTGACCGTCGTCGACGCGCTCCCCCGCAATGCCGCCCTCAAGGTGCGACCGGGAGATGTCGCTGCGCTGTACCGCCCGTAATTTCTCCGACGAGCAGACACAGAATCGCACTATTTCGCCCACGTATGTGCGATTCTGCGTCTGCTCGCGGTCAAAGGTGAGCGGTCAGGAACTTCACCTGATCATCGGCAGCGGTGTCGAACCAGTCATGGCCAGGCCACACGTCGAAGTGATCGCACGGGTAGTGATGGACCTGAGCCCTGGCTTGCACGGCCGTCTTCATCACCGAGTTGGCCGGCACGAACCGGTCGAAGTCGGCGATCTGAATCAGCACAGGACATTTCAGTGATTTGGCCGCGGCACCGGTGCGGATCTGCACCAGTTCCATGCCGATGGCCGAATCGACTTCGTTGCGCCAGGTGGGTCCGGCTATGGCTCGGTAACTCTCGTACGCCCCGTCGAGGGCCAGTGCGCCGGCCTCCCCCGGTTCGGCCGCCAACGGCATCAGCGTGGGTGCCCGGCCCGCCGCCACGGCTACGCGGCTCTTCACTCCCGCCAGTGTCCAGCGCAGTGCCGATGCGACATCGCGGTGCGCCACGGCCGCGCGACTGGCGGCCAGACCACTGGTCAGCGGGGTCATTCCGATCACGGCCGCCACATCTGCACACTGAGCGGCCACCCTCAGGACGTGACTCCCGGAGAACGACGACCCCCACAACACCACCCGGCTGCGATCCACACCCGGCAGTCGTTGGGCCGCCGCGATGGCCGCACCGTAGTCGGCCATCTGACGCTCGACCGAAACGCTCTGCCGCGGTTGGCCGTCAGAGGCTCCGAAGCCACGGTAATCGAACGCCAGCACGTCCAGACCGGCCGCGCTGAACCGCTCCGCGAACGGCTGCAGACCTGAATCCTTGGTACCGCCGAAGCCGTGGGCCATCACCACCACCGCACGGCCGGCCGGTCCGGTCAACCCGTCGCCGGCGGCAGCGAAATGCCATGCGCTGCATCGCTCACCGGCCGAATAGAACGTGAGCTCGGTGTAGGTCATGCGATCACCCCGGCGTTCGCGCCGACGCGGTCAGCCGCCCGTTTGGCCCCCGCGGGCAACTCGCGGGTACGGATGTCGTGTTCGTAGTAGAAGTAGTCCACCTGTTGGGTGTGCCGGGGCCGGTCGGTGCAATGCCCACCGTGCAGCTGCTGATCGGCATCGATCACACGCTCCATCTCTGCCGCCGGAGGCAGGGCGTACCGTCCGACCGCATAGGCCGCCAACAACCGTGACTGGCATTCCACGAACGGGAACAGCGTCGGAATCGCCTGTGCGAAGCCCATGAACACCAGGTCGTCCATCCCGGGCCGGAACATCCGTTTGTAGAGCCGGATGTGGTTGCCGGGTGCGCTGATGAAGTCGCGGTCGAAGAACGGGAAGGTGATGTTGTAGCCCGTCGCATAGACGATCACGTCGAAGACGTCACTGGTCCCGTCCTCGAAGTGCACGGTGTCTCCGTCCAGGCGGGACACATTGGGCTTCGGGACGACGTCCCCGGATCCGAGCCGCAACGGCAACTCGACCGACTGCGTCGGATGTGCCTCGAAAAGCTTGTGATTGGGGGCGGGCAGCCCGTACATCGTCGGATCGGTGCCGAGCACGGGCCCGATCAGCTGCACCAGCTTGCGCTGCCACGACAACGGCAGGTAGGGACTGGTGCGGAAGTACTTGTCACCGGGTTGTCCCGCAATGTATTTCGGCACGATCCAGGCGCTCGAGCGGGTGGACAGCGTGACCTTGTTCTGCAGCGACTTCGATGACAACTCCACGGTGATGTCGGCGGCGCTGTTGCCGATGCCCACCACCAGAATCCGCTTACCCGTCAGCTCGAGCGGTTCCTTCGGATCGATGTAGTGGTGCGAATGGATCGCCTCACCGGTGAACGTCCCGGGGAAATCGGGCAGTCGCGGGTCCCAGTGATGACCGTTGGCCACGACGAGCAGGTCGAACTCGCGACGGGCTCCGGCCTGATCCTCGATCTCCCAACCACCCCCGTCGACCCGGGCCGCACGCACCACGCCGTTGTTGAACTCGATGTTCTCCAGCAACCCGAACGCATTCGCGTAGGCGTCCAGATAGGCCTTGATGTCGGAGTGGTGCGGGAACGACGGGAAGTGCTCCGGGATCGGAAAGTCCTTGAACGACAACCGATGCTTGCTGGTGTCGATGTGCAACGACCGGTGCGCGCTGCTGTGCCCGTTCGGATTGCCGAAGGCCCAGTTGCCGCCGATGCGGTCCGACGTCTCGAACGTCGTGTACGGCACCCGGTAGTCCTTGAGCATCTTGCCGGCGGTGAGCCCGCTGATACCCGCGCCGATGATCGCTGTCCGAGGCAGTGAACCCTGCAACACAGTGCTCCTTCACGTTGTGATGCAGCACACTAACAGCGGGCTTTGACGGCCGTCAATGAATTCTGACAAGTGTCAGAAACGCCGCGAGCAGTCCCCCGCTTGCGGGAGACTGCTCGGGGGCAGATAGATCAGGCGATGAAGCGAATGATCGACTCGGCCACCGCGGCGGGCTTGTCGGAACCCTCGATCTCGACGGTCACCGTCATGGTCGCCTGCACCGCACCGTCGAGCTGAGCGACGTCGGCAATGGCCGCACTTGCCCGCACCTTGGATCCGACCCGTACCGGCGTGATGAACCGAACCTTGTTGTAGCCGTAGTTGATCGCCATCGCGATGTTGTCGACGCGATACAGCTGATGGGTGAAGTGCGGCAGCAGCGACAGGGTCAGCAGGCCGTGCGCGATGGTCCCGCCGAAGGGGCCTCCGGCCGCCTTCTCGGGGTCGACATGAATCCACTGATGGTCATCGGTGGCGTCGGCGAACAGGTTCACCCGGTCCTGGGTGATCTCCATCCACTCGGTCGGGCCCAGCTCGCTGCCCTTTGCCGCGACGAACTCGTCGAGACCGTTGAAGACTTTCACGCTCACTCCTCTCGAACCGTGGTCAGAAGACTACGGTCTGATTCCCGAACCGGATTACGCGGTCCTCACAGTGCCACAGCACCGCGCGCGACAACACCAGCCGCTCCACGTCCGCACCCAGGCGTGCCAGATCGCCGACCGAGTGACGGTGGTCCACCCGGACCACGTCCTGCTCGATGATCGGCCCCTCATCCAGATCGCCGGTCACGTAATGCGCTGTCGCGCCGACCAACTTGACCCCACGCTCCTTGGCCCTGCGGTACGGCGCCGCACCGATGAACGCGGGCAGGAACGAATGGTGGATGTTGATCAGCGGGCAGCCCACGGCATCGAGGAACTCCGGAGTCAGGATCTGCATGTACCGGGCCAGCACCACCAGATCGACGTTGCCGCGCAACAACTCCAAGATCCGTTGCTCGGCCTCGGCCCGATTCTCCCGGGTGGCCGGAACATAGAGGAACGGCACCCCGAACGCACGCACCTGATCGGCCAGGTCGGGATGGTTCGAGATGACCATGACCACGGACATGTCGAGTTCACCGCGCCGGTTGCGCCACAAGAGATCCAGCAGGCAGTGATCCTCCCGGGAGGCCATCAGCGCCACCCGCTTGGGTTTCGAAGCCTCGGTGAGGCGAAAGTCCATCTCGAACGGCTCGGCCACCTTTTGCCTGAAGTCGCGCTCAAGGCCGTCACGGACCGCGGCCAACCCGGGCAGGTGGAAGATCGTGCGCTGCATGAAGGTGCCGCCGGACTGCTCGGTGGAGTGCTGATCCAGCGACACGATGTTGGCGCCGGCCCCGGTGAGGAAGCCGCTGATGGCGGCGACGAGACCGGGCCGGTCTGCGCAACGCAGCAGCAGCCTGCCGACATCCTGGGCCGGCAGGGCGGTTGCTTTCGGATACTCCTGTGTCATCACCACCAGAATCTCATCCGGGCCGTCCGGCCGAGACGCAACCCGCCAACGCATCACCGATCCGAAAGGGCCGGGCCGATGCGTTGTCGCTCGCCATTCACCGTGACGTGCTATCACTATGGACTGGCTGGGGGCCGTCACAGCAAAAGCTCGCCTCACGTCCCGGGCACGGCCCATTCGACTACGACGTCAATTCAAGATTTTTGCGATATTGGGACCGAACTCGCATATTCAGCACCAATAGCCGTTGCAGAATTTGCCAAAATTGCATGTACCCGTGAGTTAATCGGTGATGTCGGTGTCGAATTCACGACGCGACTGGACAAGATTTCTCGGCTCGCTGGAATTCCACTACAAGGCGGCGCAATACTCATCTCACGTATTCGCACAACCGTGCTACACACCAAATCAGCCGTCCTAGTCGGAAGGCACGGCTGACCGACGAAATGGATTCCAGATGACCGCTCCCCAACTCGATGCCGTCGCCCCCCGCAGCGTGACATTGGACGAAAGCCCAAGCTGGTGGGACCCCGACAGCGAGTGCACGATCGTCGTGGCCCGACCGGCCGCCGAGCGTGAGCTGTGGAACGAATACGTCCGCGGCGCCCATTCCAACTACCGCAAACACGGGGTGGAACGAGCTCTGGATTCCAAAACGTTACGGACAGGCGAGGATACGGCGCTGTTCTGCGTCGGGATCAACAGCACCGGCCAAGTCGTCGGCGGCTTGCGGGCCAAGGGCCCCCATCAGAGCGTCGAGGACAGTCACGCGATCGTCGAATGGAGCGGACAACCCGCACTCGACGCCGTGCGCAAGATGATCGCCGACCGTCTACCGTTCGGAGTGGTCGAGATGAAAACCGCTTGGGTATGCGATGACCCGGAACAGAGTCGCGCACTCACCGATACGCTCGCGCGTATGCCGCTACACGCGATGACACTGTTGGACATTCAGTTTGCCATGGCCACGGCGGCCGCCTATGTGCTCAAACGCTGGTTGTCGTCGGGCGGGGTGCTGGCGGCGAAAATCCCGGCGACGCCCTATCCGGACGAGCGATACCAGACGAAGATGATGTGGTGGGATAGCAGAACATTCGCCAACCACGCCGATGCCGGACAGCTGTCGCGATACTTCGCCGAGGCTCAGCGCATCGGCCCGCGCCCGGGCACCACGGACGCCCAAGCCTGGAACGCGGCGGGACGATGACCGACAAAACCACCCACGCAGGCATCGCGAATACCGAATTGAGCGAACTCAACGATCCCGATCAGCATCGGGCGATCTTCATCGACGATGAATTCACCCTCGACCAGTTGCACGGGGACCCGCGGGTCAATGTCATCGATGAAAGTCGTCAGCAGCAGGCCGCGCTGCGAACACTCGTTCCGGCGGTGGACCAGGAAATGCTCGACGAGCCGACCAGATGGGCTTACTACCCGTGGCGCCGGTGCCTGGTTCATGTTCTCGGGCCGTCTGCGTTCAACCGGTTACGCCTGGATCGCAACCGCAACCTCATCACCGCCGACGAACAACGACGACTGTCGCAACTGAGGATCGGTGTCATCGGCCTCAGCGTCGGTCATGCGATCGCCCACAACCTCGCCACCGAGGGACTGTGCGGCGAGATCCGCCTCACCGACTTCGATGAACTCGAGCTGGCCAACCTCAATCGGGTCCCCGGCACCGTGTTCGACCTCGGGTTGAACAAAGCGGTCGTGGCCGCACGCAGGATCGCCGAGATCGACCCGTACATCAAGGTCCGTATCGACCGGAACGGTGCGGTGACCGAGTCCATCGACCACTTCCTCGGCGACCTCGACATCGTCGTCGAGGAGTGCGACTCACTGGACGCCAAAGTCCTTGTCCGGGAGGCGGCCCGAGCCCGGCGGCTGCCGGTGTTGATGACGACCGGGGACCGCGGGCTGCTCGATGTCGAGCGGTTCGACCTGGAACCCGCGCGGCCGATCCTGCACGGTCTGCTCGGCGACATCGCGGCCCGCGACCTGGCCGGGCTCAGCAGCAAGGACAAGGTGCCGCACGTGCTGCGCATTCTGGACGCGCCGCAGCTCTCCCCGCGGATGGCGGCCTCGCTGGTCGAGGTCGGGAAGTCGCTGAGCACCTGGCCCCAACTCGCTGCCGAGGTGGTGCTCGGGGCCACGGTGGTCGCCAATGCCGTCCGGCGCATCGGCCTGGGTGAGTCGATGCCGTCGGGGCGTGTTCGGGTCGATGTCGCCGACGCACTCGACCGCATCGCCGATCCGCTGGCCACCGCATCCGCGCCCCCACCCGTGCCGGTTCCCGCGGACATGCGACCCGAACCGGCCGGAATCGCTGACATCCTCGTCGAAGCAGCGACGCGAGCGCCCTCGGGCGGCAATGTCCAACCGTGGCATATCGAGGCCAGTGACGATCGGATCAACCTCCGGTTGGCGACGAAGTGCACCACGACCATGGACATCGGATATCGCGGCAGTGCGGTGGCGCTGGGGGCGGCGGCGTTCAATGCGCGGGTGGCCGCGGCCGCACACGGCTTGACCGGGCACGTGCAGTGGTCGCGCGGCGACGAGGGCACGCCCCTGTACGGGATCGCCGAATTCTCCCCCGGCAGCGCACCCGAGCTGGCTGCGCTCTACGCGCCCATGCTGGCCCGGGAGACCAATCGCCTCCGGGGCACGGCGGCACCGATCCCCGCTGAAGTGTTCGACGAACTGACGGCCGCCGCCCGCGATGAGGGCGCCGACCTGACGATCCTGCACGACCGAGCCCAGATCGAAACGGCCGCAGGGATACTCGCCGAGGCGGACCGCATCCGGTATCTGACCCCGACGCTGCATCGGGAGATGATGTCCGAACTGCGCTGGCCCGGCGATCAGGACCCCGACACCGGCATCGACGTGACGACGTTGGGGTTGGACCCGGCCGACATGGTGGTGCTCGACATCCTGCGCCGGCCCGAGGTGATGGCGAAGCTGGCGGACTGGGACGCCGGTGCCGCCCTCGGCGACGACACCTATGAGCGGGTCACTTCCAGCTCGGCGCTGGCGGTCGTCTCGATCCGGGGCCGCCGGCTCACCGATTACGCCATGGCCGGGTCGGCTGTCGAGGCTGTCTGGGTCGGCGCCCAGCGCCGCGGGCTGGCGGTACAACCCGTGTCGCCGGCGTTCCTCTACGCCCACGATGACCGGGACCGCGATGCACTATCGCCTGGTCACGCCCGTGCCCTGCGTGACCTGCAGTACGCTTTTCGCAGGTTGACCACCACCGAGCGCGATGAATCACAGGCGTTGGTGCTCAGGTTGTCCTACGCGCCGAGTCCGACCGTACGCAGCCGGCGCCGAGCCCGAACGGGCTCGACACCGCAGTACGGCTGAGTCACGTGCAGAGGTATAGGCGGAGGTATCTGGTGCCAGGCAGCCTCGAACTGCTCGTCACATCGGTCGCCACTCAACTGATGGCGGTCGATGCTGCCACCTCGGTCACGGTGAGCCAGCAGGTGCTCGCCGAGCTGGTGTCGTTTTTCGACGTGGACGTGAGCTTCCTGCGCCATAACGATCACGCGGCGCACGCGACCCGGCTGGTCGCCGAGTGGCCCCCGCGCCCACCCGACGCCCAGACCGACCCGATCGCGGTCATCCACTTCGCCGATGCCGATCCGGTGTTCGCGATGGCCGAGCACCTCAAGGAACCCGCGGTGTTCCGACCCGAGCCGGCCACCGACGACTACCAGCGCACGATCGAGGCCGGCCGGCACATCCCGAGCACCTCGATGGCCTGTGTGCCGTTGCTGTCAGGAGACGTCACCACCGGCGTACTGGGGTTCGTCAAGTTCGGCGACCGCGAGTGGCTCCCCGCCGAGCTCAATGCACTCAAGGCGATCGCCTCGTTGTTCGCACAGGTACAGGCCCGCATCGAAGCCGAGGACCGGTTGCGCTACCTCGCCGATCACGACCATCTCACCGGGCTGCACAACCGCCGGGCACTGATGGCCCACCTGCAGGCCCGGCTGGCCCCGGGTCAGCCCGGCCCGGTCGTGGTGATGTTCTTCGACCTCGACCGGCTCAAGGCGATCAACGATTATCTGGGCCACACCGCCGGTGATGCCTTCATCAGCATCCTGGCCGAGCGATTGCAGCGCGGCGACGACTCGCCCAAGCTCATCGCGCGGCTCGGCGGCGACGAGTTCGTGGTGGTCCCCGCGGCGTCGATGACCGCCGAGGCGGCCACCGCACTGGCCTACCGCCTCCAGTCGGTGCTGCGCGAACGGGTGACCATCGACGGTGAGATGCTCACCCGTACCGTCAGCATCGGTCTGGCCCAAGGCATTCCGGGCCGGGACTCCACCTCCGACCTGCTCAACCGGGCCGACCACGCGGTGCTGACCGCAAAGAACTCCGGGGGCAACCGGGTCGCGGTGTTCTCCGATGAGATGGCGATGGAGATCGACTTCCGTAACGACATCGAACTGCACCTGCAGAGCGTCATCGAGAGCGGCGCACTGGTGCTGCATTACCTGCCCGAGATCGACATGCGGACCGGTGAGGTGCTGGCCGCCGAGGCCCTGGTCCGCTGGCAGCACCCGACCCGCGGCCTGCTGTCCCCCGACTCGTTCATCGGCGTGGCCGAATCCATCAATCTGGCAGGCGAACTGGGCCGCTGGGTGCTGAGGACCGCGTGCGCCGAGTTCGCCCGGTGGCGGTCCAACGGCGTCGGTCGCAACATCGTGCTGCGGATCAACGTGTCGCCGGTGCAGTTGGTGACCGACGGATTCGTCGCGTCGGTGGCCGGCATCATGAAGGAATTCCGCCTCCCCCGCGGATCGGTGTGCCTGGAGATCACCGAGAGCATTGTCGTGCAGGACATCGAAACCACCCGGTCGACGCTGACCGGACTGCACAAAGTAGGGGTGCAGGTCGCCATCGACGACTTCGGCACCGGGTACAGCGCGCTGTCGCTGTTGAAATCGCTGCCGGTGGACACCCTCAAGATCGACCGCAGCTTCGTCGCCGGACTCGGATCGGACCCGGGCGACCTGCCGATCGTCCGTGCGGTGATCGCCCTGGCGGGTGCCTTCGGGCTGCAGCTGGTGGCTGAAGGTGTCGAGACCGAACGGGCGGCGCTGACGCTCTTGCGCCACGGCTGCTATCGAGCACAGGGATTTTTGCTGTCCAAGCCGATCCTCGGCCAGGAGATGGCGGCGCTACTGGCCAAAGGGCGCGTGCCGGTGCACTTCTCAGCCGCGCCGCGCACGTGATCGATACGACTCGCGCGGCGAGTCGTGCACTCCGCCGGAGCGGCAGTAGGACGATCGCGCGGCATCCGGATCGTGGACGAGCAACTCCACCCGACCGAATCGGCTGGCGCTGTAGCCGACCAGACCCACCTGCACGGGCGTGCCGGGCTCGATGAGCTGACCGGCCGGCGAAGCTGAACCGGCGTCACGGGGTTCCGTGGACAGGGCCACGCCGTGCCGCGCACGCAGGCCCAGCGGACCGTCGGGGGTGTCGAGCACGACCCCGAGGACCTCGCCCTCCTCGAAAACGATGCGCTGCAGGGTGCCGTTGTCCAGGGTGTGGATCTGCCGGTCCTGCACTTGGGCCGACAGCCAGTCACCGAGCACCGGCACGGTGCCGGCAGCGCCGTCAGCTTCCAGCGTCCCGAGCACCTTGACCTGGATCTCCTCGCCGGTGCGGGTCTTCATCGAGGTCGTCCCCCGGTCTGCCAGCCGGGTGTAGAGCACGCCGTAGGGCGACGTCAGGCATTGCTGCGCCCATTCCTGCAGCCGGGCCCCGTAGAACGGCGCGATGCGACCGCGTCCGGAAACCGGGGTCCAGGCACTGACCGGCCGGACCGTCAGATCAGAGTGGTATTCGGCAGCACCGACCGGTTCGAGGTCGGCCGACAACGCGTCGAAGTAGTCGCGGGTCTCGGGATCCTCGATGCCGGTGCCCAGCCGCGGTGTCTGGAGATCGGAGGCTACCGCTTGGGGGTCGTTCGCGATGCCTGGGCGAACGATGTGTACGTCAAGCCCGGCGTCAGCCGCCGCGACGGCCGCTGCCAATGCCCCCGGGCCCGAGCCACAGCAAACGACGTCGACTTCGTCATCCCACATCGGCTAGCGACGCTCCGGAGTGACCGGCAGATCCACCAGCAAACTCGAATTGCTTTGGGAGAGTTTCGAAACTGGGGTCGCCATGGCCCGCACCGGGATTCGAGGGGGATTGCCGGTGCAGGCCATGACAACGCTTCCAGGATAGCCCTTGGCTACCGCCAACCGACAAATGGTGGCGCTCGACACAGCGCCCGCGGCCGTGGCGCGTGCCACCGCCGGGCGGGCAGCCCGCGACGAACCAAGAGTTATCACGCTAAGCACGATACATACCTTTAGAATGTTATGCACGTACGGTGAAGACTGTGAGTCTGCTGGCGGTGGCGATGCAATCACACGGCCGCCGGCGGATCAGAGTCAGGAAGGCCCCGCGGTGACTGAGCAGCTCGACCGGCGAGCAGAGCTGACCCGCCTCCAGATCCTGCAGGCGGCGGCGAGACAGTTCGCCCACACGCCCTACAGCCTGGTCAGCCTCGACGACATCCTGGCCGATGCCACCGTCACCAAGGGTGCGCTCTACTTCCACTTCCGGTCCAAGCACGCGCTCGCGGTCTCGATCGTCGAGCACCGGACCGCGCGGGCCACCAAGGCGGTCGAGGATGTCCTGGCCCGCAACCTGTCCGGCGCCGAGACGTTGATCGATCTGTCGTGTCTGGTCGCCGCCGAAGACATCGGCGATCCGATGGCCCGGGCCTGCCTGAATCTGGTGGAATCCATCGGCCGCACAGACGGCCTGGGACCGCGGGTACTCGGCGAATGGGTGCAGGGCTTCGCGGGTATCGCCAAACGCGCTATCGGGGAGGGTGATTTCACCGCCGACAGCGACCCCGAAGCGATCGCCCGGCTGCTGGTGTCGATCTACCTCGGTGTGCGCCAGACGAGTGATCTCGACAACCCACCGCAATTCCTCACCGCCCTCGAGCACAGCTGGCGCCTGGCGCTGCCCGGATTCGCCGAACCGGAGCGGCTCGGGTACCTCACGCAGTTCATCCGGCGTCGCACCGCGGTGGGCGTCAAGAAGGTGGTGCCGCTGCACCCCCACGCCGGGGGCCCGACCGAGCGAGAAGGAGGTTAGAACGCCACCATGGCACGCCAGGCCCGGTCCGAGCTGACCCGCCACAAGATCATCACCGCCGCGGTAGACCTGTTCAGCGAGCACGGCTATCCGGCCACCGGGCTCGGCGACATCATCGCGCGGGCCCAGATGACCAAGGGGGCGCTGTACTACCACTTCGACTCGAAGGAATCCCTGGCCGAGGCGATCATCGGCGACGGCGGCACCGCGATGCTGGCCACATTCCGCACCATCACGGAATCCTCTTCGCCGGCTTTGGAAAACACCATTCATGGATTGTTCGTGGTGGCCGACTTCACCCGCTCGGACAAGGTCGCACAGATCGGCATGCAACTGCTGCGGACGTTCAGCGGCATCAATGCCGCCGCCACCCGGGTCTACGCGAGCTGGCTCGACGAACTCACCAAGCAGTTGATCCAGGCCGCCGAGGAAGGCGACCTCCGCGAAGACCTTGACGTCGCGGGTGCGGCCGAGGTGATCCTGGGATCGATGCTCGGCGTGGAGGCTCTGTCACGCGCCAGCGCGACGGGCACCGACCTACGCGAACGGGTGGCCCGGACTTGGGATCTGCTGCTCCCCGCGATCGTCAGCAAGGATTCGCTGGAGTACTTCCGTGAGTTCCTGGCCCGCGAGTCGCTGCGCCGGGCGCAAGCCGCCGGCTAAGCCCTACAGCTCTTCGGCCCACAACCGCTCGGTGAGGTCCTGGAACGTCGCCAACGCCACCGGATCGTCGCCGCGCAGCAGCGCCGACTTGCTCATCCGCGCCCGCACGATCGAACCGTCGTGATGGACGAGGTCGACCAGCAGTCCGGCGTGGGCCCGCATCACCGACACCGCCGACTCGTCGGCCGGCAGCGAGTGGAACACCTCAGCAAACTGCATGCTCTTGACCGCTTCGGTGTCGCGGCCCACCATCTCGCCGAACGCGGTGTTGGCGAAGAGGATCGTCCCGTCTTCGGAGATCGCCAACACCGGCACCGGGAACCGCTCCAGCACCACCAGCGCTGGAAGGTTCTGCAGCAGGGCCATCGGAGATTGGGGGTCCTGACCGCTCTGGCGACGCTCCACGAGTCGATTATCGCCTGCGACCAGGGCCGGTGCCACCACCGCCCAGCAACGGGCGGCGGGCACAGATCCGTTCCTGGCCGACGCACCGAATCCGGGGTGGCGTACGCCACTTGACTAACTAGGTTTACTCTGTGAGCGACACCAGCAGACAGGGGCAGGCATGGACCTGAAGTGGTCGACGAGCGACCAGGAATTCCGCGAAGAGGTTCGCGACTTTCTCGCCAAGAATCTGACTCCCGAACTCCGGCAGGCCGGCCGGCTGATGACCAGCGTGTATGCCGATCACGAGGCCAGCATGGCGTGGCAGAAGATCCTGCACGAGCGCGGCTGGGCCGCCCCGGCCTGGCCGGTGGAACACGGCGGGTGCGACTGGAGCCTCACCCAGCACTACATCTTCAGCCGCGAATCGACGTTGGCCGGCGCCCCGTCGCTGTCCCCCATGGGCATCCGCATGGTGGCGCACGCGATCATCAAGTTCGGCACGCAGGCCCAGAAGGACTACTTCCTGCCCGGAATCCTGACCGGCGAGGTGTTCTTCTGCCAGGGCTACTCCGAGCCCGAGGCAGGCTCGGACCTGGCCGCGTTGTCGATGGCGGCCGTCTCAGACGGAAACGACCTGGTGTGCACCGGCAGCAAGATCTGGACCACCCACGCCCAGGAAGCCAACTGGATGTTCGCGCTGGTGCGCACCACCCGCGGCGCCAAGAAGCAGCAGGGCATCACGTTCGTGTTGATCGACATGACCTCCCCCGGCATCGAAATCCGCCCGCTGGTGATGACCTCCGGCGAAGAGGTCCAGAATCAGGTCTTCTTCGACGAGGTCCGGGTACCGAAGTCCAATGTGATCGGCACCATCGACGACGGCTGGACCGTGGCCAAGTATCTGCTGGAATTCGAACGCGGCGGCGGCGCCAACGCCCCGGCCCTGCAGGTGCTGGGTGACGAAATCGCAACGGTCGCCACCGATATGCCCGGCCCCAACGGTGGCCGGCTGATCGATGACCCGGCCTTCAGCCGCAGGCTCGCCGATGCTCGCATCCGCACCGACGTGCTGGAAATCCTGGAGTACCAGGTACTGGCCGCGGTGGCCGAGGGCGGCCATCCGGGAACGGCGTCGTCGATGCTCAAGATCCTGAGCACCGAGCTGAGCCAGACGCTGACCGAGCTGTCCATGGAGGCCGCGGGTCCGCTCGCCCGCGCCTACCAGCCGCACGCCACGTTCCCGGGCGGCCCGGTGGCCGAATACGAACCGCCCGCCGACGGCTATCACAGCGGCGAGCCGTGGCAGGCCGTCGCCCCGCTGCGCTACTTCAACGACCGGGCCGGCTCGATCTATGCCGGCAGCAACGAAATTCAGCGAAACATCCTCGCCAAGGCAGAACTGGGGCTCTAGATGGACTTCAACCTGACCAACGAACAGGAACTGCTGCGCGACGGGCTGACCAAGTTCCTGGCCAGCCGCTATGACCTGGCATCAAGCCGCGCCGCGGCCAAGACCGGTCCCGGCTGGCAACCCGAGATCTGGCGCGGCTTCGCCGACGAACTCGGCATCCTCGGCGCCACCCTGCCCGAGGAGGCCGGTGGCATCGGCGGCGGACCGGTCGAAACCATGGTCATCGCCGAGGCATTGGGCCACGCCCTGGTGATCGAGCCGTTCGTCGACACCGTGGTGGTTGCCGGTGGTCTGTTGCACCGGTCGGGCGACGCGGATGCTGCTGCGCTGCTTGAGCAGATCGTCGCCGGTTCAGCCGTTGTCGCATTGGCGGCCACCGAGCCGACCTCCGGGGACAACTGGCGCGACGTGTCCACTACGGCGCGACGCGAGGGCGACGAGTGGATCCTCAACGGCTCCAAGGTGATGGCCGTCAGCGCACCGCTGGCCGGCCACCTGCTGGTGACCGCGCGTACCTCGGGGGAACGCGCCGACGCCGACGGAATCTCTCTGTTTCTCGTCGACATCGCGTCGTTGTCACAGGGATTCACCGCGCACACCTACCGCACGGTGGACGACCGCAGGGCATCGGACCTCATGTTCACCGATGTGCGGCTGCCGGCCGGCGCGTTGTTGGGCGCCGAGGGCCAGGCGTGGCCCTCACTGGAGTCGGCTCGTGACGAGGGGGCGGCGGCGGTATGCGCCGAAGCCGTGGGCGGTATGCGCAAGGTGCTGGCCGACACGGTCGAGTACTGCAAACAACGCCAGCAGTTCGGCCTGCCCATCGGCAGCTTCCAGGCCTTGCAGCACCGGATGGTCGACATGCACATGGAGGTCGAACAGGCCTCGGCGGCGGTCTATCTCGCCGTGCTGAACCTCGACGCCGAACCCGCACAGCGCGCCAAGGCGGTATCGGCGGCCAAGGCCACGATCGGCCGCGCGGCGCGGTTCGTCGGGCAGAACGCGGTGCAGCTGCACGGCGGTATGGGCATGACGGAAGAACTGGCGATCGGTCACTACTTCAAGCGGCTCACCGCGGTCCAGTACGAGTTCGGCTCAACCGATTACCACGTCAGCCGGTACGCGGAGCTGACCCGGGCCTGAGAGCTGCACCGCTACTTCACCGAGACTGAAGCCAGGGACAAACTGATCGCTGATCCTGTCCCTGGCTTCAGTTTCGCTGTTCTTCGGTGCTGCAGACGCACTACTTGGTGCTGATGAGGCGGGCCACGCCCCGCATCACCGCCCGGGTGGCCTGATGCCGCACCTGATCCAACGGTGACGGGGCTGGTGGCGCCGGTGCAGTACCCAGCCGCGGGAACAGCGCCAGCGCATTGTTGCGATTGATCGCCTGGCGCGCACCGGCATCGAGGCCGTCGTAGGTGTCCAAGCCCGCCGCGAACAGCTGACTGGCCGCCAGCGGAGCGAACGGCCAATCGGAACCGAAGGTGATGTGACCGGGCTGGGCGAACGCCAGCAGGGTGGGCAGTGCCGCGGCGCTCGACGACAACGCGGTGTCGAAGTAGAAGCTCGCAAAGTCGTCGAGGATGTCAGCCGGGCTGCGTCCGGTGTCCCCCATGATGGCCACCGCCATGCGGTGCGAGGCATACGGAACAAATCCGCCGGCATGACTCAGGATGAACTTGATGTTCGGGTAGTTGTGCCGTATCCCGTTGCGCACCAACAAGTATGCCGCCCGAGTGGTGTCGAGCAGGAAGTCGGTGGCGAACGGCACCACGCCGGGCACCGTGGGCCCGGGCAGTTCGGCCGGATGGATGAACACCACGGCCGAGCGCGCATCCAGCGCGGCCCACAGCTCGTCCTGGCCATCCTGTCCCAGGTAGGTCCCGGCGTGGTTGGCCAGAAGGACGACGCCGTCGGCGTTCAGTTCGTCGAGGGCGCGCACCGACTCGCCGACCGCGGCATCCACGTGGGGCATCGGCACGGTGGCGAAGAACCCGAACCGGTCCGGCTGAGATGCCACCAGATCGGCGCTGAAGTCGTTGACGTCGGCGGCCAGTGCGACGGCATCGGCCGGGTTCGGCAGGAATGTGGTGCCCGGCGCCGAGACCGACAGCACCGCGGTGGCGATGCCGAGTTCGGCCATGGTCTGCAACGAGCCCTCCGGGCTCCATTCCGGTAGTGCCCGCCCACCGGCATCCCCGATCCCCGCCTTCTGCAACGCCTCTCGATAGCCTGGCGGAAGCATGTGGTGGTGGGTATCGATTCGGTTCATGGTCATCCTTCCTCAGCTGTCGGCAATGCCGGCTCCTGACAGCGCTGCGACGCTGTCCTCGCGCCTCAGCACCGAGCGAACACCGGCCTTGAACTGGGCGAGCTTGTCGATCACCGTCTGCCCTTCCGGCGTGTGGCCCCAAATGCTGATGCCCTGGTGGGTGCTGGGCTCCCAGGTCGTCTCGTCGACGACCAGCGGGTTCCACCCCACCTCCCATTCAAACCCCGATGGGGTCATCGCGTAATACGACAATTCGCGGTCGTTGGTATGTTGCCCTACCCCCAACGCCATGCCGAACCCGAGCTGCTTGATGCGTTGGTATGACGCCGTCATGTCATCGAGATCGTTCACCTGAATGTTGAGGTGCTGGATTCGGGTGCGGATCGGGTTGACGGGCAGGCGGTTCACCGAGGCGATGGCCACCGAGTGGTGCCGCTGGTTGACCCGAAGGAACCGGATCTTGACCTTGACGCCGCTGATCGTCTCGTCGATGAAATCGGATAGCCGTGCGTCGAACACGGTGTTGTAGTAACCCCGCATCTGCTGCGGCTTCTTCGTGGTGATCGCGACGTGCCCGATGCCGAAGTCACCCGTCACAAACCCGCCACGCACGGTCAGCTGCAGCGGCGCGACGGCGGGCTCGGCACGCACGAAGATCTCCTGCGCCAACCCATTCGGCCCCGGGAACCGCACCAGCCGCTCGACCCCGCGCAGCGCGGCTTCCTCCTCGCTTCCCTCGGCGACCGGTACACCGTGCCTCACCACGCGGCCGACGATGTCGTCGAACGTGGCGTGGTCGTCGAGCTGCCAGCCGAGTGCCGTGACATCCTCGGCCGGTCCGCGTTGCAGCAAGAAGCGGCATTCGTGGTCGTCGAGCCGGAACCGAAGGACATCGGGCAGCGCCTCGTCAACGTGCATGCCTACGCCATCGCGGCCGAACCGACGCCAGTCACCGAACTTTTCGGTTTCGATGACGACATAGCCCAAGTGGACATTGCCGAACACGCTAGACATGAGCGAGCTTCGAGTTCTGCCCGAGGAACTCGGACACGATTTGATTGAACAGATCGGAGCGTTCCCACTGCATCCAGTGGCCGGTGTGCGAGGTCATCACCAGTTCGGCATTGGGCATGGCGTTGAGCAGCATCGGGCCACCGGCCGGCCGGTTCACCTTGTCGTCGCGGCCCCACAGGATCAAGGTGGGCGTCTGCAGGTTCTTGAGTCGGCTGTCGCGGGTAAGGTCCATGCGCCACAGCGTGCGCAACGCTTTCGGTCCCGACGGCCGGGTCAACGGTGGATCGGCCACCACCTCCGGATCGATGGACGCCTGGTATCGCAGGTCGATCAGATCCTCTGGCACCGAATTACCGTCGTATACCAGGTAATTGCGAATGAAGGCGGTCAGCTTCTCGCGACTGGGCCCGTCGCCGGTGTAGTAGGACAGCAGGTTGTTCAGACCCGCGGTCGGCAGACCCCTGGTGGTCCCGATCCCGCCCGGCCCCATCAGCACAAGCTTGTCCACCCGCTGGGGAGTGTCCAGCGCAAGCCGTAAGGCCGCGGCGCCACCGTACGAGTTACCGATCAGATGCGCGGTCTCCACACCCAACTCATCGAGCAGCCCGCGGAGCATGTCAGCCAGGAATCCGAAGGGATCGTCCTTGTCAACTCCCTTCGTCGAGCGGCCGTAGCCGGGCATATCCGGCACGATGACCCGGAAATGTGCGGCGAGCGCGTCGATGTTGCGTCCGTAGTTGGACACTCCGGAGGCTCCCGGCCCGCCGCCGTGGAGCATCACCACGACAGGCCCGACACCCGCTTCGGCGTAGAAGATCGAGCGGCCCGCGACGGTGACGGTGTGTTCGGCAAGTTCGGTGGTGGTCATGCGTGGGCTCCAGTTCTGGTCGGTGCCAGCTCGTAGCCGGCCGGGGGTGCGGGCAACCGCTGACCGGATTCGGCTGCGGCGTAGATAAATCCGTCGGGGCGCAGCACGACCGCGGCAGCCTTCTTTCGTTGCAGCCAGGCGATGAGGGTGCCGTCGATGTCGCGCACCGCAGCGGGCCTCGCCACGTCCCGGGCACCACAGAGTGCGATCACGGGCGCTCCCAGATCCGCCCAGGCCGGTACGCCGTCCGGTATCGGTCCGATGTGGAGCAACGCCCATCGTCCGGCCACGACGTCATCGAGGCGACGCGTCGCGTCCGTGTCGTCGGTGACCCACGGCTGTGGGATCTGCCAGCCGACCGCGCGATTCCCGTTCCGGGTAAACAGCCCTGCGCCGTATCGGGCGTCCGGGATCCAGTAGAGCTTCTGCCCGCCGCGCAGCACGCCGGGAAGCTTGGTCAAGGCCCGTAGGGTGTGGTTGCGAACCGCGGCGGTCATCCGATTGCGCTCGGTGATCACCCGGCCGACGATGCAGGCACGGCGCGTTACTTCGACGACGTGCGGTTTGCGTTCGGCCTGATAGGAATCCAGGAGCGCGTCTGGCGCTCGGCCGGCCAGTACCGCGGCAATCTTCCAGCACAAATTGGCCGCATCGCGCACGCCGGCCGACATGCCCTGACCGATCCATGGCGGCATCGCGTGCGCGGCGTCGCCGGCCAGGAAGATGCGGCCCACGCGCCAGCGGTCGGCGACCCGGACATGGTGGCTGTAGACCACGGCCCGGAGGATCTCGACGTCGTCGGGTGTGATGCCCTGATCCTCCAGCACCTTCCAGATCTCGGGCTCAGTGACCAGTTTCTGTTCATCCTCGCCGGCACGGGCCGGATACTCCCAGCGGTGATGCCCCAGCGGTGTCGGGCAATCGACGGTAGGCCGATCCGGGTTGCAGTGGAACCTGAGCCGGTCGTGGGCGTCCCATTCCCGAAGCACCCTGGTGTCGATGACGATCCACCGTTCCGAGTAGGTGTTACCGGCGTACCCGATGCCCAACTGTCCACGCGTCGGGGAAGATCCGCCGTCGGCGGCGATGACATAGGCGGCCCGCACCCTCTTGAACGTGTCCGTGTGGAGGTCGGCCAGCATCAACTCGACATGGTCAGGTTTGGCGAGCACACGTAGACATTCGTGCTCGAGTAGTACCTCGACGGTGTCGAAGCGCTCCACACCCTCGCGCAGGACATGGTCAACCGCGGGCTGGTAGAGGAACTGCTGGGGCGGGTGGCCCGAACCTCTTGCGGCGATCGTTGTTTCGATGAAGGGCACTCCGGCGGCGTCGACGAATGCCACGGGGCGGTCGGGCAGCATGTCCTGTTGCAGTCGGTCGGCCAGGCCGACCGACTGCCAGATGCGCATGACCTCCTCGTCGGTGCTGATAGCCCGGGCCCTGGCGTACACATCTGGATCGCGCTCTATGACAAGCACTTTCAGGCCGAGCTGGCCGAGCAGATTGGCGGCGGTGGCACCCGTGGGCCCGTAGCCGATCACCGCCACGTCGTAGAAGTCTGCGGTCACGGTGGCCTCTCTCGTCATCGAGGGTTGTCCTGTAGTGATCGCTACGGTAATGTAGTGATCACTACAGAGTCAAGACCGAACCGGACGGGAGTCCCAGATGCCCGCTGATGAGCAGCCCAAGCCGCGCCGTCGCCGCCTCGACGGTGAGCAGTCGCGGGAACGGATCCTCGACGCCGCCACCGAGATCGCCGCCGAGCGCGGTTACGAAGGCACCAGCATCGCGCTGGTGAGCAAGAAGTGCGGGTTGCCGGCCAGCTCGATCTACTGGCACTTCACCGACAAGGACGACCTGATCGCGGCGGTGATCGAGCGCAGCTTCGGAACCTGGCTGGCGGCCTGGCAGGTGCCGACCGAAGGGTCCACCGACGATCGTGCGGTGAGCGTGGGGACGCAGGTGGCCAAGGCGTTGCTGGACTCCCCCGACTTCATCCGATTGGGTCTGATGCTGGCCCTTGAGCGACGTCCGGTCGAACCCCGCGCCAGGGCGATGTTCCTCCAAGCGCGCGCCGAGGCGTTCCGCCAGTTGTCCGACACGATTCGGGACTGGACACCCGAACTCAGCGACGCCGACGTCCACCACCTGGCGACCTATGCGATCGCCGGCGCCGACGGCCTGTTCATCGCCAGGGAGATCGGTGGCGACTCGGTGGATCTGATCGCGCTCTTCGAGCTGCACGCTCAAAATCTCATCGAGGCGGCTCGTCGCCTGGTCAACAACCAGGACCGGCGATGAGCCGCTATCCAGTTGCCATCATCGGCTCGGGCAACATCGGCACGGATCTGATGATCAAGATCCTGCGCAGCGACGGGCCACTGGCTGTGGCCGCTGTGGCCGGCATCGACGCGCAGTCCGACGGTCTGGCGCGCGCCGCCCGCCTCGGGGTTTCGACCACGGCCGACGGTATCGATGGACTGATCGCGATGCCCGAATTCAGCGACGTCAAACTGGTTTTCGACGCCACCTCAGCCGGAGCGCACCGCGTGAACTGGGCCAGGCTGGCTGAACACGGGGTTCGGATGATCGATCTCACGCCGGCCGCCCTCGGCCCGTACTGCGTGCCGGTCGTGAATCTCGAAGACCATCTCGAGGCTCCCAACCTCAACATGGTGACCTGTGGCGGTCAGGCCACCGTGCCGATCGTCGCGGCCGTCGCGCAATCGGGCATGGTGTCGTATGCCGAGATCATCTCGTCCATCTCGTCGCGGTCAGCAGGCCCCGGCACCCGTGCCAATATCGATGAGTTCATCGAAACCACTTCCGCCGCGCTGCAAATCGTCGGTGGCGCGCAGCGAAGCAAGGCGGTGATGGTTCTCAACCCGGCGGACCCGCCGATCCTGATGCGCAACACCGTCTACTGCCTCGTCGACGGCGGCGCCGATCGGCACACGATCGAGACGGACATCGCGGCGGTGGCCGAGCGGGTCGGCAGCTATGTGCCGGGATACCGGCTCAAGCAGCGGGTGCAGTTCGAGACGTTCAGTGCGGCACGGCCTCTCCATATCCCGGAGACCGGTGAGTTCACCGGTACGCGGGTGACCGTGATGCTCGAAGTCACCGGCGCCGCGCATTACCTGCCCGCCTATGCAGGCAACCTCGACATCATGACCTCGGCCGCAAAAACAACGGCCGAGCACATCGCCGCCTCCGAAAGCGCCATCACGCAATCATGATTCACGACTTGTACGTCAGCGACGTCACGCTGCGTGACGGCATGCACGCGGTACTCCACCAGTACAGCCTCGACCAGGTGACCACCATCGCCGCTGCGCTCGACACCGCCGGGGTGGAATCGATCGAGGTCGCCCATGGCGATGGCCTCGGTGGATCGAGCTGTATCTACGGCTTCGGGGCGCACACCGACCTGGAGTGGATCGAAGCTGTCGCCGGGACCGTCCGCAACGCCCAGGTTGCGACGCTGCTGTTGCCTGGCATCGGCAGCGTGCACAACCTCAAGGACGCGCACCGCGCCGGCGCCACAGTCGTGCGCGTCGCCACCCATTGCACCGAAGCCGACATCTCGGCCCAGCACATCGCTGCCGCCCGGGATCTCGGCATGGACACAGTCGGCTTCCTGATGATGAGCCACATGGCCACTCCAGCGGAGCTGGCAGGGCAGGCCCAACTGATGGAGAGTTACGGAGCCACATGTGTTTACGTCGTCGACTCCGGTGGCGCCATGACCATGCGGGATGTCGCCGACCGAGTCGGCGCGCTCCGTGAAGTCCTGTCCCCCACCACCGAAATCGGCATTCACGCCCATCACAATCTGTCTCTGGGCGTGGCCAATTCGATCGTTGCCGTCGAGCACGGTGCCAGTCGGGTCGACGCGTCCCTGACCGGCATGGGCGCCGGCGCCGGCAACGCCCCGCTTGAGGTGTTCATCGCGGCTTCCGACAAACTGGGCTGGCGCCACAGCTGCGACCTGCATGCCCTCCAAGACGCTGCCGACGACATCGTGCGCCCCATGCAGGACCGGCCGGTCCGGGTGGACCGCGAAACTCTCACTCTCGGATACGCGGGGGTGTACTCGAGCTTCCTGCGCCACGCGGAAGCCGCGGCGGAGCGCTACGGCGTCGATGCACGCTCGCTGCTCGAGGAGGCCGGCCGCCGCGGCATGGTCGGCGGCCAGGAGGACATGCTCGTCGACATCGCGCTGGATCTGATCGCGCCCTGACACTGCCACGCCGACGTCCTGCAATCCGTAGTCTGGACCGGGTGAGTGTGCGGGGCTGGTTGCTGCTGGGCGCCATGAGCATCATCTGGGGCATCCCGTACCTGCTGATCAAGATCGCGGTCGAAGGCGTCTCGGTACCCGTGCTGGTCCTGGCCCGCACGGCCGTGGGTGCCGCTGTGCTCCTCCCACTGGTGATGTCGCGCGCCGCCTGGGCGCCGGTGCTGCGGCACTGGCGGCCCGTACTGGCCTTCGCATTCTTCGAGATCATCGCGGCGTGGTTCCTGCTCACGGACGCCGAACGCCACCTGAGCAGTTCCTTGACGGGCCTGCTGATCGCGACCGCACCGATCATCGCCGCGGTGCTCGACCGGCTCACCGGTGGAGAACGGTTGAGCGCCAAGCGGGTCACCGGACTCGGCATCGGTCTGGCCGGCGTGGCGGTGCTGGCCGGACCCGGGCTCGCCGGTGGGCACGGCTGGCCGATTGCCGAAGTGCTCTTGGTGGCAACGTGTTACGCGATCGCTCCGCTGATCGCAGCACGTTATCTGGGTGAGGTGCCGACGCTTCCGCTGACCGCGGCGTGTCTGACGGTCGCGGCGCTCATCTACGCCACTCCCGCCGCGCTGACCTGGCCCGACCACATGCCGTCGCGGCGCGTGCTGATCGCCCTGGCCGCGCTCGCCGTGATCTGCACGGCGCTGGCCTTCGTGGTGTTCTTCGCGCTCATCCGCGAAGTCGGGGGCGCGCGGGCGCTGGTCTTCACCTACGTCAACCCCGCCATTGCCCTGGCCGCCGGCGTCATCGTGCTCGGTGAACCGCTGACCGTCTACAACGTCGCCGGACTGGCACTGATCCTGCTCGGATCGATCCTGGCGACCCGCACCCCCCGCGATCCCGATCCGCAGAGCGAAGCCGAACTCAGCCGCGCAGGCCCGCGCTGAGCATCTCCTCGATCGACACGAACTTCACCCGCGGCCGGGCGGCCTGCACACCACGGTCCCGTTCGGCGGCATCGATCGCGCGCCACCCCGGCCAGCCGACGGGCTCGGCTCCCCTACTGGCCAACAACGCATCGAGCGACTCCCGGCCCTCGACGTCACGGTTCAGCAGGCCGGCGTCGAAATCCGCCCACAACTGCGCCACGGTCTGCTCGGCGCACAGGCGGTTGGTACCGATCACCCCGCGGGGCCCGCGTTTGATCCACCCGGTCACATAGGTACCGGGGACGACGCGACCAGACTCGTTGGGGACGGTGCCCGAGTCCTCGTCGTAGGGCAGCCCGGCGACCGGTAGGCCGCGGTATCCGATCGATCGCAGGATCAACGGCGTCTCGATCACCTCGGTGCCATGCGAATCACTGCGGACCGCCAGCCCTTCGGCGCGGTCGGTGCCCAGGATCGCGACCGGCGTGGTGCCGAAGCGGAACACCACCCGCTTGTTCCCGAGCGTCGGTGTGCGCTGGGCATACTCGCGGGCGATGGCGAGCTTGAACGAGGTCTCGATGTCATCGTGCTCGTCATCGGGAGGAAGATCCGCGGGGTCGACGATGACGTCGACACCGTCGAGATGACCAAGGGCCAGGAACTCCCCCGCCGAGAACGCCGCGTGGCCGATATCGCGCCGAGCCAGGATCACCACTTCCCGGATTGCGCTGCCGGCCAACGCATCAAGCGTGTGCTGGGCGATATCGGTGGCGGCCAGCGCCGCCCGGTCCATCAACAGCACCCGGGCGACATCAAGGGCCACGTTGCCGTTGCCGACGATGACCGCCCGCTCACCGGTCAGGTCGAACCGGTGGCCGGCGTGGTCAGGGTGACCGTTGTACCAACCGACGAACTCTGCCGCGGCGTGGTGACCCATCAGATCCTCGCCGTCGACTCCGAGTCGTCGGCTGGTGGCCGCCCCCACCGCATAGATGACCGCATGGTGATGGGCCAGCAGCTCATCGTGATTGACGGTGCGCCCGACCTCGACGTTGAAATGGCTGGCGAACCGCGGGTTGGTGAACGCCCGCTCGAAGATGTCGACCACCGACTTGGTGTGTTGGTGATCGGGTGCCACGCCCGCCCGGATCAGCCCGAACGGCGTAGGCAGCCGCTCGAACAAGTTGATCTCCACTCCGTCGACATCGATCAGCTCGGCGGCGGCGTAGCAGGCGGCCGGCCCCGATCCGACGATCGCAACCCGAAGCGATCCGGCGTCGACCCGCGACCGGGAGGCCGGCGCGGATGCGGTCACCGGCTCAAGTGGATGGCGCTCGAAGTAGGCGGCGTTGAGGTCCTTGAACCGCTGCAGTTCGCCCGGCAGATCCTCTTCGTAGTGGATTGCGCCGACCGGGCACTCCTCGAAGCACGCCCCACAGTCGATGCACGATTCCGGGTCGATGTAGAGCATCTCGGCCGAGGCCGAATCCAGCCCGCCCTCCGCCGGACGGATGCAGTCCACCGGACACACCGGAACGCAGCTGGCGTCCTTGCAGCAGTTCTGCGTGATCACGTAAGCCATCGAACTTCCCTTTCAGATCTGGGCAGATCCTACTGGACACCTGTCCGATTTAGCGAGCCGGAAATCTCGTACACGCCCTCGTCGAGGGTCGAACTGCACGAACATCCGTGCTGAAAATGTGTTGATACATGGTATTTCAGTTGGTGATTGCCAATCCGCGCTCGGGTCTATATCTTGGACACATGTCCAGGCCAGCGGTGGCTACGGTCACCCGCCTCCATGACGCACAGGGTCAGCGCATCCGCACACAGCGCCGTGTCTTCGGCGCGGCGACGCAACTTCTCGATGCGCACAGCGACGTCTCGGTACCGGCATTGGCGGCGCGCGCGAAGATGGCGCCCGCAGCGCTCTACGCACATTTCCCATCGATCGAGGTGGTGTTCGCCGAGCTGTACCTGGACCGGGTGATTCAGCTGCCGCTGGACATCGACCCCGCTGCCAGCACCACCAGCCGGGTCACCGAGCAGCTCACCGCGCTGACGCTGTTGATGGCCGATGAGCCCCGGCTGGCCCGCGCCTGCACCCATGCGCTGGTGAGCACCGACGACGAGATGGTCGAAGATGTCCGGTCACGGATCGCCGCCGAGGTCAACCGCCGGATCTCGACGGCTTTGGGTGGCGGAGCCTGGCCGGAGGTACTCGCCACCTTGGAATCGGTGTTCTGGGGCGCCCTCCTGCAGGCTCAAACGGGCGCGATGAGCTACCGGCAGATGGCCCGCCAGCTCGAGACCATGGTCTCGCTGATCGTCCCCGGTGGGTGAATCAGGCGCTCACGCCATCGCAGCCAACCAGCCCCGGTACCCGGTGATGTCACGGCCTTGCGTGGGAGCGATGTGGTCACAACCGAAACCGGTGATCCAGCGGCCGTCGTCGAGTTCCACCTTCCCGAGCAGCATCGGCGCCGGCAACTCAGCGAGGAACTCTCCGAGCGCGCCCGGCGACAACAGCCACCGCTCACCCACGATCGGCGCCCCGCCCTCGTCGACGCGGGTCAGGCCCGGCTTGGGCGGAACCGTGTCGAGAGCGTAGAGGCGGTAGTGCGGGGCCGTGGTGATCGGGCCGGCCCAACGGGCACCCCGACCGGTGAGCTGATGCTCCAACGGCTGGCCACGCAGATGCGCTCCGAACACCGCGAGTTCGGTCAGCGGCGCACCGCCGGATTCAGGCCAGGTCTCGGCCGACGGAACATCCAAGAATCGCGCCGCCAGTTCCGCGATGACGCCGTCGTGAAATGCCGTTGCGAGCAGGGTGATTCCGAACTGCGCACCGTCAGAAGTCATTCCCGCGGGAACCGCGATGGCGCACATGTCGAAGAGGTTGCAGAAGTTGGTGTAGCGGCCCATCCGCGAGTTCACCGCGACAGGGTCGGCCGCGACCTCGTCCATGCGCGGATGCTCGGGGGCGGTCGGGACCATGAGCGCGTGACAGCCCTCGAGCTGCGTCAGCGCTGCGCGCCGTAACTCCTCGACCCGCCTGCGATCACGCAGCAGATCGGCCGCCGAGTAGGTCCCGGCAGCGGTGACGATCGCGGCCACGGTCGGGTCCAGCTTCGCATCAGGGCCGGCGGTGCTGATGAACTCCCCTACCGCATCCCACCTTTCGGCCACGAGTGCGCCGTTGTAGAGCAGGCCGGCCGCCGCGAAGAAGTCGTCCATCGGGATCGGCACCGTATCGAATCCGGCATCGTTGGCCTGGCGCACGGCGGCCTCGAAGGCTGTCCGCCAGGCGTCGTCGAGACCCGCCAACGAATCCGGGATTCCGATTCTGGGAGTCACCGGTGCGGCGAAGCGAACATCGGCCGGCCACTGGCGTTGCGGCGCAGCGGCACTCATCACGGCCATCGCAGACTCCGCGGTGACCAGATCCGCGGCAAAAATCGTCACACAGTCATAACTGGCACAGGCCGGAACCACACCCTCGGTGGAGACCAGGCCAATGGTGGGCTTGATCCCGACGATTCCCTGCAGCCCGGCCGGCACACGACCCGACCCGGCGGTGTCGGTGCCGATCGCGATGTCGGCGAATCCGAGTGCCACGGCAACCGCCGATCCGGAACTCGACCCGCCGGAAATGTAGTCGGGCCGGCGGGAATCCCGCACGGCGCCATAGGGACTGCGGGTGCCGACCAAGCCGGTGGCGAACTGGTCGAGATTGGTCTTCCCGATGACGACAACACCGGCGGCCTTGAGAGCGGCGACCGCCGGTGCGTCGGCATCGGGAATATAACTGAAATCTGGGCATGCCGCAGTGGTCGGCACTCCTGCGACATCGACGTTGTCCTTGACCGCCAGCACCAATCCGGCCAACGGCCCGTCACCCGCCAGCGCCGCACGGTGATCGGCTTCGACCTCCGCCTGCGGACGAAGGTGGATGAATACCTCGTCGCGTCCGGCTTCGGCGATCTTGCGGTAGATCTCGGCAATGCGAGTCACGCGGACTCCTTTCGTGCGAATTCTCCTGCCGCCGCCCAACGCTCGCGTTCCTCGGCCCGTGCCGCCTCCATCGCCGTGCGGGTCGCGGCGATGTCATCGGCGTTGGCGGCCAGGAACTGCTCGTGCTCGGCCAGCGAGAAGGTACCGTCGGCGATCTCGACGACGCCGCGTCCGGCGGCCATATCGGCGCGCAGGTCCAGCAGCTCGTCAGCGGATACCGGGTACCACTGGATGCGATCGAAAAACCGTAACAGCCATGGGTGTTCGGGATCGAAGCCTTGCGCGACCAGGGGGTGACGGTGGTTCCAGATCTGTGTGGTCCGGCCGACGAACTGGTAGCCGCCCGGCCCCTCCATCCCGTAGACGCACAGGTATGCCCCACCGATTCCGACGGCGTTCTCCGGCGTCCAGGTCCGCGCCGGGTTGTACTTGGTGGTGACCAGACGATGACGTGGGTCCAGCGGTGTCGCGACCGGAGCCCCCAGATACACATCGCCGAGGCCCAGCACCAGATACTCGGCGTCATAGACGATTCGGTGCACATCATCGACCGAGGCCAGGCCGTTCATCCGCCGGATGAACTCGATGTTCCACGGGCACCAGGGTGCGTCGGCGCGCACGCCGTGCATGTAGCGTTCGATCGCCTCCCGGGTCGAGGGGTCATCCCAGCTCAGCGGCAACCGCACGGTGCGACTGGGCACCACGAGGTCCTGCGCGGCGGGCAACGAGGCTTCGAGTTCGGCCAGCAGCGGCACCAACCTCGACTGCGGGAGCCGGGCCGGGTCGACCTTGACCTGTAGCGAACGGATGCCGGGAGTGAGATCGATCAGTCCGTCCGGCCGATGCTGTTCCAGCGCGTGGTGCAGTGCGTGCGCACGCGCCCGCAGCGCCAGGTCCAGCCGCATCTCACCGTACTCGACCAGGACGTTGTCATCCCCGATCCGCCGATAAGTGACGGCCGTGCTGCCGTCCGATGAGGTTGTGCCGCCGATGATTCCGTAGTCCTCATCGCCGCCGGCGGAGAACACCGCAGAGATCGAGGCGCGCCGGGCCGGTCCGACGGTCGCGGGCGGGGGTGCCGCCGAGGCCTTGACCGGGACGAACCGGATGGTGGCGCCGGGGGCGAGTTGTCCGAGTTTCCAGCGGTCGGCCGCGGTGACGGTGACCGGGCAGACGAAGCCGCCGAGGCTGGGGCCGTCCGGACCCAGCAGGATCGGGGTGTCCCCGGTGAAGTCGAGCGAACCCACCGAATAGGCGTTGTCGTGAATGTTCGACGGGTGCAGTCCGGCTTCCCCGCCGTCGGGGCGGGCCCATTCGGGCTTCGGCCCGATCAACCGGACACCTGTGCGGTCGGAGTTGAAGTGCACCTCGTAATCGTGGTTGAGCAGTGTGTCTATGTCGTTGCGCGTGAAGAACTCCGGCGCCGAGTGCGGGCCGACGGTGACTGCGATGTGCCAGTGGCTGCCGATGGCCGGCTGCTCTTCGAACAGGATGCGCCGACGGACACCGCGCACGGCATCGCTGGTTTCCAGCTTGTCCCCCACCGTCAGCGCGCGGCCCTCGTGGCCGCCGAACCGGCCGAGGGTGAATGTCGATGCGCTACCCAGGTATTCGTCGGCTTGCAGCCCGCCCTCGATTGCGATGTAGATCCGCAGGCCCGGGCCGTCGACCAACCCCACGTCGAGGACCTGACCGGCCTCGACACGAACCGGTACCCACTGCGCCACGCGTGTTCCGTCGACGCTCACCGGGGCGGGCGCGCCGGTGACACATACCCAGGTGTCAGTGTCAAACCGCAAAGCCGGTCCGCCCATTGTGGCCTCCAGCGCGGGCGCGCCCTCCGGGTTGCCCACCGCGACGTTGGCCAACCGGAAAGACACGTCGTCCATCGGCCCCGAGGGCGGCACCCCGATCTGCCAGTACCCGGTCCGCCCAGGCCAATCCTGGACGGTGGTGGCCATACCCGGTCGGATCACCTCCATGGTGCTCATGGGCGCGTCACGACCATTCGCACCGCGGTCGGATCAAACCCGTTGCACGGGTTGTTGATCTGCGGGCAGTTCGACACCAGCACCAGGGTGTCGATCTCGGCACGCAGCGACACGGTCTTGCCCGGGGCGGACAAGCCGTCGACGATCCCCAGCGCACCGTCCGGATCCACCGGCACGTTCATGAAGAAGTTGATGTTGCTGACGATGTCGGCCTTGGTCAGCCCCCACCGGGCACCCTCGCCGATGAAGTTCTCGACGCATGCGTGCTGATGCTTGGTGTGGTGCCCGTAGCGCAGCGTGTTGGATTCCTGTGAGCAGGCGCCGCCGAGCGTGTCGTGATTGCCGACCTCGTCGTCGACGATGGTGAGCATCGGCTCACCGTCACTGTCGCGCAGCACCGTTCCGGTGGTCAGGAAGATGTTTCCCTGCGCCGCTATGGTGGCCGGGGCGCTGTAACGCACGCCGTGATCGGATGCCCCGTAGAACAGAGTGTCCACGGCCTGATTCCCGTGCAGGTCCACGATGGTGAGCACGTCACCGGCTCGCACGACCTTCGACCACGGGGCGCGGGGTGCGACGATTTCGTCGACGATGGTGTGGGCGGCGGTGATGGTCATCGGGCACTCCAGACGTCTTCGGAATTCAGGTAGGCACGTTGGTATTCGGGGTCACGGTCACCGATCGTCCTACCGATCTCGGCCAGGTCACCGGGTGCCGACCAGGCCAGCACTTCGAGCGAGCCGACGGTGAACCGGGTAGCCGGGTCCAGCGGGTGTGCGGTGTTGGCGACGGCCACGATCAGCGGCAGGTGGGTGATCAGTTCGACGGTCGTGCCGGCACCGGCAGACCCGGTCGACACCAGCGCGCCGTCGGCGTCCACGCGCACTCCGTGGAAGAACGACAGGCTGGGTGCCACATCGCGCCGGGTCAGGCCGTTCTTGAGGGCGGCCAGGGCGAGCAGCTCGCGCCCGGCGGGACTGGGTGACTCCACGTCGCCCGCACCGTATTTGGCCGTGTTACCGGACCGCGTGGTGGTGCCGCACAGGGCGTCGTGGTGGCCGGAGGTGTCCGACACCAGGGTGGCCAGCACCCGGCCCTGGTCACTCAGCAGCGGGTGGCCCGCCGAAAGATAGGCCTGCCAGGGCACTTTCACGGTGTCGGCGACGTTGAGCCGCTCCCAGGGCGCGTCCGCCCGCCACAACAGCAGATGTGCGCACGCGGTGCCGTCCAGATCGCGCAGCCGCAACCGGGTGCCGCGCGCCAGCACCTTGTTGGTGTAGCGGCCACCGGGAACCGTTTCGGCCCAGGTCAACTGCTCGGGAGCCACGCCCTGCGGCGGGGTCGGCCAGCGAGAGGCCGGCACGACGGGCATCGAGTCGGTGATGGCGCCGGCCTGGGCGCGGGCATGGTCGCGAGCGCCGGCGGTCGTCGCAGTGGTCATTCTCAAGCTCCGATCGTGACGGGGTTCGGGTGGGTCTTTCCGCGGGGGAAGCACAGGGCGCCAAGGACCACCGCGGCGGCGATGCTCAAGGGTCCGGCCCACTGCAGGATCGGCAGTTCCCCGGTGGGGTTGAAGATCTCGGCCCGCGGCCAGCCCAGATTGACGATCATCACGGCGCCGTAGAGCACCGCCAGGACGTTCACCGCGATGCCGAACTTGCCGAGTGAGAACAGCGGCAGGCCTTCGGCGTCGACCTGGTTACGCTGGGCGGGCCAGCCTTTGAGCCGTCGATACAGCAGCGGTGCGGTGACCAACAGATAAGCCAGGTAGATAAGGATGATGCAGACGCTGGCCAGGGTGGCGAAGATGGCCGAGTTGCCGACATTGACCAGAAGCACCCCGATACACAGCAGGCCGATGAGCACCGACGGCCAGATCGGTGTGCCGGTGTGGCTGTTGACCCGGGACAGGATCGAGGAGGCCGGCAGGCGCCCGTCGCGGGCCATCGAGAACATCAACCGTGAGGCCGCGGTCTGAATTGCCAAGGTGCAGATCGTGATCGCGATGGAGACATCGATCAGTAGCACTGTGCCCCACGGTGAGGACAACACGGTGTCGAGAACATAGGGCAGACCCTCGGTGGCCAGGCGTCCGTCGGTCAGGCTCGGTGCCGCCATCAGGGCCCCCAGAATCATCAGCCCACCGCCGAGCGCTGAAACCGAAAGGGCCAACCGGATGGTGCGGGGCGCGACGCGACGCGGGTTGCGGGTCTCCTCGGCGAGTTCGCCGGCCGAGCCGAAACCGACCATGACGTAGGCGGCCATCAGGCCCGACATGATCCAGGCCCAGATGTAGCCGGGCTGGCCGCCGGCGTGGCCGGTGTCGAACACAACCTGCGGTCCGCGCTGGGCATGGGTGAAGAACACGCCGATGACAGCGATGACGCCGACGATCTCACAGATCACCCCGGCACTGTTGACGCGTGACATCCATTTGACACCAAGGCAATTGATCGTGGTGGTGAGCACCAGCAATACCGTGCCGAGCAGCACGGCGTTGGCGGCGCCACTCGGTGAGGTCAGAGCCGGGTCCTCCCCGATCACCTGGAATCCGGACCAGATCGACGGCAGCACCACCTGCAACGCGATCGCCGCGGCCGAGGCGGTGACGATCTGCGCCAGGATCATGAACCAGCCGCCGAACCAGCCGACCACCTCGCCGCCCATCCGCCGGGACCACTGATAGATGGCCCCTGAGATCGGATAGCGCGCCGCCAGCTCCGCGAAACACAGAGCGACGAGGAACTGGCCGAGGAACACCGCAGGCCAGGTCCAGAAGAAGGCGGGACCGCCGAAGCCGAACCCGAGGCCGAACAACTGGAAGATCGTGGTCAGAATGGACACGAACGAAAAGCCCGCGGCGAACGACTCGAACTTGCCGAGCCGACGGTGCAACTGCTGGTCATAACCAAACTCGGCCAGGTCGTCATGGTCGCCGAAACGGCCGGCCACATCTCGCGGGCTCTCGGTCGCGCTGCTGGTCATAGGCGTTTTCTCTCAGGTTCGGGGGCGGTGCCGCCGGCTCCTTAACTGTCACTTGATAGATAAGCGTGCCGGCGTGTCCGAGCTGTCACCCGCGTGTTTCGTTCATGTAGCCAGCGGTAAGCATTGCGTTGCCGAAACCTCACCGGACCCTTTGCCTGTCACAATCGCCGACATGGTTGTGGCTCCGTTGGACGATGCCCACCGGCGCCTGGCGTCGGCGGCCGGCGAGAGCGAGCTGGTGACGGCCGCTGCCGCAGCCCACGATGCGGTGAAGACGGTGATCGACACCCGCGTCGGGGCCGCCTCGGTTGCGGAGGCATGGTCGGCAGTGGCCCGCGCCGCGCTGTCGACCGCGGCACGGCTGGTGTCCCCCGGCATCGCCTGGTACGCCTCGGGCAGCGTCGGCCGCGGTGACGCACTCCCCGGATCGGACCTGGAAACGCTGGTGGTCCGCGGCACCGACGTCACCGCGGAGTCTGCCCTGGCCCAGGCTGCGCACGTCCATGACCTGTTGGCGTGTTGCGGGTTCCGCGCCGACGACAACGGCGCGGTCGCCTCGCGGATCCGGTTCAACCGCACCGCCCAGGACTGGGCGGTCGGCATCGGACGCTGGGCCGCCGACCCAGCCGCTGATCGGGGGGTGGTGATGATCGGCCTGCTGGCCGACGCCGTTGCTCTCGGCGACGGACCCGACCTGCGCGACCAGGCCGGTATCGCCGCGAGAGCGCAACCGCCCGCGCTCGCCGCGATGCTGCAGGACGCCACCTTCGCTCGCGCCTACGTCCCGTCCCGGCTGCGCGCGCTGGCCGGCGGTGACAGCGGTGTCGACATCAAACACGCCGCCGTCGACCCGGTGGTCCGGATCGCACGCTGGGCCGCACTCAGTTGCGGCTCAGACGCGCTGCCCACCGCCGAAAGGATCGCCGCGGCGGCCGGCACCCGCTACCTCGATGCCGACGACGCCCGGGTGCTGGCGAAATGCCACGCGATCGGGTCCAGCATCCGGTGGCGGGTGCGGGGTGCGCACTGGAATTCCGCCGTTGACGTCGACGGCTTCGACGAGCGTGTCGAACTGTCGGAACTCTCACCGCAGGACCGCGCCGCCCTGCGCAGCATCGGCCGCGAACTGACCGGGGTACGACGCAAACTCGACTACCTGGCGTCGACCTCGACGTTCTCCACGTGGTAGCCGAGCCCGACGAGGTCGCGCGTCACGCCCTCGCCCAGACCATCGCCGCCGAACGCCTGGAAGGCTGGAAGCCCACCCAGGAGCAGGTCGACGCCCTGACCGCGTTGCTCACCGGCACCGAGAGCTTCGGGGAGTACCTCGGACGGCACCTCCCCGCCCCCGCCCCACCACCGCGTCGGCGCGTGTTCGCCCGGCGCCGGCCGTACTTCATTCCAGGAACGTCGGTGTTGCGCAACAACTTCGGCGTGCAGGATGCCACAGTGCTCGCGCAATTGGAATTCGTGGCGACCGCCGGCCGAATCTTGCAGGTACACCTGCGCACCCGGGACGCGGATCTGAACATTCGATCCCTGCATCAGCACGTGTTCGGCGACGTGTACGCGTGGGCAGGCGAGCCACGGATCGTCGAACTCCGCAAGGGTGACAGCGCTTTCGGTCCATGTGCACGCATTCCGCACGCCCTGGAGGGACTGCATGCCGAGATCGGCAGGCTCGCCGAGGAAGGTGCCGACATCGATGACGGCACGCTGTCCTATCGACTGGCCCGGATCTATGCCGACTACAACCAGATCCATCCGTTCCGCGAAGGAAATGGACGCACCGGCACCCTGCTGCTGCATCTGCTCGCCCGCCGGGCCGCACGCCGGCTACACCTCGATGACATGTCCCGTTCGGAGTGGATCAGTGCGTCTCAGGACTCGATGCCCTTCCGACGCGACGGCCGCGCCGATCCACGGCCGTTCGTAGCCGTGCTACGGGGACGATTGCGGCCCGAGCCCTCTGTACAGCCCGAGAGCGCCTGAGCCGCCTACGGATTCGGATCCGTCAGATACCGCTGCACCGTGGGCCCCATCCAGGCGACCAGGTCATCGATACCGGCCGAGGCCAGCGGTTCGATCTTGAGCTGGTAGCGGGCGAAGGCCAGGCCGACCAGGTGCACAGTCACCAACTCCACGCGCAGCTCAGCGTTGTCGACAGAGAACTCCGCCGACACCCGCTGGGCCACCGGCCCGGCCAGCGAGTCGTGTAAGAGCTTGCGCGCCAACGGCTGAATTCCCGCCGACCGGAACACCGTCAGCAACGGGTCGAAGGACCCGCCCTCGTCCCACCGCTGAACGAAATCGCGGACCAGGCGCGCGCCGATGTCGTCGACCCCCTCGTCGAGCAGATTCGCCAACTGATGCAGGGGGTGCTGAGGTGTGTCGAGCACCGACGCGTTGAACAGCCCCTCTTTGTTGCCGAAGAAGTAGTAGACCATCGCGACGTCTACGCCGGCATCGGCGGCAATCCCACGCACTGTCGCGCGTTCATAACCGTGAAGTGTGAAGTGTTCACGCGCCGCATCGATGATGCGCTGCTTGTTCTGTTGGCCCGTGCGCCACCGGCCACTGCGCCCGGACTCTGACATGCGTCGAAGTTTAGTTCAACAACTGTTGACCTATGCGGAAGTCGCAGCGTAGCGTTTTCTTCAACATGAGTTGAAGAAAGGAGTTCGACATGACGAAACGGCGACTCTGGTGGCGGCACACGATCTCGGTGCTGATCGCCCCGGCCACCATGACGGTCTTCATCCCGGGCCTGATCATCTGGCTGACCGGAGTGAAAGCCCCGGACCTCAGCGCCCTGTCCGGACTGCTCCTCGCTGTCACGGGAGCGCTTCTGATCGCGCTCGGCCTGTGGTTTCTGATCTGGACCGTGGTGCTGTTCGACCGCGTCGGCGAAGGCACATTGGCCATCGGCTCTCCGGTCAACCTCGTGCTGCGCGGGCCGTATCGCCACGTCCGGAATCCGATGATGACCGCGGTGTTCTGCATTCAGCTCGGTACCGCCGTCGCCACGGCCTCACCCTGGTTGTTCGCTTGGTTCGCGCTGTTCTGCACGATCGTCGCGATTGCGATCCCGGCTGTGGAGGAGCCGCACCTGACGAGGCGGTTCGGCGCGCAGTACGAGGACTACCGCCGACATGTGCCGCGCTGGATTCCTCGGATGAGGCCGTGGGTTCCGAGCCACGCCAACTGACCCGGCGGGCACTTTCGCATCACCCTGCGTCGATCTCTTCAGGCAGGTCAGACTGGGTTGGACACTCGCAGCGGCTCACACCCGGGATTACCCGGGTGTGAGCTCGCGTTGTCGCCAGAGACCGCGACCGAAAGTGAGAACCGTCGATGGGTACCCCACTGCACCTCGCCGTCGCACTCGATGGCACCGGCTGGCACCCGGCCTCCTGGCGTGAGCCGCTGGCCCGCCCCGCCGAAACACTCACCCCGCGGTATTGGACCGATCTGGTCAGCCAGGCCGAACGCGGCCTGCTGGATTTCGTCACGATCGAAGACGGACTCACCCTGCAGTCCGATCACCCGTTCCGGCCCGATGACCGCGCCGATCAGGTCCGCGGCCGCCTCGACGCCGTGCTCATCGCGTCCCGCGTCGCACCCCGTACCCGTCACATCGGCCTGGTGCCGACCGTCGTCACCACCCACACCGAGCCGTTCCACGCGTCCAAGGCCATCGCCACCCTCGACTACGTGAGCAGCGGGCGGGTCGGGGTACGGGTCCAGGTGTCTTCCCGCCGGGACGCCGCGGCCCACTTCGGCCGGCGCGAACTCCCCGAGGAACGCGCCGCGCTCACCACCGAATTGTTCGCCGAGGCCACGGATTACGTGGAAGTGCTGCGCCGGTTGTGGGACAGCTGGGAGGACGATGCCGAGATTCGCGATGTGGCCACCGGACGGTTCATCGATCGAAACAAACTGCACTACATCGATTTCGAGGGCGCGACGTTCTCTGTGAAAGGACCGTCGATCACCCCGCGGCCACCGCAGGGGCAACCCCTCGTCGCCGCGCTCGGCCACGTCGACCCTGCCTACCAACTGATCGCCGGCAGCACCGACGTCGGCTTCGTCACCCCGCACACCGCCGACGAGGTCACCGCCCTGGTCGACACCATCGCCGCGCTGCGCCCCACCAACGTCCCGCCAGTACGCGTGTTCGCCGACCTGGTGGTGTTCCTCGAAGACACGCCCGACGCGGCACGCGCACGGCGCGAGCGCCTCGATGATCTCGCGGGAACCGAATACCTTAGTGACGCCGAGATTTTCGCCGGAACCCCAGCGCAACTGGCCGATCTGCTCCAGGCCTGGCACAGCGCCGGTGCCGCTGGTTTCCGGCTGCGCCCGGCGTCCCTGCCGCACGACCTACAGCAGATCACCGACGTACTGGTGCCCGACCTGCAACGCCGCGGCCTGTTTCGCGAGACCTACGAAGCATCCACCCTGCGCGGACTGCTCGGCCTCACACGCCCCGCCAACCGCTACTCGACCGTCTGACATCGAGGAAACGTCATGAGCAAGCCCGTCAAGCAGATTCATCTGGCCGCACACTTCCCCGGGGTCAACAACACCACGGTGTGGAGCGATCCCGAGTCCGGCAGCCACATCGAGTTCGATTCGTTCGTCCACTTCGCCCAGACCGCCGAGCGCGGCAAGTTCGACTTCCTGTTCCTGGCCGAAGGGCTGCGGCTACGCGAACAAGGCGGCCAGATCTACGACCTCGACGTGGTGGGACGCCCGGACACTTTCACGGTGCTGGCCGCACTCGCCGCGGTGACCGACCGGCTCGGACTGACCGGCACCATCAACTCCACGTTCAACGAACCCTACGAGGTGGCACGGCAATTCGCCTCGCTGGACCACCTCTCCGAAGGCCGGGCCGCCTGGAACGTCGTCACCTCGTGGGATGCCTTCACCGGCGAGAACTTCCGGCGCGGCGGCTTCCTGCCGGAGAACCAGCGCTATGAGCGGGCCGAGAGCTTCCTGGCTGCCGCCCACACGCTGTTCGACTCCTGGCGCGGTGACGAGATCGTCGCAGACAAGGACCGCGGCGTGTTCCTGTCCGATCCAGCTGCCGGTGAATTCACCTACCGCAACGATCATTTCGATATCAGCGGCCGGTTCAACGTGCCCCGCAGCCCACAGGGACGCCCGGTGATCTTCCAGGCCGGGGATTCCGATCGCGGCCGCGAATTCGCCGCGGCAGGCGCCGATGCCATCTTCTCCCGATACGGGACGCTGGAAGACGGTCAGAAGTTCTATGCCGACGTCAAGGGCCGCCTGGCCAAATACGGCCGCCGCCATGACCAGTTGCTGATCCTGCCCGCAGCCACCTTCGTCCTCGGGGACACCGACGACGAAGCCGCCGAGCTGGCTCACGAGGTGCGACTGGCCCAAGTCTCCCCCGCCACCGCGATCAAATTCCTCGAACAGCTGTGGAACCGCGACCTTTCCGATCACGATCCGGACGGACCGCTGCCCGCCGTCGACCCCGTGGTGGGTGAGAACACCATCGCCAAGGGACGGGCCAGCGTGCGCATCCACCGCGACCCGGTCGCCGTCGCCAACGAATGGCGCGCCAAGGCCGAGGCGGAAAACCTGACCACCCGCGAGCTCATCATCGAGGTCACCGGGCGGCAGAACTTCGTCGGCTCGGCGGCCACGATCGCCGAATCCATCAACCATCTCGTGCAATCGGATGCCAGCGACGGATTCATCCTGGTTCCCCACGTCACGCCGGGCGGGCTGGACCCCTTCGTCGACCGCGTCGTCCCGCTGCTGCAGGAACGCGGTGTGTTCCGCACCGACTACGAAGGCACGACGCTGCGCGACCATCTGGGCCTGGCTCTGCCCGAACTCCCGGAGCACGGGCAACGCGCGGCGGCAACGGGATAGCGGCTACTCGTCCGCCTCGGCGGGGTCGGCGCGGTCCTTGTACTCCCAGTTCGCCCCCGCGGTCAGCGTGCCGGGTTCCAGTTCGGTGCGCCCGGCGTCGCGCACGTGCACCGTCTGCGCCAGGATCTCGTCGGGCTTACCGCCGATCACGATCACCGGGTGGTGGTACTCGATGCCGTAGAGCTTGAGCGCGGCATGTACGGCGTGCGCCGCGGCCTTGCCGCGTGACATCTTGGCGTTCGAGTTGACCCTGATGACCAGCCGGCGTTCCGGTTCGGCGTCTTCGGCGTCCATGGCATCACACTAAAGCTTGACCCAGAACTTGTCGTACCCCTCTGCCATGATGTGGTTATGTCCTCGGCCGCAGCCACTTTCGATGTTGCGGAAAGCCCGGCGCAGCGTACTGAGGTGTTGTTCGCCGAGTTGTCGGAGCTGACCGGTCAGCGCAACGCGATTGATGGCCGCATCGTCGAGATCGTCGCTGAACTGGATCATGACGAGTTGTGCGGTGCCACCGGTGCCCGTTCGATGAAGGCACTGGTGGCTTGGAAGACCGGCGTGACACCGCGCAACGCCGAGGTTGTGGTGGCGATCGCGCGGCGGCTCGAGGAGTTCCCCCGCTGCGCCGAAGGCATGCGGGAGGGCCGGCTGTCGCTGGATCAGGTCGGGGTGATCGCCGAGAAAGCCGCCGAAGGATCCGATGAGCACTATGCCGAGCTGGCGGCGGTGGCCACCGTTGATCAGTTGCGTACCGCGGTCAAACTCGAACCACGCCCCGCGCCAGACCACGAGCCTGTGCCAGGTCCCGATCCTGGACGTGCGATCACCAAGACTGATGAAGGCGAGTACACCACCTACCGGATCCGGTTGACCCGGTTGGAGGCAGCCAAGTTCGACGCGGCCCGCCAAGCCCATCACGAGGGGTTGGTCGCCGACTGGAAACACGATCACGACACCGAGTCCGATGGTGGCGACGCAGAGCAGGCACCACCGTTTCCGAACGGTGTGGATGCCTTCATGAGCGTCGTCAAGGCCGGCTGGGATGCTGAGGCGGCGCGTCGTCCGCACGGGCAGCACACCACGGTGGTCGTGCATGTCGACCTCGACACCGACGGTGACAAGCCGGTCGCCGCACTGCATCTGGGTCCGCTGCTTACCGACGACGAACGACGCGAGCTGCTGTGCGACGCCACGTACGAAGCCTGGTTCGAACGGCACGGGCAGGTGATCGGCGCCGGACGCACCACTCGACAGATCAGCCGCCGGCTGCGCCGGGCCCTGGAGCATCGCGACCGCTGCTGTGCCGTGCCCGGTTGCGGGGCCACCCGAGGTCTGCACGCCCACCACATCGTGCATTGGGAAGATGGCGGGCCCACCGAGCTGGACAACCTGGTGCTCGTCTGCCCATATCACCATCGCCTGCACCACCGGCGCCTCATCACGATCGTCGGGCCCGCTGATCAGCTGGTCGTTACCGACAGCGCCGGCAGACCATTGCACGGTGGGTCGTTGGCCCGCCCTCCGACCTCAACCCCACCTGATGTCACACCGTGCCCCGGACCGACCGGAGAACGCGCTCACTGGTGGTGGTACCAACCCTTCCAACCCCAACCCCCGCCGGCAGTCAATTAGCCGCGCGAGCACCACGCGTCACGGCTCGTCGGACACCACTTCCCTGAGGAATTCCCCGCCATGGATGGCGGCCAGCAGTGAATTCTCCGAGGTGCGATTGGCGGTGAACAGCAGCTCGTCCCCCGCTTCGAGCACATCGTCGGGCTTGGGCAACCTGACCTTGTTGCCGCGAACGACGGTGACCAGCGCGGTGTCGAGCGGCAGATCCAGCCGGTCCACCCGCTGACCCACCACCGGATTGTCTTCCGGCAGCGTGAGTTTGGTCAGCTCCACCCGGCCCCCGCGCAGCGACATCAACCGCACCAGGTGCCCGACGTCGATCGCACCCTCGATGCCGGCGACCAGGGATCCGGGCGTCGACACCGCGACATCGATGCCCCAGTCCTGGCCGAACAACCACTGATTGCGGATGTCATTGATGCGGGCAACCACCCGCGGCACGCCGAACTCCGACTTGGCCAACAAGCCGACCACAAGATTGGACTTGTCGTCACCGGTGGCCGCGATGAGCACGTCAGCGGTTTCGATGCCGGCCTCCTCCATTGCGGAGAGTTCGCACGCGTCGGCCAGCAACCAATCAGCGCCGGGCACGGTGTGCGGCTCGTAGCGGCGTTGCAGCTGCTCGATCAGCAAGACCTTGTGGCCGTTCTCGAGCAACTCGCGCGCAACGGACCGGCCCACATTGCCCGCTCCGGCAACCACTACCCGCATGTTCCGCTCCGCCACTCAGCCATTTTCGCCTATTCGCACAGCACACTCACGGCCCTTCGTCCTGATTAACTGATTCTCGATGAGCCTGAACCAGCTGTATTTGACCTTGCTGACCGGCGGCATCGTGCTGCTGGCGAGCATCATCGGCACGCGCGTGGCCACCCGGATCGGGTTCCCCAGCCTGCTGTTCTTCCTGCTGGTCGGCATGGTGCTCGGCGTCGACGGGATCGGCCTGGACTTCAACAACGTCGAGCTGGCCCGCAACGTGTGCACCACGGCGCTGGCGATCGTGCTCGTCGAAGGCGGTTTGACCACACGCTTCTCCGATATCCGTGGCGTACTGGCGCCTGCCTCGGTGCTGGCCACTGTCGGTGTGTTGATCAGCACCGCCATCACCGCCGTCGGTGCTCACCTGCTGCTGGGTATGGACTGGCAACTCGCGCTGTTGCTGGGCGCGATCGTTTCCTCCACCGACGCTGCGGCGGTGTTCTCGGTGCTGCGGATCCTGCCCTTGCCCCGCCGGCTGGCCGGGCTGCTGGAAGCAGAGTCCGGTTTCAACGATGCGCCCGCGGTCATCCTGGTTCTGACGTTCAGCGTGGTGCCGTTCGTTTTCCACCCCGAAGGGGCGATCACCGATCTGCTCTACGAACTGATCCTCGGTGCCATGCTTGGCCTGGCGGTCGGATTCGCCGGAGCATTTGCCCTGCGCCGTATCGCGCTGCCTGCCTCGGGTCTCTACCCGATCGCCACCTTCGGGCTGGGTTTCATCGCGTTCGCCGCCGCGGGCAGTGCCCACGCGAGCGGTTTCATCGCCGCCTACCTGTCGGCAGTAGTCCTCGCCAACTCCGGACTGCCGCACAGGTCGGCCACCCGGTCGTTCGCCGAGGGGGTGGGCTGGCTGGCCCAGATCGGGTTGTTCGTACTCCTCGGATTACTGGTGAACCCGCACGATCTGGGCGGTGACATCATCCCCGCGATCGTCATCGGGCTGGTGCTGCTGCTGATCGCCCGCCCGGTGTCGGTGGTGCTGTCGCTGGCCGGATTCCGGATCTCGTTGCGCGAACAACTCTTTCTGTCGTGGGCGGGACTCCGCGGAGCGGTGCCGATCGTGCTGGCGACATTCCCGATCGTGGCCGGCGTGCCCGACAGCTATCGGCTGCTCAACATCGTGTTCGTCCTCGTGGTGATCTTCACCCTGGTCCAGGCCCCCAGTATCCGTTTCGTGGCCAACGCGCTGGGGCTGATCACCCGCGACATCACCCGCGAGATCCAGGTCGAGGCCGCGCCGCTGGACGTACTCGACGCCGAACTGCTGACCATGACGGTGCAGCCCCACTCCCGGCTGCACAACGTGACGATCCTCGAACTACGGCTACCCGACCCGGCCGTCATCACCCTGATCATCCGCAACGGCCGCACCTTCGTCCCGCTACCGGACACCCGCATCGCCGTCGGCGACGAACTGCTCATCGTCACCACCAGCAAGACCCGCCACGCGGCCGAGGCCCGGATGCGCGCGGTGAGCCGGCGCGGCAAACTGGCCTACTGGTTCGACGAATACGGTCTCGAGGACTGAACGCCCGGCCGATCATTCGTTTCGTCCTCGGACAGGCGGGTATACCGCGCGGTGGTGCACGGCACGGTGTCCACCCGACCCTGGAGCAGAGATGTCGAGGCCTTTCGCGGTCCTGTTCGATGTCGACGGCACGCTCGTCGATTCCAACTACCTTCATGTGCACGCCTGGGCGCGTGCGTTCCGCGAGGAGGACATCGACGTGGAGTCCTGGCGGATACATCGCAGTATCGGCATGGATGGCAGCACCCTGGTGGCCAACCTGTCCGGGGACGCGAGTGATGCTGTGCAGCAACGGCTCAAGGATCGGCACAGCAACCTGTACAAGGACAGCGCCGACCTGATCGTGCGCCTCCCGCGCGCCCGTGAACTACTACACCATCTCGCCGAGAACGAGGTGCGGGTGGTGCTCGCCAGTTCCGCTCCGGACGACGAACTCGCCATCACCCGAACGGTTCTCGACAGCGACGACGCCATCGCGGCAGCGACGTCGTCGAAAGACGTCGACACCGCCAAGCCCGACCCGGACATCGTCGAGGTGGCCCTCGAACGCGCCGGGGTGCCCGCCGACCGGGCCGTCTTCGTCGGCGACGCGGTATGGGACGGTGAAGCGGCTACTCGCATCGGCGTGCCCTTCATCGGGGTACGCTGCGGCGGCGTCGCTGACAGCGAACTCGAAAAAGCCGGCGCACAAGCCGTTTTCGACGATCCGCGTGACCTCCTCGAGCATCTGGACACCACTGTCATCGGAGCGCGAATCCACGAGGCCGCCGACTCGACGAAGTGAGCACGGCTGGCGCGTCGACTTGACCACTGGCATCGAACGTGTGTTCTAATACCTGCGACCGCAAGCCCGCCCAGCGCAAGCGATGTTCGACAAGGAGTTCGCCGTGACGATGACTGTAGACGCCCAGGCCCCAGACGACTTGGCCGCCTCACCCGAGAGCGCCGCACCCGCCGCCGAAGCCCTTGTCGACGAGACGCCGAGGAAGGCACCGGCCAAAAAGGCGCCGGCCAAGAAAGCCAAGACCATCGAGCTGACCCTCACCGTAACCGGCACCGCCGACGGCGAATGGCGTGCCGAGCTCAAGCAGGGCACCACCTACCTGGCTCGTGACCTCGCCGTCGCGGCCGCCGCTGTCTCCCGGGCCGCCAAAGAACTGCATGATGACCTGGCCACCCCGATCGACAAGGTGATCGAGGAGGCACGCGCCCAGCAGGCCGCGAAGGTCGCCGCGTTGGAAGCCGAGCTCGAAGCTGCACGAAAGGTCTTGTCCGGCTTGGAGTGAGGCGTCTCTGCCAGTCAGCCGCGCCTTTTCGTTATGGTGCAGGTGCAGGTGCAGGTGCAGGTGCAGGTGCGAGCGTGTCGGGACACAGCTCACGCTGGGCGGCATCCACCATTTGAGGGTTTCCCCAACCGATCAACTCAAATGACATCAGGACATTTTCTGGCGTCGAACCGCCGTAGCGAAGCTTGTCGCAGATGGTGCGTCCGAGGGCCAGCAACGATGCCGTGGGCAAGAGTTGGGGCCCCAGCGCCGCTAGGTAACTCCCCTCATCGGCGTGAGCGCTTCCTGGTGCCACCATCGCGACGGACGCGAAACTTACTGCGATGGCGATCGATAGCTTGATGCGGCGGCTGACCGCTTGGCTTTTCACGAGCGGAACGGTACCGGTCACATCTGGGTTATCTGGGGCTTTTGGAGACCCGATTTAACTAAATCGTCAATTTCTTCGCGGATCGACCGCGCCAGAACCGCGGGCAAGGCGTGAGGCTCGGACCGTTGCGTCGGCGCGTACTTGTCCCATGCAATACCAGCAGGCGCGTCAGCGTGTTCGGCTATTCAAACGACGGCCGCAGTAACCCACGGGCGTTCGCTATTTCGCCTGGCGGAAATAAGGTTCGACCGCGCCGCGGAGCTTGACGACCATCGGATTTCCGCGGCGATCCTTTGCGGTAGGGACTTCAACACGCACCCAACCCTCGGCCACGTCGTATTCGTGAACATTGGATTTCTCGACTCCGTTGAAGCGAATACCCACGTCGCGGAGGAGCACCGCCTCGTCATAGAAGGGGCTGCGGGGATCGACGGAGAGGTGATTCGGTGGAACGTCTGTGTTCTGATCCTCGGACATGATGGCTTTCGTTGAATGCTGCGTAGGCTGGATTTGATTCTCTAAGAACCTACGCGACCTGTAGTGGCGGGTTGCGGGTAGGTAGGTCCTGGCGGGCCGCCCTCAGTGGAGATTACGAAACGCAGGCATGGCGCCCCCCGATTGAATTCGGCGACAACAACCCGCACACAGCAAAGAACCCGAAGCCCATGCCTGCAGCCGGCGAGATTCTGGAGCGCCGAACTCAAATCTCAGCCCTTCCCACCTGGCGTCTGGGCCCAGCGACGATGACTGAGCGTGACGCGGTCGTCATCGATCGTTGGCGGCCCTGCTTGCCGCGATGGCGGTGGCGATGACCGCAGCCAGGACCACGACCAGTGCGCTGATGCCGATCAGAAGGACACCGAATGTCCAGCCTTGTAGGAATGCCCAGACTGTCAGCGCGCATATGCCGAGCGCGAGGCTAATGTAGGCCGGTGCGCTCCGCGCTGCCGCACGGTGTCCTGTTACCCAGGCTGCATCGCGCGCATGGTCGTCGGCGTTCGTATGCCAGTCCACTGGTTTCGGTTCAGCTTGCCTCGGGCCGCAGTCCACGTCACGCAGATCGTCAGGATGCAGACCGCCACCGCAGCGGCGGCCATGATCAAGCCCACAACCAACGATGGCAGACGGTCAGTACCCATTTCATCCCCCGCTATTCCGCGGGTCCGGCCATAGTGGTTTTGGCGGTGGCGACGACATTTTCGGCAGCCCGTGTGCAGGCGTCGTAGTCGGGTCCGGCCTGGCCGAACGTGGTAGTGCAGGCCACCGACAGGTGCGCCAGCAGCGTGTTGTGGCAGGCGGTCATCGAGGTGTGAGTCGGCGTGGTGGCCAGGCATTGTTGGTGGGTGACACACCCAGCGGTGAATTCAGCGCTGCGCCCGTCAGGGCTGCGGTAGTCGTTGACCCCGCCCGGACATTGCGCTGAACCATCGGTCGCGGCCGCGATGGTGGGTGCGCCCTCAGGTAGGCCGGTCCAGTTCGGCGTGGGTGCCCCGGTGGTGGGGATATCGGAGGCCCGGTAGGCCAGGGTGATGGTGACCGGAAACGCGAAGATGTCGGCTGGTCCGAGGTCGACGGTCAGATTCGACTGGCCAGGCGGAAACCCGGGTCCCAACGCAGGGGCCACCGTCAGCGGTTTCTGGTTGGTGTCGTGGGCGGCCGGGATGCTGAACGTGCCGATCACCGCAGCGGGTCGTCCTGGCGCAGCGTCGGTTTCGACGAGCACCACGTTGTCACCTCGGCGTAGATGCGTGCCGCCCGGGAGTTTGATCCCGAACGGGATCGTTGAGGCGGAGAACACTGTTTTGCGGGTGATCGTGACATCTATACCGCCACCGGTCAGCGGCCTCACTGCGTAGTCGACATCCGCGCTGGCATACACACCGCCCCCGCCAGGTGTCCAGGCCGCTGGCTGCTACGTCAACTCATCGGGCAAGTGGATACGGATCTGACGGTTGGGATGTGCGGTTGGTGCGAAGATGCCATCTTTGGCCCACATCGGTACCGTGGCCTCGCCGCGTTCGGCCGGTGCTGCGAGCGGTTGTTCCAGGCCTGCGGTTTCCCCCTGTGGCGTGGTGGAGGAGATCCGCGCTCCGCCAATCGGATTGACCCGGGGCGGGTCGGCGGGCATGGGCCGCGGAATTGGTACCGGCACTGGGGGCGGGACTGCGGGGTCGGCAGCGGCCACCGCCAACGACCCAGGCGCTGCTGCGCCCGAGTGGTCAAGCGCAGGTGCCATCAGGGCCAGAATGGGCACAACCGATACGATTGCCAGGTGCAGGAATGAGTTGTTGACACGCGTCACGTTCTAGAGGTCTTTCGGTTCGCCGTAGAGGGTTTGGGTGTCGTTGCCGTTGTCGGTGCGCAGCCGAATCGTGGTGTAGGACTGGATTTTCACTTGTCCCCCGCATCCGTCGGCGACGATGTTCTGCTCCCGCAGGTTCGACACCGCGTGCATATTGCGCAGGCTGATCCGGTCCATCGCCACCTGAGCGTGCCCGCCCGGTTTCAGCAGTACCCGGATGTAGCCGCCGATGTGCTCGGTGGCGCCAACTGAGACGTTGCCTTGGGCGCCGGCGAAACCGCCACCACCACCGCCACCACCGCCGGCGCCACCTTGGCCTTGGCCGTAACCGCCGCCGTAGACACCGGCGCCTGCCTGCTGGTTGAGGTCGAGCCCGAGATCCCCACCGACTTCGACACCGGCCGAGGAATCGGTGCGGCACCCGACGAAATAACCGGATTCCAGCTGGGCGTCCTGGATGACCGAGGAGCCCTGCCCGCCGATACGGGCCTCTGAACGCAACGTGACTCGGGCTTGCCACGAATTCGAAGCGCCCGCAAGGTTGTCGATGTGATCGATCACCTCGTTGGTGGTGTTCACATCGACCACCCACCCGTCATCGGTGACGAACTGTGTCCACCGATCCGGCATCACCTGCGGCGCAGCGCCCGCCAAGGGTAGTGACACGAGACCTGTGCCACCCACTGCGAGCGCTGCGGCCAGCGCCGCCGCGCGGCCTGCTGCGCGATGTCCTCGACCGTGTGACAAACCCACACCCCCCCGAACGAGATTCAGCGATGCCTTCGAGCATTTGCTGAGTGACGATGAAGGAACCATACGATAACGATCGATGTCAAGATCAGATTATTTGCCTCTACGTGGCGCATCCCACAAGTAGGCCGGATCTTCCATCCGGCCGCAGGCATCAAACAGCGTTGTAAATAGGGACATTTGGCGCCTCATGTGGATACTCCAGTTCACCGACTGGGCCGTCACGAAGAGTAGCTGCACTGGATGCCAACGTGAGTCGGCGTGCACCCCTGCCGCAGGGTATCCATGTTTCCTGCGACATCGGATGGGGCAGAGCCTTCACCTGCAGAGCGGACACGTTCACCGAGATCACGCGATCAATGGCCGAGCGATCAACATGGGCCGGGACTGGCAACTTTGGTTGCACGAGCCGAGCCGCGCGGGTCGTGTCGGGCAGTCGATTCGCACGCAACCAGCCACCGCCGAGGTGGCCCGATCGATGCCGGCCCCGAATCTCCCTGCGGCGCGACCACGGCAAACTTGAAAGCGAGCCGTCAGATCGGCCAGCAAATGGCATAGTCGCGCAGTATCACGCCTTACGTATGCCTGCTCTTCATGCGCAAAAATTAGCTGTCCGCTTGGCGTTCCGGCGCGGTGGTTTCGCACATCTCGCCTCGGCGATGCGCGCTTTAGCCCTCTTGACAAGGTGATTTCGGATATTTATGTTGCAGCGACAAGGGGGCGGCACCCTCGTATGATCTTGATTTGCAGATTGCCGACAACGAGGGGGGTCATGGCTGATCGTGGCGACGCCAGTCCGGCGTCAGACAACCGATATCGAGGATGCAAGCAAACTAATCTGCGGCATCGTCAACGGAGCGCTCACCGCGACCGCGGGGATAGCTCCCAGCCTCAGGCGAGAGCCCGAACACGACTTGCGACGGGCGCGGTACTCGGTGCCGTGAT